>JASGLB010000014.1:0-1056068 GCA_049840415.1 Propionicimonas sp. | reverse complement strand
CTGGGCGGCCTCCCGCTCCTCGGGGGTCGCGGCGGTGCGGATCGACTCGCGCAGTTCGGCCCGGCGTCCGGCATAGCGGGCGACGGTCGCCTTGCGACGTTCGTTGGCGACGATCTTGGAACGCTTGGCCATCAGCGGGACTCCTTGAACTCGACGTGGCGGCGGACGATCGGGTCGAACTTGCGCAGCGTGAGCCGCTCGGGATCGTTGCGGCGGTTCTTCCGGGTGACGTAGGTGTAGCCGGTGCCGGCGGTGGAGCGCAGCTTGACGATCGGCCGGTTCTCCTTGCCCTTGGACGCCATCAGAGCCGCACCCCCTGGGCGAGCAGCTCCCGCACCACCGCGTCGATCCCGCGTTGGTCGATGGTCTTGATGCCTCGGGCGCTGACCGTCAGGGTCACCGCTCGCCCCAGGGACGGCACCCAGTAGCGCTTGGCCTGGACATTGACATTCCACCGCCGTCGGGTGCGCCGGTGGGAGTGGGAGACGTTGTTGCCGAACCCTGGCCGGGCTCCGGTCACCTGGCAGATGCGGGACACCCCTGACTCCTCGTGATAATATTGAGAATCGTTCGCAGTAAAGATAGCAGGAGTCATGAAGCACAGCATCCCCGCCTACCGTCCGGTCGTCTTCCGCGACAAATCGGCCGACCTGGTCATCCTCACCCGCTCGACCGCGGCCGCCACCGGCGAGATCGAGTACCAGGGCCAGACCTACCCGCTGATCGACGTCGAGATCTCCAGCGCCAGCCATCCGTTCTGGACCGGTCGCGCCCGCGTCCTGGACAGCGAGGGACGGGTCGAGCGCTTCCAGCGCCGCTACGGAAAGAAGGGGAAGCAGGCATGAAGGTCCGCAACTCGCTGCGCGCGCTGAAGAAGGTCCCCGGCGCCCAGATCGTCCGTCGCCGCGGCCGCACCTTCGTGATCAACAAGCGCAACCCGCGAATGAAGGCCCGGCAGGGATGACCGGGTTCAGCGTCGGTCGCGTCCCGGTCATCCTGGTCTGCGGGGTGGACGCCGACACCATGGCGGTGGCCTCCTCCGCCCTGGGCTGGGATCTGCCCAGCGCGGTGGCCGTCCGGCACGATCTTGATCCGTCCCGGGACGTGCTGATCCGCACCGTGTCGGACATCTCCGGCGTCGTCGAGCGCGAGGAACTGGAGCTCGAGCACGCCTGCGTGACCTGCGCCATCCGCGAGGACGTGGTGCCGACCCTGGAGCGACTGGCCGCGTCCGGACGCTGGACCGCGATCGTCGCCCAACTGCCGGCCACGGCCACCGCCAGTCAGGTCTGCCGGGTCGCCGCCTGGATGCCCGCCGAGCTGCCCCACGTCCGGGTCGCCGCGGTAGTGGCGGCGGTGGACGCGGTCTCGCTCGGCGACGACCTGCTGGCCGATGAACTGCTCACCGAACTCGACCTGCCGGTGCGGGCCGACGACGGACGGGGTCTCGCCGAGACGCTGTGCGGGATGGTCGAGTACGCCGACCTGGTGTTCGCCTCCCAGCCAGTCGAGGACGAGACCCGCGATCTGTTGTCGGTCCTGATGCGTCCTGGAGCGAGCTTCGTCGACTCGGTGGTGAGCCTCGACGCCGCCGCGCTGGCGGCCGGCGTCCACGACTGCGAGGTGAGCGATGCCTGGGTGGCCGACGTCCGCCGCGGGCCAGCTGCCGTCCGGCGGAGGGTGCCGCCTGGGTGCTGGACGTGCGGTCCGACCGTCCGCTGCACCCCGGACGGCTACAGCAGTTCGTCCAGCTGCTCGGCGGCGGTCCGCACCGCTCCCGCGGCTGCTTCTGGCTGCCCACCCGACCCCACCAGGTCTGCGTCTGGGACGGCGCCGGCGGCCAGGTGAGCATCGGCAGCCACGACGAGGTCTGGGGCGGCGAGGAGCCGCTGACCCGGATCGTCGTGGTCGGACTTGACGACGGCCGGGACGCGCTCGCCGCGGCCTTCCAGGCCTGCCTGCTGACCGACGCCGAACTGGCCGACCGAGGTCAGTACTGGGAGGTGTTCGAGGAC
Organism: Propionicimonas sp.; assembly: GCA_049840415.1. Taxonomy (GTDB): domain Bacteria; phylum Actinomycetota; class Actinomycetes; order Propionibacteriales; family Propionibacteriaceae; genus Propionicimonas. The sequence goes on along the minus strand of JASGLB010000014.1, from coordinate 1,054,053 downwards.
GGTTTCGAGCCCTGGCTCGGGCCGATCCGTCGGGCGGCCTGATACCTCTACTGGCCCAGAATGCTGTCGAGCGTCCGTGGAATCGGGCGTTGAGGTCGGCGCGGGGCCTGTAGGCGGGCAGTCCGGGTGTATCGCCCGGCCTGCCCGCCCTGTGATGATCATGCGGTGAACTCACCGACGACCGTGTAGAGACCCGGGGTTGCCTGGGCGAGAGCGGCGGTGCGCCTGGCGTACTCGGCGGCCTCGGGATCGGACTGGGTGGCCTTGACGTCTTCCGCGCTTTCCCAGCGGGCGACGTTGATGACCCGGCTCTTGTCGAGACTCGCCAACAGTGTGACTGAGATGAATCCTGGCCGCTTGGACATGACGTTCTCGGCACCCTCGGTCAGCAGGTCGATCACTTCTTGCTGCTTGGCCGGATCGACGTCCACCACGTTGACGAACGTGACGGAGTTGGACATGGTTCCTCCTTCTTCGGTGTTCCGCGCCTGGGCGGGCGTGGATCGCTCGCTCGTTGGGGTAGACGACGCAGCCCCTTGGAGTGTCAGATCGGCGGTTCACCTGACATTTCGGAGCGCTACCTCGTCTACTTCTCTAAGGAGAGCTGATGAGGTAGGACTCACCTACCCGGCGAACCCGATGCAGCAGGAGGGAGGAACCATGCCCGACCCCGCGACCCCACGGCCCGCCGAGCCTCCCGAACTAGTCGACGCGATCCGAGAGCGAGGCCTCCTGATGGGCCTGAGTTACCGACTCCTGGGTTCCCTCGCCGACGCCGAAGACGCTGTGCAAGAAACCTACTTCCGCTGGTACCGCCTCAGCGAGCAAGAACGCTGTGCCGTAGCACACCCCCGAGCATGGCTGGTCAAGACCGCCAGCCGCATCGGTCTGGACATGCTCAAAACCGCTCGTGCCCGGCGAGAGAACTACGTCGGCCAATGGCTACCCGAACCCCTCCCCGCAACAGGCACGTGGAGCAGCCAACCGTCGGACACCGCCATCGATCCCGCCGACAGAGTGACCCTCGACCACTCTGTTTCCATGGCGCTGCTCATCGTGCTGGAATCCATGACACCCGCCGAACGCGTCGCTTTCATCCTTCACGACGTCTTCCGCTACACATTTCCCGAGATCGCTGAGATCGTCGGACGCACCCCCGCCGCCTGCAAGCAGCTCGCCTCATCCGCTCGGCAGCGCGTGCGCGAAGAACAACGCTCCTCCGTGCCACCATCCGAGCACGCAGCAGCCGTGCGGTTATTCAAGACCGCGTGGCAGACCGGCGACCTCGCAGCACTCATCGACGTGCTCGACCCCGGAGCAACCGCCATCACCGACGGCGGCGGCCTCGTATCGGCAGCGCTCGAACCTCTCCACGGGCCAGAAGCCCTCGCCAAGTTCCTGCTCGGAGCGTACGAACGACAGCCCGACCTCATCCTCCGAGAAGAACTCGTCAACGGCGAACCCGGACTCGTCGCAACCGACGCCCACGACCACACCCTCGCCGTCCTCGCACTCGCCGCGACCAAGCACGGCAAGATCAAGCAGGTCTGGGCCATCCGCAACCCCCAGAAACTCGAGTTCTGGTCGTAGCTTCGATCACACCCACCATGGGACGGCCAAGGACCGCGCGACCCACGCGCCTCATGGAGGCTGCGTTGAGACAGCTACTGCAACATCTACTGCAACACCGATGTTTCAGTAGGTTCCAGCCGAACCCGGGCGGCACGCTGAACGAGAGTCGCCGTGAGTAAGGCGAGGCCGACAACGCTGTATGTGATGCGCAACCCCATGGTGAGGGCATTGGACGGTGCGGTGGCGATGTCGCTGACCTGTGCCGCCAGGGTGTAGACCGTGCCCATCGCGGAGGCCCCGGCGACCATTCCGAGGTTCCGGGCCAGGCTGAGGGTTCCGGCCGCGGCACCCCGTCGGGTCTCGTCCACCGCGCCGAGCACGGCGGTGTTGTTCGCGGCGAGGAACAGCTGATATCCCGGCGCGAGCAGCACCGTCCCCGCCAGATAGCCGGGCAGCCCCAGCCAGCCGGGCAGGAAGGCGAGGACGAGGACCGCCGCTGCCATGACCGCCAGCCCCGTCCTGGTCATGCGTTCGGCACCCAGCCGGTCGACGATCCGTCCGGCCAGGACGCCGGTGCAGATGGAGGTGACCGGACCGGCCGCCATGACCAGGCCGATCTGCGCGGTCGACAGGCCCAGGCCGCCGGCCAGGAAGAAGGGGCCGATCACCAGGGTGCTCATCATCGTCGCCCCCACCAGCAGGTTCAGGACGCTCCCCATCCCGAGCGGGCGCCCGGTGAGCATCCGCAGCGGCAGCACCGGATGGCTGCTCCGACGCTCGACTGCCCCAAACGCCAACACCGCCCCCACCGTCACCGACAGCAGCGCGGCGGTGGCGGGCAGGCCCAGGTCGAGGGTGATCGTCAGGGAGCCAAGGGTGATCGCCGCGGTCAGCAGCAGAGCCCCCGCGAGGTCGAACCCGTGCTGCCGCTGGGGATCGTCCCGCCCAGTGGGGACGGCCAGGAGCACGGTGGTGAGAACGCCGAGAGCGGTAGTGCCCCAGAAGATCGCCGGCCAGCCGGCCCAGCTGGCGAGCAGGCCACCCACCGCCGGACCGGAGGCCGTGCCCACCGCGCCCGCGGTGCCGAGCAGCCCCATCACCGTGCCCGTCCGCCCTTCCGGAGCGGCATCGCGGGCGATCGCCAGCGGCAGAGCCATCATCACCGCCGCTCCCCCACCCTGCACGACCCGGGCAGCAATCAGCACGCCCAGCGACGGTGCCAGGCCGGCGCCGATGGACGCGCTGGCGAACACGCCGGCGCCGAGCACCAAGGTCCGTCGTCGTCCCCAGGTGTCACCGGCGAACCCCGCGGCCGGGCTGGTGACGGTCATCGCGATCAGGTAGCCCAGGGCGACCCACTGGGCGCCGCCGAAGCCGCCGTCCAGGTCAACCGCGATACTCGGCAGCACCGCCGCGGTGGCGCTGGTGCCCAGCGACGCACTGAGCAGGCTGGCCAGCAGCCCGACGAGAAGCGGTTGATCCACCCTGCCGGTTGAGGTTTCCACCTGCCCACTGTCCCCATGGGGCTGCCTAGTTGGCAATCTTTGTTGCTGTTTCCGGGACATGGTGGTGTGCTGTGCGGATGGAACACAGCAGGCCCGCGTCAGAGGCTGGCGTGGACGGAGTCCTGGAGCAGGTCGGACCGAGGCTGCAGGAACTGCGCAGCAGATCGCGGATGAGCCTGGCGGCCCTGTCGAAGCTCACCGGAATCTCCACTAGCACCCTGTCTCGGCTGGAGACCGGGCAGCGCAGACCCAGCCTGGAACTGCTGTTGCCGCTCGCCCAGGTCTACCGATTGCCGCTGGATGACCTGATCGGCAACCCGGAGACCGGGGATCCCCGGATCCGCCTGCGACCGCGCCGGGTGAACGGCCGCACCGTCGTGCCGCTGACCCGCCAGCCCGGCGACCGGCATGCCTGGAAGATCATCGTCCCCCGCAGCACGACCGTCCCGACGCTGTCCACCCACGCCGGCTCGGCGTGGATCTACGTCCTCGCCGGACGCCTACGCCTGATCGTCGGCACCCGCGACCTGACCCTGGACAGCGGCGAGGTCGCCGAGTTCGACACCCGGGTACCGCACTGGTTCGGCAGCGACGGCCAGCACGGCGCCGAGATCCTCACCATCTTCGGCGGCGACGGGAATCTCGCGGCCCAGCACCTCAACGAAGCGCTGGACGACACCACGCGACCGAGCTTCGAGCAGGCCGAACGCAGGTCATGATCACCCCGGCAGGCGTTCCGGAAAGACCGCGGGCGTTCCGGTGACCGGATCGGGCGCGACGATGCTCGGCACGCCGAAGACCTGCTGCACCAGCAGTGGCGTGATGACCTCGGCGGGCGGTCCGGCCGCCGACAGCCGCCCGTCGTGCAGCACCAGGAGGTCAGTGGCGTGGCGAGCGGCCTGTGCCAAGTCGTGCAGGACCACCACCAGGGTGCGGCCCTCGGCATGCAGCCGGGTGCAGAGCTCCAGCACCTCGACCTGGTACGCCAGGTCGAGAAAGGTGGTCGGCTCATCAAGCAGGACGACCGGCGTGTCCTGGGCGAGCGTCATGGCGATCCAGACTCTCTGACGCTGGCCGCCGGACAGCTCGGCCACCGGACGATCCGATAGCCCCAGCACACCGGTCGCGGCCATGGCGCGATGCACCGCCGCCTCATCCTCGGCTGACCACCGGCGCAGCATCCCGCGGTGCGGGTAGCGTCCCCGGCTGACCAGGTCGGCGACTCGCAACCCGTCCGGGGCATTCGCCGACTGTGGCAGCAGAGCGACTCGTTGGGCGATCTGACGCGGGGAGTAGCTCGCCAGCTCTGCGCCGTCCAGCAGGATCCTGCCGGCCTGGTGGGGCAACACCCGAGCGAGTGCCCGGAGCAGGGTGGACTTACCGCAGGCGTTCGGGCCGACCACTGCCGTGAACGAGCCCCTGGCGATGTGCAGATTCAGATCATTGATCACGGTCCGGTCGCCGTAGCCGACGCGAAGGTTCTCCACCGCCAGCGGCACGCTCTGGTGGTTCATCGAAATCGCCTTTCCGGTCGCAGCAGGAGCCATCCCAGGTAGCCGCCCCCAATGACCAAGGTGACCAGCCCCACCGGGAGTTCGGTGGGCAGGGCGAAACGCGCCACCAGATCGGCGATGCTCAGCAGCAGAGCCCCAGTAGCGACCACTGCGCCAGCGCTACCGGGCGATCCAGTCAGACGCGCCGCGATCGGCGGCGCAACGAGCGCGATGAAGGTGATCGGCCCCGTCACCGCTGTGACGATGGCCATCAGGGCCACCGAGCAAACGATCAACCCCGTCTTCGTGCGACCGACCCGGACTCCCTGAGCGGCAGCCGTCTCATCTCCCAACTCCAGTTGTTGCAGTGCGGGCAGCTGCCACATCACCGCCAGGGCGACGATCAGCAGCGCTGTTACGCTCCAGGCCACCTCGGCGAGCGTGATGGCGCTCAGCGAACCTGCTCCCCAGACGGTGGCGGACAGCGCCTGCTCCCGGCCAGCAGTCTTCAGCAGCCACGCGTTGACTCCACTCAGCATGGCTGACACGGCGATGCCGACGACGATCAGCCGGACGCCAAATCCGCCGCGGCCCGCGGTCAGCAGCAGGACCACACCGGCCGTTGCCACCCCGCTGGTCAATGCACCTGCGGTGACGGCGGCGAAGCTTCCGCCCAGCACGGTGAGCACGATGAGGGCTCCGGTGTAGGCGCCGGTCGCGAAGCCGATCACATCAGGGCTGGCCAGCGGGTTGCCGGTGAGTCGCTGGAAAGTGGCGCCGCTCAGGGCGAGCGCCCCGCCGAACAGTGCGGCCGCCAGCGCCCTGGGCAACCGCCATTCGACAACGACCGTCCGCAGGAAGGCGTCCTCACCCGTGGTGAGGGCGTGGACGAGTTGGGTGACCGGGATCGGGTAGTCCCCGTTGGCGACGCTGACCAGGACAGCCGCCGCGATCAGCGTGCACAATCCTGCGGTCACCACGATTGCCCGCCATTCCAGCAATGACGACCAGGGCCCGACTTGCGGTCGCAGCATCCGCCTACCGAAGTCGACTTCGATGCCGGTCATGGTGCCACCACTCCCCGGCTGCGGATCAGGACGACGAGAATCGGGGCACCGATCAAGGCGGTCATGACGCCGACCGCCAGTTCGCCTGGCAGCACCACGACGCGGCCCACCACGTCGGCGACCAGGATCAGCACCGGGCCCAGCGCGAGACAGCAGAGGGTGAGCCGGGCATGGCCGGTGCCGACCAGCAGCCGCGCGATGTGCGGAATGATCAATGCCGCGAACAGGATCGGGCCGGCCAAGGCGGTGGCGGTTGCCGTCAGCACGGCGACCGTGCCGAGCGCGGTGAGGCGGGTGGCCCGGACCTTCACACCCTGTGCGGCGGCGATCTCCTCCCCCAGTGCCAACGCGTCGAGTGGACGGGCCAGCCCCAGGCAGGCCAGTGTGCCGGCGGCGATCCAGGGCAGCATCCAGCCGACCTGCTCGGGACGGGCGGCCAGCAGCGAGCCGACATTCCAGTCCCGCAGCGTCTCGAAGGCGACCGGGGCGACCAGGGTCATGGCGGTGGTGATGCCGGCGAAAACGGCGGTGATCGCCACCCCGGCCAACACCAGCCGGACGGGATCGATGCCGGCGGCCGATCCGCCCAGCGCACTGACCGCCGCGGTGATCGCGAGCGCGCCGACCAGGGCCGCGCCGAACGCTCCGAATCCGCGGGCGGGCAAGCCGAGGAGGACTCCGGCGGTGACGGCGAGCGCTGCTCCGGAACTGATGCCGATCAGCCCCGGATCGGCGAGCGGATTGCGGGTGAGGGCCTGGATCAGCAACCCGGCCAGCCCCAGCGCGGCGCCGACTGCGATGCCGGTCAGGGTCCGAGGCAGCCGTAAGGACCTGATCACCTGCGCGGACGCAGAGTCCGCATGACCGGTGAGCGCCTCCCAGGCATCGCTCACCGGAATCGTGGTGGATCCGAGCAACAGGCTCGCCGCGATGGCGCCGAGCAGGAGGAGCAGCATCATGGTGAGGGTCAGGGTCACCGTCCGATACCGGACGGCGGGAGGTTCACCGGGCAAGCTGCCACCCGCGCGAGGAGACGTGCTGGCGCCATTGCCGGGCGTAGGAGCCGTCTGCCGCGAGCAGTTCGGGATGGGTGCCCTGCTCGCTGAGCCGACCACTCTCGTCCAGGACGATGATCTGATCGGCCGTGGCGACCGTCGCCAAACGATGGGCGATCATCACCACGGTACGGCGGCCACGGAGGTGCCCGACGGTCTCGGTGATGATGTGCTCGTTCTCCGGGTCCAGCGCTGAGGTGGCCTCGTCCAGGAGAAGAATCTGGGACGGTTTCAGGAGTGCCCGGGCGATCGACACCCGCTGGCGCTCGCCTCCGGACAATCGCGCCCCACCCTCGCCGACCGGCGTGTCCCAGCCCTGCGGCAACCGGGACACCAGCTCATCGACCCCGGCCAGCCGGGCCGCCTCTGCCAGGTCCGCATCGCTGGCGTCCCGGTTACCGAGCAGCACGTTGTCGCGCAGCGTTCCGGAGAACAGGTAGACGTCCTGGAACACGACGGAGAGATCGCGGCGCAGGTCGTCGCCGCCACGCGCGCGGACATCAACTCCGCCGACCAGGACCCGTCCGCCGCTGACGTCGAAGTGCCGGGCGATCAGGTTGGCGATCGTGGTCTTGCCCGAACCAGACGGCCCGACGATCGCCACCATCGATCCCGGAGCCACCTGGAAGCTCACCTCATGCAGGACCTGGTCGTCTGGGGAGTATCCGAAACTGACCTGATCGAACTCGATCGAGGAGTCGTTCGCAACCGAGTTCGTCGTCGGCTCCGGCAGCCCCGGGGTCTGCAGAACCTGGCTCAGCCGGGTGATTTCCCTGGTAATGGATTGAACTCCAGCCCGGTAGGAGCCGATCTCGTTGAGCGGCTCCACGAAGCGGACGATCAGGGCGAAGAGCGCGATCATGCTGACCGGATCGACCTGGCCGGCCAGGGTGGCGGTCACCAGCACGATGACCAGCGCGGACAGCGCCAGTTGAGCCGCGAGACCGTTGACCGCCACAGCAACGACGGACGCCGCCAGGCCACGACGGGCGTGACGGTGGTAGTCCGCCAGCGCCGTACCGAGTGAACGGTATCCGCTGATGCCACCGCCCGCCGCGCGCACCGCACCCTGGCAGCGGGCGAACTCGATGATCCGGTCGCACACCTCGATAGCTGCTTCGTGCTGGGCCTGGTCGCCACGGGTCATCAGCGCCGTGGACGCCCGGGCAGCGGCGCTGACCGCGGCACCCGCGAGCACCGCCGCCACGCCAAGCCGCCAGTCGAGGACCAGCAGGCCGGCGGCCACCGTGGCCGCGGACGTGACCAGGGTGACCAGCGGGGTCAGCAGGTACCCCGGTGAACCGCCGACGCTCAGCGTGCCCGCGGTGACCAGCGTGGACACCTCCGCGCGGCGGCCGGCGAACCAACCGACCGGCAGCCGGACCAGTCGCTCGCCGATCCGCTGGTGAAGGGTACGCATCACGTCGACCGCGAGGCCAAACCCGCGCATCGACTGCAGATAGCCGACGATGCCGGTGACGACAACGGCCACAGCCAGCGCGGCCAGCCATCGCAGCGCGACCGGGAAGGCGCCGGTGGCCAGGGCGGAGACCAGCGGCACCAGCAGCAGCATCGAGACGCCCTGGAGCATTCCGTGCAGCGCAGCCAGCACCACCAGTCGGCGCAGTCGGCGCTGTTCTCCGGAAGGGAGGACAATGAGGAGGCCTCGCAACGCGTTCATCGGGCAAGCACCTCGCCGTGCCGGGTCGCCTCGTCTCGCCGGCCTGGGCCGGCCGACCACATGGCCGCGTAGCGTCCCGGGGTGTGGAGCAGCTCCTCATGGCGGCCGAGTTCGACAATCCGGCCGGCGTCCAGGACGGCGATCTGATCGGCCCGCACGATCGTCTCCAGCCGGTGGGCGATGACCACCACGGTGCGTCCGGACAGCAGCCGTGACAGCGCGAGCTGAATCGCGGCCTCCGACTGCGGATCGGCGTAAGCGGTCGCCTCGTCCAGCACCACGACCGGAGGGTCGCCGAGGAGGGCGCGGGCGATCGCGACGCGCTGCTGCTGCCCACCGGACAGCCGAGCATCCTCGCCTATCACCGAGTCGAACCCGCGCGGCAGCGCCTCGATCTCCGTGGCGATCTGCGCCGCAGCCGCTGCCCGGCGGACCTCGGCGTCGGTGGCGTCAGGCCGGCCGAGCCGGATGTTGTCGGCGACGCTGAGCCGGACGAGTTGGGCGTCCTGCAGCACGACCCCGACGGTTCGGTGGACCACCGTGGAGCCGGCTTCGCGCAGATCGACCCCACCGAGCAGAACCCGGCCCTGGTCCGGATCGAAGAAACGCGCGATCAGCCCGGCAATGGTGGACTTGCCTGAGCCGGACGGCCCCACCAGCGCGGTCACGGTCCCTGGCGCCAAGGTCAGGTTCACCCGGTGGACGACCGGTTGACCGGGTTCGTAGCCGAAGGTCACGTCCTGGAGCCGAACCTCGGACGACGCCGGCTGCTTGGGTTCGGCGGGCTCAGGCAGCCCGGGCTCGTCGAGCAGGGACACGATGCTGAGACTTGCCGCGGCAGCCTCCCGGCGGGCCTGCCCGGTGGTCAGCACGGCTTGGATCGCCGGCGGCAGCATCGCGGCCACCAACGCCGCAGCAACGACCTCCACTGGTCCGCTCCATCCGACCGTCATGGCGGCCAGGCCAATCCCGAGCATCGCCAGCATGACCGTGGGGGCACTGAACAGCACAGAGACGAGTGCGCTGCGCCGGGTGAGCGGACCGACCCTGGAGGCATAGCCCCGGCCGAACTCAGCGGCAGCGGTCCGGTAGTTCTGGTGAGCCTCTCCGGGACGTCCGTACAGCTTCACCACCGAGATCCCGGCGACGACCTCCACGACGGCTGCGCTCAACCGCGCCAGGCCCTCGTTCATCGCAGCCAGCTTGTCGCCGATCCCTTTCATCATGACGGCCTGGGCGGCCAGTTGCAGCGGCACTACGGCGACCGCAGCCAGCCCGAGACCGACATCGATGCTCAGCAGATAGGCCACCGCGACCGCTGGGGTGGCGACCGCAGCGGTGCTCTCCACGGCCCCGTGAGCGACGAAGGAGTGGATCGCCGCGACATCGTCCTGCACCCGCTTACGGATCGCCCCCGCTGGCTGCCCGGCGAACCAGCCCAGGGGTAGGACGCCGAGGTGCCCGGCCAGGTCGGAGCGCAGCGAGCCCTGGAGGCTGAGGTCGGCGAAATGGGCCACCGCGAACGCGCCCTGACTGGCGGCGGCTCGCACCACCAGCGCAGTGGCGATGGCGATGATGGCGGCCGTCCCGGAAGCTGACCCGGCCTGGCCATCCACGAGCAGGTTGCCGGCGAGCCAGACCAGAGCCGCGAACGGTGCGATCGTGGCAACCGAGGCGATCACCTGTAGCGCTCTGGCCAAGACGAGCGCCCGGCGGGCGGGCGCGGTGACCCGCTTGAGCGCCCCGGCGGAGGGCGACGGCGCGGCCATCAGTCCTCCCGCGGGGCGAGGCTGACCGCGATGCCGTCGAGAACGATGTCCAGTCGGAGCAGGAACCACTCCTGTGGGGTGAGGTCGAAGGCAGCATCGGAGGCCGCCCTGGCGGCGAGCAGCCGTTCCCGGGTGGCTGGATCCCGTTGCCGTAGCGTCCGCTCCCAGCCGGTTTGCATGGTCGCCATGAGCTGGTCCTGGTCGGTGGGCGTGAGCACCGCCATGCTGTCGCTGCCACGCCGGTCCGTCGCGGCCAGATCGAAGACCAGGTCGGCGGCCACAGTGGCTTCCGCGGCTCCGAAGCCGGCGACCAGGAGTTGGTCGATCGCGTCAGCCCACACCCCGACGAACCCGGCTGGAAAGGCGCCTGCGGCCACTTCGGCGGCCGCTCCCGGGTAGCGCTCCCACAGCAGCCAGGTCTCCAGCGCGTACCGCCGCAAGACGTCCCGCCAGCCGCCGGCGACCTCCGGCCAACGGTGCTCTCCGAAGGCCACCTCCAGGCCCGCAGCCATCAGCCCCCGGCGATTCTCAACGTGCCGGTACACCGTCATTTCGGTGACCTGCAGGAGTTCGGCGACGGCGGCAAAGGTGGCCTTCGGGAACCCGAGTTCGACCACTGCGTGCCCGATCGCACGAACATCGATCCGGGCCGGGCGCCCGGGCCGGGGCCGGGTCGCGCTCACTACCGTCCCAACGTCTCGAGCATCGGGGTGACGGTATCGAGCAGGAATCCGCGTAGGCCGATCGGCTCCGGGCCGGTCAGCGCAGCGGCCTGCGCGGCGTCGATCTGGTGGAAGTTGCCCGAGACGACGGACGGGAGGCTGTCGAATCCGGGCAGGTCGGCCAGGTCGCGCGGGCTGAAGTTCCAGATCAGCAGCAGATCGGCATCCAGGTCAGGCACCTGCTCCAGGGAAATGTCGTTGTTGCTGACCACTCCCTCGACGTCCTGGTGCTTGCCAGGAACCATGCCCGCGAGCTGCAGGGTCAGGGCATTGCCGGAAGTCAGCGAGTCCTTCGACATCCCGAAGTACTGGTAGCTCTTGCCGACGACGCCGGTGCGCTCACCCAACTCCCGGTACTCGGTCTCGATCTCGTCAATCAGAGTCGCGGCCTTCTCCGGGACGCCAAGCGCCTCACCGATCGTGGTGACCGAATCCTGCCAGGCCGGCACCACCTCCTTGCTCGCGGTGGTGACCACCGGGGCGATGCCCTGCAGCCGCTCAAGCACCTCGGTGTCAGCCACTTGCCAGTTGCCGAGGAAGATCACATCGGGATCGAGGGCGGCCACCGCCTCGGGAGACAAGACGTAGGAGGCGTCCTGGAGCTGATCATTGATCAGCGGACCAATGTCGTCGGCCAACCAGGTGTAGTAGGGATCGATCTCACCAGCGACACCCACCGGAGTCACGCCGAGCGAAACGACCATGCTCGCCTGCTGCACGTTCATCACGACCACTCGCTCCGGCGAGGCAGGCACCTCCACCGCACCGAGGGAAGTCATGACGGTACGAGACGATGCCGGACTTGCCGAGCCGGAGTCCAGCGACGGTTGACCGGAGCCACAGGCCGCGAGTGAGAGGACGAGGGCGCTGGCGGCGACGACAACAGGGAAGCGTCGGGAGTGCATCGGTATCGGACCTTTTCGGTGAGCGGCGCAGAGGTGCACCTACGGACTTATGTAGGGATACTAACAGAAAAGGTTTGGTTAGGCTTGCCTTGCTAGTTGATGCAACTGAGTGGCAACCGGAAGACGAGCTCACGCCAGTGTCTTCGCCGCTGTTCCAGGACGGGAGACCACAGCCGTCGCGTCTGGCGTCGCAGTTACTCGGCTTCCCGCAGTTTTAGCCGAATTTCTACGACGCCAGATGGGGGTGGCGGCGTTGAGCGAGTCAGGTTGTGGCGTCCCGCTCTACGTGACACAAACCGGGTAGTAGAGCCCAGTCGAGTGGATTGTCCCCTCGAGTGGTCTCTACTGCCCGGTTTGTGTCGCAGAGGGCTCGCTGCGCAGAGCGGAAGCCCGCCGCCAGGCCTGCCAGAGCTCGGCGTAGACCCCGCCAGCGTCGAGCAGTTCATCGTGGGTGCCGCTCTCCACGATCCGCTGGTTGCCTGCCACGCCATCCTGAGCTTGGCGAGCCAGGCCACCCCAGGAGCAGGCGCTCATTTGAGGACCTCCCTTAACGCCGAGGGCCACACCCCAGGCACGAGCCCTCGACGATAAGGGAGGTCCTCGATGGTCAGACCGGGGTGGGGGCGGCGGGCAACCGGCGGAAGCGGGGGTGGACGAAGACGAAGGCGGTGACCGCTGCCATCATGATCGCGCCGGCGATGATCGGCAGGGAGGCCTCGATGCCGTACATCGCGGTGCCGGCGGTCGGAGCGATCACGAAGGTGAGGCCGTTGGTGGCGCCGATCAGGCCGGCGAGGCCGCCCTGCTCCTCCCGGCGGGCCAGCAGGGTGGGTCCGGCGGTGTAGCCCGGGACGGCGATGCCCAGGCCCAGCCCGATCAGCAGGATGGCGACGAACAGCGGGGCCAGCCCCAGCGTCGGGGATCAGCAGCAGGAACCCGGCCAGGGCGACGCTGCCGCCGACCCGCAGCAGGGTGCCCGGCGGCCAGCCGCTGCGCGGGACGATGACGGCCTGGGCCAGGATCATCCCGGCGCCGGCCGCCAGCAGGGCGCCGCCGGTGACCAGGCCGGTGGTCTCGGCGCCCAGGCCGAGGCGGTCCTGGACCAGGAACCCGGTGAGCACCTGAATGAACCCGAGCGCGGTGAACATGCCGAACCCGGCCAGCAGGAAGGGCCACACCCGGGTGTCGAACGGGCTGACCCGGACGGGAGCCTCGATCAACTCGTGCCGGGGCTCGGGACGCAGCCGGAAGACGATCAGCGCGAGCCCGGCGAACAGCAGCACCGGGACGACCAGCAGCGGGGTCAGCAGACCGAAGGCGGAGAGCAGCCCGCCGATCACCGACCCACCGACCATGGCGACCCCCTGCACCGCTCCCACCCCCGCCATGCCCTTCACCCGGGCGGCCTCGTCGGTGGTGACGTCGGCGATGTAGGCCTGGGCGGTCGGCGGCACCGCGGCGATCGCCGTGCCGAAGCCGACGCCACGCAACAGCACGAACAACCCGAACAGGGCGGCGGCGGTGAGCCCGCCGGTCATGCCGAGCCAGGCGAACACCGCGAACAGGCTCATGGTGACCACGGCCAGGCTGAAGGCGGCCACCAGCACCGGCTTGCGGCCCCAGGATTGGGAGCGGCGTCCCCACAGCTGGCTGGTGAGCACCACCATCACCGCCGCCGTGCTGATCGTCACCCCGATCTGCCACTCCGCCAGCCCGACCTCGCGGGCCAGCGGGGCGATGATCGGGTTGAGCGTCATCTGGCTGAGGTAGACCAGGAACACCGCGCCGAGCACCAGTTGCACCTGGTTTCCCGACCGGGTCGAATCGGTCACCGGAGCACTCATCTGACTTCCTCCGTTGCTGGACGCCAGTCGGCTTCGGCCGGCACGAGGGTGAGCTGGCGGTCGGCCGCCAGGGCGAGCAGATCGTCGTCGTGGCTGATCAGCAGCACCACCGCGCCGTCCGCCGCGACCTCGCGGATCTGGTCAGAGATCGACTGCAGATGACGGCGGTCGACCCCGGAACTGGGCTCGTCGAACACCACGATGCGCCGGCCGGCCACCCGGACCGCCGCCACCACCAGGCGCTGCTGCTGGCCGCCGGAGAGGGACAACGGATGCCGCTCCGCCAAGGCACTCAGGTCGAGCGCGGTCAGCACCTCCCCCGTGTCCAGGGACGGTGCGGAGCCGGCCGCGGCCAGCTCGATCTCGGCGGCGACGCTGTCGGTGAACAGCTGGCGCTGGACGTCCTGCATCACGATCGCGCTGCCGCGCTGCCGGGTCCGCGGGCTGAGCTCCCGGCCGTCCAGTCGGACCCGGCCGGCGCTGCGCTGCAGCCCGGTGACGATCCTGGCCAGGGTGGACTTGCCCGCCCCGTTCACGCCACGGATCGCGGTGACCTCGCCGGCGGCGAAGGCGGCCCGGTCGATCGAGACCACCAGCCGCCCGCCCAGCCGGCAGCGCAGGCCGTCCAGTTCCAGGGCTCCGCTCGGGACCGCGTCCGGCTCCACTCCCCCGGCGATGCTGGCGCCGGCGGCCGGCAGGGTGGGCAGCAGCACCGAGCTGGTCAGCCCGCGCAGCCCCTCGCGGGCGAGTTCCTCGTCCGGCACCGCGCGGAACTGGGCCGCGGTCCACTCCACGTCCATGGCGCCGTCGCGCAGCACGATCACCCGGTCGGCCAGGCCCTCCAGGTACCGCAGCCGGTGCTCGGCGACCACGATGGTCACCCCCTGCGCCTTGAGTTCGGCCAGGGTGGCGGTCAGCCGGTGCACCGCGTCCGCGGAGAGGTTGGAGCTGGGTTCGTCCAACAGCAGCACCCGGGGACGATGCGCGGTGGCCGCGGCGATCGCCACCTGCTGCTGCTGACCGCCGGAGAGGGTCTTCAACGGCTGATCAATCGGGACGCTGGCGGCGAGTTCCTCGACCGTCTGGCCGACCTGCGTCCGGATCTGCTCGGACGGGAAACCGAAGTTCTCCATGGCGAAGGCGAGCTCCTCCGGCACGCTCTCGGTGAAGAACTGCCGCCGGGGGTGCTGCAGCACGGTGCCGGTGACCAGCCCGATCGCGTCCAGCTCGGCGTCCGTGGTCAGCAGGCCGTCCACCGTGACGGTGCCGGTCAGCACGCCCTCGTCGTGGAAGTGCGGGATCAGCCCGTTCAGCAGCCGCAGCGCGGTGGACTTGCCCGAGCCGCTCGCCCCGCACAGGATGACGAACTGGCCCGGCTCGATCCGTAGGCCGAGCTCGCGCAGGCTGGGCTGGTCGGCGTACGGGTAGCGCCAGCTGACGTCGGCGACGTTGAGCATCACAGCACCTCGGGTAGGGCGAGCACGGCAGCGGTCAATCCGACGACGATCAGGACGAGGACGAGATCCGCCATCACCGAACCGCGGCGGGTACATCGCGGTCGGCTTCCGGTGGGAGCCCAGGCCGCGCAGGATCGCCGAGGCGGAGAGATCCTCGCTGGCCCGCAGGCTGGCGGCGATCATCGGGACGGTGAACCGCTCCAGGGTGAGGATCGGATGGCGCAGGATGCCGGTCGCGCCGGCCAGACCGCGCAGCCGCATCGCGTCCAGCACAGCGGTGGCCTCGGCGTTCACCACCGGGAAGAACCGCAGCATGACGGCCAGGGTGACCGCGATCGGCCGCGGCGCCCGCCACGCCCGGAGCCCAGCGGCCAGCGCGGTCGGGGACGTGGTCGCGATCAGGTGCGCGCCCACCCCGATCGCCGCGACGAACCGGATCAGGTAGCTGCAGGCCAGCGCGACGATCGCGGTGACCGGGTTGGGCCACCACACCGGCAGCCACCCAACCCAGCAGCCACATCCCCAGCGCGGTGACGACCAGGCCCGCCGCTCGCTGCCAGGCGCCCTCCCAGGCCGCCAGGCCGACCGCGAGCAGGATCGCCGCCGGGACGAACCGCAGCCCGCCCGGGCTCATCACCACCACGCTGCAGGCGATCACCAGCAGGATCTTGGTCCGCGGATCCAGCCCAGCCCGCGCCGGCGCCGCCACCGCCGGTACCCGGAGGTCAGGCAACGCCGGCGCGGACAAAGTGCTTCCGTAGCATCGTGGAACCGAGCAGCCCGCCGAGGAACCCGCCGACCGCGATGGCCAATCCCACCCCGATCAGGACGGGACCGGTAAGCAAGGCGTCAGCCGCGGCGACATACTCCGCGCCCATCTGGGTCCAGCTCGAACTGGCGAAGTAGGCGGCCCGGTCGATCAGCAGCGGCAGGAACGGTGTCAGGAAGCTGAGCGCGAACACCGTGTACGCCCAGATCACCGCCCACCGGGAGCGGTAGCGGCCGGCCAGCAGGATCGCCTCGGCGAGCACCCCCAGCCCGATCACGGCCAGGGTGCCGGGCAGCGTGTTGCCGCTCAACAGGTAGAACAGCGCGACCACCGCGGCGAACAGGACGAACATCCCGGCGTGCCGAACCCGGGTGAGGAAGAGGGTGACCGGAGTCCCGCCGGCCAGGGCCTGCAGCGGGATGACGAGTACCCAGACCAGCGGCGAGATGATGCCGAGCATGCCGATCGCATAGGTGAGCACGATCAGGATGACCGCAAAGATCGCGGTGTTCACCAGATCGCGGGCGGTGAACCTCAGCGACAACCGTGGCTGGGGTGGGGCACCGGTCGATGCGGCAACGCTCACTGCGGGGTCCCCGCGGAGCTGTTCGGGGGAGCGCAGCGGCGGAGAAGAACTCCGTGGGGTGCTCACGCCAGCCCGGCCTTGCGGAAGTGCTTGGCCAGCAGCGCCGTCCCCAGCAGGGCGCCGAGGAAGCCACAGAGGATGGACGCGGCGGTCATGGCGAGCACGGCGGGGGTGGAGACGACCTGGTTGAAGGCTTCGACGTACTCCGGCCCCATCTCCTCCATGCCCTGGGTACGCAGGTAGGCCTGCCGATCCAGGAACAGCGGGATCCAGGGGCCGATGAACCAGGCCGAGAAGACGGTGTAGGTCCAGATCGCCGCCCACTTCGATCGGTACCGGCCGGCCCACAGCACGAACTCGGCCACCACGGACAGCCCGATCGTGACCAGGGTGCTCTGCCAGGGATGCCCGATCATCAGGTACAGCAGGCCGAGCACCACACCGAACAGGGTGACCAGACCGGCATGCTTCACCCGGGTGAGGAACAGCATGTAGGGGATGCCGCCGGCGATCGCCGCCAACGGCAGGGTAATCAGCATCACCAGCGGGCTGATGATGCCGAGCATGGCGATGGCGAAGGCGATCACGTAGTAGATCACCGCGAAGATCGCTACGTTCAGCAGGTCACGGGCGCTGAACTTCACCGAGAATGCCGGACGGTCGGTGCCGGACGGGGCGAAGGTGGCCTGATCAGTCATGGCCGATTCCTTTCAGTGGGTTGGGGTCAGGACGAAGGGTGGTGGCCGGCCAACTGCCAGCCGACCGCGTCCACGCGTTCCCGCCAGTAGCGGGCGTAGTCGCCGTCAGCAGCGAGCAGTTCGGCGTGGGATCCGGTTTCCCGGATGCCGCCGTCGCCGTCGAGCATGATGATCTGGTCGGCGGTCATGATGGTCTGCAGCCGGTGGGCCACCACAATCAGCGTCCGGTCGGCCCGGATCGCGTCCACCGCCTGGCCGATCGCGATCTCGTTGCCGATGTCGAGCGCGGCGGTGGCCTCGTCCAGCAGGACGATCCGGGCGTCCTTCAGCAGCGCGCGGGCGATCGAGATCCGCTGCCGCTCACCGCCGGAGAGGTTGGAGCCTCCCTCCCCCACCCGGGCCTCCCAGCCGCCGGGCAGCCGGTCGGCGATCTCGTCCACCCGGGCGCGGGTGGCGGCGGCGATCACCTGGTCGCGGTCGAGGTCGGGGTTGCCGATCCAGACGTTGTTCAGGATGGTGTCGTCGAACAGGTAGACGTCCTGGAAGACCGGCGCCACCGCCTGCTCGACCACCGCCGTCCCCAACTCGGGCAGCGGGACCCCGCCGATCAGCACCGACCCGGCCTCCGGATCGTAGAACCGGGCGATCAGCCGGGTGATGGTGGTCTTGCCCGAGCCGGACGGACCCACGATCGCGGTCATCCGGCCGGCGGGGGCGGTGAAGCTCAGGTCGCGAAGCACCGCTGGTCCGCCGTAGCCGAAGCTGACCCCGCGGAACTCGATGCCCCAGTCGGCCGGGGTGGCCGGCGCTGCGGGCTCGGGCAATCCTGCAGCGCCTCGAGGGCGTCCAGCTGGTCGAGGGTGGTGCGGGCGACCGAAATGCCGCCGCCCAGGTCGCCGGCGGTGACGATCGGCTCGTTGAACCGGACGCCGAGCACCAGCAGGGCGATCAGGGTGGCGATGTCGACGCTGCCGCCGATCGCCAGGTTGGCGCCGACCACCAGCAACACGGTGAGCGAGAGCTGAACGATGCCGGCGAAGCTGGCGATCCCCGTCCCGCCGGTGACCAGCATGCCGCGGTAGGCGTGATGCTGGTTGCTGAGCGCCTCGGCCACCAGCCGGTCGGCGACCGACTCGTCGCCGGCGGTGCGCAGCGCGGGTTGCGCGCGGGCGAACTCGATCACCCGGTTGGACGCGTCCGCCACCGCCACCGAGTGGACGGCGTCGCCCTCGCCGATCTTCCGGCTCAGCCAGCGGTAGCCCAGCAGGATCACCGGGATCATCACGGTCATCGCCAAGGCGAGCCGCCAGTCGAAGAAGTACATCCCCACCAGCACCGTGCCCGGGGTGATGAACCCGGTCAGGATCAGCCGCAGGATGGCGTACGGGGTGGTGGAGACGAACATCGCACCCTGGGTGGCGATGCCGGCGATCATCCCCGAGCGGTCGGCGCCGAACCAGGCGATCGGCAGCTCGATCAGCCGGTCGCCGAGCCGGTTGAGCAGCGATTCGAGCACCGCGGTGCTGGCCTTCAGGCCGAGTTGGCTGGCCACCCAGTGGGTCGCTGCGCAGCCGACGCCGGTCAGGATCAGCGCGATCAGCCAGGGTCGGACGGACGCCGTGTCGCCGGCGAACACCGCCCGCAGCAGCGGCACCAGCAGCAGGAAGGCGATCCCCTGCAGCAGGGCGGTCACCACGATGAACCCGAGCTCGGCGAGCACCAGGCGGCGGGCCCGTGGCGAGCAGTAGTGCAGCAGCCGGCGGATCATGCCAGGGCTCCTTCCGGCAGCGAGCGGGCGTGGTTGGCCTGGTAGTCGGCCCACATCCGGGCGTAGCGGCCGTCGGTCGCGACCAGTTCGTCGTGCGTGCCGCGTTCGACGATGCGGCCCTCGTCCAGCACCAGGATCTGGTCGGCACCGGTGATGGTGTGCAGCCGGTGCGCGATCACCAGCACGGTGCGGTCGGCGGCCAGCGTGCTCAGCGCCTGCTGGATGGCCGCTTCGGAGTCGGGATCGGCGAAGGCGGTGGCCTCGTCCAGTACCAGGACGGGGGCGTCGGCGAGCAGCGCGCGGGCGATGGTCACCCGCTGCGCCTCGCCGCCGGAGAGGTTGGCGTCCTCCCCCACCACCGAGTCGTAGCCGCGCGGGCAGCGCAGGATCCGGTCGTGGATCTGGGCGGCGCGGGCGGCGTCCTCCACCTCTTCGTCAGTGGCATCGGGCCTGGTCAGCCGGAGGTTGTCGCGCAGGCTGGTGCGGAGCAGTTGGACGTCCTGGAAGACGAAGCCGACGCTGCGGTAGAGCTGGGTCGAGGCGATCTGGCGGACGTCGGCTCCGCCGATCCGCACCTGACCGGCGTCCGCGTCATAGAACCGGGGCACCAGCTTGGCCAGGGTTGACTTGCCCGAGCCGGAGGCACCGACCAGGGCGGTGACCGTCCCCGGCGCGCAGGCCGCGGCGATCTCGTGCAGCACCCGGTGCTCGCCGTCGTAACTGAACGAGACCTGCTCGAAGCCGACATCGCCCTGGCTAGGCTGCTCTGGCGACTCGGGCTGCGGCACCGGCGGAAGGGCGAAGAAGGCGGTCAGCGACTGCTGCGCCTTCATGGCATTGCGCAGCAGCTGTCCCGAACCACCCAGCTTCAGCAGCGGGCTGGTCAGCCCCAGCCCAAGCAGGATGGCCGGTAGCAGGTTGATCGGGGCTACCCACCCGGCGTTCACCAGCCAGGTACCGGCCACCAGCAGCCAGCCCAGCACCACCACGGGCGAGGTGATGATCTCGATCACGGTGAACAACAGCGCGGTCTCTCGCGTCCATTCGTCGACGAACCTGACGTAACGCTTGGTGGCGTCCCGGTAGCGGCGGTGGCTGCGGCCGACCTGGCCGAACCGCTTCACCACCGCGATGCCGTGGACGAACTCGACGGTCGCCCCCGACAACGCCATGGACGCCTCGTCGTACAACCGGTACTTCTCGGCGCCGCCCCGCATCAGGACGGGGTACAGCGCCACCGTGATCAGCAGCGGCACCAGGGCCGCCACCGCCAACTGCCACTGCACGAAGAACAGGTAGATCAGGCTGAGCACCGGCACTGTGATGGCAGTCAGGACGTCCTGGATCGAATGGGCGACCAACTGGTGCAGCGCGACCACGTCGTTCTCCACCAGTTTGCGGACGGTGCCCGAGCTGCGCCGGTCGAACCAGCCCAGCGGCAGCCGTTGAAGATGCCGGACGATCCGCTGGCGCAGCGAGTACTGCAGTTCAGCGTCCGCGAAGTGGCCGACCGCGCCCGAGGCGAAGGCCGATCCGAAGCTGACGAAGAGCGCGATCACCGCCACCCAGACGATCGTCCAGACCCGGCCGGCGTCGATCTGGCCGCCGGAGAGCCCGGGCAGCAGCGTCCGGGCGAGCTCTACGATGGCAATGAACGGCACCACGCTGCTGGCGGCGCCGAGCACCGCCAGGCCGACGATCGCCGCCAGGCTGCCCTTCACCGGGGCGAAGAAGGACGCCTCCGTGGCACCAGCCGCCCGGACCTCGCTGAGCGTCTCGCTCATCCGCTTACCCCTCTAACGTGATTGAGAATCACTATCGTAGATCGAACAGTGTTCTAATGCACGTTCATGCTACTGGTTAGGTAAGGCTTACCTTATTTGATCCGAGGGGTGGGCGTAGCCTTTCCGGCAGATTCGCGAAAGGAGGGGTGGGTGAGCGATCCGGACGCCACGCCGTTCCACGTCGGGCTGACCCCCGAGGCCGTGGTCGCGGCCGCCGTCGACCTCACCCGGGAAGGCCACCTGATGCGCTGGTCGCTGCGCGACCTCGCCGGCCGGCTCCATGTCTCCCCGTCGGTCATCTACCATCACGTCGGCGGCAAGGACCTGCTGTGCCGGCGGGTGGTCGAGCACGCGCTGGGCCAGCTGACCGTGCCGGACCCGGGGCTGTCGTGGCAGGAGTGGTTCCGGACCCTGCTCCACTCCGCCGGGCCGGTGATCGCCGGGTACCCGGGCGTGGCGAAGTGGATGCTGATGCACGGGCCGACCATCCCCGCCGCCCTGCCCATCGTGGAGGCCGGGATCGCCGTCCTCGACCGGGGCGGGTTCGGTGACCGGGTGCACCACGGCTACGCGCTGCTGCTGAACAACGCCATGCTGACCATCTCGATGGCCGACGACCGCCTGCAGCACGAGGGGGACGGCCCGCGCGACCACGCCACCATGATGGCCGAGTTCCAGCAGCTGCCCACCGTGACCGGCGCCGTCCGGGCGATGGGGGAGGAGTTCATCCGTCCGTTCGCCGCCGGAGGCGAGCCGGCCAACCGGACCCGCTGGGAGTACTACCGCCTGGTCGTCGAGACCACCATCGCCGGCCTCGCCACCTTGAGGTGACATCCCTATCTGGCGTCGCACCTGTTCGGCCAAAACCGCCGGGAAGCCGAACGACTACGACGCCAGCTCGTCGGAAGCCGAGGTCAGCCGAGCTCCTGCGCCGCGGCCCGCTTGGCGTAGTGCTCGGCGGCGTCGGCGACCAGGTTGTTGTAGCTGACGCTGTTGTTGTACGCGGCGACCGCGGCGATCCAGTTCCGCGGCCGGGTGAGATCGCCGCCGGCCGCGCAGAGATACCGGGCGGCGGAATACACCGCGTCGTCGATCTGCTGCGGATCCGCCACCCCGTCGCCGTTGCCGTCGCTGCCCCATTTCCGCCAGGTCGACGGAATGAACTGCATCGGCCCCACCGCCCGATCCCACCGCCGGTCACCGTCCAGCTCGCCGTGGTCGGTGTCCCGGATCCGGGCGCTGCGGCTGCCGTCCAGCGCAATCCCGATCACCGGTGGTGACACCTGGCCGTCCGGGCTCAGCTCGCCGCCGTGGATGCCGCCGTGCTGGGACTCCACCCAGCCGATGCCGGCCAGCGTGTTCCAGCCCAGACCGCAGTCCGGGTACTCCGCCGCGACCGCCGAGGGCGCGCCGGCGTAGGCCCGGAAGGCCCGTGCCGGGATGCCGAGCTCGGCGGCCGTGGCGTCCGCCCAGCCGGCGTCCACCGTGGCGGTGATACCCACCGGCGCCTCGGATCGAGCCGGGACGGGGGCAGCCGGCCGCTCGGGCCCGACGGACGCCGGGGACGGCGCTCGCCCGGTCGTTGCCGGGCCGGGGGTCCGGGCTGGCGGCGTGCTCCCGACGGACGGCGGTTGCTGCGCCAGGGTCAGCGCGGCGACCACCGAGCCGGCGCCCAGCAGCAGGGCGGCCGCCGCGGCGGCCAGCAGCCCACGCCCCGCTCCCGCCGACCGCTTCCGGCTCATGCCGGCTGGTCTGCCACCGGACCGGGCTGTCGCAACCGCCGGACGTACCAGACGGTGCCGGCGGCGATGCCCGCCACGGCCAGGCCACTGCCCAGCCCGAAGAGCCCGGCGATCAGCGACTGGTTGCCTCCGCCGCCACCGGCGGCGACCGGCGCGGGAGCGTCGGAGTTCCGCTCGGTCGGACGGGCGCCGGGCAGCGGGCCACTGGACGGCGCCGCGGTCGGACCGGCGGTCTCGGGCCCGGCCTGCTCCGCCGCCCGGGCCTTCTCCAGCGCCTGCTTGGTCGCCTGGTTGACGGCGGCGTTCACCTGCTTGGCGGCGGCCGCGCCCCGCGGCTTCAGCCCGCAGAAGACGTCGCCCAGCGGGACGTCCCCCACCTGGAACACGTAGGTGTGGGAGGCGGTCTTGAGCGACTTCCCGGTGTCCGGGTCGGTTGCCACCGCGTGGACGGTCAGCTGGTAGATGCCCTTCTTGCTGAACACCCATTGGGCGTGGGTGTGCACCGGGCGCTTCTCCCGGATGGTCCCCGGCAGCCGGTAGCGGCCGCCGTTCAGCAACGACGCCCAGGATCCCCAGTCGCCCTGGGTGTACAGGCTGACCGTGCCGGGGCCCTTCACCCGGGTCACCTTGATCGAGACGTCGGTGTACCCGCTGGTGGTGGTGCGGTTGGTGTCCCAGCCCGGCCAGATCAGGTCGGAGCGCTGGGTCAGCGGCAGCACGTAGCCCTTGCCCGGGGTGCCGGACGGGGCACCGCGGACGCTGCCGTGGGCGGCCTCCTTCACCCGCAGCAGCACGGTCTCGGCCTCCCGGACGACGTGGTAGCCGGTGACGTCCTCCATCAGCTGCAGTACCGCCCGGCCGTTCGCCGCCGAGACGTAGAAGGCGTCGATGTGGCCACGGTCCAGCGTGACGCCCGGCCGGCAGGTCCTGGTCGTCGGCGCCTTGGGTGTCTCGTCGTCCTTCTTCCCGTCGTCGGGGGTGCCGCCGTCGTTGCCGCCGTCGCCGCCCGGCTTCGGCGGCGCGACCAGCTCGAACCGGTCCCAGCCGACGAAACCGCCGTCGGCGTCCTTCACCACGAGCTGCTGGGAGCCGGGCTGCCCGCCGGTCAGGTCGACGCTGAAGGCGCCGTGCTGGTCGGCCTGCACCCAGCCGCGCCAGGCCGGACGCTGGCCGGGCAGCCAGACCGACAGCCAGTGCCCGGCCAGCCCGGCGGCCTTGGCCCGGGCGGTGACCGAGCTGCCGGTCACCGCCCGCTTGCCGTCGCTGGTGACCTCGATCGCCGCGCCGGCCGCGTGCTGCTTGAGCACCGAGGCGGGCACCGGCGTGGTGTCGTCGCGGTCGGGACGTTCCAGCACCTCACCCGCGACGGTGACCTGGGTCGGGGAGGAGACGGACGCCTTGAGGTCGGTGCTCCAGGTCGGCACGAACTCGGCCACGATCCGGCGCTCCCCCGGGTTCAGCGCGGTGGCGACGAACTCGGCCACCCCGTCGGTCACCGGGGTGTGTCCCAGCAGCAGCCCGGAGGAGGTGTCGCGGAACTGCACCGCGCCGGCCGCGTCCGCCGGGGTCACCCGGGCAGCGAACCGGACCGGTTCGCCCTGCTCCAGGCTCGGCTTGTCGGCCTCGACCGCCACCGAGGTCGGCCGGGTGTGCGCCGCCAGGTCGCCCACCACGAAGGTGTAGTCGTTCTGCGCGGTCTGCTGCCGGCCGTCCACCTGGCCGCTGAGCTGGAAGGTGAGGGTGTAGGTTCCGGCGCGGCTGAACGCCCAGTTCATGTGGCTGTGCTGCGGGACGCCGCTGCGCCAGGCCGGCAGGTCGGTGGTGGAGGAGAACACCCGGTTGTTGCCGGCCAGGAAGATCTCCACCCGGCCGGGGCCGTCGACGCCCAGCAGCCGGAAGTCGAGCGAGCTGGCCTTGCCGCGCAGGTTGGGATCCTCGGTGCTGAACCCGGGCCAGATGATGGCGGGGTCCTGCACCATCGGCGCCAGCCAGATGGTCTCGCCCGGGGCACCGAGGAACTCGAAGCCGGGGACGTCGGGGATGCCGACCTTCGCCGCGTCGCTGACGTGGAAGAGCACCTCCCGGGTGGTCAGTCGGGTGCCGAGCTCGACCGTGCCGTCGCCGTTCGCGTCGATGTCGGCCTTGGTCTGCGCCACCAGCCTGCCGTCGTCGAGGTAGGCCGCGACCGCGTCGGTGTGGACGTTCTGGAGCACCCGCTTGGCCCGGCTCGCCGGCGCGGGCTGGCTGGACTGCCCGGCCGGCAGGGTGGGGGTCGGGAAGTCGGCGACCGGCGGCTCGGCCAGCGGTCGCAGTGCGACCGGCTGCTCGACCGGGGAGGCGGTGGCCGGCCCCGCCTCGTCCGCGGCGGTCGGTGGGGTGGTCTCCGGCCGATCGTCGGTCGGCTCGGGCTCCGCCGGCACCTCCTCCGGTGAAGGGGAGGTCTCGGGTGCCGGGGCGGGGGACGGTTCGGGCTCCGGTTCCGGGGCCGGCTCGGCGGCGGGCTGCTCCGGCGCTGGTTCGGTCGGCGGCGCCGTCTCCGCGGGCACCGCCGGGGCGATGGTGGCGTCCTCGGCCAGCGCGGCGGCAGCCCGCCGGAGCCGGCGAGGACCAGGGCCAGCAGGACGGCGGCCAGCGTCCGGGTCCACCGGGTGAGCGGCTTGGCTGGGGGGTTCATTGCGCAGCCTCCTTCTGTGGGGCGGGGACAAGCGGACGGGACCTCGGGAGGCTGGCGACGGCGTCCTGGGGTTCCAGCCGCGCGGCGCGGCCCTGCAGCCAGCGCGCGATCAGGCCGTGCCGGGGCGCGAAGCACCAGGCCAGCAGGAATACCGCGGTGGCGACCAGCACGATCGTCCCGCCGACCGGCAGGTCGAGGCTCCACGAGACGTACATGCCGACCAGCGCGGCGAGCCCGCCGATCGCCGGGCCGAGCAGCATCATCAGCCCGAGCCGGTCGGTGAGCAGCCGGGCGGCGGCCGCCGGGGTGATCAGCAGCGCCAGCACCAGGATGTTGCCGATGGTCTGGATCGAGATCACGATCGCGATCGCCACCATGACGTACAGCAGCAGGTCGAGGGCGAACACCGGGATCCCGGTGGCGCGGGCCATCTCGCGGTCCAGGGTGACCGCGACGAACTCCTTGTGGAACAGGAAGAGGATGAGCAGCAGCGCCAGGCCGGTGATCGCCACGGTGAGGAGATCCTCGTCCGGAATGCCGGTGATCGAGCCGAACAGGAACTGCTGCAGCGAGCCGGAGTAGCCGGGCGAGAACGAGATCACCACGATGCCCAGGGCGAAGGCGGCGACGAAGAAGACGCCGATGATCGAGTCCTCCCGGATCCGCCGGTTCTGCGAGAACACCGCCACCAGGACGGCGGTCAGCACCCCGGCCACCGCGCCGCCCAGCACCAGGTTGCCCTGGATCACGAAGGCCACCGCCAGCCCGGGGAAGACGGCGTGCGCGACCGCGTCCCCGATGAAGGCCATGCCGCGCAGCACAACGTAGCTGCCGATCACGCCGCAGACCACGCTGGCCATCACGGCGATCACCAGGGCCTTGAGCAGGAAGCGCAGATCGGGGTTGAGCAGGTCCTGGACGAAGTCGGCGAAGGAGAGCATCAGGCAGCCACCCCCACGGTCTTCAGCACCGGGTTGCCGGCGGTGATGTCGAAGGCCCGCATCCACACCTCGGGGTCGCGGAGTTCGGCCGGCGGGGCGTCGGCGATCACCGTCCGGTTGAGCAGACAGATCCGCGAGCACTGGTGCAGCGCGCCGACCAGGTCGTGGGTGGTCATCAGCACCGCCTTCTGCTCGGTGGCGAGCTCGCCGAACAGCTCCAGCAGCAGTTCCTGGGTGGGCATGTCGAGCCCGGTGAAGGGCTCGTCCAGCAGCAGCAGCCGGGGGTGCAGCGCCAGCGCCCGGGCGACCAGCACCCGCTGCCGCTGCCCGCCGGAGAGCTCGCCGACCGGACGGGTGGCCAGGTCACGCAGTTGCACCCGGTCGAGCGCCTCGGCGGCAGCGGTGTAGTCCGCGGTCCGGGGCCGGCGGAACCAGCCGATCCGGCGCACCCGGCCGGTCAGCACCGCGTCCTCGACGGTGATCGGGAAGTCCCAGGCGAACTCGTGCCGCTGCGGCACGTAGCCGATCCGGGCGCGGGCGGCCTGGCCGGTGCCGCCGTCCACCTCGATCCGGCCGGCCTCGGCGCGCAGCAGCCCCAGGATCGACCGCAGCGCGGTGGTCTTGCCGGCACCGTTGGGGCCGATCAGCCCCATGAACTCGCCGGCGTCGAGGCGGAAGCTCACCTCGTCCAGCACCGGACGGCCGCCCAGTTGGACGGTCAGGCCGGTCACCTGCAGCGCGCGGGTTTCTCATGCCGGGTCCTTCGCGGTCGGTGGCCGCGCGGGCCCTGGTCTTGGCCCGGCGGGTGGTGACCACCACCACGACCACCGCGACCAGCAGGGCTGCCAGGACGGCGCCGACGCCGATCCAGAGCAGGGTGCCGAGCCCGCCGTCGTCGGGCTGCTGCGGCGGCTGCTGCGCGGCCGGGGGTTGCGCCGGATCGGCCACCGCGTCCTCGCTGATGGTCAGCCCGAAGGTGGCCTGCGGGTCGGTCTGGTCGCCGACCGCGAACCGGAGGGTGTCCCGGGCGGAGACGGTCTCGCCGGAGACCAACTGGCCCTCGAACTGCACCTCGACCAGGTAGCTGCCCGGCCGGCTGAACACCCAGTTGGCGTGGGTGTGGGTGTTCACCTCGATCCAGGACTCCTGCGGGAAGGGTTGCAGCGTGGAGTACAGCACCAGGACGTCGCCGAAATTGCCGGTCTGCAGGTAGACGGTGAGGTCGCCCGGCCCCTCGACGCCGAGCACCCGCAGGGTCACGCCG
Source organism: Propionicimonas sp. (assembly GCA_049840415.1). Classification (GTDB taxonomy): domain Bacteria; phylum Actinomycetota; class Actinomycetes; order Propionibacteriales; family Propionibacteriaceae; genus Propionicimonas. The sequence goes on along the minus strand of JASGLB010000014.1, from coordinate 1,026,757 downwards.
CGATTCAGGGTGTCGAGCACGTTCGGCTCCTGGGTGTTCCAGCCGACCCAGATCACGTCCGGCTTCTGCACCTGCGGCACGATCCAGACGTCGGTTCCGGGCTGCTGGCCGAGGAAGGCGTAGGCCTCCCCTTCGGGCACCTGCTGGATCGCGTGGTCGTTCACCTGCAGCACCACGTCGTCCAGCGACCGCCAGAAGGCCGGGACGCTGGTGTCGTCGTGGACCTGGACCCGCCACTCGCCGGTGTTCAGGGTGGGGCCGATGTCGACGTGCCCGGCCTCGCGCACCACCTGCCCGGTGCCCTGGGCCTGGTTGGGGTCGATCTTCTGCTGCAGCGGATCGTCCTCGGCGTGGGCCGGGCCGGCGGCGAGGACGACCAACAGGCCGGTCGCCGCCGCCAGCAGCAGGCTGCCGACGGTGCGCGGCCGCGCTCGACCGGTGCGGTGGGTGGTGGTTCTCATTCCTGGTTCTCTTTCTGGAGTGCTCACCGCGCGCCCCCGAGGCAGTCGCGGATCGAGGTGGCGTTGAAGCGCATCATGGCGACGTAGCTGGTCACCCGGGCGTCGAAGGCGTCGCCGTAGATCGGGCAGACCGCGATCCCCTGCTCCTTGGCGACCTCGACCAGGGTCGAGGAGCGGCGGGCGAGGTTGGGTTCCAGGAAGACCGCCGGGACGCGCAGGTTCCGGATCGTCTCGGTGAGCCGCTTCCGCTCGGCCAGGGAGGGTTCCACCGCCGGGTTGGGGGTGACGAAGCCGGCGATCCGGACGTGATAGGCCGCCGCGAGGTAGCCGAACGCGTCGTGCGTGGTGACCAGCGTCCGTCGGCCGGGCGGCACCTCGGCGATGGTGGCCCGCACCTGGTCGTCCAGCGCCTGCAGTTCGGTGAGGTAGGCGGCGGCGTTGTCGGAGTACTCCCGGGCGCCCGCCGGATCGACCTGGATCAGGGTGTCCCGGATGATCTCGACGTAGGCCATGGCATTGCGGACGTTCTGCCATAGGTGCGGATCGATCTCGCCGTGGACGTGCTTGCCGAGGACGGCCTGGGGCAGCTGGTGGATCGGCTCCCCCGGCCGGCCGAGAAAGCGGTAGGCCGGGTCGCCGGGGATCTCGTGCCGGGCGGCGTTCGGCACTTCGACCACCACCCGGTCCAGCGGCAGGAACTCCCGGTGGGCCTCGCCGGAGCCGTGCTCGTGGTCAAGCAGCACCGCGAAGTCCCCGGCGTCGAGGTCGACGGTGATGTCGGAGTGGCCGGCGCTCAGCACGGTCGCCCCTTCCCGTCCCGGGACGGCGTAGGGGTCGACCCCGACCGCGAACACCACCTGGCCGGTGGCGATGTCGATCGGCTTCTCCCGGGGGGAGAGCTGCAGCTTGGCCTGCAGGTCGAGGGTGTAGATGCCGGGCGCGGTGAACGCCCAGCTGAGGTGGGTGTGGGCGTCCGGCGGCAGGGTGACCGAGTCGTCGAGGTAGCCGGTGCCCGGGTCGAAGCCGTCACCGGAGTCGAAGTAGACGTCGACGTCCCCGAAGCTGCCGGTCAGGTAGGCGACCAGTTCGCCGGGGCCGTCCAGCCCGGTGGCCGAGAGCAGGACGTCCGAACTGCGGGTCGCGCCGCGGTCGGCACCGTCGCCGTTCACCCGCAGGCCGAGCCAGATGGTGTCCAGCGAGACGTCCTCGACCAGCGGGATGATCTCGGCGGCGTACTTGACCGCCTGTTCGGCCAGCGAGATGTTCGGCACCCCGGGCCGCAGGTTGGTGTCGAGGGTCCGGATCAGGTTCTGCTCCTCCAGCATCAGATAGTTGGAGAAGGCCAGATCGGCGTAGACGATGTCGCGGACGTTCCGCAGCGACGGCTCGTAGCTGTGCGGATCGCCGCCCTCCGGCACCAGCGAGCTGACCCGGGCCCGGTCGCCGGCGACATTCCGCGCCAGGTCGGCGAGGATCCCGGTGGTGGTGATCACCCGCAGTTCGTCGTCGTCCGCCCCGGCTGGCGTCGCCGCACACCCGGCCAGCAGGGACGCGCACAGCGCCACCGCCCCGACCCCGCGCCCCCACCGGACCAGGGGACGGTTCCGCGGCCCACTTCGACCGCGTTGGAGGGACGCCCGGACAAGATCAACCATCAAGGATCAACGGACCTTGAGTTTCTTGCTGACGGTGCTGGACTTGCTGGTCGAGACCGCGGTCTCACCAGTCGGGGAGAAGGAGGCCTTGACCTTGTAGCTGCCCTTCTTCTTCAGCGCGGGCAGCTTGACCGACACCTTGCCGTTGCCGGCGGCGGTCAGCACGCCGGTGACCTTCTTGCCGTTCACGGTGACGGTCACCTTCCCGGTCGGATACACCACCGCACCGCTCACCGTCAGCTTCACCGTGGCCTGCTTACCCTTGGCCACCTTGGACGGCACCGACAGCTTCACCGTGGCCTTCACCTTCGCCACCGACTTCGCCTTGGACGTCTTGGCCACACTCACATAGCCCGACTTCGACCCGGTCACCCGCACGCTGATCTTCCGACCCGCATCAGCCTTGGTCAGCTTGTAGCTGGGCTTGGTGGCCCTGGCGATCGGAGCACCATCGCGCAGCCACTGGTACGCCAAGGTGACCTTCGACGGAGCCCAACTGCCGGCCTTGACCTTCAACGTCTTGCCGACCTTGGCGGTACCGGAGACGGTCGGGGTCGGCGTCTTGGTCAACGCCTTACCCGCCTTGACCGCGGCCGAGGTCGCCGTCCCGGAAGGCAACCCGGTCTTGGAGGCGGTGGCCCGCACCTGCAGGTTCTTGCCCGCATCGGCGGACGCGACCTGGTAGGTGGTCTTGGTGGCGCCCGAGATCGCGGCTCCGTCGCGCAGCCACTGGTAGCCGAAGGTCAACCCCGCGACCGTCCAGGTGCCGGGCTTGGCGGTCAGGGTGCCGCCCACCACCGGCGTCCCACCGATCGACGGGCCCACCTTCGCCACCGGAGCGGACGGCGTGGGCGTCGGAGTGGGCTCGGGCGCCCGGTAGCTGAAGGTCCAGCTCCGCACCGCGTCCGCGGCCAGCGCGAAGCCGAGGGCCGGTGCGGCGGTGACGGTCAGCTCGCCGGTCAGCGTCCGGACGCCGGGAGCCAGCCGCTTGCCGTCACCGTCGGTGTAGTTCACCCCGCGCTGGCCGGGAATCGTGACGGCATTGCCCTGCTGGGACGGCGGCTGCGGGGTCAGCTCGGTCCGCTCCGCCACCACGAAGGTGTAGCTGCCGGTCTGGGTGGTGCTGGTGCGGGTTCCGTCCTGGCTGGTCACCGTCGCCCGGACCGTGAGCTGGTAGGTGCCCGGCGCGGTGAACCCCCAGTTGGCATGGACGTGGGCCAGCTGGGTCTGGTGGATCACGCCGGGGAGCTTCCAGCCGTCCACCAGCAACCGGCTGGGGCTGCCGAAGGCGCTGGTCGTCCACAGGTAGACCTCACCGGGCCCGGTCACCGCGCTGATCGCGATGTCGACATCGGCGTCGCTGCCGTACTCCGCCCCCACGCCACCGCTGTCCCAGCCCGGCCAGATCAGGTTCGGATCCTGGGTGAGCGGCAACAGGTAGAGCTCGGACGGCGCCCCCGGCGGCAGGAACGACGCCGGCGCCCCGGTCACCCAGGCGGCCGGCTTCACGTAGAGCTCCACCGACTCCGGGGTGTGCAGCACCTGGGATCCGGTGACGTCCTCCTTGAGGGTGAGCCGGGCGGAGCCGTCGGCGTTCAGCGCGAGGTTGAAGGTGTCGATGTGCCCGGTCTCGAAGCTGATCGGGGTGTCATCGACCACCGGCGTGGGCGCCGCCACCGCCGAACCGGGCGAGACCAGCCCCGCCAGCAGCGTGAGCGCGATGGCTGCCAGCCCTGCCCGTAGTCGCCTGGGCGCCGTCATGGTGTTCCTTCCCTCGGCGGATCGAAGCCGGCTCAACTCCGGCCAACTATCGAGAATGATTCTCGTTCAATTTAGACTCCCGCTCAGCCCGCGGCAAATCGCGCCCACCACCCCGCGCTGTGGCCCGCTCGACAGCTGGACGGCTTTGACAGCCCGCCAAGTGAGTATGAGAATGATTCCCATGATGTTTTCCTTTCGCACCGCTGTCGCAGCAGCCGCGGCCCTGGCACTGACCGGGCTGGCAGGCTGTTCCAGCGCACCCGCCAACACCCCTTCCCAGACCGCCCCCGGCCAGGCCGCGCCGCTCAGCGTTGCGGTCGCGTTCTACCCGTTCGAGTTCGTCGCGCAGCGGGTCGGCGGCGACCTGGTGACCGTCCAGAACCTGACCGCGCCCGGCGCCGAGCCGCACGATCTCGAGCTCGCCCCGCAGCAGGTCGCGCTGCTCTCCACCGCTGACCTGGTGGTCGTCCAGCACGGCTTCCAGCCGGCGGTCGACACCGCCCTGGAGCAGGCCACTCCCAAGAAGACCGTCGACACCGCGTCCTTCCTGAAGCTGGTGCCCGCCACCGCGGAGGAGGACCACGACGAGGCCGACGAGGAGCACGCCGACGAGGCCGGCGAGGACGACCACGACCACGGCGGGCTCGACCCGCACGTCTGGCTGGATCCGACCAATATGGCCGTGATCGCCGAGCACGTCCGGGACGCGCTGATCGAGGAGCGGCCCGAGGCCGCCGACACCCTCAAGGCCAACACCCAGAAGCTGCTGGACGACCTGGCCGCGCTGGACGGCGAGTTCAAGACCGGGCTGGGCAGCTGCAAGATCCGCCCGTTCATCACCTCGCACGCGGCGTTCGGCTACCTGGCCAACCGCTACGGCCTCGAGCAGGTGGCGATCCGCGGCGTCGAGCCGGACGTGGAGCCCTCCGCAGCCCGGATCGCCGAGGTGCAGCAGATCGCCAAGGCCGAGGGCGTCACCACCATCTTCTTCGAGACCCTGGTCTCCCCGGTGGTGTCGGAGTCGATCGCCGGGGACCTCGGCCTGAAAACCGATGTGCTCGATCCGCTGGAGGGGGTCACCCCGGATTCCCGCGGAACCGACTACCTTGAGGTGATGCGCTCCAACCTGACCTCCCTGCGCACTGCCAACCAGTGCGCCTGAACCCAGAACAGGCGGCGGGGCCGGCGGCGATTCGTGCCGCCGGCCTCGGCGTGCTGCTGGGCGGGGTGCCGATCGTCCGCGACGTCGACCTGGAGATCGGCCAGGGTGAGGCGGTCGCCATCCTGGGCAACAACGGCTCCGGCAAGACGACGCTGATGCGCGCCCTGATCGGCCTGATCCCGCATCGCGGCGAGATCGAGCTGTTCGGCACCCGGCTGGCCGAGTTCCGGGACTGGAACCGGCTGGGGTACGTCCCGCAGCGCAGCGGCATCATGGTGCAGCAGGCCACCGCCCGCGAGGTGGTGGCCAGCGGACGGCTCGGCCACCGCCGTCCGTTCTGGCCGGAATCGGCTGCCGACAAGCAGGCGATCAGCCACGCGCTGGCCGCCGTCGACCTCACCGACCGGGCCCGGGACCGCTTCGTCCGGCTCTCCGGTGGGCAGCAGCAGCGGGTGCTGATCGCCCGCGCGCTGGCCTCTGGCGCCCGGTTGATGCTGTGGGACGAGCCGCTGGCCGGCGTCGACCACGTCACCCAGAACCTCCTGGCCGACGTCGCCCGGCGCCTGGTCGCCGACGGCGTCACGGTGGTGATGGTGCTGCACGAGCTGGGCCCCTTCGCCGACGTGATCGACCGCGCCATCTTCATTCAGGACGGACGGGTGGTGCCGCACCGGCCCGACGCCGGCCACCGGCACGGCGGCCACGAGATCACCGAGTTGGCCGCCAGCCGTCCCCGGCAGCACCAGACCGGACTGGAGGCGCTGTGATGGACTGGCTGGCCCTGGAGTTCATGCAGCGAGCGCTGCTGGCGGCGGTGATCACGGGGGTCACCGCGCCGGCGATCGGCACCTACATCGTGCAGCGCCGGCTGAGCCTGCTGGGCGACGGCCTGGGCCACCTGGCGGTGGCCGGGGTCGGCCTGGCGATGCTGACCAACACCGCCCCGCTGCCGCTGGCGATCGCGGTCTGCGTGATCGGCGCGGTGGCGATCGAGCTGCTGCGCGAGTCCGGCCGCGCCCAGGGCGACGTCGGGCTGGCGATCATCTTCTACGGCGGCCTGTCCGGCGGGCTGCTGCTGGCCGCCTTCGCCGGGCAGGGGGCCGGCGCGCTGGCCGGCTATCTGTTCGGCTCGCTGCTGACCGTCGGGGTGGCCGACATCTGGGCGATAGCGGTGCTGGGCGCGGTGGTGCTGCTGGTCACCATCGGGCTGATGCCGCAGCTGTTCGCGGTGTCCGCCGACGAGCCCTTCGCCCGGTCGATCGGCCTGCCCACCCGGTGGCTGAACATCCTGGTGGTGGCGCTGGCCGCGGTGACCGTGACGGTCTCGATGCGCACCGTCGGCCTGCTGCTGGTGAGCGCGCTGATGGTCGTCCCGGTGGCGACCGCCTCGCAGCTGGCGACCGGCTTCCGGATCGGGCTGTTCGCGTCCATGGGGCTGGGCGCGGTGGCGGCGGTCTCCGGCACGGTCGGCTCCTTCTACCTCAATACCGCGCCGGGGGCGCTGATCGTGGTGATCGCGATCGCCCTGTTCGCCGCCAGTTGGCCGCTGGCCCGGCTGCTGCAGGGCCGTCCGGACCGTCCGGTCGAGGTCGGTTCGCCGGACGACGAACCGCTGCCCGAGCAGGTCGCCGAGGAGCACCCCCACGTCCACGGCCCGGAGTGCGAGCACCCCGCGGTCGAGCACGCCGGCCACGTCGACTACGTCCACGACGGCCACCGCCACGCCCCCCACGGCGACCACTACGACGAGCACTGACCGGCACCCCGGGGACGGTTCCTGGCCCACCGGCAGCGCCAAGCTGTGAGCAAACTGCTCCCCACACCCCTTTGATCACAACTTGTGGAACGAGGGCCGACAACGGGGCCGTATTCTGCGGGCCATGGGATTCTTCGACCGTTTCCGGCGCCGCAACGAGGTCCCCGAGCCGGCGCTACCGCAGGACGGGACGGACGAGGCCGACCTGTACCAGGCGGCCCGGCAGGCCGTCCTTCCCGGCTTCCTGACCTGGGACGACGCGGTGACGCGGGTCCGCGACATGTTCGAGTTGGACGAGATGGATCCGCGACCCGAGGTGATCGTCGACCGGGTGTGGACGCAGCGCAAGGCCGAGGAGTCGAGCTGGCGGGAGACCTCTGACTACGACCGGCTGCGGTCGGCGTTCGAGGCACTGCAGGCCGACGGCGTGGTGGCGCGGATGAACTTCACCTGCTGCAACACCTGCGGCACCGACGAGATCGACGCCGAGCGCACCCCGCTCGAAGGAGCCGAGGGCTACCCGTTCCGGGAATCGGAGTACACCTTCTTCCACCAGCAGGACGCCGACGGCCTGGCCGATTCGCCGACCACCCTGTACCTCACCTACAGCGCCTGGCGACCCAACCCCGACCTCGACCCCGCGCTCCTGGAAGCAGCCCGCGCCGGGGACGAGGCGGCGCGCAGCCAGGTGATCGCCGGCACCGACCGGCGAGCCGGCGAACGGGTGGCCGCCGCGCTGCGGCAGCAGGGCCTCACCGTCAGCTGGGACGGAAACCCGCAGACCCGCCTGGCCATCGAAATTGCCGACTGGCGCAAGCCCTTGCCCGCCTGAGTCGCTTGAGTAGCTGGGACAGGGAACCGTCCCCGTGTCCCATCCCCACCCGACTAGCTGGGACACGGGGACGGTTCCTTGTCCCACCTGGTCAGAGCCCACTTCGCGGGCCGGGTGACGGTTTCGGTGCCCGGCGACGAGCCCTGTGGGACATGGCTGGGACACGGGGACGGTCCTTTCCCACCTGGTCAGCGCACTCCCGGAGACGGTTTCGGTGCCCGGCGACGGGCCCTGGACGCCGGGAACCGTCCCCGTCCCACTCTCCGCCAGCCGGGGTGGCGCGCCCAGTCGGATGGGCAACGCGGCTAAGCTGCCAGAGACTTCCCCCAGCCCAGGCAGGACCATGCAATCCACCGCGCGCCCGACCCGGCCGGACGCCGACGCGCCAGCGTCCGGCGGAACCGGCCCGGCCCTGCTGCGGGCGGGAGTGATCCTGGCGATCGCGGCGGCGCTGCTCGGGCTGCGGCTGGTGGCCGATCCGGCCTGGACCAGGTGGCTGCCGGACGCCGGGCGCGACTTCGTCACCCTGGCGGTCAGCGTCTTCGTGGAGTCGCTGCCCTTCGTCTTCCTCGGGATCGGGATCTCGATCCTGGTGCAGGTCTGGGTGCCGGACCGGGTCTGGCAGCGCTACCTGCCCCGCAACCCCTTCCTGCGCCGGATCGCGCTGTCGGTGCTGGGCGTGCTGTTCCCGGTCTGCGAGTGCGGCAATGTCCCGCTGGCCCGCGGGCTGATGATGCGCGGGCTGGGCGTCGGGGACGCGCTCACCTTCCTGCTGGCCGCGCCGATCCTCAACCCGGTGACGATCATCACCACCTACCAGGCCTTCGGCTGGGAGGACGGCATCCTGCTGGCCCGGATCGGCGGCGCCTTCGTGATCGCCAACCTGCTGGGCTGGCTGTTCAGCCGCCACCCCGATCCGACCGCGCTGCTCACCGCCAGCTTCGAGGCCCGCTGCCACGCCGAGCCGGCCGCCGCCCGGACCCGCACCGTCCGCTCCGCCCGGCTGTTCGCCGAGGAGACCGCCACCATGCTGCCCGCCCTGGTGGCCGGCTCGATGATCGCCGGCGCGATCCAGGTCGGCATCCCCCGCAACCTGCTGGTCGAACTGGGCAGCAACCCGGTGCTGTCGGTGCTGGTGCTGATGGCGCTGGCCTTCGTGGTCTCGGTCTGCTCGAACGTGGACGCCTTCTTCATCCTGGGCTTCTCGGCCACCTTCATGCCAGGCGGGATCGTCGCCTTCCTGGTGTTCGGCGCGATGATCGACATCAAGATGCTGGCCCTGCTGCGCACCACCTTCACCACCCGCGCGCTCGCCCTGATCGCCACCCTGGTCGCGCTCTGCGTCCTCGTGCTCGGAATGGGGTTGAACCTTGTCCTCTGAACCCGGCCACAGCAGCCTCTACAGCCACGGGGACGGTTCCGGTGTCCCACCTGGTCAAACCCGCATCGCCAAGGGTGAGCCGGGGAACCCTTCGACGGGCTCCGGGACCGGCCGTCTCCCCAGCCGTGGCGGCGCGCTGCCGTCCACCGGCCTGCTGCTGGCGCTGATCGGCAGCGTGGCGACGCTCTGGCTGGCCGCCACTGGGAAGCTCGGGCTGTACATTCACCCGCGCTACTTCACCTTCACCGGCGTCGTGGTCGGGCTCGGCCTGCTGGCCACCGTCGCCGCCCACGTCATCATCGGACGCCAGCCGGCCGACGATCACCACGACCACGACCACCCCGAAGCCACCGGCTGGCGAGCCCGGCTGCGCGGCAGCGGCAGCGCGCTGGCCGCGGTGGCGGTGGTGCTCGGGCTGCTGGTGGTGCCGCCGTCCACGCTCAGCACCGTTACCGTCGAACAGCGGGATCTGAACTCCTCGGTGGAGGCCGACCGCCAACTGATCGGTGCCGATCCGGCGAGCTTCGCGCTGCGAGATTGGGCGGCGCTGCTCTCCCATCCGTCCACCGCGCTGACCTACGCCGGCCAGCAGGTCACCCTCTCCGGCTTCGTCACCCCGGCCCCGGACGGCAACCCGGACGTCTTCTACCTGGCCCGCTTCGTGGTCACCTGCTGCACGGTGGACGCCCAACCGGTCGGCATCCCGGTGGCGCTGGCCGGCTGGGCCGACAGCCACCCGGTGGACGGCTGGCTGCAGGTGACCGGCACCCTGGTCACCTCGCCGGCGAGCACCACCGGCGGGGTGGTGCTGAAACCGACCAGCGTCGAAGCCATCGAGCAACCCGCCCAGCCCTATGACTACTAGGTCAGCCACCCGCGGCTTCTGGCTGCTCGCGCTCAGCCTGGCCGGCGTCCTGGCGGTGGTGGCGGCGGGCCTCGGCGTGCTCGGCGCGCAGCGCGGCCCGGATCTGGTCAGCAGCACCTTCGCCGCCGAGCGGGCGGTCGCGGCCGGCGGCGAGCAGTTGGTGCTGCGCGGCCGGCAACCACTGGACGAGGTGACCGCCGAGCAGGTCGGCGTCTCGCCGGCCGCGGAGTTCACCGTCGAGACCAGGGACGCCCAGGTGGTGCTGCGGTTCGCCCGGCCACTGGCCTACGCCACCGAGTACACCGTCACGATCACCGGCGTCCGCAGCCGCCACACCGGCCGCACCACCGACTGGCACTACGCCTTCACCACCCCCGGCTACGCGGTCTACTCGCTGGTCAGCCGGGGTCCCGGCGAGTTCGGCCCGGACGACCAGGTGCTGCGCACCGGCCCGGGCGGCGACTCCGTCCCCGTGCTGACCACCCCCGGCATCGAGGGCTTCACCGTGGTGGCCGGCTACATCGTCGCGGTGATCCGGGAGAGCGATCTGGAGACCCGGCTGGTCGCGGCCGCCGGACCGGGAGCCGACCTGCTGACCCTGGAGACCCCGGTCGGCACCGCCATCGGGCTGCTGCAGGGTTCCGCCGAGCAGGGGCTGATCGGCTACACCCTGGTCGGCACCGAGGCCGAGGGCGAACGGTTCTACGACAACACCCTGTTCCTGCAGGACCTGACCGATATCTCCCAGCCGCCCCGGGAGGTGACCCAGCCCGACGGCAGCGAACTGCGGGTGATCGACTGGGGGTTCATCCCGGGCACCCGCTCGCTGGTGCTGCAGGACGAGCTCGGCCAGGTCTTCCTCACCGGCGTCGACCCGGGTTCGACGCTCACCCCGCTGGGCAGCCACGATCAACTGCTCGGCTTCCTGCCGGGCACCACCACCCTGGTGGTGCTGAGCGGGACGGACGAGGCGATGCTCGACCTCGCCTCCGGCAGCACCACCGCGCTGCCACCCCCGGGGGACGCCGGGGACACCAACATCCTGGCCGGCAACCGCACCATGATCAGCCCGACCGAGTGGGTGCAGCGGTTCGACGATCTCAGCTACACCGGCGAGGTCGCCACCATCACCTCGCGGCTGCAGCACACCCGGGACGGGGCCACCGAGACCGTCGCCACCATTCCGCCCGACCTCGGCCGGCTGATCGACACCGGGGTCTCGGGCAACGGCCAGTACGCCTGGGCCCAGGTGCTGAACGTGGACGCTCCGGCCGACGACCTGGTCTCCGGCGCCACCGACACCTCGGTGACCGTGGTGATCGACCTGGCCACCGGACAGTCCCAGTTCTCCGTCCCCGGCGCGGATCCGCTCTGGGTCACCGAGTGAACCCGGCAGCCGGGAGAGGGCGGCGGCACCCCTGACCTTCCGGCCCGGGTACCGTGGCCACTGAGGCCACGAAAGGACACCCCCATGACCGGAACTCTGCGAATGGCGCTCGTCGGCGCGACCCTCGGGGCCGCGATCGCCCTGACCGGCTGCGCCGCCGGCGGCAGCCCGTCCCCGGCGGCTCCGTCCTCGGCGTCGCACGGCGGACACGGCACCGACCACCCCGCCGACGGCGGCCCGGTGCCGGCCGGGATGACCGCGGCCACCAACCCCACCTACCCGGTGGGCAGCACGGTGAAGCTGACCACCGACCACATGCCCGGCATGGCCGGAGCCACCGCCACCGTGGTGGGCGCCTACGACACCTTCACCTACGCGGTGAACTACACCCCGACCACCGGCGGCGATCCGGTCACCGACCATCGCTGGGTGGTGCAGGAGGAACTCGACCACGCCGGCTCCGAACGGCTGGCCGACGGCACCGAGGTGACCCTGCTGGCCGGGCACATGGCGGGCATGAACGGCGCTAGGGCCACCATCGCCTCCTCGAGCGACGAGACCGTCTACGTGGTCGACTACGAAGCCGATGGGATGACCATGACCAACCACAAGTGGGTGGTCGAGAGCGAGATGGCGCCCGCCGAGTGACGGGCTGAACGAGCGGGAGGGCTGCGATCCATGCGTCAGTTGGCTGACCGGTTGCCCCCGTTGCGGCTGCCCGACCTGACCGGACGCCGGGCGGTGGTCACCGGGGCGAGCGCGGGCATCGGCTTGGCCACCGCCACCGCCCTGGCGGGGGCCGGCGCTCAACTCGTCCTGGCGGTCCGCGACCGGCGGCGTGGCGAGGACGCGGCCGCCCGGATCCGGCAACGCCACCCAGGCGCCGACCTGTCCGTCGAACTGCTCGAACTGGGCTCGCTGGCGAGCGTGGCCGCGGCGGCGGAACGGATCGGCGCCGCGCCGGTGGATCTGCTGGTGAACAATGCCGGCCTGGGCAGCGGCGATCCCGAGGCGGTCACCGCGGACGGTTTCGATCTGCAGGTGGGGGTGAACTACCTGGGAGCCTGGGCGTTGACCGCCGGGTTGTGGCCGGCGCTCTGCTGGGCCGGGCAGGCCCGGGTGGTGATGCTCGGCTCCACGATGGCCGGCCGCGGCCGGATCGGCGCCGACTTCGGCCGTCCCTCCGGTTCCACCGTCCGCTCGTACTCCGACTCCAAGCTCGCCACCATCGTCTTCGCCACCGAACTGCGGCGACGGACCGAGCCGGCCGCCGCCGCGGTGACGGCGGTGGCGGCCCATCCCGGTTGGTGCGCCACCGCGATCTTCGACGCCGACGGTCCGCCCGCGCTGGTGACCCTGATGGGAAGGCTCACCGGCTCGATCCAGTCGCCGGCCGACGGCGCCCAGCCGGTGCTGCTGGCGGCCACCGACCCTGGTCCGGGCAGCTACTACGGCCCGACCGGACGCAATGGCCTGGCCGGCCCACCAGCGGTGGTGCCGCTTCCCGAGGCAGCCCTGGAACCGGATATCGGGAGGCGGCTGTGGCAGCGCTCCGTCGAGCTCACCGGCCTCGACTTCCCGCTCTAGCCTGCTGGCCTCAGCCGCTGGGCTGGGCCTGCACCAGCGGTGGCTCCAGCACGCCGCCGGCGGTTGGATCGTCCACGCCGAAGCCGGCCAGCAGCACGGCCACCACCTGGTCGGTGCTGCCACCGTGGGGCGACCAGGGGTCGACGAAGTCGTGCCACCAGCCCAGTTCGGCGGCCACGGTGGCCTCGCCGTAGTAGTAGGCTCGCGCGGCGAAGACCGTGGTGGCGAACCGGCGGGCGGCGTCCCGCCGGATGGCGAAGTCGCCCGGGTTCGAGACCAGCACCACCCGCTCCAGCGGGTGTCCGTCCGGAGAACGCGGCCTACGTGGGGTTGACGACGCGCCCCGCGGCTCGTCGAGCAGCGCTTCGGCGAGCTGCAGATAGGGGATCAGCCCGCGCAGCGGAAAACCGGGGTAGGCGTGCGGGCTGTGGCCGAGCTTCTGCTTCAGCCGGGGATCCCACCAGTAGTAGACCGGCGGCACCAGCCAGGGGAACCTGGCCAGCAGTCGCACCACCGGTAGCGGCACCCCCTTCGGCGCCACCAAGGGCGCCAGCAGCACCGCCCGCCGCACCTCCGTCCGGGTGGCCGCGGCCCAGCCGGCCAGCACCCCACCCGCCGACAACCCGGCCACCCAGACCGGCGCGCCGAACCCGGCGGCGATGTCGAGGCAGGTGTCGACGTGCCCGGTCAGGTCGGTCACCGTCAACTCCGCCAGCGACCGGTTCAGCAGATCGGTGAAGCCCTGATAGGGCTGCCGGGGCACCAGCACCCGGTAGCCCCGGCCGGCCAGCGCGGTCGCCACCGCGGTGAACTGGCTGGGCGCGTTGGTGAAGCCGTGCCAGGCGATCACGGTGGCCAGCGCCTCCCCGTCCGGCTCGAACAGCCGGGTTCGGGTGGCCTCGCCCACCCGTTCGTCGTCGGCCGCGCACAGCTCCGCGAAGCGTGCCCTGGCCTGGGCCGGATCCGAAGCCGGGGCCGAGATCGACCGGCGGAAACCACGGCGAGAAGGCATCTGCCCTCCGATCATCCTGGGTTCAGCCCGCAGTCTACGGCCGCCGCCGGCGACCCTCACCTGCTCTCACCAGCACCCGGCACCCCTGACCACGACACAATCCGGGGAGCAGCGCGGACTCGCGTGGATTATCCACGCGACGCACCGCTGCTCCCCGGTTTCTGTCCGGGACAGCCGGGGCCTGGCGGACCGGTGGTTTACGGACCCCAGGTGTTGCGTAAATCCCCTTGTCAAAGGCTGCTTGCGAGTTCTCCAAACCGCCAGCGCAAACCCCCTAGCCGCACTAGATTGGCAAGGGATTAACGCCGGTCAAGCAGAGGTTCACAATGGCTCGTGACATCACCCAGCTGCCCAATCTCGCCGCCGAGGGCGGACGGGTCGCCCCCGTGCGCTCGCGCATGCCGGTCTACGTCGACCTGCTGCCGCCCTGCAACAGCGCCTGCCCGGCCGGGGAGAACATCCAGGAGTGGCTGCGGCTGGTGAAGGCCGGCCAGGACGAGGCCGCCTGGCGCGAACTGGTGAGGAACAACCCCTTCCCCGCCATCCACGGCCGGGTCTGCTACCACCCCTGCGAGACCGCCTGCAACCGCATCGAGCTGGACGGCGCGGTCTCGATCCACTCCGTCGAGCGCTACCTCGGCGACCTGGCCATCGAGCGGGGCTGGAGCTTCACCAAGCCCCGGTTCTCCTCGGGACGCCGGGTGCTGGTGGTCGGCGCCGGCCCCTCCGGGCTGTCGGCCGCCTACCACCTGGCGATGGCCGGCCACGAGGTCGAGATCCGGGACGCCTCGCCGCTGCCCGGCGGCATGATGCGCTACGGCATCCCGGAGTACCGGCTGCCCCGCAACGTGCTCGATGCCGAGGTGCAGCGGCTGGTCGACCTGGGCGTCCGGATCGTCACCGACTACCGGGTCAAGGATCTGCTGGCCGACCAGGCCGAGGGCGGCTTCGACGCCTGCTTCGTGGCGATCGGCGCCCACCTCTCCCGCCGGGTCGACATCCCCGGTCAGGACGCCGGCCGGATCGTGGACGCGGTCAGCTTCCTGCGCGGCGTGGCCAGCGGCGAGCGTCCGATCATCGGCCGCAAGGTCGCGATCTACGGCGGCGGCAATACCGCGATGGACGCCGCCCGGGTCGCCCGCCGGCTGGGCGCCGAGGAGTCGATCGTGATCTACCGGCGCACCGAGGAGCAGATGCCCGCCCACGCCGAGGAGAAGGAGGGCGCGGTCCGCGAGGGCGTCACGATGAACTGGCTGCGCACCATCTCGAGCGTGGACGAGGAGGACCTCACCGTCGAAGTGATGGAGCTGGACGAGAACGGACGCGCGGTCGGCACCGGCCGGTTCGAGAAGCTGCAGGCCGACACCGTCATCCTGGCGCTCGGCCAGGAGACCGACTCCGACTTCCTCCGCCGGATCCCCGGCATGGCCTTCGACCACGATGTGCTCAAGGTTGACCCGCGCACCCTGATGACCGGGGTGGCCGGCATCTTCGCCGGCGGCGACGCCGTCCCCAGCGAGCGGACGGTCACCGTCGGCGTCGGCCACGGCAAGCGGGCCGCCCGGCAGATCGACGCCTGGCTGGCCGGACGCGAGGCACCCAACCGGCCTAAGCACGACCTGGCCGAGTTCGAGAAGCTGCACCTGTGGTACTTCGGGGACGCCCGCAGCGCCAGCCAGCCCGAACTCGAGCCCGAGCAGCGGATCTCCGACTTCGACGAGATCGTCGGCGGGCTGAGCGACGACCAGGCCCACACCGAGGCCTCCCGCTGCCTCTCCTGCGGCAACTGCTTCGAGTGCGACGGCTGCCTGGGATCCTGCCCCGAGGACGCGGTGATCAAGCTCGGCAAGGGCTTCCGCTACCGGTTCGACTACGACAAGTGCACCGGCTGCGCGACCTGCTACGAACAGTGCCCGGTGCACGCCATCGAGATGATCGAGGAGATCTGATCATGCGGACCATCATCGACGGGAACGAGGCCGCCGCCTCCGCCGCCTACCGGCTGAACGAGCTGTGCAGCATCTACCCGATCACGCCCAGTTCGACCATGGCCGAGCTGGCCGACGAGTGGTCGGCGCAACAGCGGGCGAACGTGTACGGCATGATCCCTACAGTTGTAGAGATGCAGTCCGAGGGCGGCGCCGCCGGGGCGCTGCACGGCGCCCTGCAGGGTGGCGCGCTGTCGACCACCTTCACCGCCAGCCAGGGTCTGCTGCTGATGATCCCGAACATGTACAAGATCGCCGGGGAGCTCACCTCGACGGTCTTCCATGTCGCGGCCCGCTCGCTGGCCGCCCAGGGGCTGTCGATCTACGGCGACCACCAGGACGTGATGGCGGTCCGGCAGACCGGCTTCGCCCTGCTCTGCTCGGCCTCCCCGCAGGAGGCCCACGATCTGGCCGCCATCGCCCAGTTGGCGACGCTGACCTCGCGGATCCCGTTCGTCCACTTCTTCGACGGCTTCCGCACCTCCCACGAGGTGAACGTGGTCGACCTGCTGACCGACGAGCAACTGCTCGAGCTGGTACCCGAAGATCTGATCCGCGCCCACCGCCGCCGGGCGCTCTCCCCCGAGCACCCCTACATTCGCGGCACCGCGCAGAACCCGGACACCTACTTCCAGTCCCGCGAGACGGTGAACCCGTTCTACGCGGCGGTGCCCGGCCTGGTCGCCGAGGCCATGGAGAAGTTCGCCGAGCTGACCGGACGCAGCTACTCGCTGGTGGAGTACCACGGCGACCCCGAGGCCGAACGGGTGATCGTGGTGATGGGTTCGGGCGGCCAGACCGTCCGCAAGACCGTCGAGTACCTGACCGCCCAGGGCGAGAAGGTGGGCGTGGTGCAACTGCGCCTCTACCGTCCGTTCCCGGTGGAGCAGATCCTGGCCGCGATCCCCACCACCGCGCGGACCATCGCCGTGCTCGACCGCACCAAGGAGCCGGGCTCCGGTGGCGAACCGCTCTTCCTGGACATCACCTCCGCCCTCGGCGAGGCAGCGGCCCTGGGGCAGCGCGCCTCCCTCCCGCTGGTGATCGGCGGGCGCTACGGGCTGTCGTCCAAGGAGTTCACCCCCGGCATGGTGGCCGGCATCTTCGACGAGCTGGCGCTGCCCAGCCCGCGTCCCCGGTTCACCATCGGGATCAATGACGATGTCAGCCACACCTCGCTGCCCTACGACCCGACCCTCGACATCGAGGATCCGGCGACGGTCTCGGCGGTGTTCTACGGCCTGGGCTCGGACGGCACCGTGGGCGCCAACAAGAACACCATCAAGATCATCGGCGAGATGCCCGGCACCTACGCCCAGGGCTACTTCGTCTACGACTCCAAGAAGTCGGGCTCCCGGACGGTCTCCCACCTGCGGTTCGGCCCGAAGCCGATCGAGGCGCCGTACCTGATCAACTCCGCAGGTTTCGTCGGCTGCCACGCCTGGTCGGTGCTGGAGCGGGTGGACGTGCTGGAGTTCGCCCGTCCGGGAACGGTGCTGCTGATCAACACCCCCTACCCGATCGAGGAGGTGTTCTCCCGGCTGCCCGAGCCGATGCAGGCCAAGATCATCGAGCTCGAGATCGAGCTGTGGGCGATCGACGCCAACCTGGTGGCCCGCAAGGCCGGGATGGGCCGGCGGACCAATACCGTGCTGCAGACCTGCTTCTTCGCGATCAGCAAGGTGATGCCGGCCGAGCAGGCGATCAAGCAGGTGAAGAAGGCGATCCGCAAGACCTACGCCCGCAAGGGCGCCGACGTGGTGGCCAAGAACGAGGCGGCGGTGGACGCCTCGCTGGCCGACCTGCACCGGATCGAGGTGCCCTCGGCCCCGGTCAGCGACCTGCCGATGATCCCGCCGGTGATCGGCGCCGCCTCGCGGTTCGTCTCGACGGTGACCGCGTCCATGCTGGCCGGGACGGGCGACCAGCTGCCGGTCTCGGCGCTGCCGGTGGACGGCACCTACCCGTCCGGCACCACCCGGTACGAGAAGCGGAACATCTCCGACATCATCGCGGAGTGGGATCCGGAAGCCTGCATCCAGTGCGGCAACTGCGCCTTCGTCTGCCCGCACGCGGTGCTGCGCGCCAAGTACTACACCGAATCGGCGCTGGAGGGCGCACCACCCTGCTTCCAGTCGGCACCGCTGAACGCGGCCGGCTTCCCCGGTTCGCGGTACACCCTGCAGGTGTACGCCGAGGACTGCACCGGCTGCGGGCTGTGCGTGGAGGCCTGCCCGGTGAAGCCGATCGGCGGCGGGAACCGGCGGGCGATCAACCTGGCGCCCGTCCTGGAGCGGACGGAGCAGAAGAAGAACGTCGCCTTCTTCGAGACCATCCCGGTCAACCGGCGCTCCCGGGTGGACTTCGCCAATGTCCGCGGCACCCAGTTCCTGGAGCCGCTGTTCGAGTTCTCCGGCGCCTGCTCGGGCTGTGGTGAGACGCCGTACCTGAAGCTGCTCACCCAGCTGTTCGGCGGCCGGGCGACGGTGGCGAACGCCACCGGGTGCTCGTCCATCTACGGCGGAAACCTGCCGACCACGCCGTGGGCGTCCAACAAGTACGGACGCGGTCCTGCCTGGTCGAACTCGCTGTTCGAGGACAATGCCGAGTTCGGCCTGGGCCTGCGGCTGGCCGCCGACCTGCACACCGAGACCGCCCGGCGCCGGCTGGACCAACTGCGTCCGGAACTGGGCGACGCCACGGTGGACGCCATCCTGAACGCCCCGCAGCAGTACGAGTCGGAGCTCTCCCAGCAGCGCGCCCGGGTGGACGCCCTGAAGGCCCTGCTCGACACCATGCACGGCCCCAAGGTGGAGGACCTACGCTCGGTGGCCGACCACCTGCTGCGCCGCTCGGTGTGGATCGTCGGCGGCGACGGCTGGGCCTACGACATCGGCTCGGCCGGGCTGGACCACGTCCTGGCCTCGGGTCGTAACGTCAACATTCTGGTGATGGACACCGAGGTGTACTCCAACACCGGCGGGCAGGCGTCCAAGTCGACGCCGCTCGGCGCGGTGGCGAAGTTCGCCTCCGGCGGCAAGATGACCGGCAAGAAGGACGTCGCCATGCAGGCGGTCTCCTACGGCAATGTCTACGTCGCCCGGGTGGCGATGGGAGCCGACCCGCAGCAGACCCTGAAGGCCTTCCGCGAGGCCGAGGCCTACGACGGCCCGTCGCTGATTCTGGCGTACTCCCACTGCATCGCCCACGGCATCGACATGCGCAAGGGTCTCGACCAGCAGTACCGGGCGGTGGCGTCCGGGCACTGGCCGCTGATGCGGTACAACCCGGTGCTGCGGATGTCCGGCCGCAACCCCTTCCTGCTGGATTCGCCCCGGCCGCGGATCCCGCTGAAGGAGTACCACGACAAGGAGCTGCGGTTCCGGATGCTGATGAACAGCGACCCGGAGGCCGCCGAGCGCTTCCTGGAGTTCGGCCAGGACGCGGTGAACCGCCGCTGGGCCGAGTACGAGGAGATGGCGACCCGCGGTGCCGAGCGCTTCGCCGCCGACGCCCGGAGCGACCGATGACCTGGAACAACTGGGACAGGGGACGGTTCCTTGTCCCACCTAGTCAAAGCCCAATTCGGGACGTGGGACAAGGAACCGTCCCCTGTCCCACCCACGACCTGCGAGGCGCCCGATGAACCTTCAGACCAACTATCTCGGCCTGCCGCTGCGGAACCCGCTGGTGGCCTCGGCCGGTCCGCTCTCCCAGACCGTGGACGGGGTGAAGGGCTTGGCCGACGGCGGCGTCGGGGCGGTCGTCCTCTACTCGTTGTTCGAGGAGCAGGTTCGCGCCCAGCTCGAGCAGGCCGAGCGCGACGCCCTGCTCGAGGAGGAGCACGCCGACCTGTTCGCCGAGGCAACCTCGTACTTCCCGTCCGTCTCCGCCGAGCCGGTGGAGACCGTGGCCGTGAAGTACCTCACCCTGGTCGAGCGGGCGTCCCGGGCGATCGACGTCCCGCTGATCGCCTCGCTGAACGGCTCCTCGCTGGGCTCCTGGGTGCAGTTCGCCCGCCAGCTCGAGGAGGCCGGTGCGTCCGCCCTCGAACTGAACATCTACTTCGTCCCGGGCGACACCAGCCTGGCCGGCCCGGACGTCGAGCAGCGCCACCTCGACATCGTCGCCGCGGTGAAGCAGAACATCTCGATCCCGGTCGCGGTGAAGCTGGCGCCCTACTTCTCCTCCTTCGGCAGCTTCGCGGTGAAACTGGTCGAGGCCGGCGCGGACGGCCTGGTGCTGTTCAACCGCTTCCTGCAGCCGGACGTGGACGTCGAGCGGGTCGAGGTGGTGCCCGGCGTCGAGCTGTCGAACCCCGCCGAAGCCCGGCTCCCCCGCACCTGGATCGCCGCGCTACGGCACCGGCTGCCGGTCTCGATCGCCGCGACCTCGGGCGTGGAGACCGCGGACGACGTGGTGGCCTACCTGCTGGCCGGCGCGGACGTGGTGATGACCACCTCGGCGCTGGTCCGGCACGGCCGCGACTACTCCCGCGTCCTGCTGGACGGCCTGGACACCTGGCTGACCCGCAAGGGCTTCACCTCGGTGGACGCGGCCCGCGGGCTGCTGTCCGTCCCCGCCGATACGGACGCCGCCGGCTACCAGCGGGCGGGCTACGTCACCGCCCTGGAGAAGGCCAAGTCCCGGTACGGGTCGCTGGTCGGCTGACCGG
This sequence comes from Propionicimonas sp., assembly GCA_049840415.1. Classification (GTDB taxonomy): domain Bacteria; phylum Actinomycetota; class Actinomycetes; order Propionibacteriales; family Propionibacteriaceae; genus Propionicimonas. The sequence continues at coordinate 1,006,235 of JASGLB010000014.1, read as the reverse complement.
TCCCGAGCCGACCCCACGTCAGGCCGCGGCGTAGTCCGCGGTGACGACCCGCTCGGTCGATGTCGTCCTTACGGGGGATGCCGCCGCCCGCGCCGCCGCACTAATGTGTGTCGCACACCGCCGCAGGAGGATTGCCATCAACAGCGACGTTCACGAGGACAGCTCACCCGGGGCGACGGACGTTCCCGAGACTGCCGACGACGAAGCCAAGCCCTTCAAGCCGCTCACCATCGCCGAGTTCACCGACAACTACGGCCCCGGGCACTCCGGGTTGCTGTACGCGGTGCAGTTCGTCGAGCAGCAGGTGCTGGAGGCCGGCCACCGGCTGCTGGTGGTCGCCCCGGTGGCGGACGGTCCCAACCCGTACGCCGGGCACGACCGGCGCCGGGAGATCCGGCTGCCCTCGGTGCCGCTGCCCGGCAACCCGGTGCGGATCTCGATGGGCAAGGACTTCGACTACCGGCTGGCGCAGCTGGTGGCCAATCCGCCGGACGTGATCCACGTCCACGGCCTGGGCGGGATCGGCCTGCTGGGGATGTGGGTGGCGCAGCGCGCCAACCGTCCGCTGATCATCACCTGGCACACCGACTTCGAGGCCTACGCCGACCACTACTGGCACCTGGTGCCGCTGCTGAACGCCGCCTACAAGGTGTACACCCTGCACATGGAGGGGATCACCTGGAAGAAGCTGCGCAAGACCATCCGGTTCCAGCGGCCGCGGCGGGGACGGGCCCAGGTCGAGCTGCTGCAGGTGGCGGCGGGCATGCTGGCCGATGCCGACGTGGTCACCACCCCGTCGGACAAGACCGCCAAGCGGGTGCTGGAGATCGCCCCCTGCGCGAAGGTGCGGGTGGTGCCCAACGGCACCGACGCGCTGCCCGAGTTGCCGCCGATCCCGAAGGGACGCGGCCCACGGCTGCTCTATGTCGGGCGGATCGCGGTGGAGAAGGGCATCGACCTGATGCTCGAGGGCTTCGAACTGGTGCGCGACCACATTCCCAACGCGGAGCTGATGCTGGTGGGCGACTGGAAGACCACCCAGCCCAGCCTGCGCCGGCAGTTGAAGCACGCCGCCCGGCACGGTGGGGTGAAGCTGGTCGGCCAGGTCCCGCGGGAGAAGCTGGGCGCCTACTACGCCTCCGGCGACATCTTCCTGTTCACCTCGACCACCGACACCCAGGCGCTGGTGCTGCACGAGGCCGCCCACGCCGGGCTGCCGTTCGTCTCGGTCGACCACGAGTTGCGGCTGGTGATGGAGCCGGGGGTGAACGCGATGTTCTCCCGGCCCAACCCGGTCTCGCTGGCGGGGACGATCATCGAGATGCTGGCGGCGCTGAAGGATCCGGCCTTCAAGGCCAGGGCCGCCGCCCGGAGCCGCGAGATGGCCGCCCAGTACACCATCGAGGCGCAGTCCCGGGAGTTCGTGGACATCTACGAGAAGGTGGCGGCCGGCGAGACGGTGCCGCTCACCGAGGGCATCCGGCCCGACATCCGTCCGGTGTTCACCAACCGCAGGATCACCGCCACCTACCACCCGCCGACACCGTCAGAAGACGCCTGAGCCCGGGTCGACCTCGGCCGCCAGCTCCTCGACCCGCTCCATGAAGCGGCGCCAGCCCGGCGAGCTGTCCCGGCGGTAGTTGGTGACCAGCCGGTAGGCGGTGGAATCGACCACCCAGCCCTCGGTCTCGACCTGCTCCGCCCGCGCGTACAGCCCGCGCACCCAGGCGATCGTGCGCTGGGCGAGTTCCTCGATCCGGGGGTCGTCCGGCGTCCAGTTCTGCGCCTGGTCGGTGAGCAGGTAGAGCTCGCGGTACCCGGGGTCGTCGAACATGTCGTGCTGGGCGGCCGCCCAGCTTTCGATCAGGTCCGGGTACAGCGCCTGCACCAGGATCCAGCCGTCCCGGTCGGCGGCCAGGGTGTGCTCGGAGACGCCGAGTTCGCGCATCCTGGCGTGGACCGCAGCCAGCCGCGGGGACAGGAACGGATCCTCGCCGTTGGCCAGCGCGGCCAGCGAGCGGCGGGTACGCCGCAGCGCGCTGATCCGGCCGGCCAACTCGGCGTCCAGTTCGGCGACGGCCGCCCGCAGCGCGGCCGGGTCCGCGTCCATCAGCTCCCGCACCCGGGCGAGCGGGACGCCGGCGTCGGTGAGCACCTTGATCCGCTGCAGGTCGATGACGTCCTCAGCCCGGTAGCTGCGGTAGCCGGACGCGGTGCGCTCCGGCTCGGGCAGCAGGCCGAGCGCGTGGTAGTGCCGGATCGCCCGCGGGGTGACACCGACGTACTCGGCCAACCGGCCGATGCTCAACGTGGCCATCAGGAGGCCGCCGATCTGTCGGAGGTCCGGTCGGCGGCGATGTACTCCCGCAGCCCGGGAGCGACCACGGCGTAGGCCGAGGCGAGCAGCCAGCCGAGCGCCAGCACCCAGGCCCCGGCCCGCAGGTCGGCACCGGCCAGCACGGCCGCGATCATCCCCAGGCCGAGCGGGGTGGCCACCATGGCCAGCGCCGAGTAGGTGCCGAACACCCGGCCGCGCAGCGCGTCGGGTACCTGCTCGGTCATCACCACGGTGGTGATCGGCTGCAGCAGCCCCGAACCCAGCCCGGCCGCCACCATCCCCGCCGCCACCAGCCAGAAGCCGTCGAGGGTGGCGATCAGGATGCCCGAGGCGGCGTAGAGCAGGTTGGCAGCCACCCAGGCCGCCCAGCGCCGTCCGGCGAACAGCCAGGCGTAGATCCCGGAGCCGACCATGGTGCCGACGGCGTAGGCCGAGAGGGTCAGGCCGAGCAGGCCCGGCTCGGCCAGGGCGTTGAAGTGCGCCGGCAGCACAACGCTGAGCAGCGGACCGACCAGCACCACCGAGGCCAGGCTGATCACCAGCAGCGACAGCAGCGGACGGCTGCGCCGGATCAGGGTCAGCCCGGCCAGCGCCGAGGTGTCCTGGTGCGGCTCGGCGGCGGAGGCGGCCAGCGGCATCACGCCGATGGTGAGCGCGGCGATCGCCGAACAGGCCGCGGTGACCCACACCACGTCGATCGACGGCAGCACGGTGAGCAACCAGCCGGCCAGCGCCGGACCGGCCAGGAAGGAGAGGCCGAACAGCAGCCCGCGCAACGAGGCGATCCGGTCCAGCGCCACCCCGGAGGTCTCGGCGACATTCGCCAGCAGGGTGTCGCGGGCGGTCATGCCGGGGACGTCGAACAGCGCGCCGAGCACGCCCAGCGCGACGAACCAGAACACGTCCAGGCCGAAGACGGCGTCGGCGACCGCCAGCCCGGCGACCGACACCGCCGAGCCGATGTCGGCGATCACCGACATCCGGCGTCGTCCCACCCGGTCGATCAGGTGGCCGCCGGCGAAGGCGGCGATCGCCGAGGGCACCGCGCTGACCGCGGCGACCGTCCCGGCCAGCGCGGGATCGCCGGTCCGCTCCAGCACCAGCCAGGGCAGCACGATCGCGATCGAGGCATTGCCGAACAGCGAGGTGGCGGTCGCGGTGAGGTACAGCGGCAGGGTGGTCTTGGAGGTCACCGGATCAGTCTGAACCTTGACGTAGCGTCAAGGTCAAGCGCCCGCCGATCCCGTCCTCGCCCGGCGGCGCCGGACAACGCTGGGAGCAGCCCGCCCTGGCCGCAGCCTCGCTGCGAGCCCAGCTGGTGGACGTCCGGCGTCCAGGTTCAGAGACGAAACTTTCGATCCCGGGATATTTAGGTTAGGCTCACCTTGCCTATTTCGGACGGAGGACGCGTGGAACCCACCCAGATCTCGTCGGTCCACGCTCTCCCCCAGGCTCGCGCGGTCTCGTTGGCCCGCCGCCTGCTGGCCGGTGCCGGCCGAGCCTCGCTGATCGCCTACGACCTGGCCCCGTCGGTCGAAGCCGCCGCGCTGGTCCACGGGTTGAGCCGGGAGGGCGAGCTGCTGGTCGCCGGCATCGCCGATGCCGAGATCCCGGTCACCACCTGGGAGCGGACGCCGCTGCGGGTGCGGTTCGACATCGTCAAGGAAGCGCCGGAGTGGTCGGTCCGGATCACCTCCTGCGCGCTCCACCTGCTCGGCATGCTGGAGTGGCTACCGGACGACCTGCGCGACGAGTACCTGGCGGACGGACTGTCCCCCGCGATGGCCGAACTGGCCGGAGCGCGGGGTGGCCGGCTGGGCATCGTCCGCACCGATCGGGTGCTGCTGCACGACTGTTCCGGCGTGACACCGCTGGCCTTCGAGGAGCTGGCCGACGAGCCGGCGGTCTTCCCCAGCGCCGCGGCGGAGTGGGAGGCCCGTGACCTGGTGGCGCGGCTCTCCCAGCACGAATTGGACGAACTGCTGACCGCGGCCGCGGCCGGCTGGGATGCGGCGGCGGTGCTGGCCGGGAGTTCCACCGGCGGCTGCGCGCACATGGGCCGGCAGATCTTCTGCGTGGACATCGACCGCACCGGCCTGACCCTGATGGAGGTCGCGCCCGGGCTCACCGCCGTGGTGGTGTTCGGCTTCGAAGAGCCGGCGGACAGCATGGAGGAGCTGGCGGATGGGCTCCACCAGCTCCTCGAGTCAGCGACGGATCAGCGCGCTTCGTAGGTGAGGCACTCGGCCTCGTCGCCGGCGACGGCGATCTCGGCCGCGGTGCACAGCAGGTCGGCGTTGTGCACGCACTCCAGGCGCTTGCAGGCGCCCACCTGACCCTTGGCGGACGACAGCCCGGCGCGGGCGTCGAGCGCGATGAACGTGGTGCAGGACGCCTTCGCGCCCGAGCCGCCCACGGTGATGGCAAACGCGGTGCAGCTGCCGTCGTTGAACGCGCACGAGGTGGTGCTGCAGGACTTGACGATCGATGCGGTGCTCATGATGAACCTCCTGTGAGAGACCTTCGACGTGATTCACATTAGCCATTCATTTCTCGGCAAACAAGCATTCTTAGGCTTACCTAAATTGGTTGGATTTATACGCGATCGATCATTCATAAATCAGCCGTCGGCCGACTTCCACGCCTGTGGCTAGCACTGATGAGCGGCACGCCGGCGATCCTGGCCGTCGCTAATGCTGACAGCAATATGTACAGAACCTGTTTCGTAAATGGTCCCGGATAGCGTCTTCTGGAAAGGTCGGTACGCACAATCACGTACCGAGGGGCGGCCCGGCTCACCGTAGGACGAGCGGCGGGGCGCCCAGCGGTGAGCAGGCGGTCAGGCGGAGCGGAGCGGGCTGCGCACCGCCTGGCGGTGGCGGTGCTGCCGCTCCAGCCGGCGGAGCAGGCCGGTGAGTTGCACCAGGCTGACCGCCGGATGCTCGGGGTGCCACTGGACGCCAGTGAGCGGGGCGCTGCTGTGCACCACCGCCTCGATCACGCCGTCCGAGGCGCGGGCCGCGGCCTGCAGCCCCTGGCCCAGCCGTTCCACCGCCTGGTGGTGGCTGCACCGGGGCTGGTCGGGCGGCACGTCCGGCTCCAGGCCGGTGAACCGGTCGACCACCACCGAGGGACGGGCGTAGGCGGCGTCCCCGCTGCCCGCGCCGCGGTGCTGCGCCACCGTGGGCAGGTGCTGGATCAGCGTCCCGCCGAGCGCGACGTTGAGCAACTGGTGGCCGCGGCAGATGCCCAGCAGCGGCTGGCCGGTGGCCAGCGCATCCCGGACCACCGCTATCTGGGCGGCGTCGGCGAGCGGCTCGTGGCGTCCCGCGTCCCGGTACTGGGTCGGGCCACCGTAGAACTGCGGGTCGACGTCCTCGCCGCCGAGGATCACCACCGCGTCCGCGCTGGCGGCGATCTCGCGGGCGGTGCTGTGCGGCACCTCGGCGCAGGCCACGAAGACCCCTTCCCAGCCCAACGCCGCCACCGCCGCCCGGGCGCCGGCATTGAGTTCGTCCAGTTCCCGCTGGAAACCGGTGTCCCAGGGGCGATCCCGACGCAGATGGAGCAGGGCCAGTTTCACCAGGTCGCTCCTCACGCTCGGGGGGGTTTCCCACTCAACCAGCCGGGAGTTACGCAGTGGTTACGGCCCCGGCACGGTGCGGTGGCGAACCGGAGCACCGGTCAAAAGTCCGGTGGCGGCGGTGGGCGCTGGGAAATTCGTTCGCCGGACCAGCCTCGGCTGGGAATTTGCGGAGGTTCGGCCGAAGCGGCGCGGGCAGCCGGTGCAATGGTTAGCGTTCGGCGCAAAGGAGTCATCGTGGACCAATCAGCCCGTTACGCCAACCTGGATCTGCGCGAGGACGACCTGATCGCCAGTGGTCGCTACATCCTCTGCGCCTACAAGCTCAAGCCGAAGCCCGGCACCGGCTACCTGGAGGCCGCCGCCCACTTCGCTGCCGAATCCTCCACCGGTACCAACGTGGAGGTCTCCACCACCGACGATTTCACCAAGGGTGTGGACGCGCTGGTCTACCACGTCGACGAGGCGGCGGAGGAGGTGCGGATCGCCTACCCGCTGGAGCTGTTCGACCACAACATCATCGACGGCCGGATGATGCTGGTCTCCTTCCTCACCCTGACCATCGGCAACAACCAGGGGATGGGTGACATCGAGTACGCCAAGCTGTACGACTTCCACGTCCCCCGGCGGGCGATCGAGTTGTTCGACGGCCCGGCAATGAACATCGCCGAGCTGTGGCGGATCCTGGGTCGTCCGGTCACCAACGGCGGCTACATCGCCGGCACCATCGTCAAGCCCAAGCTCGGGCTGCGTCCCGAACCGTTCGCCCGGGCCTGCTACGAGTTCTGGCTGGGCGGCGACTTCATCAAGAACGACGAGCCGCAGGGCAACCAGGTCTTCGCCCCGCTGCGCCAGACCATCCCGCTGGTCTACGACGCGATGAAGCGGGCGATGGACGAGACCGGCGAGGCCAAGCTGTTCAGCGCCAACATCACCGCCGACGACCACGCCGAGATGATCGCCCGCGGCGAGTTCATCCTGCAGGCCTTCGGCCCGGACGCCGACAAGGTCGCCTTCCTGGTGGACGGTTTCGTCGGCGGCCCCGGCATGATCACCACCGCCCGGCGGAACTTCCCGCGGCAGTTCCTGCACTACCACCGGGCCGGCCACGGCATGGTCACTTCGCCCAGTTCGAAGCGCGGCTACACCGCCTACGTGCTGGCCAAGATGGCCCGGCTGCAGGGGGCGTCCGGCATTCACGTCGGGACGATGGGCCACGGCAAGATGGAGGGCGCCGCGGACGACCGCGCGATCGCCTACATCATCGAGCGCGACGAGTACCAGGGCCCGGCCTACTTCCAGCAGTGGTACGGCATGCGGGCTACCACGCCGATCGTCTCCGGCGGCATGAACGCGCTGCGGCTGCCCGGCTTCTTCGCCAACCTGGGCCACGCCAATGTGATCAACACCGCCGGCGGCGGCTCGTACGGCCACCTGGACGGCCCGGCTGCCGGTGCCCGCTCGCTGCGGCAGGCGCACGACTGCTGGGCGGCCGGCGCCGACCCGGTGGAATGGGCCCGGGAGCACCGCGAGTTCGCCCGCGCCTTCGAGTCCTTCCCGGCCGACGCCGACCGGCTCTACCCCGGCTGGCGGGAACGCCTCGGCCTGGGCGGCTGACCATGGCCGATGACGGTATGTCGCGATTCTGCAACTCGATAGTGATCGACCGGGTTTTTCGGGCCCCTGGGGACATCGAGTTGCAGAAACCCGTCACCTCCGAAGCGGGGTGAGCCGGCGATGGCGGCCCAATCCCTGACCCAGTGCCGGTGGAACGCGGGGACGGTTCCGCTGACCCGGGACGCCGGAACCGTCCCCGCGTCCCGGGCGACCGGTAGCGGAATGACGCGAATCTGCACCTCGATCGCGATTGGCCGGGGTTTCCAGGTCTCGCGGGGCATCGAGACGCAGTATCGCGACACGTTCGGAGAGGAGTGCGGCCGATGGCGGCCCGAACGCTGACCCAGCACCTACTGGATGTCGGTGCGCGCGAGCACGATCCCGCGTTCGCTCACGTCCTGAGCGCGGTCGCGGTGTCGGCGAAGCTGGCCGCCTCGGCGGTGGCCCGCGGTCCGCTGATCCTCGACGCCCCCGGACGGGAGGCGGCCACCGAGAAGCAGGTCCGGCGCACCCTGCGCCGGCTGGCGACCGACGCGCTGCTGGCCCAGACCGAGGGGATCGAGCAGTTGGCCGGCATCTCGGTGGCGGGGTCCAGCCGGATCCACCAGGTGTCGCCGTCCGGCCGCTACCTGCTGGGGTTCGAGGCGATGCACGGCATGACCAACCTGACCGACAACCTGCCGGTCGGCTCGGCCTTCTCGGTGCTGGAGCGCGCCGACGATGGCCCCTGCGTCGCCGACGACTTCCTGCAGCCCGGTAGCCGGCAGATCAGCGCCGGGGTGGTGCTCTACGGGCCCCGGACGGTGCTCATCCTCACCACCGGCGACGGCGTGGACGGCTTCACCCTCGACCGCGAGGTCGGCAACTTCGTGCTGACCCACCCCCGGCTGACCATCCCGGAGGACCGCCCGATGTTCGCGATCAACGCCACCGAGGCACCCCACTGGCCGGCGGCGGTGAAACGCTACGTCGAAGAATGCGTCCTCGGCGCCGACGGGCCGCGCGGCCGCGACTACACCATGCGGTGGAACGCGTCCGCCCTGGTCGGGGCCTACCGGGTGCTGACCAGCGGCGGGCTGTTCCTCGTCCCCGACACCGACAAGCCGGACGCCTGGCTGGCTCCGCTGCTGCACAACGCCGCGCCGCTGGCCTTCCTGGCCGAACAGGCCGGCGGAGCCGCCACCACCGGCGCCCAGCGGGTGCTCGACGTGGCGCCGGCGACACTGGACGCCCGGGTGCCGCTGTTCCTGGGCTGCGCCACCGAGGTCGACCGCCTGCGGCACTACTTCGCCGAACAGGACGACGACCGCGAGTTCTGCCACCCGCTGTTCCACCACCGCACCCTGTTCACCGACTGACCCGAGGAAGGCACCATGTCCCGCAAACACCCGGTGGTGGCCGTCACCGGCTCGTCCGGCGCCGGCACCAGCACGGTCACCGAGACCTTCCAACAGATCTTCGCCCGCGAAGGGGTGACGGCCGCGATCGTCCACGGCGACTCCTTCCACCGCTACGACCGCGAGGGGATGCGCCGGGCAGCCCAGGAGGCGGCGTCCGCCGGCCGCAACGAGTTCAGCCACTTCGGCCCGGACGCGAACCTGTTCGAGGAACTGGAGACCCTGTTCCGCCGTTACGGCGAGGACGGCACCGGCCGGGTGCGCGAGTACATCCACGACGACCGCGAGGCGGCGGAGTTCGGCCAGCCCTCGGGCACTTTCACCCCCTGGCGCGACCTGCCCGAGGGCACCGACCTGCTGTACTACGAAGGCCTGCACGGCGCGGTCCAGACCGACACCGTCGACGTCGCCCGCTACGCCGACCTGCGGATCGGCGTGGTGCCGATCATCAACCTGGAATGGATCCAGAAACTGCACCGCGACCGCGCCAAACGCGGCTACTCCACCGAGGCCGTCACCGACACCATCCTGCGCCGGATGCCCGACTACGTGCACTACATCTGCCCGCAGTTCACCAACACCCACATCAACTTCCAGCGGGTGCCGATCGTGGACACCTCCAACCCGTTCATCGCCCGTTGGATCCCGACCCCGGACGAGTCCATGGTGGTGATCCGGTTCGCCGACCCCCGCGGCATCGACTTCCCCTACCTGCGCTCGATGATCGACGGTTCTTTCATGTCCCGGGCGAACAGCATCGTGATCCCCGGCGGCAAGCTCGATCTGGCGATGCAGCTGATCCTGACCCCGCTCATCTGGCGCTTGGTGCAGACCAGAACCTCCCCTCGCTGACGCCAACAGCGGTCCCGTCCACCATCTGATGATGTAGTTGGTCGGCTTCCCACGATCTTGGCCGAACAAGTGCGACGCCAGCTGGCGCCAACGTCGATTTGACCCTTCAGCGGACGGCTCGATAGCCTGCCCGGCTGATCTCGAACAAGGGGCAACGAACAATGCCCGGCATGAAAAGCGCGAAGCGCCTGCAGCGTGAGCTGCTGGTCGCGCCGTTGTGGCATGCCTCCGAGCGATTCGGGTACCTCGGCGAGCAGATCGATGCCGGCGGGAGTGGGCCGTTGGCCTAACACCACCAGGTTGAACCCTGGACCGTGTTCAGGAACACCGGGACCGCCCGCTCGCCAGCCGAGTAGGGCGGTTTTTCATGTCCAGTCAGCACCGCACACCATCCACCACCAGATTCGAAAGGAGGGGCGACATGTCCCAGGTGGTCATTCTCAACGCCGGCGGCCAGCAGGTGCTCGGCGAAGTCACCGTGCAGCACGCCATCGGCATGCTGCACCGGCAGGTCGCCCGCGTCCACGAGGCGGTACCGGGCGCGACGATTGGTCCGTACCCGGTGCCCAGGTCGGTCGAACTGGAGCGCTGGATCTACACCAAGTGGGTGTGGGAGGCGACCGGGACGCTGGTCTGCAGCCGGGCCAACGTGCTGCGGCGCGACCGCTGGACCTGCGCCTACTGCGGCCGGACCGGCAACACCTGGGACCACATCGTGCCGAGGTCCCGGGGTGGCCGGTCGACCTGGACGAACACCGTTGCGGCCTGCCTGGCCTGCAACGGGCTCAAGGCCGACCGGACGCCCGAAGAGGCCGGGATGCAACTGCAGTTCCGGCCTCACGTCCCCACCCTGGCCGAGCTTCGGCCGGCCAAGTACCGGTGAGCCGGACAAATCGAACTGCAGATGAGCTGACCGAGCCCGAAACGGGGCCCTGAAGTCAATCTGGAGTTCGATTTGTCCGGTGCTACTACCGAACACACTGATGAAGAGAGGAATCATGTCCATCAACCGACTCCATCCGGAGTTTCCGATCGCGCTGCCGGGCGCGGCCGACGGCAACACCTGGATGTGGGCGCGCCCGCACGAGGTGGAGCCGGCCGCCCTCGACCAGCTGCGCAACATCTCCCGGCTGCCCTGGGTCGACCGGGTCCGGGTGATGCCGGACGTCCACCTCGGCAAGGGCGCGACCGTCGGTTCCGTCATCGCCATGCGGGACGCGGTCAGCCCCGCCGCGGTGGGCGTCGACATCGGCTGCGGCATGGCCGGCGTCCGCACCAACCTGACGCTGAACGACCTGCCGGACGACCTGCACTCGCTGCGGGTCGCGATCGAGGCCGCGGTCCCGGTCGGCTTCAACGGCAATGACGGCCAGGCGCCGATCCTGCGGTCGGACTTCCGGCTGCGCACCCGGTTCGACCAGCTGTTCGGCCGGTTCGACGACCTTCGCGCCCCGGGCATCGACCAGCGGGAGGGACGCGCCCTATCGCAGTGCGGTTCGCTGGGTGGCGGCAACCACTTCATCGAGCTGTGCGCTGCCGAAGCCGACGACCACCTGTGGATCACCCTGCACTCCGGCAGCCGGAACATCGGCAAGGAGCTGGCCGAGCGGCACATCGCCACCGCCCGGACGCTGGAGCACAACCTCGGGCTGCCGGATCGGGATCTGGCGGTGTTCCTGGCCGGCACTGCGGAGATGGACGCCTACCTGAACGACCTGTGGTGGGCGCAGGACTACGCGATGCTCTCCCGGACGATCATGCTCGCCACCGTGCAGAAGGTCGTCACCGACTGGTTCTCCGCGCTGGGCTCGTCCGTCGCGTTCGACGAGGCGGTGCTCTGCCACCACAACTACGTGGCCCGGGAGGTGCTGACTGACGGTACCGAGTTGCTCGTAACGAGGAAGGGCGCGATCCGTGCGGGTATCAACGATCGGGGACTGATCCCCGGCTCGATGGGCACCGGCAGCTACGTGGTGCGCGGTCTCGGCAACGAGGAGTCGTTGTGGTCCGCCTCCCACGGTGCCGGACGCCGGATGTCCCGCGGCCAGGCGAAGCGGACCTTCACCACCGCGGATCTCCGCCGCCCAGACCGCCGGCATCGAGTGCCGCAAGGACGCCGGCGTGGTGGACGAGATCCCCGGCGCCTACAAGGACATCGACGAGGTGATGGCGGCGCAGGTCGACCTCGTCGAGGTCGAGGCCCGGCTGCAGACCCTGCTCTGCGTGAAGGGCTGAGTGGGTGCTGGGCGGACGTGGTTCCGCTCAGCACTCCGCTTTTCGAGCTGTCGGATTCGCCGCTCGCGGCGTCGTTTACAGGTCGAGCCCCAGCTGGACGCGGCGGCCGTAGCGGTCGAGACCCAGCCGCTGTTCGATCGCCACCAGGCTCCGGTCGAAGGCGGTCGCCGGCTCCTCCTCGGTGAAGCCGTGGCGCTGATAGAAGGGCGCGTTCCAGGGGACGTCGGCGTAGGTCCGCAGCGTCATCCGACGGTGTCCCCGCCGGCGGGCTTCCACGATGGCGGCGTCGAGCAGCCGTCGTCCGTGGCCGCGACGGCCGTGCTCGGGGGTCACCGACAGCTGTTCCAGGTGGGCGAGCCGCCCGAGGTCGAGGACGTGGGCGAAGCCCGCCACCGCCCCGTCCAGTTCCAGCACCAGGACGAACCCGTCCAGCGCGGCCCTGGTCTCGCCGGGGGCGGCGGCCGGCCAGCGGGTGGCGCCGAGCCAGTCGATCAGCAGCCGGTCGGCGGCGTCCTCCACCGCTTGGAGCACGGCGTGGTCGGCCGGTGTCGCCGGGCGGATGCTGGGCAGGGTTGGGTGGTCTCGTCCGAGGTCGGCGATCAGAGCGTCCAGCGCCTCGGCCACGCCGTCCTGGTCGATGCCGGTGGTGCTGGCGTCCGCCGCTTCGACCACGGCCGCCGGCGCGCCGCCCATCGCCACGCCGTGCCCGGCCCAGCGCAGCAACTCGAGGTCGTTGTAGTCGTCGCCGATCGCCATCACCTCCGCGGCGGCCAGACCCAGCTGCCCGGCCAGGGTGGCGGCGCCGGCGGCTTTGGAAACCCCGGCCGGCAACAGGTCGAGCCAGGCGACGTGCTTGGAGGGCACTCCCGTGACGTCCGGCGGCAACTCGATCTCGTCGAGCAGGGCGAGCACCTCGGCGCAGGTCCGTCCCGGCCAGCGCAACACCGCCTTGGTGGTGGGGGTGGCCAGCACCTCGCCCAGCGGGACCACCTGCTCGGCGACGAGTTCGTCCGGCGGGAACAACCGGGTGGTCAGGTAGGTGGTGTCCTGCCAGGACGCCACCACCGCCCCCGGCAGCGCGGTCAGCAGCCGGTGCACCGCGGGAGCGGGATCGAAGGTCGTCTGCCGGACCACCTCGAACCCGTCCGGCAGGTCGGTCGAATAGTGGGCCAGCACCGTCCCGTTGTTACAGACCGCCCAGGCCCGCTCCAGCTCCAGGTCGTCGACCACCGGCTTCAGGCTGAACGTAGTGCGCCCGGTGGCGAAGCCCACGACCACGCCGGCTTCGGCCGTCCGGCGGATGGCGTCGCGCACCCGGTCGGTCACCCGCTCAGAGTCGCTGCCCAGCAGGGTGCCGTCCACATCGCAGAGCACCAGCCGAATCGACACCCGGGCAGCCTATCGGCAGCGCCACCCGGAACGCCGCGCCCGCCGACCTTGTCAGCCCACCGGGGCATGATGGCCTCATGCGCCACCCCTACTACGTCAGTCCGCCCAAGATCGCGCACCTGCTCGGCGCCTCCTCGCAGGAGGTCCGGGTGAGGCGGTCGCGCAGCCGGGAGCTGTCGGCCGAAGGATCGCTAACCGGGTTGCAGGCGTCCGGTGGAGTGCGGCGTGAGGCGGTCTATGAGCGGGTGGGCTCCGACCCGGCGCAGGCCCTGCCCCATCTCGACGCGGCGGTCGCGGCCCTGGGTGAGCTGCCGGACGCAGCCGAGCCCTCCCTCGCCTACAAGCACTGGTTCGGGTTGGAGGGGGACGCGGTTCACGACATCCTGCACCATGACTCCGGTCGGCAGTTCGGCGAGATCGCCTTCTGGCTGGTGGAGATCGCCCACCCCGAGTTGATGCTGGCGAGCTGGGTCGTGCTCACCGGAACCGCCGCCCACCTGGACGAGAACTGGACGGGATCGCTGCCGGGGAATCGCTTCGGATCCGGCACCGGCGCGGTGTTCGACGTGCTGCGGGCGCTGGGTCACGACCTCTCCCCCGACCCGGCTCTGCCGGTCAGCGATGAGGCATTCTTTGAAGCCGTGAGCGCAATGGCGGGCATGCAGCGTCGCCCGCATCGCATCCGCGCGGTGGCGCAGGTGCTCGAGGTTCGCACCTGGCGCGACTCCGGCTACCGGACCGACGACGGGCTGCCGGTGGTGCGGCTGATCGTCGCCACCCCAACTCTTCGTCGAGTCGGTGCAGCCTTCGCCGCTGATCGCCGCCACCGCGGTGCTGGGCACGCGTCGCGATTGGTGGCGATCGGTGGGGCGCTGGCTGGCCGGGTCTCGGCTAGGGCGCCGGCTGCGGCGGAGCCAACGACGGGAACCCCGCGCGTTGCTGAGCGGCGAAGAGTTCAACGACCAGCGCTAACGAGTTGCGCTCCGGCTGGCGGGCCGAGATGGGTTCGATCCAGTCGACGATGGACTGCCGATCGACGGGGGTGGGAAGCCGTCCGATCAGCAGAACCTGTTCGGAGGCCTCCTCGTAGCCGTAGAGCTCCCGGTTGGCGGGGTTCCAGGAGACTCGCCAGGTTCCCGGCCCGTTCGGGTACCGGCCCGGCGCATCCCGATCGGTGGCGTCCAACCGCCAGTGGTGGCTGAGGTGAAGACCCTCGAGCCGGACGCGCTCGGACGTCTCCACCGCACGCGGGGTGGCTCTTCGCGGATCCCCGCTGACGAACTCCCGCGACGAGCGGAAGACCTGCAGCTCGGCGAGGTCGAGGCCCCGCTGCCGTCGTTCGGTGGCGATGTCGGCGTCCTCCAGCGCCAGCTTCCGCCGTCGCGGCAACTCGGCTTGCGACCAACGCAGCAGCTGCATCACCCAGGACGAACAGGTCCGGAGGTCGGCCTGGATCCTGGCTTCCAGCGCATCGAGTTCGCGGACGCGGCGGAGCCGCCCGGCCACCCACCGCCGGGGGCGGCCGCCGTCCGCCAGCTCGGACCGGTAGCTCTCCCGCTCGGCTGTCAGGCTGCGGAGTTCGTCGAGCAGGTGACGCTCGGCCCACAGCACGGCCAGGTGGGTCGGGACGTCGTCGGCCAGCGTGACCGTGCCGAGTTCCGGCAGTCCGTCGGGGGTCTGGTCCTCCCAGCCGGCGGTGAGCAGGCGGTCGGCCTCGGCGGCCAACGCCTCCGGGAGCTGGCCCTGGCTCCATTCCAGGATCAACGCCTCGCTCCACAGCGGCTCCGCCCCGACCAGGCGCTGAGCGGCGGGAGCCTGACCGGTCAGCAGCAGCCGGTCGAAGGTGCGCACCGACAGCGGATAGCCCTCCAACTGGGCAATCGAAATCGCCTCGACCTTGGTCAGCAACCGGTCGCCGCGGGAGCTGAACCACATCTCACTGACCTCGGCCGGGGGAAACGGGCCCGACGGATCGGAACGGTGCGGTCAGGGTGGTGTCCACCCCGCCCATTCAACCCGAAGATGGGCGGGTTGGTGGACGCCGGACGGCTCCGGCCTCGACCGAAGGACCGCGAGCCAGGGTCTTCACCAGCCAGCCACACCGACGTAGGGTCACTCCATGTGCCGTAACATCCACGTCCTTCACAACTTCGAGCCGGCCGCCACGTCGGACGAGGTGTACGCCGCCGCCGTGCAGTACGTCCGCAAGATCGCCGGAACCACGAAACCCTCCAAGGCCAACCAGGAGGCCTTCGACCGGGCGGTCGAGGCGGTGGCCCACGCCACCCAGCACCTGCTGGACGACCTGGTCACCACCGCGCCGGCCAAGAACCGGGAGGCTGAGGCCGCCAAGGCTCGCGACCGGGCCGTCCGGTCCGGACGGTACGCGCCCGCGAGCTGAGCTGGCCGTCGATCTGGCGTCGTACCTGTTCGGCCAAGGCTCGATCTTGACCGAACAACTGCAACGTCAGCTGGGGTCGGGAGCCAACAACGTCGATGCCGGAGACTCGATCGGGTGGCGGCCCAGCGCGTGACCCACGGCGACCACCATGCGCTCGATCAAACCTTCAGGCAGGGGGTCAGCCTCGTCCAGCAGCGGACAATGCTGAAGCAGCAGCGACGCCTGGCCTGCCTGCCCATAGCGGTCGTCCATGGAGCCTTCTCGATGCGCGGTTCGGATCGCCAACGGTTGCCAATCTAGGGCCACCGTCACCCGCTGGGTGCGGTCTTTGAGGGATTGACCCCAAGCAGGGCTGATCGTCCGTCTGACGTCGTATCTGTTCGGCCAAAACCCGACTTTGGCCGAACAACTGCAACGCCAGATTGGTTGCGGGCCTCGGCGCGACGCCCACGGTGCTCCATGGGGGCTTGACAAGCGTTCAACAGTTCTGTTGGATCGGTTTAGTAAACAGTGCACCACGTCAGCGGAGCCCCGAGTCGAAGGCGATCACATGGACGACGGCCGTTCCCGGTACCGCGCCGACGGGGCGGTGGCGACCGCGCCGCTGCCGCAGCCGGCCGTGGGAATGTCCGATCCGGTGTGGCGGGACGCGGTGGTCTACCAGGTGTACCTGCGCTCCTTCCGGGACGGCAACGGCGATGGGGTGGGTGATCTGGCCGGACTGCGGCAGGGGCTGCCGCACATCGCCGGGCTCGGCTGCGACGCGATCTGGCTGAACCCCTGCTACCGCTCGCCGCAGCGCGACCATGGCTACGACATCGCCGACTACCGGGCGATCGACCCGGCCTACGGAACCCTGGCCGACTTCGACACCCTGGTGGCCCAGGCGCACGCGCTGGGGCTGCGGGTGCTGATGGACATGGTCGCCAACCACTGCTCGGCCGAACATCCCTGGTTCCGGGCCGCGCTGGCCGCGGCGCCGGGCAGCCCGGAGCGGGCCAGATTCCTGTTCCGGGACGGCCGCGGTCCGGACGGCAGCCAGCCGCCCAACAACTGGGAGAGCGTCTTCGGCGGCGCGGCCTGGACCCGGGTGACCGAACCGGACGGCCGCCCGGGGCAGTGGTACTTCCACGCCTTCGACAGTTCCCAGCCGGATTTCGACTGGCGCAATCCCGAGGTGCACGCCGAGTTTCTGGACGTCCTGCGGTTCTGGTACGACCGTGGCGTGGACGGCTTCCGGATCGACGTCGCCCACGGCACCGTGAAGGCCGCGACGATGCCCGACCACGCCGACGGCGGTCACAACCTGGCGATGTGGGATCAGCCCGAGGTGCACGACATCTACCGGGAATGGCGGGCGCTGGGCGACTCCTACCCCACCGCGAAGTACCTGGTGGGCGAGGTCTGGCTGCCGCGCCAGGAGTCGCTGGCGGCGTACCTGCGTCCGGACGAGTTGCACCAGGCCTTCGACTTCGGGCTGCTGGTTCAGCCCTGGGACGCGGGCCGGATGCGCGCCGCGATCACGGAGGGCCTGCGGGTGGCCGGCTCCGCGCCGGCCTGGACGCTCTCCAACCACGACGTCCACCGGGCGGTCACGCGGTACGGCCAGCAGCAGTCGCTGGACGTCCCCCCACCCACCGACATGATCTCGGCCGCTCGACGCCGCGGCCCGGTGGACCTCCCGCTCGGCCGGCGGCGGGCCCGGGCGGCCGCCGGGCTGTTGCTGGCGCTGCCGGGCTCGGCCTTCCTCTACCAGGGCGAGGAACTGGGGCTCCCGGAGGTGTTCGACCTGCCGGACGACGCCCGGCAGGATCCGATCTGGCTGCGCTCCGGCGGCGCCGAGCTGGGCCGGGACGGCTGCCGCGTCCCGCTGCCCTGGACGCCGGACGACGCCACCTTCGGGTTCAGTTCGAGCCGGACAGCCCAGCCCTGGCTACCGCAACCGGCCTGGTTCGCCGACTACGCCTGCGAACTGCAGCAGGACGATCCGGATTCCACCCTGGTCGGCTACCGGCGCCTGCTCCGCCACCGCCGCGAGCTGTTCGCCGCCGGCGACCGGCTGGCCTGGCTGGACGACCCCACCCTCGGCCTGCTGGGGTTCGTCCGGGGCCGCGGGGTGTGCGTGGTGAACTTCACCGACCAGCCCCAGCGGCTCCCCCCGTCCTGGCCGGCCGGCGCCGGGGTGCTCACCACCGCGCCCCCGGCCGACGACCCCCACCACCTTCCCCCGAACAGCACGAGCTGGTTCCAGCTCGCCGTCAACGACCCATCGGCGCAATGACCGGCGCCACCATCGCAAGGAAAGGAAGTCCCATGCATCGCCACCTCAGGTTTGCCGCCGCAGGCGTGGCAAGCCTTCTCGCGCTCGCCGCGTGCTCCGGCCCGGCCGCCACGCCCTCGCCGTCCGCCCCGTCCGGCGGCAGCGAGACTCCCCCGGCCGCGGCGCCGGCGGAGATCACCATCTGGCACTACTGGGACGGCACCAACGCCGACACCTTCGACCAGCTGGCCGCGGAGTACACCGCGGCTCATCCGGAGATCAAGATCACCACCTCGATGGTGCCGAACCCCGACTTCCTGACCAAGCTGCGGGCCTCAGCGACCTCCAAGACGCTGCCCGACATCGCGATCGGCGACCTGATCTGGGTGCCGCAGATCAACCAGCTCGGGACGCTGGCCGACCTGAAGGGCCTGCTGCCGGCCGAGGTGCTGTCCGACATCAACCCGGCGCTGACCGGCTTCGGCACCATCGACGGCAAGCAGGTGTCGGTTCCGGTCTCGGCCAACAACCTGGCCTACATGTACAACAAGACCCTGTTCACCGAGGCGGGGCTGGATCCGGAGAAGCCGCCGACCACCTGGGAGGAGCTGATGGCCGCCGGCAAGCAGATCCTGGAGAAGACCGGCAAGCCGGGCTACGACCTGTACACCCAGGCCGGCGACAGCGGCGAGGGGGTGACCTGGAACTTCCAGGTGAACCTGTGGCAGGCCGGTGGCGAGTTCCTCACCCCCGACAACTCCGCGGCCGCGTTCAACACCCCGGCCGGCAAGAAGGCGCTGCAGTTCTGGGTCGACCTGATCAAGTCCGGCGTCTCGCCGTACGCCAAGTGGGGCGAGTTTGAGAAGGGGCAGGGTGGTTCGGCGCAGGAGGGTTCCTGGATGGTCGGCATCTGGGCGGCGGATCCGCCGTTCGAGTTCGGGGTCGGCAAGGCGCCCTACCCCAGCGACGGCAAGCCGGCTACCAACCTGGGTGGCGAGCAGGCGATGGTGTTCAACAACTCCGACGCCAATGCCAAGGCCGCGGCCGACTTCCTGGCCTGGTTCCTCTCCCCCGATCAGGTGACCAAGTGGAGCCAGACCACCGGCATGCTGCCGGTGACCAACTCGGTGGCGACCTCGACGGCGTACCTGGACTGGGTGAAGAACACCGAGCCGCGGCTGCTGCCCTATGTTGAGCAGATGGCCGACGCCCACGCCCGTCCGAACACGCCGCTGTACCCGAAGATCTCGCTGGCGTTCGCGCAGCAGATCGAGAAGGCGTTCGCCGGCGAGGCCAGCGTGGACGAGGCCCTGGCGGCCGCCGAGAAGGCGGTCAACGACGTGATCGCACAGGGCTGAGGCAGCCACCAGTGAGCAGCACAGCGGCGGTCCGGCCGGGCAGAACCAGCCCGGGCGGACCGCCGCGCCGTCGTCGCTACGACCGGGAGCAGACCGTCACCGCGGCGGTCTTCCTGGCGCCGGCGCTGGTGGTGCTGGGCGTGTTCGTGTTCTATCCGATCCTGGCCGCGGGGCAGCTCAGCCTGACCTCGTGGAACGGGTTCGACCCGGTGAAGCCGTTCGTCGGGCTGCAGAACTATGCCGCGCTCACCAGCGATCCGGAGTTCTGGAACAGCCTGTTGGTGACCGTGCTGTACGCGGCCGGGGTGTGCGTCCTCAGCGTGGTCAGCGGGCTGGCGGTGGCGCTGCTGCTGGACGCCCCGCTGCGCGGGCTGGGCCTCTACCGGACCATCTACTTCCTGCCGGTGGTCACCTCGTCGGTGGCGGCGGCGATCGTGTGGCGCTACCTGCTCGACCCGGCGGGGTTCGTCAACGGGCTGCTGGCCCAGGTCGGCATCCAGGGCCCGGACTGGCTGCAGGACCGCTGGCTCGCGCTCGGCGCGCTCACCCTGCTGACGGTGTGGAAGAACATCGGGTTCAACGCCGTGCTCTACCTGACCGCGCTGCAGTCGCTGCCGCACAGCATCTACGAGGCGGCCCGGCTGGACGGCGCCTCCGGCTGGCAGCAGTTGCGCCACCTCACCGTCCCGCTGTTGTCGCCGATGACCTTCTTCGTGGTCGTCCAGGCGTTGATCACCAGCTTCCAGGCCTTCGACCTGGTCTACGTGTTCACCGAGGGCGGCCCGCGCGGCGGCACCGAGGTGCTGGGCATGTTCATGTACCGCACCGCGTTCCGGCTGGGCGAGTTCGGCTACGGCACCGCGATCGCGTTCGTCACCCTGTTCCTGGTGCTGGGCGTCACCCTGGTGCAGTGGCGGGTCAGCGGCGCCGAGGGAGGCGACCGATGAAGCCGCGGCTGGCCTCGTCCCTGGCCCGGCACGCCGTCCTGCTGGCCGGGGCGGTGATCGTGGTGGTGCCGTTCCTGTGGATGTTCACCACCTCGCTGCAGACCCGGGCCGAGACCTACACCAACACCTCGATCCTGCCCACCTCCTGGCACTGGGAGAACTACCTGCGGGCCTGGGAATCGGCGCCGTTCCTGCAGTACTACGCCAACAGCCTGATCATGGCCGCCGGGATCGTCGCCGGCCACCTGGTGTTCGACGCACTGGCCGCCTACGCCTTCGCCCGGCTGGAGTTCCCGTTCAAGCGGACCGTCTTCACCGTGCTGCTGGCCGGGTTGATGGTGCCCACCTTCGTCACCATCATCCCGGCGTACGCGATCGTCGCCGACCTGGGCTGGATCGACAGCTACGCCGGGCTGATCGTGCCCCGGTTGGCGGACGTGTTCGGCATCATCCTGCTGCGGCAGTACTTCGCCACCATCCCGGCGGAGTTGGAGGAGGCCGCCCGGATCGACGGCTGCAGCCGGGCCGGTACGTTCTGGCGGATCATCGTGCCGCTGTCGGCGCCGGCCTTCGCCACCCTGGCGATCTTCAGCTTCCTGTTCGCCTGGAACGACTTCCTCTGGCCGCTGCTGGTCACCAACAACGACGACATGCGGACCATCCAGATCGGCCTGTCCTCGTTCGTCGGACGGTACGGCACCTCGTGGAACTACCTGATGGCCGGCACCCTGACCGCCACCGTCCCCAGCATCGTCGTCTTCCTGTTCTTCCAGCGCGCCCTGGTGCGCGGAATCGCCACCACCGGATTGAAGGACTAATGGCCGCACCCGACTGGCTCGCCGACGCCGTGTTCTACCAGATCTTCCCCGAACGGTTCGCCAACTCCGATCCCTCGCTGAACCCGCCCGACGTCGTGCCGTGGGATTCCGCACCGACCCGGGAGAACTTCCTCGGCGGCGACCTGCAGGGGATCATCGACCACCTCGACCACATCGCCTCGGTCGGCGCGAACGCGCTCTACCTCACCCCGATCTTCGAGGCCGAGACCAACCACCGCTATGACGCCGTCGACTACTTCGCGATCGACCACCGGCTCGGTGACCTGGCCACCTTCCAGCGGCTGCTCACCGCCTGTCACGATCGCGGCATCCGGGTGGTGCTGGACGCCGTCCTCAACCACTGCGGCTATGGCCACTGGGCCTTCCGGGACGTCATCGAGCGCGAGGCCGCCTCACCCTACGTCAACTGGTTCTCCGTCGAGGGGTTCCCGGTCACCGCCCACCCCACCCCGAACTACCGCACCTGCTCGGGCTGCTGGTATCTGCCCAAGTGGAACGCCTACAACCCGGAGGTGCGCGAACACCACTTCAAGGTCGCCCGGTACTGGATCGAGCAGGGCATCGACGGCTGGCGGCTGGACGTGCCCT
This sequence comes from Propionicimonas sp., assembly GCA_049840415.1. Lineage (GTDB taxonomy): Bacteria > Actinomycetota > Actinomycetes > Propionibacteriales > Propionibacteriaceae > Propionicimonas. The sequence goes on along the minus strand of JASGLB010000014.1, from coordinate 984,431 downwards.
ACTTCCTCAACCACAGCTTCTGGCGCGAGTTCCGGGAGGTGGTGAAACCCCTCGGGGACGACCTCTGCATCATCGCCGAGGAATGGCGCGACCCGGCCGAGTGGCTGCAGGGCGACATCGCCGACGGCACCATGAACTACACCCTGCGCGACCTCGTCCTCGGCTTCACCGCCGACCGCAGCCTGGACGCATTTGACCTCGCCAACGGCCTCAACCAACTGCGGGAACGCATCCCCGACGGCTACCACCACGGCATGCTGAACCTGCTCGGCAGCCACGACACCGAACGCGTCCTCACCCGCCACCACGGCGACGTCGGTGCCACGCTGCTCGCCTACACCCTGCTGTTCGCCGCTGAGGGCGCACCCATGCTCTACTACGGCGACGAGATCGGCATGACCGGCGAGAACGACCCCGGCTGCCGCGCTGGCATGGTCTGGGACGAAGACGCCTGGGACGGCTCGCTGCTGGCCGGCGTCCGCGAACTCTCCGCCCGCCGGGCCTCGCTCCCGGCGCTGCGACGCGGCGAGCAGACCGTCCACCCGATCGATGCCGATACAGTCCTCCTCATGCGAACCCTCGGCGACGCCGCGGCAGCCGCGCTCGTCCACCGGGGTGACGGAGTCACCCTCGACCCGCTAGCGCACCCCGTGCTGCGGCCCTTCCGGCGCGAGCCCGTCCGGTTCAGCGGACCGGGCGGTCGAATCCTGGAGGCGCTCTGATGGCCCGCCGCCGCGTCACCATCCAGGACGTCGCCAACCTCGCCAATGTCTCCAAGTCGGCGGTGTCGCTGGCGTTCAACGACTCCCGCAAGCTCTCCGAAGCCACGCTGAAGAAGATCCACCGCGCCGCCGCGGAACTCGGCTACAGCCAGGACCCGGCCGCCCGGATGCTGCGCACCCAGCGCACCGACAGCCTCGGCCTGCTGCTGCCGCAACAGCTGGACAAGGCGCTGGAGAACCCGTACTACACCCAGTTCCTGCAGGGCATCGGACAGACCTGCCAGCGCGAGGGCCTCACCCTGCTGCTGGTGCCGCCGCTGCGCGGCTCCATGCTCAAGGCCATCCCCTACGCCGCCGTCGACGGCTTCATCGTCAACGGCCTGGAGTACGACCGGGGCGAGGTCACCGCGCTGCGGCAGCGCGGCATCCCGTTCGTCCTGGTCGACAGCGAATGGCACGAGGGCGTGCCGAGCGTCGAGGTGGACGAGAGCGACGGCATCCGCGAACTCGTCGAGTACCTGCTGCGCCAGGGGCATCGCCGGATCGCCTTCGTCGCGATCGAAACCGACACCCCGGGCGGCTACCCCAACTGGCGGGGACCCGTCCGCGCCCGGATGGAGGGCGCCATCGCAGGTCTCGCCACCGCCGGGCTGACCCCGCTGAGCCCGGGCATCCGCATCGTCGAGGTGCCCTGCACCCGAGCCGGCGGCGTCACCGCGTTCACCACCCTGCACAGCCAGCCGGAGCCGCCCACCGCGATGGTGGCGTTCAGCGACATCATCGCGTTCGGAATCCTGGACGCGGCCCGCGAGGCGGGCGTCCAGGTACCCCGCGACCTCTCCGTCTCGGGCTTCGACGACCTGGCCGAGGCCAGCTGGACCACGCCCAGCCTGACCACCATCCGCCAGCCGATCGCCACCAAGGGCCGGCTGGCGGCAGAGTACCTGGTGGAGGCGATCACCGCCGACGCCGACCCCGAGATCCGGCGACAGCGACTCGCCACGACCCTGCTGCTGCGGGACTCGACCGGGCCGGTGCCGTCCCCGAAGTGAGCTGAGCGGCAGCCGGCGGTTCCCGTTCCGGTGCAGAGCAGTCGTCCGCCCAGCTGACGGGCCGGCGAAACGTCCCGGTGGAGTAGCCCGGCCTACTGCAACCGCGGTAGCAGGGCGATCCGTCTGGACGACGAAACCCGGCGTCCCGGTTGGAAGTCTGGTGGTGCTGGAAAACCACAGCAGACGAACCAACGAAAGGGGACGAGATGTCCACCCGCGTAAAGGTCATCGCCTCCGTGGCCGCGGTCGCCGGCGTGATCGCCGCGATCGTGGCCAGGGCACGACACAAGTCAGTGGCCGACGCCTCGATCTGACCCGCACCCAGCACCCACCGCGGCGCCGCCGCACCAACCCACCGAAAGGAACCTGCATGTCCACCACCGCCATCATCTGGCTGATCGTCGGAATCGTCGTCGTCGTGGCCGTCGCGATCGCGATCGCCCGCCGGGCCTCCAAGCGCAACAGCTGACCACCACGCATCGCCCCACCGTCCCGCTCGGGACAACGGCAGGCCGGCCCACACGGGCCGGCCTGCTCTGCGTTGGGCACAGGTCCGCCGGGCCGCCGCCGGAAGCGGAGACGACGCAAGCGTCAGGGCGCGATACCGGCCAGCACCGCGAAGGAGACCAGCTGCGCCCGATCGCGGGCGCCGACCTTCATCATGGCGCGATTGGCGTGGGTCTTCACGGTGAACGGCGACAGATACAGCGCGGCCGCGATCTGCTCGTTGCTGCGGCCGGCGACGATCCACCCCACGATCTCCCGCTCCCGCGGCGTCAACGCTGCGAACCGGGCGGCGATCCTGGGGTCGTGCGGCGTCCCCTTGGCTTCGGCGACATGGTCGAACAGCGCCTCGACGGCCGTGGCTGACATCGCCCGTCCGCCCCCCGCGACCCGCAGGATCCCTTCGGTGAGCTCGGCGGGGCTGGCGCCCTTGCTGAAGAACCCGTCGGCGCCGGCACGGACGGCGGCCAGCACGTTCTCGTCCTGATCGAAGGTGGTCAGCACCAGCACCCGGACCCGCTCCGGCGGATGGCTGCGGCGGATCCGGCGGGTGCCCTCGACCCCGTCTATGCCGGGCATCCGAATGTCCATCAGTACGACGTCGACCGGTGTCGTCTCGAGCAGCCGCACCGCGGCCAGCGCATCGCCGGTCTCGGCGACCACCTGCAGGTCGGGGTGGGCGTCGATGATGGTCCGCAGCCCGGTGCGGATCATCTCCTGGTCGTCCACCAGCATCACCCGGATCATGCGTCCCCCTCATCGTGGGTCGGTAGCTCAGCCCGGAGGGAGAAGACCCGGCCGTCGTCCCGGGTCACCAGGTGTCCGCCGGCGGACTCGGCCCGCTCCCGCATCCCCACCAGGCCGTTCCCGCCGCCGGAGGTGTCCCGGCCGTCCGTCCGCCGCAGGTTCACGACCTCGATCACCACGGACTGCTCCCCGATGTCGGCGCGCAGCGACACCGGGCCCTCGCCGTGCCGCTCGGCGTTGGTGAGCGCCTCCTGCGCGATCCGGAACACGGCGGTGCTGGTGCTGCGGGGCAACGGTCGCTCGAAACCCGACAGCTGCGCGTCCAACTCCAGCCCGGCCGCGCGGTAGGACTCGACGAGGGCGGCCACCCGTCCGTGGTCGGGAGTCGGGGTGAGACTGTCCGCCTCCCTGCCCACCCGCAGCACCCGCAGGATGCCCTGGGTCTCGCGCAGTACCGATTGGACGCCGGTGCGCGCGGCCCGCAGGTCGCTGGCGGCAGCGCCCGGATCGGTGCCGAGGTGCACCTCGGCCGCCCCCAGGTGCATGCTGACCACCGCGATCTCGTGCCCGACGCTGTCGTGCAGGTCACGGGCGATGCGCAGCCGCTCCTGCGCGACGCTGCGGTCGACCGCCGCCTCGCGGCCGGCGATGGCGTCGCGGGTGCGCTGTTCCAGTTCGGCCAGGTACTGCCGCTGACTGCGCAACGCGCTGCCGCTGGCCGCCAGCGCGAGGGCCGCGGCGGCGGCGATCGAGGCCTCCGAGTTCGCCTCGGGCGACAGGGTGCCGTTGTACCAGCCCACCGCCGCCAGGTTGGCCAACCCGACCACCAGCCCGGTCGACAGTCCGGGAAGGCCGCGCAGCGTGAACAGGAAGGCCGCGAAGCAGGCGATCGACCAGTTGTGCGTCGGCAGCCAGCCGGTGAGCGCCGCGACCAGCGGCCCGGCCGCGACCAGCACCAGCCCCAGCCAGGGCTGCCAGCGGTAGCCGACCGCGACACCGACCGCCGCCACGGTGGCCGACACCAGGCCGGCGACATCCAGCCTCAGCCCGGCGACCGCGAACTCCACCAGGATGGCGACCCCGGCCACGGCCAGGGTGACGACCTCCAGCACCCGGGTGCCGCGCACCAGCAGCGGAACTCGTCCGCTGCGGGGCGGTTCGGCGGTGGTCACGTTTCCATCGTCCCATTCCGCTCGGAGGCCGACGTACTCCCAGCGCAGTAGATCAACTGGGTCCGCCCGGACGATTCGAGGCCGCCGCCGGCTGGGCACGATCGAGGTATCCCCATTCAACGGGGGCACAACCAAGGAGAAACACCATGACCGAGACCACCGCCTTCACCCCGTACGAGTACCTGACGATCCAGGTCGACCGCGAACTCGAGGCGCTCTACAAGGACACCTACCGGAACTTCGGCTGGACCATCGAGGGCTACGGCACCGGGATGCCGAACCCCGCCACCGTCACCCTCAAGCTCAAGCGCGACCGCCGGCTGCCCAACCGGCCGGCCGTCCTCGAACAGCAGCGCATCGCCGAGCACGCCCTGGCCACCATCGCCAGCCTGGAGCAGTCCAAGCAGACCGCCCCGATGATGGCGGCGCTGACCGCGGGCATCATCGGCAGCGCCTTCCTGGCCGGGTCGGTCTTCGCGATCACCGCCAACCTGTGGCTGCTGGGCATCCCGCTCGGCGTCGTCGGACTCGTCGGTTGGGTGGCCGGCTACGTCGCCCACGGCCGGGTCAGGGCCGGCCGCGCCGCCAAGGTCAGCCCGCTGATCGACCGCGAGTACGAAACCGTCTACGCCGCCGGCGAGCAGGCCAGCCACCTGATGGCCGCCTAGCCCACGAGCGGGAAGGAACCCCACCCATGACCGACCAGTCCGTCGAGCCCGATTCCCCGCCGGAGTACCCGGGGTACGGCGACTACGTCGCCTACGAGTACCTCACCGTCCAGGCCGACCGCGAGCTCGAACTGCTGTACCGGGACACCTACCGCAGCTTCGGCTGGATCATCGAGGCCACCGCCGGCGGGCCGCTGGGCGGTGGGACGCCCAACCCGGCCACGGTCACCCTCAAGCTCAAGCGCGACCGGCGGCTGCGCAACCGTCCGCTGGTGAACGAACTCCAGCGCAAGGCCGAGGGTGCCCTGGCCGCGATCCGGGATCTCGAGAAGTCGCGGACCAGCACCGCTGTCGCCACCGCCCTCGGGATCGGCATCCTCGGGTCGGCCTTCCTGGCCGGCTCGGTCTTCGCCATCGAAGCCGGGCTGTGGCTGCTGTCCGTCCCGCTCGGCGCTGTCGGACTGCTCGGCTGGCTGGCCGGCTGGCTCGCCCACGGCAAGGTCAAGGCCCGCAGGACCAGCCAGACCGCGCCGCTGATCGATCGGCAGTACGAGATCGTCTACGACGCCTCCGAGCAGGCCGCGCGCCTGCTGGCCTGACGCGCAACTGACCCGGAACGGCCTCGCCATGACCCTCGCAACCCGCTACCCAGCGGTCGACCCCAGCCCGCCAACCCTGGCCCCATCCGAGCACCGGCCTCAGCTGTTGGGGGGAGGCGGCCAACCCGCCTCCCCCGGATCGCCGGCCCGGTCGGGGTGGGAGCTGGCCATCGGCATCCTCCAGGTGGTGCTGTTCGTGGCCCTGGCCGGATCGCTGGCCGCCACCGCGGGCCAGCTGTCAGCGGCGCCGGAGAGATCAGCCGACCCGACGGTGCGCGTCCGCAGCGACCTCGTCCTGATGCTGCTGCAGTGCGGCGGCGGGCTGATCGTGATGTTCCTGCCCGGGATCGTCCGGCGCCGATTCGCGGTCGCGGTGCCGAACCTGCTGCGGGTCGGGCTCCAGCTGTTCCTGTTCGCCTCGATCTACCTCGGCGAGGTCTGCAGCTTCTACTACCGGTCCCGGTCTGGGACGGCGTCCTCCACTTCGTCAGCGGCGCGATGCTGGCCACCCTCGGCCTCTTCCTGGTGCGAGGCCACGCCGGCACCGACCACCGGACCGCCCTCAACCAGAGGTTTGTCGCCCTGTTCGCGTTCTGCTTCGCCGCCGCCGGCGGCGCGGTCTGGGAGATCTACGAGTTCGCCATCGACGGGCTGTTCGCCACCAACATGCAGAAGGTGGTGACCGACACCGGGCAGCTCCTGATCGGCGGCGACGCGCTCGCCGACACCATGTCCGACCTCGTCCTGGGCGCCGCGGCGGCGGCCATGGTCGCGATCAGGGCCGCGCGACGATGAGCCGCAGGGAGCCGTCGAAGGCGGCGGTGGCGCGGAGGGACCCGTACCTGGCGTCCCAGCGTCCGCTGTCGAGGTCGGCTCGGAGCTGGGTTTCGAACCGCTCACCGACGCCGGGATCGACGAAGCTCCAGGCGGAGTTCGCCAGCCGTGCCCCCGGGTCGAGCAGCGCTTCGGGACGGCCGTAGTAGGCCTCGCTGAAGCCGTCGGTGCAGTCCAGCGGGATCGGGATGGAGGTCACTTCGACGGTGCCGCCAAGGCCTTCGGCGATGGTGGCGATGGACGGGTAGCGGCAGGCTTCGGTGGCGATGACTTCGGGGGCGTAGTCGGTGAGCCAGAATCGATCGAGGGCTGCCGGGTCGCAGGTCAGCACCACGACCGGCCCGGTGGTGACCCGGCGCAGTTCCCGCAAGCCGCCCGCCAGGTTCGTCCACTGGTGGACGGTGAACGAGGCGAGGGCCGCGTCGAAGGCGCTGTCGGCGAAGGGCAGGTTCTCGGCGGTGGCGTCGATCGCCGCGGGCAGCTGCGCGGGACGTTGGGCTCGCATGGACGCGCTGGGCTCGACCGCTGTCACCTCGCGGTCGGTGGGCTCGTAGGAGCCGGCGCCGGCGCCCACGTTGACGATGGTGCGGGCGTCGCCGAAGGCGGCCAGGATGGCGGCGAAGATCCGCGGGTCGGGTTGCCGGTAGGTGGCGTAGCCGGAGCCGATCACGCTGTAGTTGGCGTCCCCGGCGCTGCCGTCGGCCTTCCGCTGAATCGTCCCTGCCATGACGCTGACCCTACCGACGCGGTGCGCGCCCGGCCCGGAGTGCTGGCGTCCGAACACGCGCCGTGACCAGCAGAAGGACGGCGAAGATGGTCGGGTTGACGGCTCCGTAGGGGTGTTCCGGATGACTACTCGAAGACCACGGTGCCTTCACCGTCGATGTGCCAGCCGGGGTTGTACGCGATCTCCCAGATGACCCCGTTCGGGTCGGCGGCGTGGCCGTGGAAGACTCCGCCGAAGGCGCCCGGCTGGGCTGGTTTGATGATCCTCCCGCCGGCCGCCTCGAAGGCGGCCAGCGTCGCCGTGACGCTTTCCCGGTCGGGGACGTTGTGGGCCAGGGTGACGCCGCTGACCCCGCTGGTCGAAGGATCGCGCTGCAGGTCCTGATCGAACTTCGCGGCGTCGAAGAAGCCGAGCAGCAGGCCCGGCGCGATCTGGAAGAAGACGATCTCTCCCGGTTCGTCATGGAACACCGTCCAGCCCAGGCCATCGCGGTAGAACCTCCTCGCCGCGTCGAGGTCGACGGTTGCCAGGGTAAGGAAGTGCAGGCGTTGATCCACGCGCCCATTCTGGCAAAGCCGGGCCCGCCATTGGTCGCTGTGGGGGTATCGCTGGCGGGCTGGCACGGGCTCAACTCGGCGGGGAAACCAGCTGCAAGTGATCCGAGCTACCGGAGTTGGCCACCCGGGCCGCTGTGAAGATCCTTCCGCCGGTCGCCTCGGCCTCAGCGGGCTTCGTTGTCACGCAGCGACTGATCCAGGGTCGCCAGAAGCTGGCTGGCTCGGCTCCGCCCGGCGGTGGGCTGTGGGTAGCGACGAAGGACGTCGACGAGCGTGGGTGTCGCACGCTGCACGGACTGCATGAGGAGTGTGTCTGCGGCGGCAGGGTCACCGGCGGCCGTCAGTTCGGCAAGCTGCGCGACGGTCGCGGCGGCTCGCAGGATGTGGCCGACCTGGCCCTCCTGGGCGATCGGATGAAGGTAGGCGGCGGAGGCGGCATCGCCCGCGCACCGGGCAGCGAGCCGGGCCGCCTCCGAGGGTGCGGACCGGGCGGCGCGATGAGCGTCGAGCGAGGCGACGCGCTGCAACTTCGTCCGGCGGGCACCGTTGACGAACACCCAGGCGGCGGAGATCGCGGCCCTCGGGCGGGGGTCATCGGGAACTGCCTGCTCGAAAATCGGCAGGACATCCTCGGCGTGCAGCACCACGAAGCGGGCGACCGTCCGCAGTTCGCCCATCGTCAGGTCGAAGTCGCCTGAGACGACGTCCTTGCGCTGGCTCATGGACCGCAAGGATATCCGTGTCAGCGAAGCCCCTGGTATCAGTGCTGCATGTCCACGAAGCGGGAGTAGTGGCCCTGGAAGGCCACGGTCACCGGACGGGTCTGGCCATTACGGTGCTTGGCGATGATCAGGTCGGCCTCGCCGGCTCGCTCGGAGGCGTTGTTGTACATGTCCTCGCGGTGCAGCAGGATCACCACGTCGGCGTCCTGCTCCAGCGAACCCGACTCACGAAGGTCGGAGAGCATCGGCTTCTTGTCGGTGCGCTGCTCGGGGCCACGGTTGAGCTGGGAGAGCGCGACCACCGGGACGTCCAGTTCCTTGGCGAGCAGCTTCATCTGCCGGGAGAACTCCGAGACCTCCAGCTGACGGCTCTCCACCCGCTTGCCGGACGTCATCAGCTGCAGGTAGTCGACGATCACCAGCTTGAGGTCGTGCCGCTGTTTAAGTCGCCGGGCCTTGGCCCGGATCTCCATCATGGTGAGGTTGGGCGAATCATCGATGAACAGCGGTGCCTCGGCGACCTCGGCGGTCTTGCGGGCGATCCGGCTCCAGTTCTCGTCGCTCATCCGGCCCTTGCGGATGTCGCCCAGCGGCACCTGCGCCTCGGCCGAGAGCAACCGCATCACGATCTCGGTCTTGGTCATTTCCAGGCTGAAGAAGGCCGAGCACAGCTTGTGCTGAATGGACGCCGCCCGCGCGATGTCGAGCCCCAGCGTCGACTTGCCGACACCGGGACGCGCGGCGATGATCACCATCTGCCCGGCGTGCAGGCCGTTGGTCAGCTCGTCCAGCTCGATGAACCCGGTGGGGACACCGGCCATCACCCCGTGCTCGGCCAGCGCCTCGATCTCGTCCAGGGTGGATTCCATCAGCGCCGAGAGGGGCTGGTAATCCTCACCGGTCTTGCCCTCGGCGACGGAGTAGATCGCCTGCTGCGCGGCGTCCACGATGCCGGAGACGTCGCCTTGGCCGGAGTAGCCCAGCTGGGCGATCTTCATCGACGCCTCGACCAGCCGGCGCAGGATCGCCTTCTCGCGGACGATCTCGGCGTAGTAGGCGGCGTTGGAGGCGATCGAGACGGTGGAGAGCAGGTCGTGCAGGTAGATGTGCCCGCCGATCTTGCCCAACTCGCCGCGCTTGGCCAGTTCGTCGGCGACGGTGATGGCGTCAGCCGGCTCACCGCGTCCGTAGAGATCGACGATCGCGGAGTAGATCTGCTCGTGCGCCGGACGGTAGAAGTCGTGCCCGCGGACGATCTCGGCCACGTCGCCGATCGCGTCCTTGCTGAGCAGCATCGCGCCCAGCACGCTCTGCTCGGCCTGGACGTCCTGTGGCGGCGTGCGGTCGGTGCCGCCATACTCGGGAACGTCGCTTCCGTACGGCATCACCTCCGCAAGCGACACGGTCAACCTCCTGGTTTTCTTGGCCCTGGCTCACACCGTAGGCCGACCCTCTGACAGTTCCTCACCTGGGAGTACCGGAGGGATCCGAGAACGCCACGCTAGACCTTGCGGTGGTCACACTCAATGTCGGCATCCACAACCTTTGTGGATGATCTGGGGATAAGTTCCGCAACACGCCGGGTGGGGTGTGTACAACTCGGGGGCCAGGCTGTGGATTACCCGGGGACGAGCCGCAGCACATGTCTTTGACTAGGGAAAACGCAAGTCGCAGGCTGTGGACGAAAATTGAACTGCGGGTGACCAGGAAGTGAATCTCTCTGCTTGACAAGCGTGCCGCAGGGGGTTTATGGCGCGTCGGCTGAGGAGTTATCCACACTTTGTCCACACGTCCGGGGTTGCCTCAGATACCCCAGGGGGGTATGGTTGAGGCGAGAACGAAGAACAGCGAGCACCACATGTCACACGCAGAACACCAGGCACACGCTCCGGCCGGTCCGCACGGCTACGCCGATCGCAAGGACGAACACCTGCGCCGGCTGAAGCGGATCGAGGGCCAGGCCCGCGGGCTGCAGCGCATGGTCACCGAGGACGTCTACTGCATCGACATCCTCACCCAGGTCTCGGCGATGACCAAGGCGCTGGAGTCCTTCGCCCTGGTGCTGCTGGAGGAGCATCTCAACCACTGCGTCGCGCACGCCGTGGCCGAGGGCGGCGAGATCGCCCAGGAGAAGCTCACCGAGGCCTCGGCCGCGATCGCGCGGCTGGTCCGTTCCTGAACCGAACCCAACAAAGGAGAAACCCATGACCGACACCAACTACACCGTCACCGGCATCACCTGCGGCCACTGCGTCGCGGCGATCAAGGAAGAGGTCGGCGCCATCCCGGGGGTCACCGGGGTCGACCTCGACACCACCGGCGCGATGACCGTCCACAGCGAGGCCCCGGTCGACTTCGACCGGCTGGTCGAGGCGCTCTACGAGGCCGGCGACCAGTACAGCATCGTCTGACGAAGCCCGGGCGGAAGATCCGCCCAGGCGCTCAGCCGGTCGACAGGCTGTGACCAGAACGGTGACAACGCCAGTTTGCTCACAGCTTGCCCGAACCGACCGGCTTCCACCCCCACCAGTCGGCGAAGCTGTGCCCAACACGGTGTCGGAACCGGTTTGGGCACAGCTTGAGCCCTAAGCGCAGCGGACCTCGTCCGTCCCCGCGAACCAAACCATCCAGAAGGAAGCGATCACCGTGACCACCCAGCAACGTGAGTCGGTCGAATTCGACATCTCGGGGATGACCTGCGCCTCGTGCGCGGCCCGGATCGAGAAGAAGCTGAACAAGCTGGACGGAGTGCAGGCCAGCGTCAACTACGCCACCGAGAAGGCCCGGGTGCTGCACCCGGTCGGGATCACCGTCGATCAGTTGATCGACGTGGTGGAGAACACCGGCTACGGGGCGTCCCTGCCCGAACCGCACGCGGAACCGGTCGATCACGCGGCCGAACTGCGCAACCGGGTGATCGTCGCCGGCGCCTTCGCCGTCCCGGTGATCCTGCTGTCGATGGTTCCCGCCTGGCAGTTCCCGGGCTGGCAGTGGGTCTCGCTGGCGCTCACCCTGCCGGTGTACCTGTGGGCCGGCTGGCCGTTCCACCGCTCCGCCTGGGTGAACGCCAGGCACCGTGCCACCACGATGGACACCCTGATCAGCCTCGGCACCACCGCCGCCCTGGGCTGGAGCCTCTACGCGCTGTTCTTCGGCCACGCCGGGATGATCGGCTACACCCATCCGTTCGAGTTCCGGCTGGAACGCGGCCACGGCGAGGCCAGCATCTACCTCGAGGCGGTGGTCGGGATCATCTTCTTCCTGCTGCTCGGCCGCTGGTTCGAGGCCCGCGCCAAGCAGACCGCCGGCGAGGCGATCCGCTCGCTGCTCAACCTGGCCCCCACCGAGGCGACCGTGCTGGTCGACGGCGTGGAGACCCGGGTTCCGGTCGAGCAACTGCGGGTGGACGACGAGTTCGTCGTCCGGCCGGGGGAGAAGATCGCCACCGACGGCGAGGTGGTCAGCGGCTACTCGGCGGTCGACGCGTCCCTGGTGACCGGTGAGTCGGTGCCGGTGGACGTCGCCCCGGGCGACCCGGTCACCGGAGCCACGCTGAACACCAACGGCCGCCTGGTGGTGCGCGCCACCCGGGTCGGCTCGGACACCCAGCTGGCCCACATCGCCCGGCTGGTCGAGGAGGCACAGACCTCCAAGGCCCGGGTGCAGTGGCTGGCCGACCGGATCACCGGGGTGTTCGTCCCGGTCGTCCTGGTGCTGTCGGTGGTGGTGTTCTTCGGCTGGCTGCTGGCCGGCGCTGGGCTGTCCTTCGCCGCCTCGGCCGGCGTCGCCGTGCTGATCATCGCCTGCCCCTGCGCGCTCGGGCTGGCCACCCCCACCGCGCTGCTGGCCGGCACCGGACGCGGCGCCCAGCTGGGCATCGTGATCAAGGGCGCCGAGGCGCTGGAACGCGCCCGCAGCGTCGACACCATCGTGCTGGACAAGACCGGGACGGTGACCACCGGCGCGATGGCCGTGGTCGGCGTCCGTCCCGAACCGGGCACCACCGAGGCCGAGCTGCTGCGCTACGCCGGCGCCGCCGAGTCCGGGTCGGAGCACCCGATCGCCCGGGCGATCGCCGAGCACGCCGGCTCGACCGCCAAGCTGGAGTCGCTGACCAATCAGCCCGGACGCGGGGTGGTCGCCCTGGTCGAGGGCCGGGAGGTTCGGGTGGGAAAGCCGGCCTGGGTTGCCGAGGTTTCGCGAACAAATCGACACCCAGATGAGCAATTCGGCTCGATTTCGGGCGCTGCGGGCAATCCGGACGTCGATTTGTTCAGCGCAGCGGCCAGCACCACTGTCGCGGTCGGCTGGGACGGCCAGGTGCGCGGCCGGATCGAGGTGGCCGACACAGTGAAGGAGGGCTCGGCCGAGGCCGTCACCCGGTTCCGCGCCCTGGGGCTCACCCCCGTCCTGCTCACCGGGGACAACCGGGCGGCAGCCGAGTCGGTCGCCGCGACGGTGGGGATCGACCAGGTGATCGCCGAGGTGCTGCCGGCCGACAAGGTGGCCACCATCAAGCGGCTGCAGGCCGAAGGCCGGACGGTGGCCATGGTCGGCGACGGCGTGAACGACGCCGCGGCGCTGGCCCAGGCCGAGCTCGGCATCGCGCTGGGCACCGGCACTGACGCGGCGATCGAGGCCGCCGACCTCACCCTGATGCGCGGCGACCTGCGGGTGGCGGCCGACGCGGTTCGGCTCTCCCGCGCCACGCTGGGCACCATCAAGGGCAACCTGTTCTGGGCCTTCGCCTACAACATCGCCGCCATCCCGTTGGCGGCGCTGGGGTACCTCAACCCGATGATCGCCGGCGCGGCGATGGCCTTCTCCTCCGTCTTCGTGGTGCTGAACAGCCTGCGGCTGCGGGGCTTCCAGCCCAAGGCGTAGGACGGGGGTCGGACGCCGGCCGCGACGCGGCCGCACCCCGGCCCGACCTCCCGCGCGCCGCGCGTCGGGAGGTCGGGCCGGCTGATCGTCTGTTGCGTCGGGGCAATAGATCCCGCGCGTCGGGCGGTCGGGGCCAGCAGTGACCCCGGTCACGGGCGGCCATGACCCTGGGGACCGGCGAGGCCCGACCGGCCGGCCCTACCGTCGGGACCATGAGCACTGAAGCGCGTCCCACCCCCGCGATCACCGCCCACCAGGTACGCAAGTCGTACCGGGTGGGCGACGGCGAACTGGAGATCCTGCACGGCATCAGCCTGACCGTGTCCACCGGCGAGATCGTCGCCGTGATGGGCCCGTCCGGCTCGGGCAAATCCACCCTGATGTACTGCCTGGCCGGCCTGGAGGCACCCACCAGCGGCCAGGTGGCGATCGCCGAGCAGCCGCTGGAACGGCTCTCCCGCACCGACCTGGCCAAACTGCGCCGCTCGCAGGTGGGCTTCGTGTTCCAGTCGTACAACCTGATCCCCACCCTGACCGCGGCGGAGAACATCGCGCTGCCCTACACCCTGGGCAAGCGCCGGCCCCCGGCCGGGCTGATCGAGGAGACCCTGGCCACGGTCGGCCTGAACGAACGGGCGAACGCGCAGCCGCCGTCCATGTCGGGTGGCGAGCAGCAACGGGTCGCGCTGGCCCGGGTACTGGCCCAGCAGCCAGAGGTGATCTTCGCCGACGAGCCGACCGGCGCGCTGGACACCCGGACGGGCGAGCTGGTGCTGGCCGAGCTCGTCCGGATCGGTCACCAGCCCGGCCGCTGCGTGCTGGTGGTGACCCACGATCCCCACGTGGCGGCCAGTTGCGACCGCGTCCTGTTCCTGCGGGACGGACTGCTGGTGCAGGAGCTGCCGGGCGGGTCGTCCGAGCTGATCGCGACCACGCTGGCCGGGCTCGGCTCCGAACAGGCGGCCTGAGCGGTGCGCCGGGTCTACCTGGCCGAGCTGCGGGACTCGTGGCCGGCCTGGCTGGGCGTCAGCCTGGTGTTCGTGGTGGTCAACGCCTGCCTGGCGATCACCGCGATCACCTACTGGACCGGCGACCGGGCGGTCGCCGAGGGAAGGCTGAGCCAGCTCGACGCCGCCTACTACACGATCTCCCAGGTCATCGTCGCGGTATTCCTGCTCTTCGTCGCCGTCCCGGTGATCGGTTCGGCCACCGCCCTGGTGGTCGACTCGCGCCGCGGCTCGCTGGCCCGGCTCGCGCTGGCCGGCGCCAGCCCCGGTCAGGTGCGGCTGACGGTGACCAGCCAGCTCGCGGTGGTGTCCCTGGTCTGTGCCCTGATCGGCGCGGTGATCGCGATCGCCGGCACCGGTGGCTGGTTCTGGCTGACCGCCTACGGCTATCAGTCCGAACCGGCGTTCACCCTGCTCGACCCGCTGATCGCCCCGGTACCCATCCTGGCCAGCTGCGGACTGTGCGTGGTGGTATCGGTGGTGGCCGGCTCACGACAGGCCCGCGCCGCCAGCCTGATCCCACCGGTGGAGGCGCTGCGCCAATCGCAGGCCCTGCCCCGGTCGACCCGGCTGCGGGCCGGCGGCTGGATCAAGCTCGTCCTGCTGGCGCTGCTCGTCCTGGTCTCGTTCGGCTCGGTGCCCTTCCAGGTCGCCCACCGCTACAAGGAGACGGTCAGCAACCTGTTCATCCTGAGCTACGCCCAGATCTTCGTCTGGTCGGCGTTGCTCGCGGTGATCGCGCCCGTGCTGGTGAAACCGGTCACCCGCGGCTGGACCCGGCTGGTGCCGTCCGCCGCTCCGACCTGGCAGCTGGCCCGGTCGACGGTCAGCGCCCGCGCCGACCGGCTGTACAAGTCGGTGGTGCCGGTGATGTTCAGCTTCGCGATCGGGGTGGGCTCGCTGACCATCGGCGACTCGGGGTTCCGGGCGATCACCCTGTACATGGGCGAACCCGAACTGAGCCTGCCGAGCTGGGACAGCTACCTCTATCTGTTCGGCTTCCCGGTGCTGATCGCCTTCGCCGGCGGGGTGGGCGCGCTGATCATGATGAGCAAGCAGCGCGACGCCGAGCTCGCCCTGGTCGCGATCGTCGGGGCGACGCCGCGGCAGCGCGTCCTGGTGCCCGTGCTGGAGGCGGTGATCATCACGGTGACCGGCCTGCTGCTCTCCGCGGTCGCGATCGTGCCGAGCGTCGTCTTCCAGGCCTACGCGCTGACCGCCGCCGGGCTGCCCTGGCGGCTGGAACTCTCCGCGGCGCTGGTGCTGGGGGTGTTCGCCGGCGGGCTGCTGCTGACCGGGCTGGCCACCGTCCTGCCCACCCTGCCCGCCCAGCGGCTGCCCGAACCCCGGGTGATCGCCCGGCTGGTCGCGGAGTGATCGCCATGCGACGGGTGATCGGTGCCGAGCTGCGGGATTCCTGGTCGGCCTGGCTGGGGGTCAGCCTCGGCTTCGTGATGACCGGCTTCTCGCTCGCGCTGGCGGCCCTGGTGCTGCACTCCGCGGTGGCGGCCGCCGGGGTGGTGCCGGAGAACGCGCTCTCCGCCTACTCGTTCATCAGCGGCACCAACCTGGTGCTGGCGACGGTGGTCGGGCTGTCGGTGGTGGGATCGTCCACCTCGCTGGTGGTGGATAGCCGGCGTGGCGCGCTCGCCCGGCTGGCGCTGGCCGGCGCCGCCCCGGGCACCGTGGTGGGGACGGTCCTCAGCCAGCTCGCGGCGGTCGCGGTGGCGTCCGCCCTGGTCGCCGATCTGCTGGCGGTCGCCGCGCTCCGGCCGGCGCTGCACTACCTGCTGATCGAGCGGGCGGCGGACGGGGGCGGCATCGCGGTTCCGCCGGTGGCGCAGCCCGGCACCCTGGTGGTGGTCAACCTGGCCTGGCTGCTGGTGGTGCTGCTGGGCGGCTGGCGGCAGGCCCGGCGGGCCAGCCGGATTCCGCCGGTGGAGGCGCTCCGGCAGGCGCAGGGTTCGGAGACCGTCCGCCGCCGCGGGGTGGGACGCTGGTTCCGCGCCGGCTTCGCCGGGCTGCTCCTGATCGGCATGTTCGCGGTGGTGCCGGTGCTGGCCGCCAACCGGGATTCCGAGACCTTCACCCAGATCATGCAGCTGAACCTGCTGGGGTTGGTGGTGGTCGGCTGGCTGCTGGCCGAGCTGATGCCGGTCATCGTCCGGCCGCTGACCGCCTTCTGGACCGCGGCGATCCCGGCCTCGGTCAGCCCGTCCTGGTGGGTGGCGCGGGCGACCGTGCTGGCCAGGGCGGAGCGGCTGGCCCGGTCGACCACGCCGGTGATGTTCACCATCGGGCTGGGCTTCGGGGTGCTGGGGCTGCCGGCCACCTACAACGCGATCTTCGCCGCCGCCGGCTTCGACGTGCAGTTGGAGCACGTCGGCGCCGACACCTTCCTGGTGAACCTGGGGCTGGCGCTCGGCATCGCGCTCTGCGGCAGCGTCGGATCGCTGTTCATGATGAGCAAGCAGCGCGACGCCGAACTGGCCCTGCTGGGGATCGCCGGCGCCACCCCTGCCCAGCGCAATTCGGCGGCCGTGCTGGAGGCGGTGATCGTGACCGGGACCGCCGCTGTGCTCGGGCTGGTGATGGTGGGGTTCAGCTTCGCCTACCTGGCCTACGCCACCCCGGCGACCGGGCTGCCGTTCGCGCTGGACGTCCCGCTGCTGCCCTTCGCGGTGGCGCTGCTGGTCACCGGCGGCATCACGGTGGCCGCGACCGCGCTGCCCACCCTGGCCGCCCGGCGATTGCCGGAGCCGAGGGTGGTCGCCCGGCTGATCGCGGAGTGAGGACGTCCGTCCCTCGGCCAGGGTGGGGCGGGGGACTATCCTCAACCCAGACAGCTACGTCGGGAGGACGGACGCCATGGCCAGCCTGGGCGACTTCGAAGCCACCACCATCACCGGTCAGCCACAGCCGCTGAGCGAGTACCTGGGCAAGGTGGTGCTGGTGGTGAACACCGCCTCCAAGTGCGGCTTCACCCCGCAGTACGAGGGGCTGGAGCAGCTCTACCGCGACCTGAAGGATCAGGGTCTGGTGGTGCTCGGCTTCCCCTGCGACCAGTTCGCCCACCAGGAGTTCGACGACAATGCCGAGATCGCCGAGTTCTGCTCGCTGAACTACGGGGTGAGCTTCCCGATGTTCGCCAAGGTCGACGTCAACGGCGGCACCGCCCACCCGCTCTACACCTGGCTGCGCACCGAGAAGGGCGGCATCCTGGGTGACGCGATCAAGTGGAACTTCACCAAGTTCCTGTTGAACCGCGAGGGTCAGGTGGTCCGCCGGTACGCGCCGACTGTCACCCCGGCCGATATCGAGGACGACATCCGCGCCCTGCTGTAGCAGCCTCGCTGCAATCCAGTCGTATTGGCGGACCTGCCGGGCCTGCGGCAGGAGGTTCGCTGCAGTTGGGTCGTTATGGGGTGGCAGATTCGGGTCATAATGACAGTTCTGCAGCGAGCTGGCTAAGGCGGGCCTGGCATCGTCGTCATAACAACCAAACCGCGCACCGGCGGGATCAGTGCAGCGAGGAGTCGGGCTCGGTGAGCTCCCAGCGGCGGAACCGGACGACCAGCCCGGCGCGGGTCGGGGCGCACAGGTAGGGGCCGGCCTCGAGGTCGGCCTCCGGGTCGAGCGGGAACAGCCGGACCAGGCGCAGCGGTTCGTCGTCCACCCCGGCGCGGACGGTGACCGCGTCCCCGCTCCGGCTGGCGCGGACGGTCGCCCGGCGGCCGGCCCAGTGCGGCATCGGCGCCGACGACCAGTCCGACTTCTGGTCGGTGACCACGGCGCCCAGGTTGGCGGTGCCGTCGGCGTACTCGATGCCGGCCTTGGCCCACTGGGTGTCCGAGGCGCGGAGGAACAACCCCGCCTGGTCGAACTGCTCAGTCATGGTGACGTCGAACTCCACCTCGACCGCGGTCTCCGGCGGCAGGGGCAGCACGAGGGCGTGTTCGTTGTCGTGAATGAACCCGTAGGAGGTGATCCGCCAGGCATCCGACCCCTCGGCCGCCGTGACCAGCAGGTGATCGCCGTCAACCCGTGCCGTCACCGGAGGGGTGGTCCAGCGGCCTTCGTCCCAGTTCACGCGTCGCGCCATGGCGTCACCCTAGTGCCACCAAAACCGACCGGTGCCGGCGCACACCAGTCCATTTTCCGCCATATAGCCCCTCTGGCTGCCATATCTGGCAGCCAACACCGCTATATGACTTCAAATGGATCTGCTAGCGCTCGAACCAGGCGTCCAGGGTGGCGATAATCGCCGGACGCAGTTCGGCCGGGGTGATCACCCGGTCGACCGAGCCGACCCGGACGGCACGGTGGATGTCGTGCACCCCGTCGAACTCCGCCGCCACCTCGCTGATCTTCTCGGCGCGGACGGCGGCCCTGGCGTCGGCCAACTCCAACTGCAGCGCGGCCTTGGCCTCGGCCCTGGCCACCCGCAGCCGGGCCTCGAGCGCGGCCACCCGCGGGTCGGCGGCGGTCCGCTTGGCGACGTCCCCGGCGAACACCACCGCGGCGGCCGGCGCCCCGCCGATCACCGAGGCGAAGGAGCCCTCGATCGCCAGCACGGTCATGTTCGGGTTCAGCCGCTTGCTGAACACCACGAAGGCGCCGCCGTGGTACCGGCTGATCACCACGAACACGATCGGGCCGCGGAAGTTGACGATCGCCCGGCCGATCTCGGCGCCGTACTCCAGCTGCAGCTTGCGCATCGACTCCGGCGAACCGTCGAAGCCGGAGAGGTTGGCCAGCACCACCAGCGGCCGGTTGCCCGAGGCGGCATTGATCGCCCGGGCGGCCTTCTTGCTCGACTTCGGGAACAGCGTGCCGCCGGTGTAGGTGTCGGGGCCGTCGGTGGGCGGGAAGCCGACCCGCGGCACCGGCCGCGACTCCACCCCCAGCACGGCCACCGACCGGCCGCCGATCCGGGCGTCGATCACCACCGCGGTGTCGGCGTCCGCCATGCCCGCCCAGCGTTCGGTGCGCGGGTGGTCGGCGTCGCAGACCGCTGCGATCACGGTGCGGATGTCGAAGGGCTTCTTCCGATCCGGGTTGTGCTCGGCGGAGAAGATCTGGCCCACCGTGGCGAACTCGCCCTCGTGCGGGTAGTCGGAGACGTCCCGGTCGAACGGGTCGGACGTCGCGGCCCGGCGGGGAGCGGTCTCCCCCGGGGCCACCCAGGTGCTCTCGTAGTGGCCCATCAGGACGCGGAAGGCGCCGGCCAGGTCGGGCGCCCAGTACTGCGCCTGCCCGTTGGGACCCATCACCCGGTCGTAGCCGCCGATCCCGAAGTTGTCCTCGGCCGAGACCCCGCCGGAGAAGTCCAGCGACTGCTTGCCGGTCAGCACCATGGCCGAATCCGGGGTCATCACCAGGATGCCGCGGGTGTGCATCAGCATGGTCGCCTCGGCGTTCCAGTACGGCTGGGCGCCGACGTTGATCCCGGCCACCACGATGTTGATCTCGCCGCCGGCCTGGGTGAACTCCACGATCCGGCGCAGCGCGGCACCCACCCAGTCCATGTTCTCGGTGCCGGAATCCATCGAGATCCGGGCGCCGGAGCTGAGCGTGTACCACTCCACCGGGACGCCGAGTTCGTCGGCCAGGTCGAGCGCGGCGATGATCCGGCGGCACTCCGGTTCGGCCACCGCGCCCAGGCCGCGGGTGGGGTCGCCGGAGAGCACCACGCGGGTGATCCCGTCCGGGTGCAGCGGGGTGCGGGTGGTCACCTTGGCGCAGATGATGCCAGCCCGGTTCCGGCCCGGCGGACGCTCCACCGCCACCAGCCGGTCGGGCTCGCCCGGGGCGACCTCGGCGAGATCGAGTTCGACCAGGGAGCCGCCCGGCCCGGCCAGGGTCTCGGAGAGTTCGTAGGGGTAGACCAGCCCGCGCCGCCGGGCGCGCAGCACCTTGGCGGCGTAGTCGTCCAACGGCTGTAGCGGCTCGGTGGGCGGCGGCTCCACGGACGCGGTGACGCCCTTGCCGGGCTTGGTGTGGAACCGGATCGCCAGCCGAGTGGGCGGCTGCCCGTCGTGGACGAAGGTGCCCTCGGCCAGCACCTCCTCGATGCCGGTGCCGTCCGACAGCGGGGTGAGCTTGTGCTGCAGCGCCATCACGTCCCGCAGGTCGATGTCGATCTCCGGCCACACGTAGATCCAGACGTGGTTGGTGTCCAACCGGCCGCCCTCGGCGCCCCGGGCGGCCCGGGTGCGTCGGATCGCCTCCAGCCCGTTCTCCACTGCCCGCTCGGCGTGCGGCAGGCCGATCAGCCGGCCGCGTTCGTCCCTCACCGCGGCGAGCTGGTTGACCTCAGCCATCGCGACCAAGCGCCGGTCGGCAGGGTTCGCCTTGGCCACGCACTCGAACAGCAGGACGCCGCGCGGCGCCGGCAGCCGGGTGGCGTCGAACTCCTTCAGCCGCCACAGGTTGAGCCGCCGGAAGATCATCGGATGGACGCCGCGGATCCGCTCGTCCTCAACCAGCTGCCCGTCCGCGTCCGGCCGGAAGGTGACGTAGTCGACCTCCCCCTCAGCCGAGCAGGCGGCGATCACGATCCGCCGGACGCCGTCGCGCGGCCACCCCGCCAACTGCGGCTGCAACTCAGCGGCCAGCTGAGCCCGATCGGGAGCTGTCGGCCAGGCCACGTAGACCTCGATGACAGCTTCTGCCGGACGGTTGACCGACCCTTCGTCAGGCTCAGGGATCGTGTCGGCCTCGGTGGGGGACGTGGGACAGGGGGACGGTTCCTGGCGCCCGGGGACGGTTCCCGGGCGCCAGGAACCGTCCCCGTGTCCCAGCGGGCCGAGGAACAGGTTGCCAGCGCCAAGCTGCTCAGCGACCAGTTGGGCCACGGGGCCGTCCGCGTCCAGTTCGTCGGCCCGGGCGACGGTGGTGATAGCGTGCGCCGGACGTCCGTCCAGCACGTAGTCTGCGGTCACCACCGAGCGTCCCTCGACGGTGAACGCCTGGACGTTGGCCAGGTCGTGGTCGCCGTAGTGCTTGCGGGTGAGCACCTCCAGCAGCGGCTCGTGCGACGGCACCCCGTGGCTCAGCCGTTCGGCGAGGGTGAGCACCAGGCGCTCCGGGATGGCCGACAGGGCGGCGATCCGGGCGGCGTAGTCGGGGGCGTCCGGGTGGTCGGCGAGGTAGGCCGCCTCGCCGGCGACGCCGGCCAGCACCTGCTCGCGTTCGGCGTCCACCTGGGGCTGGTCGAACCAGCGGAACCGGACTGACCTGGCGACATCCGACACCGCCGGGAAGCGGCGCTGGGTGGAGCGCACCAACCGCTCCAACTGGGCGCGGGCCGGGCCGGCCAGGTCGGCCTCCGGCGCCGGCTGGCCGATCCAGCGGTCGAGGATCGCCAGCACCACCTGGACGTCGGCGGCCACCCGCTGCTGGGCCAGGAAGATCCGGAACACCGCCTCGTCCAGCGCGGGGCCGCGCTCCAGCGAGTCGACGCCGTAGTGCGCCAGCGCCCGGGTGAGCCGCTCGACGAACTGCTCGGGCAGCCCGGCGCGGGCGGCGTCCAGGCTGCGCAGGTAGCCGTGGAAGTGCTCCCGGTCGGAGTGGATCCGCAGTTCGGTGTTGTCCTGCTCGCCGGCCGGACGGTTCCGGCTCAGCTCGGCCAGGTCGGCGTACAGCGAGAACAGCGCGATCTCGCCCGGCAGAATGCCGGACGCCCCGCCCGCCTCGTCCCGGGCGGCCAGGTAGGCGGTCAGGGTGTCCGGAACCGACTCGGTGTCGTAGCCCATCAGGTGGGCGGAGAGCTCGGCCAGCAGCCGGGCGACCTTGGCCTGGGCGGACGGGTCCACCGCGGCGTCCGGCAACTCGACCTCGCCACCGGCGTCGGCGGTCTCCTCGGTGCCGTCGCCCAGCGGCTCCAGCCGGACCAGCGGGGCCTGGCTCTCCACCTGGCTGCCGGCCAGGACGTGCAGTTCCCGCACCCGGGCGGCGAACGGCGCCACCACGGCGGTCTCCATCTTCATCGACTCCAGCACCACCACGGTGGCGCCGGCGGCGACCTCCTCGCCGACCGCGACCGGGGTGGCGACCACCAGCGCGGGGGCCGGCGAGCGCAGCACGCCGCCCTCGTCCCGGGAGACCCGGTGGGTGATCCCGTTGACCTCGATCAGGTGCACCGGGCCATGGGTGTCGGTGACGATCCGGAACCGCTGCGCGCCGATCTCCAGCCGGCCGTGGGCGGCGTCCAGCCGCTCCAGCCGGACGTCCGCGGTGGTCTCGCCGATCCGCACCCGGTAGTGGTCGGGGCCGGAGCGGAACACCACCAACCGGTGCGCGACACCGCGCAGCTTCAGGTCGACCGGCAGGCCGTCGGCGTGCTGGGCCTGCGGGCGTCCACCCCGGGCGGTCTCCAGCAGGTGGTCGATCTCGCGCTGCTCGGCCTCCTGATAGGCCTCGATCGCGGCGGCGACCAGCGCCACCGACCAGTGCCGGTCGGCGATCAGCCCGCCCTCGGCGCGCACCCGGTCGATCCAGCCGGTGTCGGCCGAGCCGTCGATCACCTCGGGACGGTTCAGCAACTCCAGCACGAAGCTCTTGTTGGTGGTGCCGCCGTCGATGATCACGGTGGTCTCGGCCATTGCCCGGCGGAGCCGGCCCAGCGCCTCCTCCCGGGTGCGTCCGGAGGCGATGATCTTGGCGATCATGGAGTCGAAGTCGGCCGGGATGGCGTCCCCCTCGGCGACGCCGGTGTCGACCCGGATGCCCGGGCCGACCGGCAGATCCAGCCGGGTGATCAGCCCGGGGGCGGGGGCGAAGTCGCGGTCGGGGTCCTCGGCGTTCAGCCGGGCCTCGACGGCGTGCCCCTGTTCGACCGGACGGTCGGTCAGCCGGCCACCCGCCGCGACGTGCAACTGGGCCTTGACCAGGTCGAAGTCGTTGGTGACCTCGGTGATCGGGTGCTCGACCTGCAGCCGGGTGTTGACCTCGAGGAAGGCGAAGAACCGCTCGCCCGGGTGGTAGAGGAACTCCACCGTTCCGGCACCGCGGTAGTCGACGGCCAGCGCCAGCCGCTCGGCGGAAGCCTTGAGTTCGGCGGTCTGTTCGGCGTCCAGCAGGGGCGAGGCGGATTCCTCGATCACCTTCTGGTTGCGGCGCTGCACCGAGCAGTCCCGGACGCCGAGCGCCCAGGCCGTCCCCTGGCCGTCGGCGATCACCTGCACCTCGACGTGCCGGGCGCCGGTGACCAGCTTCTCCAGGAAGACCACCCCGGAGCCGAAGGCCCGCTCGGCCTCCTCCCGGGTGCGCTGGTAGGCGTCGGTCAGGTCGTCGGGGACGTCCACCCGGCGGATGCCGCGTCCGCCACCGCCGGCGGTGGCCTTCAGCATCAACGGGTAGCCGATCCGCTCGGCGGCGGCCAGCGCCTCGTCCAGGCTGTCCACCGGGCCGCGGCTCCACGGCGCCACCGGGACGCCCACCTGCTCGGCGATCAGCTTGGAGCCGATCTTGTCGCCAAGCTTCCGCATCGCCTCACCGGAGGGCCCGATGAAGGTGATCCCGAGGGATTCCACCAGGTCGGCGAACCCGGCGTCCTCGGCGACGAACCCCCAGCCGACCCAGACCGCGTCAGCCTTCGCCTGCCGCAGCACCCGGGCGAGCAGCTCGTGGTTGAGGTAGGGACGCTCGGACGCCGGGCCGAGCGGGTAGGCCTCGTCGGCCTCCCGGACGAACATGGCGGTGCGCTCTGCCTCGGTGTAGAGCGCGATGGTGGTGATCGGCGGATCGCCGGGGCGTTCGGCGTTCAGGTCGCGGACGGCGTGGATCAGCCGCATCGCGGCCTCTCCCCGGTTGACGATCGCAATCCGCCGGAACACAGGGCCTCCCAGGGGCAGGGGTGAAGGACCCCGGTTCGGGGGTCTTGTGGCAATCTGCCATGTTCGGACACCGATAGGTCCCGTGTCCCAGCCAAGGTTGCCAGGCCATCCTTGTGGAATTCCTACAGAACAACCGGCGCCGCTCCTGCCACCCCCGCCCGGCCCAGCGCGCGGTGGCACCGCCTGCGGTGCTGAACAAATCGACCTCTGGATTGCCCTCAACCGGCGAAATCAGGCTGATTGGGGCCATCTGGAGGTCGATTTGTTCGCCGCTACATCAGCCAGAGATGCTCGAGCAGGATCCGCACCCCGATCCCGATCAGCACCAGCCCACCGACGATCTCGGCCGGCCGGCGGAACCCCGCGCCGATCCGCTGGCCGATCACCACGGCGACGAACGACAGCACCAGGGTGGTCGCTCCGATGATCAGCACCGCCTGGGCGATGGAGACGTCGAGAAGGGCCAACGACACTCCGACCGCGGCGGCGTCGATGCTGGTGGCGACCCCCAGCAGGAGCAGCCGGCGCAGCCTGAGCCGGTCACCGGTCTTCCGGTCCTCCGGATCGGAGCTGAAGGCGTCCCAGATCATCTTTCCGCCGATCAGGCCGAGCAGCCCGAAGGCGATCCAGTGATCAACCGGCGCGAGAAACTGGGCGGCCTGCGAGGCGAGCAACCAGCCCAGCAGCGGCATCGCAGCCTGGAAGCCGGCGAAGGTCAGCGCAATGGCGGCGGCCTGTCGGTAGCGCAGGGTCCGCATCCCGACCCCGCCGGTGAGGGCGGCGGCGAAGGCGTCCGCGGAGACGCCGAGACCGATCAGGAAGACTGACCACAGGGTCACAGACGGCACCTTTCGACAGGCCGGGGCGGACGACCGCGCGGAACGAGTTCGTCCTCCACCCTGGGCGGCGGAAGCCGGGTGTGTCCACGCCCAACCTGAGGTGTGGCCGATCAAACATCGCGGTCCGGGCGCTCACGGCTCCGACCGGCAGCCGCCGACTGGGCGGAAACCCAATCTGACCAGCGGACTTTCCTGACCAGGAGCGGGAGATCGGGGCCGATCACGCCACGAAGTTCGGGTCGTGACACTTCCAGATTGGAGTGGACACACCGGGTGGTCGACCGGGAAAGTGGCCGGGTGCGAGAGGTCGCCGCGGTGCGGCGACGAGTGTGACGAGACGAGGACGGTGGCGGTGGCCGCGGAGATCACCCGGGTGACTGAGGACTACCTGACCCTGATCTGGAAGGCCAATGAGTGGCCCGACGACAACCGGCGTCCGACCACCGGCGACCTGGCGGAGGCGCTCGGCGTGACCCTTTCCACCGTCTCGGCGAACCTGAAGCGGCTGGCCCGCGAGCAGCTGATCGACTACGAGCCCTACGGAACCATCGAACTCACCGAGGCTGGCGCGAAGGTGGCCCTCGAGGTCGTCCGGCGACATCGGATCATCGAGACCTTCCTGGTCGAACACCTGGGCGTGCCCTGGGACGAGGTGCACGACGAGGCGGATCGGCTGGAGCACGCCACCTCCGACCGGCTGATCGCGCGGATGGACGCGCTGCTGGGCCATCCGGCCACCGACCCGCACGGCGACCCGATCCCGCGGGACGGGGTTCGCGAACCGATCGAGGCGACAGTGCTGTCGGCCTGCGCCGCCGGCGAGCTGGTCCGGGTGGTCCGCGCCTCGGACGCGAACCCCGAGATACTCCGGTTCCTGACCGACCGCGGGATCGGCATCGGGACGATCCTGCGGGTCACCGCGGCGATGTCGGCGACCGGGCTGATGACGGTCAGCCGCGGCGACGACACCGTCGAGCTGAGTGGCCCGATCGCCATGGCGGTGCACGTCGCCGGGGCGGGCTAGCGACCCCCTGGACGGGTTCGGGCGCGGCAGGTCGACCAGGTCCGCGACTACTGGGCGGACACCTTCTCGGACGCGGCCACCTGGTCGAGCAGCCCGGCGGAGCCCTGGTCGAGGAACAGCTTGGCCTGCGGCTGGGTGCGCAGGATCGAGGCCGGGGACAGCGGGCCGATCTCGCCCTCCAGCGCGCGGCGGACCGCCTCGGCCTTCCTCGGTTCGGGGGTGAGGACGAGGACGTGCCGCGGCGCCAGCAGCGCCGGGATGGTCAGCGAGATCGCGTGGGTGGGGGTCTCGGCCAACGAGGGGAAGTGGCCTTCGCCAACCTGCTGCCGCCGCGAGACCTCGTCCATCTCCACCACCCGGATCAGCTCGGGCGGATTGAAGTCGGCCGGCGGATCGTTGAACGCCAGATGCCCGTTCTCGCCGATCCCCATCACGCAGATCACCGGCTTGAGTTCGCGAAGCAGCGCGGTGTAGCGCTGCAACTCCTCTTCGACTGACGGCGCATCGCCCCGAATCCCCTCGAACCGCGCGGGGCCCAGCGGCTTCACGATCCGCTCCTGCATCCAGCGCCGGAAACTCGCCGGATGGGAGGCGTCCATGCCCAGGTACTCGTCCATGTGCAGCACGGTGATCCGCGACCAGTCGATGTCCGACCGGTCCGGCAGCGCCTCGGTGAAACTGAACTGTGAGTTGCCGGTCGCCAGGATGACCGCGATCTCGCTCGCCTCAGCCAGTTCAGCCTGGACGGCGGCCGCAAACTCGGCGGCCGCCGCCACGCCCAACTCCGCGTTGTTGTCCAGAATCGTGACGTCGAGATCCTGGTAGTGCGCCTTTTGCATGGTCATTCTCCTGTGGTGTGGGCGTTGCGGGGCGGGACGCAGGGTCGCCATGCCCCGCGGTGATAGGTCTGGCGGGGGACGAGGTCACGGTCGAGCTGCAGCAGGTCGGCGCGCTGTCCGGGAGCGATCCGTCCGACACCGGCCAGCCGGGCGGCCCGGGCCGGGATCGTGGTGAACATCGCGATCAGCTCCGGCAGCGAGCAGTCGAAGGTGGCTGCCGCCACCGGCAGCATGGCCGGCAGCAGGGTCGTGCTACCGCCGAAGGAGGCCTTGTCCAGGGTGACGCCGACGCCGTCCTCGACCAGGTACTCGTGCCGGCCGATCCGATAGCGGGAGCCGTCGGGCAGGCCGGCCCCGGCGGTCGCGTCGGAGACCAGGCAGAGGTTCCCGGCCAGGCAGCGGTACGCGATCCGCATCAGCGGTTCCGGTAGATGCCTGCCGTCGGCGATCAGCTCGACGGTCAGCCCCTCCGACGCCAGGGTGGCTTCGAGCAGGCCCGGGACGCGCCACGGACCCCGCCGGGTCAGCGACGACTGGCCGCTGTAGAGGTGGATCACGTGGCTCAGGCCGGCGGCCTGGCAGCTGGCCAGGTCGGCGTCCGTGCCGCCGCTGTGACCGGCCGCCGCCACCACGCCCGCGGCGACCAGCCGTTCGGTCAGCCTGACCGCACCGGGAAGTTCGGGTGCGAAACTCATCATCCGCACCAGGTCCGGCCGCTCCAGCAGCGTGTCGATCGAGCCGTCATCGGGGGTCCGCAGGTCATCGAGCGACTGCGCGCCGCGCTGTTCCGGTGCGAAGTACGGGCCTTCGAAGTGGACGCCGGGCAGCTCGGGCAGCCCTTCCAGCCCCTGGACGGCGGCCAGCGCGTCCAGGGCACGCCGCAGATCGTCGATCGGCGCACTGCCCAATGACGGCAGCGCGGTGGTCACGCCGGCGGCGAGCAGCGTCCGGCCGACCTCGGCGAAAGCCTCTTCGGTGGCTTCGTTGAAGCCGCGTCCGGCAGCGCCGTGGACGTGGATGTCGATCAGGCCCGGCGTCAGGTAGCCACCATCCAGCTGATGGCGGGGAAGGGTCTGCGGCAGTTCGGCGATCGGGACCACCGCCAGGATCGCGTCCTGCTCGACGATGACGGCGTGCTGCTCCAGCACCGCGTCCGGGGTGACAACGTCAGCCCCGACGATCGCGGTCCTGCCGGTCGCAGCCCGGTCGGTCACCGCCAGCTCCATGTCGACTCGCCCTTCCGTGACCCGGCGGAGGGGACGTACTGACGGAACCCTTGCCGTGTTGGCCACTTTAGCATAGACCAGCTGCATATTGCAGCAATATTTGCATCAGCGGCCTCACCCACGGGACAGGTCGAACAGGGTGTCGGCGATCTCGCCGCCCAGTTCCTGCACCACGTCGAGGTGCATCGCGAAGGGCTGGTCCTCGACCCGCTGGTACCAGAGCTCGTGCAGCCAGGTGCCCGACTCGTCCTGGGTTTCGCAGAACCGCCGCAGCAGCCGTTCCGAGGCGTCGGCGAACCTGCGTTCGCCGGTATGCCGGTACAGCTCGGCGCTGGCCCACATGATCTTGCAGGAGGCGAGGTTGTCCCACTTGCTCTCCGGCAGCCGGCCGAAGAAGTCGAACAACCTGATCGCGCCGTCGAGGTAGGCGCGGTCACCGGTCTGGTCGTACAGCTTGGCCAGGAACTTCATCGGCTTTCCCACCAGCCAGGTCAGCTCCTGACGGGCGTCGGCTTCCGCCGAGAGGCAGAACTGCTTGCGGCCACGCAACGCGTTCTGGTCCTCATCGCCCCAGACGTCGGTCATCAGCCCGGCACCTTCCTCCCAGGACGAGTAGTAGAACCGCTCCGGCTCCGGCTGGGCGTCCAGCAAGGTGACGATGAAGTCGCCGGCCCGGCGGGCGTCCTCGACGTGGCCGCAGGAGAGCAGGGCCAGCCCCGCCGAGGCGGTGCTGGAACTGTCGAGATAGCGT
Organism: Propionicimonas sp.; assembly: GCA_049840415.1. Taxonomy (GTDB): domain Bacteria; phylum Actinomycetota; class Actinomycetes; order Propionibacteriales; family Propionibacteriaceae; genus Propionicimonas. The sequence goes on along the minus strand of JASGLB010000014.1, from coordinate 955,718 downwards.
TCGTCCACCGCGTCCGACGCAATGTCGAAGCGGGAATGGAAGCCACCCAGCGCCGGTGACTGGAACCGGCGGACGAAAGCCATCCCCCGCGCTGCCGCTCCATAGCACCCGAGCCGGCGCAACCCGAGGATGAGCCAGCCGTTCGGATAGATGTAGCGGTTGGCCGGGCTGCAGGGCAGCGTGTACCAGCCACGCTCCTGCGCGGTGGTCCGGAAGTCGCCGTCCGGCTGCTGGTAGCGCTGGGTCAGGATGTCGGCATACTTCCGGCCACGAATCGGATCGCCCAGTACGGCGTAGAAATACAGCGCCTTGTAGTAGGCATTCAGATCGACCAGCGCGGCGACCTCGTCATCGTGGGTGCTGGCCCAGTGCAAACACCTGGCGATCGCCTGCCGCCCTTGTTCCCGGAGCGCTTCGTCCATTCCTTTATTCACCTGTCTCGAGAGAATGATTGAGGTAGTTCAGATAGCCGTCCGCGGCCAGTTCGTCGATGCGGACGGCGGCAGCGCGCCCCCCGGTTCGGACGCGATACAGCTCGCGCAACCCGGCGGACGCGGTCGGCCGCTGGAAGCGGTCGACCGGGTTCACGAAGGCGCTCATCCGATCGGCCAGCGCCACCATCAGATCGACGGTGTCATAGCGGCCGGCCAGGCCGGGGACGATCGAGGTCTCGGCGACGAAGTAGTCCTCACCGTCGAAGATGGCTTCGAAGGACGCCACCCCCTCGAAGCCGAACACCTGCCGGATGGCCGGCTCGGCCACCGCGGCCAGCATCGCCAACTGGGCGCCCTGGCCAGTGCCGCAGAGGGCGGCCACGGCGGTGTTCTGGGTGCGGCGCAGCGCCTCTCGCACCGAGCTGACCACGCTCTCGACCCGGCGGGCGGCCAGACTTCCTCCGGTCAGGAAGCTGCTGTAGGCCAGCGCGGTCTCCAGGTCGTACTGGAAGACCTGCTTGGCAGCGGTGGTGGCCATCGCGAAGGGTTCGATGAAGAGCCGGGCGTGGCCGGGCAATGCCTGCTTCACCGCGTCGGCGTCGAAGCTGGCGTTGAAGTCGACGAACACCACCAGTGGCTGACCGGCCTCACCATCGAGCCGGTTCAGCGCCGGGTAGCCGCCTTCGGGACGGACCAGGTATCCCTCCCCCGGCTCCATCATCGCCTCGACCCGGTACGGACGTTCGCGCAGCCCCGCGATGCACCCGATGGCCGCGCGCATCGATTCCGGATCCTCCGAAGCCGGCTTCGCGCCGCTGACCTCGGCGAACCGGGCGGCGTTGAGCTCCATCGCCGTGCCAGGGCGCTGCGTCGGACCGAAGCAGTGCAGCCGCTCCTCGGGCAACACGGCGACCTCGAGCTCATCAGGCCCTCCGTCGCCGTCGGTCAGCCAGCGCTCCAGCCACTGGTAGCAGCTCAGCCGCACCTCCCGGGTGATCTGATGCCCGGTATCCACTTCGGCCAGCGCGAAAGCCTCAGCCCTCCCCAGCTGGCGGTACAGCAGGCCCACCTCGGCGGCGATCTCCCGGGCGCCTTCGATGAAGAAGTAGTCCTTGAGGCCGGCGATCATCAACAGCGGCTTGGGGAAGCACAACCACAGGAAGTCGGGCAGGTCGAAGGCGAACTCGTCCCACAACGCGAAGATGGTCTGCTCGGGGTCGGTGATCCCGGTCCGCTGCAGCGCCATACGTTGTTTGGTCAGGCACTGGATGGGGGCGGCCACCTTGACCCGGTCGTCCAGCGCGGCCAGGTAGTACGTCGCGGTGCCACCACCGGACTGGCCGGCGCAGCCGATGCGTTCCGGGTCGACGTCCGGCCGGTCGCAGAGATAGTCCAGCACCCGCATGCCGTCCCAGATGAAGTACTTCGCCGAACTCTCGCCGAGGGCATAGGACTGATTGCCCACCCGCATATGCTCCTCGACCATCCAGATGTCCTGCTTGTGCCACTGCTCGCGACGATCGGGATACATGTCCCGCTCTCCCTCGCAAATGGGATCGAAGACGGCGGCGACAAAACCGCGCAGCGCCAGATTGGCGCACATCAGCTGGATCTCGGGATTGTGCTTTCCCTCGATGTTGTGGCCCATCGAAATCAGCACCGCGGGGTGCCGCCGACCGCCCGCGGGGACGTAGACGTTGATCGGCACCCGATAGCCGGGCAGTGACTCGATGGTGACCTTCTCGATGGTGTAGCCCGGCATGGCGATGGCGTCCACGGCCTCCACCCGCAGCGGGCACCGCGTGAAGTCCAGGCCGATCTTCTCGGTGAGCTTTGCCCTGAGCCGGACGATCCGGCGCCGGAGTCCGTCCGGATCGTCCCCGTTCAGCAACTCGGCCACCTCGGCGTCCCGCTCGGCCAGCTGGCCGGTCAGGGAGGCGATCGCCGCCTGCCATTCGGCATTGGTGCTGAACTCCATCACCTCTCCTGGGCGTCGCGCCGGAACCGCAGATCGACAGTCTTTGCATGATTTGGCATCTTGTGCAGCAATCTTGCCTTAGCTGTGCCGATCCGTCTACGCTCCCCACCATCGGGCCAGCAGGTCGCGCGGCTAGGAGGACGTCATGAAGGTGGAGGCATTCGCCATCCGGGACCAGCGGCTGGACGACTGGGACCGCAGGGTCGCCGGTCGTTGGTCGATCGAGGAGCTGCGCGCCGACCCCGCCTACCGGGATGGCTGGCTGTCGATCGACTGCCTGTCGTGGGACGCCGAGCGCCAGCTGATGTACCTGGGGCTCACCTTGATCAACACCGACATCTTCTGGTCCTTCGACCCGGCCACCGGACAGTTCGCCTCGCTCGGCTTCCAGACCGTCTCCGACCGGTTCGACGCCAAGCTGCACCGTTCCCTCACCCGGGACGTGGACGGCTCCTATCTGCTGGCGACCGCCCTGCTGCACGACATGGATCAGCAGTTCGATGCCCCCGGCGGCAAGCTCCTGCGCTATCGGCCGGATGAGGCCTCGTACGAGTTGCTCGGCCGTCCGATTCCGCGCCAGTACGTCCAGTCCATCGTGCTCGATCCCGAGCGACGACTGCTCTACGGCTTCACCTACCCGGCCGAGCACATGTTCGTCCACGACCTCGGCAGCGGACGGAGCCGCCAGCTGGCCTATCTGGGGAACAGCCGGATGATCTGCCAACCGCACAACGCGGTGCTCGATCGGCAGGGCAGGGTTTGGGGCACGTGGGGCGAGAACCGGGCCTTCGAGTATCAGATCGGCGAATCCCCGCTGCGGTACTTCTGCTTCGACCCCGACACCGAGGCCTTCACCTGGTTCCAATACGGGCCACCGAAGACCGGCGCCGGCGACACCGGGGCCATCGATCACATGCTGCTGGCCGACGACGGGCTGATCTACGTGGGAACGGTGGCCGGCGGGCTGAGTTCGCTGGATCCGGCCACCGGGGAGGTTCGCAACCTGGGCAAGCCGTTCCCCGGCGGCCGGCTGGCCGGGTTGGTGCAGGCCCGCGACGGCCACCTCTACGGTGCCGGCAATGCCGGACTCGACCCGCAGGGCCACGGCACGGCGTCCTTGTTCCGCTATCACCCGGCCAGCGGGCGGCTCGACCAGCTCGGCCGGATCTTCGATCCACAACGCAAGGACGGCGCGGTGAAGGTGCACATGCTGGTCGAGGGCGAGGACGGCGTGCTGTACGCCGGCGAGAACGACAACTGCTACCGCTCGTCCTACCTGTGGCGCTGCCTGATCGACGGATAGTCCGTCGCGCAGATCAGGAGTCCGTCACCGGCGAGGCGGCCGTTGAGTTGCGGATCACCAGGCTGGTCTCCAACTTCGCCGCGGGCAGCGAGGCCGGTGCGGTCGCCCGCTCCGCTTCGACCATGTCGAGCAGCGTGTCGACGGCGGTCATTCCAGCCTCCGCCCCCGGGACGTGGATCGAGGTCAGGGTCGGGTAGGCCATCCCGGACATCGGGCTGTCATCGACGCCGATGACACTGATGTCCTGCCCCACCCGGATGCCCCGTTCATTGAGCCGGGTGATCACGCCGAGCGCGATCATGTCGTCGTAGGCGATCACCGCGCTGGCCGAGGAGGCGGAGACCAGGTCAGCCGCGCGCGCCCCGGCCTGGATCTGCGGCTCGAAGGGCCCGAACTCCAGCAGTTCGACCCCCGCCTCGGTGCACGCCGCACGCACCGCTGCCTGGCGCTGGGCGTTCGACCACGAGCGGCGGGGCCCGTTGAGGTAGCAGATCGTACGGTGCCCCAGGGCGGCGAGGTGCTGGACGGCCTCGACGATGCCGGTCTCGTTCTCGATCGCCACGCTGGCGGCACGCGGGTGGTAGCGGTTGACCAGGACCAGCGGCTGCAGCTCGATCAGCTGGTCCATCTGGTCGTCCGGGGTCCGCGCGCTCACCACGATCAAGCCGTCCACCTGTTCGGCGAGCTGTCGCGCCCGGCGCAGCTCATCGGACGGGTGCTCGTCGATGTCGGCGATCAGCACCGTCCAGCCCCGGGCCGCCGCGCGCGCCTGCACCGCCTTGATGATCGGCGGAAAGAACGGATTGACGATGTCGGGGACGATCAGCCCGATCATCCGGCCGCCACGCCCGGATTGCCGGGGCGCTCCCGGCGGGAGGTAGCCCAGCTCGGCGACCGCGGCGAGCACCCGCTCCCGGGTGGCGGCGTTCACCCGCTCCGGTGCGGAGATCGCGCGGGACACGGTCGAGGGCGAGATCCCCACATGGCGGGCAACGTCAGACAGGGTGACCTTCACAGTGCCTCCAGAGGCGGTTTGCAGCAACGAAACCATAGCTCAGCGACGTAACGCCGTCCTTCTTATCCACTCCATGCCGCCAAACACTATGCCACCCCCAGAACGCTCCAGCAAAGGACTGCATTTCTTGCAGTTCCTTGCTGCACATCTCTTGCCTCTGTGCGCATGCGTCCGATAGTGTCAGCGAAAGCGGCATCGGTGCCGGCACCCGGGACTCCTGGTGGTGACCCCCGAGGCAACAGATCGAGGAGAAGAAAATGAGGACTCGCACTCTGAGTAAGGTCCTTGCCGGGGTCGGGGGGTTGGCGCTCCTCCTGCCGGCCTGTTCCACAGCAACGCCGGGGGCGACCAATCAGCCAACCGAACAGCAGACCGTCGTCTACTGGAGCGAGTTCAACAAGGGTGAACCGCTGCAGATCGCGCTCGAGCAGGTGATCAAGGACTTCGAGGCCGAGAACCCCGACATCAAGATCGACGTGAACTGGGCGGGCCGCGACGTGCTGACCAAGATCCAGGCAGCCGTGCAGGGCGGTACCCCGGTTGACATCACAGACCATTCCAACGACCGTCTCGCAGCGGCCCTGCTCGAGAACGACCTCGCGGTCGATCTGAACAAGTACCTGGACGAACCCGCCTACGGGGCCGACTCCGGCAAGTGGCGGGACGACTTCACCCCGGGCTCGATCGAGGCCATGTCCAGCAAGGGATCGGGCTACCTGATCCCGCGCGAGTCGTATGTCTCCGGGCTCTGGTACAACGGCGGCATGCTCAAGGAGGCCGGCCTTCAGGTCAAGGCGACCGGGATGACCTGGGACGAGTTCATGAACATTCTGAACACGCTCAAGGCCGCCAAGCCGGACGTGTCGCCGCTGGGCGCCGACGGCTCGATCGACTTCTACAACAACTGGTGGTTCTCCTACCTGGCGATCCGCCTGGCGGGCGTCGAGGCCTTCCAGAAGGCCGCGGCCGATCCGACCGGAGAGGGCTGGCGGGCGCCGGAGTTCCTGAAGGCCGCGGAGATGGTCCGGCAGTTGACCGACGGCGGGTACTTCCAGAAGGGATACGAGGGTTCGGTCTTCCCCGCCATGCAGGCCCAGTGGGCGCAGGGCAAGGTCGCGATGTTCCTCAATGGAGCCTGGATCCCCAACGAGATGGCACCCCAGTTGTCCGAGGACTTCGAGCTGGGCGTGTTCGCCTTCCCGAACCTCGAGGGCGGCAAGGGCAATGACGTGGTCGAGTACTGGGCCAACGCCTGGGCCGTGATGAACACCGGCAAGAGCACGGACGCGGCGGTGAAGTTCCTGAAGTTCGCCAGCTCGCCGACCGAGGGTGGCAAGACCATCGCGGACGCCGGCTACCCGCTGGCGCTGAAGGACATCGCCACCCCGCCGGCCTTCGCCGGTCAGGTGGAGATCCTGAAGGCCTACAGCCCGATCGAGCAGCGGGCCGGCCTGCAGGGGCAGACGGCCTACTCGGCAGACGTGTACAACTTCTGCGACGACCCGTTCTTCCTCGGCAAGAGCTCGCCGTCGGAGTTCATCGATTGCCTGGCCACCAAGGGCAAGGAGTTCTGGGCCAAGCACTGAGACCTATCCACGCAGCACCCGTTGCCGGCGCGCTGGGGCGATCGCCTCAGCGCGCCGGCGACACGGCAGTCAGGAGTAACCAGTGGCGACAGCGGTCAGTAGTCCGGCGGCGAGCAAGAGGAAATCGCAGCGCGCGGCGAGCCGTGGTGGGCGGCGCGGCCGGAGCAAAGTGGTCATCCCCCTGCTGATCCCGGCGGTGCTGGTCTATTCGGTCTTCTTCGTCTGGCCCGCGCTACAGGCGCTCTGGCTCAGCCTGCACCAGTGGAACGGCTTCCAGGCGGACCGGGTCTTCATCGGCCTGGGCAACTTCGCCACGATGCGCGACGACCCGACCTTCTGGATCGCCCTCAAGAACACCCTGACCATCACGTTCGCCGGTGGCGCGGTGATCTTCCTGCTGGTGTTCCTGTTCGCCGCCGCCCTGCAGCGTGACCTCCCGGGGAAGAAGTTCTTCCGCACCCTGATCTTCTTCCCGGTGATCGTCCCCGGTGTCGGCATCGGCCTGATCTGGCAGTTCATCTACAACGACGACTGGGGACCGCTGTCCAGCGGCCTACGGGCGATCGGCCTCGGGGAACTGACCCGCAGTTGGCTGGCGCCGGAGAACATCATCTCGTCGATGACGGTGGCGGTCATCTGGACCTTCGTCGGGTACTACCTGGTGATCCTGCTGGCCGGTATCGAGAAGATCCCGCCCACCTACTACGAAGCCGCCCGGCTGGACGGCGCCGGCGACTGGCGGATCTTCTGGTCGGTGACCGTCCCGATGGTGTGGGACGTCCTGGTCACCGCGATCGTGCTGTGGATCATCTCGGCGCTGAAGATCTTCGACATCATCCTGGCGACGACCTACCCGTCCCCACCGCGCGACAGCTACACCCTGACCGTCTTCGTGTGGGAGCGGGCGGTCGGCATGTACAACCCGGTCTTCCAGCTCGGCTACGCCACCGCGCTGGGCGTGGTGCTGCTGGTCCTGGTGATCGTCAGCGTCAGCCTGGTCCGTTTGATCATGCACCGCGAGTCCTTGGAGTACTGATGGCAACGAAAACCCTGGTGCGAACCGACTCCCGGCCGTCGGCCGTCGCGTCCCGTCGGCGACGCCGGCTCTCGGATGTGCCCTACCTGGCGCTGCTGGTGCTCTGGGCGGCCCTGACCATCGGCATCTTCTTCTGGGTCACGCTGAACTCCTTCAAGGCCAACCCCGAGATCTTCGGCAACGCCTGGGGGCTCCCCGAGGACCCGCTGGGCAACGTCGTCCGCAACTACACCACCGCCTGGACGATCGCGAACATGGGCGGGTACTTCGTCAACAGCCTGCTGGTGGTGTCGAGTTCGGTGATCCTGACGGTGGCGCTGGCGGCACCCGCCGCCTACGCACTGTGCCGGATCCCGTTCCTGGGCCAGACCCCGGTGCTGTACTACTTCATCGGTGGCATGGGGCTTCCGTTCCAGCTGATCCTCGTCCCGCTCTACGCCTTCCTGGCCGACCTGGGCCTGGTCAACTCGTTGATCGGGCTGGTCCTGGTGTTCACCGCGGTGTCGATCCCGTTCACCGTCCTGCTGCTGACCGGCTTCATGCGTTCGTTGCCGTCCGAGTTGGAAGAGGCGGCCGCCGTGGACGGCACCTCGGAGCTCGGAATCTTCTTCCGCATCATGATGCCGATCGCGACCCCGGGGCTGTTCACCGCCGCGATCTTCAACTTCGTGACCATGTGGCAGGAGTACCTGCTGACCTCGCTGCTGATCACCAGCGACGAGAACCGCACCCTCCCGGTCGGCCTGATGGGGATGCGACAGTCCCTGCAGTACAGCGGCGACTGGGCGGCGATGTTCGCCGGCGTGGTGATCGTGGTCGTGCCGTCCCTGGTGGTGTTCGTCCTGCTGTCCAATCGGATCATGTCCGGCCTGACGATGGGTACCGGCAAGTAGTCGGCCGCTTCCCGTCCGGCATCACCGCGGCTACCGTGGGCGCCGGAAGGGAGCCCGATGACGGATGAGGTGGTCGCCGACCCGATCACGCTGGGAACCGGTCACGAGATCGCGTTGCCCGGCGGGGTTGAGCTCGCCTACCCGAAGGCCTGCCTGGTGGCGCCGGACGGCACCTTCCTGGCCGCCGGGCACCTCCGCGGCGGCGAACGCACCGCGCTGGTCTCCGTCCGGACCGATCGGCCAACCCTGGTCGTCGAGCTTCCGGAGCCGGAGCCGGAATTCTTCGGTTCAACGGGACCCACCCTGTTCCTCCTGCCGGACGGGGCGCTGGCCGTCGTGGCCGACCATCGCACCCTGCATCGGTACGACGTCGAACTCCGGTTCGAAGGCTCGCTGCCGATCAACGGCGGGGACGTGCTGGAGCCGTTCGGGAGGCACGGGCAGCTTCCGCGTCCCCGCGCCTCAGCCTCCCGCGGCACCCTGGACGGCCAGCATCCGGTGGTGCTGGACGAGCCGATCACGGTTGGCAACCCGCGCTTCCTCGCCCTGCTGCAGGTTGGCGAGGACGACGCCGAATGGACGCGGGTGACCACGATCGGTCCGGACGCCGTCCCAGGCGACCGGTTCGGCCACGACGGACTGAACGCCGCGATGCCGGCGAAACCGGCCATCGTCGGGGACGTCCTGGGCCAGGGTGATCGGCTGCTGCTGTGCCTGGAAGGCTCGGATTCCGGCAGTGTTCCGCGCTACGGGATGGACTTCTTCCTGATCGCCTCGCTCGACACCGAAGGCGAGGTCACCCGGCGGTTCGAGCGATCGGGCTGGATGCGCCAGCCCGGCAAGCACGGCCTTCGCGGCAGCTTCACCTCGTCCGACCGGTACGCGGTGCTCACCCCGGTGTTCTCGTCCGGGTCGTGGAAGGGCCGGCAACACCTGTTCGAGCTGGCCGAGCGGACGCTGCATCCCGTCCAGTTGGCGCGGGGCTCGGGTGGGCTGCGAATCATCGATCACGACGCCACCGGCTACTGGCTGAGCGACGGCAGCACCCGCCTGGTGAGGGTGGCGGGATGACCGCCGGGCAGCCCGCGCCCGGGGACGTGTACAGCTTCCCGATCGAGCGGCTCGGCGGGTTCGGTGCCTGCCAGCTCGTCGCGGTGGACGACGCCCACCAGTCCGCGACCGTCGCGCTGCTGGACTGGACCGGCGAGCGGGAACCCGAACTCACCGACCTGGCCGGGGTCGGCCGGATGGGGAAGGACTTCATGTTCTGGACCCCGCGGGAGATCCTGCTCCACGTCCCGCTGCCGGCGCCGGCGCAGTACCGCCGGCTGGGCACCCTGCCGGTCACCGGCGAGACGGAGTCGCGCAGTTACAGCGGCTGGGACTTCACCCGCGACATCTCCCGGCAGCGCTGGTGGGACGGCCTGCCGCGCGAGCTGACCGCCGCGTTCAAGGCGACCCTGGCCAGAGACGACGAAGCCGAACGGGTCACCGTGCCGGGGCTGCTCGATCCGGCCACCGGCGAGCCGTACCGGTTCCGCGTCCGTGGAGCTGACCGGCTGGCCGACGATGCCCGCTACCGGATCGCCGACGACTTCCGGCTGGAGAACCTGCGTTCCTGGCCGCTGCTGCACAAGATCTCGCTGCATTCCTGGCGGGACGATCTGATCGGGTTCCTGGCGACTGCGCCGCTGGTCAGCGAACTGGTCCTGGCCGGGCACGGGCAGTCCACCCTCGACTTCTCCGACACCGGCCTCACCCAGCTGTCGGTCGACCTGGCCGGGTTGAGCCGGCTGGTGCTGCCGGCCAGCCTCGACCTGCTGATCCTGCTGGGCCGCGCCGACCGTCCGCTCCGGGTGGAGGCGGAGGCCGGGGGACGCTGGCTGACGGTGCACCTGCGGGAGGAGGTGCCGGTGGTCGAGGGCCTGGAGTCAACCCACGGAGTCCGGGTGGACGGCATCCGCCAACTCGACGTCGCCGAGTTGGCCACCCGGTTCCCGCAGACGGGCTATCTGCTGCTGTTCGGCGCCCCCGGTCTGCTCACCGGGCTCCCCTCGCTCCGCGACTTTCCCAGGTTGGACTCGATCTGGCTGTCCGACCTGTTCGGCTACGGCCCGGGCGACCTGCCTGGGCCGGACGAGTTGCCCGCGCTGACCAGCCTCGACCTGACCAGCATCCCGGCCGAGGTGGCGACCGCGGCGCGCACCGCCTACGGCAAGCATCCCCGCGTCCAACTCACGGTGAGCCGGCCGCGGAAGGCGAACTGGCTGGCGGAGAACCTGGAGAACCCGCTGCGCCACTGGGACGGACGCGAGGGCATTCCGGCGTCCGTCGCGAAGCGGGCGCGAACCGCCTTCGTCACCGCGCTGCGCCAGGTGCGGGAGGCGGACGCCGTCCGTGAAAACCCGGCCGCCTACGACCAGTCGGTGACCGCCGCGGTGATCCCCTTCCTGGACGCGATCGCCGCCGCCAACCGCCGGCACGGCTTCCTCTACACCCTGGAACGCGACGAGGTGGTCGACGCCGTGGGAGTGCTCACCCAGCACCTGTCTGCAGCCGCGAAGCTGGCCCTGGAGCCGGTCGTGGAGGAGGCCCTGGACGACTGAGCAGGCGGCGCTGGCCGTCTCTCGCCCCCGCTCGCGCAGCCCTCGTTTAGCATTCCGGGATGGAGCCGATCAACGAACTCCTCCTACCGGACGCCGCCGCCTGGCGGGCCTGGCTGGACGAGCACGAGGACACCACCCCCGGACGGGGTCTGGCTCGTCCTGGCGAAGAAGAACCAGCCGGCGCCGACCACCATCACCCGCGATCAGGCGCTGGAAGAGGTACTCTGCTCGGGCTGGATCGACGGCATGTCACGCGGTCGGGACGAGGTCAGCATGCTGCAGCGCTACACCCCGCGGCGTTCCCGCAGCACCTGGTCGGCCCGCAACGTCGCCCTGGTCGGCGAGTTGATCACCCAGGGACGGATGCGTCCCCGCGGCCAGGCCGAGATCGACCGGGCCAAGGCCGACGGACGCTGGGAGGCGGCCTACCAGGGCAGCCGGACCATGCCCGTCCCCGCCGACCTGGCAACCGCCCTGGCCGCGAACCCTGCCGCAGCCGCGGGGTTCGAGCGACTGTCCTCGCAGAACCGCTACGCGATCCTCTTCCGACTGCACCAACTCAAAACCGCCGAGGCCCGTGCCCGCAACGTGGTCCGGTACATCGCCATGCTGGAGGCCGGCCAGACCGTCCACCCGCAGCCGCCAACGCACCCATAGCCCGGGCCAGGCACGGTCCCCCACCCGGCCGCCCTCTCCGCGTCGAGGGCTCCCACTGGGACGCGGGGACGGTTCCGGCGTCCCAGGTTGCCAAACGGCGATTGGGACGCGGGGACGGTTCCGCTGTCCCACCATCCTCGGCTTCTTCCTCAGGCCGGCAACCAGCCTCTCCAATCTCAGCTTGGCGAGGTGGAACAAGGGACCGTTCCCTCTCCCACACGCGTGGTGACAACTGGGACGTCGGAACCGTCCCCACGTCCCAATCAGGGCGTGACAAGCTGGGACGTTGGAACCGTCCCCGCGTCCCAAGAACCGTCCTCGGGGCCCTTCCGGGTCGACTAGCGTTGGGACGGTGAGTGGTGAGCAGGTACCCGAACCCAGTGAGCACGAGTACGAGGACGCGCTGGAGCCCACCCATCTGATCCGGCGGTCGGACGTCGTACTGAGGGCCGGCATCCTGATGCTCGGGGCCGGTACCAGCGGGCTGCGGGTTCGCGAGCTGATGCAGCAGGTCGCCACCACCGTGGGCATCCAGCGGCTGCACGCCGACATCAGCTTCACCTCGATCACGCTGTCGGTCCGGCGGCGCAACACCTTCCGCACCCAGGTGGCCGAGATCCCCAACCCGGGGGTCAACGCCCACCGGATCGCGCTGCTGCAGAACCTGGGCAACTCCCTGCCCGAGCGCGCCACGGTCGGCGAGGTGGACGCCAGACTGCGCGAGATCGAGAAGACCCCACGGCTCTACCCGCAGTGGGCGCTGGTGATCCTGGTGGCGCTGGCCTGCGCGTCCATCACCGTGCTGGGCAGCGGTGGCTGGCGCGAGGTGGTCGCGGTGCTGCCCGCGTCCGCGCTGGCGTACTGGCTGCACCGTCGGATGGGAGCCTGGCAGCTCAACCACCTGGCCACCGTGCTGATCTCGGCGGCGGTCGCCAGCGGGTTGTACGTCGGCTTTGCCGCCATCCTCACCGCGGCCCTCGGTGAACCCAGCAGCCGGACGGCGGCGGGCTTCATCAGCGCCTGCATCTTCCTGATCCCGGGCTTCCCGCTGGTCACCGCCGGGCTCGACCTCACCCGGATCGACCTGCAGGCCGGCGTCCCCCGGCTCACCTACGCCGCCATGGTGGTGCTGGCGATCACCATCGGGGTCTGGGTGGTGGCCTCGTTGGCCGGGCTCTCCCCTGACCCGGTCCCCCCGCTCGAGAGCCACCCGGCGGTGCTGTGGACGGCGACCCTGCTGGCCGGCTTCTTCGCCGTCTTCGGCTGGGCGGCGATGTTCAACAGCCCGTTCACCACCGCGGTGGCCTCCGGCGCGATCGCCGCCGGCGGCGCCGTGCTGCGGGCCGTCCTACTGCAGGCGGAGGTGAAACCGCACGTCGCCGCCTTCGTGGTCTGTTTCGTGATGGGCCTGGCCTGCGCCCTGGTGGCGCGCTGGTTCGGGATGACCAAGATCATCATGACCGTGCCGGTGGTGCTGGTGACCATCCCGGGCTCGTCCGCGCTGCGCACCCTGCTCTACTTCGACCAGGCCGACGTGCTGAGCGCCATGCAGTCGGGGGTCTCCACCGCCCTGGTGGTGATCGCGATGATCGCCGGCCTCTCCGGCGCCCGGATGCTGACCGACCCGGAGTGGGCGTTCACCCGTCCCGAACCGCCGACCCTGGCGCTGGCCAAGGTTCGCCGGCTGCTCGCCTTCCGCCGTCCGGGCCGTCGGACACCGAAGGAGTGACGCACCTCCGCGCCGCATATGCCGGCTCCTGACGAGCTGACCCGACCCAGCCGCGCAGTGACGCCCGTTACCGGCTGATTCGGAGGGCTGACAAGCGGCGTCAGTGCGCGGTCGACCGCGGCGGCAGGCGTCCTATCCGGCGGGAATGCGCGATCAGTGGGCCGTCCGCCATTCGTCGGCCAGCAGGCCGTAGGCGAGGCCGTCCACCCAGGCGCCGCTGCGGTGCAGCGACTCGGCCTTCAGGTGGGCCTCGCGGCGCATCCCGATCTTCTCCATCACCTTCCAGGAGGGGATGTTGTCGGCGAAGCAGTACGCCACCACCCGGCGCACCCCCAGCCCGTCGAAGGCGGTCGCCAGCAGTTCGGCGGCCAACTCGGTGCCCAGCCCCTGGCCATGAAGGGACGGATCCAGCGCCCAGCCCAGCTCGCAGAGCTGGCCGCGGGCCTGCTCGGCCACCTCGGCCTGCGCCCACGCGTCGCTCACCGCGATCTTGGCCGAGGCGACGATCCGTCCGGCCAGCGAGGCGACCGCGGTGACATCCAGGTGGGAGACGAAGTGGGCGGTGAACGCCTCCTGGTCGGTGGCCAGCCGCGGCATCCACTCGGTCACCGCGGGCAGCCGTTGCCAGCTCCACACCTCGGCTGCGTCCGCCTCCCGGGCGGGGCGCAGCTCCAGCCGGTCGGTCCGCCGGGGCCAGTCGAGTTCGCGCAGCGTCTTCACCCACCTATGATCCACCCCGCCGGCGACCCACGCCCAACCTGGCGTCGTACCTGTTCGGCTTCCGGTCACGGGACGCCGAAAAACTACGACGTCAGCTGGCCAGCAGTCAGCCCAGCGCCCTTCTCGGGGTGAGCACGAAGGCCAGCAGGTAGAGCGCTGCTACCAGGATCAGCAGGTTGCTGTAGCCGGTCAGCAGGGCGGCGTACTCCAGGCAGCCGCCCACCACCGAGCCGAGCAGGTTCAGCCCGAACGCGCCCCGGGAGTCGTCCGAGGCGGCGAACCGCTTGGCGAAGGCGACATTGGCCAGGAAGATCGGGACGAACGCCAGCAGCGTCGCCACCAGCAGCCGCGGCAGGAACGGCAGCGGCAACAACCACTCCGGCTGGACGACGTACCCGATCGCCAGTGAGGCCGCGATCAACCCCCAGACCACCGGCAGCGGTGGCGTCCGGACCCGTCGGGTGGTCTCCACCGCGGCCAGCACCACCACCAGCACGCCGCCGAAGACCAGCGCGTTCACCAGCCAGGTGGTGCCGAACAGCAACGCGAAGGTGGCGATGTTCTTGGTCTCCAGCAGCAGGAAGGCGGCGCCCATGAAGAACAGATCGGCGTAGGGCCGCATCGACCGGAACGGACCGCCCAGCGACGCGCACCGCGAGCACCGAGATCAGCAGGATGCCGCCCAGCGTCCACAGGTAGATCGGCGGGATCCCACCGCCGGCGTAGTACAGGAAGGGCGCGTTGTCGGTGGGTGGCGGCGATCACCTGGCCGGACGGTGCGAAGCTCTCCGCGCAACGCTGGTTGGCCGGGTCGACCGCCACCGTGACCACCGCCTGCGCGCCGCCGAACAGGTCGACGCAGGGGGCGTGCCCGAAGGCCGCCTCGGCGGTCCCGGCCAGCCGGTCGATCAGCCACTGCTCGCGGTAGTAGTTGTACATCGCGAACGCCCCACCCGGGTTGAGGTGCTCCCGGGCGGAGGCCATCGCCTCGACGGTGAACAGGAACGACTCCAGCCGGATCTGCGAGGCGCCGTTGACCAGCGCCAGCGAATCCGGCAGCGCGAACAGGATCAGGTCGTACTCTGGTGTCGGTCGACTGCAGGAAGGCCCGTCCGTCGTTGACGTGGACGCTCACCCGCGGATCGTCGTAGGCCCGGTCGGGGTTCCGCTCCGCGCCGATCTGCAGGATCCGGGGGTCGATGTCGACCGCGTCGACATGCTCGGCCCCCTCGGCCAGGGCGATCGCCACGTCCGAGCCGGAACCCGCCCCGACCACCAGGACGTTGCCCAGCTTGCCCTCCCACCGCTGGTACGGCGTGCCGTAGATCTTCTCGCCCTGTTCCAGCTTCCACGCCGCCGGCGCCAGCAACTGGTGCGGCACCCCGTTGACCGTGATCAGCACCAT
This sequence comes from Propionicimonas sp., assembly GCA_049840415.1. Lineage (GTDB taxonomy): Bacteria > Actinomycetota > Actinomycetes > Propionibacteriales > Propionibacteriaceae > Propionicimonas. The sequence continues at coordinate 940,356 of JASGLB010000014.1, read as the reverse complement.
GCCGCCCTCGACGTCCTCGGTGGTCACCTTGTAGTACGGCGACCAGGAGACTCCCGGCGTGAGGGTCTCCAGCATCAGGACGACGACCATTCCCGCCCCGCTCACTGCGCCAGCAGCCGTGGCCAGCCGGCGATCAGCGCGACGAACATCGCCGCCACCACGATCCCCCAGACCACCGACGGCGCCTGCAGGAAGGAGAGCAGGGTGAACCCGGAGATGCCCAGCAGCGAGCCGACCAGATCCCACCGGTAGGCGGTGAGCGGACGCAGCCTGCCGAAGCACCGTCCGACCACCTCGGCCGGCCCGGCCAGGATGGACGCGGTGAGCAGGAAGACCACTGGCAGCACCAGCCAGACCGGCGGGCCGGTGGTGGCCAGCGAGGTGAAGTAGATGATCCCGCTGCCGGTGCGGTCGACGGTGACCGGAAAGAGCTGGACGCCCAGCACCAGCAGCGCCAGGATCAGCGGCGACCAGGGCAGCACGCTCCAGCTGCGCCGGGAGATCAGGAAGCCCAGCCCGATCCCCAGGAACGAGCCGAGCAGCACGAAGTTGGAGAAGTACGACAGGTGCACGATGTTCGAGCCCAGCCAGCGGATCAGCGCCAGCTCGAGGAACAGCATCAGCGCGCTACCGGCGACCAGCCGGATCACCACCTGCCGATCCGCGGTGTGGTCGGCGCCCTCGGGCGCCTCCAGCGCGAGCAGGGGCCTGGGTTCGGTTGCGCTCATTGGTGTCCTCACGACTCCAGCGGGTGGCTGTCCGGTTTCCATCCTTGGCCCCGTCCTCGGCTGCCCGCCGGAGGCGCGCCCGAAACCGGACGGAACCCGCCCCACCCACGTCCTCCCCCACCGAGGGCTCCCACTACCGCCGAGGGCTCCCACCAGGGGACAAGCCCTCGACGCCAAGGGAAGCCCTCAATGACAGGGACGAAGCACTCACACCAGGAGAGAACACCGGACGGAACCGCCCCACCCACGTCCACTCCACTGAGGGCTCCCACTACCGCCCAGGGCTCCCACCAGGGGACAAGCCCTCGACGCCAAGAGAGGCCCTCAATGACAGGGACAAGGCACTCACACCGGAGAGAGGACCGGACGGAACCCGCCCACCCCACGTCCACTCCACCGAGGGCTCCCGCTATCGCCGAGGGCTCCCACCAGGGGACAAGCCCTCGACACCAAGGGAAGCCCTCGACAACAGAGACGAGGCACTCACACCGGGAAGAGAACACCACCCGGAACCCGGCTCACACCACGTCCACTCCCACCGAGGGCCCCACTACCGCCGAGGGCTCCCACCAGGGGACAAGCCCTCGACGGCAAGGGAAGTCCTCGATGGAGAGGAGGACGGGGGACGGGGACCTGCCGGCATCGAAAGGCGTTGTCGCCTGGGCACTGCGGGTGGTGGGCATTACTACCGCCGACCGGAACCTATCGTCGGCGCGGGGGGCGGCCTAGGGTGCTGGCACACCCCGAAGCCAGAGGATCACGCCGATGGCAGGCTCGACGAACGTCCGCACGGGGACGCCATGAGCGCCACCCGCTCCGCCCTCGACGCCCTCGCCCGGGTGCTCGGTGAAGCCGCCGGCGCCGACCTCGACGTGGTCGCGCCCGGCACGGCTGCCCCGAACCTCGGCCGGCGGCCTGGCTCACCCCGCTCTCGCTCACCCGGGTGGGCCGCTCCCGAGGTCGTGGCGCCCAGCTCGATCTGGCGCTGACCGTCGCGGTCCACACCGGCGGGGAGGACGTCCTCGACCTCACCGAACGGCTGCTGGCGGCGGCGGAACAGACCACTCACCTGCGGATCGAACCGCTGCCCGTCCCGGCGGACGGCTTCGGCTTCCTGGTCACGGTCGCGGTGGGCGTGCCGCTGGACGAGCCCAGCGGTCCGCCGGTGAAGGAGTCGGTGGTCCAACTGCACCCGCTGGCGACCATCAGCGGCACCGTGGTCGACCCGGCGGGGGTCGCGCTACCCGACGTCGAGGTGCGCTCCAGCCTCACCCGGCAGCAGACCACCACCGACGCCGCCGGACGGTTCACGCTGCCCGGCCTGCCCAGCCCCACCACCCTCACGCTGCACCGCGGATCACACCGGACCAGCCTGGACGTGCCCGGCCCGGCCACCGATCTGCGGATCGTCCTACCCACCCATGAAGGGAGTTGACGCATGCCGAACTATCGCGCCCCAGGGGTGTATGTCGAGGAGGTGGCCGGCGGCACCCGTCCCTTCGGACGGGCCGGAACCAGCAGCGCCGGCTTCGTCGGGGTGGCCCCCAGCAAGGATGCCCCGAAGGACCGGGTGGTGCCGATCGACAACTGGAGCCAGTTCGTCCGGGAGTTCGTCGGCGACGCCACCACCGGCACCCACCTCAGCACCGCCGTCCACGGCTTCTTCGCCAACGGCGGCAGCCGGGCCTACGTGGTCAACGTCGGCGCCAACGGCAAGGTGACCGGGACGGCCAAGGAGCCCACCGGTCTGCAGTTGCTGGAGGCGGTGGACGACGTCGCGATCGTCGCCGCCCCCGGGTTCACCGACGCCGCCTCCTACGACGCCCTGATCAACCACTGCGAGGACGGCCTGCGGCAGGACCGGATGGCCATCCTCGACACCATCGAGGAGGTCAGGGACATCAACCGGCTGACCGAGGTGATCACCGTAGCCCCGGCCAGCGCCCCGGCCGCCTCCGGCGGGGGTGAGGGAGGGTCCACCCCGCCGCCACCGCCTCCGCCGGCGGGCGGGCTGCGGCCCCCGATGTCACCCGGCGGCTACGCCGCCACCTACTTCCCGTGGCTGATCGTGGTCGACCCGGTCTCCGGCCAACAGGTCACCGCGCCGCCCTCCGGCCACCTGGCCGGGATCTGGGCCAGGACCGACGCCACCCGCGGCGTCCACAAGGCGCCGGCGAACACCACCATCGCCGGGGCGCTCGGGCTCTCCCGTCCGATCTCCCGGGGCGAGCAGGAGGTGCTCAACCCGGCGGGGGTGAACTGCATCCGGTTCTTCCCGGGCGAGGGGATCCTGGTCTGGGGCGCCCGCACCCTGGCCCCCGAATCGAGCGAGTTCCGCTACATCAACGTCCGCCGGCTGACCAACATGATCAAGGAGACGGTGCTGAAGAACACCCGCTGGGCGGTCTTCGAGCCGAACCACCAGCCGTTGTGGGCGGCCCTGCGGCGGGACGTCAGCGCCTTCCTCACCAATGTCTGGCGGGACGGCGCGCTGGTCGGGCAGACCCCGCAGGAGGCCTTCTTCGTCAAGTGCGATGCCGAGACCAATCCGCCCGAGGTGCGGGACGAGGGCCGGGTGGTGACGTTGATCGGGATCGCGCCGGTGAAGCCGGCCGAGTTCGTCGTCTTCCAGCTCAGCCAGTCCGCTGACCTGGCCGCGATCCAGCAGGCAGGAGGTGCCCGATGACCACGCCCGTCGGGGTTCCGCAGGATCCCTACCGCGCCTACAACTTCAAGTTCGAGTACCAGGGCACCGTCCAGGCGGCGTTCGTCCGGATCGACGGCCTCGGCCTCAAGCTGGAGCGCATCCTCTACCGGGCGGGCGGGGAGCACGCCCAGGTCCGGGCGATTCCCGGCCGGGTGGAGTACACCCCGGTGACGCTGCGCTACGGGCTGACCGATTCCACCGCGATGATCGACTGGCTGTTCGAGGCCGCCGAGGGGAAGGTGCGGCGGGAGAACGTCTCGATCGCCATGCTGGACGAGTCCGGGTCGACCGAGGTGCGGCGCTGGAACCTGATCGGCGCCTGGCCCTGCGAGCTGCAGACCGCCGCCCTGGACGCGCTCGGCAACGAGCTCGCCATCGAGAGCCTCACCCTGGCCTACGACCGGTTGGAGTTGGACGATGCCTCGGCAGCAGCAGCACCCACCACTGCCCCGGCCGCGCCGGTGGCGTAACCGGCTGGCCCGCTGGCTACGGGGGGTCGCCGAGACGCTCGACCCGGCCCCGTTCGGGCTGGATCTCAGCGACGCCCCGGAGGTCTGGGCGGACCACGTCCGGGCCGCCGCGCGCCGGGCCGGCCGGACCTCCCGTCCGCCGCTGCGGTGGCGCTGGTCGGCTCGCCGGCCGCGGACGGAGGCGGGTTCCCGCCGGACGGACGTCCCCACGCCCACCGAACCGCCGCGGCCGGACCAGGACCTGGCCGCCTTCCCACCGGAAGTGACACCGCCTCCGACCTCCCCGGCCGAGACCTCGCGCCGGCCGCCGCCCTCCCGGTCCGGCCCGCTGGTCCGGCCGCGTCCGCCACGATCGCCCGGGATGGACGACCGGGAGCCGGCGCCGGCACGCCGTCCGAACCGGCCGGAGCCCGAGCCCGACCGCCGGGGTCCGCTGGTTCGTCCCCGCCGCGATCGGGAACCTGCTGCCACGGCACCGCTGTGGCCAACCCCAGGCACACCGCGGATCCCCGGCTCGCCGCTCGGAGCAGCCGCCGGCTACCCAACGCCGGCCGGCCGGCCCACCGTCTCCCCGAGCCTGCCCGCCGCCCGCCAACCCGAGCGCCGGGGTGACGGCCGACCCGTCCGCCGGCCACCGGACGAGGTCAGCCCGCCAGCCGAGCGACCGGAGAGCTTCCTGCCCTGGGAGTCCGACCCACCCCGCCTCGACCCGGCCGGGAACCAGCCGGCGGCGGCACCGCCGAACCCCGCTGCGTGGCGGATCACCCCGACCCCGCCCTATCTCCCCGCCGCCGCGGTGCTGCCGGACGGCCTCTGGCCACAGTTGCCGGCACCGCGTCCGGCCGCGTCCCCGTCCGTCCCGGTCGCGCTGACCCTGCTCCGGCAACAGCGGCTGGACGCCGAGCAGGGAGCCACCTGAGATGGAGCGGGTCGCCTTCCTGATCGAAGCCACCGGCGAGCAGATCTACTGCCTGCTCAACCCGGAGACCGTGGTGATGACCCGCAGCGCGGGGGTCGAGGCCCGGCAGTCCTCCGGCGGCCGGCTGACCGGCTCGGGGCTGGCCGACGACCCGCTGCTGTTCACCGGCGGTGGCCGCACCGAGCTGAAGCTCGACCTGCTGTTCGACATCGACCTGCTGCCCGGCCACCTGCAGGCCTCCGACGTCCGGCAGCTCACCCGCCGGATCTGGGCGCTGGCGGAGAACTCCGCCGAGGTGGAGCGGCAGCGCCGGCCGCCGCTGGTCAGGTTGCTGTGGGGCCAGGCCTGGTCGATCCCCGGGATCGTCACCGAGGTGGCCGAGCGGTTCGACAGGTTCGCCACCGACGGCTCGCCGCTGCGCTCCTGGCTGCGGCTCAGCTTCGTCCGGGTCGGCACCGCCGCCGACGCCGAGGGCGGCGAGGCCTGGGAACTGGCCCAGCGGCTGCCGCAGATCGACCTCAGCGCCCCCGCGGTCAAGGCGCTCGAGGTGGTGGACGAGGGCACCCCACCGGGGCCGGACGACGACGGTGACGGGACGGACGCGCTGGCGACCATCGCCCCCACCCGGCTGGGGCTGTTCTCCCTGGAAGCCTTCGGCAACCCCTTCCAGTGGAAGGCGCTGCTGGCCTACAACGACATCGACGACCCGCTGAACTTCACCGGACCGCTCGCCGTCCCACCCAGCGGGGAGGGGCCACGATGAGGCAGGTGCAGGGGCTCCCCGAGCTGATCGTCACGCTGGCCGGCCGGCGGCTGACCGCCGCCGACACCGCTCGGATCGTCAGCATCCGGGTGCATTCCGTGCTCGCCCGGCCGGCGCAGTGCCTGCTCAGCTGGGCGGCCGACGACAGCCTGGGCGTCGCCCCCGAGACCGGGGACGGGCTGCGGGTCGAGCTCGGCGGCCACCGCGAGCCGCTGTTCACCGGCGAGGTGACGGTGGTGGAGTACAGCTACCGGGCCGACACCGGCCGGCAGCTGCGAATCCGGGCCTACGACGCCCTGCACCGGCTGCGCAAAAGGCAGTACACCCGGCTGCTGGACGCCGGCGACCTGCGCTCGCTGACTGACCAGCTCGCCGCCGGCACCGGCCTGGCGGTGGACGCCCCGGCCGACCCGCTCGGGCCGGTCTACCAGACCGGACGCTCCGACCTCGACCTGCTGGTGGAGGTGGCCGCCCGACGCGGCCGCTACCCGGTGGTGCGCGACGGCACGCTGCGGCTGGTGCCGCCGGCCGGCGACGGGCCGCCGCTCACCGCCGGCTACGGCACCACCCTGCACGCCGCCGAGATCGAGATCTCGACCGAGCCCGCCTTCCGCAGCGCCGAGGCGAGCTGGTGGGATCCGGTCAGCGCCGCCGCCGACCTGGGCCGGACCGACGACCCCCGGGCAGCGCCGACCGTCACGGCGGACGCGGCACCGCAGCGGCTGGGCGGCGGCGGCCCGGTGCTGCGGCCGGACGAACTGCGCAACGGCAGCGAGGCCACCCCGGCGGCGCTCGCCCTGGCCGACCTGGACCTCCGCCGGCAGGGCGAGGTCACCGCCACGCTGGTGGTGGAGGGCGATCCGGCGCTGCAGGCCGGCCGGCGGATCGCCGTCCAGGGGGTGAACGCCGCGCTGGAGGGCACCTACCCGATCACCGAGGCCACCCACGAGATCAGCGTGCTGGGCTACGAGACCACGGTCTCCTCCCGGCCGCCGGCGCCACCGCCGGTCCGGGCCCGCGATCAGGTCACGCTGGGCGTGGTCGCCGACGTCGCCGACCCGGCGGACACCGCCCGGGTGCGGGTCCGGCTGCCGGCCTACGCCGACCTCGACTCCGGCTGGGCGCCGGTCCTGCTGCCCGCCGCCGGCCCGGGCAAGGGCGTGGTGGCGCTGCCCGAGGTGGGCGACCGGGTGCTGGTGCTACTGCCCGGCCGCGACCCCGGCCACGCCATCGTGCTCGGCGGGCTGTACGGCCCAGAGTCGCCACCACCGCCGGACACCGACCGGCCGGCCAACTCGGCGCAGACCGCCCCGCCGCTGGCCGGTGGCGCGCCGCGCCGCGGCGAGACAGCGGTGCTCCGCTCCCGGGACGGCCAGCAGCTGGTGCTGGACGGCACCAACCACCTGCTGTCGCTGGCCGACGGCCACGGCTCCTCGGTGGAACTCGGCCCCGAGCTGCTGCGGGTCACCGCCGCCACCGATCTGCTGATCGAGGCGCCCGGCCGCGCGCTGCGGATCCGGGCCCGCACCGTCGACTTCGAGGAGGCGCCATGAAGATCCTGATCCTGCCCGGGGTGCTGCGCTGCGGGCACGACGGAAAGGTGGCCAACACCGCCAGCCAGCGGTGGGTCCGGATCGCCGCCCAGCCGGTGCTGGTGGCCACCGACCCCGAGGGCCGGGAGATCTCGCTGTGCCCCAACATCAGCACCAACACCAAGCAGTGCAACCACACCCTGGCGGTGGTGACCGGCTACTCGACCTTCCTGCGGATCGGCGGCGACCGGGTGTGCCTGGACAGCGTCGATGGCTTCACCGATGGCGTCCCGCCCTCGCACTACACCGTCCGGGATCCGGGCCAGCAGTTCGTCGGAGCGGACCGATGACCGCCCCGCGCTACCGGGCGGCCGCCTTCGCCATTCCCGGCTTCGACGACGCGGTGGCCGCCGGGCTGCGGCTGGACGGCCGCGGCCGGCTGGCCACGGTGGACGACGCGGCCTCCGTCCGGCAGGCGTTGCTGCTGCTGCTCAGCACCCGGCCCGGCGAGCGGGTCGGTCGTCCCGGCTACGGCTGCCACCTGTGGCGGCTGGCCTTCGAGGGCGCCGACGACACCACCGCCGGGCTGGCGATCCACTACGTCAGCCAGGCGGTGGAGACCTGGGAGAAGCGGGTGAAAGTGCTGGACGTCACCGCCGGGGTGCCGGACGACGACCCGTCCCTGCTGGAGGTGCGGATGACCTATCGGATCCAGTCCACCCTGGCCACCGACCACGTCGCGGTCGCGGTCCCGATCCAGGCCGGCCGGCGATGAGCATCCCGGTCCCCAACCTGGACGATCGGGAATTCACCGACCTGGTGAACGACGCGATCACGCGGATCCGGCAACTCGACCCGGAATGGACCGACCTGTCGGTGCACGATCCCGGCGTGGTGCTGGTCGAGGCGATGGCCTGGCTGACCGACACCCTGCTCTACCGGCTCAACCGGGTTCCGGAGCGGCTCTACGCCACCTTCCTCAACCTGCTCGGCACCAGCCTGGGCCCGCCCGGCGCGGCCACCGTCACCCTGGAGTTCCGGCGCGCCCAGCCCGGTCCGGCCGTGGTGATCCCCGAGGGGACCCAGGTCAGCTGCCCGCCGGGGACGCCCGGCCAGCCGGCTCCGGTGTTCACCACCGTGGCGCCGGCGACGATCGGCGAGGGCCAGACCTCGGCGACCGTACTCGCCGCCGACGTGGTGCTCCACCACGAGGAGCTCGGCGCCGGCAACGGCGGCCCCGGTCAGGCTTTCACCCTGGCCAGTCCGCCGGTGGTGGCCGGGCTGCCGGTCACCGTCCGGGTGCAGGTTCCCGAGGGCTCGGTGGCCAGCGGCGGCGCCGTGGTGGTGGACGGCGCCAGCTACCGGATCTGCCGGGAGGTGACGGTCTTCGGCGACGCCCGTCCCGGGGAACTGGTCTACCGGCTGGACCGCAGCGCCGGCGTGCTCAGCTTCGCCTGGTACGACCCGGCCGAGGCCGAGCCGCCCGCCGTGCCCGGGGCGGGGATGAAGGTCCAGGTCGACTACGCCTCCGGCGGCGGCGAGCAGGGCAATGTCGCAGCCGGCACGCTGACCGTGCTGCGCAAGCCCATCCCCGACGTCACGGTGACCAACCCCGAGCCGGCGACCGGCGGCCACAACGCCGAGGAGCTGGCCAGCGCGCTGCGCCGCGGGCCGCGCGACTTCCAGGCCAGGGACCGGGCGGTGACCGCCCGCGACTACGAGGTGATCGCGATCCGGCACGGCGGTGTCGAACGGGCGCACGCCGTCACCCGGCGGGAGGCCTGGGCGTTCGCCGCGCCCGGCGAGGTCGAGGTCGCGCTGGTGCCGCACGTGCCGCACGACCAGCGTCCGGGTGGCCGGGTCACCCTCGACGCGCTGGCGGCCAATGCCCGCGAGGAGGTCCGCGCCGAGGTGGCGGCGATGCTGGCCGAGCGGGCCACGATCGGCGCCCAGCCGGTGGTCGGCTGGGGCAGCTACAAGCAGGTGGCGGTGGACGCGCGGGTGGTGGTCCGGCCGGAGGAGAACGCCGACGCCGTCCGGGAGCGGATCCTCGCCCGGCTGGCCGCGACCATCACCCCGGTGCCGGAGGGCGGCGACGCGGCGCCCGGCTTCGGCCGTCCGCTGCGGGTCTCCAATCTCTACCGCTCGCTGGAACAGGCCGAGCCGGGGGTGCAGTACGTCGAGCGGGTCCGGCTGGAGCTGGCCGAGGTGCCGGACGCCGACGCCACCGAGCTGGTCCGCGCCGAGGGCCAGGCCGGAACCTGGTTCGTCGCCCAGGCCGCCACCCTGTTCCGCACCACCAACCACGGCCAGGGCTGGGAGGCCTGCGGCCACTTCGACGGCGAACCGGTGCGGGCGGTGGTGACCTGGCCGCAGGCCACCGCCGGCCGCGGCTCGACCCTCGACCTGCCCGGCCACGTCGCGGTCGCGACCGACCACGGCGCCGGCTGCCGGATCCGGGTCAGCACCGATCTGGGCACCAGCTGGACGACGGTGGCCGACCTCGGCTTCGGGATCAACGACCTGGTCTGGATCGACCGGGCGGGCACCCCGACCATCCTGGCCGCCGGCACCCAGGGGGTCTACGAGCTGCCGTTGACCCCGGGCGCGGTGCCGGTGCCGAACGTGGTCGACCCGCAGCAGCCGGACCGCGGCTTCCACGCCATCGCGGTGTTCACCGACGTCCGCGGCCGGATCGGGGTGGCGGTCGCCGCCGAGGCCGCCGGCGGGATCTGGCTGTCGTCGGCCGGCGGGGCGCCGGACTCCTTCCGGCTGGTCCGGGCCCCCGGCGAGGAGATCCGCTCGCTCTCGGTGCAGTACGACGGCCCGCGGGTCTTCCTGTGGGCGCCGCGCGCCGCCCCGGAGGGGGACGGCACCGGCTGCCTCCGGCTGCCGATCGACGAGCTGGGCAGCGTCGACATCCCCACCCTGGCCGGCCAGTGGCAGGAGCTCGCGAAGGGCTGGACGGGCGGCAGCTGCTGGATGGTGCGGGTGGTGGGCGACACCGCCTTCGCCGCCAGCCAGAGCAGCGGCGTGCTCACCCTGCAGCTGGGCACCGCCGAGCCGGTCTGGGAGGCGCCGGACGTGAACTGCGGCCTGCCGCTGCGGGACCGGCGCCGGTTCGTCCCGCTCTCCGGGGTCTCCGGCGGGGTGCTGGAGGACGGCCGCCGGGTGGTGCTGGCGGCCGGCGCCGGCGGCGTCCACCGCTGGCTGGACGGCGGCCAGGGCTGGCGCAGCTGCTCGGCCAGGGTGGTGACCGACGTGGTCACCGTCCCGCCGTCGTGGCTGTTCTGTTCCGGGGAGCACCGGGTGGAGGTGGTGCGCGGCCATGGCTAGGACGTCGCTGAAGTCGGCCCTGCCGCAGGTGTTCGCGCTGGGCGCGGACGCCGGGCCGCTGGCCGCCCTGGTCGCCGCCGCCGACGGGATGCACCAGCCGGTCAGCGAGGTACTGGATCACCTCGACCTGCGGTTCGACCTGTTCCGGGCGCCCGACCCGATGGTCTGCTACCTGGCCGCCTGGCTGGATCTGGACTGGCTGACCCTGCCGGAGACCGCCACCCGCTCCCGCTCCACCCTGCCCGGCGGCAGCGCACCGCTGCGGGATCTGCTGTCCGCCTCGGCCGATCTGGCCGCCCGGCGCGGCACCGCCGCCGGGATGGTCAGGTTCCTGGAACTGGCCACCCGCCGCACCGGGTTCGTGGTGGAGGACGCCGGCGGCTTCCACCTGCGGGTGCACCTGCCAGCCGGCGCCGAGCCATTCGCGGCCACGGTGGAACGCATCGTCGCCATGATCAAGCCAGCGCACCTCACCGCACAGGTCGTGGTGCCCGACTCCGGAGAGCCGCAATGAGCACGATCACGCTGACCCTGACCACGGCAACGGTGACCGCCGGCCCGGCGAGCGGCACCGCGCCGGCCACCCCGGCGAGCCTGATCGCCAGCGTCACCAACACCGCGACCGTGCCGGCCCGGGTGGTGCTGGGCGGGTTCGGCCCGGCCGCCGGCTCGACCGCTCCGTCCGCGGTGGCCTGGGTGGCGATCGACCGCCAGTCGCGGGATATCGCCGCCGGAGCGACCGAGCAGTTCACCGTCACCGTCACCCCGCCGCCGCAGACCGCCGGTGGCGACTACGCCTTCCGGCTGATCGCCTACGACTCCGACCGGGCGCCGGAGGAGTACAGCGACCAGGCCCAGCAGGTGGTGGTGACGGTGCCCGCCCACCCCACGCCCGCCGGCGGGATGCCGTGGTGGATCTACCTGATCGCCGGCGTGCTGGTACTGGCGGTGGCGGCGGTGGCCTTCTGGCTGCTGCGGCCGCGGGAACCCGAGCCACTGCCCAGCCCGACCCCGACGGTGAGCTCCACCGAGCCCAACCCCTGCCCGGAGCCGTTCGTGCCGCGGCTGGCCCGGCCCGGCGACCTGATCTGCGTGATGCCGGCCAGCGCCGAGGAGGCGCAGTGGGACAACCGCGAGGACGTCCAGCGGAACCGGGTGATCCCGGACACCGATCCGGCGCAGTGCCAGATCCCCTACCTGCCGCGGCTGGCCTTCCCCGACGACTACGTCTGCGTCTGGGAGGACACCGCCAACCGCACCCACCTGGAGAACCAGTCGGGCTACACCCAGTACATGTTCAACGAGAGCGAGTACCCAGAGACCTTCACCCCGAGGCGCTAGCAGGAGGACACGATGAGCACGATCGGCCTCACCCTGACCACCACCACCGTCACCGCGACCGGAGCGCCACTGACCCTGGTGGCCTCGGTGACCAACTCGGCCAGCGTGCCGGCGCGGATCGTGCTGGGCGCCTTCGGTTCCGCCGACGGGCAGCCCGGCGCGCGGGAGTGGACGGCGGTCGACCGGCCCGTCCGTGAGGTGGCGCCCGGGGCGACCGAGCAGTTCACCATCACCATCACTCCCCCCGACGGGGCGCCGGCCGGGGAACACCTGGTGCGCTTCATCGCCTACGACTCCGACCGGCCGCCCGAGGAGTACAGCGACCAGGCCCGGCAGGTGAAGGTGGTGATACCGGCCAAGCCGGCCACCCCGGCGGTCGGCACGCCGTGGTGGATCTGGGTCGCGGCGGCGGTGCTGGTGGTGGTGGTCGGGGTGGTCGCCTACTGGGTGCTGCGTCCCGTCGACGAACCGGAATTGCCGCCGCCGTCGGCGACGCCGACCGCGACCCCCACCCCGAGTCCGTCCAAGACGCTGCGGCTGCCGACCAAGCGGGTCAGGCCGCTGCCGACCGCGATCGCCACCGCGACCGCGCAGGTCGAACAGCCCTGAACCGATGAGCGAGCGCAAGCCCCTGATCGTGCTCGGCCTGCTCGGCCTGCTGGCGATCGCCCTCTTCGTGGCGGGAGCGGTGGGGGCCGGACGGGGCGACCGGGACGCCTGGCCCGACTGGGCGGCGCCGGACGTCTCCCCCGGGGCGGCGCTGACCGCCTCCGACCTGACCGGCAGCTCGTCCTGCGGGTTCGGCCAGGCGACGATCAACTTCGCCGGCACCTGCCGGGTGACGGTGCGGGAGCTGACCGAGGGCTGGCCGTGGCAGGCGGTCACCCGGCGCGCCCTGCTGGTGGCCGGAGCCGAGCCGGTGGAGCTGGCGGTCACCCTGGTCGGCCGCGACCTGCGGATGGACCTCGACCCGGGGGACGCCGTCCGGCTCACCTACCCCCGCGAGGGCGGGACGTTCGTCCTCGGCTGCGGCGAACCGCTGGGGTGCACCGTGCTGCTCGCCGAGGACGCCTGATGGCCGCGCTGGACGAGGTCCGCCGGCCGGTGTTCTTCCTGGCCTGCTTCGCCCTGCTGCTGGTGGTCGTGGTGGAGACCGGCTCCTCGCTCGCGCTGGGCGGGGGCGGCGCCGGCCCGGTGGCCGCCGCGGCGGTGGGCATCCCGGACATCGAGCCGGCCATGCTGGCCGGCGTCGAGGCGGAGACCCCGCCCGGCAACGGGATCGGCTACCTCGCGCTGATCGACGGCTACCTGCTGTTCTCGGTGATCATGCTCGGGCTCAGCTTCCTGCTCAGCCAGCGCGCCTACGGCCGGGTGCAGGGCATCGTCACGCTGATCGTGTCGTTCTGCTGGATCCTGCTCAGCCTGGCGATGGCCCTGGTCGCCCTGGTGCTGCTGCTGGTGATGTTCGGGCTGTTCGTCGCCACCCCGTTCGGCACCATCGCCTACCTGGCGATCTGGGGGTTCTTCCCGGTGTCGGAATCGGCCACCGTGCTGGGGCTGCTGCTGTTCCTGAAGCTGGTCTTCGTCGGGCTGCTGGTGGCGGCCCAGCAGAAGTTCCTGCAGGCGACCGCGCTGATGATCCACCTCGGGGTGTCGTTCGGGCTGCAGCTCGTCCTGGGGCTGGTGCACGGCTGGCTCCCCGGCATCGTGGTGAGCCTGGGGGACCAGTTGCTGGCGCTGGTGTTCGCGATCGTCTCGCTGCTGGGCGCGGTCTGGGCGTTCGTCTGGACCATCCCGGCGGTGGTGAACGCGCTGCGGGTCTCGTTCTCCAAGAACCAGTAGCCGGTCAGCCGCGGTTGCCGGAGGTGTAGCTGCCGAAGCTGCGTGGGACGCCGCCGGCCACATCATCGAAGCGGATCGCGATGGTGGGCCCGGACGAACCGGAGCGGACGTGGAAGTGCAGGTGACCGGTCAGCGAGTTGCCGACGCAGCCGACCCGGGCGAGGGCATCGCCCTGGCTGACCGCGTCCCCGGTCGCCACCGCGGCACTGCCTTGGCGGATGTGCAGGTAGGAAGCCACCGAACCGTCGGCGTGCCGCACCTGGACGAGGTTGTTATTGCCGCCAATCCCGTCATTGCCGTCCACCACGTCGGCGACCGTCCCGGCCATCGCCGCCAGCACCGGGGTGCCGCACTCGCGGCGGAAGTCCCAGGCGAAGTCCTGGTCGTTGTGGTCGGCATTGTGGTTCAGGCCGGCATTGTTGCCCTGCAGCACCCAGCCGTCCTGGCCACCCGGCCAGGGCAGCAGGAAGCCGGTCGGCGCGGCGGTGTAGTCGGCGGGGTCGACGTCGTCCCGGAGCCAGGCCAGGTAGGGCACCAGCCAGACCAGCGCCCAGGCCACGGCGAGCCCGCCGACGTGCAGCAGCACCCGCCACCAGGGCCGTCCCGGCGCCTCCGGGTGCGGGCCGTCGGCGAAGGCGCGGGCGATCGCCGGCAGGCTGTAGTAGGCGCCGAGGCTGAGCGCGGCCAGCGCCAGCCCGGACCAGTGGAACAGCCCCGGGATCCAGAGCGGACCGCAGCCGATCAGGGCGAAGAAGGCGAACAGCAGCCCGGCCGCCGGGGCCCACCAGGCCATGGTCAGCAGCCACGGCCGGCTGGCCCGGAGCAGTCCGGAGGGCTGACCGAGCGCCAGCCTCGGCCACGCCCGTCCGAGGTTCACCAGCCCCCAGCCAGCCAACCCCAGCCAGCCCAGGGCCACCGCCAGCGAAGACAGCAGCATGGGCAGGTCGCCGCGCAGGCCGCCGAGCGCGACGGCGCCGAGCAGGGTGGCGGCGAGGGTGAGCACCAGGTCGAGGATCGCCAGGTAGGTGCGCAGCCCAGGCTGGACGGCGTCGTCGGTCATCCGTCCCCCGTCCTAGGTCAGCTGGGCATTGCCGGAGGTGTAGAAGCAGAACCCGCGGGGGACGCCGCCGTGCCGGGTGACATCGGCGAACCGCACCGGGACGGTGTCGGCCCCCTGCCGGACGTGGAAGTGGATGTGCCCGGTCAGGCTGTGGCCGACGCTGCCCACGTCGGCGAGCTGGTCGCCGGCGTTCACCGCCGCTCCCACGGCCACCCGGGCCGAGCCCTTGCCGATGTGCAGGTACGAGGCGACCGACCCGTCCGGGTGCTCGATCTCGACCAGGTTGTTGGCGCCGCCGATCCCGTCATTGCTGTCGATCACCCGGCTCACCCGGCCCGCGGCGGCGGCCAGGACGGGGGTGCCGCAGCCCCGCCGGAAATCCCAGGCGAAGCCCTGGGTGAAGTTGTCGTGGTTGTGGTTGAAGGCGCTGTTGTTGCCCTGGATCACCCAGCAGCGCCGGCCGCCCGGGAAGGGCAGCAGGAAGTCGGACCGGGCCGCGGCGTAGGCGGTCAGCTCGACGCTGCCGCGCAGCAGCAGGTACGGGATCAGCCAGGCCAAGCCCCACAGCACCGGGAGGGCCACCGCGAGCACGATCAGCCAGGTCGGGGCGGCCACCTTCTGTTCGGCTCCGGTCACCTGGACGACGATCACCCCCGCTATCGCCACCAGCAGCGCGGTCAGGCCGAGGGCGTGGAGCACCCGTGGCACCACCGGCGGGCCGCATTTGACGAAGGCGAGGAAGGCCAGGCCCAGACCGGAGGCCACCGCCAGCAGCAGAACATAGCTGGCCAGCCCGAGGCTGGGCGCGAGGTCATCGTCGCCGGAGACCAGCCGCACCGTGTTGATCGCCGCCCAGACGATCGTCACCACCCAGCCGGCCAGGGCGAGGAAACTGGCCAACTGCATCGGCCACGACCCCCGCAACCCGATCACCGCGATCACCACCTGGGCGACCGCCAGGGCGAGAAACGCCAGATTCACCACCAGCATGGTGCCACCTCATCGGCGTCGGCTTGGGTGCCCGCGGGGGACCGACGCCGACTCCAGTGCACTCGCCGCCCCGGCTCGGCGTCAAGGCGCAGAATTGCGCGACCGGCCTACGCTGGGGGCAGAGAGAACCGCCTGAGGAGGCCCCATGGCCGGTCGGCGCCGAGCGTTGCTCGTCGGTCTGCTGCTGACCGCCCTCTGGGCGCTGACTGGCTGCAGCCCAGCAGGAGTGCCGATGACACCTTCCGCCACCGAACCCGCGCCCGGCACGGCGACCCCGTCCGGCTGGCCGTCCGGGCGTCCGCCGCTGCAGACCATGCCGCCGCTGCCCTCCGGCACCCCCGTCGAGGTGCCGCCGGAACGCTGGCAGGCGATCCTCGATCACCTCGCCGGGCAGGGCGTCACCGGCACCCCGGAGCTGGTCTCCGCCGAGGCCGTGACCTGGCCGGATTCATCCCTGGGCTGCCCGTCGCCGGGCGTCTCCTACACCCAGGCCCTGGTGGACGGGCTGCGGGTGGTCGTTCGGGTGGCCGAGCGGCAGTACGACTTCCGGATCGCCGGCACCGAGCTGAAGCTCTGCCCGTCCCGCTGACCGGCGCTCAGTCGGCCGGCCGGAGGACCATGGCGATGCTGGGATCGGTCGGGACGAACCCGAACCGGCGGTACAGCGGCTGGCCCGGCGGGTCGGCGATCAGCGTGACGTACGGGTCGTCGGGCGCCCGGCTGGCGATCTGTTCCAGCAGCCAGCTCATCACCTGACCGCCCAACCCCCGGCGCTGATGGGTCGGCAGGGTGGCGATGTCGGCGAGGTGGAAGTACCAGCCGCCGTCCCCGATCACCCGTCCCATCGCGACCGCCTGGCCGGCCCCGTCCCGCAGGTGGCAGAACGCCCAACTGTTGGCCACCGCGGCGATCGCCTGTTCCCGGTTGCGCGGCGAAAGCCCCGCCTCGGACCGGATCATCAGATAGTCCTGCCACGACGGCGGCTCCGGAACCAACTGGTACTGGGTCATGACTCATTCTCTCCTGACGACTGGGACACGGGGACGGTTCCCGGCGCCCGGGGACGGTTCCTTGTCCCACCTAGTCAGAGGGACATTCATGGGACAGGGGGACAGACCCCGGGACGCAGGGACGGTTCCTGGGCGCCGGGAACCGTCCCCGGGCACCCAGGAACCGTCCCCGTGTCCCACCTAGTCAACGCCAACATGGGACAGGGGGACGGTTCCCCCATTCGGACGCATCGGGCGCCGCCGGAACGGATCCGACGGCGCCCGATGGCGGTGCCTACTTGCCGGCGATCAGCAGCGCCTCGGCAGCGCCGGACTTGTTGTCCAGCACCACGCCCATCAGCCCCAGCGGCTGCTGGGCGGCCCAGGCCGCCGGGTCGATGGCGGCGGTGACCGTGGTCGACTTCAGCGCCTTCACCGTGACGTACTGGCCGCTCTCGATGGCCGGCGCCCACGGGTCGTAGCTCGCCCAGGATCCGATGCTGTCCTCGCCGGCGCCCTCCATCGAGTAGCTGTTCACCGTGTAGGAGAAGCTGCCCGCCTGCGGCGTCAGCCCGAGATCGCTGGCCAGTACCGGCAGCAGGATGGTGCTGCTGTCGGTCGGTGCGGTGGCCAGGAAGCCCGAGGCGAACAGATCGCCGGTGTTGGCGTCATAGACGAACACCTCGGTGAGACCGTCCGGCGACTGGTTGCGGACCGCGCCGGAGTCCCGGCTGAACACGATCCAGTCGGTGTCGCCGTCACCATTGGTGTCGATCTCGACGTCGAACTCGATGGTGGCCGCGTTCGACCAGCGGTTGTGGTTGTTCACCGCGAACACCAGCTGGGCGTCGTCCCCGTTGGTGAACGACTGGACGCCGGCCGCCCGCAGGTCGTAGCCGCTGCCGGCCGAGCCCTTCGCGACGTCCTTGGCGTCCTTCAGCCCCCAGGTGTAGAAGTCGGCGTCCGCCGGCACCACACCCTTGTTGCTGAGCTTGACGCTGGCCGAGGTGGCCGGTTCGGTCTTCGGGGCTGGCTTGCCGCCCTTGCCGTTCAGCTGGGTCTTCGAGCCGGACGCCTTCACGTTCAGCGGGAAGCTGTCGCTGGCGGTGAGCTTCGCCTGGGTCCGCGGCACCAGCAGGTACGGCACCCGCAGCACCTCCTTGCCGGCGGTCAGCACGACATTGCCGGAGACCTGGTTGAAGGCGAACTGGTCCTCGCCCAGCGAGCTGCCGAGCTTGCGCGCCTCGGCGCCGAGCGCGACCAGCACGGTGGCCTTCTTGCCCGGCTTGATCGTGACCGACCGCGCGCTGAGCACCACCTTGGCCGGCTGCGACTCCGGGTTGGCCGCCGTCGACAGCTTGTAGGTGACCGTCTTGCTGCCCTTGTTCTGGATGGTCAGCGTCTTCACTCCGGCGTAGGCCAGGCTCGGTTCGGTGAAGCCGAAGCTGAGCGAGGGCTCCCGGAACCAGCCGCTGGTGGTGCGGTACGGATCGCCGCCCACCACGACCTGGGTGCTGACCGCCTGCGCGGCGTCCACCAGGCCCACCCCGCCACGAACCAGTCGCTGGCCCGCGACCTTCTCCGGGTCGGCGGTGCTGACCAGGGCGGAGGCCACCTCGGCGGCGTTCCACTTCGGGTGCGCCTGGACGACCAGGGCGGCGACGCCAGCGACGTGCGGCGCGGCCATCGAGGTGCCGGAGATGGTCTCGGCACCGGAGCCGGTACCGACGCCGGTGGAGACGATCGAGACGCCCGGGGCGGCGACGTTCGGGCTGATCTCCGAGTCGCCGTTGCGCGGCCCGCCGGAGCTGAACGAGCCGTAGCCGGTGAAGCCCGGGTTGGCCAGCGGCGCCGCCGCCAGGGTGACGGTGCCACCGTCCGCCGCGATCACCGCGTCCCGGTCGGTGCTCGGGACGCCGAGCAGCGGGATGGTCACCACGTAGGGCGTGCCGTCATCGGGGTTGTTGGTGATGTCGCCCTCGAACGGCGGGTAGCCCGGGTCGGTGTTCAACTGCAGCACCGCCGCGGCGCCGGCCTGCTGGCCGAAGATCGCCTTGGCCACCCGGGCGCAGTTGCCGCGGGAGACCACGGCCAGCTGGTTGCCACCGGGGACGATGCCGGCATCGGTGAATTGCTGGGCCGAGCAGCCCAGGCCGACCTGGCCGGCCGAATCCCGCACCACCACGACCTGCAGCGAACCGCTGGGCAGTGCCTCGTTGTTGGCCAGGATGGCGGTCATCGAGCTGCCGGTGCTGAAGCTCAGCTTGGCGCCGGGGAAGGTCTCGGTGGAGTCCACCGCGGACACCGCCACCACGCCGTCGCCAGCGCCGGGAGAACCGGTGATGTAGGGGCTGGGGCCCTGGTTGCCCGCGGAGGCGACCACCACGACGCCGGCGCCGACCGCGTTGGACGCGGCGACCGCGTCCGGATCGGTGCTGCGGCCGAAGCTGGAGCCGAGCGACATGTTGATCACGTCCATGTCGTTGGCCACGGCCCAGTCGATCGCCTCGGTGACGATGTCGGTGCTGCCGCCGCAGCCGAACACCCGCAGCGCGTAGAGATCGACCTCGGGAGCCACGCCCGGCCCGACGTTGAACTTGGTCGAGCTGGTCTTGGCGTTGTACGGCCCGCGGTAGGTGCTGCCGTCGGTCAGCACGCCGTTGCCGCCGGTGGTGCCGGCGACGTGCGAGCCGTGCCCGTTGCAGTCCAGCGGGTTGGGATCGGGGTGCGGCACCGGCTGGTAGGTGTCACTGTCGGGATCGGCGTTGTAGTTGTCGCCGACGAAGTCCCAGCCACCCTTCACCCGCGGCGCCTTCGGCCCGAACAGCGCCGGATCGGCCGGGCTGGCCTCGGCGGCGTTCGCCGCCTGGTAGGCCTCCGGGGTGCCGGGGCCGCCGAAGTTGGCGTGGGTGTAGTCGATACCGGTGTCGATGATCGCGACCTTGACGTTCTTGCCGGTGTAGCCGGTCGACTGCCAGACCTGCGGCACTCCCAGGTAGGGCACCGACACGGTGTTGTCGAGTCGGCGCAGCGGGACGGCGTGGACGCCGACCACCTCGGGCAGCTTGGCGAGGTCGTCCAACTGCGAGGCCTTGATCTGCACCCGCATGCCGTTGTACGCCGACTGCATGGTCGACTGGACCTTGCCGCCCTTGCCGGTGATGGTCTTGGCCACCTTGTCCTGCTTCTTGCGCAGGTTGTCCCGGACGGTCTTGCGCTCGCTGGTCGACAGCTTGCGGCCCCTGGTGGACTCCACCACCGCGACCGGGTCGCCGGCGACCTCGACGATCACCTGCACCTTGGCGTCCTTGCCCACGCTGCGGGGGCGGACGGCGGAGTCAATCTTGCCGGCAGAGTCGGCTTTCTCGAACCGATCGGGGGAATCGCCCGGAGCGGCGTTGGCCGTGGCGGGGAACGCCAACGCCAATACGCCGGTGGCGATCAGCAATTTGCGGAACAAGGGCGTTGAACCTTTCTCAAGGCGGTCGGGGGGAGACCGGCCGGCCGCGGAGCTGGGGGTGGCTGTCTGGCAGGCTATGACCGGCCCAGTCACCCGGTCAACGGTTTCTGAGAAACTCCCAACCCGTTCCTGAGAGTGCGGACGGGGGCGGTCCGGCCGGTTCCCGGGCTACCGGGACCACGCCGGGCAGAGCCGCTCCGCGGCTGGCGGAATGCCGGGCGCCACCGTCGATTTCGCCCCCCGGATGCGCCACAGTAGAGCCATGGGAACTGCCACCACACTCACCTTCCTGGGTGGCGCCGGGACCGTCACCGGCTCCAAACACCTGCTGACCGTCGGCGATCGCCGGATCCTGATCGACGCCGGGCTCTTCCAGGGCGAGAAGGAACTGCGCGAACTGAACTGGGCCGAGTTCGGCGTCGACCCGGCGTCCATCACCGACGTACTGCTCACCCACGCCCACATGGACCACGTCGGCTACCTGCCGCGGCTGGTCCGCGGCGGGTTCAGCGGACCGGTCTGGGCGACCGAGCCCTCGATCCGGCTGGCCGAGATCGTGCTGCGGGATTCCGCCTTCCTCAACGAGCGGGACGCCGAGCACGCCGCCCAGCGCGGCTACTCCAAGCACAACCCGCCGCTGCCGCTGTACACCACGGCGGACGTGGAGGCGACGCTGCCGCTGTTCCGTCCGGTCGGCTACCACGCCCCGCTCGACCTCGGGGACGGGATCATGGCCCGGTACTACCCGGCGGGGCACATCCTCGGCTCGGCCAGCATCCACGTGGCCACCCCGGGTGCCGAGGTGGTCTTCTCCGGCGATGTCGGACGCCACGAGCACCCCGTGCTGCGGCCCCGCGAGGTGCCGCCGGGGGCGGCCACCGTCCTGATCGAATCGACCTACGGCGACCGGGAGCACCCCGAGCCGTCGGTGGCGCACGAGCCGTTCGCCGAGCTGATCCGCCGGACGGTGCGGCGCGGCGGTTCGGTGCTGGTGCCGGCGTTCGCGGTGGATCGCACCGAGGTGCTGCTGAAGACCCTGTCGGAGATGCAGGACGACGGCCGCATTCCGGAGGTGCCCATCTTCGTGAACTCGCCGATGGCGCTGGCCGCGCTGGCGGTCTACCGGGATCCGCAGTTCCGCGACGAACTGCGTCCCGATCTCGACCCCGACCACTTCATCCACCTGCCGCAGTTGCGGGAGGTGCGCTCGACCGAGGAGTCGATCCGGCTGAACGATCCGAAGCACCCGTGCATCATCATCGCGTCCTCCGGGATGGCGACCGGCGGCCGGGTGCTGCACCACCTGGAGCACATGCTGCCCGACCACAAGCACGCGGTGGCCCTGGTCGGCTACCAGGGCGAGGGCACCCGCGGCCGCTCCCTGGTGGACGGCGCCACCCAGCTGAAGATGCACGGCCGCTACGTCCCGGTGCGGGCGGAGATCCTGCAGGACGACGAGTTCTCCGTCCACGGCGACCGCTCCGACCTACTGGACTGGCTGGCCGACCTGACCCCGCGCCCGACCACGGTGTTCACCGTCCACGGCACCCCCGAGGTAGGCCGCGCCTTCGGCCAGCACATCCGCGAACGCACCGGCGCCATGGCCGTAGTCCCCACCCTCGGCGAAACCGTCCGCCTCGACTGACGCAGACTCTCTTGCGGACCCGTTCCTGGGACACGTGGGACACGGGGACGGTTCCTGGCGCCCGGGGACGGTTCCTTGTCCCACCTTGTCACAGCCATATTGGTGGAACCGGAACGTTCGGACAGTCGCTACGAAGCGTTCGGACGTTGGGCAAGGCGTTGGATCGACATCCGACTCACCGAGGTGAGCCGAGACAGTTGCCGAACCGACGCACCGCAACTCAACGACTGCAAAAGAACTCGCTCTCGAGCAACGATCGGCAAGAGGCCAAAGCTCGGCACATGGTGCTGCTGACAGAACAGGTCGAGCATCGTTGCTACTGCGGTGTCCGTCAGTGCTGGATGGTGCGGGGGCAGCGGCTCGGGGTTGTCAGCATCCGGATCTGGAGTCGAAGCCAACTGAGCGAGCGTGGTCTGCTCGATGAAGGACTGCAACACGTCCTGATCAACCAGCGCATCCCGACCCAGGCTGCTCCAGCGGTACTGGTCCGGTCGCTCGACCATCCCCGCCTTGACCGGGTTGTTCCAGACGTAGCGGAGCAGCGTGACGAAGTACTCATCGTCGTCCACCGGACAGCTCCGGAATCGGTCCTGGAAAACATGTCCAACGCGGTCGTACTTGACGTTGTGCCACCAGGCATAGCGGACGCCGAGCCGCTTCACGACCTGGCCGATTGACTCGCCTTCGGCTCGAAGGACGAGGTGAACGTGATTCGGCATCAGGCAATAGGCCAGCACACGGCATCCCGAAAGCTCGCGGGTGTCGTGCAGGCAGTGCAGGAAGCGTAGGTGGTCTTCCTCATCAAGGAAGATCGCCTGCCGATTGATGCCGCGGAGCATCACGTGGTAAATGCCGGATTCACTGAGTTGACGAGCTCGTCGAGGCATGGAACGTCCCATCGTTGTAGGTCTCCCCTCACGATGGCCACCAAGTCCGCCACTGTGCCGAGCAGTTTCGCGTCCTGTGGAAAACGGATCATCACGACCGCCAGTTGTCCACAGCTTTCGTCCCCGTTCTCGCTCGATGGGGCTGAAAAGCGGCTCCGACAAGCTGGGACAAGGAACCGTCCCCGGGCGCCAGGAACCGTCCCCGCGTCCCAGGAATTCCTGGGTTGACAAGGTGGGACACCGGAACCGTCCCTGCGTCCCAGAAGAACTGCGTCCCAGAATGAGCCAGAGAACCGTCCCCTGGTCCACGAGCGCAAGACATGCGGACGGGGGTGGTCCCGGAGTCTGAGGAGCTCCGGAACCACCCCCGCGTGTCCGCCCCTAGACGACTATTCGACCTGCTCGGCGAGCAGTTCAAGGATGTGACGGTAGGGCTGACCGGTGGCCCGGGTCATGCCGAGCTCACAGGTGCGGTTGAGGCTGGCGTGCGCGGACGCCCCCAGCCGGGCCACCTCGGCGGCCTCCGGGGTGGTGGCGGCGGCGGTCAGCTCCGGGTGGAGCATTCCGCGGTCGCCGGCGAAGGCGCAGCAGCCCCAGTCGACCGGCACGTTGACCTGCTCGGCGGTGGCCTGGGCCACCTTCATCAGGTCGGGGTTGATCCCCAACTGGGTGGACGAGCAGGTCGGGTGCAGGGTGACCGATTCGATCTTGCGATAGGCCCCGAGCACCGGCAGGACGTGGTGGGCGACGAAGCTCACCGCGTCGATCACCTCGACCTTCAGCGACGGATCCGACTGGATCATGTGCAGGAAGCCCTCGGTGCAGGACGAGGCGTCGCAGACCACCGGCAGGCGGCCGTCCTCGGTCGCCGCCCGGATCACCGGCAGCACCCGCGCCTTCATCTCCTCGTACCCGGTGGGGATGCCCTTGCTGGACCACGGCGTACCGCAGCACAGCGATTCGATCCCCTCCGGCACCAGCAGACTGATCCCGGCCTTCGCGCACAGCGCCTCGAAGCTGAGCTGGACGCCCTGACCCTCCAGCGGCCCGAACATCACGTTCACGCACGCCGGCAGGTAGACCGCCGTCACCGGCTCCAACGGACGCGGCCGCTTACGGGCCGGACCGCCGCCCGGCAGCTCCCTCGACCACAACGGGATGTTGTCCTTGCCGAGCACCGCTCGAGCCCCCTTGTCCACCCCGATCAGGGCGGCCTCGAGTGGGCCGGGCAGCGCGTCGGTGACGCTCATCACCGTCGAGAAGGTGCCGGTCGTCCCCTTCCAGTGCTTGGCGAGGGTCGTCCACACCGCCTTGGTGGCCGACGGCGTGGTCTTCTCCCGCCGCAGCTTCTTCACCAGCAGCCCGGTGTTGATCTTCACCGGGCAGGCGGTGCCGCACATGCCATCGACCGCGCAGGTGTGCACCACCTGGTAGTCGAACTCCTTCTCCAGCCGGGCCACCGCGTCGAGGTCGCCCGCCTTCTCCAGCGTCTCGATCTCCCGCCGGACGGCGATCCGCTGCCGCGGCGTGAGCGTGAGGCTGCGGGACGGACACACCGGCTCGCAGTACCCACAGGAGGTGCAGCGGTCGACTTCCTCATCGATGCTCGGGTTGAGCTTGATGTGCTTCAGGTGCAGTTCCGGGTCGTCGGTGATGATCGTCCCGGCGTTCAGCAGCCCGCTCGGATCGAACAACTGCTTGATCTCGCGCATCACCTGGTACAGCTCGTCGCCGTACTGCCGCTGGACGTATGGCGCCATCACCCGGCCGGTGCCATGCTCGGCCTTCAACGAACCGTCGTTGGCCAGGATGAGATCGACCATCTCCTCGGTGAAGTCGACGTACCGCTTCATCTGCTCGTCGTTCTCGAACCGGTCGGTGATCATGAAGTGGACGTTGCCGTCCTTGGCATGACCGAAGATGACCGAATCCTCGTAGGCGAACTTGTCGAACAGCACCGCCAACTCCACGCAGGTGTCCGCCAGCCGTTCCACCGGGACGACGACATCCTCCAGCAGCGCGGTGGAACCCGACGGACGGGCGCCGGCTACCGAGGTGTACAGCCCCTTCCGCAGCGTCCACAGCCCGGCCCGCAGGGCGGCGTCGTCGGTGAGCTGGACGGGGCCACCGACCGGCAGCTTGTCCAACGTCGGACGGGCCTCGCGGACCAGGTGCTCCAGCTCTGCGGCCGAGGTCGCCTGGTACTCCAGCAGCAGTGCCGCCTGGGTCGAGACGTCCAGCACCTTGATCATGTCCGGGGTGTCCGGGAACCGCTGACCGACCCGCAGTGAGGTCGCGTCCATCAGTTCCAGGGTGGCGGCACCGGTGGCCACCAGCCCGGGCAGGGAGTTGTTCGCCGCGTAGAGATCGTCGAACACCACCAGCGCCGTCGCCACCGCGCCCCGGATCGGAATCGTCCGGAAGGTGGCCGAGGCCACGAAGGCCAGCGTCCCCTCGCTGCCGATCAGCAGGTGGGTGAGAATCTCGGCCGGGGTGGCGTAGTCCACCAGGGCGTTGATGCCGTAGCCCATGGTGTTCTTCATCGAGAACTGCTGGGCGATCTTGGCCACCGACGCCGGGTTGGAGACCACCCGGTCGCGCAGCTTCAGCAGGCCCTCGTACAGCGCGGGTTCGAGCGCCCGCAGCTTGGCATCGGCATCGGACGCACCGGTGTCGATCACCGTCCCCGAAGGCAGGACGGCGACCACCGACTCCAGCGTCCGGTAGCTGTTCTCGACCGTGCCGCAGGCCATCCCGGAGGAGTTGTTCGCCA
Organism: Propionicimonas sp.; assembly: GCA_049840415.1. Classification (GTDB taxonomy): domain Bacteria; phylum Actinomycetota; class Actinomycetes; order Propionibacteriales; family Propionibacteriaceae; genus Propionicimonas. Next base: position 914,914 of record JASGLB010000014.1, on the reverse strand, counting down.
CCACGCCGCCGATCGTGCAGGCGGCCTCGCTGGCCGGATCCGGCCCGAGCTTGCGACCGTACGGCGCCAGGTGGGCGTTGAGCTGCTTCACCGTGACACCGGGCTGGACGCGCACCCGCTCGCCGCCGTCCAGGATCTCCACACCCTGGAAGTGACGCCGGACGTCGGCCAGCACCTGGTCGGTGCAGCCCTGCCCGGACAGGCTGGTCCCGCCGGAGCGGAAGGTCAGCCCGATCCCCGCCGAGGCGGTGGCCCGCAGCAGGCGGGCCACCTCCTCAGCATCTCGCGGGGCAACGATGGCCGACGGCAGCAGCAGGAAGTGCGAGGCGTCGTGCGCCAGCGCCCGGCGGTCCAACTCGGAGGTGCGCAGCTGTCCGGGATCGGCCACGCACTCGGTCAGCAGGCCGGGCAGGGTTGCCGGGGAGATCAGCGCGGTCACGGCACCACCGGCACCATCCACGACAGCGGACCGGCCTGCAACAACACCAGGACGGTGAAGTACGCCAGCAGGGCCAGGCTCCACAGCACGACCTTGCGGAAGATCTCGCCTTCCTTGTTCATCATGCCGACCGCGGCGGCTGCCACCGCCAGGTTCTGCGGCGAGACCATCTTGCCCATCACGCCACCGGAGGAGTTGCTGGCGGCCATCAGCACCGGGCTCAGCCCGGCCTGCTGGGCGGCGGTGGCCTGCAGCAGGCCGAACAGCGAGTTCGCCGAGGTGTCGGAGCCGGTGATCGCCACGCCGATCCAGCCCAGCAGCGGCGACATCAGCGCGAACAGCGAGCCGACCGAGGCCAGCGCGAAGCCGAGCGAGGCGGTCTGGCCGGAGAGGTTCATCACGTAGGCCAGGCCCAGCACCGACAGCACGGTGACGATGGTGAACCGCAGTTGCTTCAGCGTGCTGCCGTAGGCGCGGACCGCGTCCATCGGCTTGATCTTGTAGACGATCGTGGTGATGATGCCGGCCAGCAGCAACAGGGTGCCGGTGGCGCGGAGGTGGTCGAGGGTGAAGACCGTGGTCATCACCGGCGAGCCGGCGGCATTGACGATCAGGGACGCGGGCTTGCCGTCCTCGCCGATCGCGGCCAGCCCCGGCCACGGGAACTTGACCTGACCGATGCCGAGCAGGAAGGCCTTGACCGCCGGGATCTGGCTGACCGAGAACACCGCGACGATGATCGCGTACGGCGCGATCGCGCCCCACAGGTGCTTGCCACCGGTGGCGGTGATCTCGGGGTAGTTGTCGAGCTTGCCGCTACCGGCCTGGGCCGCGTCGGTCTCCTCGATGGCGGAGTGATCCAGCGGCAGCGGGTTGGCCGGCTTCCAGAACCGCAGCATGCCGAGCACGACGGCGATGGTCACCAGGGCGGCGATGACGTCGGTGATCTCGACGGTGATGTAGTTGGCGGTGATGAACTGGGCGATGCCGAACACCACGCCGGCGACCAGGGCGACCGGCCAGGTCTGCTTCACGCCGCGCAGGCCGTCCACCAGGAAGACCAGCACCAGCGGGACGATGGCGGCCACGAACGGGGTCTGCCGGCCGGCCATCTGGGAGAGGAAGTGGATGTCGATCCCGGTGACGCTGGACAGCGCGATGATCGGGGCACCCATGGCGCCGAAGGCGACCGGGGCGGTGTTGGCCAGCAGCGAGACCACCGCGGACTTCAGCGGCTTCATGCCGGCGGCCATCAGCATGGCGGCCGAGATCGCGACCGGGGCGCCGAAGCCGGCCAGGGCCTCCATCAGCGCGCCGAAGCAGAAGGCGATCAGGATCGCCAGGATGCGCTGGTCATCGGAGATCGAGCGGATCAGCTTGCCGAGCTGCTCGAACCAGCCGGTGATCACCGAGAGCTGGTAGACCCAGATCGCGTTCAACAGAATCCACATGATGGGGAAGGCGCCGTAGAAGACCCCCTCTGCGGTGGCCGAGAACGTCATCGTCGCGGGCATGCCCCAGCCGACGATCGCGATCAGGATGGAGACCACCAGGCCGATGATCGCGGCCAGCCAGGCCTTGACCTTGAAGACGCCCAACAGGACGAAGAGCAGTGCGAGGGGGATGGCCGCTACGAGCGCCGAGAGGGCCAGGCTTGACCCGATCGGCTCGAGCGGCTGTTGGAATACAGGCATGAGATCTCCTCATTGAGTTCAACCGACTGCGCCGATTGTCGAACAAGTAGACATGCTGCGCAAGTAGTTTTGCCTATATGGAACTAGAATGGGCCGTAAAGGTTGGGGCCGTGACGCAGTAGAGTCTCAGGACGGACGAGAGGAGCCAGGGGTGCCGCGCACTCTGAACATCACCTCGGTCGTCGACGCTGTGGTGGACGACCTGAAGAGCCTGGTGTTGCGCCGGCAGCTGGCTCCCGGCACCCCGTTGACCGAGGCCGACGTGGCCGCCCGCTACGACGTGGCCAGGGCCACCGCCAAGGCCGCTATCGAGCGGCTGGTCAGCGAGAAGGTGGTGGTCCGCAAGAACCACAAGACCGCCCGGGTGGTCGAACTGGGCCCCGACGACGTCCGCGACATCTACAACACCCGCACCTACCTCGAGGTCGAGGTGCTGCGCCGGCTCGCCGAGACCGGCACCGTCCCGCCGCCGCGGGCCCGCGAGGCCAACGCCATGATCGCCGAGCTGTGGGACCACGGCGACTACGACATCGTCAACCCCGACATGCTCTTCCACACCACCCTGGTGGACGCGCTGGGCAGCGCCCGCACCTCGGAGATCTACGGCTCGCTCGCCTTCGAGGTGAAGCTGTGCATGGCGCAACTGCAGGGCAGCCAACGGCTCAGCCCGGAGATCATCGTGGCCGAGCACGATCTGATCCTGCGACAGATCGAGGCCGGGGACGCCGGCGGGGTCGCCGCGACCCTGGTCGAGCACCTGGCCCGCGCCCGGGAACTGCTCGCCGGCGCGCTCGGCGGCACACCGGGTCCGGAGGCCTATCTGCCCTCCTCAGCGCTGACTTCCAGCCCGGCCTGAACCGGTCCCGAGACCGGTAGTGGGGACTTGCGGGCGGGCGAGGTCCTGAGGAAAACTTGCCCCGCAAGCACATAGTCCCTAGGGGACTGCTGGCAGTTCGCCTGTGGGAGGGCAGCAGTTCTCGGTGACCGCAAATCCACCGAGGAGTCGCAGCGCCATGCCCACCCCCGTCCTCCATCACGTCGTCGTCGCACTGGTCAGCGCGGTCGGACTGATCGGTGCGACCTCACCGCAGGCCAGCACTCCGAGCGTCCCGGCGGCCGCGGTGGCGCCGGCTGCCGCCGTCCCGCTGGCGGCCAACGGCAATGACACCACCCGGTTCGAGAAGCAGGTGCTCAGCCTGGTCAACAAGGCCCGGGCCAGCAAGCGCAAGTGCGGCAGCAAGAGCTACGCCAAGGCCAAGCCGCTGAAGTGGAACACCAAGCTGGCGCTGGCCGCCGAGCGGCACAGCAGCGACATGGCGAACCGCAACTACTTCAGCCACACCAACAAGAAGGGGCAGTCGCCCGGCACCCGGATCAAGGCGACGGGCTACCGGTACAAGGCCGCGGGCGAGACCCTCGCCGCCGGCTACAGCACCCCCGAGCAGGTGGTGAAGGCCTGGCTGAAGAGCGCGCAGCACTGCAAGATCCTGATGAACAAGTCGTACACCCAACTGGGCGTCGGGTTCCACTCCGGCAACGGCAAGTACATGTTCTACACCACGGCCAACTTCGCCAAGCCCAAGTAGTCCGGACCCATCCGGGGCGATCCCCGAGGTCGCCGGTCGGGAAGGGTCTGCGACAGCAACAGCAGAGGGCCTCCGTGGACGCATCCACGAAGGCCCTCTGCTATCGGCCGCCACCCACCCGGGTGGTGACGCTCGTTCCCGGCGTCACCACCCGCGGGCAGGGCGGCAACCGGGTCAGGCGACGGCGCGCTCCGCGCCGCTCTCAGCCGCGGCCGACGACGACGAACCCGCCAGTCGCATGCCCCAGCCGAGCAGAATCGAAAGGGCACCGACGCCGATCGCGAACAGCGCGACGCCGAAGGCGATCACCGAGGTGAACAGCGAGGCGCGCAGGAAGGAGCCGTTCATCGCGGTCGCCCGCAGCGGATCCTCCTTGTCGAGTTCGGCGTAGGTCTTGCCGTTGGTCGCCTGCAGGGCGTGATGGTTGATGACGTCGGCCTGAACGAAGGCGGTGAACGGATCGGCGACAGTCGCGCCGGCGAACGCCGGGGCATCCCCCGAGACCGTGATCTTCTCAGCGGCGAGCTTGCTGCTCACCATGCCCCAGGTGGTGATGCCGGCCACGATGAACACCGCGCCGAGAATCATGGCGATCAGCCCGATGAGCCGCACCTTCGAGCCATTAGCAGTCGCAGTAGCCACTACTTACTCCTTTGCTTGCGCACGATTGCCGGTTGCCACACTGCTGAGGCGACCCTCCCCTGTCGTGCGTCCCAGGATCCGGCTGTCAAGCGCCTCGCGGTACGCAAACTTAGGCAAACCACTCCTAATCTGTCCACGAAGGGAGACAAATTACGTATTTTATTGGGGTGGGGTCATCAGGTATTACCCACCTGGCGATATGGCCCCTCGGAGGAGCCTCCGCCAGCGGCCTCAGAAACCCCTCTGAAACCGCACCACGACAAGGTGATTCGTAGACAACTACAGATTGTAGTAAGAAGCTTCCCGAAAGCCTCCCGCGACCGACGTATTCATGCTATAAGCTGGGCCCTCACCGCGGGTCGGAACACCGCCTCGAACCCGCTCCCCAACTGCGTCAGCGCTGTCGTGGTGGACCGCCACCGAACCACTGCGAGGATCCCATGAACCAGCCTGACACCGAGCTTGACCTGGCCACCGGGAACACCTGGACGCAGCCGCCGCAGCGGCTGTCACCGGCCACCGTCCGCCTCCTCGGCGTGCTGATGGTGGGGGCCTTCGTGGTGATCCTGAACGAGACCGCGATGAACGTCGCGCTGGCCACGATCATGACCGACCTGCATGTCACCGAGCGCACCGCGCAATGGCTGACCACCGGGTTCATGCTGACCATGGCGGTGGTCATCCCGACCACCGGTTGGCTGCTGCGCCGGTTCTCCACCCGGGCGGCCTTCACGCTGGCGATGAGCCTGTTCGCGCTCGGCACCGCAATCTGCGCGGTGGCCTTCGCCTTCCCGCTGCTGCTGGGCGGCCGGGTCGTCCAGGCAGTCGGGACGGCGATCATGATGCCGCTGCTGATGACCACCACGATCGAGGTGGTGCCGGCCCGGATCCGCGGCCGGGTGATGGGCCTGACCGGCATGGTGATCTCGGTCGCCCCGGCGATCGGACCGACCATCGCCGGCGCGATCCTGCACTTCCTGCCGTGGCGGTTCGTGTTCGTGGTGGTGCTGCCGATCGCCCTGACCATCCTCGGCCTGGGGCTGCGGCTGATCTACAACCTGGAGGCACCCGGCCGGCTGAAGCTGGACGGCTGGAGCGTCCCGCTGGCCGCGCTCGGCTTCGGCGGCCTGGTCTACGGCCTCAGCCTGGTCGGAAATGCCGACGTGCCCGCCTGGGAGCTGACGACCGTCCTGGCGATCGGGGCGGTGGCGCTGCTCGGCTTCGGCTGGCGGCAGGTCCGGCTGCAGCGCACCGACGACGCCCTGCTCGACCTGCGTACCTTCACCCAGCCGGCGTTCACCACCGCGATCGTGGTGATGGCGATCGTCACCGCGGTGCTGTTCGGCTCGGTGATCGCGCTGCCGCTGCTGCTGCAGCAGGCGCTCCACCTGGAGCCGCTGATGGTCGGCCTGCTGCTGTTGCCCGGCGGCGTGCTGATGGGCGTCCTGGCGCCGGTGGTGGGACGGCTCTACGACCGGGTCGGGCCGCGCTGGCTGGTGATCCCCGGCGGTCTGGTGGTCACCGCGGCGTTCGGGGTGTTCGCCACCGTGACCCCCGCCACCCCCTGGTGGCACCTGCTGGTCGCCCACCTGCTGATGAGCCTGGGGCTGGCACACATGTTCACCCCGTTGTTCACCACCGCGCTCGGCTCCCTGCCCCATCAGCTGCGCAGCTACGGGTCGGCGACGGTCGGCACCGTCCAGCAGGTCGCCGGGGCCGCCGGCACGGCGCTGTTCGTCACCATCATGGCGACGGTCTCGGCCACCGCGCCGGGCACCGCCGAGGAGTCCCTGGCGGCGGGTGCCCGCGGTGCCTACCTGGTGGTCGGCGGGCTGTGGCTGGCGGCGATCGTGGCCGCCGCCTTCCTCACCCGGCCGGAGGATGACGAGCCCGTCCACGCCGGGCACTGAGCGTCCGGTCTCGTCCGACCTGTCCGCGTCCCGCCCGAAAGCGTAAGGTGGCCCGGTGCCCACGCCAGACTTCATCCTCCGGCTCCGCGAGCAGGTCGGCAGCCAGCGGCTCTGGCTCTCCGGCGCCACCGCGGTCGTGCTCCGTCCCGGTGAGCGGGGCGATGAGGTGCTGCTGGTGAAGCGCTCCGACACCGGGGAGTGGACGCCGGTCAGCGGCATCGTCGACCCCGGCGAGCAGCCGCACCTCACCGCCGTCCGCGAGGTGGCCGAGGAGACCCGGGTCACCGCCGCGGTGGAGCGGCTCAGCTGGCTGACCGTCACCGAGGTGGTCACCTACGGCAACGGCGACCAGACCCAGTACATCGACCACGTCTTCCGCTGCCGCTGGCTGGCCGGGGAACCCGAGCCGGGCGACGACGAGGCCACCGAGGCCGCCTTCTTCCCGCTCGATGCGCTGCCCGCCCTCGCGCCCCGCCACGCCGACGCGATCGAGTTGGCGTGCCGTCTGGACCCGGCCACCTGGCTGGGTCCGCTGCGCTAGGGAGCTGCCGTGGAGACCGCGCTGCTGATCACCATCGCCGGCATCGCCCTGGTGGTGGCCGTCACCGCCTTCGCGCCGCGGGTCGGGGTCGCGGCGCCCCTGCTGCTGGTGCTGCTGGGGATCGCGATCAGCTTCATCCCGGCCATCCCGCCGATCGAGGTCGAGCCGGAGTGGATCCTCGGCGGCCTGCTGCCGCCGCTGCTGTTCTCGGCGGCGGTCAACATCCCGTCCATGGAGTTCCGGCGCGACCTGGGGCTGATCTCCGCCTTCTCGGTGGTGCTGGTGGTGGTCTCGGCGCTGGTGGTCGGATTGCTGCTGAGCTGGCTGATCCCCGGGCTGCCGTTCGCCCTGGGGGTCGCGGTGGGCGCGATCGTCAGCCCGACGGACGCGGTGGCGACGTCCATCGTGAAGAAATCCGGGGTCTCCACCCGGTTGACCACCGTGCTGGAGGGCGAGAGCCTGCTCAACGACGCCACCGCGCTGGTGCTGCTGCGCTCGGCGATCGCCGCGGTCGGCACCGCGGTCTCGATCTGGCAGGTCGGGCTCGACTTCCTCTACGCGGTGGCGGTGGCGCTCGGCGTCGGCTGGCTGGTGGGACGCCTGACCAGCGAGGTGATGGCCCGGCTGAAGCAGACCAGCTCGGTGGTCGCGCTGTCGCTGATCGTCCCGTTCGCCGCGCACCTGCCGACCGAACACCTCGGCGGCTCCGGCCTGGTGGCCGCGGTCACCGCGGGCCTGGTGATCGGCGGCCGGTCCCCCCGCGTGCTGGGGCCGGAATCGCGGCTGGCCTGGGTGGCGGCCTGGAAGACCGTCGAGTTGATCCTGGAGAGCGCGATCTTCCTGCTGATGGGACTGGAGCTGTTCGCCCTGGTGGAGGACGTCCGGCACGCCCACGACAGCCTGTGGGTGGCGCTCGGCCTGGGCGCGGTCGCCGTCACCGCGGTGGTGGCCGTCCGCACCGGTTTCGTGGCGCTGTCGCTGTGGTTGCTGGCCCGCCGGGAGCGCCGCGCCAGCGCCAACCGGGAACGCCTGGAGCTGTTGCAGGAACGGCTGGACCAGTTCGGCGACATCGCCCCGGCGCCGCGGGTGAACCGGATGCGCACCATGCTGAATCGCCGGCTGGCCGACATCGACTATCTCGCCGCGGAGCGGTTCGGCAAACGCGAGGGCGTGATGCTGGTGTGGGCCGGGATGCGGGGCGCGGTCACCCTGGCCGCCGCACAGACCCTGCCTCGGGCCACCGAACACCGCTCGCTGCTGGTGCTGATCGCCTTCGTGGTGGCGGCCGGAACCCTGGTCGTGCAGGGCGCCACGCTCTCCCGGCTGGCCACCCGGCTGGAGCTGACCGGCCAGGCCGGCACCGACCCGGCGCAACAGCTGGCCCTGATGGGAGACCTCAACCGGATCGCGCTGGCCCGGCTGGAGGACGCTGGCCTGACCCGCGCCGACGGCACCCCCTACCCGGAGGAGACCGTGGCGGCGGTGCGGAAGATCCTCAGCAAGCTGACCGACCGCAAACCGCCCAACGAGCACGCCGCCAGCCACCACGGCGACCTGATCACGCTGCGGCTGGCAGTCCTCGACATCCAGCGCGAGGCACTGCTGGAACTGCGCGATCAGGGCAGCTACCCGTCCGGCCTGCTGGACGACATGCTGACCCAGCTGGACGCCGACCAGCTCGGGCTGCAGCTGCGTCAGCCGGACTGAGCCCTCCCGCGGCAATTCATCGATTCCGGCCCGCGAGACGAGAGGCTGGGCGAGAATGAGGCCATGAGCCCCACCGGGAAGCGAAGCCAGGTGCTCTGCCCCGAGTGCCACCGCGTCCACCGCCGGGTCACCCCGGTGCTGGGCCCGTCCGCACCCGACGCCTGGCTGGCGATCTCCAAGGGCGAGCGGATGGAATCCGAACTCACCCCCGATGTCTGCATCCTGACCGACGACGGCCGCACCCGTCACTTCCTGCGCGGACACCTGCAGTTACCGGTGTGCGACGGCCCGCCGGACGCCTTCGTCTGGTCGGTGTGGGTCGAACTGGACCGGAGCTCGATGGAGCAGGTCGCCCGGTGGTGGACCAACCCCAACCGCGCGGCCATTCCGCCGATCGAGGGACGGCTGGCCAACGAGCTGCCGTACGAGAAGGCCACCCGCGGGCTGAGCGTCACGGTGCACACCCGGGATCCGGGTCAGGCGCCGCTGTTGATGGTGTCGGAGACCCACGCCCTGGCCAACGAGCAGCAGGAGGGCATCTCGCTGCATCGCATCGCCGAGCTTGGCGAGTTGGTGGGACGCACGTAATCTGGGCCGATGACCGGCTTCTTCGAGATCTTCGAACCCGGGCTGCGCCATCAGCGCGAGCAGAAGGATCTGGAGAAGATCCTGGTCGTCGAGGCCGACAAGGGAGGTTCCGGGCCGCAGCCGCTCGACCTCGACTCCGGCTCGGTGGTGCTGCGGGTTCCGCCCCGGCAGCCCCAGGTCGAGCCCGACCAACCCTGACCGGGATCGTCCCAGCTGGTCAGACGATCCGCGGCGCCACGGCTAGCCGGAGTGACCGTCGGTGAGCTCGGCGGGGGCGTCGGCCGCGCCGAAGGCGGCGTCCAGTGCCTCCCCGGTGAGGCTGCGTCCCAACTCGATCAGCTCGGCGGCCCGGTGGAACTCCATCGCCTTGGCCGCATTGCCCGGGACGGTGACCAGCACGTCGGGCGGCTGGGCGGCCAGCCGGTAGCGGGTGATCAGGCCACCCATGGTGTCCAGCGCCAGGTTGGCCACCTCGGGGATGCCCAGCCCGGCCGGGGCCTCCTCGAACGGCGGGGCCGGTTCCTCCGGCTTCTCCTCGGCCCGGCTGCCGCCGAACCGGGAGAGCACCGACGCCACCCACTCGTGCTCGAAGATCCCCGCCGCCGTGCGGCGGAAGCTCTCCAGCCATTCCGCCGGCGGGCTGGCCTCCGAGGTGGTCTTCGCCGGGGTGGCGTTGAAGCTCCGCGGCGTCCAGCCGGAGAGCGAGACGGCCAGGGTGAAGTCCGCGTCGACGCCCGCCACCGCGTCCACCGGGACGGGGTTGAGCACCGCGCCGTCCACCAGCAGGCGGCCGTTGACCATGATCGGGCTGATCGCGCCGGGGATGGCCACCGAGGCCCGGATCGCGACGTCCACCGGGCCGGAGGTGAACCAGACCTCGCGCCGCGCGCCCAGGTCGGTGGCGATGGCGGTGTAGGGGATCGGCAGTTCCTCGATCCGGGCGCCGTCCAGCATCTCGTTCATCCGGCCCAGCACCCGCTCCAGCTTGATCGCGCCGGCGCCGAACGGTGAGGCGTCCATCAGCCGCAGCACGTCCCGGGGGCCGAGCGTCGTGACCCATTCGGTGTACTCCGGCAGCTTGCCGGCAGCCTCCAGCCCACCGACCAGGGCGCCCATCGAGGTGCCGGCGATGCCGACGATCTGGTAGCCGCGCTCCTTCAGGACGTCGATCGCCCCAATGTGCGCGTACCCCCGCGCTCCCCCGGACCCCAGTACCAGCGCCACCCGCTTTGCCATACGCCCATGATAGGAACGGTCGGTCAGCCGACCCCCGGCCATTTGACGTCAGATAGCCGCGTTGGCTGCCAGATATGGCAGCCAGGTGGGCTATCTGACTGATTCTGTACCCCACCCGACGCTCAGGGCGGCTCGCGTAGAGTTGCCGGCATGGCCCAGCCCCCGTTCCAACCGCCGCAGCCGCCTGCCCCGCAGTGCTACCGGCACCCCGGTCAGGGCACCTACATCAACTGCCAGCGGTGCGGGCGTCCGATCTGCCCGGCCTGCATGATCCCGGCGGCAGTCGGCTTCCAGTGCCCGGAGTGCGTCTCCGCCGGCGCCCGGCAGACCCGGCAGAACCAGGGGCCGTACGGCGGCGAGCGGTCGAAGAACCCGGCGCTGACCACCATCGTGCTGATCGCGGCCAATGTCGCGGTCTGGCTGTTGTACCTGGCCACCGGCGGGCGGGCCAGCTGGTGTTACTGGCGGCTGGTGCTCAGCCCGACCGGCAACTGCGTGGCGTCGACGGATCCCAACTCGTACTACCCCGACGCCGGGATGCTCGACTGCGCCACGCTGGGCGCGCAGGCAACCTGGATTCCGGGGGTGGCCGACGGTGCGTACTGGCAGCTGCTGACCAGCGCCTTCAGCCACATCGACCCGCTCCACCTCGGCTTCAACATGGTGGCGCTGTGGTTCCTCGGTCCGCAGCTCGAGCGGGTGATCGGACGCGCCCGGTTCCTCGCCCTCTACTTCGTCTCGGCGCTGACCGGCTCAGCGCTGGTGCTCTGGCTGAGCGACCCGCACAGCATGACGCTGGGCGCCTCGGGAGCGGTCTTCGGGCTGATCGGCGCCCTACTGGTGCTGGTGCTGAAGGTGCGGGGGAACGTCCAGTCCATCCTGATGTGGCTGGGTCTGAACCTGGTCTACACCTTCATCGGACCGTCGATCTCCTGGCAGGGCCACATCGGCGGCCTGATCGGCGGCGCGCTGGTCGCCGCCATCGTGGCCTACGCCCCCAGACCGAACCGCACCCGCATCCAGTGGCTGGGGATCGCCGGCCTGACGTTGGTCACTCTGGCGCTGATCGTCGTCCGCACGCTGCAGCTGGCCTGAGCCCGGATCTCCCCGCGCGGTCCGGGGCACTGGCCCGCCCTTCGCGGTTTGAATCAGGCCCGGATGGTGCCCGCCGACGCCAACTGCTCGAAGCGATCAGCTGCGGCAACCACCAGGGGATCATCAACCGGCAACCCGGCCACCTCGGCGAGCGCCGCCCGTGGCCCCACCCGATGTCGGAGCGCCGCCAGCCGTTGGGAGGCGGCGTCCTCCGGGTCGGAGTAGGCCAGAGCGTAGGCGATCGCCTCCACCACCGCATCGTCGTCGACTCCGTGCTTCCGGCAGAGCAGCGCAGCGCCCACGAGTCGGTCATGACGTCCCAATTTCCGGATCGGATCGAACGCCACCCGACTGATCGCGTCCTCCAACTCACGCTTGGACTTGGGAAGGTACTCCAGGTCGTGCAGTTCCTCGCGCGTCACCGGGTACTCCATGAGCACCGCGGTGTCGATCGCGCTCTTCACCCGCGCCACCAACTCCGCGATACCCGGATCAGCAGAAGCCGCGGGGATGGTCGCATAGCCCAGGGCGGCACCGGCGTAGGCGGTGGTGGCGTGCGGGCCGTTGATGGTCAGCACCTTCACGTCCTTGAGCACCTCGATGTTGTCCCGCACCTCCATCCAGGGGACGCCACTGACGTCATGGTGAAGCGGACCCTGGATGAGCAGCGGCGCGACCGCCGTGGTGACCAGGTCTGTCGACCACGATGTCGCCGCATCGGTCGATCGCCTGACGATGGAGTCCCGTACCACCACGTTCTCCATGAACCACGCCCGGGTCGGCTCGTCCGGCAGCGCGTCCACGAACCCTCGCTGAATCTGGCCGATGATGTGGTTCTTGTTGGTGGCACAGATGAACGACATTCGATGATCCGGGCGGTTCCTCGCCACCTCCGCCAACGCGGGCGCCAGGTCGGCCGCGGCTTCGGCGAAATCCTGGGGGTAGAGCGGCAGCATCACCACATCCGCGCCGGACAGCACCTCCGCCACCGCGGCATGGTCGTTCACCAGGGCAGAGCTGAACCCCGTCAGCCTGCGCTCGATCTCGGAGTCGGTGGTGAGGACAGTCACCCGGATCTCGCCCCCGTCACGCAGGGCGTCGATGACCCGCGGGTCCTTGTCGAGGTACGTCACCCCCCAGCCAGCAGCTTCGAACACCTCGCCGAAGTAGCCCTTGCCCAAGCGGCCGGCACCGACAATGACCACCTTGCTCATGCCGAGTTCCTTTCGGTCCACATAGTCATCCTTCCAACGGTTGCGCGGCCGGTTCGGCTGTCCTCAGAACCGCGTGAAGCTCAGCAGCCGCGGCGGCCGGGTCAGCCGCCTGGGTGATCCCCGATCCGACGATCACCACGTCCGGGTTGAGTTGGACGTAGTCAGCGATCGATTGGCGGTTGATCCCACCCGCGACTGCGACGAGCGCTCCGCCGTCAACCGAGCTGACCTCACGCAGATCCTCAAGCGGCGTGCGACCCTTCGACTGCTGGTCGGTGCCGGTATGGACGGCGATCGCCGAGACTCCGTAGCTGAGCAGTTCCCGAACCCGGCCGGAGAGTTCGGGGACGCAGAGGAGGTCCACGAAGAGCTGGCCACCGAGATCGCGGGTGGCCCGGACGCACTCCCGCAGTGTCTCGCTGTCCGCCAGCGCCAGAGCGGTGACGAAATCCGCTCCAGCCTCGACCGCCAGCGCAGTCTCGTAGTAGCCGCCATCGGCGATCTTGAGGTCGGCGAGGATCTCCTTGTCGGGGAAGGCTGCCCTGAACTCCCGGACGCCCGCCATGCCATACCTGAGCACCAACGGGGTTCCGACTTCGATGATGTCCACCGAGGACCGGGTTCGTTCCGCGAGCGCCAAACAGCTGTCGAGGTCACCCAGATCGAGCGCCAACTGCAATTTCATGCCTTGCTCCTTCGGTCAGCTCTGCCGTCTCGGTCGTTCGTCCTCAAGTCATCGGGCAACTTCAGCAGCCCACCCGGCGACCGGCAGGTCTCGGCAGCCACCTCCATGGCCCGCCTGAGGGTGTCCAGCCATTCGTCGTAGGTCAGCATCGACCCCTTGTTCACCAGGGCGGACAACACGACCGCCAAGGTCGCGTCGCCGGCACCGAGGGTGTCCAGAATCGGGGTCGACCGCTGAGCGATCGGACAATGCAGCACCCGGCCATCCCCCAGATGCACCGACGCCCCACCGCTGCCGTGGGTCACCAGGACCACCCGGCCGCTGCCGAGCAGCGAGTCGGGAAGCGTCCCGAGCATCGCCGAACAGCAACTCCAGGTCCTCGTCGCTGACCTTCACCAGGTCCGAAGTCCGGGCGATGCTCAGGAACCCGTCGCGAAAGCCCTCCCGGCTGCGCATGCCGGCGGGTCGTGGATTCGGATCGATCACCTTGATCGCCTCGGTGCCGTCCACCAGCCGTGAGTACTGCGCCACGGAATCCGGTTCGTCGAACGGGAATCCGGTCACTGCGATCACCTGAGCTCTTTCAGCCAGCTGACGCATGGCGGCGTCGAAGGCGTACCGCCGGGCTCGAATGGCCTCGTTGAAGCTGTAGACCAACGTGCCGTGGCGGCTACCCGGGCGAGAGGACGCCACCCCTGTGCCATGCCGCGAGGGGACGACCTGGTGCGGCACGTCATGAGCAGCCAGATACGACCGAATCATCGCGCCCTGCTGATCCTGGGCACCGGTGAAGATCAAGGTGGTGGCCACGCCGAGCACCCGGGCTCCGACGGCGACGTTGAGCGCGGCACCGCCCGGAGCCACCGAGATCTCGCCATCGAGCCGCTCAACCTGGTCGATGATCCCGTCTCCCACCACCAGGACCGCGGGTTGAGCGGTCATTGAAGGTTGGTGTGCCGGTATGCCAGCAGCGCGGCTGGATCAGGGACGTCCCGCGCGAGGTCATTGACCAGGGCGTCCATCACCAACAGGGCTCCCTGCTCGAAGAGATTGCGCCCCAGTTGCGTCGAATCGGTGCAGGGGAGCACCAGAACCACGTCGGCCAGGCCGGCCAGCGTTGACTGCGTCGAGCCGGTGACGGCGACCACCAGCGCGCCCTCCTGCCGGGCGATCCGCGCGAAGCTCAGCGTCACCGGGGTTTCACCGGAACTCGAGAAGAACACGATGCCGTCGCCGCTGCGCACCGAGGGCGCGGTCACCTCCCCGACCACATGTGCTTCTCGTCCCAGGTGCATGACGCGCATTGCCACCATCGCCGCTGACAACCCCGATCTCCCCTGGCCGGCGAAGAACCATCGCCGGCCGACGTCGGAGAACTCCGCTCGAATCCGAGCGAAGGCGGCGGGATCGACTTCGGTCAGCGAGGCGGCCAGTTCGTCGACGACCAGCATCCACGCCGGCCGATCGGAAGGGTTGAGAGTAGGCATACGGTGTCCGTTCTGAGATGTACTTGGTGCGGCGGCTGACGCGGGCAGTCAGCTCGCTTCGAGTTCCGCGATTCCCGTGATCGCCTTCACCAGGCTGTCGCCGGTGAAGGAGGAGGTGGGCGCGTTGGCGGCGACCCGGCCGAGCCGCAGCACGACGATCCGATCCGTCACGTCAAGAACATGCGGAAGGGTGTGGGAGATGAAGACCACCCCCAGGCCGGCCTCCCGCGCTCGCCGGATCACCTGCAGCACTTCCGCGGACTGTCGGGCGCCAAGGTGGTTCGTCGGCTCATCGAGCAGGATCACCTTGTTTGCCCAGGCTGCGGCCCGCCCGATGGCGACGGCTTGACGCTGACCGCCGGACAGATCCGCCACCGACCTGCCGGACGAGGGCACCGCGATGCCGATCCGCTCGAGCTCCTCGCGGGCCCGCTGGTTCATCTGCCGGTTGGCGAGGAACCCCATCGCGCCCAGCAATCCGGGCTTCAGTCGCTCACGTCCCAGAAACACGTTGGCGCTGACCGACAAGTGGGGCGCCAGGCCGGAGTCCTGGTAGAGGGTCTCGACGCCGGCTTCGATCGCGTCATGCGGGGATCGCCAGGTGCGTTCCAGGCCGTCCAGCCAGATCTCGCCCTGATCAGGTTGGTGGGCGCCGGAAAGAACCTTGACCAGCGTGCTCTTGCCCGCGCCGTTGTCGCCGACCAGGCCAACCACCTCGCCGCGATCCACATGGAAGTCGACGCCCTCCAGGGCGACCACGTGTCCGTAGCTCTTGTTGATGCCCTTGACTTCGTAGAGCGCGGTCACATCTCCCCCTTCCTCGTTGAGCCGATGCCCTGCACGCCGACGGCGATGGCGATCAGCGCACCGATCACGATCTGCTGCCAGGCGGGCGCCACGCCGATCAGGATCAGGCCGCTCAGCACCGAGGTGATGATGAAGGCACCCAGGATCGTCCCACTCAGTCGTCCCACTCCGCCGGACAGACTCACCCCACCGATCACGGCGGCGGCGATGGCTTGCAGTTCTCCACCCTGGCCTGACGAGGGGGCGCCCGAAGCGAGACGGAAGTAGACCAGGACACCGGCGAGCGCGGCGAGCATGCCGCTGAGCACGTACATCTTCACCAGGTGCCGCCTGACGTTGATGCCCGCCGCCCTTGCCGCGAAACTGTTCGAGCCGATCGCGTAGGTGTACCGGCCCACCCGCGCCTTCGAGAGGAACACCCAGGCAACGGCGGTGATCAGGAAGACCAGCAGAATCGGCCCGGTGAACACACCGAGGTAGGTGGTGTTCCCGATCGTGACGACCTCACGTGGGCCACCTGCGATCTGGACGCCGTTGGTCACCACCAGGGTGGTGCCAAAGGCCGCTCCCATGGTGGCAAGCGTCGCGATGAAGGGAGCGAGTCGCACCCTGGTGACCAGCAGGCCGTTGATCAGGCCGACGATGAATCCGGTTGCCACGCCGCAGAGGAGCGCCAGGCCTATCGTGGCGGCCGGCGAGAGCCCGGAGACATTGCCCGCCTTGGCGACGATGGCGGTGGTCACTCCGGAGAGACCGAGCACCGACCCGACGGAAAGATCGATGCCACCGGTGACGATCACGTAGGTCTGACCGATCGCCATCAGCATCACCGGACCGAAGTCCTGCAGGATGTTCGCTGCCGCAGCGGCGGAGAGGAACCGGGGATTGATGGAGGCGAAGAACACCACCATCGCGATCAGGACGCCCAGAAGAATCACTTCCTGGCGCATCGCACCGATCGCCGCGGCGATCGTCCGGCGAGTACCCGATCGGGTGGCGGGTGCCTCAGCTCCCGCGTGAGTGCTGTCCGCGCTCATGCCTTTCCTGCTCCTCTCCGCCGTTGCCCAGCCTCACTGCGCCTACTCGGCGTACTGGTACTTCCGGGTCTCGTTGAGGTTGTCCTTGGTCATCACCACGCTGGGGATCACCACGGACTGCTGGATCTGGTCCTTCTGCTCACCGGTCACCGCAGCCTTGGCGAACTGCAGCGCCAGCCGGGCCTCCTGGCCGGGATCCTGCGCGATCAGCGCCGAGAACGTGCCGGCCTCCAGTTCGGCGACCTGGTTGGGGTACGCGTCATACCCGACCAGCTTGATCTCGCCCACCTTCCCGGAGTTCTGCAGCGCGGCGACGGTTCCGGTTCCGGAGGTGCCGTCAATGGCGAAGATGCCCTTGAGATCGGGGAAGTTCAGGATCGCGGTGTTGACTGCCGAAGTCGCCTTCGCCGGCTGGCTCTGCGCGTACTCGATGCCCACCACCTTCACCTTCGGGAAGTTGGCCGCCAACTCATCCCGGAACCCCTTCTCACGCTGGGTATTGGTCGTCGTGGTCGGAGAGCCCGACATGATGAAGACCTCACCCTCGCCACCGATCTGCTCGGCCAGCGTCGAGGCCGCCAGCGCACCGCCCTGGATGTTGTCGCCGGTGATGAAGGAGGTGAGCTGACTCTGGTCGGTGACCGTGGTGTCGACCGTGATCACCGGGATTCCCAGCCCGACGGCCTTGACGACGCTGGGCTGGAGGGAGTCGGGATCGGTCGGGACCAGGATCAGCGCATCCACCTGGTCGGCCAGCGACGAATCGACGAACGGGATCTGCGACTCGGGCGAGTACTCGGTGGGGCTTCCCGTCCAGGTGAGATCGATCCCAAGCTTCTTCGCCTCCTCCTCTGCTCCCAACTGCATCGCCCGGAAGAACGGGTCGGACGTGATGCCGGCCACAAAAGCGACCCGAATCGGCTTGGCATTCCCTGCATTTGTGCTTGTGGAACCACTCGGCGTGGCTTCGCCACCTGGCGCGCAGCCGGCCAGGGCTGCGGCGAGGGAGACCGTGACAGCTAGTGCCGCAAACGGAGTTCTCTTCATTGAACCTCTCCTTTGAGTCCTGCTAGGGTCATGTGAGAGATCGATCTCGCATGATGCAGACTAGTGTGCATACGTCACACTTCGGTGTCAACCAACCAATGGAGGTCAATCGTGGATCTGGAATCGGACGGCCAGCCCGCGGCACCGAGGCTCGTCGACGTCGCTCGGATCGCAGGGGTGTCCCGCGCCACTGCGGCCAG
Source organism: Propionicimonas sp. (assembly GCA_049840415.1). Classification (GTDB taxonomy): domain Bacteria; phylum Actinomycetota; class Actinomycetes; order Propionibacteriales; family Propionibacteriaceae; genus Propionicimonas. Next base: position 896,999 of record JASGLB010000014.1, on the reverse strand, counting down.
GGCGCTGGGTCGCTACGGACGGGTGAGCGAGGCGACAACGAACCGCGTGCAACAGGCCGCCGACTCGCTGGGCTATCGCTCCAACGCGATCGCCCGGGCCATGCGGGTCGGACGAACCTCCACCATTGGGCTGGTCATCGCCGACATCAGCAGTTCCTTCTTCGACCAGGCGACCTTGGCGATCATCCGCACCGCCGCCCTGGAGGGCTACCAGACGCTGGTCCTCAACACCGACGAGGACCTCGAGAGCGAGCAGCGCGCGGTGGAGGTACTGCTGGACAAGCGGGTCGACGGACTCATCGTGGTGACCTCGGTGCGCACCGGCCACCAGCACCTGCTCAACGACGGCCGTCCGATCACCCCGCTGGTGTTCCTCGACCGGCGGGTGGACGACGTCGACGCGTGCGTGGTGAGCACCGACGACCGGGACTCCGCGCGTCGTTGCGTGGAGATCCTGGCCAGCCACGGGCATACCCGCATCGGCATGCTGACCACATCGACACGCGCCCATGGACAGCGACTCGGCTACACCTCCCCGTTGGCGATCGCGGTGATGGTCGATCGGGTGACCGGCTGGATGGAGGGCATCGAACGAGCCGGCGTCCCGATGCGGCCGGACTGGTTGGTGTTCACCGACGGCGACCACGACTCGGCCCGAGCCGCCGCCATCGGGCTGTTGGCCGCCAAGGACCGGCCCACTGCCCTGCTGGCCGCCAACTCCGAGGTCGCGCTGGCGATCATCGACGCCTGCCAGGAGTTGGGGCTCGAGATCGGTAGCGATCTCTCCCTGATCGGGTTCGACGACCCGAGTTGGGCGCGCCTGGTCACCCCGTCCCTGTCGGTGGTGTCCCGCCCGGTGTACCAGCTCGGCGCCATCGCGGTACGGAAGCTGTTGCTGCAAATCTCCGGTGAACAACACCGTCCCGAGTCGCTGGTGTTGCCCACCCGGATCATCGAACGCGATTCCGTCTCAACCCCTCGTGAACCCACCGGACAGCAGCCACGCACACCCTCCCGCACCACCGCGAGGGACTCCAAGCAGATCAAACGACCACGGACCCTCGAAAGACCGGAGGACGAATGAGAATCACCTGTTCCGCCTCGATCATGAGCGGCGATCTGGTCAACCTGGAGACCACGATCCGACAGCTCGAAGAACTGCGGATCGACGCGCTCCACGTCGACGTCCTGGACGGCGTGTTCAGCCCCAGCATGCCGCTGGGTCTGGAGACCATCAAGCGGATTCGTGAAGTAACGGAGCTGCCGCTTGAAGCACACCTCATGACCATGGACAACGAGTTCTTCATCGGCGAGATGGTGTCCATCGGCATGGACAGCATCACCTTCCACTACGAGACCAGCCTTCACGTCGACCGCTACATCAACTTGATCAAGGCATCGGGCGCCAAAGCGGGAATCGCGCTCAACCCCGCCACGCCACTGTCGGTGCTGGAGTTCGTCCTTCCCCAGGTCGACCGGGTGTGCGCGATGCTCATCAACCCTGGCTACGCCACCCATCAGTCCGAGCAGCAGGTCCCGTACGCGACGCGGAAGGTCCGCGCGCTGCGTGATCTCATTGACGCCCAGAACCTGGAGGTCGACCTCCAGGTGGACGGCCGAGTCTCCCTCGACTCAATCCCCGGCCTGATCGGGGCTGGCGCGCGGAACCTGGTGTTGGGTAGCACCGGCCTCTTCCTGAAGGGAAGGACGCTCCGCGAGGGCAGGCAACTGCTGGACGCGGCGGTCGCGTCCGCCCAGTACGCCGAGGTCGGTTCCTAACCGGCGGGGCCGTCGCGTCCCAGGTCAGTCGTGGGTGAGGCGGGCGATGTGCAGCGCGAGGTAGGTCTCCTCGTCCGCGGTGATCCGGGTGTTCAGCCGGAGTTCCAGCAGGGCGCGGACCTTCTGGGCGGCCTGGAAGGCCCCGGGGAAGGACTCCCGGATCGCGGCGGCGAAGCTGGTCGGCTGCTCGTCCAGCTGGCGCTGGGTGTCCACCCGGACGAAGAAGTAGCGCAGGTGGGTGAGGAAGCGTGCGGCGTTCACCGATTCGGTGTCGAACGGACGCTCGTAGGCCGACTCGAGCACCTCGAAGACCTGGCGGAAGACCTCGGTCATAGCGAAGGTGCGGGAGAGATCGTCGGTGGCGAAGGCGGCGGCGTTCACCAGGTGCAGGGCGATCGGGACGGCCTCGTCGTCCGGGATCGGGACGCCGGTCTGCTCGCGCACCAACTGCACCCCGGTCCGGGCCACCCGCAGCTCCGCCGGGTAAAGGTGGGTCACCTCGGCACGTAACGGGGATTCCAGCTTGATGCCCTGGCGCACCCGTTTGATCGCGAAACTGATGTGGTCGGCCAGCGGGATCAGCTGGGGCTGGCTGAGCTTCAGCCCGAGTTCGGTGTGAGCCAGTTCCAGGATCTGCTGCGCCAGCGCCAGGTGCTCCGGGGGGATCTCCACCAGGAAGGCCCGCAGGTCGTCGATGCCGTGCTGGGCGTCCGGGACGAAGACCTGCACCACCTTCGCGGCATCCACCTCGTCGCCGGTCTGGCGCTGGAAGCCCAAGCCGCGTCCGGTGAGCACCACCTCGCCGCGCTCCGGATGGCGCGCCAGCACGACGTTGTTGTTGAAGACCTTGAGGATCCTCACGCCCACCTCCTGCGGCCGCGGCGGCATCAGTCTATGGCTGGAAGAGCGGAAACACGGCGGACGCCCGGGCCCTGACCCGGCCCGCCCGGCTCGTCGGGAGGGGTGCGGTTCCGCGTCCCGACGAGACGGTGGGGACGAGCAACCGTCCCCACCGTCCCAGGCGGCTCCGCTCAGGAGAGGTCGGCTCCGTTGGAGGCGATCACCTTGGCGTACCAGTCGAAGCTGTCCTTCTTCACCCGGGCCAGCGACTTCAGGTCGAACTCGTCTCGATCGACGTAGATGAACCCGTACCGTTTGGCCACGCCCTGATGGGTGGAGACCAGGTCGATCGCCGACCACGGGCAGTACCCCAGCACGTCGACCCCGTCGCTGACCGCCAACTGGATCTGCTCGATGTGGTCGCGCAGATAGTCGATCCGGTAGCCATCGTGCACCTGACCGTCCTCGAGCTGGTCGAAGGCGCCCAACCCGTTCTCGGTCACCAGCAGCGGCAGGTGGTAGCGGTCCCAGATCGCCCGGAAGGTGTTCCGGAAACCGATCGGGTCGATCTCCCAGCCGAACTCGGTCTTCGGCAGGTACGGGTTCTCCGCCCCGGCATAGACCCCCTTCTCACCGACCGCCAACTGCTGGTCACCGCCGGCGAAGTACTGCTTGTTCTCGCTGGGACGCGCGACAGTGTGGGTGGCGTAGTAGTTGAACGCGATGAAGTCCGGGCGGACCGACGCCAGCAGCTCCAGATCGCCCTCGGCGATCTCGGGCGCCGCGCCGATCTCCTCCAGGTAGGCCCAGGCCACCGAGTTGTAGAACCCGTTGACCCCCATGTCGAGGTAGAGCCAGTTGCGGATGGCGTTGAAGTCGTCCGCCGCCAGCACGTCCTCGGGGTTGCAGGTCTCCGGGTAACACAGCGCGATGTTCGGCGCCGGGCCGATCTTGCCGTCCGGCACCAGCTCGCGGCACAGCACGTTGGCCTTGGCCTGAGCCAGCATCATGTGATGGTTGGCCTGGTAGATCGCCGACTTCGGCATCCCGGGCTTGACCGTCCCGATCGCCTCGCCGTAGAGCACCATCATGTTCTGCTCGTTGATGGTCAGCCAGTACTTCACCTTCTCGCCGTACTCGCGGAAGATCACCTCGGCGAATTTGGCGAACGCGTCGGCGGTCGCCCGGTTCATCCAGCCGCCCTTGGCGTCCAACGCCGCCGGCAGGTCGAAGTGGTACATGGTGGCGATCGGGGTGATCCCCCTGGCCAACAGGGCATCGATCAACCGGTGGTAGAACGCCACGCCGGCCGGGTTCACCTCGCCGTCCCCGTCGGGGATGATCCGGCTCCAGGCGATCGAGAACCGGTACGCCTTCAGCCCCAGCTCGGCGAACAGCTCGACGTCCTCTTCGTAGCGGTGGTAGTGATCGGCGGCGACCTTGTAGTCCGAGGTGCCCTCCGGGTACTTGTCCCGGACATCGATCACCGACGGACCCTTGCCGTCGGCGTCCCACCCGCCCTCCACCTGATAGGCGGAAGTGGAGGCACCCCAGAGGAAACCCTCCGGGAACGCCTTCAACTCGCGGTACTGCATGTGACTTCCCTTCTCAGCGCTCGATCACGATCACGGTATCGCCGTGGGCGACCTCGTGGCCCTCGGCGGGCAGCACCGCGGCGAACTGCGCGGTGTTGGTGATCACCACGATGGTGGTGGTGTCGTAGCCGGCGGCCTTCACCGCGTCCAGGTCGACGGTGCAGAGCAGGTCGCCCGCCTTCACCTCCTGGCCCTGGCTGACGGCGGCGGTGAAGCCCTTGCCCTCCAGCTGGACGGTGTCGATGCCGATGTGGATCAGCACCTCGACGCCGTCGGCCGACTTGATGCCGAACGCGTGCCCGGTCGGGAAGGCGGTGGCAACGGTGCCGGCGAACGGAGCGTAGAACTTCCCGTCCGAGGGGACGATGCCCAGGCCGTTGCCCAGCGCGCCGGAGGCGAACACCTTGTCGTTGATCTCGGCCAGCGGGACCAGGGCGCCGCTCACCGGAGCGGCCACCTCGGGCGCACCGACGCCGGGGACGACGATCTGCGGGGCGTCCTCGACGGCCTGCTCCTCGTCCGGCTGGTCCTTGACGCCGAACAGGAAGGTGCCGATGAAGCCGATCGCGGCCGCGACCACCACGCCGATCACCTGCAGGGTGAAGTTGCCCTGCGCCATGTAGGCGGGAAGGCTGATCAGCGACGGGATCACGAACGAGGTCGCCGCCGAACCGCCGAAGGAGGCGATCGCACCGCCCACCGCGCCGGCGCCGAGGCCGATGTAGAACGGCCGCTTCAGCGGCAGGTTGACGCCGTAGATGCCGGGTTCGGTGATGCCGGCCAGGATGCCCGACAGGGACGCCGCGCCGGCGATCTGGCGGCGCTTGGCACTGCGGCTGCGGAACGCGACCGCCAGGGTGGCCATGCCCTGCGCCATCACCGCTGCGGGCAGCGGACCGCTGAGCAGCGAGTAGCCCAAGGCGGGGTTGGTCAGGTCGTTGAGCATTACCGGGACGAAGCCCCAGTGCAGGCCGAACATCACGAAGACCTGCCAGAAGCCGCCCAGCAGACCGCCGGCCAGCCAGGGGGCGAGGCTGAACAGCCAGGTGATCCCGGCGGAGATCATGTTCGCCAGCCAGCTGGTGATCGGGCCGACCGTGATCAGGGTGAACGGCACCATCAGCACCAGGATCAGCAGCGGCGTGGTGAAGTTGCGGATCGAGGAGGGCAGCACCTTCTTCAGCCACCGCTCGACGTAGCCCTGCAGCCAGACCGCGACGATGATCGGGATCACCGACGAGGTGTAGGCGACCATCACCACCGGGATGCCGAAGAAGTGCACCGGATCGCCGGTGTTGAGCGCGCCGATGCTCGGGTAGACCAGCGCGCCGGCCAGGGCCATGGCGGTGACCTGGTTGGTGTTGAACCGCTTGGCGGCGGTGAACGCCAGGAAGATCGGCAGGAAGTAGATGATCGCGTCGCCGGCCGCGTTCAGGATGGCGTACTCCTGGCTCTGGTCGCTCAGCCAGCCCAGCTGCAGGGCGAGGGCGAGGAAGGCCTTGAGCAGACCGGAGCCGGCCAGCGTCCACAGGATCGGCGACATGATCCCGGAGATCAGGTCGATGAACCGGTTCAGCAGGTTGCCCTTCGGGGCGTCGTCGGCGGCCGCGGCGTCGCCGCCCAGCTTGGTCAGCTGGCCGATCTCGGCGTAGACGATCGGGACGTCGTTGCCGATCACCACCTGGAACTGGCCGCCCGCCTCGACCACGGTGATCACCCCGGTGAGCTTCTCGACCGCCGCCTTGTCGGCCTTGGCCGCATCCTTCAACTTGAAGCGGAGCCGGGTCGCGCAGTGCGCCACCGAGGCGATGTTGGCTTCACCGCCAACCTTCTCCAGGATCTGACCGGCCAATGACCGGTAGTCGACTGCTGCCATGTTCTTGGTCCTCCTTGAGCCTTGTGTCATGTTGGGGCTACAGACACAAAAAGACCTGAGCCCACTCGGCGAACGCCAAGTTTCGGCTCAGGTCTTGCCTACAAGAGTTGCAACCCCGAAGTGGACCTTCCTGGTCCATGCAGGAGGCTAGCCAGTCGGTGCGGCTACGTCAACGCCACCGACTCCCGGGCGGCCTGGAAGGCAGCCACGCAGGCCCGGACATCGTCCTCGGTATGAGCCGCCGAGAGTTGGACGCGGATCCGCGCCCGTCCCTTCGGCACCACCGGGTAGGAGAAGGCGATCACGTAGACCCCGGAGTGGCTGAGCATGTGGTCGGCGATCGCGGCGGCGGTGCGGGCGCCGTCCTCGCCGGGGAACATCACCGGGGTGATCGGGTGCTCGCCGGGCAGCAGGTCGAAGCCCGCCTTCGTCATCAGCTCGCGGAACAGCGCGGTATTGGTGCGCAACTGCTTCCTGGCGTCGTCCTGGGTGGCGATCAGGTCGAGCGCGGCCAGCGAGCCGGCCACCACCGCCGGGGCGAGCGAGTTCGAGAACAGATAGGGACGCGAGCGCTGCCGCAGCAGGTCGATCACCTCGCGGGGGCCGCTGACATAGCCGCCGGAGGCACCGCCCAGCGCCTTGCCGAGGGTGCCGGTGTAGAGGTCGACCCGATCGGCCACGCCGAGGGCCTCGGGGGTGCCGCGGCCGTGCTCGCCGACGAAACCGACGGCGTGGGAGTCGTCCACCACCACCAGGGCGTGGTGCTGCTCGGCGAGGTCACAGATGCCGGGCAGCGGGGCCAGCGATCCGTCCATCGAGAACACGCCGTCGGTGACGATCACCCTGCGCCGGGCGTCCTTCGCTGCGGTGAGTTGAGCCTCGAGGTCGGCCAGGTCGGCGTTGCGGTAGCGGTACCGGACGGCCTTGCAGAGCCGGATGCCGTCGATCAGCGAGGCGTGGTTCAACTCGTCGGAGATCACCACGTCCCGCTCGTCCAGCAGCACCTCGAACAGCCCGCCGTTGGCGTCGAAGGCGGAAGAGTAGAGGATGGTCGCTTCGGTTTGCAGGAAGTCGGCGATCCGCCGTTCGAGTTCCAGGTGCTGGCTCTGGGTGCCGCAGATGAACCGGACGGACGCCATCCCGAACCCCCACCGCTCCAGCCCGTCCCTGGCGGCGTTCACCACTGCGGGATGGTTCGCCAGCCCGAGGTAGTTGTTGGCGCAGAAGTTCAGCGCCGGCCCAGCCGGAGTGGCGATCCGCGCCGACTGCGGAGTGGTGAGCTCCCGCTCGGTCTTGAGCAGCCCCGCGTCCCGAATCTCGTCGAGGGTACTGGCCAACTCGCTGCGGACGGCGTCGTCGTACATGCCAGCAGCCTATGCCCATCGACCCCCGGCCCCGGCTTCGCTCCCCTCTCCCCGCTGTCCTCCCCAACCCTCTCTCCCCGCTCCCGGCGCTCCACAGCGCCCCCGCGCCCCACTCTCGCCGAGGGCTCCCCTTAGCGCCGAGGGCTCCCACCCAGGCACGAGCCCTCGACGACAACAGGAGCCCTCGATGCATCCAGAACACCGAAGCCCCCCACGAGCAGACCACAGCCCTCACCACCAGTGAGGTCAACACCTGAGCACCGGCAGCACCAGACCCGGACGGGGAACCCAACCGACCTCGCCGTCCACGTACCCTCCCCATCGAGGACTCCCCTTAGCGTCGAGGGCTCCCACCCAGGCACGAGCCCTCGACGACAACGGGAGCCCTCGATGCGTCCAGAACACCGAAGCACCCCGCGAGCAGAACACAGCTCACCACCAGTGAAGTCGGCACCTGAGCCCCGGCAGCACCAGACCCGGACGGGGAACCCAACCGACCTCGCCGCTCTCGCCCCCCTCCCCATCGAGGGCTCCCTCTAACGCCGAGAGCCTCCGCCCAGACACGAGCCCTCGGCGACAATGGAAGCCTTCGGTGTGGACAACCGGGGCAGGCCGGGACGAGTGGGCGACATCCTGTGGATAACTGGCACAAACCCGGAGTGGGTGCCAAGAGTCCCGGCATGACGATCACACCACAGCAATGGGTCGACTCCGGACGCACCCGCAGCCAACTCCGCACCGCGCTCGACAACCAGAAGCTCGTCCGGCTGCGCCGGGGCGTCTACGCGCCGGCGACGGATTCCCACCAGCAACTGCATTGGCTGAAGCTCCGCGCCGCGCTGCTTGAGCTGGAGCCCACCACCTACTTCGGGTACGCCTCGGCGGCGGTCATCCACGGTCTCCCGCTGCTCACCAAGCGACTGGACGAGATCGTCGTCGTGCGGACGGGCGGCGGTCACGGCCACGTCCGTCCAACCCTCCACGCCCGGAGAGGGCGCCTCGAACCACACGAAGTCACCGTCGTGGACGGACTACCGGTGACCACCCTCGTCCGGACGGTCGCCGATCTGGTTCGGACGCTCCCCTTCCCGGAGGCAGTGATGATCGCGGACGCCGGCCTGGCGAAAGGCCTGAGCGTCGCGGACCTGCTTGTCGCAACCGCAAAAGGACGCGGCTGCCGGATGGCTCGACGAGCGCTGGAGTTCGCGGACGGACGCTCGGAGAGCCCCGGGGAGTCCCTCAGCCGCGTCCGAATGGACGCTGCGGGCGTCCCAGCACCCGAACTGCAACTGGAGATCCACAATGAGGCCGGCGCCTTCCTGGCTCGGGTCGACTTCGGCTGGGAGGAACTCGGCATCGTGGGTGAGTTCGACGGGGCGGTGAAGTACGGCAGGCTCCTGAAGCCGGGACAGTCGGTCGCCGACGTGGTCGAGGCCGAGAAGCTCCGGGAGCAGGCCCTGATCGAGCAGGGCTGGATCGTCATCCGCTGGACCTGGAAAGAGCTGTGGAACGGCGACTTCGAGCGGCGGCTTCGTCGAATCATCGAAGCGCGGCGCGAACTCCTCGCTCACGGTGTCGATTGGCGCTCCTCCACTCGCGCGGACTGACCCGTCCACGCACCGAGGGCTTCCGCTAACGCCGAGGACTCCCACCCAGGCACGAGCCCTCGACGACAAGGGAAGCCCTCAGCGAAGGGACGAACACCCGTCCACCCCGCCAGACCTCACCGGACGACCCGACGCAGCAACCCGTCCCACACACCGAGGGCTTCCGCTAACGCCGAGGGCCCCCACCCAGGCACGAGCCCTCGACGACAAGGGGAGCCCTCGATGGGTGAGGGGGAGGGGACGGGGACGGGTGAGGGACGGGGGCGGGGGACGAGGGGCGAGGGCGGGGCGAGGGGCGGGAAATCGTCCTCAGCTCCAGTCGAGGATCACCTTGCCGCAGTGGCCGGAGCGGGCGACGGCGAAGGCGTCCTGCCACTGTTCGGCGGGGAAGCGGTGGGTGATCACCGAACGGAGGTTGTCGGCCAGGGCGGGCGAGGTGGAGAGCATCGAGCTCATCAGGTACCAGGTCTCGAACATCTCCCGGCCGTAGATGCCCTTGAGGGTGATCATGTGGGTGATCACTTTGCCCCAGTCGATCGGGTAGGGCTCCTTGGGGATGCCGAGCATCGCGACCCGGGCACCGTGGTTCAGGTTGGCCAGCAGATCGGTCACCGCCGCCGGCGATCCCGACATCTCCAAACCGATGTCGAAACCCTCTCGCATGTCGAGATCGCGCTGGGCATCGGCCAGGGTGTCGCGGCTCACATTGACCACCCGGTCGGCCCCCAGCCGGCGGGCCAGCGCCAGCCGTTCGTCGCTCAGGTCGGTCACCACAACGTGCCGCGCGCCGGCGTGGCGGGCGATCGCGGCGGCCATCAGGCCGATCGGCCCGGCCCCGGTGATCACCACGTCCTCGCCGACCAGCGGCCACTGCAGCGCGGTGTGGGTGGCGTTGCCGAGCGGGTCGAACACCGCCCCCAGCTCCGGATCGATCGCGGCCGGTTGCAGCCAGACATTGCCGGCCGGGATCACCACGTAGTCGGCGAAGGCGCCGTCGGTGTTCACCCCCAGGCCCACCGTCCGGATGCACATCTGGCGACGGCCGGCGCGGCAGTTGCGGCAGCGTCCGCACACCAGGTGGCCCTCGCCGGACGCCCGCGCGCCCAGCTCGATGCCCTGGACGTCGGCGCCGACCTCGACCACCTCGCCGTAGAACTCGTGCCCGATCACCAGCGGCGGACGGACGGTGGCCGCGGCCCAGTCGTCCCACGATTCCAGGTGCAGGTCGGTGCCGCACAGCCCGGCCCGCAGCACCCGCAGCTTCACCTGCCCCGGCCCGCAGCCCGGCTCCGGCAGGTCGACCAGTTCCAGCCCAGGCCCGGCGGCCGGCTTCACCAGTGCCCTCATCGCCACCTCCTAGCCTCCATCATGGCGCACCCGGAACGGCGCCGGGCCGAACCTCGACAAGCTCCGCTGCTCGGGCCGCTGCCCCCGCCGGCGCGGCGGAGAGGGTGCTCCAGCCCGGGACGCGGAACGGCCCCGGAGGAGACTCCCCCGGGGCCGTTCTTCAGTCAGCTCAGCGCTGGATGTTCCAGTCGTAGTTGCCCGCGTTCGGATCGGCGGAGTTGTCGATCACAACGGTCTTCACGATCTTGTCGGCGATGGTCTGCCGCTTCGAATCCCACAGCGGGAACAGGAAGCCGACGTAGCAGATCAGCGCGTCGATCATGTGCGCCAGCTGACGGACGATGCCGTTGCCGACGCCGATCGGCTGACCGGTCTGCTCCGAGACCAGCTTGGTCTTGGCGATGCTGCGGCCGAAGGTGACACCGGTGGTGCCGCTCTTGTAGCCCAGGTACGCCCACCAGCCGATACCCAGCACGGCGGACACCAGGCCACCCAGGGTGGTGCTGGCATTGGACACCAGGTTCGCCAGAACGCTGATGATGATGGACGGCGCCACGTAGTCGATCAGGCCGCCCAGCGCGCGCTTGGGCCAATCGACCAGGGTGCCGCCACCACCGACCGGAGCCGGCGGGTAGCCCGGAGGCGGGGTCTGGTAGGCCCCGGCCGGCTGCCCGTAGGCGGGCGGCGGGGTGTAGGGATCAGCCGGCGGCTGACCATAGGCGGGCGGCGGAGTGTACGGATCGGCCGGCTGGCCATAGGGAGCGGCCGGTGGCTGACCGTACGGATCCGCGGCGGGCTGGCCGTAGCCGCCGGCCGGCTGTCCATACGGATCGGCGGGCTGCTGCGGGTACGGCGTCTGGTAGCCGGCGGCCGGCGACTGACCGTAGGGGTCCACCGGCGACGGAGCTGCCGGCGGAACGGCAGGCTCCGAAGGGTAGGACGGAGCAGCGGGCTCCGCAGGGCTCTGCGGGGTCGCGGCGTCGTCGTTGCCCTCCGACGGGGTGGGCGGCCAGGTTTGGTCGGACATTGGGTGTGTCTCCCTTCCGGGTCTTCAGTTGGTTGAATCCTAGGGTCAGATGGGCTCGTTGGGCAGGGGGCGATAATGGGGTGTGGCCGCTTTTGCCGATCCGGTACCCTTTTCGGCCGCCCGCGCGTTGCGCTCGGCGGCCTGGTTCGGCGCGGCCGGTTTGGCGTTGAGCGTGGTCAAGCTGACCACCGGCATCCGGATCGGCTGCCCGTGGCGGCACTTCACCGGGACGCTGTGCCCGCTGTGCGGCGCGACCACGATGGGGACGCGGCTGCTGGCGGGCGATCTCGCCGGCGCCTGGGCGCACAACCCCTTCGTCCTGGTGCTGCTCGGGCTGGGCGGGCTGGCGGTGGTGGCCTGGACGATCGAGGTCGCCGGCGGCCCGGCCCTGCGGCCGCCCAGCGGGTTGCGGTCCCCGGCGTTGTGGTGGAGCGTGTTGGGCGCGGCGGCGGTGGGTTTCGCAATCTGGCGAAATCTTTAACTTGCCGTGACCTGGTCTGGTCACCCAGACCCACCGGGCACGCTAGGTTTAGCGACGAGACAGTTCCGTACCACACCCCACGGGAGGAGCCATGGTCGTCGAAGGCACCTTCGGCCACGCCAGTCGCAGTCTGCAGCTGCTGATGGAGGCCTACGCCGGCGCCCGGCTCCCGGAATGGCAGACCTTCGCCGCCACCCTCAAACTGGTCCGGCTGGCACCCGGCGAGACCCTGTTCCGCGCCGGTGACGAGCATCCGTTCATCTACCTGGTGCACAACGGGCTCACCCGCGCGGTGGTCACCACGCCGAGCGGCCACCAGACCACGGTGTTCTTCTCCGAGGAGGGCGACTTCCTGGCGTCCATGACCTCGCTGGCGCCGCGCGCCGCCCGCCGGCTCTACGAGCGCGGCCTGCACCCCCGGCTGGACGACCTGAAGCCGGCGGTCGACGGGATGAGCCTGCACACCGTCAGCGCGATCGAGCCGACGGTGCTGATGCGCGCCGACTTCCGCGCGGTGGATCAACTGGCCCAACGACACCATGCCTGGGCGCTGCTGACCTCCGCGATCGGCACCCTCTACGCGATGACCCAGCAGGCCGACCTGATCTGGGTGCGCGACACCCCCGAGGATCGCTACCGCAACCTGCTGCAGGAGCGTCCCAACCTGATCTCCCGGCTCACCCAGCGCGACCTGGCCGGTTACCTGAACGTCACCGAGACCACCATGTCGCGGATCGCCAAGCGGGTGCGCCACGAGCCGGAGGCGCATCGCCAGCTGGCCCCGGAGCTGGGCTCGGCGGTCAGCTGAGCGGGCCGGTCACACCCGTCGATCAGCTCGGCGGGAACCGGGCCAACTACTCCGCCGGGTCGGCGGCAGCCGGCTCCCCGCCCTCCGGCACCGCCTCGGTGGGCGTGGCCGTCGGCGTGGGAGTGGGGGTCGGTTCCCCCGTCTCGGACGGCGTCGGGGTCGGCGTGGGCGTCGGGGACGGCGACGGCTCGACCGGCGTCTCGGACGGCGTGGGCGTGGGCGTCGGGGTGGGCTCCGGCGCGGTCGTGGACGCGGTGGGCTCACTGGGCGCCGGGGTGGGCTTCGGGGAACGCTCCGGCTGCACCACCTGGCCGACCGTGGTTCCGTCCTTGCCGTCCAGGGTGCGGCCGGTGACCAGTTCCCAGCCGGTGATCGCCACGAACGCCACCGCGAAGATGGCGACCGCCGCGAGCAGGGTCCGGGTCAGCACCCGCCGCCAGGTGCGTCCCTTGTCGTGCGGCGGTTCCGGATCGGCGGCCCCGGGGTCGGACGACGGGACGTCCTCACCCTCGTCGAGTTCCGGATCCGCCCGGCGGATCCGGTCCCAGCCGCGCTGCATCACGGTGCCGAGCCGGCGTCCGGTGCGATCCAGGCCGGCGGTGTAGATGGTGCCGGCGACCGCGCCCAGCACGCTGGCCAGGGCGGCGCCGAAGATCGTCCCCGCGGTGCCCAGCGACGAGCCGATGAAGGCGACCGTCGCCGCCGCGGCCCCGCTGCCCAGCAGTTGTGGCAGCGAGAAGCTCAGCTTGGCGGGTTCCTTGGGTTGGCCGTCCGGCTTCTGGTCGGGTTCGTCACTCACTGCTGGTCTCTACCTGGTCTCGTCCGGCGACCTTCCGGGCCGGTGCTGTCCGCACCGCCACCCGGTCGCCCCTGCATGCTCCGACAAACCAGCGTAGTCGCCGACATCAAGCCCGCACCGCGCGCCGCTCGACCACTCAGGGCAGCACGCCGACCTGCTCGGCGATCAGCCGGGCGAGCTGGCGGGAGGCGTCCGGCCGGGCCAGCGCGGCGCTGGCCTGCGCGGCCCGGGCGCGAGCGGACGGATCGGTCACCCACTGCCGTAGCACCGCCAGGGCGTCCCGCACCCGGGGCGCCCAGACGCCGGCCCCGTTCTCCACCACGTAGTCGACGTTGCCGTCCTCCTGGCCGGGCAGGCGGGAATAGAGCAGCAGTGGCAGTTCGCAGATGAAGGCCTCGCTGATACTGCCCGGGCCGGCCTTGGTGACCATGATGTCCGAGGCCCGCATGAAGTCGGGCATCTCCCGGGTGAAGCCGTAGATGTGGGTGGGCAGTCGCCAGTCGACCGCCTCCAGATCGCGGCGCAGTTCCTCGTTGCGGCCACAGATCACCACCACGGTGGCCTCGAAGTCGGCCGAGTTCAGCGCCTTGGCGATCCGCTTCACCCCGCCCAGGCCGTCCCCGCCGCCGACCACCAGGATCACCGGCAGATCGGTCCGCCAGCCCCGCTCGCGGCGCCAGCCGTCCCGGTCCGGCAGTGGGGTGAGGAACCGGTCGGCGACCGGCAGCCCGACCACCCGCAGGTTCCCCGCCGGGATGCCGTAGCGAATCCCCTCGGCCTTGGCCTGCTCGGTCGGCACCACCACCAGGTCGGCGCGGCGATCGAACCAGAACGCGTGGGTGGTCACCATGTCGGTCACCACGGTGATGAACGGACGCGGGGACTTGCGCATCGCCCGGGCGAGGTGGGTGTTCACCAGCGGATGCACCGAGACGATCAGGTCGGCCGGGTTCTCCGCCACCAGCCGCTTGGCGGCCTTGCGCAGGTAGGGGTAGCTGAGGTCGTTGAGCATATTGCTGCCACTACGGGTGTTGGTGGCCTTGAAGGAGAACCCCCAGGCCTGCGGCACCCGGGAGATCTCGGGGTAGATCTCCGGCGCCCGGTTCAGCGGGGTCGGGTAGTACTCCCGGAAGAAGTCGACCATCGCGCAGTCGAAACTGCCCGGGAACTCCAGGTCGAGGGCTTCGATCATCGCCTCGGTGGCCGAGCGGTGACCACCGCCGGTGTCGGAGAACAGGAACAACAGCCGCTTACGCTCGGACGCTCCCGGATCGGTCATGGTGCAGGCTCCTCGGGACGGACTCAGGCTTTGATGGTGAGCTTCGCCGTGGTGTGCGGCAACTCGACGAACGTGCGCCCGGTGGCCATGATCAGCGGGGAGCCGTCCTCGAGGGTGAACTGGAACAGCGAGTCGACGTCGGCGTCCTTCTGCCAGCTGCCGGTGACGTACTGGCCGCCGTGGGCGTAGTAGAAGGTGCCCTTCTTGCCGCTCACGTCGTGGAAGGGCTCGTGGTGGGCGAAGTGCTGCTTGGCCAGGATCACCAGCAGGTTGTCGGTGACCACCCGCGAGCCGTCCTTCAGCACGTGCTTGCCCCAGGGCATCGAGCGCCGGTAGACGCCCTTCTTGGCATCGAAGCTGTAGCCCATGTCGTAGGAGTCGCCCTTCTGCCAGGGCACCGCGATGGTGGTGGCGGGCTTGCCCGCGGTCTCGGTGGAGGGCACCTGGTCGCCGGTGGCGAACGGGAAGTAGGGCTGTTGCGGGGTGGTGGTGGTCTTGCTCAACCCGGCCAGCTTCTCCGGGTGGCAGAGCACCGCCCGGTCGTAGTACTTCTGGCCCTTGAGGGTGTACACCCGGCTGCTGTCGATGGAGTACGCCCCGGTGCCCTTGGTGTGCATGTAGTCGTGGCTGTAGTCCAGCCCCTGGGCGTTCTTCTTGACGTACCGCCGGGTCCAGCCGGCCATGCCGGTGTTGCCGATCACGGCGTCCACCGGCGAGAGCAGCGCGACGTCGACCGGACGGACCGAGCGCACCGGGCCGACGTCGGCGGCGTAGCGGGAGTGGAACACCGGCACCAACCGGGTGCCGGAGCGGTACAGCGTGGCGGGGTAGCCGTCCAGCTCGACGAACACGATGTCGGCGTCGTTGATGCCGAGCTGCGGGTGCTCGGCCCGGCTGTCCGGCACCTTGACCGCCACCACCGCGCGCTCGGCCTGGGCCGGGTCGTCCAGCAGGGCGCCGGTCAACGGCCAGCGGGGACGCGGGTCGCCGGTGGGCGTCGGCTCGGCGGTCGGCGTGGGGCTGGGTTCGGGGGCGCCGGAGCCGGCCGGCGCCGGGCTGGGCGTCTCGGCCTGCGGGGTGCAACCCGCCAGCAGCGGGCCGGCCACGGCCGCCCCGATCGCGCCCGCCATGAGCGTTCGCCGGCTCACCGACTCCATCGCGTCACTCCCTGAGGTCTCAGCCCGCGCCGGGCGTCCGGCCACCATGCTAGGGCCAAACCGGAACTCCCCCGTGGAGCGAGGGCTCCCCGGTGCGGCCGATCCCCGGCGGGGCTCAGGGCAGCGCGAGCAGCCGTTCCTTCTCGGCCCGCGGGGCGAAGCTGGCCTCGATGCTGTTCCGGGCGAGTCGGACGACCTCGGCCGGGGTCAGGTCGAACTGCGCGCGCAGTGCGTCGACCACGTCGTCCAGGTAGCCGCCGAAGTAGGCCGGATCGTCGGAGTTCACCGTCACCAGCACCCCGCGGCGCAGCAGGTAGACGATCGGGTGGACGGCCAGGTTCGGCACCACCTTCAGCCGGACGTTCGACAGCGGGCACATGGTCAGCGGGATCTGCTCGGCCACCAGCCGCTGGATCAGCCGGTCGTCCTCGATGGCGCGGACGCCGTGGTCGATCCGCTCCACCCCGAGCGCGTCCAGCGCCTCCCAGACGTAGCTGGCGTCGCCCTCCTCGCCGGCGTGGGCGACGGTGCGCAGCCCGTCCGCGCGGGCCCGGCGGTAGACCTCGGCGAAGGCGGACGCCGGGAACCCCACCTCGGTGGAGCACAGCCCGACGCCGAGCAGCGGGACGCCGGAGTCGACCGCCTGCTGGTAGGCGGTCATCGCCTGGTCGGCCGGCAGGTGGCGCAGGAAGGTGAGGATCAGCCCGGTGCTGATGCCGTATCGCTCCTCGGACGTCGCCAGCGCCTGGTGCAGGCCGCCCAGCGCCACCTCCGGCGCCACCCCGCGGGCGGTGTGCGCCTGCAGGTCGAAGAACACCTCAGCCCGGCGGACGCCGGCCCGCTGCGCGCGGGCCAGGTAGGCATCGGCGAGGTCGGCGAAGTCCTGCTCGGTCAGCAGCACCTGCATGTTGGTGTAGTACAGATCGAGGAAGCCCTGCAGGTTGGCGAAGTCGTAGCGCGAGCGCAGATCGTCCAGGTCCGCGTAGGGCAACTGCAGACCGTTGCGCTCGGCGAGGGTGAAGATCAGCTCCGGCTCCAGCGTGCCTTCCAGGTGCAGGTGCAGTTCCGCCCAGGCCGTCATCGTCCGTCCTCTCTCGTGGTTCTCACCTTGGCACAGCGGTCAGCGCGGGGTGCGCCAAAGCCGCCAGATCCGGGACGACAGCAGGAAGGTGACCCCGACCACCAGCAGCGGCACCAGCAGCCACGCCCAGCCGGCCAGCCCGGCGGCGGCGTCCCCCGTCCAGCCGATGCCGTACTCGCCCGGCCGGTCGAAGGCGATCAGCGGGATGCCGAGGAAGGTGGCGGTGGCCTGGCCGCCGCCCAGCGAGCCGATCGCGGCGAGCATTCCGGCCGCGAAGCCGAAGAACACCAACCAGTAGAGCAGCAGCGCCACCGCGGCGGCGACGACGCCGGCCGACCAGCGCGGGTAGCGGCGCTCCCGTCCCTCGCCGTAGCGCTGGGCCAGCGCGGATGGACGGCCCAGGTCGTCCAGCACCTCGCCGACCGGACGGGGGTCGGCCTCGATCTCGGCCCGCAGGTCCTTCAGGATGGTGCGGCGCTCCGCGCCGGGGACCTGTTCCTCCAGGTGCCAGTCGAGGCGGGTGAGGTAGGTGCTGCGTTCCAGCGTGGCCAGGGGTCCGTGGGCAGTCATGCCGGAGCTCCTTTCACAGGGTGGGTCGCCAGGCCGCGCTCGGCCACCTGGCTGAGAACACGCCAGCGTTCGACGGCCTCGGCGCGGGCGTAGTCGCCGGCCTCGGTCAGCGCGTAGTACTTGCGGGCCGGGCCGCTGCTGGACGGCACCAGCCGGCTGGCCAGCAGGCCGTCCCGCTCGAACCGGTTGAGCACCGGGTAGACCACTCCGGTGGCCAGCCCTGGCAGCCCGAGCTCGCGCAATCGCTCGACGAGCTCGTAGCCGTAGGACTCCTGCCTTCCGAGCAGGGTGAGCACCAGCATCGGCAGCACCCCGCGCAACAGCTGCGAGTCGTGGTGCAGGGCTTCGTCCATGGGTATTAGTTAAGCATGAATAGTGAGTGGCGACAACTACTGGTTACCGATGATGTTGGCGGAGCTGCCGCTGAACAAATCGACCTCCAGATCGCCGTTTCCGGCCGATTCCAGGCCGCCAACCGTCAACTGGGTGTCGATTTGTTCACTTGAGGGTCTCCAGTGAGCTTCCGGCGACGGCGGTCCCGCTTCCACTCCGGGTGCTTGTCCACCACCGTCCACCACAGGCCGGCCAGGGTGAAGCCGGTCTCCGCCATCAAGGAGTAGAAGGACGCCAACTCCAGCCGCCGCTCCCGGCACAGGTAGTAGTTTGATCCGACTCCTTCCAGTGCGCGGGATCCCGCCGCCGGTCCGGCTCGTCCCGTCCTAGGCTCACTGCATGACTCGCGCCGCCCTCGTCCTGGTCACCAATCCCGGTGACGCCGCCATCGCCAGCTACCGACTGGACGGCGAGACGCTGCGCCCGCTGGCCGTCACCGGCGGGCTGCCCGGCACCGGAACCTTCGCGATCGACCAGCAGCGCGACCTGGTCTACGCCGGGGTGAAGGGGGAGCCGGCCGGGATCGTGACCCTGGCGCTCGACCGTTCCTCCGGCAGCCTGACGCCGTTGAGCCGGCGGGACGTGGACGCGTCCCTGGCCTACCTCACGCTGGCCAATCAGGGACGGCTGCTGCTGGGCGCTTCCTACGGCGGCGGGTACGGCTGCGTCTGGCCGGTGGCCGGGGACGGCCGGGTGGGCGAGCCGGTCGCCCGGGTGGAGTTCCCCAATCTGCACTCGGTGGTCGCCACCGAGCAGCACGCCTACTTCGTCTCGCTGGGAGCCGACCTGATCGCCCAGTACGCGCTGGCCGATGACGGCACCCTGACCCCGCTCGAGCCGCCCACCGTGGCCGCCCCGGCCGGATCCGGCCCGCGGCACCTGGTGCTGTCAGCGGACGGCCGCAACGCCTACCTGATGACCGAATTCTCCGGGGAGGCGATCCGGTTCGCTCGCGACCCCGGGTCGGGGGTGCTGACCAGGACCGAGGCGGTGCCGGCGCACGACACCGGCCGGGGGCTGGGGCACAGCGTGTTCGGCGCCGATCCGGTCGAGCACCACTACATCTGGGGAGCGGATCTGCACCTCACCCCGGACGGTCACCGGCTGCTGTGCTCGGAGCGGACCGAATCCACCCTCACCACGCTGGAGGTCGCGCCAGACGGCCGACTGCTCGACCAGCTCGCCGTCTCGGCGACCGAGCCGCAGCCGCGCGGCTTCGCGCTCTCCCCGGACGGCGACCTCGTCCTGGCGGTCGGCGAGAAGTCCGACCACGTGGCACTCTCCCGGCTGGAACCGGACGGGACGCTGACCCCGCTGGACCGGGTGCCGACCGGCGCCGGCGCCAACTGGGTACGGGCGATCCCGCTCGACTGACCCCTGGCCGGCGCTGGCGGGCCGCCGAGTTCGCCGATCGCCCTGCTCGAACCGGCCGGACGACCTAGAGTGGGCGGGGATGACGACAGTGCTCCGAGCAACGACTGCGCGCCACCGATTGGCCCGCGGGCTGCTGCCCGTGCTGGTTCTTCTCGGACTGTTCGTGATGCACGCCATCGGCCTGCACGGCACCCCCGCCGGCCACGGCGGCTCGGCGGCCCCCGGCATCGCCGCCTCGGCGACCACCGCGCACCATTCCGCCCAGCCGGCGGCGCCCAGCGCCGACCCGGTGCCGAGCGCCACCCCGGGCCAGGCCGACCCGACCGCCATGACGATGGCCTGCCTGGCCATGGTTCTGCTGGTCTGGGCGCTGACCGGGCCGCGGATCCGTCCGGCCCGGGCCCGGCAACCGCTTCGCGTCAGCCTCGCCCGCCCCGCCAGCGCGGTGGCGGTCGCCGTCCCGCCGCCGTTGCTGCGGATCCTGTGCATCAGCCGAACCTGAGCGGACGGTGACCGGCCCGCCCGATCCCGCCGGCGTGCCCCACCGCACGGTGGCTCAACCAACCCCGTCCCCTGGCCGTCCGTGGACGCCTCGCGCCCCGACCCGGCCGCTCCAACCTCAGGAAAGAACCATGACCTTCATCACCCTCAAGAAGCTTCCCGCCCAGCTGATCGCGGCAACGGCCATTGCCGCCGTCACCCTCACCGGCTGCGCTCCCGCGCCGGCGGCACCGCCGAGTTCCGCCCCGGTCTCGTCCCCGTCCACCGACGACCTGCTCGCCGCGCACGGCCTGACCGGGCTGGACGCCCGGCAGATCATCGACAAGCTGGACGCGACCCCGCTGGCCGACCGTCCCACCGACCTGATGGCGTCGGTCCGGCCCGCGGAGTTGATCCTCAGCGACGACCAGCAGCGCGAGGCCACCCTGCCGATCCCGGACGGCCAGTTCTACCTGTCCTTCGCCCCGTACCTGAGCCAGACCCACGACTGCCACTTCCACAGCCTCACCACCTGCGTCGGCGAGCTGCAGAACACCGACGTGCAGGTGAAGGTGACCGACGCGGCCGGCGACGTGCTGGTGGACGAAGGGCTGCGGACCTTCGACAACGGCTTCCTCGGGGTCTGGCTGCCCCGCGGGGTCGACGCCACCCTCACCGTCACCCACGACGGCCACACCGCCAGCACGCCGATCACCACCAAGGGCGACCAGGCCGCCACCTGCCTGACCACCCTGCAGCTCAGCTGAGCACTGCGGCGGGCTCAGCCGGTCCGCGACCAGCGCAGCGTCCGAACCTGGAAGGGACGGAACTCCAGCGACGCTTCCCGGGCACCGGACGGCGCCAGCCCGTCGCCCAGCGGACGTTCCCGCAGGTCGGTCTCGACCACCCCGGCGTGGCCGAAGTCGACGGTCAGGGTCGCCGTGGCTACCCCGCCCAGCGACTCGTACAGCCTGACCACCAGGTCGCCGGAGCGATCCTCGGCCAGCTTGACCGTCTCGATCACCACCGCCGGGTCGGAGCTGGTGACCAACGGCGCCAGCCCGCGGCCCCGTGCGGGCCGCAGCGGACGGTCCAGCCGGTAGCCCTGCTCGATGGCGGCCTCGACCGGGCCGATCACGATCGAGCTGCGGAACCGGTGGCTGCCCTGGTCGGCCTCCGGGTCGGGGAACAGCGGCGCCCGCAGCAGCGACTGCCGGACCAGCGAGTAGGTTCCGCCGCCCTCGCGGGGGTGCCGGGTGATGTCGTGGCCGTAGCTGGCGTCGTTGGCCAGCCCGACCCCGAACCAGCGGTCGGCGAGGTGCACCCAGCGGTGGGCGACCGTCTCGAACCTGGCGGTGTCCCAGCTGGTGTTGGTGTGAGTCGGGCGCACCAGGTGGCCGAACTGGATCTCGGAGGCGGCCGAGGTGGTGTGGACGTCGATCGGCACCGCGAGCTTGAGCATGGTCTGCCGCTCGTGCCAGTCGACCTCGGTGACCAGGTCGACCACCGGCCGGCCCGCCTCGACCAGGTAGGTCTGGGTCACCCGGGACGCGGCGAACGCCCGCCGGACGGCGATCTCGACCCGCTCCGGGGTGGCGGTGACCAGCGCCAGCTCCTCGACCCCGGTCAGGTCGGTGGCGTGCTTGCGGTAGTCGACGTCGATGTCCCAGGCGTCCCACTGCGCGGGGGTGTCGCGGAACAGCTGCAGCAGCCCGGCCCGTTGGCCGGCCGGGATCACCTCGCGTCCGGTGGCATCCCGCAGCGACGCGATCAGGCCGTCGCGGTCCAGCCGCAGCAGCAGGCGGCCGTTGTCGATCGTCCAGCCTTCGGGGCTCTCCAGCACGGTGACCACGGGCGACCCTGCGACAGGCTCAGGGGTCGGGGTGAGCTCCGGGAGCGTGGTGGGCTGGCCGACCGGGACGCCGGCACCGTAGCCGGGCACCCCGGCGATCGGGAAGGGGGAGGAGTTGAACACCAGCTCGGCCCCGGCCGGATCGGAGAGCGACGCCAGCGACGCCTCGATGGTCGCGTTCAGCGACCGCTCCACCACCGCGTAGTTCGCCACCGCCTGGTCGTGCACCCAGCCGATCGAGCTGCCCGGCAGGATGTCGTGGAACTGCTGCAGCAGCACGGTCTCCCAGGCCTCGCGCAGCAGCTGGTAGGGGTAGGGCGCGCCCGTCCGGACGGCGGCGGTGGCCGCCCACAGCTCGGCGTCGTGCAGCAGCGCCTCGCAGCGCCGGTTGCCCCGCTTGGTGCGGGCCTGCGAGGTGTAGGTGCCGCGGTGGAACTCCAGGTACAGCTCGCCCGTCCAGCGAGGCAGCTCGCCCGGACCGGCCGGGATGGCGTCGAAGTACCCCAGCGGGGTGCCGAACTCCACCCGCGCCACCCCTTCGAGATCGGCCGCCCGGTGGCCGGCGGCCAGCATCTCGCGGGTGGGGCCGCCGCCCCCATCGCCGTAGCCGAACAGCACCAGCGACCGGTCGTGCCGGGCACTGTCGGCGTAGTTGCCCGCCAGGTAGGCCAACTCCTCGGGGGTGAGCTCGCAGTTGTAGTTGTCCGCCGGGGTGAAGTGGGTGATCAGCGTCGAGCCGTCGATCCCCTCCCACTCGAACAGGTGGTGGGGCATCTTGTTGGTCTCGTTCCAGGAGAGCTTCTGGGTCAGGAAGTACTCCGCGCCGGCCAGCCGGGCGAGCTGCGGCAGCGCCGCGCTGTAGCCGAAGGAGTCCGGTAGCCAGACCTCGCGGGCGGTCACCCCCAGCTCGCGCTCGAAGTAGTCGCCGCCGAGCACGAACTGCCGGGCCAGTGCCTCGCCGCCGGGCAGGTTGGTGTCCGACTCGACCCACATTCCGCCCACCGGGACGAACCGCCCCTCCCGGACGCGCGCCAGGATGCGCTGGAACAGCGCCGGGTAGTGCCGCTGGATCCAGGCGAACTGCTGGGCCGACGAGCAGGCGAAGCTGAACTCCGGATCCTCGTCCATCAGGTCGAGCACGTTGGTGAAGGTGCGGGCGCACTTGCGGACGGTCTCGCGCACCGGCCACAGCCAGGCCGAGTCGATGTGGGCGTGACCCACCGCCACCACCCGGTGCGCGGACGCGGTCGCCGGCTGGTTCAGCACGCCGGCGAGTTCGGCCCGGGCGGCGGTGGCGCTCCCGGTCACGTCGGCGGGATCGATCGCGTCCACCGCGGCGTCGAGGGCGCGGTGCAGGGCGGCCGACCGCGAGGAGTCGGCCGGCACCACCCGGGCCAGGCCGCGGACCGTCCGGACATCCTGGATCAGCTCCCACACCTGCCGGTCGCGGCCGGCGATCTCCAGCGTCCGCAACTGGTAGAGCGGGTCGTGGCCGGCGGTCTGCTTGCGGCCCAGCCGGGTCGGGATGAAGGTGTACATGGTGTCGGCCAGGTCGGGGTTGGACGCGGCCTCGACGTACAGGTCGATCGGATCACCGGGGGCGAGGTCGAGCCGGACGTGGGTGTTGAGCGGCTCGATGGCCTTGATCAACTCGCCGTCCGCCCGGTAGACCAACCCTTCGGCCTGGAACCCCGGCCGCATCGGCCGGAAGCCGAGGTCGATCCGCAACTCGGGTTCGCCGTCGGCCGCCACCCAGTCGGTGGGCAACTCGCCGGTGAGGTGCAGCCAGGTGGTCCCCCACGGCCGTCCCCACCACTGGCCGAGCGCCATCGGCTGGAACGACTGCTCGCGGGCGAACTGGAACCCGACCGGCTCGTCGGGCACCTCCCAGCCGGCGATCGCCACCGCCGCCCGACGCCGGTGGACGGCGGGAAGCAGCCGCTCCTCGAGCAGCCGGGCGGCCCGGCGGTCGATCATCTGCTGGTTGGTGCTGGTCATCGGCGGTCCTCTTTCAGGGTTGACCGGTCATCGCTGCGGCGGTCAGGGGTTGGCGATCCGGGCCGGCGAAACGCAGCCGGCCGATCAGCGGGCTGGCGGCCGAGGCGGGCAGCGCGGTCAGCAGCAGCCAGACCGCGACCGGCTGCTCGAGGTAGGCGTTGAACGCCCCCAGCACGCTGTAGGCCGCGCGACCGTCGTAGTAGCTCACCGCGTAGGCGGCCCAGATCACGCCGGTCAGCAGGGCGGCGAGCAGCCAGAGCCGCCGGCCGGCCGGCAGCGGCGAGCGGCGGGCCTCCGCCCGTCCCCGACGCGGGAAGAAGACCAGCCACAACACGTAGTGCATGGCCTGCAGGAAGGCGAACACCGCCAGGAACCGCAGCCCGAGCGCGGCGTCGGCGCCCGGTGGGGCGGCCCCCGCCACCACCACCGCCGGATCGACCAGCCGGGTGACCGCCTCGGGCGGTCGCGGGTTCAGCACCGGGTCGGCGGCCCCGCCGAGGAGCAGCGCCGGGACGCCGAGCAGCCAGACCAGGTTCGCCGCGACGAAGCCCAGCCGATGCCGCGCCGGGCGGCCCCGCGTCCAGTCCCACAGGAAGACCAGCGGGATCAGGTTGTGGCCGTGGGCGACCAGGTGGGCGTACCAGGCCAGCGGGATCAGCGGCAGGTCCGCGAGCAGCGCCGCCGGCGCCAGCGCGAGCAGTCGCAGCCGGCCGCGCAGCCCGAGCGCGAGGGCGGCTCCGACCACCGCCAGGCTGCCCGCCAACTCCAGTTGATGCCCCAGTTGCGGCAGGAAGGTCGCCGCCGCCCGGACCAGCGCCATCGCCGCCAGGAAGGCCAGCAGCAGCCAGCCGGTCCGGGCCGGAACGGCCCCGGCGATCCGGCCGCTGAGGTACCTCACGGCCAGCAGGACGTGCGGCGGTCCGAGCAGCACGATGCCGAACACCGCCGCGGCGAAGGGGGCTCGCAGCGCGACCACCGCCAGCAGCACGGCGGCGGTCAACAACCCCAGAGCGGACGCCCGCAGACTAGCCACGACTGCTGAAGTAACGCCACAGCGCGAAACCCAGCAGGCCGGCCACCACCACGACCAGCAGGATCACCGGCAGCAGGCCGGACCCGTTGTCGTAGCGGTCGGGCACGATGACGTCCAGCGACATGGCCTCACCCTAGTCGCTACTGTGCTGCCGTGACGGAGTGGGCGGCGGCATATCTGATCACCTGTCTGGTGGAGGTGCCGCTGCTGGTCGCGCTGCTCCGCGGGCTGGGTTGGCGGGCCCGGCGGGCGCCCGGCGCGGTGCTGCTGGCCTGGCTGCTGCAGTGCACCCACCCGGTGCTCTGGCTGGTGCATCCGCGCGAGGTCTGGGCAGTGGCGGTCGCCGAGGCGGTGGTGGTGCTGGTGGAGGCCGCCGGGGTGGCCTGGTGGGCGGTGCGGCGGGCGGAAGCCGGCCTCACCCGCGGCACGCTGGAACGGTCGCTGCTGGTGGCGGTCATCGCCAACGCGGCCTCCCTGCTGATCGGGCTCGGCGTCGCGGCCCTAGACTTCGGCTGATGCTGATCGTCCAGGACGAGTCGGCGGTGGCCCCGTCCGCCGCCTGGGAGCCGCCGGTGCTCACCCGGTCGTCCCTGCCCGCGGGGTACCGCGGCATCCGCGTCCACTCCCCGCTCGCCACCGCCGCCTTCAGCCGGCGGGACGCCCGGCTGCCGGGCTATCCGGCGGCGGTCGAGACCGCGCTCACGCTGGGGTTCACCCCGGCGCTGCGCACCGTCGGCGGCCACCTCGCCCCGCTCCACGAGGGCACCCTGGTGATCGACGTGATCGCCGCGGACGAGGCGCCCAGCGGCCACACCCGCGATCGGTTCCAGCGCGCGGCGACCGCCGTCCGGGACGGGCTGGAGCGGCTCGGGGTACCCGCCCGGATCGGCGAACTGCCCGGCGAGTACTGCCCCGGGGAGCACAGCGTCAACGCGGCCGGCGTCGCCAAGCTGGCGGGCATCGCCCAGCGGGTCACGCCGTGGGGCTTCCTGATCAGCATCAACCTGGTGGTCACCGATCCCGAGCCGCTGCGCAGCCTGGTGGCCGGCTGCTATCACCGGCTCGGCCTGCCGGTCGATCCGTCCCGGGTCGGCGCGGTCGCCGACTACGCGCCGGGGGTGGCCGCCAGCGAGGTCGCGCGGGAGCTGATCCCGCAGTTGGCCTCCGCCCTGTTCCCCACCGCCGAGCCCGGCCGGCGCGCTGAGAGCTGACGGAGCCGGCCGGCTACGCCTGCCGATCCAGGACGTGGGCGAGCGCCCGGACCACGCCCCGCTCGTGGTTAGCGGGCGCCAGGTACCGGGCGCGGCGCAGTACCTCGGGGTGGGCGTTCGCCATGGCGAACGAGTGGGTGGCGCTGCCGAGCATCTCCAGGTCGTTGAGGTAGTCGCCGAAGACCACCGTCTGGTCGGCGGTGATGCCGAGTTCCGCCTGCAACTCGCGGACGGCGATCCCCTTGTCCACCCCGGGCTGCATCACGTCCATCCAGTGCGGTGTCGACACCACCACCCGGCAGGGATCGGCGAACTCGCCCAGCGCCGCGGCCGAGCCGCCCGCCGGGTCGCCGAAGTCGTAGACGGAGAACTTCAGCACGTCCTCCTCGACGGCCAGCAGGTCGTCGACCACCCGCAGCGCGGCGAAGTACACCGCGGCCTGCTGCTGGAAGGCCGGATCCTGGCTCTCGACGTACGCGCTGCGCCGGCCGCAGCGCACCACCCCCAGGTCGTAGCCGGTGGCGATCACCGCCCGGGCGCCTTCGATGAACCGGGCGGAGTAGTCGGCGGCCAGCGGCGCCGAGCTGAGCTCCTCGCCGTCCCGCATCACGAAGGTGCCGTTCTCGGCGATGAACACGATCCCGGCGGGGTCGGCCGCGAACACCCCGGCGAGGGTGGCGTACTGCCGTCCGCTCGCCACCGCGAAGACGATGCCGCGCTCCCGCAGCCGCTGCAGCGTCTCCCAGAACCCCGCCGGCAGCCGGCCCTGGTCGTCCAGCAGGGTGCCGTCCATGTCCACCACCACCAGGCGGAGGTCGATCGGCAGTTCGGGCAGCTCGGACAACGGTGGTCTCCTCAACCTGGGACGGTGCGATGCGGGTGACCGGAGACCGCCGCGGGCGCGCGGTGGCGGCGTCCGATCAGCCCAGCGGGAGGTCGGGACGCCAGCCCTCCGGGATCAGCGGCACGACCGGGGCGGCGGACGCCACGTCCACCGAGGTACCCGAGGCAGCTGATTCCGCGATGCTGAGCATCACGTCGAGCACATGGTACGCGAGGTCGCCACTGGCCCGGTGCGGCACCCCGGCGTCGATCGACCTGATCAGGTCGACCAGGCCCACCCCGCGTCCCCAGACCGGGTCGTCGGTCACCCGCTCGGCGACCGGCCGGTTCCGCTTCATCACCCGGACGGTGCCACCCTGGATGTTCGGGTCGGTGGCCACCACGCTGGCCTGCGGGGTGAGGAACTCCACCTCCTCGTGCAGCGTGTTCGCGTCAAAGCTGAACGTGATGTCGGTGACGGCACCACCGACGTGCTGCAGCAGCGCCACCACGGTGGTCGGCACCTCGACGGTGAACTCGGTGCCGGCCAGCGGCCCGGTCTCCACCTGGCGGACGCCGCGGGGCGCGACCCCGATGCTGCCCACCACCCGGCTCACCGTGCCCAGCGCGAGCACCGCATCGGTCAGGTAGTAGGGGCCGTAGTCCATCAGCGGGCCGGCGCCCGGCTTGAACAGGAACTCGGGGTTGGGGTGCCAGGTGTCGGGCCCGTGGTACTGGAACAGCATCCGGGCGCGGAACGCCGGGCTGCCGGTCGCCTCGAGTTCCCGCAGCGCGGCCAGCGAGCCCTGGACGCCGGGGCACAGCACGGTGTCGGGGGCGCAGCCGATCCGCAGGCCGAGCTCGGCGGCCAGGTCGAGCAGCGCCCGGCCCGACTCCCGGTCCATCGCCAGCGGCTTCTCCGACCAGACGTGCTTGCCGGCCCGCAGCGCCGCCTCGGTGACCTCGGCGTGCGCCACCGGGACGGTCAGGTTCACCACGAACCCGATTGTCGGATCGTCCAGCACCACCTCGCTGCGGCCGTGCCGGGCGATGCCGTACCTGGCCGCCTGGGCGGCCGCCGCGGCCGGGTTCGCGTCCGCGATCGCCACCAGCTCGACGTCGGGGTACCGGCTCAGGTTGGTGAGGTACTGGTCGGAGATGTTGCCGGCGCCGATCACGCCGACCCGGGCCCGCTTCATGACAGTTCTTCCTTCTGGTTGAGGGCCGAGGTCACGGTGGCCGCGTCCTCGGCGAAGGCGCGGGCGTCGTGGGCCGGTTCGGCGCGCAGCAGCCGGCGCCAGGTGGCGCGATGGGAGCTCTCCCACAGCGTCGGGCTGGTCACCGAGCCGCCGACGTCGGTCACCACGAGTGCGGCGGGCAGCGCCGTCCGGGGCCCCGGAATGGTCGCGGTGATGTCGCCGTCGGAGGTCAGCGCCCGCAGCCGCGCCCGCGGCGGCACCGCGTCGGTGAGGGTCACGTCGAAGTCCACCTCGTGGTCGCCGGAGCGGCCGACCGCGGTGACCCCGAGCTCGTCGTGGAGCTGGACGCGCAGCGCGTCGATCGCCACGCCCACCGCCCGCGCCAGGCTGACCAGGTTGAGCAGCGCCTGCTCCGGGCTGGCGGTGGTGGGCACCAGCGCCCGGCACTCCAGCCGCTGCCAGGCGGTGGCGGCCAGTTCCCAGGGATGGGTGGCCAGCTCGGTGGCCACCGCGTCGCAGACCGGGTTGCTGCCCCAGGGCGTGTCCAGCCAGAAACTCAGGCCGGCCGGTTGTCCGGCCGGGACGGGATCGACCAGGATCACCTGCCGGCCAGCGGCTGCCGCCACCCGCTGCGGCCAGTCCGGCTGCTGTCCGTCCAGTACCCAGACGTCAGCGGCTTCCGCGTCCGGGGCGGCGCTGAACGAGAACGGCAGCGACTTCAGCACCGCGAGGCCGGCCTCCTCGGGGAGGGTGTCGGCGATCAGCACCCGGCTGGGGTTCTGCTGGTTCATCGGGTGGCCTCCGTCCGGACGAACTCCGCGGCTGAGTCGGCGACCTGCAGGGCGAGCCGGAGGTCGTCGACGATGATCGACAGGTCGGGCGCCGGCAACGCGCCGTGGGCCAGGCCGGCGATCACCCGCCACTCCTCGACGTAGCCGTTGTCGACCGAGGGGGCGAAGGTGGTGAGCCTCCCCGGGGTGGCGATGCTGGCGGTGGCGCTGCCGGCCTGGACGTAGCTAGGGGTGAAGTCGATGTGCAGCGCCCGGTCGCGGGCCACCGCGTCGAACGCCCAGTTGGGTCGCCAGGTGTCGTACATCCGGCAGTGCCACTCGATCTTGCAGTCGCCGGCGGTGGCCAGCACCTGGTAGCCGAACGGCGGCAGGCAGCGGACGTCCCGGATCTCCACCGGCTGGTCGGGCGGCAGGAAGGAGCGGACGTGCGGGATGTTGTGGATCGCCACCCCCATCAGCCCGTCGTAGACGATCCGGGCCCGGACCTCGGCGCCGGCGAAGTCGGGCTCGACCAGCTCGGGGCGGCCGACCACCTCGGTGGCGAAGTCCTCCATCCGCGGGTTCGGCGGCAGCACGATCGAGGACCGGATGGCGTGGACGCTGCCGGCGGTCTCGCCCCAGGCCGCCCTCGCCCTGGTCCAGCCGGAGTCGAAGGTGTGCATCGTGCCGACGATCACCGGGACGCCGGTCTCCCGGGACACCCGGGCGACCTCCTCGGCCTGCTCGACAGCGAGCGTCACCGGCTTCTCGCAGAGCACCGCCTTCTTGCCGGCGCGGCAGGCGGCGATGGTCTGTTCGGCGTGGAACCGGTGCGGGCTGCAGACCGCGACCACCTCGACCGCGGGATCGTCCAGGACCTCGCTCACCGAGGTGGTGGCCCGGGCGCCGACCCGGTCGGCGACCGCCCGGGCGACATCGAGGTTGGCGTCCATCACCTGTTCCACCTCGAACAGGTCGCGGACCCAGGCCAGCGCGGGCAGATGGATCGCCTGGGTCACCGGACCCGAGCCGATGATGCCCACTCCAAGCCGCTTGGGCATGGCGTTCTCCTTCTCGCTACCAGCGATCGGGAACGTGATCACACGGCATCGTGGCGCCCGGCGCTGGAATATGAACACTCGTTCAGCTTTGACTCCAACCTAGGACCCGGTAGGCGGGTTGTCAAAAGGCCTGACCGGGCGGGATAGGCTCGCCCCGAAAGGGGTTGAGCAGGTGACGAAGGAGCGGCCGGAGGGCGCGGTACGGGGTCCCTACCGCAGCGGTCTGCGGCGGCGGCAGCTGATCATCGAGCAGGCCAGCGCGGTGTTCGCCGAGCGGGGCTACCCCGGCGGCTCACTGCGGCTGATCGCCGGCCGGGTGGGGGCCTCACCGGCCAGCCTGATCCACCACTTCGGCAGCAAGGAGGGCCTGCTGATGGCCGTGCTGGACGACTGGGAGACCCAGACCGTCAAGCACACCAACGCCGAGCACACCGGGCTGGCGTTCTTCGAGCACCTGGGCGACCTGATGCGGTTCCACCTGGCGCACCCCGGGCTGCTGGAACTCTTCCTCACCCTGGCCACCGAGGCCACGCTGGCCGATCACCCGGCGCGCGCCTTCATCGAGCAGCGCTACGCCAAGATCGAGGAACTGTGGGCCTCGCACCTGCGGCAGGCCCGGCAGCGCGGCGAACTGCGGCTCGACGACGCCGGGATCGAACGCGAGGTGCGGCTGCTGGCCGCGGTCGCCGACGGCCTCGAACTGCAGTGGCTGCTGGATCGCCGGATCGATCTGGTCGGCACCTTCGAGGCCTACCTGACGCAGGCAATCAGCCGCTGGACCGCGCCGGCCGACGGCGATCAGGCCTGCGCCGGATCGACCTGATCCTCGATCTGCCGGCCGTCCTCGATCGCGGCGAGCTGGTTCACCCGGCGCTGGTGGCGTCCGCCCTCGTACTCGGCCTCCAGCCACATCCGGGCGATCATCTTCGCCAGGTCGACGCCGACCACCCGCGCGCCCATCGACAGCACGTTGGTGTTGTTGTGGTGGCGGGACATCACCGCCGAGTACGGCTCGGAGCAGACCACGCAGCGGATGCCGTGCACCTTGTTGGCCGCGATCGAGATGCCGATCCCGGAGCCGCACAGGATGATGCCCCGGTCGCATTCGCCGGAGGCGACCGCCTCGGCGGCGGCCCGGCCGTAGACCGGGTAGTCCGCCCGGGTGGGATCGTTGGTGCCGTAGTCCTTGTAGTCGAGTCCGAGTTCGTCGAGCAGCTCGATGATCGCCCGCTTCAACTCGATCGCGGTGTGGTCGCAGCCCAGTGCCACTGTCATGATTTCGCTTCCTCCAATTGGCTGAATCCGTAGATGCCCGCGCCGATCACGCCATTCTCCTGGCCGGGTTCGGAATAGACCAGATTGAGGCTGGCCTCGGGCTGTGGCTTGCGGGTCCGCACCCGGACCCGCTCGACCAGCAGATCGCGCGGGAAGCCGGGCATCGCGGTGACGCCGCCGCCGACGATCACCGCGTCCGGATCGAGAATGTTGATCGCGGTCGCGATCGGCAGCGACAGGTTGTCGACGAAGCGCCGCAGCTGCTCCGACTCGCCGTGCTCGACGAACAGCTCGCCCAGCGGCGTCCCCGGGAAGTGGGTCTCGGCCAGGTGCTCCAGGTAGATCCCCGAGGCGATGGTCTCGACGCAGCCGACATTGCCGCAGCCGCAGACCAGCTCGCAGTCGCGCACCGGAATGTGCCCCAGTTCACCCTCGGCGCCGGTCTTGCCGACGTGCAGCTGACCGCCGATCCACAACGCCGAGCCGAAGCCGGTGCCGGGGTAGCAGCCGACGATCACCCGCTGGTCGGCCAACCCCAGCGCGGCGATGTCGTGCAGCAGCAGCAGGTTGGTGTCGCGGTTGAGGAAGGTCGGGATGCCGAGCGCCTCCTCGAGCAGGTCGGCGAACCGGATGTTGTTCAGCCCCGGGATGTTGGACGTGGAGAGCACCACCCGACGGGTGTTGTCGACGGTGGACGGAAACCCCACCGCGATCGCCCGCGGCGCCACCCCCGACCGCTCGATGGACTTGGCGACATGATCCACCAGCCGGCTGGCGGTCTTCGGGCCGAGCAGCTTCTTTCGCGACGAGGTCAGCGAGAAGTGGCTCAGCCCGCCGGTTCGGTCGACCACGCCGGTTCGCAGATTGGTGCCACCGATGTCCACGCCGATGACGACGTCATCAGTCAAAGTGGTAGCCCGTCTCTTCGCTGAACTCGGCCAGCATGACGTCGTACGCCCGGTTCAGATCGGGATCCTTGCCCCACAGCCCCGAGGTGCCGACGATGAACCGGTCCGCCCCGGCCTCCCACAACCGCTTGAAGGTCTTCTTGTTGCAGGAGCCGTCGATCTGGATGGTGAAGTCCAGCCCGTGCCGCTCCCGGAACTCCGCCGCCTCGGCCACCTTCGGCAGCACCTGCTCGATGAACGGCTGGCCGGCGAAGCCGACGTCCACCGTCATGAAGGTGAGCAGGTCGACCCGCTCCAGGTAGTGCTGCGCCCAGACCAACGGGGTGGACGGGTTCAGCACCACCCCCGCCTTCATGCCGAGCGCCTCCACCTGGTTGAAGATCCGGAAGGCGTTGACGTTGATCGTCTCGGCATGGGGCGAGATCCAGGTGGCCCCGTTCTCCGCCATCACCTCGATCCACTGGGTCGGGGTGGTGACCATCATGTGAATGTCCATCGGCAGCTTCACCTGCCCCGACAACGCCTTCACCAGATCCGGCGAGAGGGTGATGTTGGGGGCGAAGTGCCCGTCCATCAGGTCGATGTGGTAGGCGTCAGCGCGCTGGTCGAGAACCTCGACGTCGCCCTTCGCGTTGAGCAGGTCCATGCACATCAGGGACGGGGAGAAGGTGGGCTTTCTGGTCATATCTGGGGTCCTGGTTGTGGGGAGACGGGTGGTCGGAACCGGGGGCTAGCGTTTACTGCTCGCCCCGAAGAACCGGTCCAGGGTGACCGCGAGCACGATCAGGGTGCCCATCGCGATCTGCTGGTAGTAGGCCGAGACGCCGACCATGTTGAGGCCGTTGTTGATCGAGCCGATGATAAGACCGCCGATGACGACCTTCCAGACCACGCCCTCGCCACCGAAGAACGAGGTGCCGCCGATGATCACCGCGGCGATCGCGAACATCTCCCAGCCGGTGCCGGCGTTCGGCTCGGCGGCGCCCAGTCGCGCGACGTTGACCATGCCGGCCAGACCGGCGCAGGTGCCGGAGAGGGTGAAGGCCAGCAGGGTGTGGCTCTTGAGGTTGATGCCGGCGAACCAGGCGGCCTTGGGGTTGCCGCCCATGGCGTAGAGGTTGCGGCCCGCCTTGGTCTTGACGGTCAGGAAGACCAGCGCCACCGCGACGATCAGGGCGACGATGATCGGCACCGCCAGGAAGCCGAACAGCCGGCCGCCGAGCGCCTGGCCGAAGCCCACCGGCAGCCCGGACACCGCGCGAGCGTCGGAGAGCACGTAGGTGAAGCCGCGGAAGATGGACATGGTGCCCAGCGTGATGACGAACGGCGGCAGCCCGGTCAGGTTGATCAGCCAGCCGTTCAGCGCCCCGATCAGCGCGCCGACCATGATGCAGCCGACCAGCACGGCCAGCGGCCAGGGCAGGCCGAGCACCATCAGCTTGCCCGCGACCACGCCGGTGAACGCCATCACCGAGCCGACCGACAGGTCGATGCCGGCCAGCAGGATGGCGAAGAACTCGCCCAGCGCCAGCAGGATGGTGATCGAGGACTGCTCGGTGATCCGCAGGAAGTTGCTGCCGGAGAGGAACGAGCCGGGTGCCACCGCGCTGAAGATCACCAGGATCAGGACCATGATGGCGACAGTGGAGTATTTGGACCAGAGATCCTGGAACCGCTCCAATGCGGTCGATTGCGTCTTCACTGATCTGCCCCTTCGGTGGTGTAGTGAGTTGCGGCTCGGACGAGCTTCTCTTCGGTTGCGTCCTCGATCGGGAACACGGCTCGCTGTGCCCCGTCAGCGAAGACGATGATGCGGTCGCAGACCGCGAGGAGTTCCGGCAGTTCGGAGGAGACCACGATGACGCCCACGCCGGCGTCGGCGAGGTTGCGCATGATGGCGTAGAACTCGGCCTTGGTGCCCACGTCGATGCCCTTGGTGGGCTCGTCGAAGATGATCACCTTCGCGTCCGAGGCCAACTGCCGGCCGAGCAGCACCTTCTGCTGGTTTCCGCCGGAGAGTTCGGCGATGTTCTGTTCGAGGTCACGCATCTTGACCTGCAGCGCCTCGGACTGGGTCTTGGCGACCTTGAGTTCCTCGGCGAAGTTGATCAGGCCCCACAGCCCGCCCAGCGAGCTGGTCTTCATCTGCTCGCCGATGGCGAAGTTCCGCCGCAGCGAGAAGTTGGCCAGGATGCCGGCGTACCGGCGGTCCTCGGTGAGCATGCAGATGCCCGCCTTGATGGCGTCGTACGGGTTGCGGATCCGCAGTTCCTCGCCGTGCAGCAGGACCGATCCGCCACGGCGGGGCACGGCGCCGTAGATCGCTTCCATCAGCTCGGAGCGGCCGGAGCCGACCAGACCGGAGAAGCCCAGGATCTCGCCCTGGTACAGGGTGAACGAGGCGTCCTGGACGTAGTTGTCGCGGCGGGAGAGATCCCTCACCTCGAGGATCGGGACCGTGGAGGCCTCGTGGCCCTCGCGCTTCTCGTTGTACTTCGACTTGAGTTCGCGGCCGACCATCATGGTGACCAGCTGGTCGACGGTGACCCCGGCGACGTCGCGGGTGCCGACGGCGGTGCCGTCCTTGAGGACGGTGACCCGGTCGCACATCGCGGTGATCTCTTTGAGCTTGTGCGAGATGTACACCACGGCGCGGCCCTCGGCCTTCAGCTGGGCGATGATCTCGAAGAGCTGGTTGACCTCTTCGTCGGTCAGCGAGGAGGTGGGTTCGTCCATCACGATCACCTGGGCGGAGAAGGCGATCGCCCGGGCGATCTCGACCAGCTGCTTCTCCGAGATGGTCAGATCGCGGATCATGGTCCGGGGATCGCGCCGCAGCCCGACCTTGGCCAGGAGTTCCTGGGTGCGGCGGTACATCGCCGCCTGGTCGATGACGGGGAAGCCGAGCACCTTCTTGGTCTCGAGCTTGCCGACGAAGATCGACTCCATGATGGAGAGCTGCTCGATGACGGAGAGCTCCTGGTAGATGATCGAGATCCCGGCCTCGGCAGACTTCTTGGTGGTCAGCCGGTCGTACTCGACGCCGTTGATCAGGATCTTCCCCTCGGTGGGCTCGTAGGCCCCCGACAGGATCTTCATCAGGGTCGACTTGCCCGCGCCGTTCTCGCCCAGCAGGGCATGGACCTCGCCCGGCAGAACCTCGAAACTGATGTTGTCCAGCGCCACGACGCCCGGGAATCGCTTGGTAATGCCCCGCATTTCAACGATCGGCTGCATTGCATGCCCCTCTGGTCGAAACTGGGTCGGTCGAAACCGCAATGGCCCCGACCGACCCAGTCAGGTGATTAAGGTCAGGCGTCCTTGGTGATCAGGATGGCGTCGATGTACTTGGTCTCGACCTGCACCGAGGCATCGAACTTCTTGCCCGACTTCACGAAGTCGACCAGCATCTGCAGGCCAGCGGCGCCAACGCCCGCGCTGTCCTGGGCGACGGTGGCGGCCAGCTTGCCGGCCTTGACCGACTCCACCGCGTCGGCGTTGCCGTCGGTGCCGACCACGAGGATGGCCTTGCCGGAATCCTCAACGGCCTGCTGGGCGCCCATCGCCATGGTGTCGTTGGCGCAGTAGATGGCCTTCAGGTCGGGGTTCTTCGCGATGTAGTTGGTCGCCAGGTCGTAGGCCTTGGTGCGGTCCCAGTCGGCCGGCTGGGAGTCGACCAGCTCGATGCCCGCGGCAGCCTTGAAGGTGTCGGTCGCGCCCTGCTTGCGGTCCTCACCGGAAGCGGTGCCCGCCTTGCCCTCGATGATGGCCACCTGGCCGCCCGCCGAACCGAGCTGGTCGACGATGTACTTGGCGCCGGTGGCACCAACCGCCACGTTGTCGGTGGTGACGAAGCCGAGGGCCGCGCCACCGGCGGCAGCCAGCGAGTCCATGTTGATCTTCTCGTCCAGGTTCACCACCGGGATGCCGGCCTGGGTCGCCTTGGCGACCACGTTCACCAGGTTGTCGCCGGTCAGCGGGGCGACACCGATCCCGGCGTAGCCCTTGTCGAGCAGGTTCTCGGCGACGGCCACCTGGCCCTCGACGTCGTCCTCGGAGTTCGCCGCGTAGACGTCGACGGTCACGCCGAGCTCGGCGGCCTTGTCCTTGACGCCCTTCTCCATCTTCTGCCAGAACTCGGACGACAGCACCTTCAGCACGACGGCGTACTTCTGACCGCCTTCGGGAGCCGCGGAGTTTTCACCGCCCGAGGACGGCGCCGGCGCCGCGCTCGAACAGCCGGCCATGGTTGCGATGGCCAGCGCTGCCACGCCGGAGGCCACCACCTTGAGGAACTTGCGCATTCGTGCCCACCTTTCCTGGAACAACGGCCACTGGGCGAGGCCGCGGTCTGCGTAAGAGGCATCCGGTCCCCAGGAGAGGGCACCGTTGCCAGTGTCTGGACACTATTGCGATCAGCATCGGCGCTACAACGACGATTTGTGACGTTATTAAGTTGTAATGCCTGCTAAATCTGCACTAGTTTGGCGCAAGGCCAGGCGGGTGGGCAGGATGGGCCGCAGGCCTACGGCCGGCCCCCGTCGAGCCGAAGCAGTCAAGCGAGGTGGGAGGTGGCGATGTCCCCCGAGAAGCTCCCGCTGCTGCGGCTGCAGGAGCCCAGCTCCCAGCCGTCGCGCGGGCAGGGCGCCACCGCGTCCTCGATCGCCCTGCTGGTCGCCTCGGGCGCGGCCACCAGCAAGGCGCAACTGGCCAGCACGATGGATCTCTCCCGGACCACCGTGACCGGCGTGGTCGAACGGCTGCTCCGGTTCGGGATCCTGCGGCTGCACGGCCAACTCCCCCACGCCGGACGCGGCCGTCCCGCCGAGGCGCTGGCGATCTCGCCCGACGCCGGGACCGTGCTGATCTTCGACTGCGGCGCCCGCTCCAGCCGGCTGGCCATCGTCGACGCCTCGCAGCAGTTGCTGGCCGAGCAGTGGCTCGACCTCAACGTGGACATCGGCCCGGCCGCCACCTTCGACATCCTGATCCCGACCATGCGGGAACTGATCGCGCAGGCCGGGCTGGTGAGCAGCCGGCGGTGCGTGGTGATCGGCCTGCCCGCCCGGGTGGACTATCAGGCCGGCGTCCCGGTGCGACCGCCGATCATGCCGGGCTGGGACGGCTACCGGGTGCTTGATCCGCTGCGCAGCGAGTTCGACGGCCCGGTCCTGCTGGAGAACGACGCCAACCTCCGCGCGCTGGGCGAATCCCGCACCCTGGCGGCGGACCAGTCGCCGCTGATGGCGGTGAAGGTGGGCACCGGCATCGGCGCCGGCCTGATCACCAGGGACGGACGGATCCACCACGGCAGCGCCGGCGCCTCCGGCGAGATGGGGCACATCCCGCTGCGTTCCGCCCCGCCCACCAAGTGCCGCTGCGGCCGGACCGGCTGCCTGGAGGCCATCGCCTCCGTCCCGGCGCTGATCCGGCGCTACGAGGAACTCGCCCCGGCCGGCACCACCGTCCCCCGCGACGCCCTGGAACTGGCCGAGATCATCCACGCCGGCGACACCCTCGCCACCGACCTGCTGCGCGAGGCGGCCGGGCACCTGGGCGAGGCGATCGCCACCATGGTGAACGTCTTCAATCCGGCGCGGGTGGCGATCTCGGGCCCCACCGCGACGGTATCGGACGAGTTCCTGGCCGGCGTCCGCTCGGTGGTCTACGAGCAGGCCCGCCCGCTGGCCACCCGCAACTTCCAGGTGGCCTACAGCGTCCTGGGAGAACGGGGCGGGATCACCGGAGCAGCGGTGCTGGGGATCGAGCACCTGCTCTCGGCGGAGTCGCTTTCCCAAACCCTGTACGGCTGAGGGGACGGAGCCAGCAGGTGCGTGACAGCGTGTGCCCTGCCGGCGGGGAATGCTCACGCGGCGTCCGGTGTTGGCTGGACAAACCTGGGGGAACATATGACCGAGTGGACCTTGGCGCCGATCGCGCGCCCGTGGATCCGGACGCTGCAACGGTTGGCGCTGCGGTGGAAGGCCGATCGTCCGCGCGCTAACCGGACCGGGTTCGTCCCCGGGATCTCCGCCGGCCCCACCCCGCCGATCACGTTGGACTCCAGCTTCCGGTCGCTGCGTCGGCTGCCGCAACTGGCGCCGGTCAGCGACTGGTTCGTCTACTCGCCGCTGCTGCCGATGAAGCTGGGGGTGTGGTTCGGCACGTTGCGTTCGGCCGAGCGGCGCGGTTCCGTCCCCGGTGCGGACGCGGTGCGGCAGGGCCTGCAGCGGATGGTCGACCTGTCCGACGCCGGGGTTCAGCTCGGCCACGACCTCTACACCACCGCCGAGAAGCGGGCCGACCCGGGCAAGGCCCAGACCAAGCTCTTCCACTTCCCCGCCGCACCGGGCGCGCGGTTCGCGATCGTCTGCGCCGGCGGCGCCTACGCCGGGGTCGGCTCGCTGGTCGAGGGGTTCCCGGTGGCGGCCCGGCTGAACGCGCTGGGCTATCACGCGTTCGTCCTCTCCTACCGGGTGCTGCGGGAGGCGAGGTTCCCGCAGCCGGCGGACGACCTGGCCGCGGCGGTGCGCTTCGTCCTCGACCGGGCGGACGAGTTCGGCGTCGACCCCGACCACTACGCCGTCGCCGGGTTCTCGGCGGGCGGCCACCTGGCCGGCGCCTGGGGAACCAGGCACCTCGGCCACCCCCGGTACGGACTCCCCGGCCCCGGCGCGCTGCTGCTCGGCTACCCGGCCCTCGCCCTCTCCCGGGCGGACGACGGCCGCGGTCGGCACCTGGAGCGGTTCTTCTTCCGGAATCTGCTCGGCCGGGGCTACAGCCAGGCCGACAAGAACCGGGTGGACGTCGTGCTGCACGTCCACCCCGAGTACCCGCCGACCTACCTGTGGCACTGCCGTGACGACACCACCGTCCCGGTCGCCGGGGCGGAGCTGATGGTGGACGCGCTGACCGCGCACGGGGTGCCGCATCAGTTCCGGGTCGCCGAACGCGGCGGCCACGGCATCGGCCTGGGCGACGCCACGGACGCCTCCGGCTGGCTCGACGAGGCGGTGGCTTTCTGGCGCACCGCCCGGGAAACGGCGCCGGGCACCTGACGCTGCGGCGTGCGTCCGGTGCCCGGCGGCGGGTTGTTCTACGGCACGTCGGCCCGGGCGGCCTCGGCGATGACCCTGGCGGCGTCCCGCGGTAGCAGGAACCGATCCCGCACCAGCGTGGCGGCGTCCTTCGTCACGGCGCGGACGTACTTGCCGTGCGAGGGGTACAGCGCGTCCAACTGGCCCTGGCTGAGCGGCGTCCTGGTGCCGATGTAGGGGCAGGGCGGGCCGGGCGGCAGGCTGTAGCTGGCGATCGGCACGTCCACGTACGGGCTGCGCAGGCCACCGACGGCGTTGCCGTACTCGTCCCGGACGATGGTCGTGCCCTGGTAGGCGAACCGCTCCGCCTTGGGCGGCCGGACGCCCAGCCGCCACAGCTTCAGGTTCACCGCGCCGGCGTTGAAGAAGTACTCGTAGGGGAAGTCGGACGGCTCGGTCGGCGGCACGAAGCCGCAGATCGCGGTGGTGACCGGGGTCACCCCGGACTTCAGCGACGTCCTCGTCGGGCGCGAAGTTCTGGTAGATGGAGGCCGTGTCGTGGGAGGTGCCGGCCATCTCATAGAGCCGGAACCTGTCATTGCGGCTGTCTCCGTCCGGACGGCGGTAGTTGAAGCTGAAGCTGTCGCTCTCGGTGCGGAAGGTGATCACCGGCACACCGTTCGGCGTGATCTGCTGCCGGGCGTCGGTGGTGTCGGCGACCGTCTCGCACTGGTTGATCGCGGTCGGTCCGGTGGGTCCGCCGACCAGCCAGCCGTCGTAGAGCTGCTTGCCCTTCCACTTCGCCAGCGGCCCGAAGCTGCTGAGGTAGCGGTTGGCGTAGCCGCCGGTCTGCGACCAGCCCTCGCCGAACACCACCTTGGCGGCCTTGGGCAGCGGATTGCGGCGGGAGTCGCTCTTCAGCAGAGCGCCGACCTGGCTCATGATGTCCCAGATCAGCCCGTTCTCGGTCAGCCGCGAGGTGTTCAGGTTGAAGCCGGGCTCGCCGGGCAGCAGCCCGCAGGTCTGCTGTTCCGGTGGCAGCGGGTTGGCCATCGACAGCGACCCGTAGCGGACCGGGTCGAACTTCTGCAGGGCGGCGATGGTGATCGGCTTGCTGGTGATGCCCACCCAGGCGTCGCCGTCGCGCAGGATCTGGTCGTAGTGCACCTGCCACATCCGGTCGAGGTCGATGCCCAGGGTTGGGTTCATCGGCTCGACCCAGACCGTGCCGCTGAACTTCTTGGCCTTGGCCGGCATTCGGACCAGGATGCGGGTTGTGTAGGGCGCGTCCGGGGTGCGGACCGCCGACCGGTCGCCGTCCCAGGTGTAGACGTTGGCCTGGCCGCTGACGAAGTACTCCTGCTCGACGTAGCCGGCCTGCTTCGCCGCGATCCGCGGTGGGCCGAGCCGGTCGATGAACGGACGGGAGTCCGCGGTGACCTTGATCGGGCCGGTCACCGCGGGCAGTGGGACGTCGCCGGCGCCCTTGCCCGATGCCTGGGCGGTGGGCGCGGTGAGCAGCAGACTGAGGACCAACCCTGGCAACAGGGCGGCCGTGAGCAGGCGGGAATGGCTTACGGCTCTCATCGTTGAGTCTCCTTCAACAAAAGGCGGGGGTGGGTCGAGGCGCCGCGGGTCCCGACCTCGCCAATCTATGTCCGCTGCTGGGGGTCGTCAATGAGCGTCACCCGGGGCCGAACCCGGGCATCGGACGAGTCCCCGGCTACACCAGGCCGGGGTGGGCCGCCCAGGCCGCGACGAGCAGGCGGCCGTCCGTCCCTCTGCCCGCGGGCCTACCGCAGCCGGTCCTCGATGGTGGCCACCGCCTCCCGCAGGGCGTCCAAAATGGTCTCGAGTTCAGGGGCTGCGCGGGTCTGCCAGGTGACCGCGACGCTGGCCAGGTTGGCCGGTGAGGTGATCCCGATCGCGACCGAGGCGAAACCCGGCGTCACCTCCGAATCCTCAATGGCGTAGCCGCGCTCCCGGGTCTCGGCCAGCACCCGCCGCAACTCCGCCGGGGTTCTGGGGCCGAGCCCGGTGCGGTCGCTGAAGGCTGCCACCGAGGGGTAGAGCGCCCGCACCTGGGGCAGCACCAACCGCGCCATGATCGCCCGTCCCGAAGCGGTGAGGTGGGCGGGCAGCCGCACCCCGACATCGGTCACCAGCGGGGGTCGCCCGGGAGCCCGCTCCTCGTGGATGTAGAGGACGTCGGATCCCTGCAGCACGGCCAGGTGGGCCGACTGGCCGATCCGGTCGACCAGCCGCGCCAACGGCACCCGCGCCAGCCGGGCCAGCGGCGCCTGCCGGCTGTAGCCCTGGCCGACCTCCCAGGCGGCCATCCCCACCCCCCAGGCCTGTTCGTCGGGGTAGTGGACGACGAACGACTCCTCGGCCATGGCCGCCAACAGGTGGTAGGTCGAGGACCGCGGCAGGCCGAGGTCGCCGGCGATCCGGCTGGCCGGCACCGGCGTGGTCTTCTCCGACAGGTAGACCAGCACGCGCAGCGCCGCGGTGGCGGCGGGGACCGGACGAGCCATGCCGCCATGATGCCGCATCTCGAATACGAGACAGATTCGCTGTCCAGCTGCTGGCTCGGCAGGCGCTGTCAGCCTTGAATGGGGGGATGCGGACGCTCACCATCCAGCCCGGGCCACTGACCGGCGATGAGGTGCTCGCCGTCGCCCGGCACGGCGCCCCGGTGGAGCTCGGCGAGGCGGCCTGCGCCGCGATCGCGCGGGCCCGGAGCTTCGTCGATCGGGCGGCGGCCGGCGAACTGCCGGTCTACGGGGTCTCCACCGGTTTTGGCGCGCTGGCCAGGCGGCATATCCCGGCCGGCCGCCGGGTCGAGCTGCAGCGCAGCCTGATCCGCTCCCACGCCGCCGGCAGCGGGCCGCGGGTCGAGGACGAGGTGGTCCGGGCGCTGATGGTGCTGCGGCTCTCCACCCTGGCGACCGGCCACTGCGGCGTCCGGCTGGAGACCGCCCAGGCCTACGCCGCCCTGCTCAACTCCGGCCTGATCCCGGTGGTGGGCGAGTACGGCAGCCTGGGCTGCTCGGGGGATCTCGCCCCGCTCGCGCACTGCGCGCTGGCGCTGATCGGCGAGGGCGAGGTGGTCGACGACGGCGTCGTCCGGCCGGCCGCGGCCGCGCTGGCCGACCACGGCCTCACCCCGGTCACCCTCACCGAGAAGGAGGGGCTGGCGCTGATCAACGGGACCGACGGCATGCTGGGCATGCTGCTGCTGGCGCTGGCCGATCTGCGGCAGCTGGCCGACACCGCCGACCTGGCCGCGGCGATGAGCATCGAGGGCCAGCTCGGCACCGACCGGGTGTTCGCCGCCGACCTGATGGCGCTGCGTCCCCACCCCGGGCAGGCCACCTCGGCGGGCAACCTGCGGCGCCTGCTGGCCGGCTCGGCGATCGTCGCCAGCCACCGGCACGGCGACGGCGAGGTGCAGGACGCTTACTCGCTGCGGTGCGCCCCGCAGGTGCACGGCAGCCTGCGCGGCGCGCTCGGCTACGCCGCCGAGGTGGCCCGGTTCGAGCTGGCCTCGGCGATCGACAACCCCTCGGTGCTGGCCGACGGCCGGGTCGAATCCCACGGCAACTTCCACGGTGCGCCGCTGGCCCACGTCCTCGACTTCCTGGCCATTGGCGTTGCCGACGTCGCGGCGATGAGCGAACGGCGCACCGACCGCTTCCTCGACGTGGCCCGCAGCCGGGGGCTGCCGCCCTTCCTGGCCGGGGATCCGGGGGTCGACTCCGGGTTGATGATCGCGCAGTACACCCAGGCCGGCATCGTCAGCGAACTCAAGCGGCTGGCCGCCCCGGCCAGCGTCGACTCGATCCCGTCCAGCGCCATGCAGGAGGACCACGTCTCGATGGGCTGGCATGCCGGCCGGAAGCTCCGTCGGGCGGTCGACGGGCTGCGCCGGGTGCTGGCGATCGAGATCCTCGCCGCGGCCCGCGGGATCGACCTGCGCGCACCGCTGAGCCCGGCGCCGGCCACCGGCGCCGCCCTGCGGCGGCTCCGGGCCGAGGTCGCCGGCCCCGGCCCCGATCGCTACCTGGCCCCGGAGATCGAGGCCGCCGTCACCCTGGTCGCCTCCGGTGAGCTGCTCGCCGCGGCCGGCCTCAACCAGGAGGTATCCGCATGACCCGTCCCCCCGTCCGCGCCCCCCGGGGCACCGCTCTCACCGCCCGGTCCTGGCAGACCGAGGCGCCGCTGCGGATGCTGATGAACAACCTCGACCCCGAGGTCGCCGAGCGCCCGGAGGACCTGGTGGTCTACGGCGGCACCGGACGGGCGGCGCGGTCCTGGGAGGCCTTCGACGCCATCGTGGCCAGCCTCACCGACCTGGCCGAGGACGAGACCCTGCTGGTGCAGTCCGGCAAGCCGGTCGGCATCTTCCGCACCCACGCCTGGGCACCCCGGGTGCTGATCGCCAACTCCAACCTGGTGGGGGACTGGGCGACCTGGCCCGAGTTCCGCCGGCTGGAGGCGGAGGGGTTGATGATGTACGGCCAGATGACCGCCGGCTCCTGGATCTACATCGGAACCCAGGGCATCCTGCAGGGCACCTACGAGACCTTCGGCGCGGTCGCCCGGAAACGCTTCGGCGGCACCCTGGCCGGCACCCTCACCCTGACCGGCGGCTGCGGCGGGATGAGCGGGGCGCAGCCGCTGGCGGTCACCATGAACGAGGGCGCCGTGCTGGTGGTCGAGGTGGACGAGGCCAGGCTGGCCCGTCGCCGCGACCACGGCTACCTCGACACCTACACCGGCGACTACGACGAGGCGATCGGGCTCGTCCTGGCCGCCAAGGCCGAGCGTCGTCCGCTCTCGGTGGGCCTGGTGGGCAACGCCGCCGAGGTGTTCCCGCGGGTGCTGGTCGACGGCGTCGCGGTGGACGTGGTGACCGACCAGACCAGCGCCCACGACCCGCTGAGCTACCTGCCGGTCGGCGTGAGCGTGGCGGAGTGGCACGAGCTCGCCGCCGCCGACCCGGACGGGTTCACCCGCCGCGCCCGCGCCTCCATGGCCGCCCAGGTGACCGCCATGGTGGGGTTCGCCGACGCCGGCGCCGAGGTCTTCGACTACGGCAACTCGATCCGCGCCGAGGCCCAGCTGG
This sequence comes from Propionicimonas sp., assembly GCA_049840415.1. GTDB lineage: Bacteria > Actinomycetota > Actinomycetes > Propionibacteriales > Propionibacteriaceae > Propionicimonas. The sequence goes on along the minus strand of JASGLB010000014.1, from coordinate 852,845 downwards.
GGGGTTGCGAACGCGCCTTCGACTTCCCCGGCTTCGTGCCGGCCTACCTCCGTCCGCTGTTCTGCGAAGGCAAGGGCCCCTTCCGGTGGGCGGCGCTGTCCGGCGATCCGGCCGACATCGCCGCCACCGACGCGGCCGTGCTGGAACTCTTCCCCGAGGACGAGCACCTGCGCCGCTGGATCACCGCCGCCGCCGAGAAGGTGCAGTTCGAGGGGCTGCCCGCCCGGATCTGCTGGCTGGGCTACGGCGAGCGGCATCTCGCCGGGCTGAAGTTCAACGAGCTGGTGGCCACCGGCAAGGTCGCGGCACCGATCGTGATCGGCCGCGACCACCTCGACTCGGGGTCGGTGGCGTCGCCGTACCGCGAGACCGAGGGGATGGCGGACGGCTCGGACGCGATCGCCGACTGGCCGCTGCTGAACGCCCTGCTCAACACCGCCTCGGGCGCCACCTGGGTCTCCCTGCACCACGGCGGCGGCGTCGGCATCGGCCGCTCGCTGCACGCCGGTCAGGTGGTGGTGGCCGACGGCACCGCCCTGGCTGCGGAGAAGCTCACCCGGGTGCTGACCAACGACCCCGGCACCGGAGTGATGCGGCACGCCGACGCCGGCTATCCGCTGGCCCGCGAGGTCGCCCGCGCCCGCGGCCTCCGGCTGCCGATGCTGCAGGGCTGAGCCATGGTCGAGGCGCTGCTCTCCCAACTCGCCGACGTCGGCCGACACGCCGCCAGCGGCGGGTACCGACGGCTGGCCTGGGAGCGTCCCACGCTGGAACTGCGGGAATGGTTCGCCGACGCAGCCGCGACCCGCGGGCTGGACCTGGTCGAGGACGGCAACGGCAACCAGCTCGCCTGGTGGGGTCATGGCGGCGACGCGCTGCTGCTCGGCTCCCACCTGGACTCGGTGGTCGGCGGTGGCGGCTACGACGGACCGCTCGGCGTGGTCTCGGCGCTGGCCGCCATCGACCAGCTGCGCGCGGAGGGTTTCGTCCCCTCCCGCCCGGTCGTGGTGGCCAACTTCTCCGACGAGGAGGGCGGCCGGTTCGGCGTGGCCTGCGTCGGCTCGCGGTTGGCCACCGGTTCGCTCGCCCCCGACCAGGCGCTCGGTTTGCGGGACGAGGACGGCACCACGCTGGCCGAGGCGATGCGGGCCGCCGGCCGCGACCCGGCAGCCGCCGGACGGGCGGACTGGCTCGCCGGGATCGGCGCCTTCGTGGAACTGCACATCGAGCAGGGCCGTTGGCTGGTCGATTCCGACGCGGCGGTCGGGGTGGCCCGGGCGATCTGGCCGCACGGCCGCTGGCGGTTCGACTTCTGCGGCCAGGGCAACCACGCCGGCACCACCGCCATCGGCGACCGGCACGACCCGATGCTCAGCTACGCGGCGACCGTGCTGGCGGCCCGGGAGGTGGCGGCCGAGCTCGGGCAGCGGGCCACCTTCGGACGGCTGCTGGTCACTCCCGGCAGCACCAACGCGATCCCCTCCCGGGTCACCGCCTGGCTGGACGCCCGGGCGGACGATGCCGGCGCGCTGGACACGATGGTCGAGGCGATCCTGGCCCGGGCCCACCGGGCGGCCGACCAGGAGGGGACCACCCTGGCGGCGACCGTGGAGTCGGTCACCCCGGCGGTGGAGTTCGACCGGACGCTGCGGCACCGGCTCGCCGCGCTGCTCGACGCCCCGGTGCTGCCGACCGGCGCCGGGCACGACGCCGGCGTGCTGGCCGCCCGGGTGCCGACGGCGATGCTCTTCGTCCGCAATCCGACCGGCGTCTCGCACGCCCCCGACGAGCTGGCCACCGCCGCGGACGTCCGCGCCGGGGTGGCTGCGCTGGCCGCGGTGGTACGGGAGCTGGCATGACCAGCTGGCCGGCCTTCGCCAACTGCCACTCCCATGCCTTCCACCGGGCGTTGCGCGGTCGCGCCCCCGGCGGCCGGACGTTCTGGGGGTGGCGCGACCGGATGTACGCCCTGGCGGAGGCGCTCGACCCCGACCTCTACCTCCGCCTGGCCCGGGCCACCTACGCCGAGATGGCGCTGGCCGGGATCGGCGTGGTGGGCGAGTTCCACTACCTGCGGCACGACCCGGCCGGACGACCCTACGCCGATCGGCAGATCATGGCCGAGGCGCTGATCCAGGCCGCGACCGAGGCGGGCATCGGCATCTGCCTGCTCGATGCCTGCTACCTGCGGGCTGGCTTCGAGAACGAGGAGCTCTCCGGCGCGCAACTCCGGTTCGTCGACCCCGACGCCGACAGCTGGGCGGCCGGGGTGAACGACCTCGCGGCCCGGTACCGCGACCGGGACGGCGTGGTCGTCGGCGCGGCGATCCACTCCGTCCGGGCGGTGGATCCGGGGTCCCTGGCCACGGTGGCGCGGGCGCTGCCGGAGGCGCCGCTGCACGTCCACGTCTCCGAGCAGCCGGCGGAGAACCGGGCCTGCCTGGCCGCCACCGGGCTGACCCCCGTCCAACTGCTGGCGGAGGCGGGGGTGTGGGGGCCGCGGACCACCGCCGTCCACGCCACCCACCTGACCGACGACGACCTGGCACTGCTCGGCGAGGGAGGCGGCTTCGCCTGCTTCTGCCCGACCACCGAGGCGGAGCTGGCCGACGGCATCGGCCCGAGCGTGGCGCTGCGCGAGGCCGGGGTGAGGATCACCCTCGGGTCGGATTCCAACACCGTGATCGATCCGTTCGCCGAGGCCAGGGGGCTGGCGATGCACGAGCGGCTGGCCAGCGGCACCCGGCAGGGCTGGGACGCCGACCAGCTGTGGCGGGCGGCCACCGTCGACGGCGCGGCCTCGCTGGGCTTCGGCGAGATCGGCCGCTTCGAGCTGACCGACTCGGTGCGCACCGCGGGCGCGTCCGACCCGCTCTGGGCAGCCGGGTCGGCGGAGGTCCGGCCCCCCGCCGACCTCGACCCGGCGTGGGTACGCAGCGAACTCGCCGCCGCGATCGACGAACTCTGGGAGCGACTGTGACCGCCACGACGACGAGCTGGGTGAACATCGGCGAGCTGGTCAGCTGGGATCCGGAACGTCCGGTGCGGCACCACGCCGCGCTGGTCGTGGCGGACGGGAAGGTGGCCTGGGTGGGTGACTCGGCCGACGTTCCGGACGCCGACCAGCGGGTCGACGTCGGCGGCGCGGCCGTCCTGCCCGGCTTCGTCGACTCCCACACCCACCTGGTGTTCGCCGGCGAGCGGGCGGCCGAGTTCGAGGCCCGGATGTCAGGTCAGCGCTACACCGCCGGCGGCATTCGCACCACGGTGGCCACCACCCGCCGGACGCCCGAGGAGGAGCTGGCCCGGCTGCTGGCCGGCAGGCTGCGGGAACTACACAGCCAGGGCACCACCACGGTCGAGATCAAGGGCGGCTACGGCCTCGACGTCGACACCGAACGACGCAGCCTGCGGATCGCCAGCCAGGTCACCCCCGAGACCACCTACCTCGGCGCCCACGTGGTGCCCGAGGGCTGGGCGGCCGACGACTACGTTGACCTGGTCACCGGCGAGATGCTCACCACCTGCGCGCCGTACGCCCGCTGGGTGGACGTGTTCTGCGAGCGGGGCGCCTTCGACGCCGACCAGGCCCGGACGGTGCTCGCCGCCGGGCTGGCGGCCGGGCTGGAAGGGCGGATCCACGCCAACCAGTTGGGGCACGGGCCGGGCGTCCAGCTGGCCTGCCAACTGGGTCTGGCCGCCGCCGACCACTGCACCTACCTCAGCGACGCCGATGTCGCGGCGCTGGCGGACAGCGGCGTGGTGGCCGGGCTGCTGCCGGGGGTGGAGTTCTCCACCCGTCACCCCTACCCCGACGCCCGCCGGCTGCTCGACGCCGGCGTCCGGGTGGCGATCGCCACCGACTGCAACCCGGGCACCTCCTACACCAGCTCGATGCCGTTCTGCCTCGCCCTGGCAGTCCGGGAGTGCGGCCTCACCCCGCTGGAGGCGCTGCACGCCGCCACCCAGGGTGGGGCGTGGTCGCTACGCCGGGAGGACGTCGGCCACCTGCGGGTGGGCGCCCGCGCCGACCTGGTCGTGCTGGACGCGCCCAGCCACGTCCACCTGAGCTACCGTCCGGGCGTCCCGCTGGTCAGCCGGGTGGTGCTCGCCGACTGAGGTTGCTTCGGGCAGCGGGGCAGCAGTTCCAGCGAACCGCTCTACGGCATGACGCGGGCGCTGGTCAGGCCTTGCGCGCTGGCCACGCCGCCTGACCGAGAAGGGTAGAGCCTAAAAAGGGTGCTGGGGGCGGCACCACAAGCGGTGCCGCCCCCAGCGGGTTGGATACTGCGAAAGCCCCTACTCGTACAGGACTGCCTGGATCTGCGGGTCGTCGATGTTGGTCTTGTCGTACCAGTAGTAGCCGGTGTCGATGACCTTGGGAACGGTCTCGCCCTTCAACGTCTTCACGGCGGCGGCGACGACCTGCTCGCCGATGCCAATCGGGTTCTGAGTCACGGCGCCGGCCATGGTGCCGTCCTTGATGGCGTTCATCTGGTCGGTTCCGGAGTCGAAGCCGATCAGCACCAGCTTGCCGACGACGCCCTTCTGCTGGGCGGCCTTGATACCGCCGATGGCGGTGCCCTCGTTGGCCAGGAAGATGCCCTTGAGGTCCTTGTTCGCCTCGATGATCGACGAGGCGATGTCGGCACTCAGGTTCGGGTCACCCTTGCCGTACTGCGGCTCGAGCACCTTGACGTTCGGGCAGCTGGTCTTCATCTGCTCGATGAAGCCGTCACGGCGCTCCTGGCCGGTCACCGACACCTGGTCGTGGACCATGACTCCGACCGAACCGGAGTCGCCGATCAACTCACACATGTGCTTGGCGGCTTCGGCGGCAGCAGCCTTGTTGTCGGTCGCAGCGGTGGCCACCGGAATGTCGGACTCCACGCCGGAGTCGAACGCCACGACGGGGATGCCGGCGGACTTGAACTGCTCCAGGACGGGGACGGCGACCTTGCTGTCCAGGGCGGCGAAACCAAGGGCGGCGGGCTTCTTGGCCAGCGCGTTGGTGAGCATGGTCATCTGGTTCTCGACCTCGGCCTCAGTGGCCGGGCCCTCGAAGCTGATGGTCACGCCTTCCTTCTCGGCCTGCTGCTCCGCGCCCTTCTTGACGGCCTGCCAGAACTGGTGCTGGAAGCCCTTGGACACGATCGCGATGTAGGGCTTCTCCCCCGTCGACGGCGCATCGGTGGGCGCCGCGGAGGTGTTCTGGCCACTCGGGGCGGGTTGCGGCGCTGCCGAGGAGCAAGCTGCCAGGGTCAATGAGGCTGCCGCGCCGAGCGCGACCAACCCCGCTGTGATCTTCCGCATCTCTATATCTCCTTTGTTGGGTTGCGGGAGCTTGTGGGTGGTGGGTGGGGGTGGAATCAAGTAGCCGACGCGCGGCGGGACCGGAGCTGGTCGATGAAGACGACGATCATGATCACCAGACCCAGAATCACGTTCTGCCATTCCTGGCGGACCGACATGATCTGCAGTCCGTTGTTGATCACCGAGATGATCAGGGCACCGATGACGGTGCCAACGATGGTTCCCTTGCCGCCGGACAGCGAGGTGCCACCGATAACGACTGCGGCGATCGCCTGAAGCTCGTAGCCCGCGCCAGTGGCCGGCTGCGCTGAGCCGAGTCGGGCCGAGATCATGACGGCGGCCAGGCCGACGAAGACGCCCGCGACGGAGTAGACGATCATCGTCCACTTCTTGGTGTTGATGCCGGAGAGCGCAGTCGCCTCCTCGTTGCTGCCGATCGAGATGTCGTACCGCCCGAGCAGCGTCTTGTTCAGCAGGACGAAGGCGATGACGGCTGCGATGGCAAGGACGAACACAGCGTTGGGGAACCCCGTACCGGGAAAGAGGACCCCGGTCGAGAGCCACATGTAGCCGGCGTGGGCTTCGGCATCGAAGTAGATCGGCCGGGCGTCGGAGATGACCAGCGCGAGCCCTTGCGAGACCAGCATCATCGCCAGCGTGGCGATGAAGGGTGGCAGCCCGAGGATGGCGATGTTGGTGCCGTTGATCAAACCGACCAGGGCACCGAACAACAGCGTGAGCGGGATGCCGAGCCAGACCGGAAGCTGCCAGTTCACGATGAAGGTGGCCGACATGACTGCGGACAGCGTCATCGCAGTACCGACCGACAGGTCGATGCCCCCGTTGATGATCACCAGCGTGGCCGCCAGGGCGAGCAATCCGACCACCGTGGTGGAAAAGAGGATCGCGGTGACGTTGGACCAGCTCGGAAAGACCTCCGGGTTGGCGACCGTGAACACCAGGAAGATCAGAACCAGGCCGGCCAATGCCATCAGCTGTTGAAGCCGCTGGCGCAGCAGCGTGCCCCTGGAGGTGGGTGCGGCGTCACTCGCCGTGGTTGCCGTTGACGTCATCGTCCTGTCCTCTCGGTTGTGAGATCTGAGGTGTCCTCGCTGTGGGTGGCGAGTTTCATGATTGAGGCCTGGTCGGCTTCGCCGGCGGCCAGGACACCCTTGACCCGGCCGTCGGCCATCACGACGACACGGTGGGACATGCGGAGGATCTCCGGGAGCTCGGAGGAGATCATGATGATCGACTTGCCCTGCTCGGCCAGTTGGTTGAGCAGCTGATAGATCTCCTCCTTGGCGCCGACATCGATCCCCCGGGTGGGCTCATCGAAGATCAGGACATCGCAGTCCTTGACCAGCCAGCGGGCGATGATGGCCTTCTGCTGGTTGCCGCCGGAGAGGTACTTGACCAGCTGGGCCACCGACGGCGTGCGGATGCTGAGCAACTTCCTGGAAGCCTCCGCAGACTCCTTGATCGCCTTGTCCCGGACGAAGAAGGCGGAGGAGAACTTCTCGCCGATCGAACTGATGGCCACGTTGTGGGAGACCGACAACTCCAGCATCAGTCCCAGCCGCTTGCGGTCCTCGGACAAGTAGCCGATGCCCAGTTCAGCGGCCTGCGCGGCAGAGTGGATGGCGACCCGGTTGCCGTTGAGGATGACCTCTCCGGAGGTGATCGGGTCAGCGCCGACAATGGCCCGGGCCACCTCGGTGCGTCCAGCACCCATCAGGCCAGCGAACCCGAGCACTTCGCCGCGGTAGAGGTCGAAGGTGACGTCCTTGAGCAGCGCCTTGGTCGACAACCCGGAGACCTGGAGAACAACCGGCCGGTCATCGCGGACGTTCTCTGGTTTGGCCTCAGTGTTGATCGCGCGGCCGACCATCATGCCAATGACCTCGTCGAGGCTGGTCTCGGCCATGGGCAGGCTGCCGATGAAATGGCCGTCGCGGATCACCGAGACCCGATCGGCGATGCGTTTCAACTCCGCCATGCGATGCGAGATATAGACCACGCCGGTCTCCGGGGTGATGAACCGCCGGATCAGGCGGTGCAGTTGGTCAACCTCGGCGTCATTGAGCGCCGCGGTTGGCTCGTCCATGATCAGCACCTTCGTGGAATCGAAGGAGAGTGCCCGGGCGATCTCCACCATCTGCTGCTTGGCGACGGTGAGGGTCGACACCACGGTCTTGGGGTCGAGGTTCAGTTCCAGGCGTTGCAGAAGTCCGCGAGTCTTCTCGATCAGCGCGCCCGACCGAGTGAACAGCCGGCCGGCGACCGGCTCCCGTCCCAGCCAGATGTTCTCGGCAACGGTCAGGTGCGGCACCAGGCTCAGTTCCTGGTGGATGATCGACAGGCCCGCTTCCTGAGCCTCACGCGGATTGTGGACGTCCAGCGGTTGGCCATTGAGCCAGAAGTCACCGGTCTCCCGGGTGTAGATGCCGGTGAGCAGCTTCATCAGGGTGGACTTGCCCGCGCCGTTCTCACCAACCAGCCCCAACACCTCACCCTTGCGGAGGTCCAGGCGCATGCCCTCGAGGGCCTTGACGCCCGGGAAGCTCTTGTCGACTCCTTCGATCTGCAGTAGCAGATCGGGATCACGGCTGACGCTCACGCGCGTCGCTTCAGCGGTCGTCATGGCGACCGTCCAGGTTCTTCAGCATCGTTGCTTCCCCCACAGTGGAGATTGGTCAGGTGTTCGGTGTTGGCGGCACGTTCACGCGGTCGGCTCTTCGCCGGCGGCCCAGGCATCCAGGTACTCGCTGATCAGGTGCAGCATGAGCGTGTGCACCTCCTGCGCGCGGGCTGTGCCCGAGGCCGGCGCCAGCAGTTGGTGGTCGGCGTAGGAAGCTGCCGGACCGCCGACCGCACCACCGAACAACACCGTCGTGGCGCCGACGCGCTGGGCGGCTTGCAGCCCGGCGATCACGCTCGGTGAGCGTCCGCTGGTGGAGAAGCCCACGACGACATCCTGGGGTCGGGCAAGGGCCTCCACCTGCCGGGAGAACACGTCGTCGTAGCTGTAGTCGTTGGCGACACAGCTGACGACAGTCGCGTCCGTCGTGAGCGTCACGGCTGGCAACGGCCGGCGGTCGCGCTTGTAATGACCGATCAGCTCGCCGGTCAGGTGCTGCGCGTCGGCGGCGCTGCCCCCATTGCCGAAGGAGTAGAGCACACCGCCCGCCTCATAGGCTTGGCGGACCGCCTCTGCGACGACCAGGACACTCTCGAGGGCGTGGTCGAGAACCGCCTCGGCGGCATCGCGATGGGCGCTGACCTGACTGATGGCCCACTGGGGCAGGCTGATGTTGTTCATCCCAACTCCTTGCGTAGGTAGGTCTCGACGTAGTCGCGGACGCCTTCGTTGACGTCGCGGAAGGACTCGCGGTAGCCGGCAGCGCGCAGCTTCGCGCCATCGGCCTCGGTGAAGTACTGGTAGCGGTCGCGGATGGACTCCGGCATTTCGATGAACTCGATCTGCGGCGGGATCCCGAGAACGTTGAACAGCGCGCCGGCCAGTTCCAGCCACGTGGTGGCCCGGGACGTGCCGCAGTTGAACAGGCCGCTCGCGTTGCTGTCGAGCAGGAAGTGCAACACCACGTTGACGGCATCGTGGACGTAGATGAAGTCCCGCTTCTGCTCGCCGTCGGCGTACTCGTCGCGGTAGGACTTGAACAACCGCATCTTGCCGGTGTCGCGAACTTCGACGTAGGCCTTCGAGACCAGCGAGCGCATGTCACCCTTGTGCTCTTCGTAGGGTCCGTAGACGTTGAAGAACTTCAGCCCGACGATCTTGTCCAGGTGGCCGTGATTCAGCGCCCAGAGATCGAACAGGTGCTTGGAGAACCCGTACATATTGAGCGGGGTGAGCCTGGGCGTCACCGAGTCGGAGTCGCTGTAGCCCTGGTCGCCGTCGCCGTACGTGGCGGCGCTGGAGGCATAGACCAGCCGGGCGTCATGAGCCAGACACCACTCGGCAAGGCGCTGGGAGTAGCGGTAGTTGTTGGCCGCCAGGTAGTCGGCGTCCCGCTCAGTGGTGGCGCTGCAGGCACCCATGTGCACCACACCGGTCACGGTGTCGGCTGCCTGCGAGTCGAGGAAGTCCCACAGGTCGTCTATTCCCAGAAGCTGCTCGAACTTCAAGCCGCGCAGGTTGCGCCACTTGTCGTCCGTACCGAGGTCATCGACCAGGATGAGGTCGGTGTAGCCGCGTCCGTTGAGGGCTTCAACGATGTTGCGTCCGATGAATCCGGCGGCGCCGGTGACGATGATCCGGTCAGGCATCTTCACTCCTGTAGGCGGCGAGAACCCGATCGATGGTGCTGGTGGTGGAGCGTCCTTCGACCATGTCGGCCAGGACCACCTCACCGCCATTGGCCTCGACGACCTCGCGACCGCTGACGTAGTGGGCCCAGTCGCGGCCCTTCACCAGCACCTGCGGCAGGATCGCCGCGATCAGGTCCTTGGGTTCGTCCTCGTCGAACAGCACGACGTAGTCGACCGCCGCGAGCCCGAGCAGCACCTCGGCGCGATCCTGTTCGGGGTTGATCGGCCGCTTCGGCCCCTTGCCTCGCTGCACTGAGGAGTCGGTGTTCAGCCCGACCACCAGCGCGTCGCCCTGGTGTCGCGCGAACTCCAGGTAACGGACATGGCCCGGGTGCAGGATGTCGAAACAGCCGTTGGTGAACACCAGCTTCTGTCCGGCCGCCACCATCTCGTCGCGGATCTCGCGCATCCGCTTGACGGATGTCGTTGCTGTCATATCGCCCATGGGTGGGTTCCTTTTCATGCGATGGCCCGCTGGCGGGCGGGCGAGATGTCGAGCACCGAAAGAAGCTGGGTGAGGTCGCTGTAGTCGCCGACCAGGAGTTGCGCTCCGCCCCGGATCAGCCGCGGACGCTTGGCGGCGTTGAAGCCATGCCGGCGCAGTTCATCGCTGCACACCCCGACCGCCAAGCCGCCCCGCTTGCGGGTCTCCCGCATCTCCACCGGCCCATCACCAAAGGTGATGATCTCCGCGCCCGACAGGTGGTTGTCGCGGATGATCCGCTGGATCACCACGGCCTTGGCCTCGTGGGCCACATCGCCAATGGAGCCGTAGATCCGGTCACCGAAATACTCACCGAACCCGAGTTCGTTCGCTTCGGCGACGACATCAGCCTCATCGGTGCCGCTGGCCAGATGCAGGATGATCCCGGCATCGCGCAGGGCCCCCAGCAGCGGGATGGCGTTCTTGATGTGGAAGTCCTCACGGTCCAGCCGCCCTGCCCGCAGATCGGCCACCCGGCCGCGCACCTGCTCCAGCAGCAGGTCGTTGTAGACCTCCTTGTAGCCGAAGTGGTCGAGGATCTCCGCTTGTGGGACGAAGCCGGCTTCCCGGACGAGCTCGACCAGGCCTTGCATCTGGACCAGGGTCTGGATGCCGGTTGTCCGGTCGATGAAATCGGCGATCCGGGCTTCCCACTCGGCGACCGCCGCCGGCGAAGTGTGGCCATAGGCAGGGCCGAGGATCGCCTTCAGCATCATGGGTGCCATGACGGCTTCCCAGCCCTCCCGGAGCGTGGAAAGAGTGCCATCGTGGTCGAAGATCGCGTGGCGGAACCGCGACTCGCGCCGCAGGCCAGCCGGATCCACGATCTCGAAGGCCGTGCCAGGCGCAATTCGCGCGCGGGTGGCGTCAGCGGCCAAGCCCGGCGCGTAGATGCGATCCGACTCTGCGATCTCTCCGATCGCCGCCGGGCTCACCGCATGGGCGCCGGTGGACTGCAACTGCTTGACGGTGATCGCCGCTGCCAGGTTCGCGACTTCGCCGGCTTCATGGGCGGCCGCACCGGCCGCCAGCATCGTCGCCACGGTTGCCGTGACGCAGTCCCCCGCACCGACCGGGTCAACGCGTGACCCGACATCGACTGGCAGGATCGAAGTGGTCAGATCCCCGTCGGCCACCAGCATGCCCATCTCGCCACGGGTAAGGAACACCGGCCGACCGGTCGATGTGGAGATGATCACCGCGATCCGTGCGGCATCGGCGTCAGCGAGAATCTCGGTCGGCTCCTCCCCCACCAGCGCAGCGGCCTCCCGGCAGTTCACCTTCAGCACTGCGCCCGGAATCGTGGCGGCGAGATCGCGGGCATCGATCACGAACACGACATCGGAGTGCTTTGCGACGATCGCCGCGATCCGTTCGACGGTCGATACCGAGAACTGCGAGGTGGAGACCTGTTGGTTGATGATGACCGCGTCGGACACCGCGGCGGCGCTCTCCAGCGTCCGAAGGAGATCCTCGATCACGGCCTGCGGCAGTTCGTGATAGGTGCCGAAGTCGATCCGGGACTCTTCCGCCGAGCCGATGTAGGGCTTGGCGTAGACCAGGGTCTGCCAGTCATCGCCCACCACCTGGTAGTCGCTGGCGTCGACCCCCAATGCCTGGAGTTCCTCCAACAGGCGAGCACCGAACGGATCCTTCCCACAGACCCCGAGCGCCTTCAGCTGACCTACCCCCAGCGCGCGGAGGTTCACCAGGACGTTCCCGGCGCCGCCGAGGGTGTAGCGCTGGCTCATCACCTCGCGGACCACCAGCCCGGTCTCCACCGAGACCTGTTGCGGGTCGGCGCGAACATCCCAGTAGGCGTCCAGCGAGAGGTCACCAAAGACCGTCACCCGTAGGTGTTCTGCTTCAGCTAACCGCTCCAGGTGGGCCGTCATTGGGCACCTCTCTCTTCTCACGCTGCCGGCGAAGTATGGTTGTCAGGTCTCGACGCGAGTTGAGCCTAAAGGTTGCTAGCCCAGTTGTCATTACTAGTGGGCGGAAAGGTTGCTATAACAACTCATGTCCAGCCCCAAGTACGCCGAGATCGTCCAGCAATTGCGCGAGGAGATCGCCACGATGCGGCCCGGCAGCCGCTTCGCCAGCGAGAATCAGATCGGTCTGCGGTTCGGCGTTTCTCGCCCCACCGCGGCGCGCGCCCTCCAGGAACTACGGACCGCCGGCCTGGTCGAGCGACGGGTCGGCACCGGCACCTTCGTCGCTGGCGCGGGGACGCGGCCGATGGCCAATGGCACGACGATCGGCCTCATGCTCGCTGGCTTGGGATCCACGGAGGTCTGGGATCCGATCACTCGCCACATCATGCGGGCGGCCTCTGCTCTCAACCTGCCAATCGTGGTGGGACCGGACGAGAGCCCCCGTGACGAGGTGTCCGCGGTCAACGCACAGGCCGACTGGATGCTGGAGCGGGAGGTCTCCGGCGTGCTCTTCGCTCCGCTGGAGAACGTCGCCAATCGGGAACGTGAGAACCGCGCCGTCTGCGAGCGGTTCACCTCGCTGGGAATCCCCATCGTCCTGCTGGACCGCGACCTGGTGGAGTTTCCTGGTCGTAGTGACTTCGACGTGGTCGGCATGGACGATTTCCGGGCTGGCGCAGCCGTTGGAGAACACCTGATCAACCGCGGGCTGGGGCGAGCGATGTTCCTCTCCCGGCCCGGGCACCCCGGCACCACCGACCTACGCAGCGCGGGCTGCCGCTGGGCACTCTCCCGAGGTGGGGTGACCGTCCCGAACGACTGGCACGTCAGTGGCGACCCCACCGATGACAGCTGGGTGGAGACCACGCTCAAGCAGCACTCTCCGAGGGTGGTCGTCTGCGCGAACGACCGCACCGCCGCCCTGCTCATCCAGACCCTGACCCGCCTCGGACATGACGTGCCGGGCGATCTGGCAGTCGTTGGCTTCGACGACGTGGTGTACTCCCGGCTGCTGCAGGTGTCCTTGACCACCGTGGCGCAGCCCTTCGCGAGGATTGGCGAGGTGGCGCTCAACCGACTGCTGGCGCGGATCGAGGATCCGTCGCTACCGGCGGTGGAGCTCCTCCTCGGAGCCGAGTTGGTGGTCCGGGACTCAACCTCGGTCTAGCAGGCCGTCGCGAAGCGCGAACGACAAGGACGGGGCCAACGGCAGCCTCGGTATCAGCGTGCACTGCAACGCGTGGTAGATGTCAGGTTTGCCCGCCCACACGCTGGCGCTCGGCCGGTTCTCGACGTCCAGCTCGTGATGCCATGACCCCTTCTCAAGGTCGAAAAAGAACAACGCCGCATGGTCCCAGAGTTCGCGGTAGCGGACCGCATACTCCGGATTGCTCGTCGCGCTCGCCAGGGCTGCGGAGGCGGCGATCGCCTCAGCCATGACCCAGTGAAGCCGAGCCCGGACCACGGGCTTGCCTTGCCAGTCGGTGGTGTACACGAAGCCAGCTGCACCGTCCGCCCGCCAGCCCTCCTGGACGGCGGTCCAGTACAACGCCTCTGAAGCCTCCAGGAGCCAATCCGGCGCCTCACTGGCCAGTTCCGCGCGCAGCTGCAGGAGCAGACGTGACCATTCGAAAGCGTGGCCGATCGTCGCACCGTAGGGCCGGTACTGATGAGCTGGATCCGCCAGGTTGTACTCCAGGTCGGGACGACCGTCGCCGTCGAAATGCTCCACGATCCGCCAGCCGTTCCCTCGTGCGGTCCGGTTGATCAGCCACTCGGCGATCCGCAAGGCCCGCTGCAACCAGACCCGATCACCCGTGGCGTCCGCCACCGCGAGATAGGCCTCGACGCTGTGCATGTTGGAGTTGGCTCCCCGGTAGTCCTCGGACTGGGTGAAACCCGCGTCCCATGACTCCAGTGATCGGCCTTCGTCCTCGCTCCAGAAGTGACGTTCGATGACCTCGGTGGCCTCGTTCAGCAACTCTCGCGCACCGTCCCGACCAGCTGCTGTAGCACTTGAGAAGGCGAGCAGAACGAATGCGTGAGCATAGGCCTCCTTGCGACTCGCCCCAGGATCACCAACGGGATCAGAGCTACGGAACCAACCCCCATGCTCCTGATCTCGCAGGATCCCACTCAACGCACGGAGCCCGTGATCAGCCAGCAATCCGCCACCGCCGCGCCCCAATAGGGCAGCAATCGAGAAGACGTGCGTCATCCGGCAGGTGATCAGAAGATCGGCGGGCGCTTCCGGATCGAAGGATCCCTCGCTGTCGAGGATTCCGAACCCACCTGCTTCCCGGTATGCGTAGCGGGCGAAGCGGAGAAGCCGGTCGGTTTCAGACTCGAGCCAACGCGAGTGGGGAGCACTGGGCACTTCTGTGTGACCTTCCACGGATGCGGGTGCCAGCGACGATCACCGCCGGCCATCGGACATCCAGCAGGGTAAGTAGCTCAACTGACCCTGTCAACCAAATCAAGCTGTTGTCATTACAACCAGCAGGTTTCCCACTGCCATGGGCGGAAATCCAGGCCCGCCCAGGACTCAGTTGGTGGAGCCGACTTCCAGGAGTTCGTGGAGTTCCTCGATCCCGAGGTCGCGGAGCGAGGGCAGTCGGGTCCAGCCCGGGGCCGGCGGCAGGTCGGTGCCGTTGGGGACGCCGATCGTCACGACCCCGGCCGCCAGGGCGGATGCCAGGCCGGACGGACTGTCCTCGATCGCGACACACCGACCCGGGACGGCGCCGAGCGCCCGGACGGCCGCGAGGTAGGGCTCGGGATCGGGCTTCCGGCGGGTCACGTCGTCGCCAGAGACGACCACCGCGAAGGTGTCCGGTGGAAGCCAGTCGAGGACCACGTCGACCATGGACCTCGGCGAGGTGGTGACGATCGCCTGCGCGACCCGGGCGCCGCGCAGCTCCTCGACCAACTCCAGCGCCCCGGCGCACCAGGGCAGGTGGCGCCGGAGGGACTCGGTCACCTCGCGGAGCACGCGGGCCCGGATCAGCTCGGCCGACACCTGGATGCCCGACGCCTGCATCGCGGCGATCGTGACCTCCATCGGGCGTCCGGCGTAGGCCAGACCGTCGGCCGAACTCCAGGAACTGTCGAACTCGGCCGCGAGCCGCAGTTGCGCCTCCCGCCACACCGGCTCGGAGTCGATCAGGGTGCCGTCCAGGTCCCACAACACGCCGGCGAGCGGCGTCGCGGTACCCGCGTCCGGCCGGCTCCGGTCAGCCAAGCCGACCCTCCTGCGGGGTGCGATAGAGCTGAAGCAGCCGAGCCACCTCGTCGGTCATCGCCTGGTTCGCCGGGCCGGTCCACTTTCGGGTGTCGACCACGGCCGGCTGAGCGCTGAGGGTGGCCCGGACCTGGTCGGTGTACACCTTGTTGAGGTGGGTGGAGACGTTGATCTTGGTCATCCCGGCCCGGATCGCCTCGACCATCGCCTGGTCGCTGACCCCGGACGAGCCGTGCAGCACCAGCGGCACCGGCACGGCTGCCGCCAGCCGGCCGACCAGGTCGAGGTCGAGCACCGCGTCCCGGGTGGTCATGGCGTGCGAACTGCCCACCGCGACCGCCAGCAGGTCCACCCCGGTGTCCTGGACGAACTGGCGGGCGTCGTCCGGGTCGGTGCGCGCGCCGGGGGCGTGGACGCCGTCCTTGCCGCCGACCTCGCCGAGCTCGGCCTCGATCGTGATCCCGGCGTCGTGGCACCAGTGCGCCACCTGCGCGGTGGTGGTCCGGTTCTCGTCGTCCGGCAGGTGCGAACCGTCGTACATGATCGAGCTGAACCCGAGCTGGATCGCCTGCTGGATGAGCGTGAGGTCCTTGGCGTGGTCGAGGTGCACGGCGACCCGCGCCGCGGTGTGTCGCGCGATCGACAAGGTGGCCAGCGCCAGCGGTTCGAGGCGGCCCTGGTGGAACTTGATCGCGTTCTCCGAGAGTTGGAGGACGACGGGCAGGCCCGCCTGTTCGGCCGCCCTGACGATGGCCTCGGCGTTCTCGAGGTGGATGACGTTGAACGCACCCAGGCCGCGGCCGGCGGCGCGGGCCTCGCGGGCGAGGTTGGTGAGGGAGGCGAGCACTACAGCTCCTTGATCGTGACGTCGTGGGTGAGTTGGTCGGCCGTGGCCTGGTCGAGTTCACCGGCCACCGGGGAGAGGACGGCGGCGGCGGACCAGCCGACGGCGCTGGGCAGGGCGTCCACCAGCGGGGCGTCCGGACCGGCGGCGATGGCGGCGGCCAGCGCGGCGACCAGGGCATCACCCGCCCCGGTGGGATTGCCCGTGAGCTGCTGGCCGAGCCCGGCGTGGTAGGTCGCGGTCGGGGTGCCCAGCAGGATCCCCTCGGCACCCTGTGAGACCACCACCGCCTGGCTGCCGGCGTCGAGCAGTTGCCGGATGCCGGTGGCGAGGTCGGGCGCAGCGGTGGCTTCCAGAAGCTCGTGGTGGTTCGGTTTCAGCAGCTGCGCCCCGGCTCGGGCGGCGGCGATCAGGCCGGCGCCGGAGGTGTCGGCGATCACCGTGCCGCCGGCGTCCCGGGCGGCCCGGACCAGGTCGGCCAGGCGCTCGGGCTCGGCCCCGGTGGGTAGCGAGCCCGAGATCGTCACCACGTCGCTGGGCCGGCAGTGTTCGGCCACGGTGGCGGCCAGGCCGTCCCAGTCACCGGCGGTGACCGGACGACCGGGCTCGTTGAACATGGTGGTGTCCTGGCCGTCCACCACGGCGATGGTGAGCCTGGTGTCGGCGCCGGTGAAGGTCCAGCGCTGCGGCAGCGCCGGCTGGAGCGCCTCCAGCAGGTCGACCAGCTGGTTGCCCGTCCCGCCGCCGAGGAAGCCGTAGGTCGCCGCGGGCAGACCCCGGGCGGCCAGCAGCCGGGCGACATTGACCCCCTTGCCCCCCGGCCGCCGGGTGACCTCGCGGACCCGGTTCACGGCGTGCACCGCCAGGTCGTCCACCCGGTAGGTGATGTCGACGGCGGGGTTGGGGGTGATGCAGTGAATGGTCAACTCAGCCTCCAGCGATCCGGAACATGACCTTAAGCCGCTGCTGCTCCCCCGACCTCATCACCGCGAAACCTTCGGCCACGTCGGCCAGCGCGAACTCGTGGGTGACGATGGCGGCCGGGTCGCTCGCCGCGGTGGCGAGCAGCCGCGGCGCCTGCCGCCATTCGCCCCCCGGAAAGGGGGCCGAGTAGGACATCCAGGATCCGCGCAGGGTGAGTTCCTTGCGCAGGATGTGCTCGAAGGTGTCCGGATCCAGCGTCACGGCGGTGGTGGGGGTGCCGACGAACACCACCGTGCCGTTCTTGGCCGCGACGTCGAGGGCGAGTTGGCGGGTGGCCGCCGCTCCGGCGGTCTCGATGGTGAGCGCCGGCGCACCCAGTTGCCGGAAGTGCGCCGTCGGATCCTGGACCCCGACCTGGACGGTGTGGGTGGCGCCGAACCGGCGCGCCACCTCGAGCACCCAGGGGTTGAGGTCGACCACGGTGATGTGGCGCGCCCCCTTGTCCCGCAGCGTGATGACGGTCATCAGGCCGATCACCCCGCCGCCGAGCACGGCCGCGTCCTGACCCGGCTCGAACTCGGCCCGCTCGACGCCGTGGATGGCCACGGTGAGCGGTTCGATGAGGGCCGCGAGCTTGAGGTCGAGATCGCCCACCGGTACCGCGTTGACCTGCGGCACCACGACGTAGTCGGCCAGCCCGCCCTGCTGGCGGGAGCCGACGAAGGAGTACCGCGGGCACAACGAGTGGTGACCGGCCAGGCACTCCTCGCAGGCGTGGCAGGGCACCAGCGGCGCCACCGCCACCCGATCGCCGACGGCGACCTGGGTCACGTCGTTGCCGACCGCCGCCACCGTCCCGGAGAGCTCGTGACCCAGCACCTGCGGATAGGCATGGACGGCGCCGTCGAAGTAGCGGGGGACGTCCGAACCGCAGATGCCGCAGTAGGCGACCCGGATCAGCACCTCGTCCGGCCCGCAACTGGGGATCGGACTGGTGACGAACTCGAGTTGCTGCTCCCCGACCACCGCGGCGGACCGCATCACCGACGTGGCTGTGACGGATGAGGCCATCAGGCTGCCGCCTCGGCGGTCTCGGCGGGCTCCACCCACAGCGTCCGGCGGCGGTACTTGAAGTAGGTGTAGCCGAAGCAGGCCAGATAGAGACCGAAGATGACGAACCAACCCGGGGAGAGCTGGCCGGAGACGAGCTTGGCCATCAGGTAGGTGATCGGGCTGCCGGACTGGTCGAGGGAGGACACCTCGGTGGCGTTGCCGAGCAGGTTGGTGTTGCGCGCGAGTTCGGTCTGCAGTTCGATCATCTGGTTGGAGATCCAGATCGTCATGATCATGATCGCGGTGCCGGAGAACAGGGTGCGGAAGATGTTGCCCTTGTGGACGCCGACCGCGATCGCGATGAAGAAGCCGATGGTGGCCAGGTCGCCGAAGGGCAGCACACGGTTGCCCGGCATCAGCGCGGCGATGAGCACGGTGAGCGGGACGAAGATCAGACTGGCGGAGATCACCTGCGGATGGCCGAGCAGCAGGGCCGGGTCGAGACCGATCTTGAAGTTGGAGTCCTTGAACCGCTTCTGCAGGATGGACCGGGCGGCTTCGGCGATCGGCAACAGACCCTGCATGATCAGCTTGACCACCATCGGCATCAGGATCATCACCGCGCCCATCTTGACGCCCAGCTGCAGCGCCTGGCCGAAGGGGTCGCCGGCCAGCAGGCCGATCGCGATGCCGAGGATCGTGCCGACGATCAGCGGCTCGCCCGCCGCGCCGAGCTTCTCCTCGAGCTTCTCGGTGGTCAAGGTGATCTTGCGGATGCCGGGGATCTTCTCGAACAGGTCGTCGAAGGGCTTGGCCAGGACGCCCATGTAGGCGGAGGTGCCATGCGGGATGGCGACACCCTCCAGGCCGAAGAAGTTGTCGGTGACCGGGCCGAAGATGTCGCCCAGCTTGTAGGCGATGGCCGCGTGGACGACCACGCCGGCGATGCCCCACCAGAAGCTGCCGGTGGCGATCTGGACGATCGCGCCGGTGAAGGCCATGTGCCAGATGTTCCAGATGTCGACATTGAGGACGTGGGTGGCCCGCAGCAGCAGCATCACGATGTTGACGCCGATGGCGATCGGGATCGCGATCAGGCCCATCGGGGACGCCCAGGCCATCGGGGCGGTGCCGGGCCAGCCGAGGTCGATGACGTTCAGGCCGAGGTTGAACCGTTCGGCCATGGCCTGGGCGGCCGGGCCGAGCGCGTCGGTCAGCAGGCCGACCACCAGGCCGATCCCGATGAAGCCAACGCCGATGGTGAGGCCGGCTCGCACCGACTTGCCAATGCCCTGCCGGAGCAGCAGGCCGAAGATGACGATGATCAGGGGCAGCATCACGCTGGGCCCGAGATCGACGATGTATTGGATGACAGCGAGGAATGCGTCCATAATGGGGTTGTCCTTTCCGAGGATGACAAGGGGTGTTGCCTCCCTGCCCGGAGGCGGCACCCCGCTTTGGGTTCAGTCCTTGAGAACCTCGAGGATCTTCGCTTCGGTCTGCTCGATGTTGATGCCGGAGACGAAGGCGATGCCGTGGATCACCGGAACGCCGTAGTCACGGCTGACTTTCGCGGTGGTGACGATCAGGTCGGCGGTGTCGGCGCGGCTGGCCAGTTCACTGATCCGGCACTGCTGCACGTCCGCGGCGATGCCGTTCGTGCGGCACAGTTCCCGAACCCGGTCGGCGGCGAGGGTGGAGGTGGCGACGGCGCCGCCACAGGCAACGAGGATGAGTTTCATGGGGGTTTCCTTCCTTGGAATGAGTGGATCCTGTTGGGTGTCTGGTGGGTGGTCAGGTCGGGGGCTGGTCGACGGGGAGAGCGTCGGTGATGATCCGCTTCATGGCGGACGGGTCCGCGGCCTCGGAGAGCGCCTGGACGAACTGCGGATCCTGGATGGCGGCGATGATCTTCGACAGCAGCGGCACGTGCTGGGAGGCGTCGGCGAAGACCAGCATCAGGACGGTCGACACCTCGATCTCGGCGTCGTCCTCGCTGGCCATTTCCTGGAAGGTCACCGGGTGCGCCAGGGTGGCGGCCGCGACGGTGTTGCCCAGGACGTACTCGGCGGCGGTGTGCGGGATCGCGACCCCGCCGTTGATCGGCAGGCCGGTGGCGAACTCCCGCTCCCGCTCCAGCAGGGCGGCGGCGTAGTCCGGCCGGGCCAGCCCCAGGTTGGTGACGGCGGTGCCGAGCACCTGCAGCAGTTCGTCGCGGTCGGCGACGTCCAACTTGGGAAACATCAGGGCATCATGAAACTCCACGGCGGGACTCCTCGGTCAGGGCGACCGTGACGTCGGCCGCCTCCAGGGCAGCGCTGAACTCAGCGCTGGGTGTGGCATTGGTGATCAGCAGATCGATCTCTTCCAGGCCGGCGATCCGGTTCGCGGCGATGGTCTCCAGCTTGTCGGAGTCGGCCAGCACCGCGACCTGGGCGCAGTGGCTCATGGCCAGCCCGCTGGCGGCCGCCTCGAACGGGTGATGGTTGGTGATGCCGGCCTTGGGATGGATCCCGGCGCACCCGAAGAAGCCCACCTCCATGTAGACCGACTCCAGCGAGCGTTCGGCCATCGGGCCGTACAGCGACCGCTCGTTCCGACGGAGGATGCCACCGAGCACCACCGTCTCGATCGACTCCGACTCGGCCAGCAGGTTCGCGATCGGCAGCGCATTGGTGAGCACCCTCACCTGCCGCCGGTCCCTGACCAGCTGTGAAGCCAGGGCGTACGTCGTGGTGCCGTAGTCGAGGTAGATGGTGGCGCCGTCCTCGAAGACCCTCGACGCGACCGCGGCGATCGCCTCCTTGGCCGCGGTGTTCACCGACCGGCGCCGGTCGTAGGCGCTCTCCTGTCCGCCCGGACGCGCCTGCGCCCCGCCATGCACCCGAACCAGGACGCCGCGTTCCTGCAGATCGAGGAGATCCTTGCGGATCGTCTCGACCGAGACATTGAACAGCTCGCTCAGGGCAAGGGCCTTGACGCGCTTCCTGGACCGCACCAGCGCAGCAATCTGGTCTTGGCGTTCCTCAATGTCCACCTCAACACCTCCTCGAGTTGAGCTAGAGCACTCTGTGACTTCACTTGTGATTCTTGCACAGTATCCAAGGCATTCGCAAGGGTTTTATTGGAAATTACTTGGGAATGGTCAGGTTCGGGGTCATAGGAGGTGCTGGCTCGCGTCTCGCCGTCGTGCTCGGTGGCCAGGTTTGACCGCATCAGGGCGTCTGCGGAGCGCACCGTACTGCACGCCAGGAACTCGGCGAAGCACCGCTGGCGTATGAGCCTGTACGAGATCCCCCAGGCGCCGCACGCGGTGGCCTGGAAGCTGGTTCACTACGACCAGAGTCAAAGCGGCATCGGGAGCACCGTTGCCCTCGGGGCAGGAGGATGACTCACCATGGCACGCACACATCACCGCAGGCGTTTGACCGCGGTGACCGCACTGGCAGGCGTCGCGGCAACCGCGATCCTGTTTTCCACTCCGTTCACGGCTCGCGGCGAGACGCCCACCACGCCGGTGTCCGGCAGCACCGTGTCGCATCCGAACGAGCTCTCCACAGAGGTCACCAGACTGATGAGCGGCACCGGCGTCAAGGCTGAGGCCGCTGCCCTCGAGGCATATTGGACGTCAGCCCGGATGAGTGCCGCGAAGTCCGTCGATGCCGACCGCTCGGCGAACCGCTCCGGCACAGCGCCGATGCAGCGCGTGCCGGCGAAACCGGCGGGGGCGCCCGGCAGCGTGCCACCCGCTCTCGGCAGCAAGGCCCTGACACCGTCCACTGACAAGCAGCGCACGTCGCCAGTGACGCCGCAGGCCAGTCAGCCCGGCTTGCCCGACGACCATCTGGCGGCGCGCACGAATGGCAAGGTCTTCTTCACCCGCGACGGTGAGAACTACGTGTGCTCGGCCTCGATCGTGAACAGCGAGGGCAAGAGTCTGGTGTGGACGGCCGGACACTGCCTCACCGAGTACGCCACCTGGTCGTACAACGTGGCGTTCGTTCCGGCCTACTCCAACGGCTCGCGACCCTACGGCACCTGGTATGCGAAGAACCTCACCACCCCAGGCATCTGGTTCTACAACAATTTGGAAGCCTATGACGTGGGCGCCGCCACGATGGACGTCAACTTTGGCTACCGGATCGCCGACTATCTCGGTGCCCAGGGAATCATGTGGAACCAGAGCGCCAGCTATCCGGTGACCGCCTTCGGCTACCCCGCGGGCTCGCCCTACAACGGACAGCTCCTGTGGCGGGCCGACGGATCCACCGCCAGCGCAGGCGACGGCACGATCTACATGTATTCGGGCCTGACCGGCGGTTCGTCGGGCGGGCCGTGGCTCCGTTCCTTCAACGGTTCCTGGGGCTATGTCAACGGGCACAACGACTTCGTCTACACGGCTTCACCCTCGTGGATGTACAGCCCCTACTACGGCGACCAGGTTGCGAGCCTCTACCAGACCGTCCGCTATGAGACCACCACCTTGTCGCTCACCCCGGGCACCCCGACGATCAGCGGGACGGCCAAGGTCGGGAAGAAGCTCAGTGCGAAGCCCGGCACCTGGGGGCCGTCGCCCCTCACCCTGACCTATCAGTGGAAGGCCAACGGCGCTGCGATCCCCGGAGCCACCGCTTCCACCCTCACCGTTCCAGGACAGGCCAAGGGCAAGACCATCACCGTCACCGTGACGGGCTCCCGAGCTGGCTACCAGACGATCTCGAAAACATCCACGGCAACCAAGAAGGTCTCATCGGGCACGCTCACCGGAGCGACCCCGAAGATCAAGGGCACCGCGAAGGTTGGCCGGGTGCTCACCGCCGTCCCCGGCAGTTGGCAACCGGCAAACACCACGCTCAGCTACCAGTGGTACCGCAACTCGAAAAAGATCAAGCGCGCCACCGGCACGACCTACAAGCTGGTCAAGGCCGACAAAGGCAAGAAGATCCGCGTCAAGGTGACTGGCCGCAACGCCGGGTACACCACACTCAGCAAGACGTCGACGAAGACCAAGAAGGTCAAGGCCTAGTGGCCGATATAACATCTCGCTGGCGTCCTCTCGTCGCGCCCTCCCCGTCCTGTTGATGCTGCTGGCGGCCTGCTCCGGCCCGCCCGCGACGCCGTCGATCGGGTCCGACGGGGTGGTGAGTTCCGGCCCGCTGGCTTCGCCGTCGGGGATGCCCGGCCATCCGAACCCAGTCACGCCAGAGCCGATTCGGGACGCCCACAAACAGGCCTTCACACGAGCGACCGGCGTCCCTGACCAGGCGGTCATGCGCATTGAGGGTTTGTTGCGGACCGGGCCTCCGTGCAACGTCGTCGGACGCATCGACGTGACTGAGACCGATACTGCTGTCACCGTCACCGTGTGGGCGGGACGCCGACCCGACGCCAGCTGCGATGGACCTCAGACGACCGTCGACTACCCGTTCGTTGTCGATGTGCCACTCAAGCAGCCGTTGGCCTCGCGCGCCGTGATCGACGGCGCGCAGTAGGCCGCGTCCGGATCGAATCCGAGTTGCACGCCCTAGCCTCGATGAGTCGCAGCCCGTTGATCAGCGCCGTGTCCCACGCCCCGGCTGCGATCTCGGGGACCCACCCGGCATAGCCGTCGGGCAACTCCTCCACGATTCGTGGAGGAACTCGGTCAGGAAGATCACCCATGGCCCTCATCCGTAGTCTTCGACGTCACCGCCCCGCGTCCAGCGCGTGCCGGCGCCTACCCGGCAGGCCGCTTCTGACCCAGTTGGGCCTGGAACCTGGCCGTGAGACGGAGAAACGCTCCTCCGCGATCGCGGAGGAGCGTTTGCCCTGGTCATGGCGGAGGTGGCGAGATTTGAACTCGCGATGGGGTTGAGCCCCAAACCCGCTTAGCAGGCGGGCGCCATAGACCTGACTAGGCGACACCTCCAAGTGCGCGGCCAGCCTACCGGGGCGGCGGCGCGGCAGCAAAGCGGGTGCGGACACGGACGAGTGGCGCAGGCGACCTGGCGGGCACTCCCGTCCGGCTGGGGAGACCGCGACAACAGCGCCCGCGCCGTCCGCTGCGCCCCGTGGCCTCCCGGTAGGCCCCGTCCTCCCGCTCTGGCGTAGTACTTGTTCGGTGTCTGCCAGCGGGAGGCCGAACAGGTACTACATTCCCCGACTCGGAGCCGGGGGTCGAGGGTCGGCTGCCAGCAACTCATGGGCGTTTCAAGGCGGACGGTAGACTCTGCCTGCTCATTCGTGATAGGGGATCCATGCCTGCCGACCTGCCCGCGCCCCGGGACGACAACGGGGCCGATCAGCCTCGCCGCGCTGCCGGAGGCGGAGCCTCGGAGGTACCCCCACCCGCTGGCGGGCCGCGGCGGGCGCTCGCGCCTGAGCCGGCCACCGGGGGCATGGGCCACGCGGCTGGCTGGACGGTGCTGGGCACCATCCTTCCCGGTCTCGGGCTGTGGCGTTCGGGGAAGAGGGTCACCGGGTCGCTGGTGATGGCGATCGCGCTGCTGCTGGTCGGTGGTCTGGCGGCCGCCGCGTTCTTCCAGAAGCAGGTTGTCGCCCTGGCCACCAATCCGAAGCTGGTGCTGCAGGTCAGCGCGGTGGGGCTGCTGGTGTTGGCGCTGGCTTGGGTGATCGTGATCGGCTCCACCCATCTGGCGCTTCGCCCAGCTGGGGCCAGCCTCGGGCAACGGGCAGCCGGTGGCGCGCTGGTTGGAGTGCTCTCCTTCGTCGTCGCCGCCCCGCTGGCGCTGGGCGCCAATGTCGCCTATTCCGCCGCGGGCCTGGTCGGCTCCATCTTCGGTGGCGACGAGGGCAGTCAGACCGTCCCGCAGATCACCAACACGGTCGATCCGTGGGCGGAGAAGGAACAGCTCAACGTCCTGATTCTGGGTGGCGACTCCGGCACCGGGCGCAGTGACAAGCTCGGGATGCGTCCCGACACCGTGATCGTCGCCTCCATCGACACCGCCAGCGGCGCGACCACGCTGTTCTCGCTGCCGCGGCAGACCGCGCGCATGCCCTTCCCGAAGGACTCCAAGCTCCACGACTACTTCCCCAATGGCTGGTACGACGGACGCGATCCGAAGAACCAGGAGTACGCGCTCAACGCGATGTACCGCAACATCCCGCCGCGGGTGCCGAAGGACATCCTGGGCAAGACCAAGCACCTGCCCGAGGACATCATGAAGGTCTCGGTCGGCGAGGCCCTTGGCCTGGACATCGACTACTTCGTCACCGTCAACATGGACGGCTTCAAGGACGTCATCAACGCCCTCGGCGGTATCACGGTGAACGTCAACGAGCCGATCCCGATCGGCGGCAACACCGACCGCAACTGGCTGCCCACCGGGTGGATCGAGCCCGGCCCCGACCAGCATCTGAAGGGACGCCTGGCGCTGTGGTACGCCCGTGGCCGCTGGGGCTACGAGGACTACAGCCGGATGGCCCGGCAGCGCTGCGTGATCAACGCGGTCGCCCAGCAGGCCAACCCGCTGAACGTACTGACGAACTTCCAGAAGCTGGCCGCCGCCGGCGAGAAGACGGTGAACTCCGACATTCCCGACAGCATGGTCGGCCCGATGCTCACCCTGGCCACCCGGGTGCAGGGGACGAAGCTGCGCAGCATCGGCTTCGAGAACGGCAAGGACGGCTTCAGCACGCTCAACCCCAACTGGGAGACCGTCCGCAAGCGCGTCCAGACCGCGCTGAAGGAAGCCAAGAAGTCCAATGCCGAGCCCACCGCCTCGAGCACGCCGACCGCCTCGAGCTCCGCCTCACCGACGAACAAGCCGACCAAGAAGCCCAAGAGCAGCGACCTGACCGACGAATGCGCCTACAACCCGACCGGCTTCAAGCCCAAGGGCTACCCCGGGACCCGCGACGACCCCAAGGGTTACCGGCAGGGCCGCTGATCGGTTCCAGCGAACGTCCTACTCGGCGTCAGGTTCTGGTTCTGGCGGCGGCACGCTGCCGTAACCACGATGGGCGTCCAGGTGCCGCGCAATGTCGATCCCGAGGGCGTCCAGGTCGCCGTCGCCACCGCGTGGCATGGCGATCACGGTGCGGCGCTGGTCGCGTCCGTAGAACACGATCTGACCGGTGGCCCGGGTGACCTGGACGACGTCCGCCCAACTGCCGCTGCGGGCACCGAACGGGCCGATCACCCGGTAGCCGTCCTCGTCCAGCACGATCTCCACCCGCATCCGCTGCATGGCGACGATCGCCAGCGCGAGGATGACGAAGCCCAGCACGATGAACAGCACGCCGATCCCGCGCACCACGCCGTGCCAGCCGAACAGTTCGGGGGTCACGAAGAACCCCACTCCGACCAGGGCGAGGACCGCGGCCATGCCGAACGCGCGCACCGGCGGCCTCGGCTTCATCAGGTGGGTACTCACGGAAACCTCCGGTGGACGACGCTGGCGGCGAGGGGATCCGGTCGCTCCGCTCCCTGGTACGCCTCTTGTTCTCTCGGGAATCTCCCGCTCCGCTGGTTCGCGGCGAGGGTGGGATTCGAACCCACGGAGCTTTGACACTCGGCCGCTTTCAAGGCGGCTGCACTAGTCCACTATGCGACCTCGCCCGGTCGCCCCATCGTAGTGCCAACGCTCACCGCGGCTGTACTCAGCCGGCCGGCCACCAGCGCCGGACAGAAACCGGGGAGCAGCGGGTACTCGCGTGGATAATCCACTCGACTGGCCTCTGCTCCCCGGTTTGTGTCGGGAGCCGATGCCGGCACGGTCGTCGGACGCGTGCCAAGCTGGGGGTATGCGCATCGTGGACGTCACCGCCCCCGGCGGTCCGGAGAACCTGATCCTGGCAGAAGCCTCCCTTCCGACCGCCGGGCCGGGCGAGCTGGTGATCGCGGTCGCCGCGGCCGGCGTCAACCGGGCCGACCTGCTGCAGCGCCAGGGCTTCTACCCGCCGCCGGCGGGGGCCAGCGAGGTGATCGGGCTGGAGGTGTCGGGCCACGTCCACGAGGTCGGCGACGGGGTCGACGGCTGGACGGTGGGCGATCCGTGCGTCGCGCTGCTGGCCGGCGGCGGCTACGCCGACTACGTCGCGCTGCCCGCCGGACAGGCCATCGCACCCCCACCGGTGGTCGACCTGATCAGCGCGGCCGGCGTGATCGAGGTCGCGGCCACGGTGGCGTCGAACTTCGAACACGTCCACCTGGGCGCGGGCGAGACCGTCCTGATCCACGGCGGGGCCGGCGGGATTGGGACATTCGCCATCCAGTACGCCAGGGCGCTCGGCGCGCGGGTGCTGACCACCGCGGGGTCACAGGCCAAGCTGGAGCTGTGCCGCACCCTCGGGGCGAACGTCGCGATCGACTACCACGACGACTGGCCGGCCGCGGTGAAGGCCGCCACCGACGGACGCGGGGTGGACGTCATCCTGGACGTGATGGGCGCCAAGTACCTGGAGTCGAACGTGGCGGCCCTCGCCCCCGACGGACGGCTGGTGGTGATCGGCCTGCAGGGCGGGCGCAAGGGCACCCTCGACCTGAACCGTCTGCTCACCAAGCGCGCCACCGTGACCGCGACCAGCCTGCGCGGGCGTCCGGCGGCGCAGAAGGCGGCGATCGCCCAGCTGGTGGACGCAGCGGGTCTGGCCGCTGATCGCCGCCGGGCGGATCAAGCCGGCCCCCGAGACCCGGTTCCCGCTGGCGCGGGTCGCCGAGGCCCACCGGCATCTCGACTCCGGCGACAACACCGGCAAGGTAATCCTGGTCGTCCGGGACTGAGACGAACCCAGCGCCGCATCGCCGCCGGCGGTCGGTTCTCACCCGCAGAACGCAGTCTGGCGCTGAATTGGTCTTAGGGGCCACCAGGAACCGTCCCCGGTGGCCCAGGAACCGTCCCCCGTGGCCGGGGACGGTTCCTGGTGGCCTGCGGTCAGACCTCGTTCAGTTGTCCGGTGGCGACGTCGAAGACGAAGCCGCGGATCGCGTCCTTGTGGACCACGAACGGGCTCGCCTTGATCCGGGCGATCGACTGGCGCACATCCTCGTCCAGGTCGGTGAAGGACTCGGCAGCCCACTCCGGCTTGATGCCGGTCTCGTCCTGGATGGCACGCTTGAAGTCGTCGTCGGTGAAGGTGAGCATGCCGCAGTCAGTGTGGTGGATCAGGATGATCTCCTTGGTGCCGAGCAGGCGTTGGCTGATCGCCAGCGACCGGATCTCGTCGTCGGTGACCACGCCGCCGGCATTGCGGATGACGTGCGCCTCACCGTCTCCGAGCCCGAGAATCGCGTAGACGTTCAGCCGGGCGTCCATGCAGGCGACCACGGCGACGTGGCGGGAGGGCGGCAGTGGCAGCGGGCCGGAGAAGGTCTCGGCGTAGCGGACGTTGTTGGACAGGTACTCGGCGGTGACGGACATGGAACCTCCAGGAATACAAAGGGACGCCGCAGTGGCGACTGATGGGTTGAGATGCCGCCCTCAGGCAGCGTGAGCAGGGGCGAGCCGAACGGCTCAAGGTGTGCTCAGAACAGACAACAACAGCAGGCAATGCGGCGCATCATCCGGCGCCCGGCCCTGGTCTGCATGCCGGGGAATCTACGTGAACCCTGCGGTCCGATCAAGGTTTCCCGCCTGGCAAGACCAGCGAGAGCCAGCCATCGGTACCGAAGACCTGCCTTCAGGGCGGGCCCTCGGCCACTAACGCTGGCTCTCGGCGGGTGGAGGTCACGGCCGGGCGCAGCGGGTGCAGTCTGGCGACGTCCGAGCGAGGCTCAACTGCGCCAGGTGCGCCACAGCCGGGCGTACTCGCCGTCCAGCTTCGATCAGCTCGTGGTGGGAGCCGAATTCGGCGATCCGGCCGTCGATCACCACCGCGATCCGGTCGGCGTCGTGGGCGGTGTGCAGCCGGTGCGCGATCGCGACCACGGCACGTCCGTCCAGCAGGGTGGCCATCGAGCCCTCCAGGTGGCGGGCGGTACGCGGGTCGATCAGCGAGGT
Organism: Propionicimonas sp.; assembly: GCA_049840415.1. Classification (GTDB taxonomy): domain Bacteria; phylum Actinomycetota; class Actinomycetes; order Propionibacteriales; family Propionibacteriaceae; genus Propionicimonas. The sequence goes on along the minus strand of JASGLB010000014.1, from coordinate 823,777 downwards.
GGCCTCGTCCAGCACCAGGGTGTGCGGGTCGGCCACCACCAGCCGGGCCAGCGCGACCTGCTGGGCCTGGGCCGGGGTGAGCCGATGGCGGCCGTGGCCGAGCATGGTGTCCAGACCCTGCGGCAGCTTCTCCACCCACTCCCAGGCGTCGACGGCCTGCAGCGCCGACACCACCGCCGGGTCGACCTCGTCCGGTTTCAACTGCACGTCGCGGGCGAGCACGATGTTGTCCCGCACCGTGCCGACGAAGACGTGGTGCTCCTGGGTCACCAGCGCCACCTCGGTGCGCAGTAGGTCGAGCGGGAGCTCCATCACGTCCACGCCGCCGACTTCCACCTCACCGGTTCGCGGACGGTTGATGCCGGCCAGCAGGCGTCCCAGCGTCGACTTGCCCGAACCGGACGGACCCACCACCGCCAGCCGCTCGCCGGGCTTGAGTTCCAGCTCGACGCCGTGCAGCACGTCGGTGCCCTCGCGGTAGGCGAACCGCAGGTCGCGGCCGGCCAGGTCGGTGCCCTCCGGACGCGCCGGGCCGGAGGTACGGTCGTCCGGCACCTCGGCGATGCCCAGCAGACGGGTGGTGCCGGCCATGCCCACCTGCAGCCGGTCGAAGACCTGGATCAGCCGGTCCATCGGCTCGATCAGGCCCTGGGCGTAGATCGCGGCGGCGGTGATCTGGCCGATCGTCACCCAGCCCTGGGAGTAGCCCCAGGTGCCCAGGATGACCACCGCGATCAGCGGGAACTGGAACGAGATGTCCAGCCAGATGAAGAACAGGTTCCGCAGGCTCATGGTGTAGCGCTCGGCCTGGTTCGACTCCTCGATGTCCTCGTCGACCGCCTGGATCCGACGGCTGGCGAGGCCGAGGGCCTCGACCGTCCGGGCGCCGTCCACCGTCTCGGTCATGGTGGAGTTGATCCGGCTGTAGGTGCCGCCCTCGGTGATGTAGCCCTGCATGGCGTGCTTCAGGTAGTGCCGGGTGGCGAAGAACAGCACCACCAGGGTGACGAAGACCGGCAGTGCCAGGAACCACGAGTTCAGCAGCAGCGCGACGATGGTGGCAACCACCATCACGATCGAGATGATGAACTGCGGCAGCGCCCAGCGGATCGACTCGCTCATCTTCGACACATCGGAGGTGATCCGGGTCAGCAGGTCACCGGACGAGGCAGCCTCGACCTTGCCCAGCGGCAGCCGCAGCACGGTGCCCACCACGCTCTCCCGGGCGGCGGCCAGCAGGTCGTAGCCCAGCACCGCGGACGCCCGCCGCGCGGCGAAGGTGAGCACCGACTGCAGCAGGACGACACCGACCACCCCGAGGATGATCGAGTCGACCACTGCCGCGGCGCCGGCCCCGCCCGAAACGATGTCGACCAGATTGCCCAGCATCCGGGGCACCAACAGACCGGCGATCGCCGCCGCGGCGTTGAACGCCAGCACCCCAGCCACCCGCGCCCTGCGGGTGCTGAGCAGCCCACCGAGGAAGCGGGCGGCGGAGGCGTTACCCGCCACTGGGAGCCCCTGCTCAGGGTTGCGGGATTGGGCGTAGTAGGCCTCCGCGCGTTCCTGCCGCAGCCGGTGACGTCGGCGCCAGGCGCCCAGCCGGGCCGCTGGCGACAGGGTGCGGTCGACCAGCAGCTCATCGGGCACCCGGGGCGCTGGGGGTTCCTCCCGCCAGGTTTCGGCGGAGGCGGCGAGCAGATCGGTCATCGGTGCGCCTCCCGTCCGATCCACTTTCGGTCAAATAGCCCACTCGGCTGCCAGATATGGCAGCCGGAGAGGCTATTTGACTGCAAATGGACATACCCCACCGGGCACCACCACGAACTGCCATGGAGGCGACCTGGTTGTCGGCCAACACGCCCCGGTGGCAGAACTTCGCGACCAGGTCGGGGTGGGCCGGCGGTCGTCCTACTATCTGCCAGATACTCGGCCTGCGCGACAGATGTGTCGCGGTGAGCGGCTATTTGGCAGATAGTGGGAGGCGCGGCCGGGTTCCAGAGGCTCATTCGTCCTCCTCCATGCCGCGGGCGACGATCTGGCGGTAGCGCGGGTCGGTGGCCAGCAGATCGGCGTGCGGGCCGCGGGCGACCACCTTGCCGTCGGCCAGCAGGGCGACCTCGTCGGTGTAGTGCAGCATCAGCGGCGAGGCGGTGATCACCACGGTGGTCCGTCCCCGGCGGTGGTCGGGCAGCCGCTCGGCGATCCGGGCCTCGGTGTGGGCGTCCACCGCCGAGGTGGGTTCGACCAGCACCAGCACCTCGGGGTCGAGCAGCAGCGCCCGGGCCAGCACCACCCGCTGCCGCTGCCCACCGGACAGGCCGCGGCCGAGCTCGTCGATCCGGCCCTGCCAGCCGCCGGGCAGCCCAGCGAAGACATCCTCGGCGGCGGCGGTGCGCAGCGCGGCCTCGGCCTGGGCACGGGTGTGGGTGCCGTGCGGGTCGATGGTGGTCTGCAGGGTGCCGGCGAAGAGTTGGCTGCCGGTATCGGAGACCACGATCCGGCGACGCAACTCGGCCAGCGGCAGCAGCGCGTAGTCGACCCCGTCGGCCTCGACGCCCCAGCGTGCCCGACCGGCCTCGGCGTCGGCGGCCGCGGCGGCAGCGCGCTGGGCGTCCCGTTCGGCACGGGCCCGGCGGGCCGCGCGTCCCTTCAGGTCCTCGTCCAGTTCCACCGCCGGGGCGGCACCGGAGAGGTACCGTCCCAGCCGGTCGGCCAGCGCGGCGGACTCCTCCGGATCGGCGCTCACCACCGCCAGGTAGCGTCCGGGTTCGACCACCAGACCGGACGCCAGGTCGTGCAGCCGCGGGGTGGGTGAGAGCGCGGCGTCCCCCTCGGCCAGCGGCAGGTCGGTGTCGAGCAGCGCGATGGTCTTGCGGGCCGAGACCAGGCCGCGCACCCACTTCTGGGCGAACTCGAAGAAGGTCTGCAGCGGCCAGACCATGAACACCGCGTACCCCACGAACGAGATCAGCTGCCCCACGGTGAGTTCGCCGGCCATCATCTGGTGCGAGCCCAGCCACACCAGGGTGACCAGCAGCAGGCCCGAGAGCAGGACGCCCAGGGTTTCAGCGACCGCCTGCCAGGTGCCGGTGACCACGCCCAGCCGCCGCACCCGCTGCGACTGCTGGTTGTAGTTGGAGCCGAAGGTCGCCTCGCCGCCGATCCCGCGCAGGATGCGCAGCCCCGAGACGATGTCGGTGGCCATCGAGGTGAGCTCGCCGTTCCGGGTCCGCTCGGCGGTCTGCGCGGCGTTCAACGGACGCAGCACCGGCGAGGTGGCGCCGACCAGCAGCGGCGCCGCGATCAGCACCACCCAGCCGAGCTCCGGCGAGGTGGTGAACATCAGACCACAGACCAGGCCGAAGGCGAACAGCGCCGAGATGGCCCGGCTGAACACCTCGAAGGTGGCTCCGAAGATGTCGGAGTCGGAGGACGAGATGCTGATCACCTCGCCGGTCGGCAGCCGGCGGGAGAGGACGTGCCCCAGTTGGCCGGCCTTGCGGACCGTCAGCTTCTGGGTGCCGTACAGCGCGATCAGCCAGCCCCGCACCGCGAAGGTGTGCTGGACGATCCCACCGACCGCGCCGAACACCACCACGACGGTGAGCAGCCCCGCCCAGCCGAGGGTGGCGTGCAGGTCACCGCGCAGGATGCCGGTGTCGATCACCTTGCCCAGCAGAAAAGGGCTGAGCGTCCCGGGCAGCATCCACACCAGGCCGAACAGCACGTTGAGCGCGACAATGTCCGGCTGCTGCCGCAGCAGCCACCACAGGAACGCCGAGGGCGTCCGGGTGTCGGGCCGGGAGGTCGCGGACGGCGTGTACGCGTCGACGGCGGGCGGGAAATCATGCATAGCCGGGCTACGTTACGCCGATCATCGCGTCGCCGCCACTCATGGGCAGAACGCCTGAGCGGCACGATTGGCGCCCCTCCGCGACCGTGGGCGGTTTCGCATCTCAGCTTGTCAGCACCCAGTTGGCCAGACGAGCCCCAGCGTCAGGACGAGCTCCATTGCCGGTCTGGGACGGGGGGACGGTTCCTGGCGCCCGGGGACGGTTCCCGGGCGCCAGGAACCGTCCCCACTGCCCGAGGTCCGTCCCCCCTGCCCGAGGTCCGTCCCCCCCTGCCCGAGGTCCGTCCCCCCTGCCCGAGGTCCGTCCCCACTGCCCGAGGTCTGTCCCCCTGTCCCAGGCCGGGGGTCAGCCTGGACGAGCCGACCACCGGCTTGGACCCGGAGAGCCGCCGGGCGATCTGGGAACTGGTCCGGGAGCGGGTGGGCGATCACGCCTACTGGGCCGGCGGAACATCACCGGTGGCGCTGGCCGAGCACCCCCTACGCCGGATGGCCGGAGGCTGGCCGGACTGAGGCCAGGTCGAAACGGCGCCCGCGATGGGTTCGCGGAGCACTACTCTGTCGCCGTGAAACCGTTCCTGCTGCTTGCCACCCGAGATCATGACGAGGCCGCGGCCGCCGAGTACCGGTCGGTGCTGCGGCACGCCGGGCTGGCCCCCGAGCAGTTGGAGCACCGCCGGGTGGAGAGCGAGCCGCTGGGTCCGATCGACCTGGACGACTACTCCGGCATCTTCCTGGGCGGCAGTTCGTTCAACATCTCCGACGAGATCAAGACCGACAACCAGCGCCGGGTCGAGGCCGAGCTCAGCGCCCTGCTCGACCGGGTGGTCGAGGCCGACTTCCCCTTCCTCGGCATGTGCTACGGCATTGGGACGGTGACCGCCCACCTCGGTGGCACGGTCGACCACACCTACTCCGAGATCGTCGGCGCCGTCCCGGTCACCCTCACCGAGGCCGGCCGGGAAGACCCGCTGCTGGACGGCATCAGCCCGCTCTTCCACGCCTTCGTCGGCCACAAGGAGGCCTGCAACGGCACCCCGCCCGGGGTCGAGTTGCTGGCCACCGGCCAGACCTGCCCGGTGCAGATGTACCGGGTGGGCGGCAATGTCTACGTCACCCAGTTCCACCCCGAGTTGGACGCCGACGACCTGGCCGCCCGGATGCGGATCTACCAGCACGCCGGCTACTTCCAGCCCAGCGAACTGGACGACCTGATCGCCATGGCCAAGGCCTCCCCGGTCAACGGCGAGCAGCACCTGGTGCTGAGCAACTTCGTCCGCCGTTTCGGCTCGTGACGGACCACCGGACCCAGCGACCCACCAGTACCGCGACCGAAGCCCTGCTCGAGGCCGGCCACAGCTTCGGCGATCACCTGCGGAGCCTGCCGCAACTACTGCCGCACAAGGCTGACTACGCCGGCCTCAGCAAACGCTGGGGCAGCGAACTGTTGAGCGGCGCCACCGTCGGCGTGGTGGCGCTGCCGCTGGCGCTGGGCTTCGGCGTTGCCTCCGGGGCCGGGGCCACCGCCGGGATCGTCACCGCGATCGTGGCCGGCATTCTGGCGGCGGTGTTCGGCGGCTCCCACCTGCAGGTGAGCGGCCCGACCGGCGCGATGACGGTGGTGCTGTTGCCGGTGATCGCCCGGCACGGCGTCGACAAGATCCCGCTGCTGGCGATCCTGGCCGGGGTGATGTTGCTGGTGCTGGCGGTCGCTGGCCTGGGCCGCGCGGTCGACCTGATCCCCTGGCCGGTGGTCGAGGGGTTCACCATGGGGATCGGCGTCATCATCTTCCTGCAGCAGTTCCCGCTGGCGCTGGGCACCCCGAAGGGCGAAGCCGAGTCGACAGTGGTCTCCGCCTGGCAGACCCTGGTCGCCACCGACTGGACGAAGGCCTGGCTGCCGCTGCTGGTGGTCGCGCTGGTGCTGGCCGTCCACCTAGCCCTCACCCCGATCAAGCGGAACGTCCCGGTCGCGCTGGTGGCGGTGGTGGTCGGCACCGGAGTGGCCTGGGCGCTCAACCTGGACGTGGCGCGGATCGGCGCGCTGCCCACCGGCCTGCCGCTGCCGAGCGTCCCCGGCTTCGACTTCCGGCTGCTGACCACCCTGGCCGCGCCTGCCCTGGCCATCGCCGCGCTGGCCGCGCTGGAATCCCTGCTGTCGGCCCGGGTGGCCGACGGCATGGTGCGCGACCTGCCGCGCACCAACCCAGACCGGGAGCTGTTCGGCCAGGGCATCGCCAACCTCGGCTCCGGTCTGTTCGGCGGACTGCCCGCCACCGGCGCGATCGCCCGCACCGCGGTCAACGTCCGCTCCGGTGGACGGACGCGGGTCGCCGCCGTCTTCCACGCCGTGGTGCTGGCGGTGATCGTCTGGACGCTGGCACCGCTGGTCTCCCAGGTGCCGCTGGCGGCGCTGGCCGGCGTCCTGATGTGGACGGCGCTGCGGATGGTCAACGTCCGGCTCGGCAAACGGATCCTGTTCACCACCCGGGCCGACCGGACCACCTTCCTGCTCACCCTGGTCGCGACCATCGCGCTCGACCTGGTGATGGCGGTGCTGCTGGGGGTGGCGATGGCGGCGATCCACAGCCTGCGGCACATGGCCTCCTACTCGGTGGTGCGGCCGGAACAGTTGCCGGTCGACACCCCCGAGGGGCTGGTCGACGTCTCCTCCGACGAGCTCCGCGAGCAGATCGCGCTCTACCGGGTGGACGGCGCGCTGTTCTACGGCAACGCCCATCGGTTCACCGAGCTGGTGCTGGAGCAGCGCGACCGGCCGGGTGTCATCCTGCGCTTCCACCGGCTACAGATCATGGACGCCTCCGGCGCCGAGGCGCTGAAGCAGGCGGTCGCCACGCTCACCGCCGAGGGGATCACGGTGATCGTCCAGGGCATGACGGACGCCCAACTGCGCACCGCCTACTCGCTGCGCGCCTTCACCCCCAGCCAGTACGCCGAAACCCTGCCGGAGGCCCTGATGGCGCTCGACCGCGCTCTGACCGATCATTCCGTGGAATGGGTGTTCTCCTACGGCACCCTGCGCCAGCCGGAGGTGCAGCAGGGCAGCTACGGCCGGCTGCTCGACGGCGAGCCGGACGAGTTGCCCGGCTACCGGCTGGAGACCCTGCCGATCAGCAACCCGGAGGTGGTGGTGCTGTCGGGGTCAGCCGAGCACCCCGTGGCGCTGCCCACCGGGGATCCGTCGGACGTGGTGGCCGGCACCCGTCTCGCTCTCACCCCCGCCGAGTTGGCGGTGACCGACCGCTACGAGTCCGCCGACTACCGGCGGATCAGCGTCCGGCTCGCCTCCGGCACCCACGCCTGGCTGTACGTCTCCAAGACTCCCTAGCCACCCGGACCGGGGGACGGTTCCCTGGTCCGAAGTGAGCCGGGGAACCGTCCCCCGGTCCAGACGTCCCCGGTGCGTGACCGCTGGCGATGACGGGTTTCTGCAACTCGATGGGTGTAGCAGGGCGTTTCGGCGACCTTGACGGCATCGAGTTGCAGAAACCCGTCAACCCCGCGCCGACGTCACCCACTAACGTGTGCCCGTGGCCAGGACGAGGGGTTCCGCGGGCGCGGTGATCCGTGCCGCGAAGGCGCTCGCCCGGCGGGTGATCGACGCGGTGGGCGTGCTGCGCCGAGCCGAGGACGAGATCCCCGCCCGGCACGCCGAGGTGCTGGCCGGCCTGGTGGACGAGGCGCTGGCCCGGCTGCCGCTGGAGACGCTGCGCGCCGCCTCGCAGGGACGGCTCAACCTCGCCCCGCTGGTGTCCGCCGGCTACAGCTCGGTCGGTCAGCTGCCGGACGAGGTCGCGCTCACCCGGCTACCCGGCATCGGCAAGGTGACCGCCCGCGCGCTGCGGGCCGCCGCGGACGCGGTGCGGGCGGGGGTCGTCGAGGACACCCGGTTCCGGATCGAGCTCGACCCCGCCAATACCGCCGCTACCGCCCTGCTGCGGGCGCTGGACCGCCACGACCTGCTGCGCCGGGAGGCAGCCGGGCTGGCCGAGCACCTTCGCGGGCTGGCGATCCGGCTGCCGGCCGAGCTGGCCACCGCGCGGCCGGCCGGCAATCCGCTGCGGTGGCTGTTCACCGGGGCGCAGCAGCGCGATACCGCGCTGGCCGCGGTCGATCGGCTGGACGGCCTGCTCCGCGGCGCGGCCGAGGGACGGCTGGACGAGCGCATCGCCCGGCTGCAGCAGGCCGCCCGCCAACCGCTGCCCGACCCGTGGCGCGACTTCGAGCGCCGGGCGGCGGACTACTACGCGCTGCTCAGCGAGTTCGTCGCCACCGCCATCCCGGCCGACGCCGTCCAGGGCTTCCTGACCGAGGACGTGGTGGCCGACGTCGAGGCCCAGCCACTCGACGACCGGCTGCGGAACGTCGACCTGCGCGGCTATCAGTCCTTCGGCGCCCGGTTCGCGTTGGCTCGCCGCCGGGTGATCCTGGGCGACGAGATGGGGCTGGGCAAGACCATCCAGGCGCTGGCCGCCGCCTGTCACCTGCGCACCCTCGACGGCGGTCCGGTGCTGGTGGTCTGCCCGGCCTCGGTGATGGCCAATTGGGAGCGCGAGGTGGAGCGCCGCACCCACCTGCCGGCGCTCACCCTGCACGGCCCCGACCGGCAGGACGAGGTCGGCCAGTGGCTGGCCGAGGGCCCGATCGGCATCACCACCTACGACACCCTGCGCCGGCTCGAACTGCCCCACGACCTGCGCCTGTCGGCCCTGATCGTGGACGAGGCGCACTTCGTCAAGAACCCGGCGGCCGGCCGGTCAAAGGCCGTCCGCCGGCTGGCGGGGGCGGCCGACCACGTCTGGTTTCTCACCGGCACCCCGATGGAGAACACCGTCGACGAGTTCGCCCAGCTGATCCGGTATCTGCAGTCCGACATCGTCCCGGTGGACGGCATGCCGGCCGGCTCGGTGGCCTTCCGGCGCCGGGTCTCGCCGGTCTACCTGCGCCGCAACGCGGTCGACGTGCTGGTGGAGTTGCCCGGCCGGCAGGAGATCGACGAGTGGGTCTACCTCAGCCCGGACGACCGCCGCCGCTACCGGACGGCGGTGGCGTCCGGCAACCTGATGGCCATCCGGCAGGCCGGCTTCGGTCCGAGCGAGTGCGCCAAGCTGGAACGGCTGGCCGAGTTGCTCACCGAGGCCGCCTCGAACGGCCTGAAAGTGGTGGTCTACTCCTTCTTCCTGGACGTAATCGCTTGGGCTGGGACCGCGATCACCAGCGCCAGTGGACGACTCCCCGGCTTCGGCTCTCCCCTCACCGCTGGCGGGCACTAATCGCCAGATAGCGGCTCCGGCCGACATATCCGTCGGCGAGCGCGACTATCTGGCAAAAAGTGCCAGTGAACCAGTTGCAGCGGTGTTCGGTCCGCTCACCGGGGCGGTGCCGCCGACCGAGCGTCAGGCCGTGGTGGACGCCTTCACCGAGCACCAGGGCCCGGCCGTGCTGCTGGCCCAGATCCAGGCCGCCGGCATCGGGCTCAACCTGCAGGCCGCGTCCGTGGTGGTGTTGTGCGAGCCGCAGCTCACCCCGTCCAGCGAGGAGCAGGCGATCGCCCGCGCCCACCGGATGGGCCAGCTGCGGCCCGTCCAGGTGCACCGGTTGCTGGCGGTGGACACAGTGGACGAACGGATCACCGACCTGCTGGCCGGCAAGCGCGCCGACTTCGACGCCTACGCCCGCCGCAGCGACCTGGCCGAGGCGGCGCACGCCGCGGTGGACGTCACCTTCGGTGATCTCAGCCGTCGGCTGGTCGCCGACGAGCAGGCCCGGGAACTGCGCTGACCGGGCGGCTCAGCCCTGCCACCGCGCCGGGTCGGTGATGTTGAACATCCACTCGATACCGTACTTGTCCATCACCAGGCCGTAGACGTCGCCCCAGACCTGCTTCTCCAAGGGCATCCCAACGCTGCCGTCGGCGGCCAGCTTCTCGAACCAGCCCTGCATGGTGGCCAGATCGTCGCCATTGAGCGAGCAGTAGACCCGCGTGCCGCCCCAGGTCTGTTCCGCCCCCGGCATCGCGTCCGAGGCCGAGATGGACACCCCCGGCTGGAATTGCAGGTGGCCGTGCATCAGGCCGTCCGCCGGCCCCTCGATGCCGAAGTCGGCATAGCCGAACAGCTGCAACTCGCCGCCGAAGACGGTCTGGTAGTAGGTCATTGCCTCGCGGCCGTTGCCGGCGAAGTTCAGGTACGGGCTCAGGGACAGGGACATGGCGTTTCTCCTCGCGGTCGGGTGCCACCGGACGGGACACTGCCGGACATTGCCCCAGCCTGGCAGCCGCCACCGACAGTGTCGATGGCGACCGGCCCGCCTTCCCGGGTTGACTAGCCGGGATCGGTGTCCGGGTAGGCGATCTCGGCCAGCACCGCGGTGGTCATGGCACCGGAGAGCAACTCGTCGGGGGTGACCGCGTAGGCCTCGCCGCCACCGGCCAGCACGTCGACCGCGATCCGGGCCAGCACGTCATAGCCCCACTGATCGGGTTCGAACCGGCCGGTGCTCCGATCGAGCCGGCCGTGGTGGTCGGCGGTGGCGTCGTAGATGAAGGTCCGGACCCGGCCGGCCGCGGCGGCGAGCGCGATCTCGGCCAGGTCGGCGCTGGGGTAGCCGTCGGCGTGCTCGGCCCGCAGCAGGGCGATCCGACGGCTCAGTTCCTGCTGGGCGTGACGCCGCTGCCGGCGGCGGAGTTCGCGGGCGATCCGGCCGGGGGTGAGCCCGTCCGCGTCGCCGTACACCACCTCGACCGGACGGCCCAGCCGGGCGTCCTCCACCCGGCCACCGAAGGAGCGCCCGGCGGTGAGGGCGTCGTCCGGGAACAGCACCAGTTGGCCGGCCCGGGACGGGTCGAGCGCGTCCAGCCGCTGGCCGGCGCGCCGCAGCGCGCGGCTGATGAAGGCGTCCCGGCTGAGGAAGTAGGACGACCCGGCGCCCAGCCAGCGGAACAGCCGGAACAGCCCGGCTCGCAGGCCGGTGGTGCCGTCGGTCTCCCGCGAGCTGCCCGCCACCAGCTGGGCGGGCTGCGTCCCGGTCGCCTCCCACAGCCCCCAGTCGTGTTCGGTGATGGTCAGCCCGTAGACCGGACCGGCCATGGTGATCGCCCGCAGCAGCGGACCGAGCTCGAAGTGGTCGGCGACCCGGACGGTGGGCTCGACCAGATCCGGCAGCAGGTAGCCCACCGCCGACTCGGCGGTGAGGAAGAGGGCGACCGTCCGGCCGCGGTAGCCGACCCCCTTGGTGAGCCGGTCGAACTGCTGCCGGATCGCCCAATGGGTGTCGTGCCCGGCGCCGCGTCCGACCAGCCGGGTCATGGCGGTGGCCATCGCAGCGGTCAGCGCCCGCTGGGTCACCTCGGTGTCCCAGGCCGGCACGGGCAGCAACACCGGTTGGTAGATCGTGACGCTGTCCCGCTCACCGCTGGTCAACTCGACCAGTTGGTCGACGCTCGGCCTGCCCTCGATCACGCTGCGAAGGGTACCGGGTGGACGACCCCGGTCAGCCCCGCAGCCGGTAGCCGCGGAACAGGACGCCCGCCTCGACTCCCCACCGCTTGCCCTGCTCGGCCAGGATGTCCGGGATGAAGTCGGCCGGGGCCGGATGCCAGGGCAGGTCGGCGAGGTAGGCGGCGTGGGCCGCCAGCGAGGCCACCGCCTGGGCGACCGCGTCCGGCGATACCGCGACGCCGTGGGTGGCACGGCTGTCGCCGGAGACCAGCAGCCAACTGGCGCCCCACTTCGGCAGCCCCTCGTCCCGGGCCAGCTCGGGGAACACCCAGGTGTTGTCGGCGTCCCGGACGGCGTCCGCCGCGGCCAGCCCGGCCGCCCGGTGGTCGGCCTGGTTGAGGCCCCAGCCCGGCTCGACCTCCCACGAGGTGGTCACCACCGCGTCGGGCCGGAACCGCCGGATCGCCCGGGCGATGTCGCGACGCAGGTCGAGGGAGTAGACCAGCATCCCGTCCGGGTGGTCGAGGATCTGCAGCTCGCCCACCCCGACCAGATCGCAGGCCGCGCGCTGCTCCTTCGCCCGCAGCGGCCCGACCTCGGCCGGCGGACGCTGCATGCCGGCCTCGCCCGAGGTGAGCAGCAGGTAGGCGACCTCGATCCCCCGGGCGGTCCACTCCGCGACCGCGGCCGAGGTGCCGTACTCCAGGTCGTCCGGGTGCGCCACCACGCAGAGCACCCGGCGAAACTCCTGGTCGGGCAGTCTTTCGATGACTGGTGTCTCCATGGGTTGAGCCTACGCGCGCTCGCAGACCCAGCCGGCCGGCATCCCGCCCATGCCGATGAACAGGTCGAGTTGATCGGCCTGGTCGGGGGCCAGATCGGTGTCGGCGTGCGGGTAGATCACCGGCTCCTCCTTGGCATTGTGCCGGTCGAGCACCGCCAGCATCTCCTGGACGACCGGGACGGCGGCGGCCGGATCGTCGTCCAGTTCCGCCAGCGCCCGGTCCATCAACCGCCAGATCTGGCCGTGCTCGGCGAGCATCACCTGCACCGGCATCTCCAGACCAGCCCGGATCGGCGGGAAGAGCAGTTCCTCCTCCAGGTAGATGTGGCGGCGGAGCGCGGCCAGGCCGGTGCGCAGCACGTCGGCCGCGCCGGCCGGATCGTCCAGGAAGGCCTCCAGGCAACCGTCGATGTCGCGATGTTCGCGTTCCAGCGCGGCCGCGATGGTCACGACAGCAGCTCCTCGGCCTCGACCGTCACCTTGGCGCCGGCGAACAGCCGGGAGACCGGGCAGAGCTTGGCGGCCTCGGCCACCGCCGCCCGGAAGCCGGCCACGTCCAGCCCGTCCACCCGGGCCCTCACGCTCAGCTTCGAGGTGGTGATGGTCGGCACCCCGCCGACTTCCTCCAGGGCCACGGTGGCCGAGACCTCCAGGTCGATCGGGGCGACACCGCGCTCGCCGAGCTTCAGGGTGAGCGCCATCGAGAAGCAGGCGGAGTGGGCGGCGGCCAGCAGTTCCTCCGGGCTGGTCCTGCCGTCCGGACGTTCGGTGCGCGAGGCCCAGGTGACCGACTGGCCGTCCAGTGCCCCGCTGCTGGTGTGCTGCAGGGTGCCCGAACCGGCCGGCAGCGAGCCGCTCCAGTTGGTGACGGCGGTGCGTTCGGCAATGCTCATGACAGCGCTCCTTCGATTGCGTCAGATTTTATTGTGTGCAATCTAACTGTACACAACCAATAAGCTATGCTGAAGACCGAAGAAGGGGTGACGATGGGACGACCGACCGCGACACGGCAGCCGGCCAGGGTGGACGATCAACTCTGCTTCGCGCTCTACTCGGCGTCCAAGGCGCTGACCGCCGCCTACCGGCAGGCGCTGCGCGAACTGGAACTGACCTACCCGCAGTACCTCACCATGCTCGCGGTCTGGGAGGCGGACGGCCGCACCGTCGCCGAACTCGGCCGGGCGATCGAGCTCGATTCCGGGACGCTCTCCCCGCTGCTGCGCCGGCTGGAGACGGTCGGCCTGATCCGGCGGGAACGCGGTACCACCGACGAGCGGGTGGTCCGGGTGTTCGTCACCGACCGGGGCCGGGAACTGGAGCCGCGGGCCGCCGCCGTCCGCTCCCGGGTGGAGGACGCCACCGGCCTGACCGACCACGAGTTCACCGAACTCCGCTCGATGCTGCACCGGCTGCGGACCACCGTGGTCGCGGCCCAGCCACACCTCTAGCACCGACCACCGGCCGGATCAGGCGTGCCGCCGTTCCGCCAGCCAGTCGGCCTGACGCTCCCACTGCCAGCCGCCGCCACCCTCGTGTTCGTTGAACGAGTACTCGGCGATGTCGGCGGGGCCACCCGCCCAGTGGTTGCGGGCGGCGAACACCGTCGAGGGCGGGCAGATCGGATCCAGGTGGGCGACCGAGAACAACGCCGGCGCGGTGGTCCGCTTGGCGAAGTTGACCCCGTCGAAGTACGACAGCGTCCCGAACACCTGCTGGTCGGCGCCGCGGTGCACCGCCAGGTACCGGACGAGCTCGTGGTACGGATCCTCGGTGGTCATCCCCACCGCCCGCTCGAAGTGGCACAGGAAGGGCACGTCCGGCAGCGCGCCGACCAGGCCGGAAGTCAGCCCGGCGACCGCGATCGCGATCCCGCCGCCCTGGCTGCCGCCGGCCACCGCCACCCGGTCGGGGTCCACCTGCGGCAGGGAACGCAGCGTCTCGACGGCACGCACCGCGTCGACGAACACCCGGCGGTAGTAGTAGGTCCGGGGATCCTCGATGCCGCGGGTCATGAAACCGGGCAAGGCCGGGCCGGCACCGACCGGGTCGGGGGTGTCGCCACCGCTGCCCCACCCGCTGCCCTGACCCCGGGTGTCCATCACCAGGTGGGCGTAGCCGGCGGTCACCCAGGCCAGGTGTTCGTGCGGCCGGCCGCGTCCACCGCCGTAGCCGATGAACTCCACCACCCCCGGCAGCGGACCCTGCGCCCCGGCCGGGAGCAGCAGCCAGGCCTTGATCGGGTGGCCGTCATAGCCCGGGAAGGTGACATCCCAGACCTCCGCCAGCGCCAGCCGTCCCGGCTGCCTGACCAGCGTCGGCGTCGCGTCCGAGGGCGCGTGGTCGCGCAACGTCCCGGCCCAGAACTCGTCGAAGTCGGCCGGCTCGGCGACCTCGGGACGGTAGGAGCGCAGTTCAGCGGGTGAGAGATCGAAGCGCGGCATCGTCGTCCTTTCCAGGCCAGACGCTAGCGCACCCGGCGGACCCCGGTGGGCGGGCGCGGCGGTGCGCCAGGCCGATGCCCCGGCAACCCCGTTGTCGTGACTCGCCGCCGGCGGTTCACTGGGCTAGCGTTACCGGCATGGAGTTGCCGGACGACTACCTTGACCTGCTCGCCGACGAACTGGTCCCGTTCGGGCTGGAGCTGGACTCGGCCACGCTGGACGACGAGGACGTCTGGCAGATCAGGTTCTCCGCCGAACCCGAGGCCTTCGCCCACCATTACCCCTGGACGGACGTCGAGGCCAGCTACGGCAGCGCCTGGCCGCCGGAGGAGTTGCTGCTGCTGATCGCGGTGGAGGACAACGATGTGGTCGAGATCAGCTTCGAGCTGTGGGACGTGCTGATGTGGGCTCAGGGCGAGGCGCCGGAACTGGCCGGCCGGTTGGCCACCCTGGACGACCCGGAGGACCAGGCGGAGGCGCTGGGCCAGGCGCTGCGCGCCCTGTTGCTGCGCCCCGACCAGGAGTTCGACTCGCTCAGCTGACCCGGTCGGTGCCCTCGGCCCAGGCCCTGGCGTTGGCCGCGTTGGAATCCAGCCACCAGTGCCACGCGAAGTGACCCACCACGGCCAGCACGGCGGACACGATCAGCAGCTTCTTCATGCCACCACCTTAGGCGACCAACCGACGGGGGCCGGGACGGTTCCGGCGTCCCATCGGATCAATCGGCTGCTGACCAGCTGGGACAGGGAACCGTCCCCCGGCTCGGGCCCGGAGTTCAGCGGGGAGGGCTGCTGGGCAGCGGTTCCCCGAGCGCCGCCACGGTGTCATTGCGCAGCGCCTTGCGAAGCTTGGCGAGGTGATTGGGCAGCGCCCGGCGTCCGGTGTCGGAGACGATCGTCTCCAGGGTGACCGAACCGATCTCGTCGGCCCGGACGCTGGACTCCATCAGGGTGCCCTCGAACTCGGCGGCGGTCAGGTCCGAATCCACCAGGACGCACTCCTCCAGCGCCTGCAGCACCCGGTCGAACTGACCCGGGTTGGTCACCGCGTGCAGCATGCCCAGCTGCTGCAGGGTGGCGCGGACGATCTCGGAGACCCGTTCGACCCGGGTGGGTCCGTCCTCGGCTTCGGCGATGTACCGCAGCAGCTCGCGGCCGTCGGCGGCGTGCCCGTCCAGGCCGCCCAGCGCGTCCACCACACCGGAGAAGCCGTCCAGGCCGATCCGCACCTGATGGTCGGTCGGGATGCCGAGCAGCAGCTCGACCTGCTGCACCAGCTCGCCCGAGCCGTCGGCGTAGTACTCCGCCAGGGTGCGCTGCGGCTGGCCGGGGCCGTAGGGCACCAGCAGATCGGACGGCAGGCCGACGATGGTCAGCTCCCGGCGGGAGGCCGACAGGTGGGCGATGTGGGCGGAGAGCAGCTGGTCGTGTTCGTCGGTGACCAGCACCAGGACGTCCAGCGCCGGGTTGGCGGCCTCGGTGTCGGCGCTGGCCTTCTGCGGACGTCCGTCGTAGCCGGGCACCGGTTCGCCGCGGGCCATCGTCTCCAACGTGGAGCTGACCCGGGAGAGATAGAGGGAGACCACGGTGACCGTGCCGAAGGCCACCACCAGGGCGACCGCGAGGACGCTGATCGACCAGACGTTGCCGGCGGGCGAACCTCGGCGATGCGTCGGCATGCTTCCAGCCCACCTCCCTCGAATCGGATACCAGCGTAGGAGGTTGCGCCAACTCCGGTGGGCGGTTCCCCAACCATCCCGCGGCGCTCCCGTCGGAACCAGCACCCCGGGCCGCGTCCGACAGAAACCGGGGGAATCCGGCGACTCGCGGCCACTATCCACTCGACCGGCCTCTGCGACCCGGTTTGTGTCCGGTGGCGGACGGGCACCCGGTTGGGACGGGTGGCCTAGGCTTACCGCGATGGACGTGCGCGACCTGCTGTTTCCGCCCGGCGCCACTCGCCACGACTGGGCGATCGATGCGGCGATGGCGACCGGTCTCGCGCTGCTCACCATCCCCACCTCCTGGACCACCGGCTCGGTCTCCACCGCGGCGTTGATCAGCTCGTTTCTGATGGTGCTGCCGGTGGTGCTGCGCCGGCATTCGCCGCTGATCACCATGACGCTGGTGTCGCTGGCCGCGCTGCTGCAGTTCTTCGTCTCGCCCTTGCCGCTGCCCTCGCTGGTGGCGGTGCCGATCATCGCCTACTCGGTGGCCCGCTGGGTGCCGGGGCATCCGGCCCGCAGCGTGGTGGTGATCGGGGCGATCGGCGCCGTGCTGGGGCCGCTGCGCTGGGTGGCGCCGGAGATCGGGCACATCAGCCTGCGCGAGCTGGTCTGGCTGGCGCTGGCCTGGTTCGTCTGCATGGGCCTGGTGGTCACCCCGTACGCGATCGGACGCCGGGCCCGCGAGGAGTCGACCGCGCACCAGCACCTGGTGGCCAACGCCGAGGAGCGGTACCGCTCGCTGATCACCGAACGCGAGCAGCAGGCCCGGCTGGCCGAATCCCGCGCCCGCACCCAGATCGCCCGGGAACTGCACGACATCGTCGCCCACTCGCTGTCGGTGATGATCGTCCAGGCCGAGGGCGGCCGGGCGCTGGCCGCCAAGAAGCCGGAGGCCGCCACCCAGGCGCTCACCACCATCGCCGACACCGGACGCGAGGCACTGGTGGAGATGCGGCGCATCCTCGGCGTGCTGCGGGACGAGCCGGGTGAGGCCGACTTCGCCCCGGCGCCGCGGCTGGAGGACATCCCCGACCTGGTGCACCGGGCCAGCGACCGGTTCAAGCTGACCGTCAACGGCCAGCCGCCCCGGGTCTCGGCGGCGCTGGAGCTCACCGTCTACCGGGTGGTGCAGGAGGCGCTGACCAACGTCCTGAAACATGCCGGGCCGGACGCGCGCGCGTCGGTGACCCTGACCTATGCCCCGCGCGAGATCATCGTGGACGTGCTGGACAACGGCAGCCCGACCGGCGAGCAGCCGAGCGAGCCGGGGCACGGCCTGCGGGGGATGACCGAACGGGTCACCTCGATGGGCGGACGGATGGTCGCCCGCCCCCGTCCCAGCGGTGGCTTCCAGGTCACCGTGGTGCTGCCGGTGACCCGTTGAGTGGAGTGGAGAGAGCATGAACCGGATTCGCGTCTTCCTGGCCGACGACCAGGAACTGGTGCGCAGCGGCTTCCGGATGCTGATCGAGGCCGAGGACGACCTGGTGGTGGTGGGCGAGGCCGCCGACGGCCTAGCCACCCTGCAGCAACTGCAGACCACCCCGGCCGACGTGGTGCTGATGGACATCCGGATGCCGGTGATGGACGGGGTGGAGGCCACCCGCCGGATCATCGATCACGACCTGGCCCGGGTGCTGGTGCTGACCACCTTCGACCTGGACGAGTACGTGTTCAGCGCGCTGAAGGCCGGCGCCAGCGGCTTCATGCTGAAGGACGCCAAGCCGGTCGACCTGCTGAACGCGATCCGCTCGGTCGCCGCCGGCGAGGCCGTGATGGCGCCGTCGGCCACCCGCCGGCTGTTGGACCACGTCATCCCCACCCTGCCGGCCAACCCGGAGGGCAACGACCCCCGGCTGGAGGTGCTGACCGACCGGGAGCGCGAGGTGCTGGTGGAGATCGCCGCCGGCGCCACCAATGCCGAGATCGCCGCCAAGCTCTACATGGCCGAGGGCACGGTGAAGACCCACATCGGCCGGCTGCTGGCCAAGCTGGAGGCCCGCGACCGGGTCGGCCTGGTGCTGATCGCCTACGAGACCGGCCTGGTCCGCCGCTGAGTGGTCAGTTGTCGCCGTTGGGGCGGGTGATGGTCACCGTGCAGTCGGCGTAGGAGACCACCCGCCGCGACACCGAGCCCAGCAGCCACCGGTCGAGGAAGGACCGGCCGCGGTGGCCCAGCACGATGTGGTCGATGGCGTTCTGCTCGGCGTACCGCAGCAGTTGCTCGGCCGGGTGCCCCACCCGGGTGGCGGTGACCATCGCCACCCGCGGGTACAGCGCCTCGACCTTCGCCAGCCGTTCCCGGGCGCGGGACTCGGAGCGTTCGATCAGCGCCTCGGTCTCGATGTCGTCGCCGATCTCCGGCGGCTGGGCGACGGCGACCACGTGGACCACCGCCTGGTAGTGCTCGGCCAGATCGGCGGCGAAGGCCAGCGCGGTCTGCGCGGCGGACGAGCCGTCGAAGCCGACGAGGATGCGTTTCATGATTCCTCCTGGGTGAGGGTTGCGGGCTGGGCGGAGGGCTTCGACGGCAGCAGGTGCCGGGGCAGGAAGGCGGCATTGGCGATCAGGGTCGGGACGACGGCGCTGCCGATCACCGCGGCGACCAGGATCGAGTACTGGCCGGTGGTGACGATGCCGTTGTTGAGGCCGAACAGCGCGGCGATGGTGCCGAAGGTGAGGCCGGTCGACATCAGCATGGTGGTGTAGCCGCTCTCCCGCCGCGGCGAGCCGAACCGGCGGGCCACCGGGTAGACCCCGACGATCTTGAGCAGCATCTTGGTGCCGAGCAGCGCCAGGAAGGCCAGCGGCGCCGCTACCAGCGCGGGGACGGAGACCAGCGAGCCGGCCCGCAGGAAGTAGAACGGGGTGAGCAGGCCGAAGGTGAGGGTGCGCAGCCGCCGGACCAGCGCGTGGTCGCGTCCCACCACCCCGGCCAGCACCATGCCGATCAGGTAGGCCGGTAGCACCGCCTCGCTGCCCGCCCAGGTGGCCAGCGCAGCCGCGCCGAACAGAGCGGCCAGCAGGAACTTCGCCTCGATCTCGGACGGACGCCCGCCCAGCCGGCCGAAGACGTGGCGGACCAGCCGTGGCAGGAAGGGCAGGATCAGCGCCGACGCCACGGCGAACAGTAGCGTCTTCCAGGTGAACGGCGAGAACATCACGCCCAGCGCCAGGACGGTCGCCAGGTCGGTGACGAAGCAGGCCGCCAGCACGGTCTTGCCGTACTCGGTGCGGTTCAGCCCGAACTCCAGCATCACCGCGTAGACCACCGCCACCGAGGTGGTGGACATCGCGATCCCGGCCAGCCAGCCGGCCGCGGGCGTCCAGCCGAGCAGGTAGACCGCCACCGCCGTGCAGCCCAGGAAGGGTGCCAGGAAGCTGATCAGGCCGATGGTGAGAGCCTGGCGCCAGTTCTGCCGGAAGGTCTCCGGCTCCAGCTCGGCACCGGCCAGGAAGGTGAGCAGCACCGCTCCGGTGCTGGAGAGAAAGGCCACCCACTCCGAGCCCTGGCCGAGCAGCCCCTGGCCCAGCAGGACGCCGATGGCGAGTTGGGCGACCATGCCGACCACGATTTCGGAGAGCGCGGTGGCCAGCCGCAACCAGACCGAGACCACCGAGGCGACCAGCGCCAGCCCGATCCACCATGCCGCCGGCAGCCAGATATCGGCCATGACCGTCCCACCTTTCCGCAAAAGGTAGGGACCGTTGGCATCGCTGCGCAGTTTGTCTGGCGAGCCCCTCCGCCATTTCCCACCATACTCAATCGGACGGATTTGTCACTCCCCAATCGCGATTCCCGGCTGGCGCGGGGGTGGTCCAAATACTGACCCGGACAGGCTTGCGTTCTGGCCCGGGCGTGGCATTATGGGTGACAACACGGCGGAGGGGCTCGCCAAAGAATCGCGGTGAAAGCCGCCAACGGTCCCTGGCAACCAACTGGTTGGCGTCCGCCGTGTTTTGCATGCGGTGGCTGCCCCGATCCGGGGGAAGGGCCTCCGATCGGCCAGGTGGTCGTCCTCCCAGGGCGGGAGGGCGAGCTTGGAGAAGATCGAGGAGGAGCCATGCAGTGCTTCGATTGCGCGGCGGAGTCGAGCCGCCAGACCGCCGCTTGTGCCACCTGTCACACCTGCGGCGCCGGCCTCTGCCTGGAGCATGCCGTAGCCGGAACGGCCCAACCCGAGGTGCACGGGCTGGGCAACCCGGGAAACCGGCCGGGCCGGCGGGTGTACTGCCGCTCGTGCGCGCCGGTCTCGTTGCGGACCGGGGACGCGCTGGCAGTGGGGTGACCGGCCGTCGGGAGCCGGCTGCGACCCGGCTCCGGTGGCCGCTCCGGCCGACCCACCGGGGGCGGTCCCCGGTGGGTCATCCCGGCGGAGTTCCGCAGCGTCGATCGACCGGCACATTCCCCGAATATCGAATACCACCCCGGTTGAGAATCCGGCCGGTCACGATGGATATCGTCGCGGAATCCATCGTGACCGGCATTTCCCGACCCCTCATTGCAGGGAGCAAATGAAATGACCGATATCTATCTGTGTCGTCACGGGCGCACCCAGTTCAACGTGGCCGGGCTGCTGCGCGGCCGGCTCGACCCCGGGCTCGACCTGATCGGCGTGGCCGAGGCCCGCGATCTGGCCCGCCACCTCGGCGGGCTGGGCATCGCGCGGGTGATCGCCAGCCCGCTGCTGCGCGCGGTCGAGACCGCCACCCCGATCGCCCAGGCAGCGGGGGTGCCGTTGGAGACCGACCAGCGGCTGATCGACCGCGACTACGGCGAGTTCAATGGCACCGCGCAGGCCGACCTGATCGCCCGCTACGGCTCGCTGGATGTCGCCCCCGGCGTCGAACCGCGGGACGGGGTGGTGCGGCGCGCCCAGGAGGCGCTGGACGAACTGGCGGCGTCGCCGGCCACCGGCCCGCTGGTCGTGGTGAGCCACGACGCGGTGGTCCGGCTGGTGCTGGACGCGCTCACCCCGATCCCGATCGACGGCGGCCACCTGCCGCCCCGCACCGGTTCGTGGAGCCTGCTGCGGCATGACGCCGACGGCTGGCAACTGGTGGTCGCCAACCGCAAGGACGATCCGTTCGAGACCGTGCTGGCCCGGTAGGAGCCGTCGTGCCCGAGCAGCTACTGGAAGCGCCGACCGGCCCGCCGGTCCCGGCCGTGGCCGGCCTGACGGAGCTGGCCGAACTGGCCCGCCGCCACCAGCTCAGCGAGTTGGAGCAGCGCTGCGCCACCGCCCTGTGGCAGGCCGGCCAGGGCGAGTACAACGTGGCGGTGTTGGGCCAGTTCAAGGCCGGGAAGTCCTCGCTGCTCAACAGCCTGCTGGGCGCTGACCTGCTGCCCGTCCAGGCCGTCCCGGCCACGGCGGTGGTCACCCGGGTCCGCTCCGGCGAGCGCCTGCTGGCGCTGCTGAAGCGGCCCGAGCAGGAACCCGTCGAGCTGCCGCTGGCGCAGCTGGCCGAGTGGGTGACCCAGGCCGGCAACCCCGACAACCAACGCGGCGTGGAATGGGTGGAAGTGCGGTCGCCGGCCCTGGCCGACCTGGCCGGGCTCACCCTGGTGGACACCCCGGGCACCGGCAGCAGCTGGCAGGCCAATACCGCCGCCAGCCTGGGCTGGCTGCCCAACGCCGGCGCCGCGCTGGTGGCGGTCAGCGCCACCCAGCCGCTGGCCGAGGCCGACCTGAGGCTGATCGAACAGCTGCTGCCGCACACCCCTCAGCTGACCGTTCTGCTCACCCGGATCGACCTGCTCAGCGAGCCGGACGCGGCGCAGGTGATGGCTCATGTCCGCCGGCAGCTCGCCGTCCGGCTGCCCAACCCGCCGGCGGTGTGGCCGTACTCGGTGGCCGACGGCTACCAGGCGCTCCGGGAACAGTTGCGCGAGCAGCTGCGGGAACTCGCCCAGGACCGCGCCACCGCGCTGGCGGTGCTCACCCGGCACCGGATCGCCCGGATCGGACAGGACGCGGTGGGCTACCTCAGCCTGGCCCGGGCGGCTGCCGCCGGTCACGACCGGGAAGTGGCCGCGCTGCGCCAGGTGCTGGCCGAGGAACGCGACCGGCTGGCCGCCGTCCGGGCACTGGCGCTGGCCCAGCTGCAGCCGCTGATCCGGCAGTTCAACGCCCGCGCCGACCGGCTGCTGAGCCGGGAACTGCCTCCCCTGGTCCACCGGATCGCGGCCGAATTGGAGACCGCCATGCCCGGCTGGCACAGCAGCCTGGCGCACGAGACCACTGCCTTCCGCGACTGGCTGGCGGCGGCGCTGGCAGCCGCGCTGACGCCGCTGACCGACCAGACCACCGCCGCCCTGCATCCACTGCTCGAGCAGGGCTTGGAGCCGATCCAGCAGCTCGGCCAGGCCCAGCGGCTGCAGCAGCGGGTGCGGCAGGCGCTCGGCGTCGAGCTGCAACTGCCGGTGCCGGTGCCGGCGATGGCCGACCCGCCGGAGCCGCGGGTGCACCTCAACCCAGTCTTCGACAGCCACCTGGAGCTGCTCTCCTGGGCGGTGCCGATGGCGGTGCTGCGTCCGCTGGTGCATCGCCACTTCCGCCGCACCCTCGGCTGGCAGGTGGAGAAGAACCTCTATCGGGCCGGCTACCTCACCGCCGGACGGGCGACGGTCGCCCTGCAGGCCACCCTGCACGCCTACCTGACGGTGTTGGCCGACCAGGTCGACAGCTACCAGCGGCTGGCCGCTGAACCCAGCGATCTGCCGCTGCTGGACCGGGAGCTGGCCGCCGTCCGACGGTTGCTCGCCAGCGTAGCGGAGGCATGACCATGTCCGCCCACACCGATCCCGCCACCCAGCTGCGACCCAACCGGGTCGAGCCGACCGTCAGCCTGCTCAGCGCGACCGGCGAGGCCCCGGCGTTGGGGGTGGCGCCGCCGCCCGGCTTCGCCGACCTGCACCTCGGCTGCGCGCTGGAGAAGGCCGGCCCGTTCCAGCGGGCGGTCTGGCATCGGCCCCCGGCCGAGTTGGCGACCGTCCACTACCGGCAGGCGGTGGTCACCGAGCTGCGGGAGACCGGGTTCGGCGCGCTCGCCACCCGGCTGGTGGACGCGGTGACCTGGGCCCGGCGCTCGATCGACGCCTACCGCAGCTCGCACTACCCGGTGCCTGCCGAACTGCAGCTCGCCGCCGCGATCGGACGGTTCGCCGAGGCGGTGTCCGAAGTGGCGGACGGGCTGCGGCAGCTGCGTCCGTCCGCCGCCGGGGTTCGCGGGCTGGCGGCCTACCTCGCCGACTATGTGGCCGGCCCGGACTTCCAGGCGCTGGCCGGCAGCACGGTGCTGCAGCGGATCCGGCGCAGCAGCCTCGAACTCGGCATCCAGCAGGGGACGGTGTGGGCCGATCCGGACACCGACCGGCCCGGCTGGGCGGAGCAGATCGAGCAGGTGTTCAGCCGGTTCCGGGAGCCGGGCCAGCAGATCACCGCCGAGTGGTTCCGGCCGCGGCGCTACCTCAACCACATCGAGGCGCAGGCGATCGGGCTGGTGGCGGGGCTGTTCCCCGAGCTGTTCGCCGAACTGCACCGGTTCGTCAGCGGCCGTAGCCAGTTCCTGCCCGCCGCGCTGGAGCGGCTGGCCGAGGAGCTGCGGTTCTACCTCGACTTCCTGCGGCTGGCCGAAGAGCTGGCGGATCGCGGGGTCGCCTGGTGCCTGCCGCGGCTGAGCGCGGCGCCGGACACCCCGTTCGCGGTGCGGGGGGTGGTGGATCTCGCCCTGGCGGTCGGCGCCGAGGCACCCCCGGTGGCCAACGACCTGGCGCTGGACGCCGGCCAGCAGGTGGTCTTCGTCACCGGTCCCAACCAGGGCGGCAAGACCACCTTCGCCCGCAGCCTGGGCCAGCTGGGCTACCTGGCCGGGCTGGGGTTGCCGGTGCCCGCGCGTTCGGCCTCGCTGCCCTGGTCGTACCCGGTGCTGACCCACTTCCCGGCGCCGGACGATCCCGAGCACGACCGCGGCGGGCTGGCCGACGAACTGCACCGGCTGCACCAGGTGATGACCGCCGCCGGTCCGCACGCGCTGCTGATCTTCAACGAGCTGTTCTCGGCCACCTCGGCGGCCGACGCCCTGCAGTTGTCGGCGCGGGTGGTGGAGCAGGTCCGCAGGCTCGGCTGCCGGGTGGTGTGGGTGACCTTCCTGGAGGAGTTGGTGCTGGGCACCGAGGGGGCGGTCAGCCTGGTCGGTCAGGTGGCGCCGGAGGACCCCACCCGGCCCACCTTCCGGTTCCGTCCGCAGCCGCCCGGCGGACGCTCCCACGCGGTCGCCCTGGCCGCCCGGCACGGCCTTTCCAGCGACGATCTGGCGGAGCGACTGCGATGAAGGTCCACCTGCTGTACCCCGACCGGGACGCGCCGCGGGACGGCGACGTTCCCGAGGGGGCCGACGATCTGGTCGCCGACCTCGACCTGGAACCGGTGCTGGCCGCGATGGTGCCCGGCCGGCAACTCGAGCGGCTCTGCCCGGCGGTGCTGCTGAACCCGCTCACCGACCCCGAGCCGATCCGCTGGCGACAGCAGATCCTGGCCGACGTGCTGGCCGACCCGTCCGGGATGCAGCAGCTGTTCGAGCTGGCCGGGAAAGCGCTGGAGAGCCAGCGCGGCGCCTGGCTGTGGTCCGGCCGCACCGCCGACTCGGCGCTCTCCCGCGCCGTCCATGCGCTGGCGGCGCTGCTGCCCTGGCTCCGCCAGTTGGCCGCGTTGGCCACCGCGCAACTGGCGGTGGTCCGCTCGCCCGGGCTGCGGCAACTCCACCAGCGGCTGGTGGACGACCTGGACGCCGGGTACCTGCAGCAGGTGCGGGCGCTGCTGGAGCAGCTCTCCTTCCCGGCCGGGGTGACCGCCCGCACCCGGATCGCCGAGGACGGCATGCTGGGCAAGTTCGAGGTGCTGGCGCCGCGCGGCGGCCGGCGGCCGTGGTGGGCCGTGCTGGGCTTCAACCCGCCCGGCCGGCTGCACTTCACCCTGGCCGAGCGGGACGAGGCCGGCGCCCGGGCGCTGACCGACCTGCACAACGACCTGCTGCACGAGATCGCCGCGGTGGCCGCCCAGGCCAACGAGCACGTGGTGGGCTTCTTCCGGCAGCTGCAGTGGGAGGCGGGGTTCTACGTTGGCTGCCGGCAGTTGCACGACAAGCTGCGGGCGGCCGGGATCGGGATCTGCTGGCCGGACCCGGTCACCGCCCCACCCGACGCCGGCTCCGCCCTGGACGCCTCCGGACTGGCGCCGCTCAACCTGGCGATCCGGTCGGGGCGGGCGCCGGTCGGCAATGACCTGAGCGGACCGGTGCCGCTGCTGGTGATCACCGGCGCCAACCAGGGCGGCAAGACCACCTTCCTGCGCAGCCTTGGGATCGCCCAACTGCTGCTGCAGGCCGGAATGTTCGTCCCGGCAGCCAGCTTCAGCGCCGGCCTGGTCGGCGCGGTGCACAGCCACTTCCGCCGCGCCGAGGACGAGGAGCTGCGCAGCGGCAAGCTGGACGAGGAACTCGCCCGGATGAGCACCATCGTCGACCGGGTCCGGCCCGGCGACCTGGTGCTGATGAACGAGTCCTTCGCCGCCACCGACGAGGTGGAGGGTTCCTGGATCGCCGCCGACATCATCGACGCCCTGCTGGCCCACGGCGTCCGGGCACTGCTGGTGACCCACTTCCACGCCCTCGCCCAGCACTACCGGGAGCGTCCCGGAACCGTCTTCCTGCGCGCCGAACGCCTGCCGGACGGCAGCCGTAGCCATCGCCTCGTCCCCGGCGCCCCGAACCCCACCAGCCACGGCATGGACCTGTTCGACCAGCTCTTCGCCCCGCCCACCAGCGGTGGCTAGCCGGGTCCCACCCCCGGCTGACCCGATCCGAAACCCCTGCTGACAAGGTGGGACAAGGAACCGTCCCCTGTCCCACAGCGTCCCCGGCCCCCGCGTCGTCCCACCATCGAGGGCTCCCCTTACCGCCGAGGGCCTCCACCCAGGCACGAGCCCTCGACGTGAGGGGGAGCCCTCGACGACATGGGGACGGGGACGGCGGGTGCAGGGGACGGGGACGGCGTCAGGCCCGGTGGGACAGGGGGACGGTTCCTGGCGCCCGGGGACGGTTCCTTGTCCCACCTTGTCAGAAGCTGATTGGCGAGGGTGGGACGGGGAACCGTCCCCTGTCCCACCCTGGGGACGGGACGGGATCAGGCGAGGCCGTAGGGGAGGCCGGGCTGCTCGGCGGCGATCTGGATCAGGCGGTTGTACTTGGCGATCCGCTCGCCGCGGGCGGGGGCGCCGGTCTTCAGCTGGCCGCAGCCGGTGGCGACGGTGAGGTCGGCGATGAAGCTGTCCGGGGTCTCACCGGAGCGGTGCGAGACCATCTGGCCGTAGCCGGCCTGATGGCAGATCCGCATCGCCTCCAGGGTCTCGGTCACGGTTCCGATCTGGTTCAGCTTGATCAGCGCGGCGTTGGCGATGCCGTCGGTGATCGCGGCGGCGATGATCGCCGGGTTGGTGCAGAAGTTGTCGTCGCCGACCAGCTGGATCCGGTCACCGAGGGCGGCGGTGAGCTGCTTCCAGCCCTCCGGATCCTGCTCGCCCAGACCGTCCTCGATGCTCCAGATCGGGAACCGGTCGACCATCTCGGCGTAGCGGGCGATCAGCTCGGCGCTGGAGAGCAGCCGGCCGTTCACCCGGTAGCCGTCCGCCGTCCAGAACTCGGAGGCGGCCGGGTCGAGCGCGATCCCGACGCCGGCCGAACCGAGCTGGTAGCCGGCGTCCCCGATCGCCGCGACGATCAGTTCCAGCACCTCCTCGGGCTCGGCCAGGTTGGGGGCGAAACCGCCCTCGTCGCCCAGCCCGGTGGCGTGGCCGCCGGCGGTCAGCCGCTGCTTCAGCGCCTGGTAGACCTCGGCGCCGGCCCGCACCGCCTCGGCCATGGACGGCGCACCCAGCGGGCAGACCATGAACTCCTGGAAGTCGAGCGGATTCGGGGCGTGGGCGCCGCCGTTCAGCACGTTGAAGCAGGGCACCGGCAGCCTGGCCGGCTGACCGAAGCCGGGCAGCCAGGCGTACAGCGGCTTGCCCTCGGACGCGGCCAGCGCCCGGGCCAGCGCCATCGAGGTGCCGACCAACGCGTTGGCGCCCAGCCGGGCCTTGTTCGGGGTGCCGTCCAGATCACGCATCGCCTGATCGACCTCGGCCAGGCTGCTCCAGCTACGTCCGGACAGGCCGGCGTTGAGTTCGCCGTTGACATTGCCGACCGCGGTGAGCACCCCGGCGCCGCCGAACCGGGCCGGGTCGCCGTCGCGCAGCTCGACCGCTTCGCGGGTACCGGTGGAGGCGCCGGACGGCACGCCCGCCTCGGCGCGGGTTCCGTCCGCCAACTCGATCGCCACGTTGAGCGTCGGACGCCCGCGGGAGTCCAACACCTCGAGGGCCTGCACCTGATTGATCTCGAAAGCCATCGCTGTCACCTTTCCGGTCACCCGGGTTCCGCTCTGAAACCCACGTCGGCAACAACCCGGCCGGGCGTGACAGGTAGGCGAAAGTGAGAAACCCCTACCGCCATGCCCAGCCGAGCTGTGCACGAGGTAGGGACTGTTGGCCGCGAAAGCGACGGTTTAACGAAGGCGAGCCCCACCGCCCACGACCACTCTAGCGCGCGGTCCCTGGACGCATCACCGGTTGTCCACCGGCAATGCGGGCCGGATGCGGGATGATGGGGGTGCCTCAATGGAGAAGCTGGGAAAGGACCAGAGATGGGAATGCTGAACCACGTCGGACTGAGCGTGTCGAACATCGAGCGTTCGATCGCGTTCTACACCGAACTGATGGGGCTCGGTGAGCCGCGCGAGGACGTATTCGTGATCAGCGGCGAATGGCTGAGCCAGATGGTCAGCGAACCGGACGCCGCCGCCAAGGTCGCCTTCCTGCCGATCGACGGCATCGTGTTCGAGCTGCTGCAGTACATCCAGCCGGTCGGCGAGCCGGAGAACACCCGGCCGAACCGGGACGCCGGCGCCATGCACATCGCGCTCAACGTCGACGACCTGGACGCCACCTACCAGCGGCTGAAGGACAAGGTGGTCTTCAACTCGCCGCCGCAGACCGTGCCGAACGGCCCCTGGGCGGGCAGCCGGGTGGCCTACCTGCGCGACCCGGACGGCACCCCGATCGAGCTGGTGCAGTCGATCTAGGGAACCGCCGCGCCAACCATCCCAGACGACGACCGCCACGCCGCTTCCGGCGACGGGAAGGAAGGAGTCCTGACGAGGGGCGCGGGAGCGGTCCGAGGAACAGAGCCCGACGAAGGGTCGAAACCCTCATAGACAGGCTTCTTCACGCTCAGCCATCGTTGGACGGGAGTCGCCTCGGCCCACCGGCCTACACTGCGCTGGTGGCGCAGCTACCTGAACCCACCTCGCTGGTGGGACGATTCGTCCGGCTCGATCCGGTGACCCCGGACGACCTACCCGCGCTGGCGTCCATCCTGAGCGAGCCGACGGTGTACGCCTCGGGGTACGCCATGCGGCGGCGTCCCGAGACCACGGACGAGGCGCTGGACTCCGCGCGTAGCCAATACCTCGGCGCGCCGGCCTGCGACGGCCACGGCCAGGGACGGGTGGTGTTCGTGGTGCGGCTGCTGGCGGACTCCCCGCTCGGCGCGGCGGGTGAGGTGGTCGGCTCCAGCTCGCTGGGCGAGGCGGTGCTGCTGCACGAGCGGGTGCACCTGGGCTGGACCCTCTATCACCCGCGGGTCTGGGGCTCGGTGGTCAACCCGGAGACCAAGTATCTGCTGCTGCGGCACTGCTTCGAAGACCTCGGCTACGGCCGGGTGAAGATTCAGACCGACGCCATCAATGCCCGCTCGGCTGCCGCGATCGAACGGCTCGGCGCCACCCGCGAAGGGGTGCTGCGCCGGCACAGCCGTCGCGAGGACGGCAGTTTCCGCGACACCGTGGTGTTCAGCGTGATCGGAAACGACTGGCCCGTGGTGCGAGCCGGTTTGCTGACCAGGCTGGATTCACCAGGCAGCAGCGGTACCGCACGTTGGCCGGGCCCAACTCGCCCAGCCGGTAGCAGCGGGTAGCCCCACCGGGCCTACGTTGCTTTCTGCGCTGACGGTTCACGCTCACCATCCCCTCGACGATCCGATCTGAGCGCAACCGTCGACACCGACCCACCTTCGCGGTGGATCCGCTGCCAGTCATCGCCCGCGGCAGCGGTTTCGGAGCCCAACCCCCCAGTAGAGCTCCGAAACCGGCCGGGGCACAGGACCGGCTATCGCCGGATTGCCAGTGACGTCACGCCGTACATCCCACACGGACGGATCCAGTTCCCCCCAGAACTTCACGTGGATCCAGCCCTGACGGAACATGTTCCGTTCGGGTCGTACCGTCGTCCCCCTCATCGACGCCACTAACCTCAAAGACCACATCCGTCGCGAACTATGACGCGAATCGTGGAACTTTTATTCCGAGGTTGGCGAACCAGTATTTTCAGCCGGTCACCCGGTGCCCTGCCGAGGCCCGTGGACGGACCCCGGCAGAGCGCCAGCGACAGCTAGAATAGTTGCACAATCAACTACTCGATCTCGTGGAGTCTCAAAAAAGTGACCAGTCTTCTGATCGTCAACGGCAGCGTCCGGGAGGGCCGCATCGGCGGCGTGATCGGCGAGTGGGTGCGGTCGGCCGCCGAGGCCGACGGCCGGTTCAGCGTCGACTACGCCGACCTCGCCGAGCTGAAGCTGCCGCTGATGGACGAGCCGAACCATCCCCGGCTGAAGAAGTACCTCCACCCGCACACCGTGGCGTGGAGCGAGCGGGTGGACGCCGCGGACGGCTTCGTCTTCCTGTTCCCGGAGTACAACCACAGCTACTCCGCGCCGATCAAGAACGCGGTCGACTACCTGCACAGCGAGTGGAACCGCAAGCCGGTCGGCTTCGTGAACTGGGGCGGCAACTCCGGCGGTACCCGCGCCCAGGCCGCCTTCCGGCCGGTCGTCACCGCCCTCGGGCTGGTGGCCACCAAGGGCAATGTGGAGATCAACTTTCCGCAGCGGCAGCTCAGCGACGAGGGCGGCTTCGAGCCGAACGAGCAGCAGCGGACGGTGCTCGGGCTGCAGTTGGACGAGATCGTGACGCTCAGCGAGGTTCTCGCCGGGCTGCGCTGAGCCGACCCCGGGGCGGCTAGCGTGGACGCCTCCGATCCGCACGACAGGAGACCCCACGTGATCCGGCGCCTCACCTGCCTGCTGGCGATGCTCCTGGTGCTCGCCGGTTGCTCGTTGCTGGATTCCAGCCCCGGCCGGCCGCTCACCCTGACCGATGTCAGCCAGTACGGCAACCTGCAGTTCCCGGACGGCAGCCGGCTCACCTCGTCCACCTATCAGGGGTTCCAGGACCGGTACGTCACCGCGGTGGTGGAGTTCGAGGCGGACCGGCTGGCCGACTTCCTGACCCGGAACGGGCTCGGCGAGCCGGTCGCCGGGCTACGCGCCGTCACCAACGGTGACCGTCAGGAGCGGCCGGCCTGGCAGCCGGACGAAGTGGTGAACGTGCTCGGGCTGAACCTCACCGACCAGCCGGACGACGGCGTCTACCGCCGCCTGCTGTTCGACCTCGACCGGCCGGACACGGTGGTGCTCTACCTGGTGGCCTTCACCAGTTGATCAGGAGAGCCGCTCGCCGCGGGCCAGCCGCGGACCGTACACCGAGTTCACCACCTCGCCGCCGAACCAGTCGGTGAGCCGGGCGGCCTCCCGGTCCAGGGCCGCGCGGGCCTTCGTCCCCGGATCGCGGCGTGGCACGACCCGCACCCGGCCGTCCGGGTCCTGCACCCAGCTGCCCACGATCCGTCCGTTCCACCAGGCGGTCGGGCCGGCGTTCCCGACGCTGTCGAACAGGTAGGACACGTCGGCCGGGTCGAGGTAGAACTCCCGCTGCCGCCAGCCCATCGTGGTCGGGTCGAGGGTGGGCAGCAGCGCCGCCCAGGGCGCGGTCTCCGGCTCCGGTTCGGCGTCGCCCGGCAGCACCCAGCCGAGGTCGCCGGAGTCGAGCTGGACCTGCTCGGCCGCCACGTCGGCCAGCGCGCGGCGGACCGCGGTCTTGGTCGAGCCAAGCCACCAGACCAGGTCGGCCTCGGTGCCCGGGCCGAAGGTCCACAGCCACCGCCGCACCAGTTCGGCGTAGCCGGCGTCCGGTTCGGTGGCGGGCGATGTTTCGCCGAGCCAGTCGGCCATCGCCGTCCAGCGTGGCTTGGAGATCCGCCAATGGCCGCCATTGCGTCCCCGGACGATCGCGCCGCGGGCGCCCAGCAGGGTGAGCAGGTGCGGACCGAGCGGCAACTCCTGGGCCCACTTCCCCGAGCCCCAGGTGAGCCGGGTCTCCGCGATCGGCACCCGGGAGCGGACGGTGACCGCGTCCAATTCGGCGCCGTCGGTGAACTGCGCGAGCACGGCCTGGGCGGCCGTCTCAACCCAGGCCTCGGCGTCGGCGCTGATCCCCGCCTTGGCCACCCCGGCGGCGATCCGGCGGAACTCGGTCTCGGCCACCCGGGCCGAGGCGCTGCCCCAGGCGACCGGCAGCAGCTCCCGCGGGAAGGCGAACAACGTCCGGCGCATCGCCAGCTGCTTGACCAGGCTGCGCCGGTCGTAGAGCGCGGCCTCGACGTCGGCGATCGACAGCCCGTCCACTCGGGCGGCCGCCGAGAGATGGACGGAGGGCGGCTCGGTGGCGTGCAGCACGGTCATCGCCGTGGTCGCCGCCAGCACATCGGGGTAGCGATGCTCGGGGTGGACGCCGTGCCGCCGGGCCAGCCGGGCCCGGCGCTGCTCGTCCGAGAAATGCCGCATCCGACGATGGTAGGCCCCCGTGCCGCCACCCGGCCTCGGCGCGGTCCTCCTACTACCTGCCACATAGTCGCTCCCCGCGACAAATAGGTCGCGCAGGTCGAGTATCTGGCAGATAGTAGGAGCTGTCGCGCTGAACGACGGGGGCGGGGCGCGGGTGGACCGGTTCCGGGCGGCCATTGGCAGTCTGATAACGTCATTGACGCTCATGAACAAGACCGTCTTCATCGACTTCGACGGAACTCTCGCCGATCGCGGTCTGATCCCCGCACCCCACCTGGAAGCCGTGCACGCTGCCCGCGCCGCCGGTCACCGGATCTTCCTGTGCACCGGCCGGCCCAAGGTGATGGTGCCGCCCCGGGTGCGAGAGGGCCTGTTCGACGGCCTGGTGTGCGCCGCCGGCGGCTACGTCGAGATCGACGGCGAAGTGCTGCGGGACGTCCGCTTCCCGGCCGAACTCGCCCGCCGCACCGCCGCCGTACTGGTCCGCGACCGGGCCAGCTTCCTGCTGGAGGCACCGGACGCGGTGTACAGCTCGGTGGCGTCGGCCCGCCGGGTGCAGGCCCTGTTCACCAGCCCCTCCTGGCCGGCCGACGACATCGACGGCGTGGACGACCTGCTGGCCGCGCTGCGGCCCACCGACGACCTGGGCGGGCAGTCGTTCAGCAAGGTGTCGGTGTTCGACTCGCCGGTGCCGGTCACCGCCATGGCCGAGGAGATCGGCGCCGAGGTCGGCGCGCTGCCCAACTCGGTCACCGGGCTGAGCGGCCACGCCGGCGAGCTGTACCGGCTCGGGGTGGACAAGAGCACCGGCATCGCGGCGGTCGAGGCCCACCTGGGACTGCGCCGTGACGACATCATCGCGATCGGGGACGGCCACAACGACCTCGAGATGCTGGCCTACGCCGGCGTCGGCGTCGCGGTCGAAGAGGCGCCGCCGGAGGTGCGGGAGGTCGCCCAGCTGATCATTCCCGGCCCGGCCGCCGCCGGCCTGGTGCCCGGTTTCGCCGAACTGGGGCTGGTGTGACCGACCGGATCAGGGCGCTGATCATGGACGCCGACGGCGTCCTGCAGAACCCGCCGCTGGGCTGGATGGCCGGTTGGGTGAGGTTGGGCGGGCCCGGGCTGATGCCGGCCGCCCATCGGATCGAACGCCCCACCCAGGTGGGTGCGGCCGAACTGGAGCCGCTGCTCGCCGAGCTGCTGGCCGAACGGAAGCTGACCACCACCGTCGAGCAGGTGACCGCGCACTGGTGCCGGATCGAGGTCGATCATCGGGTGCTCCAGCTGGTCGACCGGGTGCGGGCGGCGGGCGTGCTCACCGCGATGGGCACCAATCAGAACCCGGTCCGCGGCCGCTACATGCTGGAGCACCTGCCCTACGCCGAGCATTTCGACGCGCTCTTCCACTCCTGGCAGCTCGGGGTGGCCAAGCCCGATCCGGCCTTCTTCAGCCAGATCGTCGAGACCCTCGGGGTCGCCCCGCACCAGGCGGTGTTCGTCGACGACATGGCCGAGAACCTGGCCGGCGCCCGCCAGGCCGGGCTGCACGGCGTCCACTTCCCGATGCTGGACACCATCGGTCAGCTGCGGCGCAAGCTCCGCCGGCTCGGCGTGCCCGGGGTGTAGCGGTCGCTACGGCGCCAGCCGCTCCTGCACCCAGACGCCCTCCACCAGCCGGTAGCGGATCCGGTCGTGCAGCCGGCTGCGGCGTCCCTGCCAGAACTCCCAGTAGTCGGACGCCAGCCGGTAGCCACCCCAGTGCTCCGGACGCGGCGGCCTCAGCCCGTACTTCGCCGAGGCCGCGGCGGCGTTGGCCAGCAGCACCGCCCGGGAGGAGATCACCTCGCTCTGCGGCGAGGCCCAGGCGCCGATCCGGGAATCCAGCGGACGCATCGCGAAGTACTCGTCGGATTCGGCCTCGCTGACCTTCGTCACCCGGCCCTCGACCCGCACCACCCGGTCCGCCCCCGGCCAGTGGAACTGCACCGCGGCGAACGGGTTGGCGTCCAGTTCCCGGGCCTTGCGGGAGCGGTAGTTGGTGAACCAGACCAGACCGGCGGCGTCCACCGACTTCAGCAGCACCACCCGGGTGGACGGCCGTCCGTCCGGCCCGACCGTGGCCAGCGTCATGGCGTGCGGATCGTGCATCCCGGAGCTGACCGCCTCGGCCAGCCAGCGCTCGAACTGCTCCAACGGGGCGTCGGCCGCCTCGGTGAAGTCGGAATGGTCGTAGTCGGTGCGCAGGTTCCTCAGGTCCACCCCAGCAGCTTAGGGCGAGCCGACCGGGTCAGCCCTCGACCAGCTGGATCTCGTACTCACCCAGGCTCACCCGCAGCGCGTCCGAGGCGATCTGCGCCTGGCCGGCGGGCACCGTGGTGACCGCGCCGGTGGCGGTGACCAGCCGGGTTCCGGCCAGCGAGTAGAGATCAGCCACCCGGGGGCGGCCGTCCACCAGGTCGATCGCGGCGTGGCTGGGGGACACCGACGGATCGCCGATGGTCACCAGGGCGGCGTCCGGGTACCGCGAGTCGACCATCGGATCGCGGCCCAGGATCACCGGTCGCTCCAGGTCGAACCGGCTACCGTCCGGCAGCACCACCGACCACCGGCCGAGCGGCGCGACGGCCCGGGCCGGCCAACCGTCGTCGGGGGCCGGCCGCGACGCCGCAGCGGAGCTCCACGGGTCGGGGCCGGTGGGCTGGGCCGGGGTGAAGGTCGGCTCGGGGTAGCCGTGGCCGGGCGGCTGGTAGGACGCGGGTGGCGTGGCGTAGCGGGCCGGTTGGCCGTAGGCCGTCGGCGGCTGGCCGTAGGCGGTGTCGGGCCGGTAGCCGAACGGCTCCGGCGCGGGGTACGGGGCGGCCGGCGGGACCGCCCAGCCGGCGGACGGAATCGGGTAGCCGTAGGCCACCTGGGCCGGCCGGTCGTCGAACCGCGCCCCGGTGGGGTTGGAATCCTGGGCCAGCAGGATCAGCAGGATGAACGAGCCGATGAAGGGGATGAACGAGAACAGGTAGTAGGTGCCGGGGTAGCCGGCGTCGTGCAACCGCCGAATGGTCAGCGCGATGCCGGGAATCACCGTGGCCAGCAGCCAGCCCAACATCAACAGCCCCATCACGACGCCCACCCCGGCCGCGGCAGCCGAGCCCGATCCCGAAGCCTCCGAGGCGACCAGCGCCATGATGATCGCGATGTAGAGCGCGATCGTGATCCCGATCTGCAGCAGGGTGAACTTCCAGTACTCCGAGCGGCTGGCCCGGCCGGTGAAGGTGACGCCCTTCTTCCAGAACCGGCGCCACACCTCGCCCATCGGCGCGCCCGGGTACGGCTGGTCCAGCGCGGGCACGGGAATCCCCCGTGCGTCGTAGTTCGCGGTCATGCCCCTACCCTAAATGGCCCGGCGTCGTCCGGTCGCCGGTCCGGAGGTTCAGTTCCAGCCCCGGCCGAGGTGGTTGATGATCCGACCTGTGACGGGTTTCTGCAACTCGAAACCCGTCGCCGGCGATTTCCGGGGGCGTGGCGGCATCGAGTTGCAGAAACGCGTCAGTTCGGGGGGCCGGGCGGTTCGCCCCGGACGGCCTTCGCCGGCGGCCGGTCGCCGCGGAGCGAGGCGACCATGTCGACCACCCGCCGGGTGGCCCGGACGTCATGCGCCCGGAACACCGTGGCGCCCAGCCAGCCGGCGATCGCGGTGGCAGCCAGGGTGCCTTCCAGTCGGTCGTCCACCGGCAGGTCGAGGGTCTCGCCGACGAAGTCCTTGCGGGAGAGCGACTGCAGCACCGGGTAGCCCAGCCCGGCCAGCTGGTCGGTGGCCCGCAGCAGCCGCAGCGAGTGGCGGGTGGTCTTGCCGAAGTCGAGGGTGGGGTCGATCAGGATCCGTTCCGCGGGGACGCCCGCCGCCAGCGCCCGCTCGGCGCCGGCCCGCAGGCCGTCCAGCACCGCGGTGACCACGCCGTCCGGTTCGGGCGGATAGGTCACCGCCACCGGATCAGTGCGCGGCGGCAGCCCGCCGGTGTGGGAGACCACGTAGCCGGCGTCCAGCTGGGCGGCCACCGACACCAGCTCCGGATCGGACCCCTGCCAGGTGTCGTTCACCAGGTCGATCCGGGCGTCCGCGCAGGCCAGCGCCACCTCGCTGCGCCAGGTGTCCAGGCTGAGCAGCAGGCCGGGGTGGCGTTCCCGAGCCGCGAGCAGGAAGGGACGCACCCGCGCGACCTCCTCGTCGGCCTCCACCCAGTCGCCCTGCTGGCCGGCCCGGACGCCCCCGATGTCCACCAGGTCGGCGCCGTCGGCCACCAGCTGGTCGAGCGCGGCCAGCGCCTCGTCCAGCCCGGTGAACCGGGCGCGGGCGTAGAACGAGTCGGGGGTGCGGTTCAGAATCCCCATCACCGCCGGGCGGGAGGCGTCGAACCGTTGCCCCCGCAGGACGAACGCAGCCGGAATCTGCATGCCCCCACTCTGCCGCACTTCCGACTACCGGCGGCTAGCTGGGCGCTGCGATGTTCTCAACGATCCATTCGCGCAGTTCGGGGTACACGTTCGGGTGCTGCAGTACGGCCGTCCCGAACTCGGGGTGGGTGACGACGATCTCGGCGAGCCGGGACGGCGTGGTCGCCGGTTGGTGTAGTTCCACCCACGCCAGTAGGCGAGGATCGTCCGCCGGGAACGACCGAGGCTGGGACGGTGCAATCCCGGGAGCCGGGATTGGTGTCGTCGAGGACGGTGGGACCGCGGCCGGGGATCCATGCGCGGTCTCATCCACCTGCAGATCCCCACCCCCGGGCCGGTTGAGCTTACGGGCCTGCGCCAGGATGCCGCCGGCCGCCGCCAGCGCGATCAACGGCCCGACCAGCAACATCCGTGGATAGCTGAAGCTGCTGAGGCTACCGAGCAGCAGCGACAACAAGATCAGCCCCCCACCGACCAGTCCGGACACCACCCTGGTCCGCTGAGGGATGCCCTGAACCGGAAGAATCGCGACCGCCAGCACGATCAACCCGGAGACCAGGATCATCGTGTCGTAGATGCTCCACATCGGACTACCTCAGTTCCCTCTCACCAGGCCGATCGTGTACTCACCGGCCGTGCCACTACCGATCCGGCGAGTTCACGACGTGCTGCTCGATCCACTCCCGCAGGCCGGGATAGAGGTTGGGATGGGCAAGGATCGCGCTGCCGAACTCCGGGTGCTCGGCAGCGATGCCCGCCAGGCGGGCGGGAGCGGTCGAAGGATCGTGCACCTCCGCCCAGGCATCCGCTCGCGGATCGGGGCCGGTTGCCACCGGCGCGGGGGCGACGGGTTGTGGCGCCACTGCTGCCGTCGCCATCGGATCCAGACTCGTCGGCTGCACCACCACCGGGGCCTGAGCCACCGCGGGCCGGGAGTGAACCACCGGTTCAGGTTCGGGCTCGAACGTCACACTGCCGGCCCGGGCAGCACGTTGCCCACGAATCTTGCCCGGCAGTCGCACCGCGATGTAGAGCCCTGCTCCGGCGACTACGCCACCCAGGGTGGATCCGGCCGAGCCCGAGGTGGTCGCGGCCACGATGAGGCCGAGCACCAGGAAGATGCCGGCGACGGTGTAAGCCAGGTTCTTCTCGTTCGAC
Organism: Propionicimonas sp.; assembly: GCA_049840415.1. Classification (GTDB taxonomy): domain Bacteria; phylum Actinomycetota; class Actinomycetes; order Propionibacteriales; family Propionibacteriaceae; genus Propionicimonas. The sequence goes on along the minus strand of JASGLB010000014.1, from coordinate 786,072 downwards.
GACTGTGGCGTGAGCTTGGAGACCAGCCAGATGACGACATCAGCGACATAGCCGCCGATCCAGATCCAGCACAGCCCGAACGTGGCGGTGGCGCCTGCCAGGAACTCCAGCATGAAACATCCTCCTTACGATTGACCAGGTCTTCACCTGGCGGGTCTCCTCAGGCTTTGCGGGTCGCGGAGATGACGTACTCGCCGAAGCCGATCCGCCAGCCATCACCCACCGGCATCGGGATACCGGGCTCGCACATCACCGCTTCACCGACATCGTTGGTGAGGGTGGTGCCGTTGGAGGAGTGCAGATCTGTCACCCAGGGCAGCCCGTCCCGCAACTCCAGCAGGGCATGAGTCTTGGAGACCGACCGTTGGGGATCGTCGAGCAGCACGGGCTCCGCAGCCGGGGTGGTGGCGGGAGCGACCGGGTTGCGTCCCACCACGACGGTGGCGGCGAGCCGCACGGTGGTGCCGTCTGGTAGTTCGAAGAACCACGGCAGTTGGTCCGGCCCCCGCTGCGCGATCCGGGTCGCCTCCAGATCCTCGTCATCGGCGAACAGCTGATCCGCCAATGTAGCGAAGCCGCCGTGGACCGGCTCCGGCTCTGGGACGGGAGCATCGCGCCGGGGCATGCCCGGCACCCCGGTCACCAACCTGCCCGGCGATGCCGATGGACCCGGGACGGGCGGGACCGGCGCGATGGGAACCGGCGAAACGGCCGGCACCCCGGGAGTCGGCGATCCGCCGGGCACCGCGGCGACCGGCGGGGTCGGCAACCTCGTCGCCGCCCTCGCCGGCAGACCCGGTGGCGGAGGCGGTGGCGGCAGCGGGCGGCTCAACCCCGCGGGCGGCGGCGGTGGCAGCGGACGCTCCGCCCGCTCTACGACGGGTTCAGCGACCACGGCCAGCGAACTCCCAGCGGGTGAACTGATGGTCGGCGAGGGTACAGCGGGCGACGCGGCGTTCGGCACCACGCCCTCCCGGATCGTCAACCGCGCCTGCGGGTCGGCCGCCCGAATCTGCTCGGCCAGGTTCCGGACGAACTGCAGGTAGGTGTGGTGCGCCACCATCGACTTGGTACTGACCGGAATGAAGCCGGCCACGGTCTGCTGGGTGGTGACGTACCAGTCGATCCGGCTGGTCAACCAGGTCCGCTCACCACGCTGTTCGAAGTCGAGGTGGAAGAGCATCAACTTCTTGAAGCTGATCAGGAAGTCAGTGACCCGGAACTCGATCTGCCGATCGGTCGATCCGGCGGACGCGATCCGGTGCTTGCCGTGCATCAGGTCACCGGTGCTCTCCATCGCGGCACGCTGGGCCATGTTGGCGAGCTGTTCGATCGTCAACGTGGTCTCCGCGTCGATCCCGTTCCAGGCGTACTTGTGCGGTTTGGCCATCGATCAACGCCCCCTCTGATTGGCTGCAGTGTCCCTGCTGAGCTGGAGTTCGTAGTCGCCCAGGGCTATCCGGCAGCCGGTTGGGACCGGCTCCGCCCGTCCGGCGAGCAGCGCCACGCGCGTACCGTCTACAGCGGTCAGGTGGGTGCCGTTGGTGGAGTGCAGATCCATCACCCGTGGTTGGTTGTTGGCGAGGTCGATCACGGCATGCGTCTTCGATACCGAGAGCGACGACGAAGCCACCGACACCAGCACGGCGTCCGGATACCTGGGGTCAGTGGCCGGGTCGCGGCCCAGGATCAGCGGCCGCTCCAGACCGAACTGGCGGCCATCGGGAAACGTGACCGACCATGCCGCCTGCTGTCCAGGTATCGCCGGCGCGGGGACGGCCTGGGCCCACCCCGCGTCGGGCACTGCCGGCTCGCGGAACACCTCCGCAGCGATGGGCTGCCGTTCCCGTCCCCAGGCTGGCAACTCCAGTGGCGCGGTCGGCTCGGCGCGGCCGGACGGCTCCACCGGCGGTTCGAACCGCGGTTGCTTGAGGAGCGCTGGCGGCGGTGCCCCCGCCCCGGCCGCGCGGGCGTCCACCGAAACAGCCTGGAGGTCAATCGACGCCGGCGGACCGGACGTGGGGTAGGACGGCAGGGGCAGTGGACGCTCATCGAACCGCGCGCCCAGCGGGTTGGATGCCTGGGCGAGCAAGATCAGCAGGACGAACGACCCCACGAACGGGATCAGGCAGAACAGGTAGTACGAGCCCGGGTAGCCGGCGTCATGCAGCCGCCGGATGGACACCGCGAGGCTGGGAATCATGATCGCCACCGCCCAGATCGGCAGCCCGCCCGAGATCAGCAGCGAGAGTTCGGCGCTCCCCGCGAACAGACTGGCCACGACGAGGACGTACAGCCCCATCGCCACCAGGAACTGCAGGACGGCGAGCTTCCAGAACTCCGATCGGCTGGCCCGCCCCGAGAAGGTGAGGCCCTTCTTCCAGAACCGGCGCCACACCTCCCCGATCGGCGCGCCGGGGTAGGGCTGGTCGAGCGGAGGCGGCCAAGCTGGTCCTGGGCCGCGGTGGGCCACGATCATCGGACGCAGCTCCGATCGGGGATCATCGTCTGGTTCCTTCCCATTCGGCGTCAGCGCCGTCCGAGGTCATCGAGTCGGCCTTCCTCGGCCAGCTTGGCGAACCCGTCGGCGAACTTGGCGGCGGCGTCCCCCGCGGTGGCCAGCGGACTCACCAGCCAGGTGCCGTTCTCGCGCAGCAGGATCAGCCGGAGATCGCCGATCCCGAAGTCGGCCGCCCGAGCCCGGGTGGAGTCCTCGAACCAGTCATCGAGGCAACCGTCACGGTCATGGCTCGACACGCTGGCTGTCACCCTGAGGCAGATTCCCCGCACCGTCGCATCGGCGACATAGTCGCCGTCAACGTAGTGGGCTGTCAGATCGATGAGGTCGACCCGTGCGCGATCACCGGACACGTCGGCCGTTGCCCGGATTGGCAACACCTCGAGTCGGAAGTCGTCGCGCCACCCCGCGGTGCCCGTCATCGCCTCACCGTAGAGCGAGATCCAGCGTCGCTCCGGCAGCGCCAGCACTTGCGCCAGGTCGCGAGTGTCACCTCGTGACACGTACCGCTCCACCGCCCTCGCAGTGCCTTCGAGAGCCTCATCCGGAGTGGCGAACCTACCCGGCTGCTCAACCCGATCTCCCCGGCGGACACTGCCGTCGTACAGGTAGAAGCTGTTGTAAAACCCCAACTCCGTCACCGTGAGCAGCGGGCTGATGTACCAGCCACCCTCCTCCACCGCCACGACCGCCAAGGGGGACGGGGCGTATCGATCGCTGTTCTGTGTGATGTCCGCGACGAAGTCGCCGACATCGAGGATCAACGGCAGATTGTCATCGAACATGTCGCGGTACTGGCTGCGGAACTCCTGCAGTCGGGCTTCCGGGTCGGCGTAGAGGCCAGGGTTCGCCTGGATCCCGAGCCGGACCAGTTCGGTCATGGCATCCGCCATCCGAGCGGAATCACCGTCGACCCGGATCGTCCCACCCACCAGGCGGACGATCGCCACCCCCGCGGCGACCTGCTCGGTCTCGTACTCGAGCCCCTCGGCACTCAGCGTCACGACGTCCTTCAATTCGGCGACGATCTTCTGGCTGTCCTCGGACTGCTGTGGATCGACCTTCACCGACGAGAGCTTCTCGGCCGCCGCCCGGATCTCACCCACCTCGCTCGGCGCCAGAACGGTCGCCAGGCCGATCAGGTCGGCGTTCAGCGCCGAGTTGACCAGCTTCTCGGCCGCGGCCTGCGGAGTGCTGGAACCCCGGGTAATCGCGCTGACCACCGCCCAGGCGCCGCCGCCCAGCGAGGCCACAATGGCCAGTGCGACCAGGCCGATGATCAGCGCCCGCCGTGGCTTCTTCGCCGGCTTGGACGCGGGGGTGGCAGCCGGCGCGGCGACCCCGGCTGTCGCGCTGGCGAACGCCGTGTAATCGGGCCCGGCCGCCGGCTGGAACACCGGAGGCGCCGTCGGTGCCGGTGCCGGAGCGACCGGCGGCGGAGGTGGGATGGCCGGTGCTGCCGCCCGCGCGGCCTGGGCGCGCCGGGAGGCCACCGCTGCGCGAGCCCGCTCGTCGCCGTAGTCAGCCAACCAGTCGAGCAGCCCGTCGTAGGCATTGGGATGCCAGGCGATGATGGTGCCGAGTGCCGGCTGTGCGGCCGCGATCGCAGCCAATTGCTCAGCTGGCGTGAACGGGTCGACGGTTGCGGTCGACGGATCGAAATCGGCAGTCATGTTACTCCTTGAACGAGTAGCGGGTCATGGTGCTGGTCGAGCCGCCCCCGCCCTTGAACGAGCCGTACTCCCGGTCCCATTCGTCGCGGTTGTCGGAATACCAGTTGATCGCCGCGCCGGCGTAGTCGCCGGTGTTGGTGTGCTCGGTGACCGGCGACGTGATCACGTTCGTCAACGCCTCGCGGGCATTGTGGACTCGTCCCCAGAACGACTCGTCCATCTCGTGTTCAGTGCGCAGGCTGATGTGGTGGAACTGGACGTCGTTGAAGTTCCGAATCCCGTTGTTGCCGATCGGGTTCGTCACGTTGGTGACGATGTCGGCGGCATTGGCGACCTGGGTCACCGCGACCTCCGGAGGTATCGCCCGACCACGGATATCGGCGCCGTAAACCACAACGCCTTCGACGTTGTAGTTGGCTCGCACATCCGCATCAGCCGCGAGGTTCCCGGCGATTAACGCTCCCTGGCTGTGGCCGGTGAACATGACGGGCTCATCAGGACCGATCCCGTGCTGTCGCATCGCTTCGAGGACCGCCTCGAGCGCCTTCGTGCGCTGTTGGGCGACGGCTGCCAGGTTGTCGACACCGTCATAGACATTGTCGCTGTGGCTGAACCAGTCCTGCGTTCCGGGGATATAGAGGATGTGCGCCTTGGACCCATCCGGCCGGATGATCGTGCGGATGCTCACTCCGGAGGTGTAGGTCCCTTCGCGGTCGAACTCCCGGATGATCTGCGAGGGATCCCACGCCCCTCGCGGGGGATCCTCCGCGACGGTCTTGCCCTTGGTCACCTGGACGCCTTCGGGAGGGGGATAAGGCGCGTATCCGCCTGCCCCACCGGGACCCCCATCGACGGCACTGGTGCGCTCCTGCTCGTCGGCGTTGGCCCTGGCGCGCCGAGCGTTCTCCCGCAGCAGCCGGGCGGTGGCAGCGACCCTGAGGCTGTGCTCAGAGTCCCACCGCAACCGGAACGTGGCCGCGAACGGCCCCACCCAGGCTCGGATCCGGATCCCGTTGCCGACCTCCAACCGGCCGCGGTCCAACTGATCGGCCGCCCGGTCGAACTGCGCCGCCAAGGCACGCAACTGGGCGACGTCCGCGCCGTACATCGTGCTCATCGGCGCGGCCCCCGCCCCTTGCCGGTCAGTACCCAGGTCCAGAAGTCATCCCACGCGCCGTGGGCGTGGTCACCCAGACTCACGAACGGTCCGGCGATGCCCTCGTACCGCTTCATCAGCTGATCGCGCTGCGCTTGGCTGATCGAGTCGAAGGTGGCCGTCTCGCCGTAGAGGTCTCGGGCGACCGCATCCAGGGCGCTGCTCGGGGAGTCATAGAACTGCTGCAGGGTGGTGTAGCCGGTTTCACCGAGCATCTTCCCGAAGTCCCATGCCAGGCCCGCCCCGGGGACCTTCACCCCGACTGCCCCCATCGCCAGGTCGAGGCTGGCTTCGAGGACGGCGGCCGGATCGTCGTTGCCGATCGCCACTCCCAGTTCGTGGGCGGTTATCCCCATGCCGGCAAGGCCGAGAATGGCCCCCGCGTCCAGACCCTTGACGTCCTGCAACCAGCCACTGAACGACTTCAGATCCAGCGCCCCCGACTTCAGCGCCGCGATCAGGTCGGCGCCGTCCTCGATCGTCCCGTGAGCGCCGATGGCGGTCTTCAGGAAGTCAAGCGCCAGTTCGTACTCACGTTCCTGCTCGGCGGTGTAGCCGGCCGGTGGGCGGTCGGCGGCAGCCCGAGGGACGACGCTCCGCACGTCCACCGCACTGGTGCGCTCCTGGTCGTCGGCGTTGGCCCTGGCGCGCTGGGCGTTGGCTCGCAGCAGGGCGGCTGCGCTGGCGACCCTCCGACTGTGCTCGGAATCCCACCGGACCCGGAACGAGGTGGCGAATGGGCCGATCCAGGCACTGATCCAGATACCCCCACCGACCTGCAGCCGGGCCTGGTCCAGTTGATCAGCGGCTCGGTCGAACTGCGCGGCGAGTGCGCGCAGCTGACCGACGTCGGCGCCGTACATCCCTGCCATGGGACACCTTTCTCACCCAAGGCCGCCTGCTGGGCGGCAGGACCGGCCTACCGCCCGTTCAGGCGTCAGTTGCTGGACGTGGACTCCTGGGCGGAGGCGTTCTGCGCAGCCTTGGTACCGGCCTCGCGCAGGGCGTTGGCGACCTGGCGCAGCGCGCTGGTGTGCTGGCCCGACCACTCGTTGCGGAACGCGATCGCGTCGGGGCCCTCCCAGTTGGTGTTGGCCAGGGCGTTGGTGAGCGTGGTCAGCACGCTCTCGATCTCCCCGGCCTTCTGGTTCAGCTGCGAGCTGAGCTGACGTAGCTGTCCAATGTCAGCACCCCAAAGAGCCATGATTCTCTCCTTCTGTTGTGTGTATTCGCGCGGCGTGGGTTTCACGTCCGCTCCCCGGTACCCCCGGTGGGCACCAAGCTATGAGTGCGCCAGCGGGGCGTCGATGGGTCAGGATCCCCATCACAATCCCGCCTCTGCGAGCTGCACCTTGCGGGCTCGGCCGGCCTCGATCAGGAAGCCTCTGCCAGCCGGGAAGTCGGCTCGCCGGAGCCTGCCCAGCGGGGTACCGAGCAGGCTGTCGCCGTCCAGTTCCCCGGGCACCAGCAGGACGCCGCGACGACCCGCCTTGAAGGGCTGGGCGAGCGTCCAAGCCTGCGACCAGGTGGAGGTCTCGGCCTCGCCGATCACGAACGAGTCGCCCCGGATCGCGGCCTTGATCAGCCGGTCGAGCTGGAACTCCGCTTCACCACCGCTGAAGTCGGTGAGGTGCTCGATCAGGATCGCCAGCCGGGAGGCCCGCGGTGACTCCAGCGCGTCGGCCAACTGTCCGGCCAGCAGCGCCACCTCGGCCGCCCCCTCCGCTCGGCTGTGCCAATAGCCACGCTGGCTGAGCACCGACCGGCGGGCGGTGAGGAAGACCTGCAGCAGGTCGGGAACGTCGCGGCGCAGCGCAGCCGAGAAGGTGCCCAGCGCGGTGGTGCGGCCGCTGCCGGGCGACCCGGCCAGCAGCAGCGTGCCGGACGGCGCCAACCGGGCCGCGCCGAGCGTGACGTCGTCCATGCCGAAGACGACCGCCTCCGGCGACCCGGCGGGCAACTCCGGCAGCCAGACCTGATCGGGCAGGCGTCGGACGTCGGGCGCCAGCGGGTTGCCGGAACGCCTCATCCCCTCGGCCAGGGTCTCCACCGCCCGGCCCTGCACCGCCACGTTCGGGCTGTCCCCGAGGATCGCAAACTGCACCTCGTCGCCATCCAGCACTCCCCGTCCGGGTGGCGAGGTCGGCGACAGGATGTCCTTCGGCACCCCCAGCAGCAGGTACTCCTCCGCGTCAGCCAACCGCAGCACGATCCGCCGTTGCACAGTGGACGAGATCGAGGTTGGAACTGCGTTCGGACGGTCACCGGTCATCACCACGTGGACCCCGACCGTCCGTCCGTCGGCGGCGATCTGCGAGAAGGCGGTGAACCAGGCCGACGCCTGGGCCGAACCGTACTCGTACTTCTCGCGGAAGGCTCCGACGCCGTCCACCAGCAGCAGATAGCGAGGCTCCCGCGGCGCGTTCGCCAGCCGACGGTAGTCACCGATCGTTCCTGCCTGGACGGCGGGGTACCGGACGGCCCGGTCGTTCACGATGTCGCGGAGCATCCGGAGCAGGCGGATCACCCGCTCCTCGTCGTCGCCGTCGATCACCGCCCCGACGTGCGGCAGTTCCGCCAGCATGCGCAGCCCTCCCGAACCGAAGTCGAGGCAGTACACCTGGATCGGGCCGCCCCTGGCGGTGAACGCGGCGGAGGCGGCGATGGTGCGCAACGCCGTCGACTTGCCCGAACCGCCGGTGCCGAAGATCGCCATGTTGCCGTCCCGGTCCGGCTCGTAGAACACCGTCGGCTGGGACTGGGTGGCGGGCTGATCGAGCACGCCGAGCAGCAGCCGCTCGTCGGTGCGAGGGTTGGGCAACCGGGCGAGGTCGTACACCGTCGCGAGTTCGGGCAGCCACGGGCGGCGTGGCGCCGGGACACCGGCCTGGCTGGCCGCGGCGCCGATGGTGGTGACCATCCGGGCGATATCGGTCGGGCCCGGGTCGTCCGCCTCCACCGCCTCGACCTCTGGCACCTCCCAGCTCGCGCCGCCACCGAGCGGTAGCTCCGCCACCTCGATCCGGGGCTTGGGTGGGGTGTCGGTGGTCCAGCCGCCGGCGTAGCCAGTCTGGAAGGGCTGGAGCCGGCCCGGCCCGGTCTTGGCGGCACCTCGGCCGGGGATGGACGGGTCGAAATGGGCGGCCATCGGGTCGCCCAGAATGTCGATCGAGTCGTCGGTGTCGGCCATCCGCAGCGCGATCCGCAGGTTGGTGTTGGCCCGCAGGTTGTCCTTGATCACACCGGCCGGGCGCTGCGTGGCCAGCACCAGGTGCAACCCCAGCGAGCGACCCCGCTGCGCCACGTCCACCACGCCGTCGACGAACTCGGGCACCTCCTGAACCAGGGCGGCGAACTCGTCCACCACGATCACCAGGCTGGGCGGGCACTCCGGATCGCCGGTCTTCTCCAGCCCGACCAGATCCTTGGCTTTCTTCTTCTGCAGCAGATGCTCACGATGACGCAGTTCGGCGCGCAGCGAGGTCAGCGCCCGGCGTACCAGGTGCGGCGAGAGGTCGGTGACCAGGCCGACGTTGTGCGGCAGCCGGACGCAGTCGGCGAAGGCCGCACCCCCCTTGTAGTCGACGAACAGGAAGGTCAGCCGGTCCGGGCTGTGCGCGGCGGCCATGCCGAGCACCCACGACTGCAGGAACTCCGACTTGCCGGCGCCGGTGGTGCCGCCGACCAGAGCATGCGGACCGTCGCGGCGCAGGTCGAGGAAGAACGGTGCCGCCCCGGCGTGCCCGACCAGCGCGCGCAGGTTGCCTTCCTTCCGGCGCCGCACCGGGGGCGTGCCGTCCCGCGACACCAGCGAGTTGTTCTCCCGCCAGCGTTCGATCACGTTTCCCGGCAGGTCCAGCGTCTCCCGGCCGGCCAGCACGGCGTAGGAGACCTGCTGCGGAAGGTCGGAGTCGTCCGCCTCGGGGGAGCCGACGTCCACCACCGGTGCCAGCGAGCGGGCCAGCCGCTCCGCCCGATCGACAGCCAACTGCTCGACCTGGACGGGGTGCGACTGCTCGCCCTCGCGCACCTGGCCGACGATGGCACCGGCTTCGGTGGTGTCGACCGCCACGAAGGTCCGGCAGACCGCTGGCAACTGTTCCACGGTCGACGCGCACCACACCACGTGGACGCCGGCGTCAGCGCCCCGCTCGGCCAGCCGAGTCAGCCGTCCCCGGTCGGCCGGGGCGTCGTTCTCCACCAGCAGCACGACGCTGGGGACGGCCGGACCACCGTCCCGCTCGTTGGTGGCCCGGTCGTCGAGTGGGCCACGGAGCCGAGGCGGGCCGTCGACCCGCTGGTCGATCAGGCCCTCCAGTTGGGCGAGCAACCCGGAGGCCGCGGTCGGGCTGTCCGCCAGGTGCTCGCCCTCCACCGGGCTGTGCGAAGAGCTGGTGTGCGGCGCCCACTTCAGCCAGTCCCACCCCGTCCGGCTGACCGGCGAGACGATCCCGACCACCACCAGTTCGGCCGGCGAGTGCAGCGCCAACAACTGAAGCAGCAGCCCTCTCGCCACGCCATCGGCTGGGGGCCGGGGACCGGCGACGCCCAGCGCACCGACGCTGCGCAGTTCGGCCACCAACGGGACGCCGTCGAGCCGGCCGAACTCGCTGCGCAACTGCTGGAGCTGCTCCCAGAACTCCGGCAGGGTGTCGTTGGAACTGGGCAGCACCACCTGGTTGCGGCTCGCCGCCCGCCCGCTGCCGAGATTGACCGCCAGGAAGGTGGGGTGCTCAGGCCGCCGGGTCCACAGCAGTGGGGCGAGCCGCTCGATCGCCTGTTCGGCGTCAGCCGTGGACGGAGCCTCCGCGCGACGAGCGCGACGTTCGGCTTCCCGCTCGCGTTCCAGGGTCTCCTGCAGCACCAGCATGGCCTCGCCGAAGACCTTCCGCTGCGACTTCAGCGAACGTCGGGCGGTCAACGACTGATCGACGAACGAGGCCACCAGCAGTACCGGGGTGAGCGCCATCATGATCACGCTCATCAACTGCTGGGTGAGCGCCCACAGCACAGCTCCCATCAGCAACGGCGCGGCGAGTGCGACGAACGGGAATCGTTGCGGCTGCGGCAGCGCCGGCGGCTTGGGCACCGGGAACTCACCTCCGGGATAGGTCGGCACCACCCGGGGGGAACGGACGTGCTCCACGATCGGGCCTTGCGGCCGGGCTGCGACGCCGAGCGCGACAACGCACAGCGAGGTGTCCCCCAGCACCACGACATCGGAGGACCGCAACACGGCCCGGGTGACCGGGTCGCCACCGATCAGCACCCCGTTGGCGGAGTTCAGGTCGGTGATCTCCACCACGTTGGTGACGTTGATCCGGGCGTGCCGCTTGGAGATCAGCAGATCGCTCAACCGGAGGTCGACGTCGCGATCGCGTCCCACGATGCTGGCACCCGACGGCAGCGGATACTCCTGGCCGGCATCCGGCCCGGCCAGCACCCGCAGCACGGCGACCGCCTGCCCCCGCTCGGCGACCTCGCCGGCGAAGGTGCGGACCAGTTCGATCCGCGATCCGGAGCGGATCCCCGAATCGAGAATGTTGCCCGCCGGGTCGAGCACCCGGGTGCTGTCAGCGGGGGCGAAGACATCCGTGGCCCGCAGCGAAAGCTCGCCGGGCGTCGCCTCCTGCCCCGGCCCCTGCGGATCGGCCAGCGCCAGGTGGCTGGCGATGTCAGCGACGGACGCGGTCGCGTCGGCCGTGATTCCCAGGTCGACATCGCCGCCGGGACGCCGCAGGGTGATCTTCAGCTTCATGCCGGCTCCTCCAACTGGTCGAGCAGGGGCAGGTCGGCCCGGGTGACCAGCCGGGCGGCAAGGGCGTACTCCACCAGCCGGGCCCGGCGGTTCATGGCGTGGTCGTCGGTGCGCCCCTTGAGGCCCTTCACGCCAGCCCGGTCGAGCTTGTCGCAGACGTTGTCGAGCTTGCGGTTGAACCGGGTCAGCGGCCAGCCCAGCCGTTCGGCGGCCTTGGCGCTGGTCGGGAGCTCGCTGATTCCGCTGCCCTCCCGCAGCAGCACCGGCTCGGCCAGCGCGACCATCAGCAGCTTCTGCGAGGGCGTGAAGCTCAGCACACCGATCGTGGTGGTGCCGTCCCCGGTGGTCGGGTCGACCTGGTCGAACACCGGCTCGGCGAGATGGACGGCGAGGTCATAGGTGGTCTGGCCGGCGCTGAACACCACGACGGTGCGCTCGAAGACCAACGGCAGCCGGGCGCCGGGGGCCAACCACGACTGCATCCTTCCGGCGCCATCGGAGACCGTCACCGCCAGTCGGGAACCGACGTTCGACAGCACCCATAACCCGCCCACGTAGCTGATCTCCAGCAGCCGCCGATGCAGGAAGGGGTTGTCCTGGTCGATCACCAACTCGGCGTCGCGGCCCACCGAGAACGGCTGGCCGGGCACCAGGTCGTACCACTCGCCGCAGAACTCGACGCTGACGCCGGCTCCGTCCACCGCCGCGGAGGTCATGGGGTGCACCCCCTGGTGGCATCCCGGCTCAGCTGGCCGCTGGCCCTGACCACCCGAACCTCGATGCAGGTCGGGCCCGGCTCGGCTGCCGGCAGACTCAACTGCGGCTCGTCCAGCAGCGGGTTCTCGCCCCAGTCGTGGTCGGTGGCGATCTCGACCAGTCGCCAGCGGTACCGATCGCCCTGCTCGGGGTCAGGGTTGGACCAGCTGAACTCCGCCTGGTCACCGGCGATCCGGCCGACCAGATCGGTCACCGCTGCCACTGGATGATCGGCCACCGGGTCGACCGGTGCCTCGACGGTAGGAGTGACCGGCGGCGGAGCGGCTCGCTGCGCACCGGAGAGCAGGAAGGCGATCGCGGTGCCGGCGATCACCGCGACCGCGCCGATCACGCCCAACACGGCCAGCAGCCGCCGCGGCCGCGGCGGGGTGTCCGGTGCCATTTCCACCGGGGATGCCGGCCGCAATGCGGTGTCCGCCACCGGCGGGGCGGCCGGAACGCCCAGGGACGCCGGGCTGAACCCACGCAGCTGAGTCTGATCCACCTCCGGCAGCACCCCCGGCTGGGCCGGGAAGACCGGGGTGGTCGGCAGAGTAGGCCGGGAAAGTTCGGCGGGCTGGGCCTCGATCGTCACCACCGAGCGGATCCGGGTGAAGCCGCCGTCGTCCTGCTCGTCCAGTTGCTCGGGGACATCCTCCACCACGTCGACGGTGGTGGCCGGCAGGCCGAGCGAGATCTGCACCCGCTGCAGCGCGCGGGCGAACTCCATGGCGCTGCCGTGGCGTTCGGCCGGCCGCTTGGCCAGGGCGGCCACCAGCACGGCTTCGAAGGCCGACGAGACGTCCTGGCGGTTGATCGGCGGCAGCGGCGCCGACTGCACCCGGCCGATCAGATCGAGGCTGGTGTTCGAGCCGCCGGGCACCTCGAACGGGCTGCGCCCAGCCAGCAGGGTGTACAGCGTCGCCGCCAGCGAGTAGACGTCGGAGCGCTCGTCGCCGCGACCGTCCGCAGCCAGTGCCTCTGGCGGCGCCCACGGCACCGACATCCCGGTCTGGGCGTTCGACGAGGTGGTCGCCGCGATGCCGAAGTCGGTCAGTGCGGGACGTCCGTAGTCGGTGACCAGAATATTGGCGGGTTTGATGTCCCGATGCAGAATGCCGGCCCGGTGCGCGGTCTCCACCGCCCCGGCGATCTGGATGCCGACCCGCAGCGCCTCCGCCTCGGAGAGCCGCGCCGAACGATAGCGCGCCTGCAGATTGGGGCGCGAGCAATACTCCATCACCAGGTACGGCCGGTTGTCCTCCGAGACCCCCGCCTGATACACCGACACGATTGACGGGTGATTGGAGAGCTGGGCCATCAGGTTGGCCTCGTTGGTGAAGTGGCTGATCGCGTCCGCGCCGAGCTTGCCCGACAACAGCACCTTCACAGCGACCTTGCGGCCGAGCAGCGCCTCCTCGTACAGGAAGACGTCCGCGAAGCCACCCGAGCCGAGGTGGTGGAGGTACTGGAAGCCAGGCAGGGCGGGCGGCGCGGCTGGCGGACGGGTCATGCGGGGCCCCCGCGAAGCTGTTCGGGGGTGCTCATGCCAGGCCCTCGAACTCCACCACCACACCATCACCGAGGTCGAGTCGGTCGCCGCTGACCAGCAGGTTGGCTTCACCGGGCTGCAACCGGACCGGTTCCGCCCCGCTGCGCAACAGCAGCGTCCCATTCGTGGAGTTGAGGTCTATGGCCAGCACCGAGCTCCCCTCCACCCGCAACTCCAGGTGGCTACGGGAGATCTCCTGGCTGGGCGAGGAGACGGTGATCAGCTGCGGCACATTGCTGCCCTGCACCCGGGCCAGCCGTGGCCGGGTGCCGAGTATCGCGCCGTGCTCCAGCACCACCGGGGCGATCCCGGGCAGCCGCAGCACCGGCGACGCCGGGAGCGGTCCGGCCGGGGCGGCCGCGGCGGCAACCAGCAGCCGCAACTCGTCGACCAGGACTGTCTCACCGTCGTGGTCCCCGGCGGGCGGGACGCTGACCCGCCGGCTGCCGAAGGCCGGCAGCTCGGCGATCATCGACCGCGCGGGGGGAGGCGGCGGGGGCGGCGCCACCGGGGGCCGAGCGGACGGCGCGGGTACGGGCGGGAGCACGACCGGTGCGACGGTCATGCCCTCCGCCTCCCGGACGGCCGCCTCCTCCACCGAGGAGAGCACTGTCTCGCCGTACAGCAACTGGTCGTAGAGGTTGTCACCGGTCGCCGCTTCGGCAGCGGCCAGTTCGGCCGATCCCTCGGTCTGCGCGGCCGGCTCGGACCCGGCCGGCTCAGGCGGGAGTTGCTGGATCAGCGTGGTCTCGGCGTGCAGCCGGGGGGAGTCCTCGGGCTCTGGAGCCGCCAGCCTGTCCGCGCCGGCGTCCTCCGCCGGCTGCTCAGGCTCGACGGCGGGGATCGGTGGCCGGGGTTTCGGCGACGATTCGGCTGGCGTGGGGAGCTCGGGCTGCCCGCTCGTCACGGCCGGGTCCGCGATCGTCAGCCGGAGCGAGCCCGCCCGCACGATGCCGTCGGCGATCGGCAGGGAGTTGCCGTCCACGCTGTCCGGCGACAACAGCACGGCCTCGCTCACCTCGCCGACCGCGCGCTCGTTCCAGGTGGTGACCCCGGTGCCGGAGATCGACAGCCAGCCCCCGGTGGTCTGCGGCGAGCGTAGGTTCGCCTCGACAGCTCCCCGGACGGCGACCTTCACCCCGTCTGCGGTGAGTTCCAGCACGGCGAAGTCGGGCAGGCTGCTCAGGCTGGTGCCGAAGGCACCAACCAGCCCTTCGATCACCGCCGCCAGGCTCTTGCCGGCCCGCATCGCCGACCAGACCCGCTCGGCGGCTTCCAGCGGTACTCCGTCCGGCAGCAGCACCATCCCGGTCGTGGTCACCACGCCGTACCATTCGCCCGGGCTATACCTGGCCATCATCGGATCCTCCCTGTGCCTCGATCCTGGGCACGGTGTCGACCTCCAGCTCGTCCTCGCCGATCGCCGGAGCGGTGGGGTAGTCGTCGTCCAACCCACCGTGGGCGTCCACCACGATCACCGTGACGTTGTCCCGTCCGCCGCGCAGCAGCGCCTGGTGAACCAGCCGGCTCGCCGCCGCGTCGGGCGACCGTTCCTGCAGCAGCACCTGCGCGATCTCCGCGGCGCCCAGTTCCTTGCTGAGCCCGTCGGAGCAGACCAGCAGCCGGTCGCCGTCATTGGCGGGGATCAACCAGTAGTCCGGCTCGGCTCGGGAACCAGCCCCGATCGCCTTCGTGATGACATGACGCTCGGGATGCCCTTCGGCATCGGACGGCGCGAGTTTGCCCTCGTCGATCAGCTCCTGCACCGCGGAGTGGTCCACGCTGATCTGTTCCAGCTCGCCGGCGCTGAGCCGGTAGGTGCGCGAGTCGCCAAGGTTCACCACCAGCCAGTAGGTCTGGCCGTCGTGCTCGGAGACGGCGGCGCCCGAGATGGTGGTGCCGGCGGCCGCCCGGCGGGCTTCGATCGCACCGACCTCCCGGGCGGCCTCCCGGAAGGCCTGGTTGAGCTGCTCGATCGTCACCGCGCCGTGCCCGACCAGGGGACGAAACGCAGCCAACGCCCGCTCGCTGGCCTGCCCGCCCGCCTCGTGGCCCCCCATCCCATCGGCCACCAGGAACACCGGGTACTCCGCGATCAGGGCGTCCTCGTTGGTCCGCCGGCGCAGGCCGACGTCGGTGCGCGCCCCCCAGATCAGTTGCAGGTCACTCCCTGCGACGTTGTTCGAGGCGCGAAGCGGAGGAGAAGAACTGCGTGGGGTGCTCATCGGCGTCCCCGTCCCAGCAACGACGGCGGCGCGAAGAACCGGCGCAGCCGCTGCCGGAAACTGGCCTGGCCGGCGATCCGACGCCGGGCGGTCTCGACATCTGCCCAGTAGACGGCCACCTCGTCCGGCCCAGGTTCGCCCTCGCCGAACACCGCCTGGTCGGCGCGGGCCGCGAGCGTGATCAGCCCCAATGCCGGATAGCTCTGCTCCAACAGCCGGGAGTTCTCCCGCCGGGTGGTCACCGGCGGCACCCGAACACCGAGGTCGGCGGCGGAGTCCACCACCTCGTCCCAGCCGCCGCGGACCCGGTCCGGCAGCGCCGGCGCCAGCTTGCGGTGGCTACGCCGCCGGGCCTTGAGCCCCAGCATGACCAGCCCCGGTCCGAGCAGGATGGTCAGGCCGGCCAGCGTACCGCCGCCGACGTACAGCACGGTGCGCCACAGGCCGGCGTCGTCCGGACCCAGCTCATCCTCGGCCTCCTGCTCGACCGGCGGCTCGGGTGGCAACTGCGGCGGTTCCTCCGGTGGCGGCGGAGGCTGCGGCAGGCTGGACCGCGGCTTGCTGCGCTTCTCCTGGATCTGCTGCATGTTCTTCGGATCGTTGGTGGGGGTCGGATCGAAGGCCACCCAGCCGTGGCCCTCGATCGGGATCTCCACCCACGCGCTGACGTCCTCGCCGGTCACCGCGACCGGCCCGTCGGCGGCGGGCTGCACGAACCCCATCACCACCCGGGCCGGGATGCCGGACTGAGCCGCCATCAGCGCCATCGCCACCGCGTACTGCTCCTGGTCGCCGAGCAACTGCTCGACCTCGAACATCCGCGACAGCCGCCATTGGCTGTGCCCCGACGGGGACTCCACGCTGTCAGTGTCCAGGCCGTGGCTGAAGAAGCCCTGCTTCAGGAAGTCCTGAATCGCGGTGACCTTCTGGATCGGGGTCAGCGACTGCCCGATCTTCTGGGCGGTGACGCCACTCAGCACATCGGGCAGCTTCTCCGGCGACGGCAGTTCGATCGACTCGTCCACGTTTGCCGCCGCGAGTTCCGCCGGCGTCACCGGCTCGGCCAGGGTGGCCTCGAAGGTGTAGCCGTCACCCGGCTGCAGGCCGGCGGTGGTCACGGCGGTGCCGGTGACCCGGTTGTAGTGCAGCCCCTGGGTGAGCTGCACCGCTCGGTCGCCCTCGAACCAGAGGCCGGAGAGGTACCCCACGTCCGGCAACCAGACGCCCCGCAACTCGCCGATGGTGACGCGCACGGTGGCCGTGGAGCCCGCTGGTGCGCCAGCGATCCGCTGGCCGACCCGGGAGAACGTCCCGGCTCCGGCGCCGCCGGAGCCGGAGACCTTGTAGACCACCCCGTCGTACAAGTCCATGGTGGCCAGCCGCAGGCGCTGTCCCGCCGGCAGCCCGTCGACCGTGAACAGGGTGGTGTCAGCACCGTCGGTGACGTACTTGCGGAAGGACATCAGCGGGCTGGGATAGTCGTGCAGCTCCAGCGGCGGGACGACCACCTCGCGCAGCACCACCCGATCAGAGGTGGCGGTGGCCGACGCGACCCCCATCCCCACCGTCCCGGCCAGCAGCGCCAGGCTCACCGCCCAGACGGTGCGTCGCAGCACGGCGGACGACCCGCCCGCCGACTGCCCCAGCAGCTCGGCATGGGCGGCGTCGGTGCGCGCCCGGGCCTGCCGCCAGGCGACCCAGCCCAGGCTGACCGCCGCGGTCAGGCCGCCGACCAGCGCGGGAAGTAGCGGTTCATGGGTGCCGAAGGCGATCGCCCCGGCCAGCAGCAGGCCGACCGGCAGCAGGGTGAAGCCGTACCGGTTGAGCCGGAGCGCGAAACTCACCGCCAGGACCGTCCCCACCAGTGCGGCAAGGTACGGAACCACCAGCAACTGGTCGAAGCCGGTGACCGGCGCCTGAATGGTCAGCAGCTGCTTCCAGGAGAAGACGATGCCGAGGGCCAGGTCGCGCAGGGTGGCCAGCGACGGGATCGCACCGACGATCGCGTCGGAGCGGACGGCGAACAGCCCACCGAACAGGAAGTAGCCGCCCAGGGCGAGGGCCGCGACCTCGGCCGGTCCGGCCTTCCACCGATCGCCGAGCAGCGCTACCCCGGTGCCGACCACCACGCCCCCGGCCAGCGCCAGCCAGAAGGCCGGATCATCGAAGGCTGGCTGCAGCGGCACCAGCGCCCAGAGCACCAGGAGGGCAGCCACGGCGGTGTCCACCAGCCGGCGCAGCGAGGCGCTCATGCCGTCACCGCCCGGATCGCCAGCGGCAGGTCCTCCAGCCGCGGCACGGTGGCGATCGCGAGATCACCGACGCCGCGCCGGCCCAGCTCCTCACCGACCGCGGCCCGAACGCCGAAACAGCGGGCGGTCGGCGGGACTCGCAGCGAAGCCAGCCTGAGCTGGGTGACCGGCGTCCCCGAGCCGGTCACCAGGGCGACCACCGAAGCGCCGGGCGCGTCCGCGGCGATCACCTGGGCGCGAGTCGCCAACTCCAACTCGGAGCGGCTCTCCTCGATCGCGGAGAAACTGTCCAGCTGGCGTTGCGGGGTGCCGTCCGCCAGCAGGTCGTCGCTGCTGAACACGATCACGTCCTTGCCGTCGACCAGGGCGCTCACCCCGAGCGAGGCGGCGATCGAGATGCCCAGCTCGTACTCCTCGGTACTGGCGTAGTCCGCCGGACGGGTGGAGACCAGCACCACCAGCTGGGAGCGACGAGTCTCCTCGAACTGCCGGATCATCAGCTGCCCGACCCGCGCGGTGGACCGCCAGTGCACGTGTCGCAGGTCGTCGCCGGGGGTGTACTCCCGCAGCGCGTGGAAGGCGACGTCGTCATTGGAGATGTCGCGGGTGGTCAGGCCCTCCAGGTCGCGCAGCAGGCCGGTGGTGTCGTTGGCCAGCCGGATGGTCCGGGGATGGACGTAGATGTCCTCGGGTTCGGTCCAGCTGACCTGCCGGCGCAGTAGCCCGATCGGATCGGAGCGGACCGAGCGGACCGGCCCCAACCGCAGCACCGCGCGGCGTTGGGTGGGAATGGTGAACAACTCCTCGTGCACCTCGTCGGGGCTCAACCGGGGCAGCTGGAAGGTGGCGGTGGCGTGGCCCACCGGGAGCTCGATCAGGTTGGCGGCGACCGGCCGCTTCCCGGTCGCCCGGATCCGCAGCTCGCCGACCGCCCGTTCACCCACCACCACCCGCGCCGAGGCCAGATCGACCTCGACCCGGTAGGAGGGACGACCGATCACGAACCCGATCGCGGCCAGCATGGCCAGCAGCAGGGTTGCCGCCACCGCCGCGAACTCCGTCCAACCCAGCGCCACCGCGACCACCCCGGCCAGCAGGCCGATCGTCAGCACACCCCAGCCCAGGGGCGTGACCACCGCGGTACGCCGGCTCAGCCAGCTGCGCGCCGCACCGGATCTGGCCCGAACGCGCTGTGCCACGCGGGCGATCCGCTGCCATCGCGTCCGGCCGGGCTTGGCTGCCCCGGCTGGCCGGTCTACCGTGGCGGCCCGGCCACGCCGCGCGCGACCGCGGGCGGGCGCGGCACCGTCCGTTCTCGGCTGCAGCTGGATCGCCATCGGGGTCAGGCCACCCGTGCCTGCGGTGCCGCGATGTCGGCGAGCACCCGAGCGATGATCGACTCGCCGGTGACGCCGCGGAACTCCGCCTCGGGATCCAGCACGATCCGGTGGTGCCAGACCGGGTGCGCCAGCGCCTTGATGTCGTCCGGCAGCACGAAGGTCCGTCCCTCCGAGGCAGCCCACACCTTGGCTGCCCGGATGATCGCCAGCGTGCCGCGCACCGAGACGCCCAGCCGGGCGCCGGGATCCCGCCTGCTCTCCTCGGCCAACTGGGCGGTGTAGCGCAGCACCGCCGGATCGACGTGGACGCTGGTCACCAGATCGGCCATGTCGGCGATCGCGGCGGTGGTGATCACCGCGTGCACCAGGGACGAGCGGTCGCGGGTGGACGCGCCGGACAGGATGGCCTCGGTGGCGGCCAGGTCGGGGTAGCCGATGCTGGTCTTGATCAGGAACCGGTCCAACTGCGCCTCGGGCAGCCGGTAGGTGCCGGCCTGCTCGATCGGGTTCTGGGTGGCGATCACCATGAACGGACGGCCCACCTCATGGCGGACGCCGTCGATCGTGACCCGGCCCTCCTCCATCACCTCCAGCAGCGCCGACTGGGTCTTGGGTGAGGCCCGGTTGATCTCGTCGGCGAGCAGGATCGAGGAGAACACCGGACCCTGGTGGAACTCGAACTTGTGGGCGCCCTGGTCGTAGATGGTTACGCCGGTGACATCAGAGGGCAGCAAGTCGGGGGTGAACTGGATCCGATTGTGGGTGCCCTGCACGGTCGCTGCCAGCGCCTTGGCCAGCTGGGTCTTGCCGGTACCCGGCGCGTCCTCCAGCAGGATGTGTCCCTCGGCCAGCAGCGAAGTCAGCACCAGCCGGATCACGCCGGCCTTGCCGAGCACCGCCTGCCCGACATTGTCGGTCAGCCGTTGAAAGGTCTCGGCGAACCAGGTCGCCTGCTCTTGAGTGATGGTCATTGTTGCTTCCTTCTTGGCGTGCTTAGGTCGAATCAGCTGACGACGGGGGTCACGGCATCTTTCCGGTCCAGCTCACCGAGCCACATGTCAGGGTGAACTGGAAGCGCTTTGCGTAATACACCGCATACGCACCACTCGCGAAGCGCTTTCGGTCATTGGGCCCAAAAGTGATGACGATGTCCGGGTAGTGATTGGTATGGCAACTGACGTTGTCCGGGAAGTTCCTGGTTTCGACACCGAAGTAGTAGCAATCCTGCGTCGAATCTGAATCGCACTTCCGCGCGTAGCCGTCGTTGTAGATCGAGATCGAGGGCTGCGGCGGATCCACCGTCCTTGCGCTGGCTGACTCAGCGCTGCTCGTCTGGCCTTCCGAGTCCGTCGCCCGCACCTTGATGGAGTGGTTCTGCGAGTAGCCACTGCCGACCTCCCGGCTACCGGTGCCCTTGCCGACGTTCTGCCAGCCGCCGTCGTCCACGCTGATCTCCAGGTAGTCGATGGGGCGGCCGTTGGAGGCCGGCGGCGACCACGAGAAGGTGATGCTGGTTCCGTTCACCTTCGCGCTGACGCTCGGCGGGAAGGGCTTCCCGAACGGGGTGGCGGCATTGGAGGTGCGGGCTTCGCTGGGCTCCACCCCGTCGACATCCGAGGTCACCCGGAGCTCGACGGTGTAGGACGTCCCATTGGCCAGGCCGCCGATCGTCCCGCCGCCGGACGGCAGCTTGCCGGTCCTGCCACCGGGGCTGACCCTGTACTGGTAAGAGACCTGGCTCGAACCACTGCCGCCCAGACCACCGGCCTTGAAGGTCACCTTCACTTCCTTGTCGCCCGGGGAGATGCTCAGGCCGCTGACCGGATCTGGCGGATTGGCCGCCTGGCGTGGCTCGGAGCGGGGGCTCAGCTTGGAGTCGCCGGCCTTGTTCCGGGCGGTCACCTCGAAGGTGTACGGCGTGGTGCCGACCGCGACGTCCACGGTCGTGCTGGTGCCGTCCACCGTCTTGCGTCCCACCTCCGAGCCACCCTGTCGAGTGATCAGGGTGTAGTCCTTCACCGGGTCGCCGTTGTCGCTGGACGGCGGCGCCCACGACACCTTGAGCTGCCGCTGGTCGCCGATCGGCTTGCCGGGGGTGGTGCTGGGCTTGCCCGGCGGCTCAGGCTCGCGGGCCGGGGTCTCCGGCGCCGAGTAGTCGCTGGGATCGCTGGGATCCTCGGCCAGGTTGTAGGCGGTCACCCTCACGCGGTAGGAGGTGCCGTTGCGCAGCCCCTTCCACACGAACCCGGTGCCCTGCAGGTCCTGCACCATGCTGGGCGAGTTCGGCGGCCCGGGGGTGATCTCCAGGGTGTAGCCGATGATCGCCGAGCCGCGGTTCTTCGGCTTCTTCCAACTGACCGTCAGGCTCTCGTCGCCGAACTCCAGGGTCGGCGGCGCGGGCTGCTCCGGCCGGACGTCGGGGAAGGCCACCGCCGAGGCCGGGGAGGGATCGGACTCGCCGATCTCGTTCACCGCCACCACCGAGAAGGTGTACTCCTTGGCGTTGGTCAGGCCGTCCAGCGTGCAGGTGGTGCTCTGGCAGCTCTTGGCATACTTCGGACCGCTCACCGAGCTGACCTCGTAGCTGGTGATCGGCCGGCCGTTGGGCGCCGGCGGGCGCCACTCCAGAATGGCGAACTCGTCAGCCACCGAGACCACCACCGGCTTGAGCGGCTGATCCGGCCGACCCTGCACGGTGACCGTCACCGTGGCCTGCGACTGGCGCTCCGGCAGGCCGGTAGCGTCGGCGATGGTGTAGGAGACCACCAGATCCCCGACGAAGTCGGCGTCCGGGGTGATGATCAACTGCTGCGCGTCCGCGGTCGGTTCCACCGTCCCCCGACCGCTCACCCGCTTGGCCGAGACGATGGTGAGCGGCTTGTGCTGCTCCTCGAACGGGTTGTAGTCGTTGCGGAGCACCGGCACGGTGACCGGCTTGCCCTGATCGGCCTGGGGTTCGAGGTCGTCCACCGCCATCGGGAGTTCCTGCAGCGACGGCAGCACGTTCACCGTCACCTCACCGGTGCTCGGCGCCGAGGTGCCGTCGGACACTTCGACCACCAGTTTGTCGCTGCCTGCATCCGCCGCGGCGGAGACGCTCAGCGTGAAACCGTCCAGCTTCGCGGGGATCCCGCGAGGTTCGCTGACCACCCGGTAGCTGAGCCTGGCCAGATCATCGGGATCGGGATCGGACGAGAGCCGCCGCAGGTTGAGTTCGACCGCCTCGCCGCCGGCCTCCACCTCCACCATGGTGTTACGCAGCGTCGGGGACTGATTCGTGGCCGGCTCGACCAGGATCGGGAACGAAAGGGTCGACTGCCGGGCATCGGCGTCGTCCGGGCCGGTGGCGTCAGTGACCACCACCGTCACAGCGTCCGGCCCGTAGTAGTCCGCCGCCGCCGGGTACGAGATGGTGCCGTCGTCCGGCGCGGTGACCGGGCCGCCGGCGTGTCCGTCCTTGATGTCTCCGTCAGCGACCCGCGGCCGCCGTCCCTCCCGGACGGTGACGTAGTCCGCCAACGCGATCTCCCGGGTCTCGCCGGCCTTCACCGGGATCGGTTCCAGATCCGGACGCAGGCTCGGCACCAGGGTGTCGGTGCCGGGCACGAAGACGAACGCCTGGCCGCTCTGGCCGTCGGAGTCGGTGACCGAGTAGAGGATGACCTGGGCGGTGGGCAGCAGTTCGATCCGCAGTTGTCGGTCGGCGGTGACACTGGCCGTCGGGTCGCCGGTGGTCAGCCGGAGTTCGTCCACCACCCCGTCCGGGTCCTCGTCGTTCTCCAGCACCGGGACTTCGATCGCCGCGCCACCGATCTGGGCGGGCTGCACCCGGTCGTCCCGGGCGATCGGGGCGAGCAGCGGGGCGTCGGTTCGCACCGCCACCCGCAGCCTGCCGTCCTGCCAGGAGTCGTAGGGGTCAACCACCCGGTAGGTGACGGTGAAGTCGCCCTCCTGCTGGGGGGCACTCAGCAGCACGCGCCCGCCAGCCACCTCGGCGTCCAGTCCGTCGGTGACCAGCTTGGTCGACAGCGCGATCTCGTCGCCGTCGGGATCGGTGTCGTTGGCGACCACCGGAACCGAGACCATCCGGCCGGGCCGGATCGTCACCTCGTCGTCGGTGGTGTACGGACGCTGGTTCTGCGCCGAGGGCGCGGCGATCCCGACCAGCACCGACCCGGTCGCCTTCCCGCCCACCCGGTCGCGGACCTGGTAGCTGAAGCTGTCCACTCCAATGCTGGTGGGGAACGCCCGGTAGACCAGCCAGCCGTCGCCGACCAGCACCTGTCCCTTCTCGGGAGCCGACGTGGTGCCGATCAACTCCACCGAATCGCCGTCGGGATCAGTGCCGTCCAACGGAATCGGGATCCTGGTGGTAGTGCCCTGCAGGACCCGGGCGGTCACCGGCTCAGGGCGCGGCACCGAGTTGCTCTCGGTGTTCGGCTTGACGATCTGGATGGTCACCAGCCCGCTCTCGTCGTACTGGCCGCGGGCGTCGGTGATGGTATAGACCGCCTTCACGGTCTTCGCCTCCGAGCCGGCCCGGAACCGCAACTGGTTCTCCGCGATGAAGATCTCGCCGTCGGCCGGGTCAGGCACTTCGGCCAGCTCGGGAAGCAGCACGATCTCGCCGCCGTCGGGGTGGTAGTCGTTGGCGAGCACGTCAATGGTGACCACGTCACCCGCCCGGACTACGGCCCGATCCTCGACCGCGACCGGGGCCTGCAGCTTCTCCGGCAGCTTCACCGGCAGGATGCGCAACTCGCCGCGGGCGGTCAGGTTTCCGCTCGCCACCCAGTAGTGGATGGTGAGCGGCGCGGTGAGGGGATTGATCTCCTTGATCCGCACCGTCTGGTGTTCCAGCACCTCCGCCGAGATCTGATCGGTGACCCCGTCGAGTTCGACACCCTGCAACACCAGCAGGCCGCCGGACGGATCGGTGTCGTTGCGCAACACGTCCACCAGCACCTGCCCGCCCTCCGGCAGCAACGCCACGTCGCGGGCGGCGATCGGCGGTGCGACGTCGGCGGCGGAGGCCGCGACATCGATCCGGATCAGCCCGTCGCTGGCTCCAGGTCCGTCGGTCACCAGGTACTGCACGTAGCAGGTGCCGGGCTGGCTGGCGGCAAAGACGAAGCTGCCGGCCTCGGAGTTGATCGGTAGCTGCCCGGCGACTCCGGGACAGTTGTCCGGCTCGGCCTTGGACAGCGACAGCGCGCGTCCGCTCGGGCTCAGGTCGTTGACCAGCGGCGAGACGGTGATCGGCTGGTTCACCGCGGTCGCGTAGCGGTCGGAGTTGGCCAGCGGCTGCAACGAGTTCTTTGGCCGGATGCTGACCTCAAGGGTGCTCTCGGCGGTCTCCTTACCGTCGGAGACGACCAGGTTCACCTTGCGGACGCCGAGCGCCCCGACGTTCTCCCGGAAGGTGACGACCCCGTTGCTGCGGAAGCTGACATCGTCCTTGCCGCCGTCGCTCTGGGCGGAGACCAGATACAGGTCATCGCCGTCGGGGTCCTCCCAATCGTTGAGGACGTCGTAGGTCACCTCCGCCTTCAGTTCGACGGTGAGCTGGCGGGCGGTCTTCTTCTTCCGCGGCTTCTGGTTCTGCTGGTCGGGGACGACTGCCAAGGTGACCGCGGCGGACGACGTCCCGTCCCTGCCGTCGCTGGCGGTGTACTCGAAGACGATCGTCCCACTGGCCTGCGGGTTCAGCCTGACCTGCAGCGCGCCACCGTCGCTGACCGGCTCGACCGCGTCCACGAACGGCGGCAGAGTGGCCGGCGGCAGCGCGGTGAGCAGGTCACCGTCCAGGTCGATGTCATTCTCCAGCACCGGCAGGATGGTGCTGCTGCCCGGACGGACGCCATAGTTGTCCGGTTTGGCCTGCGGCGGGTTGTGCTGGCTACGGTCGGGCAGCTTGAACTGCGGCGACTCGTCCTCGGATTCCTGCTGGTCCTCGTCGGGATCGGAATCGGGCGTGATCTGATTCCAGTTGTCGACCAGCACGGCCTCGTCGGAGTCGATCAGCCAGGCGTCCCCGGTGACCACGTCATTGACCACCAACGCGTTGCGGTTCTGCCGGAGCTTGAGCGTGGGTGCGCCTTTGACGTCGACCAGTTGCTCGTTGCGGTCATTGTCGGTACCGCCGCACTCCCGGACGTAGACCCCGGTCCTCGACCAGGCCCCGTAGGCGCAGCCCGCCAGCCAGACCGGCTCGGCGGGCTCGCCCTGACCG
Source organism: Propionicimonas sp. (assembly GCA_049840415.1). Classification (GTDB taxonomy): domain Bacteria; phylum Actinomycetota; class Actinomycetes; order Propionibacteriales; family Propionibacteriaceae; genus Propionicimonas. The sequence continues at coordinate 760,610 of JASGLB010000014.1, read as the reverse complement.
CTCAGTGACGGTGCCACCGACTCAGCCGGGCTGCCGTCCAGCGGCTGCAGCAGCAGCGCGTCCGGCGTCGCGATCACCACCTTGTCGTTGGCCGGCCCAGCCTGCTGCAGGGTGCCGCCGACCGCGGCCGGGACGACGAAGCTGCGACCCTCGACGTAGAGGGTTCCGCTGGTGCGGTCCAGGACGACCGGCGTCTCACCGACCGCGGTGAGGTCGAGCGTGGCGTCCTTGCCGAACTCGGCGAGGCGGGTGGCGGTCGGTTCCGAACCGAGTCCGTCGACGGTGTAGAGATCTCCGCTGGGCGAGACGGAGAAGATCGCGCCGTGGGGACTGACCGCCACCGCCGCGCCCTCGCCGACCGTAGCCAGTGGATCGGAGTTCTCCGCGCTCAACCCGCGCACCCCGGCCAGCGTGGTGACGTACAGTCCGTGGTTGACCGCGTCGATCATCGCCACCGTGTTGGCTCGGAAGGCCAGCTGGGAGCCCGGATTGATCCGTCCCTTGCCGAGGTAGCTCGAGGTGCTCAGGTCGATCTGGCCGGTCGCGCCCGCGACCGGATCGAAGGCGAGCACGCCAGCGCCGTCCTGCAGCAGGTCGATGTCAGCCGATTCCGCATCCAGGAAGCTGTCCAGCACCTGGCTGGGGTAGTTGAGGTGTCCGATCAGCGCCTGGGCGGTCTGGGTCACCCAGACACCACCGTCGTTCAACTCCACGTTGGCCTTGCTGTAGCCCTCGTGCAGCACGGCCAGAGTCGAGATCACCAGTCCGGCGACCACGACGACCGCGGTGGACGCGACCGAGCGCCGCCGGCCGCCCACCGCACCTGAACCTCGCACCACGACTCTCCCCCTTACGTGCCGTCAGCAGCCTCCGCGCATCGGGCCACACGAGCAATGGGGATCAATCCCCAGAGCACAGGCAGGCATGGTGTTTGTCTCGACAACCCCCTGGCCGACCCCGAAGGGGCGGACCTCCCCGCACACGCAATGAAGGTGCCACGCCGAGATCGGTCAACGGGCTGAATGGGACGGGTCCATACGACTTCGTACACCCGGCCTCGCGGTGCCGGTCACCGGCTTGAAACGAACCTCTCCGCCTTCTTGTCGCGCGACAAGTCGGGCGGTCGCGGTTCCACTGCCGGATTGGCCGGCGGATCGCTGAGAACCGAGGACAGCGGGGCGTCCGGACGACCTCCCGGCTCGCTACGCTGCCGCCCAACTGGACTCAACAACCCCCCACCAGGAGAACCCCCCATGGAAACCCAGTACGATCCCGCCGTTGCCGCTGCGATGCTGCCGGTGGCCCTGCTGTCAATGGTGCTCGGCGTGCTCGCGATCGTCGCGATGTGGAAGATCTTCAGCAAGGCCGGCGAGCCGGGCTGGGCGTCGATCATCCCGATCTACAACACCTACGTGCTGGTGAAGATCGCCGGCTACAACCCCGTCCTGTTCCTGCTGTTCCTGATCCCGCTGGTCAACGTCGTGTTCGGCGTGATGGTGCTGATCGGCCTCGGCCGGGCGTTCGGCAAGAGCGCCGGCTGGTCGGTGCTGATGCTGTTCATCCTGAACGTGATCGGTCTGCTGATCCTCGGCTTCGGCAAGGACCAGTACCGCTACCCCGCGCAGGCCTGATCCGCCGGACGATCCCGCAGGTCGTTCGCAGTCCGAACCAGCCCGACTGAACCGACGCCGGAGGCTCCGGCGTCGGTCGGGCCTACTCGATCACCAGCAGCAGGTCGCCGCCCTCGACGGCCTGGGCGTGGCCGATCGCCAGCCGGGACACCGTGCCGGCCACCGGCGAGGTGATCGCGGCCTCCATCTTCATCGCCTCGATGGTGGCCACCTGCTGGCCGGCCTTGATCGACTCGCCCGGTTCGACGATCAGCGTCACCACGCCGGCGAACGGGGCCGGGATCTCGCCCGGGACGGACGGGTTCGCGCGCTCGGCGGTGGCCACCGTGGTGGAGACCGCCTCGTCCCGGACGGTGACCGCCCGGAGTTGGCCGTTCACCGTGCAGATCGCCTGCCGCATACCGCGGTCGTCCGGCTCGCCGACGGCGGTGATCGCCAGCAGCAGCTTCTTGCCCTTCTCGATCTCCACCTCGACCTCCTCGCCCAGCTTGGGGCCGTGCAGGAAGATCTTGGTGGGCAGCACCGACAGCTCGGAGTAGTCCTCCACCGCCTCCTCGTAGTCGCGGGTCGGGCCGGGGAAGAGCAGCCGGTTCAGGGTCTGCCGCGGCCGCTCGGCCAGCGCCGCCTCGTCCTCATCCGACAACACGGTGCGGACCGGCTTGATCGTCCGGCCAGCCAGCGCCTTGCTGCGGAACGGCTCCGGCCAACCGCCGGGCGGGTCGCCCAGCTCGCCGGAGAGGAAGCCGATCACCGAGTCGGGGATGTCGTAGCCGGCCGGATTGGCCTCGAAGTCGTCCGGGTCGGCATTGCGTCCGACCAGGGCCAGCGCCAGGTCGCCGACCACCTTCGACGACGGCGTCACCTTCACGATATTGCCCAGGATCCGGTTGGCGGCGGCGTACATGTCCTCGATCGCCTCGAACCGGTCGCCCAGGCCGAGCGCGATCGCCTGCTGCCGCAGGTTCGACAGCTGCCCGCCGGGGATCTCGTGGTGGTAGACCCGCCCGGTCGGGCCGGGCAGGCCGGATTCGAACGGCGCATACAGCTTGCGGACCGCCTCGAAGTAGGGCTCCAGCGATTCCACCGCGGCCAGGCTGAGGCCGGTGTCCCGCTCGGTGTCCTCCAGCGCGGCGACCAGCGCCGACATCGAGACCTGCGAGGTGGTGCCGGCCATGGACGCCGCGGCGACGTCCACCGCGTCCACCCCGGCGTCGATCGCGGCCAGCAGCGTCCCCAACTGACCACCGGCGGTGTCGTGGGTGTGCAGGTGAACCGGCAGGTCGAAGTTCTCCCGCAACGCCCGAACCAGCTTGGCCGCCGCCGGGGCGCGCAGCAGACCGGCCATGTCCTTGATCGCCAGGATGTGCGCGCCGGCCTCGACCAGTTCCTCGGCTCTACGGAGGTAGTAGTCCAGGGTGTAGAGCTTCTCCCCCGGGCTGGTCATGTTGCCGGTGTAGCAGACCGCCGCCTCGGCGACGGCGTGGTCGGTCTCCAGCACCGCCTCGATCGCCGGCCGGATCTGGTCGATATTGTTCAGCGCGTCGAAGATCCGGAAGATGTCCAGGCCGGAGTCGGCCGCCTCGTGGATGAAGGCGTTGGTCACCTTCAACGGGTACGGGGTGTAGCCGACGGTGTTGCGGCCGCGCAGCAGCATCTGCAGCGGAATGTTCGGCATCGCCTGGTGCAGCGCGTCCAGCCGGGCCCAGGGATCCTCCTTCAGGAACCGCAGCGCGACATCGTAGGTGGCGCCGCCCCAGGCCTCGGAGGAGAACAGGTTGGGCAGCAACCGGGAGATCGCCGGGGCCACCACCAGCAGGTCGCGGGTACGCACCCGGGTGGCCAGCAGCGACTGGTGGGCGTCGCGGAAGGTGGTATCGGTGACCGCCACCGCGGTCTGGGCCCGCAGCTCGGCGGCGAAGCCGGCCGGGCCGAGTTCCAGCAGCCGCTGTCGCGACCCGGACGGGGCGTCGCCCTTCGGCACCGGGGGCAGCTTCAGCTGCGGATCCAGGACGGCGCGAGGCCCGCCGTTGGGTCGGTTCACCGCCACCCAGGCCAGGTAGTTCAGCAGCTTGGTGCCCCGGTCCGCGGCGATCCGGTGGTGCAGCAGGTGCGGCCGTTCGTCAATGAAGGACGTGGTGGTGCGGCCCTCCAGGAAGTCGGGATCGGAGATCACCGCCTCGAGGAAAGGGATGTTGGTGGAGACCCCGCGGACCCGGAACTCGGTGAGCGCGCGGTAGGCCCGGCGGGCGGCCGAGCGCAGGTCGCGGCCGCGGCAGGTGAGCTTGACCAGCATGGAGTCGAAGTGCGCGCTGACGCTGGCGCCGGCGTACACCACGCCGCCGTCCAGCCGGATGCCGGAGCCGCCGGGCGTCCGGTAGACCGAGATCGTCCCGGTGTCGGGACGGAAGCCGTTGGACGGATCCTCGGTGGTGACCCGGCACTGCAGCGCCGCGCCCCGGACTCCGATGTCGTCCTGGCTCAGGCCCATCCCGGCCAGCGTCTCGCCGCTGGCGATCCGGATCTGGGAGGAGACCAGGTCGACGTCGGTCACCTCCTCGGTGACGGTGTGCTCGACCTGGATCCGGGGGTTCATCTCGATGAAGACGTAGCGGCCGTCCTGCCCGAGCAGGAACTCCACCGTCCCGGCGTTGACGTAGTTGATGTGGTGGGCGAACCGCACCGCGTCGGCGCAGATCCGGTCGCGCAGCTCGGCGGCGAGGTTCGGGGCGGGGGCGATCTCGACCACCTTCTGGTGGCGGCGCTGCACCGAGCAGTCGCGTTCGTAGAGGTGGAGCACCTCGCCGGTCGCGTCGGCCAGGATCTGTACCTCGATGTGCCGCGGACGGACCACCGCCTCCTCCAGGTACATCCGGCTGTCGCCGAAGGCGGACTCCGCCTCCCGCATCGCCTCGGCCAACGCGGCCGGCAGCCGCTCGGCGTCCTCCACCAGGCGCATGCCGCGTCCGCCACCGCCGGAGACCGCCTTGACGAACAGCGGGAAGCCGATCTCGGCCGCGGCGGCGATCAGGGTGTCGGCGTCCGCGCTCGGGTCGGAGCCGCGCAGCGTGGGCAACCCGGCCTCGCGGGCGGCGGCGATCGCCCGGGCCTTGTTGCCGGTCAGCTCCAGCACCTCGTGGCGCGGGCCGATGAAGGTGATCCCGGCCGACTCACAGGCCTGGGCCAGGTCGGGGTTCTCCGACAGGAAGCCGTAGCCGGGGTAGATGGCGTCGGCGCCAGCCTGCTGGGCAGCCTCCACGATGCCGGCGATGTCGAGGAAGGCCCGCACCGGATGGCCCTGCTCGCCGATCTGGTACGACTCGTCGGCCTTCAGCCGGTACTCGGCGTGCCGGTCCTCGTAGGGGAACACCGCCACCGTGGCCACGCCCAGTTCGGTGGCAGCGCGGAACGCCCGCACCGCGATCTCTCCCCGATTGGCCACCAGAATCTTCCGGAACACGCCGACCTCCTCGTCTGGAATGGAGCCAATCTACAAGTTGCCGCCAGTCGGGACCGCCGGAGGCGGTTCCGGTGGGCCGGCCGGCCCCCGTCCCACCCGGCCGCCGCCGACAGAATCCGGGGAGCAGAGGCCGCCCGCGTGGATAATCCACGCGACTCGCCTCTGCTCCCCGGTTTGTGTACCGGGTGGGACGGCAGCCGAGACCGCGTGGGGTCGGCTTGGGACGCCGCGACCCCGATCCCGAGCGGGCCACCGTCCCCATCGAGCGCCTCCCTTACCGTCGAGCGCTTGCCCCCAGGGTGGCGGTCGACGGGAAGGGAAGCGGTCAGCGGATGAGGGCGGACCTGGAGTGGACGGGAGGGGGTACTACCAGCCGGGGTGGTCGCGGCCGAGCCGAGCGGGGGCGGATCGGTAGGGTGGTCGGCATGTCGGTGGAGGCGGTGGACGGGACCAGCGGGCTGGTCGACGCCTACCGCGCGCACCCGGCGCGCGCCGGCTACGACGAGCTGGCCGGGCCGGACGGCGTCCGGGAGCACCAACTGCCGCTGGCCGAGACGGTGGCGGCGCTGGGGCTCGCCGGGTTGCTGGCCGCCCGGGCCGAGGCCCGCGGCTTCGTGGTGGACGAGGGGGTGGTCTACGGCTCTCCCGAGCAGCGGACCAGCCGGCTGTGGAACATCGACCCGCTGCCCGTGGTGCTCGAATCGGCCGACTGGAGCGGCCTGGAGGCCGGGCTCGACCAGCGCTCCCGGCTACTCGACCTGATCCTGACCGACCTGTACACCGAGCGCAGCCTGCTGCGGCGCCGGGTGATCCCGGCAGCGGCGGTGCTCGGCCACCCCGGCTTCGTCCGGCCGGCCGACCAGGTGATCAACCGGCACGGACGCCAACTGCTGCTCACCGCGACCGACCTCGGCCGGGACGCCACCGGCGCCTGGCGGGTGATCTCCGACCGCACCCAGGCGCCCTACGGTTCCGGCTACGCCATGGTGACCCGGCGGATCGTCTCCCGGGTGATGGCCGGGCTGCACCGCAGCAGCGACCTGGCCCGGCTGCGCGGCTTCTTCCACGCCATGACCACCGCGCTGCTGGACGCCGCCCCACACCACTCCGACAGCCCGCGGGTGGTGGTGCTCTCCCCCGGGGCAGAGAGCGAGACCGCGTTCGACACCAGCTTCTGTTCCACCATGCTCGGCGTCCCGGTCGCCGAGGCGGACGACCTGATCACCAGTCACGGCCGGGTCTGGCTGCGGGCCGGCCAGCGCCTGGAGCCGGTGGACGTGGTGCTGCGCCGGGTCGCCGCCCCGCTCAGCGACCCGCTGGAACTGCGCGGCGATTCCGAGCTCGGCATCCCCGGCCTGCTGGAGGCCGCCCGCCATGGCCAGGTCACCATCGCCAACCCGATCGGGGTGGGCGTGCTGGACAACCCCGCCCTGCTGGCCTACCTGGAGCCGGCCGCCCGGGCGCTGCTGGACGAGCCGCTGCAGCTCAGCTCGCCCACCACCTGGTGGTGCGGCGAGCCGTCCGCCCTCTCCCACGTGCTGGCCAACCTCGGCTCGCTGGTGATCAAGCCGGTCAGCCGGGGCGAGGCGCCGGTGATCTACGGCTGGGAGCTCTCCGATCGCGCCCGGGACGGCCTGGTCTCCCGGCTGCGGGCCGAGCCCTGGCGGTGGTGCGGGCAGGAACCGCTGGAACTCTCCACCGCGCCGGTGGTGACCGCCGACGGGTTGGAGCCGCGCCGCTTCGTGCTGCGGGCGTTCGGGGTCGCCACCGGCACTGACTACACCTTCCTGTCCGGCGGGCTGGGCCGGGTGGCCGGCACCACCGGGGAACGGACGGTGACCAGCCGCACCGGCCTGGCCAAGGACGTCTGGGTGCCGGCCGGCACCACCCCGCCCGAGCCCCGGCTGCCACCGCGTCCGCGCCTGGTGGTCACCCCGGCACCGGCCCGGGTGGCTCCCCGGGTGGCGGGCACCCTGTTCGCGATCGGCCGGCACGCCGAGCAGGCCGAGGCCACCGCGCGGCTGGTCCGGATGGCCGACGATCTGGCCGAGGACCACTCCAGCCGCAGTGGCTCGCCGGGCGCGCTGGCGATGGTGACGATGGTCCGGGCGGTGACCCAGCAGACCGGGCTGACCCCGCTGCCCGGCGAGACCCGGGTCGAGTACCTGCGCCGGGCGGTGCTGGACGACAGCGCGCCGGGCAGCGTGCTGGCCCAGGCGGTGGCGCTCACCGACGGCGCGCAGGACGTCCGCGATCTGCTCAGCGTGGACGCCTGGAGCGTGTTCGGCCGGCTGGAACGCATCCTGGCCACCGAGCTGGAACCGGACGACCAACTGCAGCCCCTGCTGGAGGATGTGTTGGAGTCGCTGCTCGCCTTCGCCGGGATCCTGGCCCAGAGCATGGTGCGCGACGAGTCGTGGGCCTTCCTGGACGCCGGCGGCCGACTGGAGCGGGCGCTCCATACCGTCGCGCTGCTACGGCAGACCGTGGCCGCGCCGCCGGACGGCGAGGCCGCCGAACTGGTGGCCGAGGCGGTGCTGCGGACCTGCGAGTCGATCATCACCCACCGTCGCCGCTCGGTGGCCGGAACCGGGCCGGCCGAACCCCGGGAGTCCGCCCTCGTCCTGCTGCTGCAGGACCAGACCAACCCGCGCTCGGTGGCCCACCAGCTGGCGGCGCTGGCCGACGACCTGCGGCTGATCGGCGACGAGGCGCTGGCCACCACCGCCGACGACCTGCGCGGCGGACTGGCCGGGCCGGCGGCGGACGATCCGGAGACCCGGCTGGAGGCGCTCAGCCTGGAGCTGGCCGGCCTCTCCGCCCGGATCGCGGCCCGGCACTTCCTGCCGCAGGCCACCCGTCACCTGGCCGACGCCTTCGGCCGGAACCGGGGGTGGTGATGACGCATCGCTACCTGGTCGAACACGTCACCCGCTACCGCTACGACGCACCGGTGGAGGCCGTGTACAACCGCGGCTTCCTGCGTCCCCGCGACACCGGCTCGCAGTGGGTGCTGAGCAGTGAGCTGCGGGTCTCCCCCGAGCCCGACCAGCTCGCCGAACACCTCGACTACTTCGGCAATCACTCCACCTACCTGGAGACCCGCACCCCGCACACCGAGTTCGAGGTGACCTGCCGCAGCACGGTCGAGGTCGACTGGCCGGTGCCCGATCCGGAGCGGCTCAACCGGCACACCGTCGTCGGGGCTGCGGCCGAACTCGCCCACGACACCGACCCGCTGCTGCTGGCCGACTTCACCCTGCCCTCCCCGCTGGTCGAACTCGGCCCGGCGGTGCACGGGTACGCCCGCGAGGAGCTGGCCGCCGAACGTCCGCTGGGGGAGGCGCTGGTCGCGCTCTGTGGCCGGATCCACCGCGACTTCGAGTACCGGGCCGGGACGACCTCGGTGGTGACCACGCTGGGCGAACTGCTGGAGCTGCGGCGTGGCGTGTGCCAGGACTTCGCCCAGCTGGCGGTCGGCTGCCTGCGCGCGGTGGGGTTGCCCGCCCGGTACGTCAGCGGCTACCTGGAGACCGAGCCGCCGCCGGGAGCCGAGAAGCTGCAGGGGGCGGACGCCTCCCACGCCTGGGTGTCGGTACTCACCCCGTCGGGCTGGGTCGATCTCGACCCGACCAATGCCCAGTTCGCCGACTCGCGCTACATCGTCACCGCCTGGGGACGCGACTTCACCGACGTCTCCCCGCTGCGCGGCGTGGTGTTCACCGAAGCCACCCACTCCGACCTGACGGTGGCGGTGGACGTCACCCCGCTCCCCCAACACCCCTAGTTCCGACTTTTCCTACCGAACTCGGTGCACAAACTCGGAATGAAGCGGAAGGGTGGGGCTCAGTCCGCCGACTCCGCCAGCAGGTCGTTGTACTCGGGGTGCTTCTTCACCCATGCCACCACGTAGGGGCAGGTGGGCAGGATCGTCCACTCGCCGTCGGCGCGGACCTGGTCGAAGGCGAACTGCACCAGGCGTCCGGCCAGGCCGGTGCCGCGCGCCGAATCGTCGACCTGGGTGTGGTTGAAGTCTGCCACCTTCTCCGGTGACAGGACGTACTCGGCCTGACCGGTGAGTTGGCCGTCCACCCAGGCCTCGAACCGCTGCTGCTCGCGATTATGTTTCAGTTCCTCAGCCACGACGTTCCCTTCCCCGGGTGCCGACGTGTCGGAGCCACCCCGTAGGGTGGACGAATGGAGCGCCCGGCATGATCGAGTTCCGCTCGGTCGACAAAACCTACCCCGACGGTACCGCGGCCGTCGAGGATTTCTCGCTGGTCGTCCCAGCCGGACGGATCACCGTGCTGGTCGGCTCCAGCGGCTGCGGCAAGACCACCCTGCTGCGGATGGTGAACCGGATGGTGCAGCCGACCTCGGGCCAGGTGCTGGTGGACGGCGAGGACGTGGCCGGCGTCGACCCGGTGCGGCTGCGCCGCCGGATCGGCTACGTGCTGCAGGAGGCCGGCCTGCTGCCGCACCGCAAGGTGATCGACAACATCGCCACCGTGCCCCGGCTGAACGGCGTCGCCAAGCCCGCCGCCCACGCCCGCGCCCTCGAACTGATGGAGCTGGTCGGGCTGGACGCCGCGATGGCCGGCCGCTACCCCAGCCAGCTCTCCGGCGGGCAGCGGCAGCGGGTCGGGGTGGCCCGGGCGCTGGCCGCCGATCCGGCGATTCTGCTGATGGACGAGCCGTTCGGCGCGGTGGATCCGATCGTGAGGGCCGAGCTGCAGCGCGAACTGCTCCGGCTGCAGCGCGAACTGCGCAAGACCATCCTGTTCATCACCCACGACATCGCCGAGGCGCTGTTGCTGGGCGATCAGCTCGCCATCCTGCGGGCCGGCGCCGAGATCGCCCAACTCGGCACCCCGCTCGAGGTCGTCTCCAACCCGGCTGACGACTTCGTCTCCGATTTCGTCGGACTGAACGGCGACCGGCAACTGCGGGTCGAGCAGGTGGACGGGGTCTCGGTGGTGGTGGACGGCTCCGGCCGTCCGGTGGGACGGGTCGGTCCGTGACCTGGGTGCTGGCCAACCTCGACCTGATCGCGGATCGGGCCTGGTCGCACCTGGGGTTGGCCGTGCCGGCGATCATCGCCGCCTTCCTGCTGGCGCTGCCACTGGGCTGGTTCGCCGCCCGGTTCCGCTGGTCGCGCGCCGCCCTGCTGGGGGCCGCGGGGCTGCTCTACGCGATCCCCTCGCTGCCGTTGTTCGTGCTGCTCCCCACCCTGGTCGGCACCGGGGTCCGCGACCGGCTGAACGTGATCATCGCGCTCACCCTGTACGGCATCGCGCTGATGGTACGGCCGGTAGCGGATGGACTGGGCTCGGTCAGCGGCCCGACCCTGGCCGCCGCCACCGCGCTGGGCTACCCGCCGCTGCGCCGCTTCCTGCAGGTGGACCTGCCGCTGGCCGGGCCGGTGCTGCTGGCCGGGCTGCGGGTGGTGGCGGTGAGCACCATCAGCCTGGTCACGGTCTCGGGCGTGCTGGGGGTGAGCAGCCTGGGGATGCTGTTCACCGACGGCTTCCAGCGCGGCATCGTGGCCGAGGTGCTGGCCGGCATCATCGCCACCATCGCGCTCGCCCTGGTGGTGGACGGGCTGCTGGTGCTGGCCGGCCGCGTCCTGCTGCCGTGGACCCGGATCCGGCGGACGGCGGTGGCCGGATGACCTACTTCGCCCAGTCGTGGGAGTGGATCGCGTCCCACCTTTCCGGCCCGGACGGGGTCTTCGTCCGCCTGCAGGAACACCTGCTGTACTCGGTGGCGGCGGTGCTGATCGCCGCGGTGATCGCCGTCCCGCTGGGCTGGCTGGTGGGGCACACCGGACGCGGCCGCGGCTTCGTCGTGGTCACCGCCGGGGCGGCCCGCGCGCTACCCACCCTGGGCGTCCTCACCCTGGCCGGGCTGGCGATGGGCATTGGGTTGATGGCGCCGATGGTCGCCCTGGTGGTGCTGGCCTTCCCGTCCATTCTGGCCGGGGCGTACGCCGGGGTGGAGGCGATCGGGCCGACCACGGTGGACGCCGCCCGGGCGATGGGCAACTCAGAACTGCAGATCCTCACCCGGGTGGAGATCCCGCTGGGCCTGCCACTGCTGCTCGGCGGGCTGCGGTCGGCGACGCTGCAGGTGGTGGCCACCGCCACCCTGGCCGCCTACACCGGGGCCGGTGGGCTGGGCCGGTTCCTGTTCCTCGGGCTGAAGACCCAGAACTACGCCCAGATGCTCGGCTCGGCGATCCTGGTGGTGCTGTTGGCGATCGTGCTCGACCTGGTGTTCGAGGCCGTCGAATGGGGTGCCCGACGCCGGCTCGGCGGCACTGTCGGAGCCGACGCGTAGGGTGGGACAGGTCCGGTGCCGCATGGCCACATCCCCTGGAAAGGACGCACATGAACACCGCACTCGCCCGACTCGCCGCCCTGGCGGCCGCCGCAGCGCTGGCCCTCACCGGCTGCGCCTCCTCCGATCCACTGGCTTCGCCCTCGCCCGCGACCAGCGGGCCGTCCGAGCCGTCCGGAGCCACGACCACGCTGGTGGTGGGCTCGCAGGCCTACTACTCCAATGAGATCATCGCCGAGCTGTACGCCCAGGCGCTCGAGCACGCCGGCTACACCGTCGACCGGCAGTACCAGATCGGCCAGCGGGAGGCCTACCTGCCCGAGTTGACCGCCGGCAAGATCGACGTCTTCCCGGAGTACTCCGGCAACCTGCTGCAGTACCTCGACAAGGACACCACCGCCACCTCGGGCGAGGAGGTGCTGGCCGCGCTGCCGGCGGTCCTGCCGGCCGGGCTGCGGGCGCTGACCCCGTCCGCCGCGACCGATCAGGATTCCTACAACGTCACCAAGGAGTTCGCCGCCGAGCACCAGCTGGCCTCGCTGGAGGATCTGGCGAAGGTGCCCGGCCCGATCAAGGTCGCGGCCAACTCCGAGTTCGCCACCCGGCCGTATGGGCCGGAGGGGCTGAAGAAGCTCTACGGGATCGACGTCGAGGTGGTGCCGGTGGAGGATTCCGGCGGTCCGCTCACCGTGAAGGCGCTGCTGGACGGAACCGTCCAGGCGGCCGACATCTACTCGGCCGATCCGGCGATCGCCGCCAATGGCTTCGTCACGCTGAGCGACCCGAAGAACCTGATCCTGCCGCAGAACGTGCTGCCGATCGTCTCGGCAAAGGTGGACGAGCCGGCTGCCGCGGCGATCGACGCGGTCAGCGCGAAGCTGACCGCCGCCGAGTTGAGCGCGCTCAACCAGCGCAGCGTGGGCGAGCAGGCCTCAGCGGCGGTGATCGCGAAGGACTGGCTCACCGCCCAGGGCCTGCTCGGCTGAGCGGTCGCTGACGGCGGTCACAGCCAGCCGTTCCGCTCAGCGATCCGGACCGCCTCGGCCCGGTTCGACGCCCCGGTCTTGCCGATCGCGGACGAGAGATGGTTGCGCACCGTCCCCTCGGTGAGGAACACCCGGGAGGCGATCACCGCCACGCTGGCGCCGTCCCGGGCGGCCTGCAACACCTCGGTCTCCCGATCGGTGAGCGGCGACTCGCCAGCCACCAGGCTGTCGGTGGCCAGGGTGGGATCGACCACCCGCAACCCGGCGTGGACGCGGCGGACGGCGTCGGCCAGCCGGGCCGCCGGGGTGTCCTTCACCACGAACCCGCTGGCGCCGGCCTGCAGCGCCCGGCGCAGGTAGCCGGGCCGGCCGAAGGTGGTCACCATCAGCACCCGCACGTCGGGCAGCGCGGCCTTGAGCGCCGCGGCGGCGGCGATCCCGTCCAGCCCGGGCATCTCGACGTCCAGCAGGGCGACATCGGGGTGGTGTTCCCGGGCGGCGTCGACCACCAGGTCGCCGGAGCCGACCTCGGCGACCACGGTGAGGTCGGGTTCCAGGTTCAGCAGGGCGGCCAGCGTGGCGACGACGGGGCGCTGCCGATTCGCCCGGACGTCACCTTCTGGCCATGACAAATGTCAGCGCCGGAGCTCCCGGCGGGGCTAATTCTGGTCCTGCTCCAGGGCCTGGTCGAGCTTCAGCTGGCGGGGCGGGGCCTGATCGACGTCCCGGCGCCGGCTCACCAGCACGTCGCACTTGGCGTGCTCGACGATCTGGGTGGTGACCGAGCCCAGCAGCAGGCCGGTGAACCCGCCCAGCCCGCGGGTGCCGACCACCAGTACCCGGGCGCCATCGGAGGCCCGGACCAGCTCGCGTCCGGCCGCACCGTGGGCGACCACGATCTCGATCTCCACCTCGGGGAACTGCTCGCGCCGGGCGGCGATCTGCTGTTCCACCTGGGCGCGGACGGCCTCGGCGAAGTCCTCCACCGGTGGCACGTAGCCGGGTGACCAGGTGGCCGGCCGCGGCGCGGTGCTGATCGTCCAGGCCCGGATCACCTGGGCCTTCACGCCGAGCTTCGAGGCCAGCCACAGACCTTTCCGCAGCGCCTCGTCGGCGAACTCCGAGCCGTCGTAGCCAATGACGATGGGGGCCGCTTCATCCATGACCCGACCTTACCGGCCCGACCCGTCGGGCTTCCAGACTCGCCGCCACCCACCGTCCCCCACCCACCCCGGAAGTTGGGACACGGGGACGGTTCCTTGTCCCACCTAGTCAGACCCGAAATGGGACGGAGGACGGCGCCTTGCCACCCCCACCCAGGCCTGGCGCTCGCGCCCCCACGCGAACCTCAAGAACCGCTCCGCGCCCAGCACGGGACGATCCCCGAGATCTCACGGGCTCCCCGACTGGTCGGACTGACCATGGACACAAACCGGGGCGCAGCGGCCGTTGGCGTGGATTATCCACGCGAGTCGCCGCCACGCCCCGGTTTCTGTCAGTACCAAAGACCGTCCTGGCACGAACACACCCCAGCAGGCCAGCCCCCAAGCCCGGATGAGCGAAGGTCAGGCGGCCTTGACCGCGGAGACCTCGAGTTCCAGGGTGACCTTCTCGCTCACCAGGACGCCGCCGGCTTCCAGCGCGGCGTTCCAGGTCAGGCCCCAGTCCTTGCGGTTGACCACCAGCACGCCCTCGAAGCCGATCCGCTCGTTGCCGAACGGGTCGACCGCGGCGCCGCCGAACTCGAACGGCACGGTCACCGACTTGGTGACGCCGCGGATGGTCAGGTCGCCGGTCACCTCGACGGTGCTGTCGTCGGTGATCTCGAAGCCGGTGCCGACGAAGGTGATGGTCGGGTACTGCTCGACGTCGAAGAAGTCGGCCGAGCGCAGGTGGGCGTCCCGGTTGGCGTCGCGGGTGTCGATGCTGGCCGCCTGGATGGTCACCTCCAGCGACGAGGCGGCCGGGTTGGCGCCGTCGATGGTCGCGCTGCCGGTGACCTCGTCGAAGGAGCCACGGACCTTGGCGACCATGGCGTGGCGGGCGACGAAACCGACCCGGGAGTGACTGGGGTCGTAGTTGTAGGTACCGGACAGGCTACGCAGGCCCTGGGCTTCAGCGGCGACGCTCATTGGTGTTCCCTCTCGACGATTGGCTCAACCCTCAACAATCTAGTTCTAAATGATTTATTCGTCAACTACTTCTGCCTGGCATCCCGACACCCGGCCCAGCGAGCGTGGACCTCTCCAGTACCGGACGGCCCAACTCCATCGAGGGCCTCCCCAAGCGCCGAGGGCCTCCCCCCAGGCACAGGCCCTCGGCGACAAGGCAGGCCCTCGATGGCGGGAGTCCGGAGATCGGACGGAAGACGCGAGGTGCGGCCGGGAGGGCCGACGGCGGGAGTTCGGGACGAACGCGGGTCCGGGGGCGCGCACGTCCATACCACCGAACGCGAATGAGGCCGACCAGAGCCCACGTCCCTGGCTTCCGCAGCGAGAACCGCCCGGTTACGCCCGTGCTCGGCGCGTGTATCCTGCCCGCAAGGAACCCTTCGCAGGGCCGCGGACAGGTTTGCCATCAGGGCAGGAGGAACCATATGACCCACGCTGTGTTCAGCCGAGACGACGTGACGATCGAACTGCCACAAGTACCGGCGAGCCTGGGGAACAACGGCTACGACATCTCCAAGCTGCTGTCCGCGACCGGCGACACCACCATCGACGTCGGCTTCGCCAACACCGCGTCCTGCCAGTCCTCGATCACCTTCATCGACGGGGACGCCGGCGTGCTGCGCTACCGCGGCTACCCGATCGAACAGCTGGCCGAGCAGGCCACCTTCCTCGAGGTCTCCTACCTGGTGCTGCACGGCGAGTTGCCGACCGCCGCCCAGTTGGCCGAGTTCAGCACCAGCATCGCCCGGCACCACATCGTCGACGAGCGGCTGCGCGAGATGTTCCGCGCCATGCCCCGCAAGTCGCACCCGATGCCGGTGCTGTCGGCCGCGATCAACGCGCTCTCCACCTTCTCGGTCTCCCGGTACGGCGAGGACGCCTACGACCTCGACCAGGCCACCCACATCCTGATGGGCTCGGTGCCCACTCTGGCCGCCTACGGCTACAAGAACTCGGTCGGCCAGCCGTTCCTCTACGCCGACGACTCGCTGACCTACATCGAGAACTTCCTGCGGATGTCCTTCGGCCTGCCGTCCGGGCCGTACCCGTTCGACGACGCGATCACCCGGGCGCTGGACGTGCTGCTGATCCTGCACGCCGACCATGAGCAGAACTGCTCGACCTCGACCGTCCGGATGGTCGGCTCGTCCGGCGCCAATATCTACGTCTCGATCGCCGCCGGGGTGAACGCCCTCTCCGGCCCGCTGCACGGCGGCGCCAACCAGGCCGTGCTGGAGATGCTGCAGGGGATCCGGGACGAGGGCGGCGATGTCCAGTCCTACGTCCGCAAGGTGAAGGACAAGAAGGACACCACCAAGCTGATGGGCTTCGGCCACCGGATTTACAAGAACTACGACCCGCGCGCCGCGATCGTGAAGAAGCACGCCGACGCCATTCTCAACACCCTCACCGGCTCGGACGAACTGCTCGACATCGCGGTGAAGCTGGAGGAGGCCGCGCTGGCCGATCCGTACTTCCAGGAGCGCAAGCTCTACCCGAACGTCGACTTCTACACCGGCCTGATCTATCAGGCGATGGGCTTCCCGCAGAACATGTTCACCGTGTTGTTCGCGCTCGGCCGGCTGCCCGGCTGGATCTCCCATTGGCGCGAGCAGTTCAGCGACCCGGCGACCAAGATCAACCGGCCGCGTCAGGTGTACACCGGCGAGGTGCTGCGCGACTACGTCCCGCTGGCTCAGCGAGGCTGAACCTCCCGGCCAGGTGCGAAAACTACGGCGGACGCGGCCCCGCCACGGACGCCAGCCCTGACTTAGGCTTTGGTTCCGGGTTCTCCCACCGAACATGGTGCGCAGGATCGGAGCGAAGCCCGGGTCCGTGGAAGCACGACCGCTGGAGGCCGCCATGAAGCTCATCCGATTCGCCGCACTCGCGTCAGGTCTGGCCATGACCGGCGCCCTGCTGGTTCCCGCGACCGCCCAGGCGGCGGCCCCGGCCGCCCCGAAGCCGAAGCCGGTCAGGGTGAAGGTGGATGTCGACGGTGACGGACGTAAGGACGCCGTGACCGTGACCAAGCTCTCGTCAACGCGCTACGAGATCAAGGTCACCACCGCCAAGAAGCGCACCTCGTCGATCAAGATCACCTCGACCTTCGAGAGCGATTGGGGTGCCAACCCGTACTGGGGTGCCGCCAAGCTCGACAAGGTGAAGGGCCACGAGTTGCTGGTGGCCACCGGCGGCGGTGACGGCTGGACCACGACCGTCCTCACCTGGCGGAAGAACAAGCTGGTCCGCCAGGCCGCCCCGAAGGACCGCAGTTCGAAGTACAGCTGGTACGCCGCCGCGCTGCCCGACTGGCTGCTGTCCGGCTACCGGTTCTACAACAAGTCCGGCAAGCGCTACGTCGAGCAGTACACCCTGTTCAAGATGGGGACGCCCCGCTGGGAGGGCCAGCTCACCACCTCGAAGTGGACCTCCAAGGGCTGGAAGAAGGTCGGCAAGACCAAGACGGTCTCGCTCACCAACGCCCAGGCGAAGAAGTACAACAACGGCGGCTTCATCGGCGTGAAGATCGTCGCCCGGCCCTGAGTCTTCCGCCCGGTCTCGTCCCGGCGGCCGATCGGTCGCGTGAGCGGCGACGCGGGCGATGGCTGAGCCTGACGAAGCGTCGGCAATCCCTCTCCCGGAGGTCTCGGCGAGGCTTCGTCGAGCTCAGCCATCGTTGGCCAGCGGTTTCCCAGCTGGGAGAAGCCGCCTGATCAGCGCTGTCCCACGCCTAGGACAGCACCTTCTTCCACGCCCCTTCGTAGGCGATCGGGACGAACCCGAGGGCCTCGTTGATGTCGAGCATCGGACGGTTCTCCTCGGCGTTGTAGGTGATCACCCGCGGCGAGCGCGGCGCGAACTCCCGCCAGGCCAGCAGGTTCTCGCACTTCACCAGCGTCCCCAGCCCGTGGCCACGGTGCTCCCGCAGCACCAGGGTGTCGTTCTGGTGGGTGGCGGTGGTGTGGTCGCGTCCCACGGTGAGCTCGCTGAAGGCGGCCAGCTCACCGGTCTGACGGTGCTGGGCGGCGGAGACCCGCAGCGTCTTCCCGCCGTCGAGGTAGTTCCGCTCCGACCGGCGGACGCGGGCCTCGTCCCACACCTCCTCGTCGAACTCCAGCGCGCCGGCCGGGGTGTCGGTGGCCATTCTCGCCTTCATCCGGGCGTAGCCGTCGACGTACTCCGGCGGCATCGGCGCGAACCAGCTGACCACCCGGTACTGCGACGCGGTGGCGGCGCTGGTCTCGGCGAACAGCCGCTCGATGGTGTCGAACGGAGCGTGCAGGTCGAGCGCCGAACAACGCTCGACCTGCTCCAGGGAGTAGCCGTGCTTGCGGAAGAACCGGACGCCGCGGTCGGCCACCGGTAGCGACCCGAAGCCGGTCGGCGGCGCCAGCCGCTCCCCGGGGGCCTCGTTGTGCTCGGCCCACGACTGCAGCACGCTCCGGCCGTGCTCCCGGACGGTCTGCTCGAGCAGGGCGTAGGCGTGGCTGCCCACGCCGCGTCCCTGCGCCTCGCGCAGCAGTTCGACCAGCCATTCGGCCACCCGCGAGCCCGCCTCGTTGGGCAGGTCGAGGGTGGCCCGGCCGACGATCCGTCCCTCCACCACGACCACCCAGGTGAACTTCTGGACGTACTGGTCGGGCTGGAAGTGGGGCAGCAGTTCGGTCGGTGTCATGGCGTTGTCGTCGTGACCGGAGATCTCGCGGTAGACCTCGTTGCGGACCTGGGTCATGGTGATGAAGTCGCCGGCATCGGCGTCCTCGATGTGCTGCGGTATCCGCAGCGGCCGGAGTTCCACCCCGGTGATGGTGCTGGTCATGATCTTCTCCTCGTGATGACTGGAATCAGCGCAGGTAGGGCTGACGCAGCGCCTCGCGCTGCACGGTGGTGATGTCGACGCTGTCGTCCCCGACCCCGAACAGGAAGCCGCGAACCCGGGCGAACCGGGGACGGACGGCCCGCTGCGGCGGGGTCGGCTCGACGACCGGCGGGGCCGGCTGGTCGGGCGGGACGACGGTCGCCGGCGCGACGATGCGCCGGTCGGACTCGGTGGTGGTCATGGTGGTTCTCGATTTCAGGCTGGACGGATGGCGGGGCGCGATCTCGGCGCCCGCCGGGTTCTGGTCTGGGGTGAGGCTGTGGGCCGGTGGCTGCTCGAGCAACCCGGTCGTCCCCGAACCTCGCGACGGTGCGAGCATGGACATGGCTGTTCCTTGGTTCGTGGTGGCAGTTGGGTGACGCGGACGCGGAGCGCCGGCATCGTGGGAGCGTGTCAGGGCACGCTGCGAGCACGGTTCAGATCAGAGGATGCGCTGGGAGGCGGCCCGAAACTGGGCAGACTTCTCCCTTGCGCGCGTCAGTTATCCGTCAGCGCGCCGGCACCGAGGAAGCGGATCCCCCGGTTGCGCAGAGCAGCCGAAACGGCGACTGTGGCAGTAATCATTGCGAGGGGACCTCCTTTCAACCTCGTTATGGCCAGGTTTGAAGGTACGCCCGCCGACGGTGGCGCGTCAAGCAGCGCGCCGACGGCTATCGACCGGTGTGGCGATCCTGGCTAGTTTGGTGCCTACGAATCGCGGGTGAGGGGAAGACGATGGAAGTTCAGATCGCCGAGGAACGCATCGTCGTGCTCACCGACCGGTTCAGCATGGACCACGCCGAGGGACGGGCCTGGGCCCGCCGGGCGGACGCCTTCGGCACGGTCGCCAAGCTGGGCGGCCTGCTGAACCGGGCCACCGCCGACGACTACGAGTGCGTCTACCGGGAGCGCCGGCTGCAACCGTTCTGGCGGGTGAAGGTGCAGTCGGTCACCGCCTACGAACGCACCCGCAGCTATGCAGTACCTGTCTCCCCCAGCGTCCGCGCGGTCACCGTGCTGGGCGAGACCTTCCCGGTCGAGAACGGCCAGTTCCGGTTGAGCGGGCTGGAATCCTGCCGCGACGAGGTGGTCCGCGATCACTACTACGACGGGCTGAGCCGCGCCCAGAACCCGGCCCTGGTGAGTTACCTGCAGTACCCCGGGACGACCAGCGACGCCGCCACCCTGGCGTCGGCCGCCTCGGCCGGGACGGTGGTGGTGCCGCCGGAGATCCGGGCTTCGATGCTGGTGCGCGAGGTGGTCTCGTCCGCGATCGGCCAGGTGGAGGCCGACCGGGTGCTGGAGGAGACCGTCACCATCGAGCTGGTCGATCTGGTCTACCGGCCGGTCTACGCCTTCCGCTACCGTCACGCCGGCAAGGAGGCGGTGCTGGAGTTCGACGGGCTGACCGGCGACATCCGGGCCGACGGCAGCACCTTCGAGCAGCACCTGGGCAAGATCCTCGACCCGCGCTTCCTGCTGGACGTCGGCGTCGAGGCGGTCGACCTGATGGTCCCCGGCGCCAACCTGGTCCGGATGGTGGTGGAGCACGGCGCGAAGAAGATCGTGGACGCCCGCAGCACCGAGCGCTGAGGACGTCAACCGCCTCACGCCCGGCGTGCCCGCGGTCTGCCCTCCATCACCTGCTGACAAAGCATCACGGTCTGCGGCAGCAGGTCGACGCCCAGCGGGCGGGCCTGCTGAGTGAGCTGCAGCACGTGGCGCTCCACCGTGGCGCGATTGCCGGCGGCGTACTCGGTGCGGATCCGGGCGCAGAGCAGCAACTCGTCGTGTCCCGGACTCCCCGTCATTGCGCCTGGTGGTCGGTGGGAGGCGACCCTGACACCACTTCCAGTGCTGCGTCCAGACTTGTCAGAAGCTCGACGGTCACCGCAAGTGCATCTTCGTTGGGGAGGTGGGGCGACAGTTGCCGGTTCCACCGGGCGCGCTTTCGCGCGAGATTCCGCCTAGCCAGCGGTGTGGGGTCGACCCGCACGCCTCTGCCGTCAGCCGGGTCGATACCACGCCGTATGAAGCCCTTGGTCTCGAGATCCCGCAACGCTGCACTGGTATTGCTGCTCTTCAAGCCCAGACGGGCCGAGATTCGGGACGGCGTGACCCCCGGATGAGCGTCGACGTGCCGCATCACCATAGCCTCGACGGCCCCCAGCGGGACGGTGTCGGAATCGTCATGATCCAGCAAGGCGAGCCGGCGAGAGACGTTCAGCATCAGTTCAGCCAGCTGAGCCGGCAAGTGCTCCGATGCCGTCATTGGAGCGGTCTCGATTGGCATAATGCTATGTTAGCATAGCTATGTGTTCATAGATAATGGCCTCCCCGGATCACCTGAGGGACCACTTCGTGCTGTTGAGCCCTCCGCGGTCGGGGTCCGCCTTCTGGTCACCATTGCGCTGCTCACTGCGGCTGCGCCGTTCGCGATGGATCTCTACCTGCCCGCCTTTCCCTCGATGATGAACGAACTCGCCACCACGGCGACCGGGGTGCAACTCTCCCTGACCGCGTTCCTGGTTGGCGCCGGTGCCGGTCACCTGCTCTTCGGCCCGCTGTCCGACCGGGTTGGGCGGCGGTGGCCGCTGCTGCTGGGGACGGCGATCTACGTGCTTGCCAGCGCCGCCACCTCTTTCGCTCCGACCGTGCCCCTCCTGGTCGGCGCCAGGCTGCTACAAGGGGTCTCCGGCGCCGCAGGCATGGTGATCGGACGTGCCGTGATTGCTGATCTTGCGCGGGGCAGGGAGGCGGCGAGAGCCTTCAGCCTAATGATGCTGGTCGGTGGCGTGGCGCCGGTGGTGGCACCGCTGGCCGGCAGCCTGTTATCCGGCACGATCGGCTGGCGGGGATTGCTGTGGATCGTCACCGGGCTGGGGGTGGTGTCACTAATCGCGTCCGCGCTTTTCGTGCCGGAAACCCGCCCATCCGCCGGCAGAATCGCCGGTCCGCGACCGACCCAGGGGAGCGGCAGTTTGTTCCGGCGTGGCTTCGTCGGCAACGCCCTGGCTTTTGCCTTTGGCTTCGGCACCCTGATCGCCTACATCTCCGCCTCTCCCTTCCTGTATCAGAACCTGATGGGCTTGTCCGAGTGGCAGTACGGGGTGGTGTTCGGACTCAACGCTCTGGTGCTGACGGTGGTCGGTGGGTACTCCGCGAGGTTGGCGCGCCGTCGGGCACCTGGTGGCCTGGCCCGGATCGGCCTGCTGATCAATCTCGCCGGTAGCGCAGCAATCGCCGTTCTTGCCCTCCTTGGAGTGCCTCCGCTTTGGCTGACCATCCCCATTCTGGTAGCTGTCGGGTCCTTGGGCTTGGTCCTGGGCAACACCACCGCCTTGGCACTCGATCACGTCCGGGATACCTCCGGGGTCGGCTCAGCCGTGCTCGGGCTCCTCCAGTTCGGGATCGCCGGTGTTGTCGCGCCCCTGGTGGGTTTGGGCGGTGCCGCCACTGCCGTTCCGCTCGCACTGACCATGGTCACCGCAGCGGGGATCGCCAACCTCAGCCTGCTAGCCGCCCGCCACCCCCACAACCTGCCAGCGTCCGACCCTGCCCCACCGCCCTCGCAGCTTGAGAACCCCTCACCCACGCTGCCGTACCGGGCTCACGGGTAGAATTTCCTTTCCCACAAAACGACCTTACGGTTCTGGTACCACTCCGAAGGGCGACATGACGCGCGAAGACCAGCGGGTATCCGGCTCCAGCGCCGCGGCGGCAGACTTCTCCGCGCTGCTACGCAGCCTCTGGCGGGCGGTGGTCCGCACCACCCGGCTGAGCGAGGGGCTGCCGGAACTTCCCGAGTCCCAGGTGGACGCGTTGCGGGTGCTGGCCCAGGCCGGTCCGATGACTCCGGGTGCCCTTGCTGACGAGCTTCGGTTGGCGCGCACCACGGTGAGCAATCTGCTTCGGGATTCTGGTCTCCGCCGGGCTTGTCGAGCGATGTCGCTCCGGAGCCGACGGCCGGTCGGCGATCCTGGTCCCGACCACCCGGGCGCTCACCATTCTTGAGACCTTCGCGCGAGCCCGGGTCGAGGTCATCGAGACCCTACTGGCCCGGCTCAGTTCGGAGGACCTGCGCAGCATTGAGGGCGCGATCCCGGCGCTGCACCGACTGCTTGCTGAACTGGATGCGGAAGTCGCTTCGCGGAGCGCGTCCGCCGGTCAGGCCGCACGGCCCTGAGAGGAGTAGGCATGCGGGTTGAGTATCTCGCCGAACTGGCGGACCTCGCCGAGACCCTGAGCTATGCCGCCACAGCGGAACGGCATCTGCTCAGTGAGTCGTCCCTCTCGCGTCACATCAAGGCGCTGGAGGACGAGTTGGGGGTGACCCTGTTCGAGCGCACGTCGCGCCGGGTCCGACTCACCCGGGCCGGTGAACAGCTGCTGCCCTACGCCCAGCAGATCAGCCAGCTCTGGAACGACTACCAACTTGCCCTGCGGGCCAGCAAAGCCGCTGATCGCTCGTCGGTGAGCATCGCTTCCAACTACTACATCAATGACTTGATCTCGGCGTTCTGCGCCCACCACCCGGATGTAGCCGTGCGGCAGCTTGCCAATGACGACTCCAGCACCCAGGTGCTGAGCCTGCTGGCCCGCGGCGAGTGTCAGTTCGCGGTGGTGATCGATCCTCCCGCCATTGATGCCGGGATCGAGTCCATCATCATGACCGTGGACTCCTTCGTCGCCGTGCTGCCGGAGAACCATCGGCTGGCCTCCCGTCCCAACCTCGCGCCGGTGGAGTTGGCTGGAGACCACTTCATATCCTTCAAGGTGAACACCGAAGGCGACCGGAGAATCCGGGAGATTTGCCGCAATGCAGGATTCGAGCCGAACATCATCTTCTCTGCGGACGTCGGCTCCTCGATCGCCCAGTTTGTTCGCGACGGCTTGGGCGTCACGCTGCTGCAGCGCAAGACCTTGGGCAAGATGAACCATCACGGTGTGGCGCGGGTTCCCCTGGAGCCGCCAGTCCAGATCAGCGTCCGGCTATGTTGGAAGGGCGGAAAGCCGCTGGCCGGGCCCGCGCGGGCCTTCCTCGACTACGTCCGTGCCCAACTGCCCGGCTATCGCGAAGACCTGGGCTGAGCCCGACCTCCGGCTCAGCCGATCTCCTCCAGCCGGCCGCAGGCGACCTGGTGCCCGCCGCCGACCTCCCGCAGAGTCTGCGGCTGAGCGCAGGCTTCAGTGGCGAACGGGCATCGCGGGGCGAACCGGCAACCGGGTTTCGGATCGACCGGTGACACGATCTCGCCCTTCAGCGGGATGCGTGCTACTGGCTTGGCGATGTCGACTGACGGGATCGCCGACAGCAACGCTCGGGTGTAGGGGTGCAGCGGGCGTTCGAAGAGCTGTTTCGCCGGGCTCAGTTCGACCACCTGCCCCAGGTACATCACGCAGATCCGGTCGGAGATGTGGCGGACCACCGACAGGTCGTGGGTGACGAACAGGTACGCCACTCCGGTCTGCTCGCGCAGATCGATCAGCAGGTTGAGTACCTGTGCCTGGATCGAGACGTCCAGCGCGGAGACCGGTTCGTCACAGACCACGAAGGAGGGGTTCAGCGCCAGGGCGCGGGCGATGCCGACCCGCTGCCGCCGGCCGCCGTCCAACTCGTGCGGGTAGGCCTGGCGGAGCCGCTCGTCCACTCCGACGAGGTCCATCAGCCGGGCGGCTTCCTGTTTGGCCTCATGGCCGGCGAATCGCCCCGACCGGCGCAGCGGTTCCACCACGGTCGACGCGATCCGTTGCCGGGGGTTGAGGGAGGAGTACGGATCCTGGAAGACGATCTGCATGTGGTTGCGTGCCGCGCGCAGTTTCCGTCCGGTGACGTGGGAGATGTCCTGGCCGTTCAGCAGGATCTGGCCGTCGGTGGGCTCCTGGAGCCGGATCATGGTGCGCCCCAGAGTTGACTTGCCGCAGCCGGACTCGCCGACCACGCCGAGGGTTTCGCCCTTCCCGACCGCGAGATCGACACCATCGACGGCGTGCAGCGTCCCGCCCGCAACCGGGAAGTACTTCTTGAGTCCCTTGACCTCGATGACAGGTGCTGTCTCCGCCGGGGAGGGGGACGCGACAGGCTGGGCCGTGGTGGTCATCGAGCGATCTCCTCGGGGTGGATGCAGCGGACCGCGTGCCCCGGGGTGAGCTCCACCAGGTCGATCTCCCTGGTCCGGCAGGCGGTGGTGGCCAGTGGGCAGCGGGGCGCGAAGGCACAGCCGTCGGGAAGCTCCGTGGGGTCCGGTGGCAACCCGGCGATGGGCTGCAGCCGGCCGGTATCGCTCAGGGCGCTGGGCAGCGCGGCGAACAGGCCGCGGGTGTAGGGGTGGCGCGGGTTCAGGAACAGATCCTCCCGGGTGCCCTGCTCGACGATCCGGCCGCCGTAGATGACCGCGACGTCCTCGGCGACCTGCGCCACCACACCCAGATCGTGGGTGATCAGCAGCATCGCGGTGCGGTAGGTATTGCGCAGTTCAACGATCAGATCGAGCACCTGGGCCTGGATGGTGACGTCCAGCGCGGTGGTAGGTTCGTCGGCCAGGATCAGGTCGGGGTTGCAGGCGAGCGCCATCGCGATCACCACCCGCTGCTTCATCCCGCCGGAGAACTCGAACGGGTACTGGTCAAGCCGGGTAGCGGGGATTCCCACGAGTTCGAGCATCTCCGCCGCTCTGGCTCTGGCGCCGGCCGCGCTCAGGTCGGTGTGCAGCCGCAACCCTTCGATGATCTGCTGCCCGACCGTCATTAGCGGGTTGAGCGCGGTCATCGGATCCTGGAAGATCATCGCGATCCGGCCGCCCCGGATCTTCACCAATTGCTCCTCCGACAGACCGAGAAGCTCTGTGCCGTCCAACTTGACCGAGCCACCCAGGACCTTCGCTGGCGGATTGGGAAGGATGCCGAGGATCGAGCGTGCGATGGTGGTCTTGCCGGCACCGGTCTCGCCGACCAAGGCCAGGGTCCTGCCCCGGCTGAGAGCGAGGGAGACGCCGTTCACGGCATGGACGGTCTTGCTGCCCGAGGTGTAGATCACCTCAAGGTCACGCACCTCAAGCAGGGCGTCGACCGACCGGCGAGTCGTGGTCATGGTGTTCTCCGTCATCTCGTCACGCTCGGAGTTTGGGGTCCAGAGCGTCCCGCAAGGCGTCGCCCATCAGGTTGATCGCGAGCACGGTCAGGGCGATCACCAAGCCGGGAAACATGATCAGGTGAGGGTAGTTGAGGATGTGCGCCCGACCGTCGGCGAGCAACGCCCCCCATTCGGGGGTCGGCGGCTGCACGCCCAGACCGATGAAGCTCAGCGCTGCGGCCATCGTGATCATCGTCCCGACGCCCATCGTCAACTGCACGATCAGCGGCGAAATCACGTTGGGCAGCAGGTGCCGGAACATAATGCTGACCCGGGAACAGTTGATCGACTCGGCCGCTTCCAGGTACTCCGCCGAGCGCTCCCGCAGGATCTGTCCCCGGATCAACCGGACGAAGATGGGCACCTCACCCAACGCCAGCGCCAGCACGGTGTTGAAGAACCCGGCACCAAACGCGGTGGAAACCAGGATG
The DNA here is from genome assembly GCA_049840415.1 of Propionicimonas sp. Taxonomy (GTDB): domain Bacteria; phylum Actinomycetota; class Actinomycetes; order Propionibacteriales; family Propionibacteriaceae; genus Propionicimonas. The sequence goes on along the minus strand of JASGLB010000014.1, from coordinate 734,601 downwards.
CACAGCAGCAGTGAAGGAATCGATGACCAGATGTCCATCCCACGCATGATCACCGACTCGATCCGGCCGCCAAAGTAGCCGGCGACGCTTCCGATCACCGCGCCGGCGACGCAGGAGACCAGTGACGCCGTCAGGCCGAGTGCCAGCGAGTAGCGTCCGCCGTGGAGGATGCGGGTGAGCAGGTCGCGTCCCATGCCGTCGGTGCCGAACCAGTGGTGGCTGTTCGGCACCGCGTTCATCTGGGTGAGGTCCATGTCGTTCACCCCGTAGGGGGCGACAACTGGGGCGAGAATCGCGCTGAGAACGATCAGGACGAACAGGATCGCGCCGGCTTTGCCGCCGATGCTACGCAGCATCCGGAGGACCGTCTCAACGAACAGCGAGCTGCCGAGCCGACTCTGCGTTGCGGTGTGGACGGTCATGCCTTCACCCCAACCAAGGTCGCGGCCTTGACCCGCCGCTGGGTCGGACCTCCGGAGTAGCGGGCCCGGATCCGCGGATCCACGAAGGCGTAGGCCAAGTCGACCACCAGCATCGCCACCGCAGTGAACACCGCGAAGAACAACACGCTGGCCCGCACCGCCGGGTAGTCGCCGGCGTTGATCGCGCTCAGCATGTAGACGCCGATGCCCGGAACGGCGAACACCGTCTCGATCACCGGGGAGCCAGCCACGATCCGGGCGAAACCCGCGCCCACCGAGGTGATGATCGGAGTCATCGCGTTCGGCAGCATGTGTGCTCGCACCACGACAGATTCGCGCTGGCCCTTGGCCCGGGCGGTGGTGACGAAGTCCTCCCGGAACACTTCCAGAATGCTTGACCGCGCCTGCCTGGCATTGACCGCGATGCCGGGCAGCGCCGCGCAGATGATCGGCATGATGTAGTACTCGGGGCCGCCGATGCCGTAGGCGGGAAGCCACCCGAGCATGGCGGAGAACAGCACAATCATCATCAGCGCCACCCAGAAATCGGGGGCTGAGATGAACAACATCGCCACCGACATGGTGACCGAGTCCTGCCACCTGCCCTCGTGAGTGCCCGCGAAGACGCCCAGCGCCAGGCCGATGGCCAAGTTCAGCACCATCGCCGACAGCCCGATGATCACCGTCCGGGGCATCCGGGTCATCAGTTCGTCGACCACCGGCACCTTGTAGAGCCACGAACTGCCGAGGTCGAACCGGATGAAGGTGTTGTACAGGTAGTCGCCGAGTTGCACCAGATAGGGACGGGTCAGGCCGAGTTGGTCGCGAAAAGCCGCGACCTCGGCGTCGGTGGCGGTGGAGCCGAGCAGCGCCCGTGCAGGATCTCCAGGAGTGAAGTACAAGATGGTGAAGATCACGAAGGCGGTCGCGATGACGATGACCACCATGGTCAGGCAACGCCGCAGGATGTATCGGGCCATGATGACTCCTCGGGTCGATCGTCGCCTCAGCGGGCGGACACGGCGACCGGCTGCCGGACCCCATCGAGCGCCACCGGCGCGTACTGGCTGGCCCCAGTCTCCCGGTTACGGCTGAAGTGCCGCAGGAAGTCCCAGATGATTGGCGCGTGATAGGCGGTCTGGGCGTGGGGTAGCCCGACGCCGGTGACGAAGCGGGCCACGGGCACCCCGTCGGCGCCCAGGAAGTCTCCGAACAGCCAGTCCAGGCCTTCCATGGCAGCGCTGAAGCTGCGGTGGAAGTCGAAGCCGAAGGCTCGTTTCACGGCATCCTCGCTGCCTTCCACCAGCGCCCGCGATTCCGCCATGGTGATGGGTTCGTAGCCGGCAACCTTGGCGACGTGCTTCATCCAGATGTTGAAGTTGGCCAGATGCTCTGGTTCGGTCAGGGGGTAGCGGTCGCCGCCGTCCATGGTTCCGCCGACACAGATCAGCGGGAGCCGGAAGGGTTGGTTCCTGGCGTAGGAGTCCGGGTCGGTGTACCACCGTCCCTTGGCGAACAGATTGCCACCGGGGTCGGGTGACACTGCGGCCAGGATGTCCGGGTAGGCGCAGGCCAGGACGCCGGTGGCATCCGAACCGGCGGAGTAGCCCGCGGCATAGATCCGGCTCTCGTCGATCGGGTAGTTGCGGGAGACCTCGTCCAGGATGCGGGGGAACTCGGTTTCGACCCCGTCATTGGAGGGGCCGAGGTTCCAAGGGCAGATGCAGATGAACTTCTGGCCGCCGACCAGGGCGGGGAAACCGTTCGTCTCGCACAGGTTGATCGGCTGCTTTCCCCCGTGGGAAAGATAGAGGACGGCGTAGCGGTTGCCGTCCTCCATGTCGAGCGGCGTGAACACCGCGTACTTGCCGTCGCTGTCGGCGTCGAAGAGTTCCTTGCGGACACCCTGCCGTTCCCAGTGGGCCAGCACCTCAGGGTGCATCTCCTCGTCAGGGTAGCGGTAGTAGATCTCCTGCATCCTGGCGATGTTGCGCCCGGCGATGGAGGAGTCGAACTCGGCCTGATCAAAGCCGGGCACCGCCCACGCGAACTTGGAGCCGCCAGCGGGAGCGCCGGTAGGCATGTACTGCGCCATTTCCTGTGTCCTTCAGTTCTCATCAAAAGTGCGGACGGCAGGCCCGCGACCGGAACTCGCCAACGACAAGCCCCGAGCCGCGGGTCCACCAGTGCCGACCGGACCGCCGCCCGGCCGGCACCTTGGGGGGTCAGTCGACGTAGTAGGTTGAGGCACCCGGCAGGAAGTGCTCCCGCTCGCGCATGTACACCTGCCCAATGTCGCTGTTGAAGACGACGTTCAACTGCGGGTAGACCACCGCGTACTGGTACGCCATCGACACGATGTGGTCGTGCACCGCCGTCATGGTCTCTTCGTTGTGGGTCTCGGCCGTGTTGGCCACCTCGTACCGGCGCTGCAACTCGTCGTCGTTGACGAATCCGAGCGACATGCCGTTGCCGTACTCGTTCCGGTTCAGCGCCCGGTTCCACTGACCGACCTGCGAGCCACCACCCAGGGTGTTCAGGAACAGATCCCACGCTCCCGCCTCGGCCGCCGCGTTGGGCACCTGCACCGTGTCAACCGACTTGATGTCCACCTTCAACCCGATGTTGACCAAGAACGACTGGATGATCGTCAGCAGGCTCTTGGCCTGAGCATCGTTGCCGCCGAACAGCACCAGGGTCTCGCCCTTGTAGCCGGACTCCTTCACCAACTCGGCGGCCTTCTGCGGGTCGAAGCTGTTGAAGTAGGTGGGGGTGGCGTCCCAGGCGGTCACATAGTCGGGGAAGAAGGGCGTCCCAAAGGCCGTCGCAGCGATCGAGGTGCCTCCGGTGACCTGAGCGGCGGCATTGTTGTCGATGGCGTAGAAGATGGCCTCCCGGAGCTTCTGACTGCCGGTCGGACGATCGCTGCTGGCATTCGGGGTGAGCGTGTACAGCAGCGAACCGGAGGTCTGCCACACGCTGTGCGAGTCGGCGAACTCACCGCCATCGGCAAACTCGGCGACGTGCTCGGCGGGCACCTTCTCCGAATAGTCGATCGTTCCACTCTGCAGCGCCAGGACATGCTGGGACGGCTCGGCAATGATCTGGTACTCGATGGTCTGGACGTTGGACTGCTGCCGTACGCTCAACGCCGACGCATCCTTCTGCCAGTAGTCGTCGTTGGCCTCCAGGACGACGCTGGAGCCGGAGGTGAAGCTCTTCACGACGTAAGGCCCGGTGCCGACCGGTTCGGTGGCGAAGTTGCCGGATTCGAACGCCTTCTTGGAGAAGATCACGGTGCGGCACCACGGAAACTCCAGCGCTGCCACCTGGGTGATCGGGGAGTTCCAGGTGTACTCCACGGTGTACTCGTCGATCGCCTTGACGCTATCGAACATGTAGTACTTGAACGCCGAGCCCGCCTCGATCAGCTTCTCGGTGGAGAACACCACGTCCTCGGCGGTGATCTTGTTGCCCGCACTGTCGTGGATGGTGTCCCACAAGGTCACCCGGTAGTGCAGGTCATCGACCGCCTCGAAGCTCTTGGCCAACCGTGGCACGTACTCCAGGTTCTCCAGATCGAACAGGGTCTCGTAGAAGTTGTGGTAGATCTTCGGCTTGCTCCCGGAGTTCACATTGAACGGCAGCAGATCCTGCGGATCGGAGTCGATCCCAATCACCACCTTGTCATACCGGTGGGCGCTGTCAGCCACCGCGCGGGTGGTCTCAACCGGAGCCTGAGTTTCGACCGGCGGAGCCGATTGCGAGGGTGAACCGCTCGGGACGGGTCCGGAACAGGCAACCAGGCACAACGCCAGGCCAGCGACCAACCCGATGGCCGTGGGTCTGTTGAACATGTGGTACATACCTCCTTGTAAGCGCCATGGCCGACCTCGTAAAGACAGCGCGACCAGATATCTCATGCTCCCGACCGGCGGCGGTGCCGAGCAAACCGTTTCCGGCGCGGATCGTTCCGCTAACCGCAATGATCCGGACGCGCGAACGGTGCCCAGGCCAGCTGGCCCGAACACCGTTCCACGCCGAGGGCGACCCGGCTCAAATGGGCAATCGGAACAACCGCTTGGCGTTGCCGGAGAAGACCAGTTCGCGGTCCTGCTCGTTGATGTCGAGCTGGTGGCCGACGAACTCCACGCCCTGGCTCATCCAGCCGTAGAAGACCGGGAACGAAGAGCCGAACAGATAGTGATCGGCGCCGTTCACCTTCAAGGCAGCCTCGATCTGGTGCTTGCCCCAGGAATGCGGGTGGGTGAGATCGTAGAACAGGTTGCGCTCCAGATAGCCCTTGATCCTCTCGCTGGCCGAGTCATCAAGCCGGCTCAGGGACTCCTGCTTGGTGGAGGTGTGGGGGGTCAGCAGGTCGGCATTGGCGAACCAGTTGCCACCCAGCATGGTGTGGATGAACCGCAACCCGGGCATCCGCCCAAACATCCCACTGAAGAGCTCCCGGCCCACCGCCGTCGCCTGATCGAGGATGCGCCCGAACTCACGCCGCAGATTCGTGTAGTCGACCACCGACCGCCACTCCACCGGCAGCGGGGTGTGGTGCACGATCACCGGGATGTCGAGCTTCTCGATCACCTTCAGATACGGCTCGAACACCGGATCGTCCAGATAGAGCTGGCCGTAGTGGCAGGCCAGCTGGACGCCGACCGCACCGAGGTCGTTGACGCACCGCTCCAGTTCGTACACATTCTCCTTGCCACCCCACGGTGGCACGCACGCAGTGGCGAACAGCCGTCCGCCCGACTTGGCCACGATCTCCGCCGCGTTGTCGTTCACCGCCCGGCAGGTCTCCAGATCCAGCCACTCCTGCCACACCGGCACCCGCATGACGCCGTAGTCGACCCCGGCATCGTCCATCGCGGCCAGCTTCGCCTCGACCGAGTAGTCACCCTCGACATAGTTGAGGTTCTGATGCCCGGCGGGCTTCTCCAGGATCAGCTGCCTCTTCCCGTCCGCCATCGTCTCCAGCCGGGCAATCTCACCAAACCCACGCGGTGCACTGTTCAGGAAACCCCGCAGCGTCTTCTCGTTGGTGAACAGGTCCTCGGGCAAGTGGTGGATGTTGATGTCCACAATCGTCATGTCGGTACCCCTTTCACAGGTACAGTCACAGATAGTTTTGTCTCAAACATATCTTAGAGCAGTCCACTACACCTGAACCGGGTCGACGCGATGATTGCCTGACGAGCACGAACCGACGCGCTCAGTTTCACGCCGAGCATTCACCCAGGTGGCCGACAACCCGCTGCATATCCTGATGGGTGTCCTTCGTCGCGCGAGGTACGTCGACGGCGCCCAATCGGCGACCCTAAGCCGGACAGCCGTGTCAGGCAACAACTAGCGGTCCACCCGCGCGCTGCCGCCGCTGGCGAGCTTGAGGACATCGGCCTTGGTGGCCATGGTGGTGTCGCCGGGGGTGGTCATCGCCAGCGCCCCGTGGGCGGCGCCATACTCAAGCGCGGTCGGCAGGTCTTCGTCGGTGAGCAGTCCGTAGATCAGACCGGACGCGAACGAGTCCCCGCCGCCGACGCGGTCAAGAATCTCCAGGTTCTGGCGCATGGTCGCTTCGACCAGACCTGAGGGTGACGACCAAGCGATCGCCCCCCAGTCGTTGACCGACGCCGAATGGACGGTGCGCAGTGTTGTGGCGATCACTCGCAGGTTCGGGTAACTTCGGGCGACCTCTCCGATCATCGCGGCGAATGACTCCGCTGGCAGCGTTGTGAGCTGGGGGTCGACACCTTCAACCTCGAATCCCAGGGCCGCGGTGAAGTCCTCCTCGTTTCCGATCATCACATCGACGTAGGCCGCCAGTTCGCGGTTGACCTCCTGGGCTCTCACCTGGCCCCCGATCGAGTTCCACAGCGAAGGCCGGTAGTTCAGGTCGTACGAGACAACGGTGCCGTGCTTCTTCGCGGCCTTCACAGCCGCCAGGCAGGTCTCCGCCGAGGTCTCTGAAAGCGCCGCGTAGATGCCTCCGGTGTGTAGCCATCGGGCGCCCTGGCGCCCAAAGACCTGATCCCAGTCCACCTCCGTCGGTTTCAGCTGACTGATCGCTGTCAGGCCACGGTCGCTGACGCCCACGGCCCCGCGTACTCCGAAGCCACGCTCGGTGAAGTTCAGACCGTTGCGCACCGTCCGTCCGACGCCGTCCGAGGGCATCCAGTGGATCAACGGGTCCACTCCACCGGCGAGAATGCAGTCTTCCGCGAGCCGCCCGACGGCATTGTCGGCGAGCGCTGTGACGATTCCGGTTCGCATCCCGAACGCCCGTCGTAGACCACGCGCCACGTTGTACTCCCCGCCGCCCTCCCAGACGCGAAACTGCCGGGTGGTGTGTATTCGCTGCTCGCCCGGATCGAACCGCAGCATCACCTCGCCGAGCGATAGTGCATCCCATCGGCAGGATTCGGTCGGACGTAGCTCGACGAGAGTCATGGCAGATCCTTCAGGGCGGCGACAGCTCGAGCGGTCAATCTCTGCACTGTCTCGAAGTCGCCCGCATCGATGGCAGCGGCGGGCACCATCCAGGAGCCACCGACCGCTGCGACGGACGAGAGGGACAGATAGTCCTTCAGGTTGGCGGGACCAACGCCTCCGGTCGGAACGAAGGTCACGCCGGTGAAGGGGGCAGCGAGGGCCTTGATCGCCGCGGCGCCGCCGGAGGTCTCCGCGGGGAAGAACTTCACGGTCTTGATGCCCAACTCCAGCGCTGTCTGAATCTCCGTTGCCGTCACCGCACCGGGAAGCACGTCGATGCCCCGCTCCCGCGCGCGCTCGACCACCGAACGGCTCAGGCCAGGTGACACGATGAAGCGAGCGCCGGCGTCGACCGCAAGGTCGACCTGCGCCGGCGTGAGCACCGTCCCCGCCCCGACCAGGATGTCCCCGCGTGTCGCCAGCTCAGCAAGGGAGTCAACCGCGGCGGACGTCCGGAATGTGACCTCGGCGACCGGCAGGCCACCCGCCACCAGTGCCTCGCCGAGCGGCCCCGCGTCCACGACGCGATGGAGCACCACGACGGGCACGATCCGGTGAGTGGACAGCACGTCCATCACATTCATGTCTCTCCTTGCATCCTGTTTGGTTCGTCGGTCCCCTCCTGCGATTGGACTGTCTCCAGGCGAGCGCCGCCCCGCCTGGAGACACCCAACCCGTTCCTGCCAGCCACGTCTCGGCGTTCGGCAGTCAGCTCATGATCAAGCCGCCGGTCACATTCATCGCCTGGCCGGTCATGGCGCTGCTCTCGTCGCTGGCGAGGAAGGCGACCGCTGCGGCGATCTCCTCAGGTGCCACGAATCGCTTCAGCGGGGCTTCGGCCTCCCACTGCGCCCGGATCTCAGCAACGGTCTTTCCCTCAGCCTCGGCATGACGCTCCATCACCCATTCGATGCGATCGCCTTCCACCGGCCCGGGGCAGACCGCATTGACCCGTATCCCTGGGGCGAGTTCCAGTGCGAGTGTCTGGGTGAAGCCGATGATCGCCCATTTACTGGCGACGTAGTCGGCGCGGTACGGAAGTCCGCGCTTACCGACATTGCTCGCAGTGGTGACGATCCGCCCACCAACCTTCGACTTCTTGAGCAGGGGAATCATCGCCTTGGAAACCAGCATCGTGCCGGTGAGGTTGGTCTGAAGAGTGTTGGACCAACTCGCGAGGTCCATGTCCTCCACGAGCATGGTGAGCCCGTTGATTCCAGCGTTGTTGATCAGGACGTCAACCTCGCCGCCGTGGATGTCGAGCACCGCGGCCGCCAGGGCGTCAACGGCTTCCGGGTCTCGCACATCGACGGTGACCTGGTGGACCTCCGCCCCGCGCTCACGGCACCCACGGGCCGTTTCCGCGAGGTCGCCGAAGTCGGCCAGGACCAGGCTGGCGCCTTCCTCAGCGAAGCGATGGGCGATCGAGCGACCGATCCCCTCCGCCGAACCGGTGATGACGACTTTGTAGCCGTGGAACTTTGACATGGTTCACTCCTGTTCGTATCTCTTCAGCACTTCTCGGTCGACCTCGACTCCGAGGCCACCGCCCGCAGGGATCTGCAGCCGTCCTTCCTGGAGCATCGGCAGGTTCGGGACGAGGTCGTCGCGTAGCGGGTTGGCGGTCTGGTCGTATTCCAGAACAGGCTCGTTCTCGAACGGCTTCGGATCGAGCGTATGGGGATTATTGGGAAGCATCGCTATCGCCTGAAGGCCTGCGGCGAGGGCGATTCCGGAGCCCCAGATGTGGGGTACCACCGACACGGAGTTGGCACTCGCGATGCTGGCGATGGCCAACAGTTCGGAGAAACCTCCGCAGACGCCCAGATCCGGCTGGGCGATGTCTACACATCCGTCAGCGATCAGATCGCGGAACCCGTATCTGGTGTATTCGGCCTCCCCGCCGGCGATGGGGATGCTGAGGGCGTCCCGGACCCGTCGATAGCCGTCCCTGTCCTCTGGGACGACCGGTTCCTCGAACCAGCGGACTCCGGCCTGCTCCAGATGTCGACCGAGGCTGATCGCATTCACTGCCGAGTAGGCATGGTTGGCATCAACCATCAGCGGAAAACCCTCGCCTAGGGCATCCCGGACGGCGGAAACCCGCTGCCGCTCGGCAGCCAGCGAATACAGGCCCACCTTCATCTTGAGTCCATGGAAACCAGCCTCGACGTATGAGCTGGCCTCTTCGCCGAGCCTCGGTAGTTCGGCGGAATCGAAGTCCCGGGACTTGAAATAGCAGCCGGTTGCGTAGGCGACCACAGAGTCACGTTGGCGACCTCCCAGGAGTTCGGCGACCGATCGTCCCGTGGTCTTGCCATACGCGTCCCACAGCGCCACATCGAGCCCGCTCAGCGCTTCGATGTACGGGCCTCTGGCTCCGAAGTCCCGGTGCATGGCGTAGAGCCGCTCCCAGAGCACCCGCGGCGCGTGGTTTGGGAGTTGCTGGATGATCGGCCAGAACACCTTCTCGACAACGGTGGCGATCGGCGCCCCCGGTCCGTACTGCCCCGCCTCGCCCCACCCCGTGACGCCGTCCTGGGTGACGACTTCCACGAGCAGCGACTCACGCGCAGGGAAGCTGGCCTGCGAGGAGTAGAAGCTGTGCTGCGACGATAGCGGCACCTTTAGGAGGTGTGTCCTGACCTGGACGATCCTCATCGGTACGATTCTCCTTCGAAATTTGCATGGTGGTGCAGAGTTGCCACCCGACCGGGGTCGGGGGTGATTCCAGTTGTCCGACGACGGGCACGGTGTGGATCAGGTGCCGCCCTTTCGACGCGCCGCCCAGAGGTTGACTCCGACTGCGATGAGGATGATGAAGCCCTGGACGGCCGACTGCACATACTGGCTCACGCCGGCCAGGTTCATGAGATTCACCCCTACCGCCAGGGTGAGGACGCCAATCACGACATCCCTGACCCTGCCCGAGCCGCCGTTGAGGCTGATTCCGCCAACGGCCACGGCCGCGATGGAGTCCATCATGAACGAGCCTCCGTCGGAGGGCAGAACCGTTCCGGTCCGGGCCAGGAACAGCAGTCCGGCAAATCCCGCGAACAGCGCTCCGACCGCGTAGGCGACCATCCGGAACCTCAAAACTGGGACTCCGCTGAGCCGGGCGGTGGTCTCGTTGGCGCCCACCGCGTACAGCTGCTGGCCCTGTTTGAGCCAATTTCAGGAAGACATAGGCGACACCAACGCCGGCCGCCCAACCAAAGATCGGCGCGGGAAGGCCAAACACCTTGGCGTCTCCGAAAGCACGGAACAGTGGGTCGGGATCGTTGACCGGCGAGGCGTTGGTGAGCATGAAGATGCAGCCCTGGAGCACGAGGTACATCGCCAGCGTGGTGATGAACGCAGGAACTCCGGTCTTGGCTGCCAGAAAGCCGTTCACCGAACCGACCAGAACCGCCACCAGGGCCGCGCCTCCGATGGCGGCGGGCAGCGGAAGGGACGGCATGAAGCTCGGCGACGCGGAGGTCGCGTCCCCGACCATCACCGCGATCAGGATGGCGATCGACCCGACCGACAGATCGAGGCCTTTTCCGATGATCGCGATCGCCTGCGCGATGGCGAGCAGGCCAACAACTGAGCTCTGGTAGAGGACGGTTGCCACGTTGGTCGGACGCAGGAAGACACCATTGGTGGCGATCGAGCCGACCACGATGAGTCCGAGTAGGACCCACAGCATGGTGTTCCCGGCGCCGAACCACTTGGCGATGCTCGGCCTTGGCGGAGTCGCGGAGGTCGCTGAAACCGGAGTGCTCACGCCGACCTCCTTCGGGCGTTGACCAGAGCGGGTATGGAGACCGCGGCGAGGATCAACAGGCCTTTCAGCACGGTCTGCAGATAGGTGTCGACCCCGGCGAGGTTCATGACGTTGGTGAGCATCAGGTAGACCAGCACGCCCAGCATCGCGCGAAGCACATGTCCCGAGCCGCCGAACAGGCCAACCCCGCCGATCACGATCGCCGCGATGCTGTCGAGCTCCCATCCGGACGCGATTCCGGGGCTTCCGCTGTGGGAGCGGGCGGCGAACAGCACGCCGGCGATACCGGCAAGGCCGCCGGAAAGCACGTAGGCAGCCATCCGGATCCGGCCGATCGGGATGCCGGCGAGCCTGGCGGTGTCCTCGTTCCCGCCGACCGCGTACAGGTAGGTGCCCGGACGGGTCTTGCTCATCAGGATCCAGGCGAGGAGGGCGAGTACCAGCCACAGGACGGCGACCAGCGGTACTGGGCCGACGCCGGCGTTGTCCAGCCACAACAGGGTCGGGTCGTCGATCAGGATTCCTTCGTTGCTGATGGTGAAGGCGAGTCCTCGGGCCACTCCCATGACGCCGAGCGTGGCGACGAACGGTGGGATGCGCGCCCAGGTGACCGCCACGCCACTGAGCGCACCCATGGCCAGCCCCACCACGATCGCGATCAGGACCCCACCGGAGCCCCACTGCGCGAGGCTGGAGGCCGTCACCATCGTGGTCAGAGCGACCAGAGCACCCACCGACAGATCGAAACCGCCGGAGACGATCACGAAGAACTGGCCGATCGCCAGGATCCCGAGAATGGCAGCCTGATGCAGGACGCTGTCGATGTTGAACACGGTGAGGAAGTTGGGGCTGACGATGAAGCCAACCAGCACCACCACCAGGAAGAGCGCCTCCACCGGCCCGATGAACCGCCGCAACCCTGCTGTCAGGGGATGGACTCGGCTAACCACCGCCCTGACCGTCACCGCGGGTCACCCCCCTCGGCGACTGGGACGGAGACGCGCGTTGAGCGCGGCACAGCAGCCTCCATGATGTTCTCCTGGGTTGCGTCGTTCCGGTTGAGTTGTGCGGTCAGCCGGCCTTCAGAAAGGACGATGATGCGGTCACTCATGCCCAGTACCTCTGGCAACTCCGACGAGGCCATGATGATCGCCATGCCGGCTCGGGTGAGTTCGTCCATCAGCGTGTAGATCTCGCGTTTGGCGCCGACATCGACGCCGACGGTCGGTTCATCCAGCAGGAGCACCGTCACCCCACGACTGAGCCATTTCCCGAGGACGACCTTCTGCTGGTTGCCGCCGCTGAGGAACTTCACCGGCTGCCGGGCGGAAGGAGTCTTGATCCCCAACCGCTGGATGAGGTCCGCGGCCAGCTTGTTGGCCCTGCGGCGGCGCATCAGCGGCCCGACCGCCAGCACGTCGAGGTTGGCCAGCGCGAGGTTCTCTCCGACGGAACGGCCGACCGCCAGTCCGGCACCGCGGCGGTCCTCGGGGACCAACGCCACCCCGTCGCGGATCCGGCTCCGGAGCCGGTGTTTCGACCTCTTGCCGAGCACCTCGACGTGACCACGGTCGGTCTTGACGTCGCCGGCGATGGCGCCCAGTAGCGAACTGCGGCCGGCGCCAACCAGGCCGGCCACGCCGAGGATCTCGCCCTTGCGCACCTCGATGTTGATGGACTCGAAACGGCCGTTGGCGCTCAGCTCGACAGTGCGCAACGCCACCTCGTTCTGCGGTGACCCCGTCCGGACGTACTGATCCTTGATCTCCCGGCCGACCATCTTCTGTATTACCGCTTCCTGGGTGGCCTGTTCGGCCGGCATGCTCGCCACGACCTCGCCGTCGCGTAGCACGGTGACCCGATCAGCGAGCCGGAACACCTCTTCCAGACGGTGGGAGATGTAGACGATCGCGATCCCTCGGGTGCGCAGCCGGTCCACGACTTCGAACAACCCTTCGAGTTCGTGGTCGCTGAGGACAGCGCTCGGTTCGTCCATGATCAACACCCGGGCGTTCCGGGTGAGCGCCTTCGCGATCTGGACGAAGCGGCCGTTCGCGCTCGACAGGCTTGAGACAGCCGCCGTCACGGGCAGCACCACTCCTAGGCTGCCCAGCACTTCCTCCGCCTGCGCGTTCATCGCCCGTTCGGAGAGGAATACTCCCTGCTGCACCGGCTCGTGGCCCAGGAACATGTTCTGCGCGATCGACAACTCGGGAACCAGGTCTACTTCCTGGTAGATCATCGAGACGCCATGCAGATGGGCGGTTTTCGGGCTGAACTCGGCAATCGGCCCGCCGTCGATCAGGATCTCACCCTCATCCGGCCTCTCCGCGCCGGAGAGGATGCGCATCAGCGTCGACTTCCCGGCACCGTTCTCGCCCACGAGGCAGTGGACCTCACCGCCGTTCAGGGTGAGGTCCACCCCCCGCAGCGCGCGAACGCCAGGGTAGGACTTGCAGACTCCCCGCATTTCGACGGTAGCCAGCGTTTGCGCGGTCATGGTCAGGAACCTCAGCAGCAGTTGATGTCGAGGGCCTTCAGCTCGGCGATTCGGGCCTCGATCTTCTCCTTGCCGCCGTCTTCGTCCAGGCTGTACTCGATCTTCGGCAGCATCTGGGTCACCTTGTCCGCGCTGAGCGTGCCGTTTTTGATGGCTTCCCAGGTGTCGAGGGTGATCTGACCGAACTGCGGCGGAGTCGAGATGGTGTAGTACATCTCGCCGTTCAGGATCGCCTCCAGACCGGTCCGCTGCGCGTCCTTGCCCCACACCCACGGCAGCAGTTCGGTTCGTCCGGCTGCATTGATGGCTTGGATCGCGCCGAGCGCGGACTCGTCGTTGTCGGCGATGACGCCGTCGATCGTGCCCTTCTCGAAGCGCTGCAGCAGATCCTCGGCGCACTTGCGGCCGGGCTCACCGGCGTACTTGCCATCGCACGATCCCACGATCTTGATGTCGGGGTTGTCAGCCAGGACGCTGTCGATTCCCTTCTGCTCGTCGATCACCGGCGAGGCGCCCGTGGTTCCCGTGATGTGGATGATGTTGCCGGTCGCGCTGCCGTTCTTCTTGGTCATGCCCTTGACCAGGCTCTCGCCGACCTTGACTCCACTCTCGACGAAATCGATGCTGATGAAGGCCTTGTACATGCCTTCACCGGGGTTCCCCGGCAGCGCCCGGTCGACCACGATCAGCGGCACTCCCGCCTTCTCGGCGAGGCCGGGTACCGGCGCGAGCGGCTCGTACTGAACCGGTGCGACGACCAGCAGCGAGGGCTTCTTGGCGAGGAGGTCATTGACATCCTGCAGTTGCTTGGCGACATCATCGTTCGCGGAGGCCTGAATGAAGGTGCAGCCGGCCTTCTCAACCTGCTCCTTCATGTCCCGGGAGTTCTCCACTCGCCACTCGCCACTGAGCGACCCCTGCGAGTAGGCGATCACGCAGGCCTCTCCTTCGCCGTTGGTACCTGGCTCAGCCGGGGCCGCACGGTTGCAGCCAGCGAGCATGGCCAGGGCGACGAGGCCGACCCCAAGGCGGCCGAATACTGTGGTGGTTCGCATCAATCAATCCCTTCTTGATAGGCGCCTGCGCGGACGGCTGCGCCTGTTGCTACTTGCATTCCTTGAGAGAGTTGGGTTGGTGGCTTTCGGTCCCGAACTAGTGGACCGGTCCCATCGACCGTGCAGGCCGGTCGCCCAACCCCGACGGGGTCAGACGCCAGGTGAGACAGAGCCCGGTCGACTGTCCAGGTTCCAGTTCGGTGAGAGGCCCGACGACCTCCAGTTCGAGCAAGTGGTGGCGGGGGTGGAGGCCCTGAAACTCCTTGATCGGCTCCGGGGTCGGCTCCTGCACCCACAACTCGGCACAACCGCCGAGCGCCGAGTCGAAGCTCAGTTCGACGGCGGCACCGTCTGGGCGCCGATAGCCGATCGAGCCGGCTGAGTTGCCGAACCTCAGCTTGCCGATGGCCGGTGTGATGGGGATGGTCCAACGCCCAGCGGCATAGCCGCCCGGCCCGACGCTCCCCTGCAGGGCGATCTCCACTTCGGGGGGTGCGTTGTCGGTGACCGTCGCCTCGACAACACCGCAGGGGGCACCGTTCCAGGTCGGGTCGAGTTGTGCCACCTCCCAGATCGCCCAGCTGATCCGGCGGTGCGTGGTATTGACGAACTCGATCGCCTCGCTGAACTCGGCACCGGCAGCCGGAACGGTGAACCGCTTGCTGATCTGCAGGCCGGTGCGTTGATCTGGCTCACTGGTCATCGTGACCACCGTGGCACCGTCGGGTCCGCCAGTGAGGACGGCAGCCCAGCGGCCGGAGTCGATCACCGGATCAGGCGGACCTGCCCACTCGTCCGAACCGCCCCAGCCCTGGGGAGCTGGCCAGGTCTTCGAACCGCCCACATTCACCCATGACTCCATCGCGCCGGTCTGTTCGGGCCACTGATCTCGCGGCACCGCGAGCTGCAGGCCATCGTCCACGATTTCCGGGTTCCGCCAGAGAAGGTCGGTACCCCCAGTGGCCGCGCTGAGCAGCCGGCCGCCGACCGAGGGAGCGAAGACCAGCTTCAGGTCGCGGGTGACAAGGGTGATCAGGTCCACGGGGTTGCTCCGATCGCCGTCAGCCGGGCACTCACGACAGCCATCCCGGCTTCACCCCAGCGACGCGCATCCGCACCCGGTACAGCGAGTGGACGGCTGTGATGTACAGGCTTCGGTAGTCGGCGTCGCCCCAGTTGAGATTCGCCACCTGCTCGGGAACGACGATCTCACCGAGCAGGTGCCCCGAGGGAGAGGCCACCCAGATGCCACGGGGGCCGGCGAAGTAGAGATTGCCCAGTTCGTCGACTTTCATGCCATCGATGTAGTTGTCGTCGTCACGCGGCGAGTCCGAGACGTGCTCGATGAACACCTCGTCAGCGATCACCCGACCCTCGGCAAGCTCCAGTCGCCGGATGTTCGCGCGAGGGGTGTCGCCGACGTAGAGGTACCTCTCGTCCGGTGAGAAGCACAGACCGTTGGGTTCCTCGAACTCGGCGTCCAGGGCTTCCATTTCGCCGGTGGCGGGGAACAGCCGATAGACCCGGCTGGCAGATTGCGGCACCTGCCGCACCACACCGACAGTCGGCAACGTCCGACCGAACCGCGGATCGGTGAAGTAGGTCCAGCCGTCCGACGTCACCACGACATCGTTCGGGCTGTTCAACTCAGCGCCACCCCAGTGGTCAGCCAGAATCGCCCGTTCCTCGGGAAATACTCCCAACCTGAGGCTGCTGCTCGCGTGCTCACACACGAGCAACTGTCCAGATCGATCAGTGGTCATCCCGTTGCCCTTACGGTTGCCGCCGGCAACGAGTTCCGCACCCCGCGCCTCTGTCCACCGGTGGATCTCAGACCGAGGAATGTCACTGAACAGCAGTGAACCATCCGGCACCCACACCGGCCCCTCGGTGAACTCGTAGCCCGTGGCGAGGAGCTCCACCTGGCTGTCCGGCTCCAAAAGCTCGTCAAGCGTGGCAACGATCTTCACCTGCCACCTCCCCCTGAGAAGGACGACAGAGCGGCGACGCCGCCAACCGGACGGAGATCGCGTGATCCCATTCCCATGGCCGGATCAATACATCCTATGTTTAGACGCACCATTCGCGCCTTGTCAACGCCGATGTCGAACATAGGACGAAATTACCAGGCAATTTGGCCGTCGTCAAGCATGTTTCTCGTGCTGAGGCCTCCTAGATGATAGGATTGATCCTATCAAATAGGCCACCAACTGATGTGCAGCCCGGCGGAGGCATAGGCTTCTGACGACGCACAGGAGAAGGTGACAGCGAAGGAGTTGGCCCGATGCGGCAGAACCTGTCACAGGCGACCGCTGCCCGGTTGATGGACGCCGTGCGCTCCGGTGAGTTCCGAGCCGGGGAGAAGCTCCCCCCCGAACGCGCTCTCATGGCGCGGTTCGAGGTCGGCCGCAACACCGTGCGTGAAGCCGTCCAGTCACTCGTGTCACAGGGGATTCTGGACGTCCGCCCGGGCCGGGGGACCACCGTTCTCGGTGTCGACACGAGCTATCTGTTCAAAGACCAGACCTTC
The DNA here is from genome assembly GCA_049840415.1 of Propionicimonas sp. Lineage (GTDB taxonomy): Bacteria > Actinomycetota > Actinomycetes > Propionibacteriales > Propionibacteriaceae > Propionicimonas. Next base: position 717,821 of record JASGLB010000014.1, on the reverse strand, counting down.
ATCACCATGCTCAGCAACAGCGCCATCGACGACCTTTACGAGTTCCGCATGTTGTTAGAGACCGACGCCGCTGCGCGAGCAGCTGAACGTGCCGACGATCGACAACGCGCAGCTGTGGCTCGCGCCCTCGACCGTTACGTCGAGGCATACCGGACGAACGAGCCGGCCTATCGTCATGATGTCGAGTTCCACGCGACCGTCGCGCGTGCCTCGAACAACACCGCGTACGCCGCCGCCTTCGATGCGGTGTCGAAGACCCTGCTCGCGGCAATGCGTGCCACCGACGAACTCCCCTGGACCATCGAACGAGGTTGTGTCGAGCACGGAGCTGTCGCCACCTGCATCATTGAAGGAAACCCCGAGGGGGCGCGGGCTGCCATGACCCTCCACCTCCAGTCCGCGAAGCGTGCCCTCGCGGAAGCGCGTGAGTTGCTCCGGGAGCGTGCTGCTCAGCAAGCCCAGAGCGGCTAGCTTGATCCCAGGTTCGGCTGCGCCAGAGTTGCGGGCTACCGAGGTCACGCCCGGCGTGCCCGCGGCCTGCCCTCCATCACCTGCTGACAGAGCATCACGGTCTGCGGCAGCAGGTCAACGCCCAGCGCGCGGGCCTGCTGGGTGAGCTGCAGCACGTGGCGCTCGACCGTGGCGCGATTGCCGGCGGCGTACTCGGTGCGGATCCGGGCGCAGAGCAGCAGTTCGTCCTCGGGGGCGACCAGCAGCGCGCGTTCGGTGGCCCAGCGGGCCAGGTCGAGGTCGTCGCGGTACAACGCCCGGTCGACCAGCACCAGGCCGGCGTCCCGGAGGGTCGCGGCGACGTCGCTGCGCAAGGTCTCGGCCCAGTACCACTGGCCGGGGGCGGCGTCGGCCAGCACCCCGCCGCGGACCAGGTCGAGCGCGGCGACCAGCCCGTCCTCGCCGATCCGGTTCACGCCCGGCCCGGTGAGCAGGTGCAGCTGGGTGATGTCCGAGCTGACCTGGGGGTGGAGCTGGATCCGGCCGGAGTAGGCCTCCGGCAGGTAGGGCTCACCGTCCGGGTCGGTGCCCAGCCAGGCCCGTAGTCGGCTGAGGTTCGAACGCCGGGTGCTCTCGGCAATGCCCAGACCGGTGGCCATCTCGGTGGCGGTGCGTCCCGGATTCTCCAGCAACCAACTGCCCAACTCGATCAGCTGGTAGCGGGCCCGGCTGGGCTCCGGGCCGGCCGCGCCGACCAGGTCGATCGGTCCGATCAACTGCAGGGTGGGGTGCGGACGGACCACCCGGCGCAGGCTGACGATGTCCACGGGTTCCTCACTCGGGGGGTGACGAGAAGGGAGCAGTCGCAGGTTGGGAGCGTCCTCGTCCGACCACCAGGGGGCCGACTCGGTCTCGGTCGCCTCGGCCACCTGATACCAGGCGGCGACCGCGGCGCGGGTGCTCTCCGGGATGGCGTGAGCTGTCAGTTCGCCACCCTGGAAGCGGCCGGCCGGCCGCAACGGATCGCCGAACAGCTCCCACTGAGCGGCCGCGCCGGACTCCACCGGCAGTACCGCCGCGAATCCCAGCCCGCTGCCGGTCAACAACGCATCGAGTTCCTGGCGTTGGGCGGCGGTGGGCCGGTCGTGGAAGACGTAGACCTGCGGGGCGACCGCATCCGCCCGCTCCGGATCGGTGCGCAACCGCCGCAGGTCCAGCCCGCTCAGGGCGCGCCGTCGGGCGGCGTGCTGCCGACGCAGCTGAGCCAGCGCCGCCTCTACGTCGTCCAGCCGGGTGACGGCGTCGCCGCCCGCGGCCCTGGCCAGCTCACCTTCGGCGCCCACGCTGGTCAGAGCCAGTTCGGTCGCCCACGGCGCACAGGCCAGTTCGACCGCGATGGCGGCCAGGCTGGCCAACTGCAGTTCGCTGTGGTCGGCTGCGACCCCGACCACACCAGAGCCTTCCAGGTCGATCAGGACGGTCTCGCCGTCCGCCGCGACACCCAGGCTGACCAGGGCGGGGAACGCGCAGGGATGCTCGGGCCCGCCCAGCAGGCTGGCGCCGTCCGGCGGCAGGGTGAGCCACCAGGTGGTCGAGTCGCCCTCGAAACCCGCCGGCGGCGGCCCGGCCGGAGTAGCCCAGTTGAAGCTGATCCGCTCCGCGGTGAGGCCCACCTGGGCCAGGTCGGGCAACGGCAGGTCGACGCGGTGGAAGTGACGACCGATCGCGCGCAGCGCGGCGTCCAGCGCCGCCGGGTGGTCGGTGACCTGTCGTCGGCCGACCGCGGCATGGAGTCGCTGGAGCGGGTCGTCGGGGTGCAGCAGCCGTCTTCCCGGTGCTCGGACGCGGCTCCGCAGCAGCCGCCGGGCCTGCCAGCCGCCCAGCAGGCCGGCCGCCGCCAGCGCGCCCAGGCTGCCGATCAAGGCGAGGTCGGCGGTCGCCGCCGCGCTGGGGGCCTGGGCTTCGGCGTCCGTCGGTTCGGTGGTCTCGGCGGGGGCTGGGCCGGCTTCGGCGGGAGCCGGGCTGGTCTCGGCGGGTTCGGCCGGCGGGGTGAGGCTGGCGGGAGCCTGGTCCGGCCCGGCGACATCGCGGTCCGGGGCTGCTCCGGCGGGGCCTTCCTGCCGCAGTTGCTTTGCCTTGCCGGTCTGTCGCTGCGGGATGACCAGTTCCCAGCCGATCTCAATGTGGTCGGGATCGGAGATCAGGTCGGCGTTCGCCGCGGCGATCCTGGGCCACCGGCCGGCGCTTCCGAGGTACTGCTCGGCGAGGCCGCTGAGGGTGTCGCCCCGCTTGACCGTGACCGTCCGGGGCTTGGCGGACTTCCCGGACCCGCTGGTCTTGCCGGACTTCCCGGCGGCGACGTCGGGGGTGGTGCCAGCAGGGACGTTCGGCAGCTCCACGGCCGCTGCTCGGGCACCGGCCGGCAACCTCAGCCGGGAACCCGCGGGGAGTTGACTGGTCGGCTCGGAGAGCAGGTCAGGGTTGGCCCGGGCGAGCTCGCGCCACCGCCGGCCCTCGCCGAACAGGCGCTCGGCGATGCTCCACAGATCGTCCCCGGCGACCACGGTGTAGCTGACGCCGACGGCCTCCGCGGTCCCAGCGACCGGGGACGGACGTGCCTCCGGTTCGGCGCGCGGACGTTCCGGGCCGGCCTGGTCCGCCAGCGCAGCAGGGGCGTCCGCCGTCCCCGCCGGGTCAAGGGTGGTGGCCGGAGCCGCGGTGGTGACCGCCGGCTCCCCCAACGAGGCCGTGGTGGAGGCAGCCACCGCGACCACGGTCAGCACCAGGCCGGCGCACAGTGCCTGCAGCCCACCCAGCAGGGGCAGGTTCGGGATGAACCGGCCGCCGCTGGCGAACCGGACGACTTCGAGCACGGTGGCCACGGTGAAGGCCAGCCAGGCGAGCCAGCCGGCGACGGTCAGGATGGTGAAGAACAGCGAGCCGTCGTCCGCTCGCCACCAGCCGACGCGCAGCCCTCCCCAGCTGAGCAACAGCACCGGGGCGCCACCGATCACCACCAGCATGGCGAGCGCGGCCGCGATCGCCTTGATCCATCTCATCGCTGCCTCCCTCGATAGGTGTCGACCACCGACCAGGCCTGCGCCGCCACGGTCAGCCGACCCGGCCAACCGGGCACGATCACGTCGCTCAGCTCGACCGCGCAGGTCACCCGCACCTCGATCCGGGCCGGCGTGCCCGGCGGGCTCGCCAGTGCGCCCGCCGCCACGTCCACCCCCAGTTCGACGCACCGCAGGCCTTCCGCCGTGGCCTGTTCGCGCACCAGTGATTCGGCTGCCGCGACCGCCTCGGACGGGGTGCGCGCCAGCGACCCGGCCCGCGCCGCTCCGGCGGCCAGTTGTTCGACGCCGGTCCTGGCCAACCACACCCTGGCCCCGCCCACCACGATGCCGAACAGCAGCACCAGCACGGGCACGATCAGGGCGAGCTCGACGGCCGCCGCGCCTCGCTCGTCCGTGGTCATGGCGAGGTCACCTGCTCCAGCGGGACGACGGCGCGACCGCTGACCTCGCCCTGCCCCAGATCGAAGAAGGTCGGCACCCGTCCCGAGACGGTCACGGTGACCAACCGGGAATCCCGGCTGGTGCGGACGACCACCTGGGTGAGCCCGCCACGGTCGGCGATCGCGTTGGCCGCCGGCTCGACCGGCCGTCCCAGCGCCGCGGCGTCGGCCGCCGCGTTGGCTGCCTGGGTGGCGACGGTGCGGCCGTGCAACCAGACGCCGGTCTGCACCAGACCGAGCAGCACCGCCAGCAGGGTCGGCAGCACCAACGCCCACTGGGTCGACTCGGCCAGGCCGCGCTCGTTCACGGGTGCGGCAGCTTCGCTTCCACGAAGAGCTTGATCGCCCCCACCACCGCGCTGGCGACCGTCACCGCCCCGATCAGCAGGACCGCGTTCTCGGTTGACTGACTCAACCCGGCCTCGTCGCGCCTCGGCGCGGGCGAGGCCAGCACGCCGATCAGGTGGTGGAGGAACTTACGCATAGCACTCTCCTTGATCACCGGACGCTGGCTGGAGATACCTGGGGTGGGTTCGGCATCCGGTATCCGCGGACTCTACGAGCACGATCCCGGCTGAGGGAAGAGGTGCCCGGGAATCTGTGGATAACTTCGACACCGACCATGGGCACGGACCAGGGCTGTGGACAAGCTCGAGGCCTGAAACCTGGGCGGCTCGACTACTCGGTGAGCAGGCGGAGCAGGGGTGGGACGAGGAAGAGCAGGCCGAAGAGCAGGGTCGGGATCACCATCAGCAGGCCCATCCGCTCGGAGATCTCGGTGGCCTGCACCTTCATGGCGGTGAGATGGGCGTCCCGCAACTCCTTGACCCGGGCGCGGAGCGCTCCGGAGAGCGCGGCCCCGGCCTCGTCCAGCCGCATCACGTCGGCGATGTCGACCAACGCCGGCAGGCGTAGCTCGGCGCCGAGCCGTTGCAGTTCGTCGTAGGGCGCCCGTTGTTCCAGTCGGGCGCGTTCCAGCACCTCGGAGATGGCGCGGAAGACGGTGGCGTCGGAGACAGCTGCCGCCGACCACAGCGCCTGCGTCCCGGAGCGGTTGGCCAACCGTTCCAGCGTCACCAGGTCGACATAGCTGAGCAACGCCTCCGCGGCGTCCTGGGCGACCGCCTGATCGCGTTGCCGCAGCCGCAGATCAGGCCAGAAGAAGCCCACCACCCCACCGACCAGGACGAAGACCAGCGGCAGCGGCGACAGTGCTCCGACCAGCCAGCTGAACCAGCCCGCCAACAGCGCCGGCACCACCGCGCCGAGCAGCGCGCCGAGGGTCTTGTGGGCGATGTGCCGGTCGACGCTGGTGCCGACCATCCGCAGCCGTCGTCTGGTGTCCTCGCCCACCACCAGTCCGGCCCGGACCCGCACCCAGGAACCCAGCCGGCTCACGCCCGGTTCGACGCCGGCCGGCTCCAGCCGGCGTCCGTCCAACAGGGCGAAGGCGTCGCTCAGCCGGGGCTGCGGCCGGACGCGGACCGCCAGCAGCGCCCAGACCCCGGCGGCGGCCAGGCAACCGATCAGCGCGGCGAGCACGGTCATCAGGTCAGCCGCCGCAGGATTCGTTGCCGCGGTCGCGGCAGGGACATCCGGCGCAGCGCCAGCAGCGAGCCGAGGTAGGCGGCGATCAGCACCCCCAGGATCAGCTGGCCGGACGGGGTGCGATAGGGCTCGAAGAAGCCGCCGCCGAAGGTCAGTGCGAACCCCAGCGCGAGCAGGGTGATCACCGTCACCTGTCGGACCACGATCCGCGGCTTGGTGCGCTCGGTCTCGATCTCGCGCAGCGCCCGGACCCGGTCCTGGATGGAATCGGCCAGCGCGGTCAGGGTGGCGTGGGCTCCGGTGCCACCCCGGTCGGCGGCCAGCGCGAGGGCGGCCAACACCGCGTCCGCGTCGGAGCTGTCCAGTTCGTCGGCCAAGGCGTAGAGCGCCTGCTGCAACGTCCAGCGGTCGTTCAGCCGCTGCACCAGCAGGCTGAGCGGGCCGGCCAATGGTTCGGGCACCTGTCGCGCGGAGACCCGGATCGCGTCGGCGATCGAGCGCCCGGTGGGCAGGATCGCCGCCAGGCTGCGCACCCAGCGATCGAGGGCGGTCAGCAGTTCGAGTTCGCGCTGCGGCGGCTGGCCGAGCAGATAGGGCAGCACGACGCCCAGCACCGGCGCCAGCACGATCAGCAGCGTCCACCCGGTCAGGGACGCCGCCACCACCCCGGCCAGGCACCAGGCGCCGAGCATGGCCAGCCGTCGACCACCGACCCGGCCCAGCAACCCCAGCTCGGCGCGGCGGGCCGGAAGGCGCCGGGCGGAGGGCGTCCAACCGGCCACCACGGCGACCACCCCGCCGGCGAAGAGCATCGCGCACAAGGCGATCAGCAGCGGGGTCATACCGCCTCCCAGCCGCCGGTGAAGGGAGCCAGCTCGGCCAGGAACTCGGCATCCGGGGTGAAGCTCGTCCGTCCCTCCTCGGCGCGGTAGACCAGGTGGGTGACCGGGCGGTTGTTCTCGATCCCACCGGTCACTCGGCGCACCTCGGAGACGATCCGGCTGCGGCCACCGCCTCGCCAGGTGTCGTCGATCAGCCGGATGTGCACCAGCAGGTGCAGGTGGTGCGCGATCTGGCGATAGGCCTCGTCGATGGTCAGCACCCCGCCCTGGGCAACCCGGGAGGCCAGCCGGTCGATGGTGGAGGCCGCGGAGTGGGAGTGGGTGGTGGACATGGTGCCGGTGATCGCGGTCATCGCCTCGAACATCGCTCCGGCCTCACCGCCGCGCACCTCGCCGACCACCAGCCGGGAGAGGTTCTGCCGCAGCGCCTCGGGGATCAGGTCGGCGACGGTGTACTCGCCGAGCCGCCGTCCGTCCTGGGTTTCGCCCATCCCCACCCTGGCCTGCAGGGCCAGGATGTTACCGCGTCCGGGCTGCAGGTGGGTGAGCAGCTCGTAGTCGGTCTCCAGCGTGCCGAACCGTTCGTTGCCGGGGATGGCGGCGATCAACGCCCGCAGCAGCGTGGTCTTGCCGGCGCCCTGGTCGCCGGAGATCACGATCGACTTCCTGGCCAGCACCGCGGCGTGAAGCAGACGGGCGAGCTCTTCGGTGAGCATGCCGGTGGCCGCCAGATCGGCGAGGGTGACGCTGGTCAACGTGTGGTGCCGAATGGTCACCGAGGGTCGGAAGCTCAGCCCGAAGCCGATCGCGTGCAGCCGGAACTGGTCCCCCAGCGCCAGCGTCATGGTGGGGTGGGCGTCGTCGAACGGACGCGGCGGGCTGGCCGACTCACCGAGGAACCGGATCGCCTCGACCAACTCCTCGTCGCTGTCGGCGACCGGCGGGTGGGTCCGACGCCGGCCGTCGGAATACTGCACCACCACCGATTCGCAGCCGTGGATCTCGATGTTCTCGGCGTCGGCGATCTCGAACAGCGGCTGCATCCGGCCGTAGCCGAAGATCGCGTTCTCCACCGCGTGGGCGTAGGCGGACTCGGTCTCCACCGGCCACAGCGCGGCGCCGTCGGCGCTCAGCCGCTCGGCGTGCTGGGCCACCACCGTCCGCACCACCGAGCGACCGAGCAACCGTCGATCGACCGCGGAGAGCGGCACGCCGGTGTCGAGCTCGGCCAGCCGGCGGGTGATCTGATCGGACGCCTTGCGGCGCAGCGCCACCACCAGCTCCCAGTCGATGCCGGGAGCCACCGCGGCGGCGAACTCCGGCACCGTGGCCAGCTCGTCGCGGGTGAACAACCGGGGCGCGTCGTGGAGCAGCGAGACATCCGACAGCGGTTTCATCGTGGCGCCCCGATCAGCTCGGAGCGGGCGGTCAGCCGCTGCAGCAGAGCGTCCGCGGTGTGGCGGACGCCGCGCAGGTAGTTGCCGAGCCGGAACCTGCGGGTCGGCAGGTCGCCGTGGGACCACACTCTGGCCTGCTCCGGCGACCAGCCGATCGAGGCCACCACCTCGAGCTCGAACTGGGCGTGGATCTCCTTGGCGGTGTACGGCCGGTCGGGGCCGATCAGCAGCAGCCCGAGCCGATCGTTCGGCACCGAACCGACCAGCGACGGCAACTGCAGCCGCAGGCCGACCAGGTCGACCAGGCTGGTCCGGGTGGCCACCAGTACCAGGTCGGCGACCTCGGCCAGGGCGGCTGGCAGGCCGCGCGGACCGAGTCGTCCGGCGTCCACCAGCACGTCCTGCGGAGCGATGGCGAGCGCACCGGCGAACTCCGGCCAGGCCGCGGCGAACAGCTCGACCATGCCGGGGTTGGCGAAGCCCGGCAGGAAGCTCCGGCTGATCTCCGGCTCGGTGGGCACGAGCTCGAGCGCGGCCTCGGTCACCAGCGGGCCGAGCGGGCGGCGCTCCCGATGCGCCGACAGCACCGCCGCCAGGCCCTTGCCATACGGGTCCGCGCCCTGCAGGAAACCGGCCAGCACCGACTGCGAGGGGTGCGGGTCGGCGTCCACCAGCAGCACCGGACGGGGCCAGTTCACCGCCAGCCCGACAGCGGTGGTGGTGACGCCCGGGGCGTGACCGGCGCTGGTGAGGACAATCACGGTCATCGCGGCTCTCCCTCCTGCCGGACCACCACCAACTGGTCCCCGGCGGCCAGTCGGGCGATCCGCTCGGCATGTTCCTGGGGGACGTCGACATCCAGCAGGGTGGCGCCGTCGGGTTGCACCGCGCCCGGGGAGGACACCTTCGCCAGCACGCTCGGCGTGTCCGGCGGCGTTCCCCCGTCCCGGCCCACGGCGACCAGCAGCACCGGCGTGCCCGGCGGCAAGGCGGTGGCGGGCACCCGTCCGGGCGCGAGCCGGAGCCCCAGTTGGGCCATCCCGACGCTCACCACCGGAGCCCCGAACGACTGTGGCGACAGCAGCGAACCGGCGACCAGGTCGGTATGGGCGGACTGCCCGATCACCTCGGCCAGCCGCTCCCCCGGAACCGTCTGCAGCCCGGGGACGGCCGGTACCGAGACCAGCCCCAGGTCCGCGGCGGTGATCACCTGATCGCGATGGACGTTCCGCAGCACGGTCACCACCGAACTGGCGTCGGTGGCACTGGAATAGAGCCATACCGCGCCGAGCCCGCTCAGGCACACCGCGAGCACGCCGATCGCGATCAGGCGGAGGTCCCGCCTGGGGCGCACCCGGGCAGTCCGGGCGTCGTCAATGGGGTCAGCCATGGTGGTTCGCCTCACTCGCCGGCCTGGGCGTACCCGTTGGGGGTGGGTTCGATGACCGGTGCCGAGACTTTAGGCGCAGAAAAGCGGTCTTGCCCAGTGCACAGTCCGAATCTGTGGATAACTCCCGGATTTATCCACAGCCCGGAAACCTTGGGGAGACAGCTGACCGCCGTGGCGTCAGGATGGCGGCATGGAGAGCCACGCCGGGGGAAACTCCGGCTGTTTAGCCTGGGTAATCCACAGTCATGGTGAGCCCGATGAAGTATCGGGAGCTCGCCGGACTGCTGCGATGGGCGGGCTTCACACCCCAGCCAGGACGCGGCGACCACGACAAGTGGGTCGCCGCCCGCGGCCGCCACGTGACCGTCCGCCAGCAACAGGAGGCGTCACCCGGCGTGGTCGGTCAGGTGCTGCAGGCGATTGAGGAGGAGGAAGGATGACCGAGGTGACAGTCACCGCGCGACGCTGGGCACGGGGTTGGGAACTGTGGCTGGACGACCACCACGTCACCCAGTCGACCACTCTCGCTGACGCCGAGCAGCAGGTGCGCGACTACCTCGACACCGACCGCGCCGAGGTTGATCACTCTGCTTGGCGAATCACCATCATTCCCGAACTCGGCAGCCTGGGCCAGGAGGTCAGCGCAGCCCGCCGCGCCACGGAAGCCGCCGCGGCAGCCAACGTGGACGCCGCCCGCCGCTCGCGGGAGGCGGCCAGGCACCTGCGCGAGGCCGGTTACTCCGTCACCGATGCCGCGATCATCATGGGAGTCTCGAGGGGTCGGTTCTCCCAACTGGTGAACGGCTGAGCATGAGTCGATTCCTGGTCACCCGGCGTCGGTAGTGCGGATGTCGGTACCTGACCACAGCAGGCGTAGGTCGAGATCGATCTCGGCGTACACCTCCTGGCGTGGGCCCCACCTGGCGGGCCATCCATCCAAGGATCCAGCTCGCTGCAGAATCGACGTTATGGCGACGCCTCCGCCAGCCCGTAACGAGCCTCGCTGCAAGACCGTCGTTATCCCGACGACCCAACGCCTCAGAACCACGGTTCTGCAGCGAGCCGGTGCGATGAGCTACGCCATCCCAGTCATAACCACGCTTCTGCAGCGAAGCACCGATCCGACAGCCGACGGAGCTCGGCTGCTGGTCGTCCGTCACGCCGGTGAGCGCTGGGCCGTGGTCTGGACCGAAGTTGGCCCCGAGGCATCACTCGCCCAGGGCATCGGCACGACCGAGGCCTCTAGGCTGAGCCAATGAATCGAATTCTGGTCACTGGCGGGGTGCGCAGCGGGAAGTCCCGCTACGCCGAGCAGTTGCTGGACGCCGCCTCGCCCGCGGTCTACCTGACCCCGGGGTATCCGGCCGACCCGGCCGCCGATCCGGAATGGGCGGCGCGGGTGGCGGCGCACCAGGCCCGGCGGCCGGCCGGCTGGCGGACCCTGGAGACGCTCGACCTGGCTGATGCCATCGCGGCCGCGCAGGCGCCCGTCCTGGTGGACTGCCTGGGCACCTGGGTGACCAGGCTGCTGGACAGCTGGGACGCCTGGGACGCCGCCCCCGAGACCTGGCAGCCGAAGTTCGACGACGAGCTGCGCGGTCTCGCGTCCGCCGTCGCCGGCGAGCGTGGCCGTGGTGCTGGTGACCAACGAGGTCGGCTGGGGGCTGGTCTCCGAGCATCGCTCGGGCCGGATCTTCGCCGACCAGCTCGGCCGGGTGAACCAGGCGATCGGCGCGGTCTGCGACGAGGTGGTGTTGATGGTGGCCGGACGTCCGCTGCGGCTGCCGGCCGGCCCCTGACCGGCTGTTCCTCGGTCGTCCGGCGGCTGGAGTTCAGGAAACGTCCAGCGCGCTGACCACCACCAGCACGGCCAGGGCGGTCTCCACCAGCGCGCCCAGGACGTCGCCGCTGATCCCGCCCAGTCGGCGGACGCAGCGAACCAGCAGCAAGCAGGCGACCACCACGGCGAGCCCGGCGGCGAGTACCCCCTGCCACCACGGCTGCCCGGCCAACAGGCTCGTCCCCGCCAGCAGCAGCGCCATCGCCAGCCACAGCGCGGCGGCCGCGACCCGCGGCACCACACCGGCGAAGAGCGCGCCGAGGCCGTCCGGACGGGCGGCCGGGACGCCGGTGGCGCAACCCAGGGCCAGGGCGGCCCGGGCGGCCAGCAGCACCGCCAGGACCTGCGTCCAGCCCCACGGCCGGGCCACGATCGCGCCGAAGCCGGCCGCCTGGCCCAGCAGCACCAGCACCAGCCCGACCACGCCCATCGGGCCGATGTCGCCGCGCCGCATCAACTGCAGCGCCTGGTCGCTCTGCCGGCCCGAGCCCAGCCCGTCGATGGTGTCGGCCAGGCCGTCCAGGTGCATCGCCCGGGTGCCCCAGGCCATCACCGCGACCACCAGCACCCCCACCAGCAGGCTGGGCAGCCTCAGCGCCTGCCCAGCCCAGCCCAGCCCAGCGGCGAGCAGGGCGATCGGGGTGACCGCGAGCCAACCCCAGAGCATGGCGGCGCGAGCCAGCGGCGGGGTGATCTCGCTGGTCGGCCGGACCGGTAGGACGGTGAGGAAGCCCGCCGCCAGGCGCAGCCCCGCGATCATCGGTGAGCGGCTTCGCGCACCGACCGCGGGAACCCCGCGACTGGCCCGGGCTTCCCTTGCATCATGCTGTTCTCAGGATCCTCTCCCTGGCCTGGCCAGGGGTTTCGTCCTACTTCTCGACCTCGACGACGGCCGCGCCGGGCGCGTTGGTCTTCACCGACTCGATGCCGTTGAGCGCATTCGCCTTCGAGGCATAGCCCTGGCTGGTGGCGATCACCTGGCCGTTGCCCGCCTTCAGGTTGAAGCGGTACTCACCGGCCTTGTCAACCCACAGTTCGAAGGTCCCCGCCATGTCATTCCTTTCGGTTGTGGTCGGCCATCGGCTCGACTTCCCCAACGCTAGCGGTTGGGAAGCCTCCCGGGGGAGTACGCGCGCCAGGGATTTCCGCCAGCGGACGCATCGGCCGGAAAACGGGTAATAGCATGACAAGAGTCGCTCGCACCGCGAGCCGTCCAGACAATGACGTGAGGAGTCCGACCGCCATGGCCACTGCCAAGACGAAGTACACCGTTCCGGGTCTCAGCAAGAGCACCAGCGACAAGGTCATCAAGATCCTGCAGAGCCGGCTGGCCGCCTACAACGACCTGCACCTCACCCTCAAGCACGTGCACTGGAACGTGGTCGGGCCCAACTTCATCAGCGTCCACGAGATGATCGACCCGCAGGTCGAGCAGGTCCGGCTGTACGCCGACGAGGCCGCCGAACGGATCGCGGCCCTCGGTGGCTCCCCGCTCGGCACCGTCGGCTCGATCGTCGCCGACCGGACGCTGCCGGAGTACCCGCTCAACCGCGGCACCGCGATGGATCACCTGCAGGCGCTGGACGGGGTCTACACCAAGCTGATCTCCGACAACCGCGAGGTCTTCGAGGCGCTGGAGGACGATCTGGTCAGCCAGGATCTGCTGGTCTCCGCCACCGGCGAGCTGGAGAAGTTCCAGTGGTTCATCCGGGCCCACCTGGAGAACTCCGGCGGTCAGATCCCGACCCGCTGAGCGGATCGTTCCGGGTTACTCCGCCCAGCGCAGGGTGTAGCCGTGCGGGTGGCAGGTCGCCAACCGGCGGGCTGACCGCTCGCCGGCGCGCCACTCCACCACCGTGAGCGCCGTCCGCTCCGGGTCGGTGGACGGGCCGGGCAGGCCCGGCGCGTAGGCCGGCGACTCCAGGTAGACCCAGGAGAGATCCTGCCGCCGGCCGCGCCGGTCCAGGGCGGCGACGAAGTCGGCGCGTTGCTGGTCGGAGAGATAGGTGAGCACCCAACTGGTGGTGACCACCGGGTGTCCGTCCTCGCCCAGCCGGTCGAGCGCCGCCGGCAGGTCGGTCACGGCGTCGCCGCGCCACACCTGAACGCCCTGCTCGCGGGCGAGCTGGACGGCGGTGCGCAACCGCTGGAAGCGGTCGGTCTGATCGGGCCAGACACAGGCCTCCAGCCAGCGGACCTGCGCGGGGTCGGCCAGGTCGATCGGGTCGGCGTCCAACCCCTGGTGCGTACTGAACCCCGGAATGGCGGACGGCAGCGGCAGCGGCCCACCGCTCACCCGGCAGCTCAGCACCAGCCGGTCACCGCCCAGCCGCTGGCCGGAGTAGTCGTAGCCGTAGTGCTCGATCAGCAGGTTCAGCCCGGCGCTGGCCCCGACGTCCAGGTGGGTGAGGGTGCCGAACCGCGAGGCGACGTCGGCCAGGCCGATCAGCAGCAGCGCGCTGCGTCCGATCTCGTTGGTCTGCGGGAACCGGCTGCTGACCAGGGCGATCAGATCGTCGCGGTGGTCACGGCAGAACTCGACGAAGGCGGGGACGGGGTCGTCCGCGCGGGGCCGGTCGGTGAGGTTCGGGTACCAGTCGGCCAATGCCTGGCCCGGATCGGCCAGCAGCAGATCGTGGACGGCGGCGAACAGCCCCACCGACGCCCGATGGCGGGGCGGCGCCGCGGCCAGGATCGCCAGCACCTCCGGCTGTTCGGCCACCCCGGCCGACAGCCGGGCGTACAGCGGTGCCCGTCCGGCGGTGCTGGAAACGAACCGCCGCAGGCTCTCGGCGATCGCCTCGGTCGGCATCGGGTTCGGTCCGGGGCTAGGCGGCCGGCGTCCAGGCGGTGATCGCCGGGTTCCGGCCGTCGCCCTCGGCGAGGCACTCCCAGGTCACCGCGACCGCCCCGTCGGCGGTCGGCCGCACCTCGCCGGTCACGACCCAGCCGGCCCGGTCCTCCCGGGCAGCGGCGTGCTGGACGACCGCGTCCGGCTCGGCCTGCGCGCGGGCGAGGGCCTCGCAGCGGGCGACCGCCCGATCCTGCGGACCCTCGGTGAGCAGCCCCCAGATGCCCGAGCCGAGAAACCACACCCCGGCGGCGATGGCGAGCAGCCGGAAGGTCTTCAGGTTCCGGTTGGGTTCGGGGTTGGGAGCCATCGCGCTTCTCTCTGTTCGGTCCGGGAGGTGCTGCGGGATGCCGGAAGCCTACTGTCCGAGCCCAGTCGGCCACCGGTCCCGGCGGAGGCGCCGGGCTATTGCGCGGGTCCGGACGGGAGTTGCGGCCACTGCCCCTCGTCCCCGGAGGTCGGCTCGCCGCGGCTCTCCCAGTAGTCGATCGCCTCCTTGGACTCCTTCAGCCCGAGCCGGGTGGCTTCGCGATAGACCTTGATCGCCTCGATCTTCCTGCCCTGGGCGAGCAGTCGTCCGATCTCCTTCCGCACCTCGTCGGAAAGCTCGAACCCGAACTCCACCGGCGGCGCGATCATCCCACCCGGTGCCGGGGGCATGGGCGGCGGTAGCGCCTCCCGTTGGGCACCGCGCATCCCCTGCGTCCGGCCGATGAGGTAGCCCACCAACCCGACACCGGCCATGACCAACCAGATCCAGAGTCCCATGCCGGCAGTGTAGGCGGCCGACTCCGTCCTCATCGAGGGCTCCCGCTAACGCCGAGGGCCCCTCCCCAGGCACGAGCCCTCGGCGCGAAGGGAGGTCCTCGATGGGTGAGAGGGACGGAACCGGCGGGGGACGGGGGGCGGACGGCCTGGACGCGGCGGTGCCGCCGGGAGCGAGTCCCGACGGCACCGTGTACAACAAGAAGGGGATTACTCCTTCACGTCGTCGTCGACCCAGTCGAAGGTCTTGGTGACGGCCTTCTTCCAGTTGCGGTACAGGCGAGCGCGCTCGTCCTGATCGGCTTCCGGCGCCCAGCGCTTGTCCTCGGCCCAGTTGTCGATGACGTCCTGCTCGCCGTTCCAGTAGCCGGTCGCGATGCCGGCGGCGTAGGCGGCGCCCAGCGCGGTGGTCTCGGCGACCACCGGACGGACCACCGGCACGCCGACCTGATCGGCCTGGAACTGCATCAGGATGTCGTTGGCGGTCATGCCGCCGTCGACCTTGAGCTCGGCCAGGGTCACGCCCGAGTCGGCTTCCATGGCGTCCAGCACCTCGCGGGTCTGGTAGGCGGTGGCCTCCAGGACGGCGCGGGCGATGTGGCCACGGTTGACGTAGCGGGTGAGGCCGACGATCGCGCCGCGGGCGTCAGCCCGCCAGTACGGCGCGAACAGGCCGGAGAACGCCGGGACGAAGTAGGCGCCACCGTTGTCCTCAACCGACGCGGCGAGCTCTTCGATCTCGGGCGCGGAGGAGAACATCTTCAGGTTGTCGCGCAGCCACTGCACCAGCGAGCCGGTGACCGCGATCGAACCCTCGAGGGCGTAGACCGGAGCCTGGTCGCCGATCTTGTAACACACGGTGGTGAGCAGGCCGTTCTTGGAGGGAACGATCTCCGCGCCGGTGTTCATGATCATGAAGCAGCCGGTGCCGTAGGTGTTCTTCGCCATGCCGACCTCGAAGCAGGCCTGGCCGAAGGTGGCGGCCTGCTGGTCGCCCAGGTCGCCGGCGATCGGGACGCCGCCGAGCAGACCCTCTTCGCGGCCGTAGCCGTAGATCTCGGCCGACGACTTGATCTCGGGCAGCATGCTCATCGGAATGGTCATGTCGGCCACGATCTGCGGATCCCACGCCAGGGTCTTCAGATCCATCAGCATGGTGCGGGAGGCGTTGGTCGGGTCGGTGATGTGCACGCCACCGTTGACGCCGCCGGTCAGGTTCCAGATCACCCAGGTGTCCATGTTGCCGAACAGCAACTTGCCGGCCTCGGCAGCCTCACGGGCGCCTTCCACGTTGTCCAGGACCCACTTGACCTTGGGGCCGGAGAAGTAGGTCGCCAGCGGCAGGCCGACCCGCTCCTTGTACTTGTCCTGGTCGCCGCCACCGAGTTCCTCGATGATCTTGCCGGTGCGGGTGTCCTGCCAGACGATCGCGTTGTAGACCGGCTCGCCGGTCTCCTTGTTCCACACCACCGCGGTCTCGCGCTGGTTGGTGACGCCGACGGCCTGGATGTTGTCCTTGTTCAGGCTGGCCTTGGCCAGTGCCTCGGCGACGACCTCGCGGACCGCGTCCCAGACCTCGATCGGGTTGTGCTCGACCCAACCTGCCCGCGGGAAGATCTGCTCGTGTTCCTTCTGGCCCACGGAGACGATCTGGCCGGAGTGGTTGAAGACGATGGCACGCGAGGACGTGGTCCCCTGGTCAATCGCGAGGATGTACTTGTCCGCCATGAATAGTTCCTTCCACTTCATTGTCGAACGGATGTGTATTGCGGGGCAGGACGGCGGGAGCCGTCCCGTCTGCTCTCAGTTGGGGGCGGGTTGAGAAACCGGGGGGTGGGCAGCGACGCGACCCACCCCCCGGCTGTCCAGCATCAGGCCGGGAGCAGGACGCCGGCCAGGGCGCCAGCGATGATGGCGCCGATGATCGGGCCAACCACCGGAACCCAGGAGTAACCCCAGTCGGAGTCGCCCTTGCCCTTGATCGGGAGGATGGCGTGCGCGATGCGCGGGCCAAGGTCACGAGCAGGGTTGATGGCGTAGCCGGTCGGACCACCGAGGGAGGCGCCGATACCGACCACCAGCAGAGCCACGCCGAGAGCGCTGACCCAGCCGAGATCCACCGACTTGATGCCGCCGGCGGCGATGATGACGAAGACCAGCACGAAGGTGGCGATGGCCTCAGTGACCAGGTTCATCCCGTAGCTGCGGATGGCCGGGCCGGTGGAGAACACGCCGAGCTTGGTCGCGGCATCGGGCTCCTCGTCGAAGTGCTGCTTGTAGGCCAGCCAGCACAGCACGGCACCGAGGAAGGCGCCGATCATCTGGGCCACGATGTAGAGCGCGACCTGCGCCCAGTCGACGGCCTCGCCGCCGGCCAGGCTCTTGGTCGCCAGGCCGATGGTGACAGCGGGGTTCAGGTGAGCGCCGGACTTCTGCGACACGAGAACGCCGGCGAAGACCGCGAGGCCCCAGCCGAAGTTCACGAACAGGAATCCGGTGCCGTTGCCCTTCGTCTTGGTCAACGCGGTGTTGGCGACCACGCCACCACCGAGGAGGAGCAGCATCGTGGTGCCGACCACCTCAGAGAGGAACAGAGCTCCCACTTCTTTCTCACTTTCAGACACCAACGCTGGTGTCAGTTTGGGCGTCTAGAGAGGACGCAGTTGTTGTCGCGGAGAGATCAAAGGTTCAACAGGGACACGAAACCGCTGCCGGCCATCGGGGCCCGACTCACTTCGGGGCGGAAGGACCTGGCTCGGGCAACGGGGGCGACCGGCGAGGGAAGTGCCCTCGTCCGGACCTGACGGTGGCGGTTTCGCACCACCGGGGCCGGCCAATCACCCGCTCGCCGCGGCCCGGCGGGCTGAGCGGGGACCGGCTCCCGGCCGGTCAGGGGGGTCAGCGTCGAGTCGACAGAAAACCGGATCTCAGCGTGTGCTCGCACGACCGCTGCCTGGTTCATCTGACTCCTTCGTACCCTGAACCGTCAAGGGAACGTGCCACAACGACGTCGTGCCCCTCCCCTAGTAGGTCACATCTTGCTAACGACTGAACGCATGCGCTAGACCTGTGCACGAACGTGCAGCGAAAGGATCGGGCGATGAACGACCGGTACGAGGAGATGTACCAAGCGGCCACTCGCTACTACATCCAGGGCGAGACGATGGAGTCGATCGCGCGCCAGCTGAAGCTCTCCCGCTCCTCGGTCTCCCGGCTGCTCAAGGAGGCCCGCGATTCCGGGCTGGTGCGGATCAGCCTGGCCGACCACATCGGCTCGCAGTCCCCGCTGGCCGCCCGGCTGGCCGAGGCCTTCGGGGTGCGCGTCCACCTCGTCCCGGTGCGGGAGAGCGCCAACGAGACCCTGCGGTTCGAACAGGTGGCCCGGCTGGCTGGCCGGATCTTCACCGAGGCGGTGGACGACCACCAGTTGATCGGGGTGGCCTGGGGCGTCACCGTGGCCCACGTCGCCCGGCATCTCGGCCGCCGCCCGCTGGTCGGCGCGACCGTGGTGCAGATGAACGGCGGGGCCAACCAGCGCAGTTCGGGCATCCCCTACATCGGCGAGATCCTGCAGTCGATCGGCGACGCGCTGGATTCCAAGGTGGTGCTGTTCCCGGTGCCGGCCTTCTTCGACTACGCCGCCACCAAGGAGGCGATGTGGCGGGAGCGCTCGGTGCAGAACGTGCTGCGGCTGCACGCCAAGCTCGACCTGGCGCTGTTCGGGGTCGGGTCGCTGCAGGGGGTGGTGCCCTCGCACGTCTATTCCGCCGGCTACATGGATTCCAGCGACATGCAGCGGCTGGCCGCCGACGGCGTGGTGGGCGACGTCTGCACCGTCCTGCTGCGGGAGGACGGCTCCTACGACGACATCGACTACAACGCCCGGGCCACCGGGCTGACCCCGTCCGAGCTGCGGCGGATCCCGCGCCGGATCTGCGTGGTGGCCGATCCCTCCCGGGCCCCGGCCGTGGTCGGCGCGCTGCGGGCCGGGACGGCTACCGACCTGGTGATCGACGAGGGCACCGCCCGGGCGATCGAGCTGCGCGCCCGGCTGTAGGGCCTGCCGGCCCCCACCAACTTCTGCCAAATACCGACTCTGGCTGCCATATTTGTCGGCCAGCGCGGTTATGAGGCAGAACTTGGTGCGCGAGCCGCGGACTGTTCCCTGGCCCAGCTCGGCGCAGCGCGAGCGAGTGGGGCCAGCTACCTGGCAGTGGCTTGTCACCCCTAGCCATTGTCACCCCTAGCCAAAGGCATTCTGCAAAACCTCCCACCCGGTTTGGTCAAACGTGCACGTCTGCACGATGTTGGGCCGGGTCATGGTCGGCTACCGGCTGCTGTCCTAGCCTGAACCCGAAGGACACCCCGGAAGTCCAGGACGGTGTCGTCCGGGCTCGGATCGGAGGTTTCGTGCGTAAGTTGGCTGTCGATGTGGTGGTCATCGGAGGGGGCTCCACCGGTGTCGGGGTCGTCCGGGACGTGGCGATGCGGGGCTACTCCGCCGTCCTGCTCGAACGCGCCGACCTCGCCCAGGGCACCTCCGGCCGGTTCCACGGCTTGTTGCACTCCGGCGGACGCTACGTGGTGAGCGATCCGCAGTCGGCCACCGAATGCGCCGAGGAGAACGCCATCGTCACCCGGATCCACGCCGACGCGGTGGAGACCACCGGTGGCTACTTCGTCACCGCGCCAGGGGACGACCCCGCCTTCGCCGACCAGTTCCTGGCCGGCGCGGTGGCGACCCGCGTCCCGGCTCGTGAGGTGAGCGTTGCCGAGGCGCTGCGCAATGAGCCGCGGCTGAACCCGGGCATCCTGCGGGCGGTCGAGGTGCAGGACGGCACCGTCGACGGCTGGGCGATGACCTGGGGTGCGGCCCGCTCGGCGATCGCTTACGGCGCCCAGGTGCTGACCTACCACAAGGTGACCAGGATCGACCGGGCGGAGGGGCGCGTGGCCGCCGTCCACTGCACCGACCTGAAGGACGGCGAGGACGTCCGGATCGAGTGCAACTTCGTACTGAACTGCGCCGGGCCGTGGGCCGGCCAGGTGGCCGCGATGGCCGACTGCCACCCGGTGGACGTGATTCCCGGCCGGGGCATCATGATCGCGATGAACCACCGGCTGGTGAACAGGGTGATCAACCGGATGATCTACCCCGCCGACGGCGACATCCTGGTGCCGGTGCACACCGTGTCGATCATTGGCACCACCGACGTGAAGGTGGAGGACCCGGACGACCTGGAGATCCCGCAGGACGAGGTGCAGCAGATGCTGGACGCCGGCGAGATCCTGATCCCAGGGTTCCGGCAGGCGCGGGCGCTGCACGCCTGGGCGGGCGCCCGTCCGCTGATCAAGGATTCGCGGGTGTCGTCGTCGGATACCCGGCACATGAGCCGCGGCATGGCGGTGATCGACCACCACGAGCGGGACGGCCTGGACGGCATGCTCACCATCGGCGGCGGCAAGCTCACCACCTACCGGTTGATGGCCGAGCACATCGTGGACGAGATGTGCCGCAAGCTCGGCGAGACCCGGGCCTGCCGGACGGCGGACGAGATCGTCCCCGGCTCGGAGCACCGGAAGAACTACGTCGTCACCCACCGGCTGCACGACCGGGAGGAAGACCGGTTCGAGGATCAGATCATCTGCGAGTGCGAGTTGATGAGCAAGCGGATGTTCACCGAGGCCTGGGACGACCAGCCCAATGCCACCTTCGATGACCTCCGGCGGCAGTTGCGGCTGGGCATGGGCCCCTGTCAGGGCGGTTTCTGCTCGATGCGGGCGACGGGTGTGGCGCTGGAGACCAACCACATTGACATCGAGCGAGCCACCGGGCTGCTCCGGCTGTTCCTGAAGAACCGGTGGATCGGGCTGTGGCCGATCCTGTACGGCGACCAGGTGCGGCAGACCGCGCTGGACAACTGGATCTTCAACGGGACGCTCGACGTCGAGCACCTCCCCGCACCGGATGAGGAGGTCGTCCGATGAACCGCGTCATCGTGATCGGTGCCGGCGCGGCCGGCCTGACCGCAGCGCTTCGCCTGGCCCGGGCCGGGGTGTCGGTGACCTTGTTGACCAAGGGGGTCGGCGGGCTGCAGCTCTCCCAGGGGACGGTCGACGTGCTGGGGTACCTGCCCACCGCGGACGCTTCGTCCCGGATGGACACCCGGCGGGTCACCGAACCCCTCTCCGCGATCGCCGGGTTGGCGGTGTCCGATCCGAAGCATCCCTACGCCCTGATCGGGGTGGACGGGGTCCGCGCCGGGGTTGCGTTCCTGCGGTCCGAGCTGGGCGACCTGCTGGTCGGGGAACTCGACCACAATCGGTTCTTCCCGACGGCGGTGGGCGCGATCCGTCCGACCTGCCTGGTGCAACCGTCCATGCTGGCCGGGGAGTGCGTCTCGGGCGCGACGTTCGCGATCGTCGGGTTCCGGCGGCTGAAGGACTTCCACCCCGAGCTGATCGCGCAGAACCTGACCCGCACCACGCTGCCGGACGGCGGCCGGCTCAGCGCCCGTCCGGTGATGATCGACGTGGCGGCCCGCGACCGTGAGATCGACTCGTCCGGGCTGACCTTCGCCCGGGCCTTTGACGACCCGGAGTTCCGCGCCCGGTTCGTCGCCGAACTCGCCCCGCAGCTGCAGGACGGCGAAACCGTCGGCCTGCCTGCCGTCCTGGGCCTGAAGGACGCCACCGCCTGGTCAGACATTGCCGAGCGGCTCGGCCATCCCGTCTTCGAGATCCCGCTGCCGCCGCCGTCCGTCCCCGGAATGCGGCTGAACAACGCGCTGCTGGCCGCCGTCCGGGCCGCCGGGGTGCGGGTGGTGAACGGCTCCTTCGTCGACACCCCGGTGGTGAAGGACGGACGCCTGGTCAGCGTGAGCGTCGAGGCGGCCGGCGGCCCGCGGGCCTTCACCGGCGACGCCTTCCTGCTGGCCACCGGCGGCTTCGAATCCGGCGCCCTGACGCTGGACTCCTACGGCCAGGTCACCGAGCGCGTCTTCAACCTGCCGCTGGCCGGCGTGGACGCCCAACCGCTGCTGCACGGCGACTACTGGGGCGCCGAGCAGCCCCTGTTCAAGGTCGGCGTGGCAGTGGACGAGACCATGCGGGTCGTCCCTGGGACAGGGGACGGTTCCTTGTCCCACCTAGTCAGCGGGGTGGGACAAGGAACCGTCCCCTGTCCCAGCAACCTCTGGGCGGCCGGCGGCATCCTCGCGGGGGCCGTCCGGTGGCAGGAGAAGTCGGGCGAGGGCATTGCCGTGGGCAGCGCGGTGAAGGCCGCGGACGCGATCGTGGAGGAGTTGGCATGAGCGAGGGTCTCGATTTCGCCGGGCACGAGTTCGCCCGGGCCAGCCTCGACCACTGCGTCAAGTGCACCATCTGCGAGACGGTCTGCCCGGTCTCGGCGGTGACCCCGCTGTTCACCGGCCCGAAGTTCGTCGGGCCGCAGGCCGAGCGGTTCCGCAACGGCGAATCGGTCGACCACTCGCTGGACTACTGCTCCAGCTGTGGCGCCTGCACCCTGGCCTGCCCGCAGGGCGTCCAGATCGCCGAGTTGAACTCGCAGGCCCGCGCGGTGATGAAGGCCGACCACATGCCGATCCGCGACCAGCTGATCTCGCGCACCACCCTGATGGGGACGATGATGACGCCGGTCGCCCCGATCGCCAACGCGGTGCTGGCCAACAAGCCGATCCGGACCATCGTCGAGAAGGTGGTCGGCGTCCACCGGGACGCCCCGATGCCGCCGGCCCAGACCCAGACCATCAAGGGCTGGCTGAAGAAACGCGGCCCCCGTAGGACCCCGGCGACCAAGGGCCCGCTGGTGTTCTTCCACGGCTGCGCGGGCGGCTACTTCGAGGTGGAGACCTCGAAGCGGTCGATCGAGGTGCTGGAGCACCTGGGCTACGAGGTGATCGTGCCCAAGCAGGGCTGCTGCGGGCTGGCCCAGCAATCCAACGGCCTGTTCGACCAGGCCAGCGCGGCCGTCCTCAAACTGTGCGACGACCTGCGCGCGGCCGGCGGCGAGCTGACCATCGTGTCGTCCTCCGGCTCCTGCACCGGCATGCTCAAGCACGAAGCCCACGAGATCATGGGGGTGGACGACGAGCGCCTCAAGGACGTCTCCACCCGGATCCGGGACATGATGGAGTTCCTGCTCGAACTGCACGACGCCGGCGAGCTGCCCGAGTTCAGCCCGATCGACATGAAGGTGCCCTACCACGCCCCCTGCCAGCTGAAGAGCCAGGGGATGGGCATGCCGGCACTGGAGGTGCTGCGGCTGATCCCCGGCCTGGACGTGGTCGAGTCGGGCGCCACCTGCTGCGGCATCGCCGGCACCTACGGCCTGAAGAAGGAGAAGTACGAGGTCGCCCAGGCGGTCGGCAAGCCGCTGTTCGACATGGTGCGCGAGACCAGCCAGGAGCTGGCGCTGTGCGACACCGAGACCTGCCGTTGGCAGATCAGGAAGGGCACCGGGGTACGCACCGAGCACCCGATCTTCCTGATCCACCAGGCGCTGGGGCTCTCCTGACCTTCCGACCGCAGTGGACGGCCGTTCGGAAGGCGACGCCCCCGCCGGGAGGCAGCCGGGTCACCGGCTGATCACGAGGGACGGTTCCCGCGGGTCACTTCGGTGACCCCGGAACCGTCCCGGTGGTCGGTGTGGCCGGGTCCGGACGGAACCCGTCTCCTACCGATCGGTGAAGGAGCGGACGAAGACCGGCACCTCGCGGCTGGAGTTGGCCTCGTCGTAGCGGTAGCCGGCGGCGTCGAAGTCCTTCAGCGCGGCGACCGAGCGGGCCCGGCGGGTGACCAGCCAGCCGGCCATCTCACCGCGGGCGCGCTTGGCGTAGAAGGAGACCACGCTGCGCCGTCCCCGGGCATTGGTGTCCTCGAACCGGGGCGAGATCACCGGCACCCCGAGCCGCTGCGACCGCACCGCGCCGTAGTACTCGGTCGAGGCCAGGTTGATCACCGCGGCGGAGCCCGGGGAGGCGGCCAGATCCTCCGCCAGCAGATCGGTGACCGTCTGCCCCCACCAGTCGTACAGCGAGGTGCCGCGCTCGGTGGCCAGCCGGGTGCCCATCTCCAGCCGGTAGGGCTGGATCAGATCCAGCGGACGCAGCACGCCGTACAGGCCGGAGAGGATCCGGACCGTCTTCTGCGCCTCGGTGTAGTCCCGGGTGGTGAACCGGTTGCGGGCGTCCATGCCGCGGTAGACGTCGCCGTCGAAGGCGAGGACGGCCGGACGCGCGTTCCGCGGCGTGAACGGCAGGCTGAACTCCGCCCACCGCTGCGCGTTGAGCGCGGCGAGCTCGTCCGAGATGTCGGCCAGCGCGGCCAACTCGGCGACCGACTTGCCGCGCATCAGCTGCACCAGCCGCTCCGACTCGGCCAGCAGCCGCGGCATGGTCGCCGCGACCTTGGGGATCGGGTTGGCGTAGTCCAACGACTTGGCGGGCGAGAGCAGGATCAGCACGTCTAGAGCCTAAAGCCTCCACCCCACCACGCCGACAGTGCCCGTCCCGCCACCGCCGCCCCCACCCCCGCACCTCCCCACTCCTCCCCGCCCCCACTCCCTCCCTCCCAACTCATCGAGGGCTCCCGCTAACGCCGAGGACCTCCCCCCAGGCACGAGCCCTCGGCGATAAGGGGAGCCCTCGGCATGAGGGGGCGGACGTGACCGACGGCGTCCAGCACCCACTCGGAGGAGCCTTCAGTCGGCACGAAGGGGGCGAGGGCGGCGGAGAGCTCGGCGTGAGGGGGCGGACGTGACCGACGGCGTCCAGCACCCACTCGGAGGAGCCTTCAGTCGGCACGAAGGGGGCGAGGGCGGCGGAGAGCTCGGCGTGAGGGGGCGGACGTGACCGACGGCGTCCAGCACCCACTCGGAGGAGCCTCCGGTCGGCACGAAGGGGCAGGCGGCGAAGTGGCGTGAGGGGCGGACGTGACGACGGCGTCCAGCACCCACTCGGAGGAGCCTCCGGTCGGCACGAAGGGGGCGAGGGCGGCGGAGAGCTCGGCGTGAGGGGGCGGACGTGACCGACGGCGTCCAGCACCCACTCGGAGGAGCCTCCGGTCGGCACGAAGGGGGCGAGGGCGGCGGAGAGCTCGGCGTGAGGGGCGGACGGGGGCCGCCCGTCGGCGGGCTACTACAATCGGGCCTCGGTGAGCCGGGAAGTCTGGTCGGCAGGGCGGATCCCTTCGGGTCCGCCTCGCCCGTCGCGCCAGGAGAGTCCGTATGACCACAACACCGCCCAGCCTGAGGGACCGCCTCGCCCGGTTCGTCACCCGGGAGAGCACCGGCGGCATCCTGCTGCTGATCGCCGCCGGCGTCGCGCTGATCCTGGCGAACTCGCCGCTGCAGGGGTTCTACGCCGACCTCTCCTTGTTCCGGGTCGGGCCGGCGACGCTGCACCTCGACCTGCCGCTCTCGGCCTGGGCCGCGGACGGCCTGCTGGCGGTGTTCTTCTTCGTGGTCGGGGTCGAACTCAAGCACGAACTGTTCGCCGGCAGCCTGCGGCAGCCCAAGCAGGCCGCGGTTCCGGTGGTGGCCGCCATCGGCGGGATGATCGTCCCGGCGCTCCTCTTCGTTGTCCTGCTGTTCTGGCTGGGCGACCCCGCAGCCCTGCACGGCTGGGCCATCCCGACCGCCACCGACATCGCCTTCGCACTGGCCGTCCTGGCCATCTTCGGACGGGGCCTGCCCCGCGCGCTGCGCACCTTCCTGCTCACCCTCGCCGTGGTGGACGACCTGCTGGCGATCATCGTGATCGCCGCGTTCTACACCGCGTCCATCCACCCGCTGTCGCTGTTCGCCTCGCTGGCGGCGGTGGCGCTGTTCGGCCTGCTGGTCCGGCTGCGCACCCCGCGCTGGTGGCTGCTGATCCCGGTGGGGGCGGTGGCCTGGGGGTTCATGCACGCCTCCGGCATCCACGCCACCATCGCCGGGGTGGCGCTGGGCTTCACCGTCCCACCCTTCCCGATCCACGGCGAGGCGCACCCCCGCACCCACCGCCTCGACGACGCGGTGCGCCCGTTCTCGGCCGGGTTTCGCGCTGCCGGTGTTCGCCTTCTTCGCCGCCGGGGTGACGGTGGTCGGCGGCGCGGATTCGGTGTTCGACCAGCCGGTGCTGTTCGCCGCGCTGATCGGCCTGGTGGCCGGCAAGCTGATCGGCGTGCTCGGCACCACCGCGCTGGTCACCCGGTTCACCCCGTTCCGGCTACCCGACTCGATCGGGCTGCGGGATCTACTGCCGATCGGCCTGCTGTGCGGCATCGGGTTCACCGTCTCGCTGCTGATCACCGAGCTGTCGTACACCGACGGCAGCCACCACGCCGCCGCCAAGGTCGGCATCCTGGCCGGCAGCCTGCTCGCGGCCCTCCTGGGTGCCGCTTTGCTGCGCTGGGACGCCCGCAAGTCACGTGACCTGGACATGAACCAGGACAGCATTCCAGACTCCGATACCGGGACGATCAACGACGACTGAACCGGCCGGTCGACGGATCGCCCGCGATCGGCGACTGGACGACACGCCACCCGACGTCCAGTTGAGGGCCGCGCTGGACGTTCGTACAGTCGAGGACGTGGACAGCCACGAACAGCCCGGACGGGCCCGCATCCTCCAGGCGGCGCTGACCGCCTTCGCCGCGCAGGGCGACGCCGCCAGCATCCGGGGCATCGCGAAGCTGGCCGAGGTGTCGCCGGCGCTGATCCAGCACCATTTCGGCACCAAGGACGATCTCCGCGCCGCCTGCGACGAGTACGTGATGGCCTACTTCCGGGAGCACGTCACCAAGGGCCTGGACGAACTCGGCTTCGCTGATCCGGCCTACCTCGCCGAGGTCTACCGCACCGCCCCGGTGGTGGTCGGCTACCTGAACCGGCTGCTGGTGGAGAACACCCACCACGCCCGACTGGTCTTCGACGCCCTGGTCGCCCTCACCGTCCCCTACCTGCCGGAAGCGGCTTCCCCGGTCCGCGACCGGGCCGCCGTCCTGGTGGCGATGAAACTCGGGCTGTTGCTCTTGCGTCCCCAGGTGGACCGGACGCTCGGACTGACCTCCTCCCACCTGGCCGCCGACCCGCGGATCAGTGCGGCCCAACTCGACCTGCTCAACCCCGACCTCACCTCGGATGAGGTCATGGCGGCCGCCCGGCGGGCGGCCAGAACGGAGGCACCGTGACCAGCGTCATCGAACTCGACTCGGTCACCAAGCACTACGGCCGCACCGTGGCGCTGGACGACTTCAGCCTGCGGGTGGAAGCCGGTCAGGTGCACGGCTTCCTGGGGCCGAACGGCGCCGGCAAGACCACCACCATGCGGCTGCTGCTCGGCCTGCTGGGCATCACCTCGGGACGGGCGACGGTGTTCGGCCTCGACCCGTGGCGCGACGTCCAGCGGATCCACGCCCGGCTGGCCTACGTCCCCGGCGATGTCACGCTGTGGCCCAATCTGACCGGCGGCGAGACCCTCGACATCCTCGCCCGGCTGCACGGCAGCGGCACCGACCGGGCACCCTGGCTGGAGCTGTTCGACCTCGACCCGACCAAACCCAACCGCGCCTACTCCAAGGGCAACCGGCAGAAGGTCGCGCTGGTGGCCGCCTTCGCCGCGGACGCCGAGCTGCTGATCCTGGACGAGCCCACCTCCGGCCTGGATCCGCTGGTCGACCAGGCCTTCGTCCAGGCGGTTCGCGGCGAGCAGGCCCGCGGCAAGACCGTCCTGTTCTCCAGCCACGTGCTCAGCGAGGTGGAACGGCTGTGCGATCAGGTCAGCATCATCCGGGACGGCAGGCTGGTCGATTCCGGGCCGCTGGCCGAACTGCGCGGCACCCAGCAGACCCTGGTCACCGCCCAACTCGACAGCTCGCCGGACCTGGCGCTGGCCGGGGTGACCGTGGTGGAGCGGACGGGTGACCGGCTCCGGCTCAGCGTCACCGCCGATGCCCTGCCCGAGCTGCTGCGGCGGCTGGCCGCGGCCGGCGTCCGCGCCCTGGAGGCGGGGGCACCCTCGCTGGAAGACGTCTTCCTCGCCCACTACGCGGAGCAACGATGACCACCCTGGTTCGGGCCTACCTGCGGCGCTCCCGCTGGACGCTGCTGGCCTGGGTGCTGGTGCTCGGACTGCTGCCGGCGCTGATGGTGGTCTCTACCACGGTCGGCTATCCGACCCAGGCCGACCGGGACGCCTTCGCCCGAGAGTCGATGGCCAGCATCGCCCAGCTCGCCCTGCGCGGGCCGATCTTCGAGGCCTCGCCGGGCGGCCTGGTGGCCTGGACGCTGGCCTCGTCCGGGTCGTTGGTCGGCGCGGTGGTGGCGCTGCTGTTCATCGTCGGCTACACCCGCTCCGCCGAGCAGGCCGGCCGGCTCGAGCTGGAACTGGCCGGACGGATCACCCGCGGCGACCAGCTCCGGGCCGCGCTGGCCGTGGTCGGCGGCGCCGGCGTCGCGGTCGGCGTGGTGGCCTTCGCCGGGCTGGTCGCCACCGGCATGGACGCATCCGGCTCGGCCCTGCTCGGGCTGGTGCTGGCCGCGTCGATTCTGTTCTTCACCGCGGTGGGCGCGGTCTGCGCACAGCTGGCCTCCGATCCCGGGACGGCCGGTGGCCTGGGAGCCATTGCGATCGGGGTCTTCATGCTGGTGGCCGCGATCGGTGACGCCACCGGCAGCGCGCTGGTCTGGGCCAGCCCGTTCGGCTGGGCCCGCCACGCTCAGGCCTTCGTGGCGAATCGATTCTGGGCACCACTGATCCCGCTCGTCCTGGCAGTCGGGCTGGGGTGGCTGGCGCTGCGGCTCAACCGGGCCCGCGACTACGGCACCGGGCCGGTGCGTGCCGCGCGCCGGACGGGCGACCGCTCCGTCCTGGGTCGGCGGTCCGCTCGGCCTGGCGGTCCGGCTGCAGCGCGGCGCGGCGATCGGCTGGACGGTGGCCCTGGGCCTGCTCGGGCTGGTGCTGGGCTCGGTGCTGACCGGGCTCGACCAGCAGCTGGTCGGCAGCGCCTTCGAGGACTTCGCCCGGCGCCGGGGCGGCACGGTCGGCGAGGTGTTCTTCCAGTTCGTCCTTTACGTGCTCGCCCAGCTCGCCGCGATGGCCGCGCTGACCGCCGTCCTCACCCTGCGGCGGGACGAGACCGGCGGGCTGGCGGAGCTGACCCTGCCGCGTCCGGTCACCCGGCGGCAGTGGTCGGTGAGCTGGTGGCTGGTGGCGGCCGGAACCGCGGCGGTGATCCTGCTCGGTATCGGGCTGGGCGCCGCGCTGAGCTCCGGACGCTGGTCGCTGCCGCTGAGCACGCTGGCCTACCTGCCGGCCGCGCTGACCGTGGTCGGCCTGGCGCTCGCCCTGGTGGGCTGGCTCCCCCGGCTGGCGGTGGCGGCCAGCTGGACGGTACTCGGCCTGCTGATCCTGCTGGACCTGTTCGCCGAGTTCAACCTCATCCCGGCCGACTTGGTGGGACGGCTGTCGCCGTTCGCCGCGACCTTCGGCGGTCTGTTCGCCGGTGGCCTCCCGGCCACCCTGGGGGTGCTGACGGCGATCGGTCTCGGGCTGGGCGGGCTCGGCGTCCTCGGCCTGCGTCGCCGGGATCTGCAGTTGGGGTGATTCAGCCGGCCCGTCCCGCGATCGGCAGCGGGAGCACCGTGGTGAGCCCGCCGCCCGGGGTGTCGTCGTCAGGGTGCTGGCCGTCGCCAGGGTGCCGGCCATCGCCTGAGCGAGGCCGAGCGAAAGGCCCAAGCCCACCCCACTCGTCCCCATTCCTTCATTGAGGGCTCGCCTTAGCGTCGAGGGCTTCCGTCGGGGCACGAGCCCTCGACGATAGGGCGAGCCCTCGATGAAAGAGGTGAGAGACGTGGGCGGCGGCGAGGGCTGGCGGGGCCAGGGCCGGTGCGCTGGTTCGCCGAGCACCAGCCGGTGACCTCCATCGTCAACACCCTGCGTGCCCTGCTGTCCGGCCAGCCGGTGGGCACCGACAGCTGGGTCGCGCTGGCCTGGTGCGTCGGGATCCTGGTGGTGGCCTACCTGGTGGCGATCGCGATCTACCGCCGCAAGACCGCCTGACATCCCACGCCCCGCCTCGGCTGAAGGGTTCTGGCCGGCTCATTGCCCGACAGAAACCGGGAAGCAGCGGCGACTCGCGTGGATTATCCACGCGAGCACCCTCTGCTCCCCGGATTGTGTCCCGTTGCCAAGCCCCAGCCCCAGGACGAGGCCGGTTCAGCTACTCGGAGGCCTCCGGATCGCGGCGACGCCGGCTGGCCAGCAGGAGCCCGCCCCCGGCGAGCAGCAGGACCGCGGCCAGGGCCACCATCAGCCCGACCTGCGCGCCGGTCACCGGCAGGGACGGATCGGGCGCGGTCGGCAACTCGACCTCGGCCGGCGGCGAGACCGGGTTCTCGGGGTCGCCCGGCGTGCCGGGCGGCACCTCCGCGGTCGCGGTCGCGACGTTCCGGATCGAGCCGGCTCGGACATCGGCCTGGGTGATCGTGTACTCATCGGACTCGCAACTCGTCGTTGCTCCCGCGGCGAGGGTGGTCTGCTCGCAGTCGATCGCGATGCCCAGGTCGACCAGCAGCGGGTCGTCCACCCGGACGTCCTCCAGCGTCAGGGTGCCGGTGTTGGTGACCGTGAAGGTCCAGCGGACCACGTCCCCGGCGTCGCTGATGCCGTTCCCGTTCGCGTCCGACACCGCCGCGTAGTCCTTCTCCAGCAGCAGTCCGGCGTGCACGATCACCACCTCGAGGGTGCCCGTCGCGGTCAGCCCGTTCTGGTCGGTGACGGTGTACGGCTGCGGGGTGACCGGTCCGGTGTAGTCCTCCTCCGGGGTGAACCGAGCGACGACGTCGCCGTCGTCGGTGAGTTCGATCGTCCAACTGCCCTCGCCCGGAACCTGCTTGGTGGTCTCGCCATTGTCGAAGGCCACCCCGGTGATCGCGCCGCTGCCCGGGGTCACGATCGGCTCGAGGGTCGCGGTCTCGCCCGGCCGGATGGTTGCCGAGGCGTCGCCGGCCGCGGGTTGGATGATCACGTCGAGCGTCGAGCTGGCGGTCAGCCCGTTCTGGTCGGTAACCGTGTAACGCTGTTGCGTCACCGGACCGGTGAAGCCGGTCTCCGGGGTGAAGCTGGCCACCACCGAGCCACCGGCGGTCAGCTCGATCTCCCAGGTGCCTTCGCCCGGAACCACCTTGGTGGTGCTGCCGTTGTCGAAGGCCACCGCGGTGATCGCGCCGCTGCCCGGGGTGACCACCGGGTCGAGGGTCGCGGTGGCGCCCTGCTCGACGACCACCCAGTCTGGGGCGGCCGCCGGGGCGTCCTTGGCGACGTTGGTGATCGTGCAGGTGATGTCGGCTGCCACGATCGGCGGGTCGCCCGGGCCGGAGAAGACCGGGCCGTCCGGGGTCCGCAGCGTCCAGTCACCCGCGGTTCCCGAGGTGGGGACGGTGGCACCGGTCCGGTCGACGCAGGCCAGCGAGGCGGTGTAGCCGGTGAGCGGGTTCGAGCCGCTGGTGGTGTTCTCGAACACGGTGTACGTCCGGTCCGGCAGCACCCCCTGCGGGCCGGTCGTGGCCGAGGCCACGGTTCCCGCGGTGGACACCGCGGTGACCTCGGTTCCGTTCGAGGTGCTCACCCCGACGGTGAACTCGTCGGACGACCCGGCCACCCGGCTCCGCACGTTCTTGATCACCTCGATGGTCGGCAGCTCACCGAGCCGGATGGTGTACGGCGCGGCCTGGAACTCCTCGTAGGTCCAGTCGGCGATCTGCCGGGCGTCCCCCCAGCCGCCGTCGGTGCCGTTGTTGGAGTTCAGGCTGGGCGAGTTGGGTCCGCCGCCCCAGGGGTAGCCGTCGCCGCACGGGCCGGTGTACCAGCCGTGGACGAACGATCCGTCCGCCGCACCGGGACCGGTGAGCGCGGGGGTCGAGCAGGCGCGGTTCGCGCCTTCGTCGGTGCCGCTCAGCCCGCCCGCGAGCTGGGAGTCGTCCCACTGCAGCGCCACCCAGCCCGGATCCTGGCCGTTGAGCCGCCGCACCCGGATGCCACCGCTGCGCTCCACGTCGGCGCGGAGGAAGTGGATCTCACCCATTCGCGAGATGGTCAGGCTCGCGGTCACCGTGTTGCCGATCGGGACGAGGTTGCCGTCGTCGTCGCGGCCGTCCCAGCTGGCGGTGAAGTGGCCGTCACCATCGATCGCGCCGGTCACGATGATGTCCGGCGTCCCGTCCTCGTCGACGTCGATGCCGACGTCCGCGGGCACCCCGCCGATCCGGGTCAGCTCACCGGTGAAGGTGCCGCCGTAGCTGCCTTCGGCGGCCGGCTCCCACTCCAGGCTGGTGATGGTGGGGGTCTGGATCGCCGGGTTGACGTAGATCGTCTGCCCGTTGCCGAGCTGCGCCGCTGCCGGCAGATCCGCCGCGGGAGTCGTGAAGAAGATGTGGTAGGCCGGACCGCACCGGCCATTGCTGGTGCCGTACTCCGTGGCCGCCTTGGCCAGATCGGCGCCCCGGTTGCCGGTGCTGCGGTAGGCCGGCTCGCAGCTCGTCGGGCTGGTGGTGACGCCGAAGGCGTCCGAGATCATCTCGCTGCCGTAGCCGTTGTAGTTCTGGTAGTCCCGCGCTGGCGGTGGTGCATCCGCAGCGGCATCAGTTGCAGCGGGTCTTCGCCCCACCCTCCCGGCTTCCCCAGCTCACCTGGCGGGACGGCAGTCACGACTGGGTCCACGCGATGGCGTTCGCGCGGGCGGCGGGCCGCATCGACCTGGCCCGCAGCTATGCCAGACGGGGGTTCTCCGGCATCGACGGCGAGTCGGTGGAGCGGCAATCCCACCCCCTCGGCCAGGAGTGGCTGGTCTGGTTCCAGCTCGGGCTGACCAGCCTCGCCAGCGGCGAGCTGCAACGCGCGACCGAGGAGTTCGCCACCGCGTCCGGCTATGCCACCCGCGCGCCGGGCGACGGTCCCTCGGCCGCGGTGCGGCTGACCTTCGGCTACCGGGCCCTGGTCGCCGCCCTGCTGGGAGCGACCACCGCCGCGTCCAACCACCTCGCTCGCGCGCAGGGGACGCCGGAGAAGGTGGGGGGTTTCGCGTGGAGCCTGCTCGCCACCACCCGGGCGCTGGTGGACGTCGAGGAGAACACCCCGGAAAGCCACGACGCGATCGCGGCACTCGAGCTGATCGACGACCCGGAGCCCTTCTGGGCGTGCATCCTGCTGGCGCAGACCCGCTACGCCGAACTTCACGGTCTGGCGGTGGACTCGTTGGCGCTCATCGAACGGGCCGAGTCGCGGTACCGGCCGGAGATCGGGTCTTTCGCCTACGACATTCTGGTGGCCCGGCGGGTCGAGGCCCTGGTGATTCTCGGTCGGCTGGCCGCCGCGCGCGCCACCTACAACGACAAGGCCACCGACTCACCACACTGCCGGGTCGCCCAGCTCGGCCTGCTCTGCGCGGAACACAACTTCGGCGTGCTGGAGCGGGAGACCGAGGCGGTGCTCGGGCTGCCCTCGCTGGCACCCGCGCAGCGCGTCCAGGCGCAGGCGCTGGGCGCGATGGGTCTCTATGGACGCGATGGTGCCATCCCCGACTACCTGAGCCCGGGGATAGGGTTCGCGCTCAGTCAACGCCGCCACCGTCGGATCGCCCTGATGTTTCCGCCCTTCATGCGGGACGCCCTCGCGCCGCACCTGCTGGCGGAGACCTTCGAGGAGTGGGAACGGTCCAAGATCACAATCCGGCTGTGGTCGAAGCTCGACGCCAAGGCGCTGGCCCTGACCCCCCGCGAGTTGGCCCTGCTCCGCCATATCGACCACGATCTCAGCTCGCGGGAGATCGCGGCACGGGAGCACGTGAGCATCAATACGGTGAAGACGCAGCTGAAGTCGCTCTACCGGAAGCTCGGTGTGTCGACTCGAGCGGAGGCCGTGGCCAGGGGACGCCGTTCGAACCTGCTCGAGCAGGCCGGCGACCTCAGCTGAGCGGGTGGGGACCACCTGGCGGTGGCGCCAGCGGATACCCCGGGGGGAATACCGGCCGGGACGTTCGGTGTTTGCGTCTACGTCCGGCCCGGCCGCCTCGGTAGGGTGGGGCCGAACCAATCGAACCTTGAGGGAAACCATGTCTGAAGTGCGTGACGTCATCATCATCGGCTCGGGTCCGTCGGGCTATACCGCCGGCGTCTACACCGCCCGGGCGAACCTCAAGCCGCTGCTCTTCGAGGGCGCCCTGGAGGCCGGCGGCGCGCTGATGAACACCACCGAGGTGGAGAACTTCCCCGGCTTCGCCGAGGGCATCATGGGCCCCGACCTGATGATCGCGATGCGGGCGCAGGCCGAACGGTTCGGCGCCGAGATCGTCACCGACGACATCGCGTCGGTCGACCTGACCGGCCCGATCAAGACCGTCACCGACTCCGAGGGCAATGAGTACTCGGCCCGGACGGTCATCCTGGCGATGGGCTCCGGCTACCGCCGGCTCGGGCTGGCCGACGAGGACCGGCTCTCCGGCCGCGGCGTCTCGTGGTGCGCCACCTGCGACGGGTTCTTCTTCCGCGACAAGGACATCGCGGTGGTCGGCGGCGGCGACTCCGCGCTGGAGGAGGCCACCTTCCTCACCCGGTTCGCCAAGTCGGTCACCCTGATCCACCGCCGCGACGAGCTGCGCGCGTCCAAGATCATGATTGCCCGCGCCGAGGCCGACCCGAAGATCAGCTTCGCCTGGAACTCGGTGATCACCGGGATCAACGGGGAGAAGTCGGTCGAGTCGGTCACCCTGGCCGACACGGTCACCGGCGACACCCGCGAACTGCCCGTCCAGGGCCTGTTCGTGGCGATCGGCCACGACCCGCGCTCCGAGCTGGTCCGCGGTCAGGTCGAGGTGGACGCGGCCGGTTACGTGGTGGTGGACGCCCCCAGCACCCGGACGAACCTGCCCGGCGTGTTCGCCGCCGGCGATCTGGTCGACCACACCTACCGGCAGGCGGTCACCGCCGCCGGCACCGGGTGCGCGGCCGCGCTGGACGCCGAACGCTACCTCGCCGCCCTGCATGCCGACGCCCCAGCGGCCGTCTAGCCCACCAAACCCGCCAAAAAACCTCCCGCCGGCGCTCAAGCTGTGACCAAACCGGTCCCCAGACCGTTTTCCTCACAGCTTGACGAAGAGATCGGGCGGGCTGACCGCCCGCGCGTCATCGGCTGTCATCGGGAAGTCGTAAGCTGGGGCCGTCCCCGCAGGAATGACTCAGGAGAATCCATGGCCGCTGTTGCCGAGGTCACCGACGCCACCTTCGCCGAGCAGGTGCTCAAGTCGTCCAAGCCGGTGCTGGTCGACTACTGGGCGGAATGGTGCGCCCCCTGCAAGCAGCTCTCTCCGATCATCGACGAACTCGCCGGCGAGTACGGCGACCAGATCAATTTCTTCAAGCTGAACGCCGACGAGAACACCCAGACCACCATCTCCTACGGCATCCTCGGCCTGCCGACCATCCAGATCTTCGTCGGCGGCGAGGTGGTCAAGCAGTTCCAGGGCGGCAAGACCAAGGCGATGCTGCTGCGCGCGCTGGAGGAGTACCTCTGAACCGGCGGCTGCGTCGGCTGACCGGACGCCAGGTGGCCCGCACGCCGGTTCGTCCGACGCTCGAGTTGCGCATCCCCGCCGAACTGGAGGAGATGAAGCCGGCCGGCCGGTTCGTCGCCCAGACCCTGGCGACGCTGCGCGACGAGGTGGCGGTCGGGACGAACCTGCTGGAGATCGACGCCCGCGCCCACGAGCTGATCCGTCAGGCCGGGGCGGAATCCTGCTACATCGACTACCACCCGTCCTTCGGCGCCAGCCCGTTCGGCAAGGTGATCTGCACCTCGGTGAACGACGGAGTGCTGCACGGTCTGCCGCACGACTACGCGTTGGCCGACGGTGACCTGCTCACCCTGGACTTCGCCGTCTCGGTGGACGGCTGGGTGGCCGATTCGGCGGTCTCGTTCGTGGTCGGCACCCCGCGGCCGGAGGATCTGACCCTGATCGACACCACCGAACAGGCGCTGACAGCGGCGATCGAGGTGGCCAGGGTGGGCAACACCATCGGCGACATCTCGGCGGCGATCGGCCGGCTCTGCCGCAAGGCCGGCTACCGGGTGAACACCCAGTTCGGCGGCCACGGCGTCGGCCGGACCATGCACGGCGACCCGCACGTCGCCAACGACGGCCTGCCGGGCACCGGCCCGAAGCTGGCCGAGGGCCTGGTGATCGCGATCGAGCCCTGGCTGCTGGCCACCACCAGCCAGATCCGGCACGACCCGGACGGCTGGACGCTGCGCTCGGTGGACGGTTCCCGCGGCGCCCACAGCGAGCACACCGTGGCGATCACCGCCGACGGTCCACTGATCCTCACCGCACCCCCCGCCTGACCCGCCCTCACGGCCGCCCCACGTCCGGCTTCGAGACTCAACGCTGCGCGCCGACCTCAGCCGCCGGACCTGGGATACGGACCTGCTGGGACACGGGGACGGTTCCGGTGTCCCACCTTGTCAGGTGGGTCTGACCTACCCGGAACCGTCCCCTGTCCCAGGGCTACGGACGGGCGCCCAGCCGGGAGACTGCCACCCGCGCCAGGGCGGCGCCGGCCTCGACCGCGGCCAGTTCCTCGGCGCCACGCAGCCAGGCGTCCAGGAAGCCGGCGCAGAACGAGTCGCCGGCGCCGGTGGAGTCCACCGCCGCCACCCGGTCGGCGGGAATCAGCCGCGGGTAGCTGCCCACCCGGCCCAGCACTGTGCCGTCGCCGTCCAGGGTGACCACCGCCAGCTCGTAGTGCTCAGCCAACCGGGCGGCGGCGGTGAGCGGGTGGTCGCAGCCGGCCAGGTACAGCGCCTCGTCCCGGTTCGGGAAGGCCAGCGCGCAGCCGCGGGTCCAGGCCAGGAACTGCTTCGCCCCGACCTCGCGCAGGCAGGAGACCGAACTGGGGTCGACTGAGACCGGCAGCCCCTGGACGCGAGCCCGCTCCATCAGCTGCAGGATGCTCTCCCGCACCCCCGGCTCGAACAGGGAGTAGCCGGAGACGTGCAACAGCCCGGCCCCGGCCAGCACGTCGTCCGGGATGTCGTCGGCGGTCAGGTTGAGGTTGGCCGCCCGGTCGGTGAGCATGGTCCGCCGCCCGGCCGGATCCACCACGATCACGATCGTGCCGGTCTCGGCCACCGGGTCGATCGCCAACAGCGGCTTCACCCCGAAGGCAGCCAGATGACGGTGATGCAGCTCGTGGTCGTCGCGTCCCACCCGGCCGACGAAGCTGACGTCAGCGCCCAGGCTGCCCAGCCAGCAGGCCAGGTTGGCGGCCGAACCGCCCGGTCGGCGGACGATCTGTGAGCGGGTGTCGGAATCGGGCGTGATCTCGGTCAACGGCCGCACCAGGACGTCATTGATCACGTCGCCGACCACCAGCACCCCACCGGGACGCCGTTCGCCCACTGCGCTCACGCCGTCCTCAGGATTCCCGGGAGACCCGGCCAGCGGGCTCCGGCCCGATCGGACGCAGCGCCCGCAGCCAGTGCTCGACCAGCCCTCGCAGCCCCTGCGGGGCGGTGACGGTGGCGTTCAGGTCGAGTCGCCACAGCCGGGTGCCGTCCAGGTCGGCGACCGGGGGACGCTGCGCGGACCGCGGGGAGCGCAGCGGCGAGCGCTCGTCCGGCGTCCGGGTGAACCCGACCGCCCGCAGAAAGTCGGCCGGCGGCGCCAGGCAGTCCAGCTTCGTCCGGGAGCCGCGAGCCAGAATCGACTCCACCTCGCGGGAGAGCAGCCCGGCCGCGGTCGCCTGGATCAGTCGCTTGCCGCGGCCCTGCTCGACCCGGCCGGGGGCCACCCACAGGCAGCTCAGCAGCGCGTCGCGGGTTTCCGGGACGGGGGTGAGCAGCAGCGCGGCGGTCCGTTCGCCGTGCCCGGTGAGGGCAGCGCCGACGAATCCCCAGGCCTGCTCGGCGGCGATCAGCGCCGGATCGTCCGGGTTGGCCGTCCGGCCGCAGTACGGGCAGGCCAGACCGGCCACGTCACCCCGGCTGAGCCAGGTCAGGCTGCCCATCGAATCTCCTCGCACCTCGTGCCCTCATCGTAGTTGCCCGGCCAGGTGAGGACACCCCGCGGCGACCCGCGTGACAGAAACCGGGGAGCAGAGGGCACTCGCGTGGATAATCCACGCCAACCACCGCTGTTCCCCGGTTTCTGTCCGGGGGTGGGCGGCCGGGCGGACGAGTGCCCGCCAAACCGTCCCCGGTGGGCGCGCGCGCCACCACCGTCCGGAGTGCGGCATGCTGGTGCAGTGAGTCTTCCTGAACCGTCCCGCCGCGATACGCGGCTGGACCCCTATGTCGATGCGTACGCGGAACGAACCCACGGCCTGCAGGTGTCGGCCGTGCGAGCTCTGTTCGCCGTCGCCAATCGGCCCGAGGTGGTCTCACTGGCCGGCGGTATGCCGAACATCGCCGACCTCCCCCGCGAGGCCCTCGGCCGCGCGGTCGACCGGCTGATCGCCGAACGCGGCACCCAGGCCATGCAGTACGGCTCCGGCCAGGGCGAGCCGTTCATGCGGGAGAAGATCGTCGAGGTGATGGCCGAGGAGCAGATCCAGGCCCACGCCGACGACATCGTGGTGACCTGCGGCTCGCAGCAGGCGCTCGACCTGATCACCCGGGTGTTCTGCGACCCCGGCGACGTGGTGCTGGCCGAGGCGCCCAGCTACGTCGGCGCGCTCGGCACCTTCCACGCCTACCAGTGCCAGGTGGTCCACGTCGCGATGGACGACCACGGCATCGACCCGGTGGCGCTGCGCGCCGCGCTGGTCAGCCTGCGGGCGGCCGGCAAGCGGGTGAAGTTCCTGTACACCATCCCGAACTTCCAGAACCCCAGCGGCGTCACCCAGCCGGTCGAACGGCGCCGCGAGATCATCGCGGTCGCCAAGGAGTACGACCTGCTGATCCTGGAGGACAACCCCTACGGCCTGCTCACCCTCGAGGGCGACCCGCTGCCCGCGCTGCGGTCGATGGACGCCGACAACGTGGTCTACCTCGGCTCCTTCTCGAAGATCTTCGCGCCCGGCTTCCGGGTGGGCTGGGCGCTGGCGCCGCACGCCGTCCGGGAGAAGCTGGTGCTCACCCAGGAGGCCGCGACCCTCTGCCCGCCGGTGTTCAGCCAGTTCGCCATCGCAACCTACCTGGACGAGTTCGACTGGCGCAGCCAGATCACCGCCTACCGGGACATGTACCGCGAGCGGCGGGACGCCATGATGGCCGGCCTGCGCGACCACATGCTCGAGGGGACGACCTGGACCCACCCCAACGGCGGCTTCTTCGTCTGGGTCACCCTGCCCGAGGGGCTCGACTCCCAGGCGATGCTGCCCCGCGCGGTGACCGCCCGGGTGGCCTACACCCCCGGCACCGCGTTCTACGCCGACGGCCTGGGCAGTCGCAATATGCGGCTCTCGTTCTGCTTCCCCACCCCGGAGCGGATCTACGAGGGCACCCGCCGGCTCGGCGAAGTGATCAAGTCCGAGCAGGACATGCGGCTCACCTTCGGCGTCGACCTGGACGACGCCCGTCACCACGATCTCACCACCGGCCCGGCCCCCGACATCAGTTAGGCACTCACCATGAACGACTCCCCCAGCCACGGACCCATCGTCGTGCTCGCCGGCGGGCTCTCCCACGAGCGGGACGTCTCGCTGCGCTCCGGACGGCGGGTCGCGCAGGCCTTGCGCGACCGCGGCCACGAGGTGGTCGAGTCCGACGTGAACTCCGGCCTGATCGACCTCTTCGGTTCGCTGGACGACCCGGTCGCCTTCCCGCTGCTGCACGGCGGGGTCGGCGAGGACGGCGGTCTGCAGCAGGTGCTCAGCCTGCTCGGCGTGCCGTACGTCGGGTCGCGCTCGGCGGCCTGCCGTCGGTCGTTCAACAAGGCGATCGCCACCCCGCTGATCGCCCAGGCCGGGCTGCGGACGCCGGACACCGTCGCGCTGCCGCACGACATGTTCCGCGAGCTGGGCGCCGCCCACCTGGTGCGGGCGCTGGGCGAGCGGATCGGCTTCCCGATGATGGTCAAGCCGGCCCGTAGCGGCTCGGCGCTGGGCTGCAGCCGGGTGGCCAAGCCGGCCGACCTGCCGGCCGCGATGGTGGCCGCCTACTCCTACGGTGACGTGGCGGTCGTCCAGGAGTACATCGAGGGCACCGAGGTGGCGGTGACGGTGGTCGAGTTGGACGGCGAGCCGGTCGCCCTGCCGGCGGTCGAGATCCGGCCGGAATCCGGGTTCTACGACTACACCGCCCGCTACACCGCCGGGCACACCCGGTTCCTCGCGCCCGCCGAGCTCTCCGACGAGGTGTCGCGGGCCTGTGCCGAGCTGGCGATCGCGGCGCACCGCGTCCTGGGGCTGCGGGATCTCTCCCGCGCGGACATCATCGTGAACGCCGCCGGTGAGCCGGTGTTCATCGAGGCGAACTCCGCGCCGGGCATGACCGAGACCTCGTTGCTGCCGCTCGCGGTCGAGGCGGCCGGCTACGACTTCGGGCTGCTCTGCGCGCAGCTGGTGGCCAACGCCTGGGCACGGCACGCCGCCTGACCGATGTCCACCCGACTCAAGCAGGCCCTGGTCGGAACCCTCGGGTTCGCGATCGCGGTGCTGATGCTGGGGTTGGGGCTGTGGCAGATGCGGGTTTACGAGTCGAAGGAACGGGATTCCGCCGAGCAGCGCGCCGCGCTGCCGCCGGTGGCGCTACTGGCGAACCTCGGCCCGGACGGCACGGTCGGCGACGTCTACGGCCGCCCGGTGAGCGCCACCGGGGTCTACCTGCCGTCCCAGCAACTGGTGCTGACCGACGGCCGGGTGCTGACCGCGCTGGAGTTGGCGGACGGCCGGGTGCTGCCGGTGGTCCGCGGGGTGACGGCCGCTGAGCCCGTCCCGACCCCCGGGCCGGACGAAGGGGCGCTCACCCCGCCGTCCGGCCAGGTCGAGGTGGTGGGGGTGTTCATGCCGTCCGAACCCCGCTCGGACGATGCGGACGGTTCGGTGCGGCTGGCCGCCCTGGCGCAGAGCTGGCCGCAACAGCTGCTGCCCGGCTTCGTCACCCTCGACCCGGACGGCGCCCGCGCCCAGGGCCTCGAGCCGGCGACGGTCGACCTCGGCACCGGCGAGGGCTCCTGGCAGAACTACGGCTACGCCCTGCAGTGGTGGGTGTTCGCCGGGTTCGCGGTCTTCATGACCCTCCGCTTCGTCCGCGCCCTCGGCCGGCAGGGTACGGTGACCATGAGCACCGACCAGGAGACGACGTGAGCGAGCCCGCTGCCCCCGAAACACCCGGCATCGACCCCGCCCAGATTCCCGCGATCCGCAGCGCCCTGCTGCGCTACCGGGTGATGGCGTACCTGGTCGGCGTGCTGCTGGTGGTGCTGGTGCTGGTCGGGATGCCGCTGAAGTACCTGGCCGACAACGGCTCCGTGGTCACCTGGACGGGCGTGCCGCACGGCTGGCTCTACATGGTGCTGATCGTCACCGCCTACGACCTGGGACGGCGGGTGCACTGGCCTTGGGGCCGGCTGATCCTGATCGCGCTGGCCGGCACCGTGCCCTTCCTGTCCTTCGTGGCCGAGCACTACGCCCGCAAGGACGTCCAGGCCCGGATCGCAGCCGCGGAGTCCGACCAGCGCTGATTTCCGCGACCGGCAGGCTGGGTGCTGGCCGGCGGTCTCACCACGCTTCTCAAGTTGGAGTTGAGTTGTGGCCGCCGGAGGTTGGCCTCACCGGGTCCGCCCGGGTTACCGTCGGGGCATGCTTCGCCGCCCCCTGCTTGGTCTGCTGCTCGCGTTCGGTCTGGTGTTCTCCGGCCTGCTGGCCCCGCCGGCCACCGCCGCCGCCCCCCTGGCGCCCAAGGCCGCGCCCAAGCTCGACTCCGACGCGCTGGCCGCCCGGCTCCAGGCGGTGTCCCGGAAGGGCCTGGATTCCACCGCGTGGGCGGTCTACACCGCTGACGGCAAGCCGCTGGTGGTCAATGACCAGCCGATGGTGCCGGCGTCCACCACCAAGGTGCTGACCGCGCTGGCGGCGATCGACGTGCTGGGCGCTGACAAGACCTTCACCACCAAGGTGGTGAGCGCCAAGAAGGGCAGGATCGTCCTGGTCGCCGGCGGGGATCCCTACCTGACCAGCGGGCGCTCCACGGTGCCGGCCAAGAAGGCCAACCTCACCGACCTCGCGGCGGCCACCGCCAAGGCGCTGAAGAAGCAGAAGGTCAAGAAGGTGACGCTGACCTACTCCGCCACCCTGTTCAGCGGGCCGAGCTACGCGCCCAGTTGGAAGAAGTCCTGGGCGTCCTACACCCCGCGGATCATGTCGCTCACCGTCAATGGCGGCATGTCCGGCTACCGGGCGTACACCGACCCCGGCTACTCCACCGCGAAGCTCTTCGCCAGCAAGCTGAGGGCCAAGGGGATCAAGGTCAGCTTCGCCAAGGTCGGCAAGGTGCCGAAGGGGGCCAAGACGCTGGCCTCGGTCACGTCCGCCCGGCTCGGGACGATGGTGCGCCGGATGCTGCGCTACAGCGACAACGTGGCGGCCGAGACCTTCGCCCGTCACGTGGCACTGAAGTCGGGTCAGGCCGGCAGTTTCAGCGGCGGCTCGGCGGCGCTCACCGCCTGGCTGAAGAGCAAGAAGCTGTGGGGCGACGGGATGAAGATCGACGGCGGCAGTGGGTTGTCGTCGAAGACCAAGCTGCTGCCGTCCGTGCTGGCGCGGTCGATCGGCTTCGCGCTGGCCGACGCCCGCTACGTCGACATCGTCAAGGGGCTGCCGGTGGCCGGCGTGGACGGCACGCTGAAGAACCGCTTCAATGACGCCTCGGAGAAGGCCGGACGCAAGGTCGTCCACGCCAAGACCGGCTCGCTGAAGCAGGTGAACGCACTGGCGGGCTACCTGACCACCAAGGACGGTCAACTGCTCACCTTCGCCCTGCTGGCCAAGCACGACGGCAAGCACTCCACGGCCGCCGGCAACTGGCTCGACCGCTCGGCCACGACCGTGGCCACCTGCGGCTGCTCCCTGGGCTGAGCGGCGAACTCAGCCCTTGGTCGCGCCCCCGGTGAGCCCTCGGACGAAGTGCTTCTGGAAGGCCAGGTAGAAGACCAGCACCGGGATCGTGGCGAGGAACATGAAGGCGAACACAGCGCCGTAGTCCTGTTGATACGGCCCGATCGACCGATAGATGCCGACCGTGATGGTGTTCCCCGTCCCCGGCCCGAGCACCAGCAGCGGGGTGAGGAAGTCGTTCCAGATCCAGACGCCCAGGAAGATGGCCACGCTCGCGGAGGCCGGGCGAAGCAGCGGGAACACGATCTGCCAGAAGGTGCGCATCCGGCTCGCACCATCCACTGACGCGGCCTCCTCCAACTCCTTGGGAACCGACCGGACGAAGCCGATGAAGACGAAGACGGCGAACGGGAGGTAGTAGCCGATGTTCACCAGGATGGCGCCCGGCATCGTCCCCATCAGCTCTACCGCGCGAAGGATGCGGGTGATCGGCAGCATGATCACGGCCGGCGGAATCATCAGACCGGTCAGCATGATGCCGAG
Organism: Propionicimonas sp.; assembly: GCA_049840415.1. Classification (GTDB taxonomy): domain Bacteria; phylum Actinomycetota; class Actinomycetes; order Propionibacteriales; family Propionibacteriaceae; genus Propionicimonas. The sequence continues at coordinate 674,627 of JASGLB010000014.1, read as the reverse complement.
CAGCACCTTTCCCCACAGCCGGTCGGAACGAACCAGATAGTGCGCGGACATGGCGGCGAGCAGGGTCGTGATCACCAACGAGAACCCGGTCAGGGTGAGTGAGTTGAGCAAGCCGTCCCAGTACAGCCGATCCGTTCTGGTCAACACACCGACCAGGTTGTCCAGGGTCGGGTGGGTGGGCAGGCCGAGGGGGGACGCGACCACCTCGTCGCTGGTCTTGAAGACATTGACGATCGCAACATAGAGCGGCAGGAAGAAGATCGCTGCCACCAGTAGCGTGGTGACCAGCCGGCCAATCCGGGGCGCGGTCATCAGTAGGTCACCTCCCGACGCTGCAGGAACCGGAGGGTGAGCACGGTGGCCATCGCGACCACCACGAGCATGATCCCCGCCATCGCTGAGGCCATGCCGGGACGCTGTTCGCTGAAGGCCGTGCGGACCACGGCGAAGGCGATGGTGGCGGTGCCGTCGGTTCCCGGGCCACCATTGGTCAGCACCGCGATCTGGTCGTACACCTTGAACGCGCTGATCAACAGCATGACGGTGATGATGGTGAAGGACGGCGCGAGCAGCGGCCAGGTGATGGTTCGGAATCGCGCCACCGGTCCCGCTCCGTCCAGGCTGGCGGCCTCCTCCAGTTCAACCGGGATGCCCGCCAGGCCAGCGAGGTAGACAACCGTGGCGAAGCCGAGCAACTGCCACACCATGATGCCGCTCACCACGTACAAGGCGATCCCCGGGTCGGACAACCAGCCCGGCGGCTGGGTGACCCCGAAGCCTCGCAGCACCGAGTTCACCAACCCGTCGTCCAGCAACAGCGACCGCCAGATCACCGAGACCACCACCGCCGACAGGATCATCGGGGTGAAGAAGACGCTGCGGGCGAGGTTGTAGAACCACCCCTGCGCTCGGATCAGCAGCGCGATCGCCAGGCCCAGCACATTGGTGACCACCACGACGATCACGGTGAGGATCACCGTATTGCTCAGGGTGTGCAGGAACTGCTGGTTCGTGAGCAGGAAGAGGTAGTTCTCCAGGCCGACGAACGAGGTCACTGGCCGGGTCGCTCGTTCGTCGGTCAGACCCAGCGCCAGCGTCCACAGGATCGGCACGAAGACCATCACCGCGAACGGCAGCACGGTGGGCAGGACGAAGGCCGCGACCTCTCCCGTTCGAACCAGCCGGCGGCGGCGGACCTGCTGCGCGGACATTGTGCTCCTTCGTGGCGGAGGCGCGGCAGTCACCCTGCCACGCCTCCGTTTGGCTGGACCGAACCTACCGGTTCAACTCGTCGAGCTTGCCGTTGAGGAAGGTCACCACCTCGTCCACCGTCTTCCGCCCGGTCAACAGATCCAGCAGGGCGGCGTCCACCTGGGCGATCATCCCGCTCGGCAGGGCTGGAACGCCGCCCTCGGACCCGAACGATGGGGTCACCGTGCCGGATTCCTGTGCCTTCTGGTAGAGCGCGAAGGTCTCGTTGTACAGCCGAGGCAGGTCGGCGGGCGGCTGGTACCCCTTGAGCGAAACGAACAGACCGTCGTAGCGGGCTCCCCCATCGGCGTTGAGCTTCGAGAACTCCATCGCCCACGCCTTGGCCTTCGCCACGTCGGGAGCGGAGGCGCTCACCGACAGGCCGCCACCGGTGTAGGCCGGCAGCACCAGCGAACCGTCCTCGGTGGGTACCGAGAAGACGCCGATCTCCTCCTGCTGAGCCTCGGACGGGGCAGCGGGGAACCACGACCCCATGGAGTACATAGCTGCTTCACCGGCCAGGAAAGAAGCCTGCGCGTCCGCATAGCCCTGCGACAGACCCGCCGGAGAGGCGTACGGAGCAAGCTCGACCAGGCGGTTGAGTGCGTTCACGAACAACGGATCGCCGAAGTCCAGGTCACCGGCCACCAACTGGGACAGCCACTGGGGGTTCTTGGCATAGACCTCATTGGCGACCAGCGGCTGGAATAGCCAGCGTGGCCCCAAGGTGTCCGGGCCACCGCCGATCAGGAACGGCGGGATCCCGGCTTCCTGAAGTGCCTTGGCAGCCTGCAGCAACTCGCTCCAGGTCGCCGGCGGAGCGGTGATGCCCGCCTTCTGGAAGGCCGCCTTGTTGTAGTAGATCTGCCAGGTCTGGGTGTTGGTCGGCAGCTGGTAGATCACCCCATCGAAGCTGTTCGCGGTCGGATCCACCCAATCGGCGAGTTCCTCCTTGCTGAACTCGGCGAGCTTGCCGGCCTCCGCCAGACCTGGCGGATCGATCGCGACCATGATGTCCGGCAGCGCACCGGTGGAATCCAGCTGCCGGGCGTACTCGTTGCGTTGCTCGGCGCTGGGCGCGACGAGCTTCTCGATCGTGACGCCTGGCACCGCCTGGCTGGTCTTGGCGATGATGTCGTCCCAGTACGCAGCCGTCAGGTTGGGCGTCTCGAAGGTCAGGAAGGTCAGGGTGACGTCGGCTTCCGGCGCACCGGTCGAGGTTGCGCCCGGTGAGCCGGTTGGACTCGCGCTCGGGGTGCCACCCGCCGTGCATCCGGCCACGACAGCCAGGGCGATGGCTGCTGAGACGCCGAGGATCCTCTTCATTGTGGTGCCTCTCTGGCTTGAGGTCTCATTCATAAAAGAACTTTCTTATATAAGAGGCTAGCTGGTGCGCTATCGTTCGTCAAGCTCATTTCGTAAGAAGCCAGCGAAAGGGAGAGCGGTGAAGTTCAGCCAGATCTCGGCGCATCCTGGAGGCAGCCCGTCATCGCTGCGCCGACTCAACCTTCAGGCCGTGCTGCGGGTTCTGCACGGCGGAGGCGGCTATACGATCACCGAGCTCGCCCACCACGCGCAGGTCTCTCGTCCCACCGCCAAGCAGGCGGTCGACGATCTCGTCCTCTCGGGCTGGATCGGCCCCACCCGTTCCCGTCCCGACGAGGTGAGCATCGGGCGTCCGGCGCAGCGTTTCGAGTTCCGGCCCGACGCCGGTCTCGTACTCGGCGCCGATGTGGGCGCGTACAAGGTGGTCGCCATGGTGGCTGACCTCTCCGGCACCGTGGTCGCGCGCGCCAGGCGGCGGGCCGATCCCAGTCAGTCGGCAGCCGAACGACTCGGCGCGCTGGAGGCGGCGGTCGAAGAAGTCCTTGGCCAGGTCGACGGTCGGTTGGTGAGTCACGCGGTCGTGGCCTCCCTGGGGACGGTGGATGACAGCGGAACCATCGTGTACAGCACCGCGCTGGCCGACTGGCTCGGCGCCAATCCCTCGGCCTGGCTGGCCGAGCGGCACCCCGACATGGTCGTGCACGCTGCCGACGACATGACCATGTCCGCCTACGCCGAGCGTTGGCTGGGCAACGCCCAGGGGGTCGATGACGTGTTCTACCTGCATCTCGGCCGACGGGCCGGGGCGGCGGCGCTGATCGGCGGTCGGCCGCACCTGGGCTTCCACAATGCGGCGCCTCAGGTTGGTCTCTGGCGAGCCACGCCGTGGCGGGACGACTACACCAGCCTGCTGCAGATGGGTGATCAGGGAGACTCCGGAGCTCATGCCCTCTTCTCAGCAGCGGCGGCCGGTGATCCGGACGCGCTGGCGCGGGTCGACACCTACGCCACCGAGATCGTGGCGGGAGCGATCCCGTTCATCATCGCGATCGATCCGGAGTTGGTCGTGGTGGGTGGTGGCGTATCGGGTGCCGGGGAGGCGATCGTCGGACCGATCCGTGAGCGCATTCTCACCGAGACCCCGTTCGCCCCCCAGGTGAGGGCGTCAGCCCTGCGGGACGAGGCCGTGACGCTGGGCGCCGTCCGCTTCGCGCTCGACGCCGCCGAGGATCAACTGTTCAGCACGCTCAGCGTTCCGAGCCGGGACGCGTGACCGCGATCACCATCCCCTGCTCCGGGTCGAGCAGCGGGAGTTCCAGGCCGGCCTGAGCCAGCATTCGTCCGGACAGCCGAGTGCCGTCCTTCACCCAGTTGCTCGGGCTGTACGCCATCGACCGGGGGGCCTGGACCCCCGGGGTCACCACCCGGACGTCGTAGAGTTCGTCGGCGAGCAGGCCCGGCAGCCGCAGTCGTCCGGCGGAGGGGGCGAACGACGAGGTGAGCTGCACCACGGTGATCAACGCTTCCTGCTGGTCCTTCGACACCACGGCCCGCAAGAGGACGGAGGGATCCGGACTGGTCAGGGTCAACGCTCGTCCACTGTGCAGCAGCTGCCTGACCTGCCGGTACAGCTCGACCCAGCCCCGCAGCAGTGCGCGGTCCTCGTCCGGCACCCGGTTGAGATCCCACTGGACGCCCAGCCAGCCCAGCAGGGCTACCGTGCCGCGCAGGTCGAGTTGCGAGTTGCGTCCGGTCAGGTGGGAGCGCGCCGCCGCGATGTCGTTGCCCATCATCTCCAGCGGCAGCAGCAGGCCGGTGTACTGCTGGATGCGCGCCCGTTCGAGCGGATCCGTGCAGTCGCTCACCCAGGTCCGGTGGGTTCGAGCCAGCAGCTCCAGATCGATTCGCGAACCGCCGGAGGCGCAGTTCTCGAACTCCACCGCGGGATGCTTCGTCCGCAGGGTATCGATCAACCGGTAGACCGCCGTGACGTGGTCGTGCAGCCTGGCCCTCCCCTCGGCGTCACCGGGCTCGAGGACGTCGCGGTTGTGGTCCCACTTCAGGTAGCTGATGTCGTGGTTGGCCAGCAGCCAGTCGAGTCGCTCGTGGAGGTAGTCGAAGACCTCAGGGTGAGCGACATTGAGGACGTGCTGCCACTTGGCTACCGGCGGCAGCCGGCGTCCCGGTCTGAGGATCCACTCCGGATGCTCTCGCGCCAGCCTGGAGTCCACGCTGACCATCTCGGGTTCGACCCAGATGCCGAACCGAAGGCCGCGGGCGCACACGTGCTCGATCAGCGGCGTGAGACCGTCCGGCCAGACGTCGGGATCGACGAACCAATCACCCAGAGCCCGGCGATCGTCCCGGCGTCCCAGGAACCAACCGTCGTCGAGCACGTAGAGCTCCAGCCCGGCCTCGGCTGCCCGATCCGCCAAGCGCTTCAGCGGTTCGACTTGGTGATCGAAGTAAACCGCCTCCCAGACGTTCAACAGGGCGGCCCGCGGGCCACCGTGGGGGCGATCGGCTCGGAGTTCGGCGTGGAAGCGGGCGGCCATGTCGTCCAGACCGTCCCCCCAGGCCGCGTAGATCCAGGGCGAGCTGTAACTCTCCCCGGCCTGCAGGATCACCTCGCCGGGGAGGAGCAGTTCGCCGGCGGCGAGGACGGCGCCGTTGAGGACCGATCGTTCGGCGCTCATCGACTGGTTGCCGCTCCACGCCACATGCACGGACCGCACCTCACCCCGATCGAAGCCGAAGCCGGTCTCACCGGCGATCAGCAGCAGTGAGCCGTCGGCTCCGGATCGCCCCTTGCGGCTCTCCCGGGTGTAGCGGCCGCTGGTCAGCGGGTGTCGCTGAGGCACCCGCTCCCCGCATCCATCGCCCGCTCAGATCCAGGAGTTCCTGGCAGTGATCCGGGATGGGGAGGGTTGCGTCCAGCCTGGTGAGCTCCAGCGGGGTGGTGTCCAGGTTCTCCACGGTTAGTTGCTGCCGGATCAGGCCGGACGGCGAGACCTCAAGCCGCAGGCGTAGCTGCACCGCGGTGTCGTCGTCCCGATGCCAGGCGATCAGCTGGCTGCCGTCGGCTTCGATCGCAGTCGGCTTGAACCGGTGGCTGAAGCACCGACCGGCGCGGTGTGCCTCGAACGCCGGCGTGCCGGTCCAGCCCTCAGCCTGGGTTGGCAGCAGGCTCACCGGACGAGGCTGATCGACGTCGCCGACCCGGTGCTGTGGCCGGTTGGCCAGGACCAGGGCCCGAAGCGCGTCACCGTCCGTCCGTCCGAGCTCCCGCCCCCAGTAGTGGACGGTCAGGAACTGCTCGGTGCTGTACTCCAGCACGACGGTGGTACCTCCACCATCGAGGCGGACGACCTCGAAGCTCGCGTCATCAGGCATGGGCCGATCTTACGCATAACGTAAGGTTCTTTTGTAACAAATCTCCGAAATGCCCTGGATCCCGAGGTTTGTCGATAAAAGGCTTTATCTATTAAGAAGTAGGTCTCTAAGTCTGCTCAGATCGTCGGTGTCGGCGAACTCGATGACGATCCGCCCGCGCTTGCCGCTGCTGGTCACGGTCACTCGGGTGTCCAGCGCGTCAGTGAGTTCGTCCTGGACCTCCTGCGCCTCAGGAGAGGTGTGCCTGGGACGCTGGGTGCGCGGTGTCCGCGGGCTTCCGGGCTCCCCCACCGCCACCAGCTCCTCGACCGCCCGGACGGACAGGTTCTCCGCCACGATCCGGTTGGCGATCCGGTCCATGGCCTCGGGTGAGTCCAGCGCCAGCAGAGCGCGGGCGTGACCGGCGCTCAGCACCCCGGCGGCCACCCGTCGCTGGACGGCGGTCGGCAGCTGCAGCAGGCGAATCGTGTTGGAGATCTGCGGCCGGGACCGCTTGATCCGCCGGGAGAGCTCCTCCTGGGTGCAGCCGAAGTCGTCCAGCAGCTGCTGGTAGGCGGCGGCTTCCTCCAGCGGGTTGAGCTGGGCGCGGTGCAGGTTCTCCAGCAGCGCGTCGCGCAGCAGGTCGTGATCCTCGGTGCGGCGCACGATCGCCGGAATTGTCGATAAACCGGCTTGTTGACTTGCCCGCAATCGGCGCTCGCCCATCACCAGCTCGTACTGGCCCCGGGCCAGCGGCCGCACCACGACCGGCTGGAGCAGGCCGAACTCGGCGATCGAGGCGGAGAGCTCGTCCAGGGCGTCCTGGTCGAAGACCGTCCGCGGCTGCCGTGGGTTGGGCTGGATGGCGTCGACCGGGATCTCCTCGAAGCGGGAACCCTCGGGTACGCTGACCGGCGGCTCACCGCCGCGGGTGGCAAGGTCGGGATCGGTGCGCTGCAGCAGGTCCCCCAGCCCCCGGCCCAGTCCGGAACGTGGCTTGGCGTTGGTCATCGTTGGGCTCCTTCGGCCTGGACGGCATCGGCTCGGTGGGCGATCTCGGTGGCGGCGGCCAGGTAGGCCTGCGCGCCGGCCGAGGCTCGATGGTAGGTGACCACGCTCTGCCCGTAGCTCGGGGCCTCGGAGACCCGGACTGAGCGCGGGATGACGGTGGACAGGGTCTCGTCCGGGAAGTACTCCCGCACTTGGTCGGCGACCTGCGAGGAGAGCCGAGTGCGGGCGTCGTACATGGTCAGCACGACGGTGGTGAGGCGAAGGCCGTCGTTCATCGCTCCCTTGACCAGGTCGATGGTACGCAGCAGTTGGGTGACGCCCTCGAGCGCGTAGTATTCGCACTGGATGGGGATCAGGATCTCGTCGGCGGCGACCAGGGCATTGAGGGTCAGCAGGCCGAGCGAGGGCGGGCAGTCGATGAACACGTAGTCGAAGGAGTGCGCCGCGGTGAAGTCCTGCAGTTGGTGAAGCAGCCGGCTTTCCCGGGCCATCACCGCGGCCAGGCCGATCTCGGCGCCGGCGAGGTCGATGGTGGCGGGAAGCACCCAGAGACCGGTCGCCTCGGGCGAGGATTGCACCAGTTCGGCGATCGGCGTCTGGTCGGTGAGCACCTCGTAGGTGCCGGGAATGCCCTCGTGATGGTCGACACCGAGCGCGGTGGAGGCGTTGCCCTGCGGATCCAGGTCGATCACGAGGACCTTCAGGCCGCCCAGCGCCAGCGCGGTGGCGAGATTCACGGTGGTGGTGGTCTTCCCGACGCCACCCTTCTGGTTGGCGACAACCAGGCTGCGGGTGCGCCTGGGACGCGGGAGCGCGTCCGGTGTTTCACGTGAAACATCCGCGTCCAGGTCGTCGGGCTCCAACTCCTCCGGATCCGCGAACTCCGGCAGATCAAACGCGACTCGACGGGGGGAAGACACGAAGGAGGCTCCTTGGGTGACGTGTTTCACGTGAAACACGAGAATAGCTTGTTGGGCTGGTGTCTGCTCTCTGGCGCTTTGCTTGTGCCATGTGTGGTTGCGTTTGGCGCGGACTGCGGGGAGACCGGTCGGGCGACGCTCTTGTTGCGTCTCTCCGGTGCCTGCCGGTCTCTCGTCGGTGCAGGAACTAAGTCGCCCGACCGGTCTCCCCTCCGTCCTGAAAGTTGCGTTCTTGGCCGAGTGGGTGCGGAGTTGCCCGGGACGTGCAAATCAACTAGTGGCTGGGTGTTTCCTCGGTTGAGCTGTCAGTGCGCCTGCTTCAGTGGATTGGGGGACGCGCGAAGCCGTCGTCGGCCCCCACCGGGCCGACCTCAGCGCGGCCGCCACCCGCAGGAGCCCATTGCTCGTCAACCAACGCGGGGATCCGCACCCCGCGAAACACCCATCAGAGATCAAAATGAAGCGCACGAGCTTCTGCCTCCGCTCGGCTCTGGCCTAGACAGGCCGAGGGTCCCTGCGCCATCCCGCCTCCGCGCCCCGGCTGTTGGCCGCGGGCCGCCAGCTGTCGACATGCGTATGTCGAGGCCGAGATCGCCGCGCGTGACCGAGCTGTAGGCCTGGACGCGGTGCCAAGCGTTCCGACGCCACGCCATTTCCTCTCGAGGACGAGCACACCGCGCGCGGCCGAGCGGCGGCCGGACCCACCGCCCCAGTCACGTGCAGACACCGGAAGCGCAGCACCACCGACTTCCACACCACACCGGCGACCGACCGATAGCGCGCCTCTCCGTCCCGGCGAAGCAGCCTCCCACCTCCACCGCAATGGCAGGTTCAGGCAAACACCGCACCCCGCCCATGACCGGCTCGCCGGCAACGACCACCCACACAAACGACGGCCTCACACCTCGTAACAACCTCACCCGCGGGGTGCGGACCCCCGCGCCCCCACCTCACGAATACCCCACCTGCCAAGCCCAGCCAACAGCCCTGGCGAAGCCACTCCACCTCCCGGAACCCACCCCCCGACTGCTCGGCGAGCCTCACCCAGCCAGCCCACAGCCACCGAAGGTGCCCACCAACCAAACAGCCACTGAAAAACTCGACAAACGCCAACCAAGCAACCGCCTACGACTGTCACCCACGGTTCCAAACCCCCGAAGACTCAAACCCAAAGGTCTGTGGGGCGACCGTTCGGGCGACTTAGCAACAAAACCCCCGCCAAGCGCAACGAGACCGCCCACACAACCACAGCGTCGCCCGAACGGTCGCCCCACAGACCGGCACAGGAACTCCAGCACAAGGAACTCCAGTACAAAAAACTCCGGTACAAGAAAGCACAAGAAGGCTCACGAACCCGCCGCAAGAAGCCCCGCTGAACCCCGCCCCAAGACGACCAGAGCAAGAAAGAGAGCAAAAAAACCGCCACAAACGCCAGCAGCCGCTACCGACGAACCTCGATCGCCCAAGTAGTCTCCCCGCCAACCCCGGGCACCGACAGCTCCAGCACCGAAGCCGACACCCGCGCCTTCCTCAACTCCGCGCGAGCCGCCACAACCTCGTCGCCCGCCGAGCTCCCCTTCAGGGCCAGCAACCGCCCACCCCGAGCTACCAACGGCAGACACCAGCCCAGCAGCCGGGGGAGTGGGGCCACCGCGCGGCAGGTCACCACGTCGTATCGCCGGTCGTGCTCCTCCGCACGGCCCCGCACCACCTGGACGCGCTCCGCCAACCCCAGTTCCTCGACGGCGAGGTTCAGGAAGTTCACCCGGCGCAGCAGCGGCTCCAGCAGGGTCACCCGCAGCTCCGGACGCAGGATGGCCAACGGGATGCCCGGTAGCCCGGCGCCACTGCCGACGTCCACCACCGTGGCGCCCTCGGGGATCGCCGAGCTCAGCGCGATCGAGTTCAGCACGTGCCGGTCCCATAGCCGGTCCCGTTCTCGTGGTCCGATCAAACCCCAGTCGATACCTCGACTTGCCAATATATCGACATACTGACTAATCGCCTCAGCGCCTTCGCCAAAGACTGAGCCGAGCTCAGCCTGGTCCATCGGTCAGGCCTCGGGCAGTACGACGACCCGGCGCCGCGGCTCCTCGCCCTCCGACTCGCTGACCAGCCCGGCGGCGGCCACCGCGTCGTGCACGATCTTCCGCTCGAACGGGTTCATCGGTGCCAGCCGGACCGGCTCGCTGGTCTCCTTGACCTCCGCGATCGCCGTCGCTGCCAACTCCTGCAGCACCGCGCGCCGCTTGTCGCGGTGCCCGGCGATGTCCAGCATCAGCCGGCTGCGATGCCCGGTCTCGGTCATCACCGCCAGCCGCGCCAGCTCCTGCAGTGCCTCCAGCACCTCGCCGTCCTTGCCGACCAGCAGGTTCGCGTCCGTCACCACCGCGACGTGCGCCCGGCCGCCCTCGACGTAGGTATCGATGTCGCCGTCCAGGTCGGCGATGTCCAGCAGCTCCTCGAGGTAGTCAGCGGCGATCTCGCCCTCATTCTCCAGCGCCGCCTCGCGCTTCGAACGGCCGGGGGCGGTCTCGTCGCCCTCCGCCTCGGCCGGGGCCTCGGTCACCGCCGCGGCGACCTCGGTCGCCTCCTCCACCACGGTCTCGTCAGACATCTCTCATCACTCCTTGTGGGGCCGTCACTCGGCCGGGTTCGTCGGGGCTTGGGTCTTGCGCTGCGCGCGGCTGTTCCGCCTCGGCTGCTGGCGACGGACGACCGTCCGCCTGGCGTCATCATCGTCGTCGTCGACCGAGGCCGGCGCCGAACTCCGAGTCGGCTTGGACGCACCGGAGCTGGACTGCCGGGCCACCTTGGTCGGGTCGTAGTCGGTGGTCGCCGCCGGCCGGCGGGACTTGCCGCGGCGCCGGGCGATGATCTCGTCCGGATCCTTGCCGCGGGCGCGCATCCGCTCCTCCCAGTCCACGTAGGCGGGGGTGTTGGGCGCCGGGTTGTTGTGAATCAGGATGTACTGCTGCGCCATATTCCACAGGTTGGTGGTCAGCCAGTACAGCAGCACGCCGATCGGGATGTTCACGCCCATGAACAGGTACATGAACGGGAAGAGGTACAGCATCATCTTCTGCTGCTGCGCCATCGGGCCGGTCAACGCCTCCGGCGGCATGTTCTTCCGCATCAGCTGCAGCTGGGTGATGAACAGCACGACGGTCATCGCGATCACCAGGATGGCGGTCAACGTCTGGGTGGCGCCCCAGCCGGTGGCCGCGATCGGCCAGAAGGTCGCCGAGATCTCGGCGCCGAACAGGGTGGCGTGGCGCAGCGAGTCCATCAGATCCGGGTTGTCCACGAAGACGCCCATCGGGACGCCGCGCGAGGCATTGTTCAGCACCCAGAACAGCGACAGGAAGATCGGCATCTGCAGCAACAGCGGCAGACACGAGGCCATCGGGTTGACGCCCTCTTCCTTGTAGAGCTTCATCGTCTCCTGGCCGAGCCGCTCCCGGTCGTGGCCGTACTTCTCCTGCAGCGCCCGCTGCTTCGGGCCGATCAGCTGCATGTTCCGCGAGGAGTTGATCTGGCGCACGAACAGCGGGATCAGCAGCGTCCGGATGATCATCGTCAGCAGGATGATCGACAGCGCCCAGGTGACGCCCGAGTTCGGGTCGAGGAAGAGGCTGAAGAAGGAGTGGAAGCCCACCAGCACCCACGACACCGCCCAGTACAGCGGCGACATGATCGTGTTGAAGAAACCGCCGATATCGGACCAGATGTCCATCGGGAGCAGCAGGGGAAGCAGGTTCACCATTCTCACCTCACGCTAGAGCCTGCGGGCAGCAGACATCTGGACGAGCAGCAGCCTTCTGCTGCGACGGTCCGGTCGGACCGGTGGACAAAGCGGCCTTTTCGGCCTGTTCGGCCTCCCAGGCGGCGGCAGCCGGCGTCCCGGGAACCGGGTCGTAGCCACCTAACGACCACGGGTGACAGCTGGCCAACCGCCGGGCAGCCAGCCAGGAACCCTTGATCGCGCCGTGGACGGTGACCGCCTCCAGCGCGTAGGCCGAGCAGGTCGGGTAGTACTTGCAGACATTGCCGTAGAGCGGGCTGATCACCGCCCGGTAGACCTTCAACAGGCCGATCAGCAGGTATTTCATGCCGCCAGCTTCCGCAGGCACTGGGAAAGAGCGGCGTCGAAGTCGCCGGACAGGTCACCGGTGACGGCCGCGGGCAACGCCCGCACCACCAGGTCGACCGGGCGCTCGATCGTCCGGAACTCGGTGGCCACCAGGTGACGCAGCCGGCGCTTCACCCGGTTACGCACCACGGCAGTACCGACCGCCTTGGACACCACAAAGCCCGCCCGGGACGGCGGAACCGTCCGGAGGCGGGCATGGACCACCACGCTCGGCCGCCCCGAACGGACCCCATGGCGCATGGTGGCCTGGAAGTCCTCGGGCGTCCGCAGCCGGGACGCGGCTGGCAGCACCGGTCAGCCGGCGAGGCGCACGCGGCCCTGACGGCGGCGTGCGGAGATGATGGCGCGGCCGGCGCGCGTCCGCATCCGCAGCCGGAAGCCGTGGGTGCGGCTGCGACGCCGGTTGCTCGGCTGGAAAGTGCGCTTGCTCACGCGATTGCTCCCTGATCGAAACCTGACAGAACCAATACGCCCACGTCGGACGCATGAGGCGTCGCCACGACAGCGACTGACCAACGATACGTGGGCACAGCCCCGTCCAGCAAACCGAGGAGGAGGGAAGCGCAGAAACCGGAGGGTCGCAATGCTGGACGTCGAGCCGACACGCCGTAAGTCTGCGAAGATTCTGTCGTCGGGTTTGCCAACCCTGTTCGCCGCTGCCTACTCTGCTCTGAGCCGTCGGGAGGACGAACGCTGGTTCGACCCTGATACCGTGCACAGTCTGTGGATAACACTGTGGACTACCACGGGTTTTGGCGTCGAGCACTTCGTGAGGAATCACATGTCACAGCCGGCCGGGAGCGGTAGCGGGAACGAGACCCTCGACCAGGCGTGGTCCCATATCTGGCTGCAGGCCGAGCCCTCCACCCGGGGCTGGCTCTCCAGCACCCGTCCGGTCACGCTGCACGATTCGCTGCTGATCGTCGCCGTCCCGGACGAGTTCACCCGCGATCGGGTCGAATCCCGGCTGCGTCCGGCGCTGGAGTCGCAGCTGACCGAATACCTCGGCCGGCCGATGCAGCTGGCGATCACCATCGACCCGACGGTGGAGACCGGTTTCGTCCCGCCGCTCACGCCGGCCGAGGAGCCCGAGCTTCCGCTGCCCGCGCCGGTGGTGCCGACCCGGCCGGTCCATCGCAGCTCCGGTTCCGACCGGCTCAACCCGAAGTACTCCTTCGAGACTTTTGTGATCGGCGACTCCAACCGGTTCGCCCACGCTGCTGCCGCCGCCGTGGCCGAGGCGCCCGGCAAGGCCTACAACCCGCTGATGATCTACGGCGATTCCGGGCTGGGCAAGACCCACCTGCTGCACGCCGTCGGTCACTACATTCGCAGCTACTACGACCGGGTGAAGGTGAAGTACGTCTCCACCGAGGAACTCACCAACGACTTCATCAACTCCATCTCGGAGAACCGGACGGCGGAGTTCCGTCGCGCCTACCGCGAGGTGGACGTGCTGCTGGTCGACGACATCCAGTTCCTGGAGGCGAAGATCCAGACCCAGGAGGAGTTCTTCCACACCTTCAACACGCTGCACACCGCCGAGAAGCAGATCGTGCTGACCTCCGACCGTCCGCCCCGGTCGTTGGCCGCTCTGGAGCCGCGGCTGCGCAGCCGGTTCGAATCCGGCCTGATGACCGACATCCAGCCGCCCAGCCTGGAGACCCGGATCGCCATCCTCCGGAAAAAGTCGGCGGCCGAGAAACTGAACGCCAACCCCGAGGTGCTGGAGTTCATCGCCAGCCGGATCCACACCAATATCCGCGAACTCGAGGGCGCGCTGATCCGGGTGACCGCCTACGCCAGCCTGCAGCGCCAGGAGGTCGACCTCGCGCTGGCCGAGGTGGTGCTGAAGGACCTGATCCCCGAGGGCCAGGAGAACACCATCACCGCCGCGATGATCATGAGCGCGGTGGCCGACTACTTCGCGGTCAGCGTGGACGACCTCTGCGGCACCAGCCGGACCCACGTGCTGGTCACCGCCCGGCAGATGGCGATGTACCTGTGCCGGGAGCTGACCGACCTGTCGCTGCCGAAGATCGGCCAGGCCTTCGGCGGCCGCGACCACACCACCGTGATGCACGCCGACCGCAAGATCCGGCAGTTGCTCGGCGAACGCCGCAGCGTGTTCAATCAGATGACCGAGCTGACCAACCGCGTCCGCCAGGCCGCCGCCCGCTGACCCCGCCAGGGACAGCGGTCTCTGAGCTTCTTGAAGGTCCCCGTCTTGTCAGCCCTGCCCTTGACGCCCTCGTGCGGCCCGCCAGGCATGTCCCCGTTCCCTTGCCCGCTCTCCCTCGCGACAGAAACCGGGATCCAGAGACGGTTGGCGTGGATAATCCACGCGAGTCGCCTCTGCTCCCCGGTTTCTGTCAGCAGGAAGCCTCAGTTTTGGCTGTGCACGGCTCGAAGCCGACTGTGCGGAAGTCTGTGGATAACTGGGGATGGCTGTGGAAAGCGGAAACCGGGGTTGCGGCCGTCCGCAAATCCTCCCCGTGTGATTTTTGGTTGTCCACAGCCTTCGTCCACCTGCCAACCATGCCGTGAGCAGGCCGGACGCGGGTTGTCCACCGAATCCACACCCGCTACGACGAGGACGATAAGAAATTGATCTCAGAACCTTCAAAGTCACGCTACCCACAATCTGGGGACGAACCTCAGGCCCGGCGAGCGCGCACGCGCGGGCAGCCGTCGATATGATCAAGCAACCAACGTGAGTAGGGAGCAACGGTGAGAATCCGACTCGAGCGCGATGTCCTGGCCGAAGCGGTCCAGTGGGCGGCCCGTAGCCTGCCCACCCGTCCCAGCGTGCCCATCCTCGCCGGGCTGATGCTGAAGGCCGGCAATGGGCAGGTCGTGCTGTCGAGCTTCGACTACGAAACCTCGGCCCAGGTGACGGTGAAGGCGGACGTGACCGACGACGGCGTGGCGCTGGTCTCCGGCCGGCTGCTGGCCGAGATCGCCCGGTCGCTGCCGAACAAGCCGGTCGAACTGACCTCGGACGCGACCAAGGTCGAACTGGTCTGTGGTTCGGCCCGGTTCACCCTGCAGACCCTGCCGGTCTCCGACTACCCGGCGCTGCCGACCATGCCCGAGTCCACCGGGACGATCACCAGCGAGGACTTCGCCAAGGCGGTCGGCCAGGTCGTGGTGGCCGCCGGACGCGACGAGTTGCTGCCGGTCTTCACCGGCGTCCGGATGGAGATCGACGGCGACACCCTGTCGCTGCTGGCCACCGACCGCTACCGGATGGCGCTGAAGGAACTGCCGTGGAATCCGCGCAGCACCGCCGGCGAGGGCGCCGCCCTGGTGCCGGCCAAGGTGCTGGCCGAGACCGCGCGGTCGATGACCTCCGGCACCGAGATCACGCTGAGCCTCTCCAGCGCGGCGACCGGCGACGGCCTGATCGGTTTCGAGGGCACCGGCGCGGCCGGCGTCCGGGAGATCACCACCCGGCTGCTGGACGGCGAGTTCCCCAAGGTCCGGCATCTGATGAACGTGCAGCCCACCGTCACGGTCCGGGCGAACACCGCCGAGGTCGAGGCCGCGGTCAAGCGGGTCGGCCTGGTGGCCGAGCGCAACACCTCGCTGCGAATGCTGATCGGCGACGGCGCGATCACCCTCGAGGCCGCCACCGGCGACCAGGCGCAGGCTGTCGAGGCGCTCGAGGCAGTGGTGGTGGACGTCACCGGCCAGGGGCTGACCATGACGGCCGCCGGCTTCAACCCGCACTACATCTCCGATGCGCTGGCGGCGCTGGACGCCCCGTACGTCCAGTTCTCGTTCACCGCCCCGGGCAAGCCCTGTCTGCTGATGGGGCTGGACGAGATCAACGGCGACGTCCGCGAGGACTACCGCCACGTCATCATGCTGATGCGCCTGCCGGCCTGAGCTTGACGAAGGGTCAAGGGATCCTTGATCTCGATCGGCGGAAGGTGGTGACGTCATGTTCGTGACCCACCTCAACCTGGTCGACTTCCGCTCCTACCAGGTGGTCGACGTGCCGCTGGAGGCCGGCGTCACGGTGTTCACCGGGGCCAACGGCCAGGGCAAGACCAACCTGGTCGAGGCGGTGGAGTACCTCGCCACGCTGGGTTCGCACCGGGTGGCCAGCGAGGCGCCGCTGGTGAGGGCCGGGGCCGAACGGGCGAAGGTCCGGGCCCGCGTCCAGGCCGGGACGGACGACCCCCGCCAGCTGCTGCTGGAGGTCGAGCTCATCCCCGGCAAGGCGAACCGGGCCAGCCTCAACCGGTCGCCGCTGAAGCGGCCGCGGGATCTGCTCGGCGCGCTGCGGGTGGTGGTGTTCTCGCCGGAGGATCTGAGCGTGGTGAAGGGCGATCCCTCCGCCCGCCGCCGCTTCCTGGACGAGCTGCTGACCTCGCGCTGGCCGCGGCTGGCCGGCGTCCGGGCCGACTACGACCGGGTGCTCAAGCAGCGTTCCACCCTGCTGAAGTCGCTGGCCGGACGGGGTCCGCGCGGCGCCGAGGCCGAATCCACCTTGGCGATCTGGGACGAGCGGCTGGCCCAGTTCGGCGCCGAGATCGTCGAGGCCCGGTTGGCCACCCTGGCCGATCTGACCCCGCTGCTGCAGGCCGCCTACGCCGACATCGCCCCCACCCGCAACCTGGCCGAGGCCGTCTACCAGTCGTCCTCGCTCCCCGGCTCATCAGCGCAACATAGTGTGGAAAACGGTGCGACTACGCACCAGAACTCCCACTCTGTTGCGGCGGTCTCGAACCCGGCGCCGCTGACCCGCGCTGAGATCACGGCAGCGCTGCTGGACCGGATGCAGCAACGTCGCCATGAGGAGATCGCTCGCGGGGTGTCCCTGGTCGGGCCGCATCGCGACGACATCGTCCTCACCCTCTCCGGGCTGCCGGCCCGCGGCTACGCCTCGCACGGCGAATCCTGGTCGCTGGCGCTGGCGCTGCGCCTGGCCAGCTTCGGCGTGCTCCGGGCCGACGGTGTCGAACCCGTGCTGATCCTCGACGACGTCTTCGCCGAGCTGGACGAACTGCGCCGCGAGCGGTTGGCCGCGGTGGCGCTGACCGCCGAGCAGGTGCTGATCACCGCCGCGGTGGCCGCCGACGTCCCGGCGAGCGTCGCCGGCCGCCACTTCACCGTCGAACTGGGCCAGAACCCGACCCTGGACGAGACCAGCCAGGCGGCGACCCCATGACCGCCCCCGGCCACGACCCCGAGGGCCTGGACGTCGCCCGCCAGATCGCCCGCGCCGCCCGGGGCGAAGCCGCACCGGCACCGCGCGGCCGGAAGCGTCCGGCCCGTCCGACCAACGACGGTCCGGAGCCACTGGGCGAGCTGATCAAGGAAATGATCGACACCCAGGGCTGGTCCACCGACGTCAAGCTGCACCACCTGCTGGGCGGCTGGCCGAACCTGGTCGGCGAGGTGAACGCCGCCCACTCCAAGCCGGAGTCCTTCGCCGACAAGGTGCTCACCGTCCGGGCCGAGTCGACCACCTGGGCCACCTCGCTGCGGCAGATCGCGCCGCAACTCGTCGCCCGGCTGAACGAGCAGCTCGGTCAGGGCAGCGTCGAGCGGGTGGTGGTGATCGGCCCGAACGCACCCTCCTGGAAGAAGGGACGCCGTTCCGTCCCCGGTCGCGGCCCGCGTGACACCTACGGCTGACCGCCCGGACCGGGGGACGGTTCCCTGGTCCGAAGTGAGCCGGAGAACCGTCCCGGGATCCGCCCGGCCGGTGGGACACCGGAACCGTCCCCGTGTCCCAGGTGGCGGTTCACCCGAACCCGGCCAAAAACGGACAACAATCGGACAACACCTGGGCGGCGATCTGGCCGCCTGGCACCCCGGAGCGTGTATCCGGCCACGGACGACGGCCCGCGAAGTCCTCGGCAGGGCCAATTCCGGCCGATCAGAGGCATCTCACGCCTCGTGGGAACCAGGAATTTCGGGCACATCCGCTAGACTTGGTCTGTTCCTGACCGAGCCGCCACTGCCTGGCAGTTGGTGGCCGTTCTCACGTCCGAAGGGGAAACTCAGTGACCCAAGAGCCCACCGCAACCCCGGTGTCCGCTGCGGAGGCCGCGCACGTTGCCGAAGGCAGCTACGACGCATCGGCCATCACCGTTCTGGAAGGCCTGGAGGCCGTCCGCAAGCGACCCGGCATGTACATCGGCTCCACCGGCGAACGTGGCCTGCACCACCTGGTCTATGAGGTGGTCGACAATGCCGTGGACGAGGCGCTGGCCGGCTACTGCGACACCATCACGGTGGAGCTGCTCGAGGGCGGCGGCATCCGGGTCACCGACAACGGCCGTGGCATCCCGGTCGCCGAGCACCCGGTGGAGAAGATGTCGGCGCTCACCGTAGCGCTCACCAAACTGCACGCCGGTGGCAAGTTCGGCACCGGCGGCTACAAGGTCTCCGGTGGTCTGCACGGCGTCGGCGTCTCGGTGGTGAACGCGCTCAGCACCAGCCTGACCGCCGAGGTGCGCCGCGACGGCTACCGCTGGAGCCAGTCCTTCCAGTTGGGCGATCCGGACGCCCCGCTGGCCCAGCTGGAGCCGGCCGAGGGCACCGGGACCGTGGTCACCTTCTACGCCAGCCCGAAGATCTTCGAGACCACCACCTACTCCTATGACACCCTGGCCACCCGGTTCCGGGAGATGGCCTTCTTGAACAAGGGGTTGTCGATCACCCTGATCGACCGGCGTCCGGAGCATGCCGACAACCCGGAGACCGACGAGATCGAGACCGTCCGCGAGCAGACCTTCAAGTATGAGGACGGTCTGATCGACTACGTGAAGTACCTCACCGGCACCAAGGACGTCATCCACCCCTCGGTGATCGCGATCGACGCGGTCGACGACGAGATGAGCCTCGAGGTGGCGATGCAGTGGAACACCTCGTACAACGAGAGCGTCCACACCTTCGCCAACACGATCAACACCCACGAGGGCGGCACCCACGAAGAGGGCTTCCGCGCCGCGCTCACCAACACGGTGAACAAGTGGGGCGAGGCCTGGGGGATGATCAAGAAGCGTGAGGACCGGGTCTCCGGCGACGACATTCGCGAGGGCCTGACCGCGATCATCTCGGTGAAGCTGGGCGAGCCGCAGTTCGAGGGCCAGACCAAGACCAAGCTGGGCAACACCGAGGCGCGCTCCTTCGTGCAGCGGGTGGTCAACGAGTTGCTCAGCGACTGGCTGGAGAAGAACCCGGCCGAGGGCAAGGACATCGTCCGCAAGTCGCAGGCCGCCGCCCAGGCCCGGATCGCCGCCCGCAAGGCACGCGACCTGGCCCGCTCCCGCAAGGGCCTGCTGAACGGGGCGGGGGAGTACGGCAAGCTGGCCGACTGCTCCTCGACCGAGCCCAAGGAGTGCGAGGTCTTCATCGTCGAGGGTGACTCCGCCGGCGGTTCGGCCAAGGGCGGACGCGACCCGCGCACCCAGGCGATCCTGCCGATCCGGGGCAAGATCCTGAACGTCGAGAAGGCCAGGCTGGACAAGATCCTGCAGAACCGCGAGGTGTCGGCGATCTTCAACGTGCTCGGCACCGGCGTCACCGACGACTTCGACATCGACAAGCTGCGCTACCACAAGATCGTGCTGATGGCCGACGCCGACGTGGACGGCGCGCACATCCGCACCCTGCTGCTCACCCTGCTGTTCCGGTTCATGAAGCCGCTGATCCACGGTGGCTACGTCTACCTGGCCCAGCCGCCGCTGTACCGGCTGCGCTGGACGAACGCCCCGCACGAACTGGCCTACACCGACGCCGAGCGGGACGCGCTGCGCGACGCCGGGCTGGCCGCGGGCAAGAAGCTGCCGGCGCCGACCAACAACCCGATCCAGCGCTACAAGGGTCTGGGCGAGATGAACGCCGGCGACCTGTGGGACACCACGATGGATCCGGAGAAGCGGACGCTGCTGCAGGTCACCCTGGACGACGCGGCGGCCGCCGACGAGATGTTCACCATCCTGATGGGTGAGGACGTCGAGCAGCGCCGCGGCTTCATCCAGCGCAATGCCAAGGACGTCCGCTTCCTCGACGTCTAGGTCCCGTCGCGGCGGCTTCGAGACTCGGCCCTACCGGCCGACCCCAGCCACCGACCACGGCTATCCCGAACAACTGAATGCACCACCTTCGATCCCTGAGGGCGCGCAGCGCGAGTCTCAAGGGGTCACGACAACTGAACCGGTGCGCGAGCACCAGACCCGGTCCCTGAGGTCGCGCGCAGCGCGAGTCTCGAAGGGCCGGTCACCAGCCCGGAGGAGAAGACATGACTGACGGTCCCGACGAACCGATCGACGGCACCCTGCCTGATGGCGAGGTCGCCGACGCGGTGGTCGACACCGGTCTGGCCCCGACCGAGAGCCGCACCGAGGAGATCGACCTGCAGGTCGAGATCCAGCGCTCCTACCTCGACTACGCGATGAGCGTGATCGTGGGACGGGCGCTGCCGGACGTCCGCGATGGGCTCAAGCCCGTCCATCGCCGGGTGATCTACGCCATGTACGACCGCGGCTACCGTCCCGACCGGGGCTGGAACAAGTGCTCCCGGATCGTCGGTGACGTGATGGGGCTCTATCATCCGCACGGCGACTCGGCGATCTACGACACCCTGGTGCGGCTGGCGCAGCACTGGGTGATGCGGGCGCCGCTGGTGGCCGGGCAGGGCAACTTCGGCTCCCCGGGCAACGACCCGGCCGCGGCGATGCGGTACACCGAGTGCCGGATGGCCCCGCTGGCGATGGAGATGGTCCGCGACATCGGCGAGGACACCGTCGACTTCAAGCCCAACTACGACAACAAGGAACTCGAGCCGACCGTGCTGCCGGCCCGGTTCCCCAACCTGCTGGTCAACGGCTCCACCGGCATCGCGGTCGGCATGGCCACCAACATCCCGACCCACAACCTGCGCGAGGTGGCCGAGGCCGTCCAGTGGGCCCTGGAGCACCCCGAGGCCACCAAGGAAGAGCTGCTCGAGGCCGCCATGGAGCGGATCAAGGGCCCGGACTTCCCGACCGGCGCGCTGATCGTCGGCCGCAAGGGCATCGAGGACGCCTACCGCACCGGTCGTGGCTCGGTGATCATGCGCGCGGTGATCGACATCGAGGAGGACAAGGCCGGACGGACGAACCTGGTCGTCACCGAACTGCCGTACATGTGCAACCCGGACAACCTGGCGGTGAAGATCGCCGAGCTGGTGAAATCCGGCAAGCTCACCGGCATCGCCGACATCCGCGACGACTCCTCGTCCCGCACCGGCCAGCGGCTGGTGATCGTCCTGAAGCGGGACGCCCAGCCGCGGGTGGTGATGAACAACCTGTACAAGCACACCCAGCTGCAGGACACCTTCGGCTGCAACATGCTCGCCCTGGTGGACGACGTCCCGCGCACCCTGCGGCTGGACCAGTTCATCAGCCACTGGGTGCGGCACCAGATCCAGGTCATCCAGCGTCGCACCGCCTACCGGCTGCGCGAGGCCGAGGCCAAGGCGCACGTCCAGCGTGGTTTGGTCAAGGCGCTCGACCAGCTGGACGCGGTGATCGCGCTGATCCGCGGCTCCCGGACCACCGAGGAGGCCCGCGAGGGCCTGAAGGCGCTGCTGGACATCGACGACATCCAGGCCACCGCCATCCTCGACATGCAGCTGCGCCGGCTGGCCGCGCTGGAGCGTCAGAAGATCATCGACGCGCTGGCCGCGCTCGAGGCGGAGATCGCCGACCTGAAGGACATCCTGGCCAACGAGGAGCGGCAGCGCCGGATCATCTCCCAGGAGCTGACCGATATCGTCGAGAAGTACGGCGACGAGCGCCGCACCCGGATCATCGCCGCCGACGGCGACCTGTCGGACGAGGATCTGATCCCGGACGACGAGATGATCGTCACCATCACCCACGGTGGTTATGCCAAGCGCACCTCGTCCGCCCTCTACCGGACGCAGAAGCGCGGCGGCAAGGGCGTCCGGGGCGCCTCGCTGCGGACCGACGACGAGGTCGAGCACCTGTTCGCCACCACCAACCACCACTGGATCCTGTTCTTCACCAACCTGGGGCGGGTGTACCGGGCGAAGGTGTGGCAGCTGCCGGAGGCCGGCCGGGACGCCAAGGGCGGCCACGTCGCCGGGCTGCTCAGCTTCCTGCCCGAGGAGCGGATCGCTCAGGTGATGACGCTGCGTTCCTACGACGACGCGCCCTACCTGCTGCTGGCCACCAAGAACGGCCTGGTGAAGAAGACCGAACTGCGTTCCTACGATTCGCCGCGGCAGGCGGGCGTGATCGCGGTCAACTTCCGCGAGCCGGACGACGAGCTGATCGGCGCCGCGCTGTGCAGCGCCGCGGACGACGTCCTGCTGATCTCCCGCAAGGGCCAGGCGATCCGGTTCGCGGCCGACGACGAGCAACTGCGGCCGATGGGACGGGCGACCTCCGGCGTCACCGGGATGAAGTTCCGGCACGGCGACGCCCTGCTGTCGATGTCGGTGATCGGTGCCGACATGCCCGAGGACGACCGGTTCGTGTTCACCGTGACCGATGGCGGCTTCGCCAAGCGGACCGCGGTGAGCGAGTACCGCCAGCAGGGCCGCGGTGGCCTGGGCATCAAGGCGATGAAGCTGAACGAGGACCGCGGTTCGCTGGTCGGTGGCCTGGTGGTGCAGGAGTCGGACGAGGTGATCGCGATCAAGGTGAGCGGTCAGATCATCCGCTCCGCGGTGGCCGAAGTGCCCGCCAAGGGACGCGACACGATGGGCGTGAAGTTCGTCGGCGTGGCCGATGACGACGCGGTCGCGGTGATCGCGCTGAACCCGGAATCCAGCGGTGAGCTGCCCGTGTCCCCGGAGTCCCCGAGCGAGGAAGCTGGCCCGACGCCGAATTCGCAAGGTACCGTTGACGTTGTCGAACCAGGCCAGGAGGGTGGCACACCGGCCGGGGAGGAGAACGGTGACTGACAAACCGAGCGCAAGCGGGGCGCCCGCGGGGCTGGTTGATGCCCCCTATTGGCGAGTAGAAGGAGCCTCCACGCCGAACGGCAAGGGGCTGGACGACACCGTCGTCCGGATCCCACCGATCAAGGTGGAGTCGGCGCCCTCGCCGACGCCTCCGCCGGGCCCGGAGTACGAGGCCACCGAGGCCGTGACCACGGTCGTCCCACCACCGGCACCCGAACCGGCGGTGACCGAGGCTCCGGTACCCGCCCCCGCGCCCACTCCCGTCCGCAAGGGGATCCGGCGCACCCGGAAGGCCCGGCTGCGGGTCTCCCGGCTGGATCCGTGGTCGGTGATGAAGACCGTCTTCCTGTTCTCGATCGCCTTCGGGATCATGTTCTGGGTCTCGATCTACCTGGTGTGGACGGTGGTCGAGTCCTCCGGGATCTTCACCGCGATCAATGAGCGGGTGACCGACCTGGTCTCCAGCCCGAGCGACACCACCGGCTGGCACATCGAGGACTACATCAGCATGAACAAGGTGCTGGGCATCACCGCGCTGATCGCGGTGATCAATGTGGTGCTGATGACCGCCCTGGGCACCATCACCGCGTTCCTGTACAACCTGTCGGCCAACATCCTCGGCGGCCTGGAAGTCACGCTCGCCGAAGACTGACCGCGCGATCCCCGCGGACCCTGCGCCACGTCGAAGACCCGACCGGGACGGGTGCCCGTCCGGCTGTCGTCGTACCTGTTCGGCCTCCTGCCACCGGAAGCCGAACGAGTACGACGCGAGATCCCGGAATCGCCAAGTTGAGACCTGCCCGCCGGGCACGGTAACGTTGCCCCTCGGTGCACCGCATCAGCGGGCCTATAGCTCAGACGGTTAGAGCGCCGCCCTGATAAGGCGGAGGTCACTGGTTCAAGTCCAGTTAGGCCCACCAGATATCCCTGGGTTTCCCACGTCGATTCTCCCGCTACCGGCTGTGTTCCGGCTGCCTGCAACCGAGCGTCAGTTCCCCGGCGAGCCGGTGGATGGTTTGATCGGGGCATGAGACGACTACCGCTGGCCGCGATCGTGCTGCTCGGGGTGCTGCTCACCGGGTGCTCGATCCTGACCTCCCGGTTGGCCGGCAGCGGGCCGCGTCCCGAGGAGTACTTCGAAGGCCCGGCCGCGGACCTGGCCGGCGCGATCCGCTCCCGCGACCGGGGCCGGATCGACGAGCTGATCTCGTCCGGCGCCGATATTGAGGCGACCGGACGCCTGGAGCTCACCATGCTGCAGTACGCCGTGCTCACCTCCAGCCTGCCCGGCGTGGAGGCGCTGCTGGCGGCCGGGGCCGACCCCGACCGGATCGGGGCCTCGGTGACCGCGCTGCACCTGGCGGTGGACGAGCCGGAGGTGATGCCCGCCCTGCTGGCCGCCGGCGCCGATCCGGACATCGCCAACCCGGGGACCGGCGAGACACCGTTGTTCCGGGTGTGCGTGTCGAACCAGGACGCCGGCTTCGAACTGCTGGTGCAGGCCGGCGCCGACCTCGATCACCCCGACCTGCAGGGCCTGCTGGCGCTGCACCACTGCGCGATGACCAGCAAGGGAAAGCTCATTCTCCGGATGCTCGAGCTGGGGGTCGACCCGCTGGCTCCCTATCGCGACGGCGAGACCTTCCAGGATCTCTACTTCAACTACCCGCCGCCGGAAGTGCTCAACGAGCAGGGCAAACAGGATCGCCGCGCGGTGGTCGCCTGGCTGCTCGGGCACGGCTACGACATCGTCCCCGAGGCCGAGCCCTACCGCTGAGCTTCGGGCTGACTCCCGCCGCCCGGGGAATGCGGCTGGGATGGACGGGGTTTGGGTAGGCATGACGACGATCGGTTTCATCGGTTCGGGCCACATTGGCTCGCAACTCGCCCGGCTCGCGGTCGGGCAGGGCTACGACGTGGTGCTGAGCAACTCCCGCGGTCCCGAGACCCTGCAGGGTCTGGTGGACGAACTGGGCCCGCACGCCCGCGCTGCCACCCCGGCGGAAGCCGCCGCGGCGGCGGACCTCGCGGTGGTCACCATCCCGCTGAAGGCGATCGGCTCCGTGCCGGTCGAACCGCTGGCGGGCAAGATCGTGATCGACACGAATAACTACTACCCGCAGCGCGACGGCCAGATCGCCGAGTTGGACGACGAGTCGACCACCACTTCCGAGCTGTTGCAGCGGCGCCTGCCGACCTCCAAGGTGGTGAAGGCGTTCAACCACATCGCAGCGCCCGAGCTGACCACCGACGGCCGTCCGTCCGGGACGCCCGGTCGCCGCGCCCTGGTGGTCGCCGGGGACGATGCCGAGGCCCGGGGCACGGTCGCCGGGCTACTGGACGCCTTCGGCTTCGACGCGGTCGAGGTCGCCCCGCTCGCCGAGGGCTGGCGGATCCAGCGTGACACCCCCGGTTACGTCACCCACCACACCGCCGAGTCGCTGCGTGAGGCGCTGGCGCAGGCCAAGCGCTACCGGGAACAGTGAACCTTGCCCGAGCAGACCACAGCCCAGGCTGAGGCGTATTGGCGGGCCTGGCGCGGGGAACGCGACGCCCAGTTCGGCCAGCCGTACGGCTGGCTCAGCCTGACCGCGCTGCACTGGCTGGATGAGGCGCCGCTGCCGCTGGACGGACTGCCCGGACGGTGGTGGGCGGACCAGCGCGGCGTCCACCTCGACCCCGCCGGGGACGCCGAGCCGGTGCTGTTGGCTGGCCGACCGGTCACCGAGCCCACCCTGCTGTGGGATCCGGCGTCCGGCGAGGCGCCCTCGGTCACCGTGGCGGAGAGGCACCTGGAACTCATCCTGCGGGACGGCTTCCTCGGCGTCCGGGTCCGCGACCCACGGTCGCCCGCGCTCCAGGCCTATACCGGGGTTCCGTCCTTCGACTACGACCCGGCCTGGCGGCTGACCGGCCGCTACCGACGCTACGACCAGGCGAAGCGGGAGCAGATCGGCTCGGCCGCCGCCCGGGTGAAGCTCAGCGCGCAGGTCACCGGTGAGGTCGAACTGCTGGTCGCCGGCTCTCCGGTGACGCTGAAGGTGACCGGCGGCGACGGCAGTTGGTTGATCTCCTTCCGCGACCCGGGCAACCCCCGGTTCCGCTGGATCGTGCTGGACGAGGAGCCGGGCGCCGAGCCGGTGGTCGACTTCAACTTCGCGGCCAACCCGCCCTGCGCGTTCACCGACTTCGGCACCTGCCCGCTCCCCCCGGCCGGCAACCGGATCGAGATCCCGGTGCCGGCCGGAGAGCGCGACCCCCGCTCCTAGCGGGTCGCGTGAGCCCTGGACGATCCCTGAGGTCGCCCGAAGGGCGAGTCTCGAAGGGTCGTTCCAGGCACCCTTCGTCGGTCTGTGATCAACGGCCTCCCTTCCCGATCCGGACGATGCCCTGGTCGGCTGCCTTCTGGACGGCATCCGCCTCGGCCTGGGTGAGCTTGCCGTCCTTGACGGCCTGGTCGAGGACGGCCTTGCTCTCGGCCGCGCGTTCGGCCTCCCGCTCGGTGCGCAGCTCGTTCAGCGCCGCGGTGACCTTCGCCTCATCGATGCCCAGCTCCGAGGCCAGCGCCTTGGCGAAGGCCGCCTGACGTTCGGCCCGGGCGGCCTCGCGTTCGGCCTGGGTCTGCTCGGTGGGTTTGGTCTTCTCGGTCGGGCGGGTGGCCTTGCGGGCCGCGGAGACCGCCTCGGAGAGCTTGGTCTCGTCCACCCCGAGCTTCTTGGCCAGGCCGCTCACGTCGACGTCGGCGCCGCGGTGGAGTCCGCCTCCCGGGCGTCCCTTCTGATCGCCCGGCCCGGCGGACGGGGAGGACGTGGGAGAGGACGTCGGGTCGGCGGCAGTGGCCAACTGGGCCACGCCCACGCCCAACCCAGCGGTCAGGACTGCGGCGGAGACGGCGGCAACGGCTTTCTTCTTCATCGGCGGTTCTTTCTGTAGGGGGCGAACGGGCGTTTCCCGAACTTCCTCCAGAGTCCGCAGCGATGCTGGCTACAAGCTGTGGTCGACCTACGAGTTGGCTGGCTGAGGTCTCGCTCCCTCAGGAGGTGCACTTGACCTGGGTGATCCCGGTCGGTGTCAGGTTGACGTGGCCACCTGCGTTGACTGTGACCAAGGTGGTGCTCGAACTGTTGAGGCCTTTCACCGTGCCAGACGAGCGGGCGTTCGCCATCGAGTTGACTCCGCCAGAGAGCGCGGCAGTCGAGTAGGTCTTGTTGCAGGTAGAGAACGACAGCTTGGAGCCGAGCAACTGTGCCTTGCTGTATACGCAGTACTTGCCGGTCTCACAGCTGCCGACAGATTGTGATCCAACGCCTTCGGTGGCGAGCGTGAGCGTAACGTCACCGTCCTCCCACTCGATGGTGTTCGCAGAGGTCTGGGTGCCACCGGGGAATGTGGCCAGAGCCGTGTCGATCTCCCTTTGAACCGTGGAGGTGCCGGCCTGGGCAGGCGGCATACCTACCAAAGACAGTGCCAACGCGGTGAGAGACGCAGCCAAAAGTGTACGCATGGGTGTTCCTTTCGGTATCCAGAGCTGGGTACTCAAGTTGGTCGTCATGGAGCTTTCACTTCCACGCGACATATGTGGTTACGGTGGGCGCAGACAGATCGAGTTCGGGCAATCCACCGAGGTAGATGTCCTCGTTGGCCAACACTCGACCGGTGTCTCTCCCGATCATCAGCAGGTACTCCCAGGCGGGCGTGCTTGATGAGGCTATGCGAATGGCGATCGTAGGCCGACCCAATCTGTCGGTTGTTTCGCCAGCTACTTCAACGCCGTCGAGATCACCGAGTACCTGCAACAGAGCAGCCTGCTGATTGCCGCTGAGCGTCCACTCATCCAGTAGCGCTCGCACCGTTTGAAGACAGCTCACCGCATCACCTGTCGAAGCAGCCCCTCCCGCCTCCAAGTACGAGCGCATCAAGTCGGCGTTGGACGGTGGTTGACCGGGGAACCGCACCGGCATTTCCCCAGCCCGGTACGTGTTGTCGGCGAGCACGGTACCAGCCGGTGGAGCGGCACCGTCGGGCGGTGCTACGCGCCGACCATCTTGGGGAACGTAGGCCGCTCCAGCGACTGCCACGGTGCGACCGGACAGATCCTCCCGCCACTCGGTCAGGTACTCCTGAGGTGCGATGACCGCAGCTGTGCCTGAACTCTCGACCTCTGTTTGGAGGTACCAGCCTTCCGACTCCGAGCGGCGCTCGGCCGGCCGGTCCGGTCCCGCCAGCAACTGCTCCTGTGCTCGCTTCACTACCTCACGGAGATCAGCTTGGACGGGGGTCAGGGTCAGCATAGGAGGGGAGGCCGCGTGCGCAGGCTGTGTTCCCTTCCACGGTTGAAATAGGAAGAGCGCGGCTAGAAGCACGGCTGCGGCGGGTAGGGCGATCCAGGTCCGCCGGTGCCGCCTGCTACGCACGGGCAACTCGATGACTTCAGCACGGGCTGGACGTGTGGGCGTCGGGCCAGCCGAAGATCCGTCCTTCTCAAGATTGAGTTCGTGCTCGGGGTCTGAGGACATGATCGCGTGAAGCATCTGGTGCTCGCGCTCGGTCAGGGGATCGCCTTGCCGTGGCAAATTGGGCCGGGAAGCCCTCAGTAGCCGATCGAGTTCGTCGTCGTTCACCGCAGACCTCCCTGATCCTCAAGGATCGCGAGCAGTTTGCGGCGCGCTCTCATGACCTTGTGGTTGAGTGCGTCGACACTGATTCCCAGAAGGTCGGCTGCCTCTACCCGAGCAAGGTCGTTGTGGTAAACCAAGCCAAGAAGCTCCTGGTCCTGGGTGGACAGGCTAGCGATGGCTCGCTGGACGAGGATGACATCGGTGGGGTCGTTCCTCTCGCTCGTTCTGATCTGTGTCATCGAGGCAAGGCGTAGGAAGAGAGCGGCTGCGCGGTTCCGACGGCGGTACTCGTTGCCAACCACGTTCTCGAGAGTGCGGTACAACCAACGGTGGTTGAAGACCTCGTCGGCGTTCTCCCGGTGAATCCAAGCTGCGCGGAACACGCTTTCGACCAGATCTTCTGCAGTGGCGTAGTCACCGACTCTTCGATAGGCAGAAGCAAGAATGCTGCGGCCGTGTGCGTTGTAAAGCGCAGTGAACCGGTCATTGATCGACGTGGCTTCGACCGCCTGGGCGGAGGTGGGGTGACGGCCCGTCATGGCCGCAACGGTACGCCGAACCACGGCTTCGCAAGCGAAATCCGGAAAGTCTCAAACTCTCGCCTCTGGGCGTCATGAAACAGCAGGTGCCGGAAACACAGCAGTCAGGCCCCACCCGACGGGAGACACCTGATGACTCGCTCGCCCCGCTTGCCCCTTCTGATTCTCGCGCTGACGCTGGCCAGTGGCGTGCTTGCCTCGGTACCGACAGCGACCGCGGAAACCCCACCGCCGCACCTGCTAGATGCGGCCGAAGCAGTCGCGCAGGCCATGGCCACCGGCGAACCAGTGGTGGCGTCGGCGTTGACGGACGAGCGCACGTTGGTGACGGCTGATCCCGAGACCGGGCTGCTGCAGGCCAAGTTGTCGGCGCAGGTTTCCCGGGTGCCTGATGGTCGGGGCGGTTGGCGTGAGCCGTCGGCACAACTGGTCGCGGCCGGCAACAGCACGTGGGTGGCCGAGGCGGCCACAGTTCCGATCACTGTTGTTGGTGGCGATGGGGTCTTCCTGACGATGGGGGAGGGCGACTTCAAAGTAGCTTTCCAGTGGCCTGAGGCACTCCCTTCGCCGACGATTGACGGCAATCTGGCAACTTTTGCAGAGGTCGTGCCGGGTGTTGACCTAGTTGTTCGCACTGCGATCGACGGAGCTGAGACTTTCCTGATTGTGAAGGATCCGAGTGCGGCGCAACATCCACTGGTGCGGTCGGTGCCGATCACCCTTGCTCCGCCAGCCCTGCAGAGCCTTCCGACCGAGAGCGGCGGGATCGCCTATCTTGACGAGGCCGGCGACGAGCGGGTCATCATTCCACCGGCGTATCTGTGGGACGCCACTGGCCAGCCAGTCGACGCTTCTCTGGCCGACCTGCTTGATCCCCCTGAAGGCGCCCAGATTGAGCCGCTGGCGGTGGAGGATGGCGGAATCCTGAGGCGGGGGACCGCCAGCCAGGTGTCTTTCGAGGTGTCCGAGGAAGCAGCAGCGCTGCTTGATGACCCGACCACCGTGTTCCCGGTGGTGATCGACCCTTCGGTGAGCATGGAGCAGTCGTATGCAGTGCGGGTGACTCAGGACTTCACCAAATACAACTCCGACATCGGATCCCGGGGCAAGATTGGCTACAACGGCTGGAGTTCTCCTTACTACAAATCCCGGATGTACTACCAGTTCCGCTGGCCGAAGAACAACAAGGGCGCCGGTACGTTGATCAGTGCCTCGCAGATCACCATGGCCGAGTTCAGCTACGTTCAAACCCACTCCCCTCAGCACAGTTGCAGCGACACCGACTTCGGGCCTTCGGTCAAGGTGCAGTTCCACAACACGATCAACTCCGGCACCACCTGGTCTGATCAGCCAGGAACCCACTCTGACTCAGGATCGAAGACCAACGACTATGCAGTTGGTCACGAGGACGTGTGCAAGAAGACCTACACCCAGAAGTGGAATATCACCTCTGGGGTACAGCGGGAGAGGACGGACTACGAGACCCGGACCACCGTCACCCTCGGCATCCGCTCCAGTGACGAGTCGGACAAGAATGGCTGGCGCGAGTACAAGCACTCGAGTTCATCCCCAGACCTGCTCGTCACCTACGAACCCGAGCCACCCACCCCCACGGGCTTCTCCATCACCAACACCAACAGTGTTCCCGGTCAGCCGTTGGTGACCACGTCCTCTTCGGTGAGGATGCAGGCAAAGGTGGCTCTCGCAAGCGGCTTCCAGTGTCGTCTGAGCACGGACTGCCTTCAAGCCCGATTCAAGGTGTCGCGAGACCGCGCCGTGCTCAAAGAAGGAGACTCGAATAGGGTTGTGCCCAACTCACCGACGCTTCCTTTCCTTGATTTGTCTGGCCTTGTCGAGGGAACCTACGACGTGGAGATTCGCTCATACAATAGGGACACCAAGTTGTTGTCGCTAGAGCCCGCGGCGTACACTTTTACGGTGGATCTGCCGCCGGCCGCGCCGATATGGTCTTGGGCGATCGAGAACTGGCCAAACCAGAACACGGTTCCCTCGAATACACCGCTGCCGATTGCGCTCAGCAACGCACCGAACGATGCAAAAGTATGTGTCAAGGTCGGCGGAGTTGCCATTGATTTGGATCCGATATCTTCGGACACCTGTGTGAAGCCTGACAAAGGCAAGATTACGATCCCCGGCTTCGAACGCTTCACTTCAACGACCGTCGAGCTGGCATACCGCGACCACTCGGAAAGTAAATGGACGAAGAAGGACGTCGCCGCCGTCTAGCCGAGTCACCACCTAATTTCTACTTGCCGAGGAGCCCTGCATGTCTGCGCGTTCGCGTCGGATCATCACGACTGTACTTGCCATTCCCTTGGTCATCGGAATGCACCAATGGCCGGTGATTCCGGCCCACGCCGCGAGCTGGAAGCCTGAGGTTCAACAGCTCGAGAGCGTCAGAGTGGTCGACACCGCAGCTCGGAAGGCGCGCGTCACGGCACCGGAGGAGTTTGCGCCAGGGCGCGTCGAATGGCCGGTTGCGGAGGAAGTGACCGTTGATCTCCAGGTGGCTGAAGGCAAGGCTCAGCGTGCCGGCGGATCGCCGATAGCGCTCGCCTCAAAGTCAGCAGACACGGCGCAGATCAAGGTGCTTGACCTAGCAGCGGGCGAACAACTCGTCGGGCCGGGGGTGGTCGTGGTCATTCAGGCCCAACCGGGCGCGGACCTCTCGGTGGCGCTGGACTACTCCGGCTTCGCATCCGCGGTGGGCGCCGGCTATGCGAACCGGCTGAGACTCGTCACATTGCCGGAGTGCGCGCTGACGTCCCCAGAACGGCCAGACTGCCAGCAGCAAACTGAACTGACTACGGTAAACGATGTTGTTTCTCACCAGTTGATGACTGACCTCGCCATGCCGGGGGTGGCGAGCCCGGCTCCGAGCGAATCATCCGAGATCCCGCCAGAGGTCTCTGCGTCGCCGGCGCCAGAATCAGCCGGAGACGGAGAGCCGGAGCCGACTCCAGAACCGGTCGAATCCGACTCGGTTCCCTCGTCTGAAGCGCAGCCGGATGATGTGGCGGAGGCCATACCGCCGAGCCCGGTCAAAGAGGCCGCGCCGACTTCGATGGTAGTGCTGGCTGCCGCCGCGAGCACGGAGAGCGACCAGGGCGACTTCGGCGCGACATCGTTGAAGCCGTCCTCGGCGTGGTCGGCGGGGGATTCCAGCGGCCAGTTCGCTTGGTCATACCCGTTGCGTGTTCCCACCACTCCGGGCGGCGTGGTGCCGACCTTGGCGTTGTCCTACTCGTCGGGTGGAACCGATGGCGGCGTGTCCAACACCAACAACCAGGCTTCCTGGGTGGGCGAGGGGTTCGAACTGGGCGCCGCGTTTATCGAGCGCAAGTACCAAACCTGTTACGACGACCGCGACAAGGGTAACAACTCTTCTTCAAATGCGCTTGACCTCTGCTGGTATACGGACAAGAAGAAGGACAACAACGAGAAATGGGACAATGCCTTCTTGTCG
The DNA here is from genome assembly GCA_049840415.1 of Propionicimonas sp. Lineage (GTDB taxonomy): Bacteria > Actinomycetota > Actinomycetes > Propionibacteriales > Propionibacteriaceae > Propionicimonas. Next base: position 642,014 of record JASGLB010000014.1, on the reverse strand, counting down.
ATGGAGGGACACTCCGGCGAACTGGTCCGCGACGGTGATACCCCCAACTGGAGGCTTGAGAAGGACGACGGAACCCGGATCGCCAAGCTTGGCTCAACTGGCTCGAACAACGAGTACTGGCGCATCACTACGCCGGATGGAACCCAGTATTTCTTCGGCAAAGGCAAAGCGGATGGCGCCTCGGCGCCGGCGACCAACTCGAAGTGGGTGGTCCCAGTCGCCGCAAACCACTCCAATGAACCAGGCTACAAATCCAGTTTCGCTGATTCTTTCAACGATGCCCGCCCGTGGCGTTGGAACCTTGACTATGTCGTTTCGCCCACCGGCAACACGATCACCTACTACTACGTCAAAGAGAAGAACAAGTACAAGCGGAACCTGACTACCTCGGTCAGCTACGACCGCGGTGGGTACCTGACCCGTATCCAGTACGGCGAACGCAAGAGTTCGGAGACCTCCGACGCTTCGCCGGGAAAGGTCGCATTCACAGTCGAAGAGCGATGCGATACCTCGATCTCCTCCACGTGCAAGACGGCCACTCCGACCAGCTCGACAGCGAAGGCCTGGCCGGACGTGCCGATGGATGCCTTGTGCGACACCTACTGCCCGAGCCAGAAGACGACTCCGACCTTCTTCACCCGCAAGCGGGTCAGCCAGATCAACACTTACGTCCGCAATACCGCCGGGGGCTATGACAGCGTGGATCGCTGGACGCTCGGGGCATCCTTCCCAAGGCCGACTGATGGCGCCGCCGTGCCGACGATGTGGCTTTCATCGATCGCCCAGGCCGGGCTGGCCGGCGGAACCATCACGCTGCCGTCCGTCGCGCTGTCGCCGATCATGCTTGACTCAAGGATCAAGGGCTCAGCCGGGGTGGCACTGGAGAAGCCACGGCTGGGCGTGATCACGTCTGAGACCGGTGCGCAGACAATCGTGAACTACTCCACGCCGGAGTGCACCGCGTCCACGGTTCCCACCACCGCCCAGATCCCCACCAACACCAAGCGCTGCATGCCCGTGTGGTACTCCTCAGGTACCGCCGCACCCACCCTGCAGTGGTTCAACAAGTATGTCGTCACCAAGGTGACCGATCGCGATCTGACCGCCTCCGGCGACGTGAACCTCACCGGTCTTGGGCTGGACATCTCACCAGACATCGTCACCAACTACACCTATGAGGGCGGTGGCGCGTGGCGGCACAACGATTCGCCGATGACGAAGGAGAAGTACCGGACCTGGGGCGAGTGGCGTGGCTACAGCAAGGTCACTACCGCGATCGGCGCCGGTACCACCCGCAATGTGACGAGCACTCTGTACTTCCGCGGCATGAACGGCGACAAGAACACCTCCGGCACGAAGAGCGTCTCGATCACCGACAGCGAGGGAGGGTCCCGCGTAGACGAGGACTGGTTCGCCGGATTGGTAAGGGAAACCCGCACGCTGACTGCAGTGGGAGGCAGCGAGGATTCCGGTTCGATCATGGAGCCCTACGCCAAGCAACTGTTCACTGACGGCCGGCTTACGTCCCGCCAGGTCGATATCCAACAGACCGACTCACGCCAGAAGTTGGCATCCGGTGGGTACCGCCGCGGCCGGGAGCGGATCGTCGGCTGGGACCCCTACGGCCAACCGACCATCGCCGAGTCGCTCGGAGACATGGCAGTGCAGGGGGACGAGACCTGCACCCGCACCACCTATGCCACTCCCTCCGACGCCGCAACCGGACCCGTGGACCGCGTTACGCAGACCACCACGATGCCCACTGACTGCAACAGCAGCGAGAATGTGAACCAACTCATCGCCGGCAGCCGTCACTACTACGGCACAACCAGCCTCACCGCGCCGGTCAGCAACCCGGCCTTGGAGACCAGGCTGGAGGTGCTGACCGGCTCGGGCACGGCCCGATCCTGGCCACCGATAGCACAGACGGCCTACGACCAGTGGGGTCGAGTCGTGCAGGCGACCGACCCGCTCGGCAACGTTGCCACCAGCAGCTTCAGCCACACCACCGGCGGTCTGCTGTCATCGATGACCACGACCACCGCCGACCCCGACGGCACTGGCCCGGCCGGAAAGCAGACCACCACCACAACCTTCGACCCACGACGCGGTGTCGTGATCAAGCTGGTCGAACCTGCCGGCCAGACCACCGAGGCGACCTATGATGCACTCGGCCGGACCACCGCCGTGTGGCGACCCGGGCGCGCGAAATCCCAAACCGCGACGGAAACCTACGGTTACGCCGTCAGCAAGACGGCACCGACCGCCATCACCACGAAGACCCTTCTACCCAACGGCAGCAGCTACGCCACCAGCATCAGCCTGCTCGACTCGTTGCTGAGGCCTCGGCAGGATCAGGTGCCGGGTGCCTCGGCCGGTCGAATCGTCACCGATACCCGCTACGACTCCCGCGGCAATGCCGTACTGTCCGATCGCTACTACAACTCGACCGCGCCCGGCACGACGCTGGTGCAGCCAGCTAACCGTGCGGACATCCCCACCTCGAACCGCAGCCGGTACGACTTCGCCGGCAGAATGCTCAAGCAGTCCTTGTACAGCGCGGAACAGTTCAAATGGGAGACCTCAACCAGCTACGAGGGCGATAGGGTCAAGACCACGCCGCCAGCCGGCGGCACCCCCACTACCGTCGTATCCGACCACCAGGGCCGTACCACCGCTCTCACCCAGCATCTCGGTACCACGCCCGCCGCGACAGGTGTGACGACGCGCTACGCCTACGACCCGGCGGGGAACCTCGCCACCATGGTCGACGCCAAGAACAACACCTGGCGTTACACCTACGACCTCGCGGGCAACCAACTCACCGCCGACGACCCCGACAAGGGCCTGACGACGATGACGTACAACATCGCCGGGCAGCTCACCACCTCGAGCGATGCCCGCGGCGTGACGCTGAAGTACTACTACGACAACCTGGGCAGGCCCACCAAGACGACCAAGGCCGACGGAGTCACGCTGCTGACCTCCACCGTCTATGACACCGTGAAACCCGGCCTGGTGACCTCGACCAGTCGGCACCTCGATGGCGGCACGGTCACCAACCGGATCAACAGCTACGACGTGGCCGGACGGCCGACCAGCAGCAGCACGATCGTTCCCGCTGTAGGCGGCCTCATCCCCAGCCAACTGGCAGGCACCTACACGACCACTACCAGCTACAACGCCGATGGCTCCACCAACACGATCGGGTTGCCTGCCGCCGGACCGTTGCCCGCGGAGACACTCAGCCTCGGCTACACCTCCACCGGGCTGGCGTACAGCCTGACCGGCTCGATTGCCGGCGCCACGGCGACCTATGTCATCAACACCCAGTACCTGCAGTACGGCACCGTTTCGGCGTTCGTGCTCGGAACGCATTCCGGCAAAGCAATGATGGCCAGCTACACCCGCGATCCGGCGACATTGCGGCTGACCAGCACGCAGCTTGACCGTGAGGTGACGCCGTCGTTGACCGATGAGCATACGGACCTGGCGTACGACCCGGCGGGGCGGATCACTCAGGTGCGCGCCAAGTTGCCGGGCAATGTCTACGACAATCAGTGTTTCGGCTACGACTATCAGGGGCAGCTCAGCGAGGCCTGGACGCCCGGAGGGACCGGTTGTGATACGGCTGCGCGTAGCCAGTCAGGCCTGGCGGGGCCCTCGCCGTACTGGACCAGTTGGCAGGTGGGTACGACGGGCAAGACCAGCAGTCGAACTGATCGCACGCCGACTTCCAGCACCACGACCAGCTACAGCTACAACGCCGATGGTGCGGCTCATCCGCACTTCATCACTGGCGCGAACCTTTCCGGTGACGACAGCGGCACTGCCAGCTACGCAGTAGACGAAGCTGGGAACACCACGTCCAGGCCTGGTCCTGGTGGGGCTGAGCAGACCTTGGTGTGGGATGAGGCCGGCCAGTTTGTGGAGGTGCGGGAGGGCGCCTCGGTTACGGCCCGGATGGCCTATGACGCCGGCGGTGCGCGGCTGTTGCGGCAGCAGGGTGACACCACGACGCTGTACCTGGCTGGCACCGAAGTGACCGTCACAGGTGCGGAGCAAACGGTGCAGCCGCCGCTGCAACCTGAGACCAGTGGCGAGCCGGTGGTGTCGGGGTTGCGGTACTACTCGCACGCGGGCCAAACGCTTGCGGTGCGTAGCGGTGTGAGCAATGACTCTGTGCTGTCGTTGATTCCGGATCATCAGGGCACGGTGCATCACCAGGTGGTCAATGCGACCGGTCAGTTACGCACGACGTGGCAGGACCCGTACGGCGGGCAGCGGGGTGCGGCGCCCGCGGGGTGGACCGGTGAGCGTGGCTTCGTGGGTGGCACGAAGGATGCGACGGGTTTGGTGCGGGTTGGTGCCCGCGACTATGACCCGGTGTTGCAGCGGTTTGTCACGGTTGACCCAGTACAAGATGTCGCGGATCCGCTGCAGTGGAACGCGTATCTCTATGCGAACAACAGTCCGATCACCAACAGTGATCCGAGTGGGTTGAAGCCGTTGGCGGATGGCAACTACAAGTTCATCGGAAGTAACAGTGGGGGCTGGACGTTGGTGCCCACCAACGACTCGTCATCGGGTGGCAGTAAGTCCGGTGGGGGAACGAAGACGGCCTCGGGTGGGAAGAGCAGCAGCGGCAACCCAGGTGGGGTCAGCCAGCCGGCGCAGGATCCGCAGCGTGATTTCTGGGGCGGTGTGTTGGGGTTCGCCGCGGGTGTCGCTGTCGGTATCGGTGGGGCGCTGGCGGTGGGCGCAATTTGTGTCGGTACAGCTGGGATTGGCTGCCTTGTTGTTGGTGGGATCGTGGTGGGTGCTGCGTCCGGGTTCGCCAGCTACGGTGCCGAGGCGGCGGTGACGGGTCGGTTTGATACCGCGGAAGCGGTGGTGGCCACCGTGATGGGCGGCGCACTGGGTGGCCTGTTCGCCTGGGCAGCGCCGGTCGTGGGACCGATGGTCAGGTCTGCGTTGGGTTCGGCGATGAACCTGGCCAAGTCAGCACTGGCGCCGTTGGGCACAGCTCTGGGGAAGGCTCTCGGCGCGGTGGTCTCTGGTGCCAGATCTGTGGCGGAGAAGATCGTCAACGGTGTTCGGACGGTTGCCCAGCAATCAGGACGCAACGCCACAAAAGCCTTACCAGGCGTCACAGCGAACAAGGTCGCGGGGGATGCGTTCCGGGATCAGGTGGCTTCGCGCCTGGCATCCGAGCACGGCTTCAAAATCATAGGTACCGAGGTGTCGGTTAAGACACCCCTTGGCAGACGGGTGATCGACATTCTCGCTGAACGCAATGGTGGCCTCGTCAACTTCGAAACTAAGCTCGGAGGCTCGCGGTACCTTCCTTCACAACGGGCAAAGGACTGGTGGATCTCCACTGCCGGAGTGGATGTCTACGGCAACGGCAGTAGGGTAGCATTCCCAACCGTGGTGATTCGGGGACCGCTGCCGTGACGAGCTACAGGGACATCCTCAGTGATGCCTGCCGAACCGGTCTGGATCCAGTGTTCGGCGACTTGGGCTTCACTTGCAGAAGAGGCCTGCGATGGCGGCGTGACAGCATTGAGGTGCGGGTCGTCTTTGACTCGAAATCCGGCGACCCATACCGCGGGGGAGCCTTCACGCTGGAGTTTGAGCGGTCCGACAACGGTCAGTTCGAGACCAAGCTCGCTGGCCGTGTCCGCGTCGATCAGTTGCTTGACGTTTCGCAACGACAGTGGTTTCTCGGGCTGCGGAACGCCGTCGCAGCACGCCTACCGAGGCCGGACGGAGTCTTCCTGGAGGCGATTCCGGAGTCGCTCCGAGACGAGTACCTCAAGGTGTTCGCGCCGGCGACCCAGCTCGAACCGCGGCCGTGGATGCGTTTCGGTGACGCTCGCGACGCTCGAGAATGGTGTGCGCTTCTTGGGGAACTGATGCCCGTCCTCGTTGACCGTGCCGGGCGGGTCGCTCCTCATGTGCTCCTTCTGGGCGAGTCGCTTACCTGGTAGGTGGCACGTCCCGACGTCACCAGGCCGGCGCTAAGGTCTCACCAAACGGGACGGATGTGACTCAGGCCTCCCCTGGCGAGTACCGTTGAGTAACGAGCTGCCCGCTGTTTGGTCACCCCACCGGAGCGCGACAACCCACACCATCTCACCACTGGCGCCGCTGTGCGCTGGTGGTTTTCCGCCGTTCACTTCCCCAAGAAAGACCCATGACCAAAGATCTGACTGTTGGTTCGCCGCTGCGCGTCATCGTCGCTTTCACCCTGCCGCTGCTGATCGGCAACCTGTTCCAGCAGCTGTACGCCTTCACCGATGCGGCCGTGGTCGGCCAGTTGCTCGGCGTCAAGGCGCTGGCCGCGGTGGGCGCCAGTGGCAGCCTGCACTTCCTGCTGATCGGCTTCACCTTCGGCGCGGCGGCCGGCCTCGGGATCCCGATCGCCCGGGCCTTCGGCGCCGGGGACATGGCCGCGATGCGCCGCCACGTGGCAGCCGGGGCGATCGTCTCGGCCGGCATCGCGCTGGCGATCACCACGATCGGCGAGCTGGCCTCGCGTCCGATGCTGCGGTTGCTGGGCACCCCGGCCGAGCTGCTGCCCTCGGCGGCCACCTTCCTGACCGTCATCTTCTGGGGATCGTCGGCCATCATGGCGTTCAACTTCCTGGCCGCGGTGATCCGCGCGCTGGGCGACAGCCGCACCCCGCTGTACTTCCTGATCCTCTCCTGCGTGCTGAACGCCGGGCTGGTCTACTTCTTCATCGCGGTGCTCGGCACCGGCATCGGCGGCGCCGCGCTGGCCACTGGGATCGCCCAGCTGACCGCCGTCCTGGCCTGCCTGGCGCTGATCGCCAAGCGGATGCCGCAGCTGCGGTTGCGTCGCGAGGACTGGCGGCTGCAGCCCGGTGAGCTGGCCGAGTCCGCTCGCAGCGGCCTGACCATGGGCTTCCAGATGTCGGTGATCGCGATCGGCGCGGTCATCCTGCAGTCGGCGATCAACCGGCTCGGTGCGGACGCGGTCGCCGCCACCACGGCCGCGATGCGGGTGGATCAGCTGGCGGTCGCGCCGCTGGCCTCCTTCGGCGCCGCGATCACCACCTTCGTCGCGCAGAACCGGGGCGCGCTGCAGTGGCAGCGGATCCGGCAGGGAGTCTTCCGGACGCTGCTGGCCGCCTGGGGGCTGGCCGCCGTGCTGGGCGGCATCATCATCGTCGCCGGGACGTCCATCGTCCGGCTGTTCGTCGGTGAGGGCGAGACCGCGGTGGTCGAGATGGCCCACCAGTACCTGGTGATCAACGGGGTGCTGTACCCGATCCTGGCCACCCTGTTCGTGCTCCGCAACGCCCTTCAGGGGCTGGGTTCGACCGGGGTGCCGACCATCGCCGGCTTCATGGAACTGCTGTTCCGCGGCTCGGCCGGGTTGTTCCTGGTCGCCCCGCTCGGCATCGTCGGCGTCGCGCTGGCGGCCCCGCTGGCCTGGATCGGCGCCCTGCTACCCGTCCTGGTGGCGTGGTTCGCCCACCGCCGCCAGCTGATCGCCCGGGAAAGCGGCGAACTCGAGCCCGAACTGCAGGCCGGGCTGCCCGCGCTGGCAGCCGCCTGACCCCAGCCGTCAGCTGTTGGACGGCGACCCCGGGGACGAGGTCGGCAGAGCGTGGCTGGGCCGGTGCTGAACCGACTTGTCGAGCGGCTGGACGGCCATCGTCGGGTCGGAGTCGTTGTCGTACAACGCGGCGCGGGTGGCGGCCTCTTCGGCGAGCGCGGTGAGAAGGCGGGAGCGGACGGTCTCCGGCATGGTCAGCCCGGGTTGCAGCCGGAGCAGCCCCCGGACAGCCTGATCGGCCTCGGGATCGAGGTCGGGCGGTAGCGGCATGGCGTCCTCACTGGGCTGTGGTTCGGGGACCATCATGCCTCCACCAGGTGTCGTAACAGCGGTGCGAGTTTTGCCCGGCCACGAGAGCACCGGCTTTTCACCGTGCCGGGGGCGCAGCCGAGCAGCACGGCCGCCTCGCCGATCGAGTAACCGTCCAGGTCGACCAGCACCAGGGCCGCCCGCTGATCGGCGCTGAGCTGGGCCAATGCCCGCTCCACTTCGGCGGTCAGTTCGCGTCGCAGCGCCGCCTGCTCGGGGCCGTCGGTGGGGCTGGGCAGGCTGGCGACGATCTCCGCGGCGTCGAAGGCGGTCGGACGGGCCTTGCGGCGGCGCAGCCGATCCAGGCAGGCGTTCAGCACGATCCGGTACAACCAGGTGCCGACCGCCGCGTCGCCACGGAAGCTGCCGGCGCGACGGAAGGCCGCCAGCATCGCCTCCTGCAACGCCTCCTCGGCATCCTCGGGACGCTGCAGGGTGCGCAGCGCCAGCGACCACAACCGATCCGCGTGCCGCTGGAAGAGCTCGGCGAACGCCTCGGGGTCGCCGTTGAGGTGGGCGGTCAGCAGAGCGCGGTCGTCGGCGTTCACCCCAACACCTCCACTTCCGCCACCGCTCCACGGTAATAGTTGTCCTCCACCGGGGGAAGGGCGGTGAGATAGACCAGCAGGTAGCGGGTCTTCTCCGCCTCCAGCGGGAGGGTGAACGAGCCGGTGCGGGCGTCCGTCCCCGCCACCCGGCGCCACTGCTGCTGCGATTCCATCGGCGGCGCGCCGGTGGTCGGCTCGATCGGCACCCGCACCTCCAGCGCGGTCGCCCCACCGGCCAGGGTGATCCTCACCTGCCGGACCTCACGGGCCTCGCCGAGATCCAGCACCAGGCCGACCCCGGGCTTCAGGCCGCCGAAGTCGGCCCGCTTGCGGTACCGCTCGGTCCGCCAGGCGGTGTCCGGGTCGCCGTCGACCGCCAGGCCAACCTGCTTGGGGTTCTCCTGGTCGCTGCCGCCGTCCGGCCGCGGGTCGAAGTCGATCACCTCGGCGATGGCCAGCTTCGCCGGCGGCCGGGAGGGGGACGGCGTGCTGGCCGGAGTGCTCTCGCCGCCCAGCGAAGTGGCCAGCCACACCCCGAGGCCGAGCAGCGCCAGGACGCCCGCGCCGGTCAGCCAGCGTCCCCGGCGGGAGGCGGGTGGGGCGGGCGGCTCGGGCGGTGGCGGGACGGGGGTGAACGGCGGCGGCGTCTCCTCCTCGACCACGGCGACCTCGGGCAGGGCCTCGCTCAGCTCGACCCGGGGACGAGCGGGAACCGGCACCGGCGGGGCGACCGTCGAGACCGGCCGGACGCCGTCGTTGTGGTCGAGCCGCAGCCGCAGATCGCCGGCCGAACTGATCGGGCCGAGCACCAGCGAGAGCTCGGTGGTCACCTCGGTGGCGGTGCGCAGCGGGCCGGCCTGCTGCCGCGGCACCGGGGAGAGGATCCGGTCGACCACCACGTCCACCGGGTGGGCGACGCCGGTGCGCACCTGGCTGGGCAGCAGCAGCCGGCCGTCCTGCTCGGGGGCGGCGGGCAGCCCGTAGGCCTCCCGGCCGGGCCAGCGGGCCACCAGGCAGGCGTACAACAGCTTGCCCAGCGCGTTGACGTCGGCGGCCTGGCCGTCGTCCCCGGTGCGGGCCGGGGCGCCGGAGAGCACCTCGTCCACCAGCAGGCCGATGATCTTCACATTGCCGCTGGCGGTGATCAGCACGGTGGCCGGGTTCAGGTGCCGGTGGAAGACCCCGGCGGGGTGCAGCGCGACCAGGGCGTCGGCGATCTCGCGCACCACCCAGGCGGTCTCGGCGCCGGTCAGCGGCCCGCCGGCCAGTACCCGCTGCAGGGTCTGCCCGGTGGCGTACTCGTAGACCAGGTAGGCGCCGTGCTCGCCGGAGGCCGGCGGCACCACGTCCAGCACCCGCAGGAAGCGGGAGTCGGTGGCCAGCGCGGCCCGCCGGGCCAGGCCGAGCAGGTCGTCGCTGCGCGGATCGCCGGGCTGCAGCAGGTGGATCAGCACCGGCCGGGTGAGGACGGTGTCCTCGGCCCGCCAGGTCTGGTGGCCGGCCCGCTCGGCGAGCAACTCGGCCAGCCGGTAGCGTCCGGCCAGCAGGCGTCCGATGTCGATCAGGTTGGTGGGCTCTGCGATCGGGTCGGTGGGTTCGTCGTCGGTCGGCTCCGGAAAGTCCAGGACGGTGCCCGGGGGGCCGTCCACGACGTCCGGGTCGTCGCCGACCGGCGCGGCAAGGTCACCGGTCGCGGGCTCCGGACCGGGCTCGAGGATCGGCTGGTGTTCCCCTGCTTCGGCAGTGGGGGCGTCCGGCTGGACGGCTGCGGCCTCGTCCGGCGTCGGTACCGGGGCCACCGCTGCGGCCGCGCCGGCCAGATCCTCGGAGACCTCGACGGTGGCTACCGGACGGCGACGCAGCACCGAGATCAGCTCGCTGGCCTCGGGGATGCCGAGTCGTTTGGCGGTGAAGAAGTAGGCGATCACCGCCAACCCGGCGGCCAGCGCCAGGCCCACCACCCGCCAGACCAGCCCACCCAGCGCGGAGAGACCGTAGTTGACTCCGAAGGCGATCGCGGCTGCCGGCAGCGAAGCCAGCAGCAGGCGTCCGAGGTGCTGCAGGGTGTCGCGCCACGGTAACTCGGGGATCTTCGTCGAGAGCGCCCGGTGGGTCAGCCACCAGCCCAGGAAGTAGGCCACCGAGTACGACAGCGCCAGCCTCGCGGCGACCGTCTCGGGAGAGTCCAGCAGCATCACGAAGGCCACCGCCAGCAGCGCGTTGGCGCCGGAGATCACGATCTGCAGCAGGAACGGGGTCTTGGTGTTGTCCAGCGCGTAGAAGGCCCGCAGGTAGAGGTACTGGATGGTGAACGGCACCAACCCGACCGCGAAGCCCATCAGTGCCCAGGCGACGAAGTGGTAGTCGTCCGAGCCCCGGCCGTGACCGTAGAGCAGGGCGGTGATCGGCTCGGCCAGCGCGAGCAGGCCGAGGCTGGCCGGGACGAGGAAGGTGGTGGCCAGCCGGACCGCCCGGTCGGTCTCCCGGGTCACCCCGGCGAGGTCTCCGGCCAGGGCCGAGCGGGAGGCCGCCGGCAGCATGGCGGTGGCCAGCGAGACGGTGAGCAGGGAGTGCGGCAGAATCCAGACCAGGTACGCGTTCTGGTAGGCCCCCGGCCCGCCGCCGCCGGCGGCGCTGGCGGTGGAGGCGAGGTTGGTCACCACCAGCTGGGCCAGCGAGGTGAGCGCGACGTAGCCGACCATCCACTTCGCGACGTGGAAGGTGCGGCCCAGCCCAGTGCCCTTCAGATCGAACCGCGGACGGTAGCTGAACCCGGCCTTCTTCAGGAAGGGCAGCAGGACGGCCGTCTGCGCGACGATGCCGAGCGTGGAGCCCACCCCCAGCAGCCAGATCTGCTGGTCGGTGAAGGTGGCGCCCTTGGCGACATTGGTGCCCCAGGTGGCGATGTAGACGCCCAGCACCGAGATCGACACCACGTTGTTCACGATCGGCGCCCACATCATCGGCCCGAACACGTCCCGGGCGTTCAGCACCTGCCCGATCAGGAAGAAGACGCCGTAGAAGAACAACTGCGGCATGGTGATGTAGCTCATCAGCAGCAGGTTCTGCCAGGCGCCGGCGTCGGTCCGCAGCGGGCTGGCGTACAGCGTCATCACCCAGGGCACCGCCACCGTCAGCACCGCGGCGAGCACCGCCAGCGAGGCCAGGAAGGCGGTCATGATCCGGTCGACGAAGGCCTTGCCCTGGTCTTCGTCGTGGGTCACCGCCCGGACGATCTGAGGCACCAGGACGTTGTTCAGGGTGCCGCCGGCCAACAGCATGTAGAGCGAGTTCGGCACCAGCATGGCGACGTTGAAGACGTCCGGCTGCAGGCCGGTGTTGCCCAGCGCCGCCGCCAGCAGCATGTTGCGCACCAGGCCCAGGACGCGCGAGACCATCGTCCCCGAGGCCATCACCGCGGTGGCATTGAGCAGCCGGCGCCCGCCGGTGGCCTCAGCCATGCTGCCCCCCGTCCGTCCTGACGCCCGCCGCCTCGCTGCCACCCGGCCCGGTCCCGTCCGGCGTGATCCCGTCCGGCGTGATCCCGTCCGCCCCGGTCTCCGAGTCATTGAGGGCTTCCCTTATCGCCGAGGGCTTCTCCCCAGGTGCGAGCCCTCGATGATTGGGGGAGCCCTCGATGGACGAAGGGGCTGGCGGGGGTGGGAGCGGGGAGTCGGCGGCGGGCCGGCTCCGGCGGCGGACCTGCCAGATCCGCAGCGCGGTGGCGCCCAGCACGACCGCGCCGGAGGCGATCACGATCACCCAGCCGACGAAGCCCAGTTCGGTCATCTCGATGGTGATCTCGGCGGGGCGGACGCCGGCGAGCGGGGTGCCTTCCACCGTGGCGACCCGGGCCTCGGCGATCGCCACCCCGTTGGCGGTGGCCTCGGGGCGGATGGTGATCGAGACGCTCTGCCCGGGCGGGACGGTGACCACGTCGCTGTCCGGGATCCGCAGTCGCTGCGGGTTGTCGGTGGTCACCTGCACTTTCACCTGGATCGCCTCGGCGAGGTGATTGGAGACGGTCAGCGGGAACTGGCTGGTGCGGGCGGACATCACGAAGCGCGGGCTGGCGTCCAGCTCGACGGCGTTCTTCAGCGCGGTCGGGCCGATCAGCTGATCGATGTCCTTGAGCAGGCCGGCGCGGGCCGCGTCCTGGCCGATCCAGGCCTGCGAGACGGCGCGGGTGAGCAGAGCGGCGGCCTCGTCCGGGATGACCGAGTCCGGCGCGAGCTGTCGATAGGAGGCGACCGCCTGTTCCAGGGCGGAGACCGCCTTGAAGTGCTGGCGGTCCAGGGTGGCCGGTTCGGCTGCGGCGAAGCCGCCGGGCTGGCCGGCGGCGGCCAGCAGCTCGTCCAGCCGCCGGGGCTGCTGCCAGTCGGCGGTGGTGGCGGCGTCAGCGTCCAGGTCGATCGGCTCGCGGAGCACCCGCAGCTGGCCCACCTCGCCGGCCAGCAGGGTCTCGGCCAGGGCGAGCTGGCGCTCCGGGAAGTCGCCGGGGTTGGCCGGCAGGGTGATCGCCGCGGCCAGCACCGGCCGTCCGGTGCCCGCGGTCTGCCGGGCGCCCGCCCCGAGCGGATTGATGGCCAGCAGCGGCGTCTCGCCACCCAGGTAGGCGTCCACCGCCTCGCTGTAGTCGCCCGCGGTCGGCCAGACCAGCAGGGGCAGGTCGTCCAAGTCGGTCACCTGGGCGGTCGCGGTGCGCGCCCTGGCCAGCACGGCGGGGTCGTCAGCCGCGGCCGCCCCGGCCAGATCGGGCAGCGCGAACAGGGTGCGGGCGCCGGCGGCCCGGTCCAGTTGCCGGAACCGCCGCAGCCACGCGGACGCGGTCTGCTGACCGGTGCCCGGCTTCAGTGTCGTTCCCTGACGAACCTGGTAGCCGTTCGCCAGGTCGGTGACCTCGTCGTACAGCGCCGGGTCGATCAGCCAGGAGTTGCCGGGCTGGCCGGCGGCGGTGAGCAGCTGGTCCAGCCGTCCGCTCAGCTCACCGACCAGGTCCTCGTTGCGGAACACCCCGCTGGCGAGCTTGGTCGGGGTCGCGCTGAGCACCACCAGCCGGGTCACCGGCACGGTGGTGTCGGCCAGCGTGATCACCGTCTGGCCCTGGCCGACCTTGCTGGGGGAGGTGTTCCCGGCCTCGGTGCCCACCGCCCGGGCACCGACCAGATACGCCTTGCCCAGGGTGTCGAAGCCGAGATCGGCCAGGCTGGCCTGAACGGTGAACTCGGTGGTCGCACCGGCCGGGAAGAGGGTGTTCCGGTCGGTGATCTGGTGGTAGCTGCCGTTCTTGTTCTCCGGCAGGATCACGCCCGGCGGCACCGACGTCCCGGTGACCTGATGCAGCGAGACCAGATCGCCGATCGGATCCCGCGACCGCCAGATCGCCATCCACAGCCCGCGCACCTGGGCGCCGGACGGATTGCTCACCCGGCCGGTCACCGTCACATGGTCGGAGGGCTCGTTGCCGGACACCGTCACGCCCGTGATCTCGACCGCGAGGCGGGGCTCGGCCGCGGTGGCGGCGGGCGCCGTCCAGGTCAGCGACGCCATCGCCACGAAGGCAGCCGCCGCCACCGCGACGGCGCGCCGCAGCAGTCCGGGCCTCCGATTCACCGTTCCATCGTAGGGGTGGTGGTCGGGGTGGCCGGTCAGGCTGGCCCGGGTTGGGCACGGTCTCCCTCCCCGCGGGTCTGGTCTTCAGCCCGCACCCGTGACACAAACCGGGGCGGAGCGGGCAGTGGCGTGGATTATCCACGCGAGTCGCCGCTGCCTCCCGGTTTCTGTCGCGGGATCCGGACCAGGGGCGTGGCATAGTCGGGATCACCCGAGCGCTGGAGGCCAGTGATGCAGACGATGACCGTGAGCCTGACGCCGTCCCAGGCGGCGCAGCTGGTGCGCCAGCAGGTGGAGGCCTCGGGGGCGAGCGTGGAATGCGTCGGCGAGTACGTCAATCGCGCTCCGGACGGCCGCGAAGTGATCCTGCTGGTGTTCGAGAAGTACTTCATGCGCAACTCCAGCCGGGCCAGCCTGTCGGTGGTGCTGGAGAGCCTGAACGGCCAGACCTGGGCGGGCTACCTGGGTTCCGGCGGCGGTCAGGGCGCGGTCTTCGGCTTCGACTGGGGGACGGCGGAGGACTTCGCCAGCGCGGTGACCGCCGCGCTGGAGCCCTACGTGCTGCGCTGACCGGCGATCGGTCGGCCGATGGGCGGCCGGCGGGCTCGCTGGGTAGACTGACCGGTCGTGCCCGATCTGACCACTGCCCAGCGCGCCAGCCTCGCCGCGGTGCGGGCGTCCAGCGTGTCGATGGACCGGCTCGCCGACCTCTTCGCCGCGGCGGGTCACGAGTTCTACCTGGTCGGCGGTTCGGTGCGCGACGCGTTGCGCGGCCAACTGGGTGAGGACCTCGATTTCACCACCTCAGCCCGGCCCGACGAGATCGAGGCGCTGGTGAGGCAGCTGACCCGGACGGTCTGGGACGTCGGCCGCGACTACGGCACCATCGCCTGCCAGCTGAAGGATCCGGCCGGCACCCGGCTGGTGGAGATCACCACCTTCCGCGCCGACACCTACCGGGAGGAATCGCGCAAGCCCGAGGTGGTGTTCGGCGATCACCTCGGCGGCGACCTGGTCCGGCGTGACTTCACCGTCAACGCGATGGCGCTGGACATGGCAACCGGCGAGCTGCTCGATCCGTTCGGCGGGCTGGCCGACCTGGCCGACCACGTGATCCGCACCCCGGCCGCGCCGGAACTGTCCTTCTCCGACGACCCGTTGCGGATGATGCGGGCCGCCCGGTTCACCTCGCAGCTGGGCTTCGGTTGCGTCCCCGAGGTGGTGGACGCGATGACCGCGATGGCCTCCCGGCTGAGCATCGTCTCGGCCGAGCGGGTTCGTGACGAGCTGGTGAAGCTGCTGCTGACCGACGATCCGCGGCCCGGCCTCGACCTGCTGGTGCAGACCGGAATCGCCGAGATCGTGCTGCCCGAACTCCCTGCTCTACAGATGGAGAGGGACGAGCACAATCGCCACAAGGACGTCTACCAGCACTCGCTGATCGTGCTCACCCAGGCGATCGAACTGGAAAAACAGCGCGGCCACGAACCTGACATCATCAACCGGCTGGCCGCCCTGCTGCATGACATCGGCAAGCCGGCCACCCGCCGGTTCGAGCCGGGCGGCAAGGTCAGCTTCCACCACCACGACGTGGTCGGTGCCAAGCTGGCCCGCAAGCGGATGCAGGCGCTGCACTTCTCCAACGAGCAGATCAAGGCGGTCGCCAAGCTGATCGAGCTGCACCTGCGGTTCCACGGCTACGGTGAGGGCAACTGGACAGACTCCGCCGTCCGCCGCTACGTCCGCGACGCCGGCGACCAGCTGGAACGGCTGCACATCCTGACCCGCTCGGACTGCACCACCCGCAATGTCCGCAAGGCGCAGCGACTGCAACGTGCCTACGAGGAACTGGAGTGGCGGATCGAAGCGCTCGCCGAACAGGAGGAACTGGACGCGATGCGTCCCGACCTGGACGGCGAGCAGATCATGGCCACCCTCGGCATCGCGCCGGGACCGCTGGTCGGACGGGCCTACAAGTTCCTGCTGGAGAAGCGGATCGACGAAGGCCCGCTGGGCGCGGAGAGGGCCCGCGAGGAACTGCGGGCCTGGTGGGCTCAACAGCAGGAGAGCCGATGAGCCGCTGGCCCGACTGCCTGGACCGGCGTCCGGCCGGCGTGGTCTTCGACTGCGACGGCCTGTTGGTCGACACCGAGCCCAGCTGGGATTGGGCGAATGAGCAGCTGTTCCTGCGCCGCGGCCGGGAGATGGCCGAGGTCGACACCACCCAGCTGCTCGGGCTGAGCACGCCCGTCTCGATCGCGCTGCTGGCCCAGTGGCTGGACGAGGTGGGTCGCGAGCAGGAACTGTTCGACGAGCTGCTGGTGGCCGTCTCGGGACGGATCCAGACCCACGCCCAGGTGATGCCCGGGGCCGCGGAGCTGGTCGGTGAACTGCGCGACCGCGGCGTGCCGGTGGCGGTGGCGAGCAACTCGCCGCTGCCGATCGTCGAGCTGGCGCTGACCCGGGGTGGTCTGGCGGACAGCTTCGACGTGGTGGTGAGCGCCGACCACGTCCAGCATCCCAAGCCGGCACCGGATCTCTACCTGCTGGCCTGCTCCCGGTTGGGCGTGGCGTCGTCCGCGGCGATCGGCTGTGAGGATTCCCGGACCGGCCTGGCGGCCGTGCAGGCAGCCGGAATGGGCAGCATCGGCGTCCCGACCCTGCCCGGCGACTTCCCGGCCGACTGGGTGCTGCCCAGCCTGGCCCATCCGGCGGTGGCCGACTGGATCTCGTCCTGGGGCTGAGTCGGGTCGACCCCCGGGCGGTGCGGCCGTCCGCTCTTTAGTTAGCCAAGCTAATGAGCTAAGCTAACTATTTGTGACCATCGCTCTCGCCAAACTCGCCAACGAACTCCGGCTGGCCTGCCAGCTGGTCAGCCGCCGGGTGCGCTTCGAACCCAGCGCGGAGGTGGCGCCGCACCAGGTCGGGGTGCTGTTCAAGCTGCTGGACGGTCCGCGCACCCCGGGGGAGCTCGCCGAACTCGAGAAGGTCAGCGCGCCGAGCATGACCCGCACCACCAACTGCCTGGTCGAGCTCGGCCTGATCGAACGCACCGACCACCCCACCGACGGCCGCAGCAAGGTGCTCAGCATCACCGACGAGGGCAGGGCGGTGGCCAGGCGGGTGCAGCGGGCGCGGGACAGCTGGATGTACGAGAAGCTGAAGGATCTGTCACCCGAAGAACTCGAGGTGCTGCACCGGGCGTCCGCGCTGCTGCGGGAGAAGGTGCTGGCATGAGCACCCGACGACGTCCTCGGCTGTGCTCCCCCGAAAAACTCCGCGGGGAGCCGGCATGACCGCCGCGACCGCGGAACGGGTGTCGATGTTCGCCTCGTTCCGGCTCTACAACTACCGGCTGTTCTGGACCGGCGGCTTCGTCTCCAATGTGGGGACGTGGATGGCCCGGGTGGCGCAGGACTGGCTGGTGCTGACCATCCTGACCAACAACTCCTCGCTGGCGCTGGGCATCGTGACCGGCCTGCAGTTCCTGCCCACCGCCGTCCTGGCGCCGTGGGCGGGCTCGGTGGCCGACCGGTTCGACAAGCGGAAGGTGCTGCTGCTCACCCAGACCGCAATGACCGTCACCGGGCTGGTTCTGGCGCTGCTGGTGTTCAGCGGACACGTCGCGCTGTGGCACGTCTACCTGCTGGCCACCCTGCAGGGCGCGGCCGCGGCCTTCGACGGGCCGGCCCGGCAGGCCTTCGCCCCCGAGATGGTGCCGCGGCAGCTGATCGCCAACTCGGTGGGGCTGAACACCACCTCCTTCCACGCCGCCCGGTTGATCGGCCCGGCGGTGGCCGGCCTGACCATCGCCTGGTGGGGGGTCTCGCTGGCGCTGCTGCTGAACGCGCTGAGCTTCGTGGCTGTGATCGTCGCGCTGCTGCTGATGCGGACGGCGGAGCTGACCCCCGCCCCGGTGGCGCGGCGCCACGGCGCGGTGCGCGAGGGGCTGACCTACATCAGGGCCAGGCCCGAGATCATGGTCGTGCTGTTCGTGGTGTTCATGCTGGGCACCTTCGGGATGAACTTCCAGCTGACCAACTCGCTGATGGCCACCGCCGAGTTCAAGGTGGGGCCGGAGGAGTTCGGCCTGATGGGCTCGATCATGGCGATCGGCTCGCTGGCCGCCGGCCTGGTCGCCGCCCGCCGCACCACGCTGCGACTGCGGCTGATCCTGAGCGCGCTGGCCGGCTTCACCCTGGCCATCTCGCTGCTGACCTTCGCGCCGAACTACCTGACCTACGTGGTGCTGCTGATGCCGACCGGCTTCCTGGCGCTGACTGTGATGACCGCCTCGAACGCGTCCGTCCAGCTGGCTGTCGAACCCGAGATGCGCGGCCGGGTGATGGCGATCTACTCCGCGGTCTTCCTGGGCGGGACGCCGCTGGGCTCGCCCCTGCTGGGCTGGGCCGGCGAAGCCTGGGGACCGCGCTGGACGCTGGCGATCGGCGCCATCGCCTGCGGCCTGGCCGTGGTGCTGGCCGGGCTCTACCTGCTGCGCCGCAACGGCTGGGAGTGGCCCCGGCTGCGCACCCCCGCCGAGCCCGAGATCGAGGTGGTGGACGAACCCCGCTGACCGTCAGGGACGTGGGACACGGGGACAGACCTCGGGACATGGGGACGGTTCCTGGCGCCCGGGGACGGTTCCCGGGCGCCAGGAACCGTCCCCATGTCCCACCTAGTCAGCGCAGGTCTCGCCCTGGAACTGCTCCCAGCCATCGTCAAGCGAGCGGGGTGAGCTCCCCCAACTGCTCCTTGACCTGCTTACGGATCACCTTGCCGAGCATCGACTTGGGGAAGTCCTGCAGCAGGTAGAAGGTGCGCGGGACCTTGTAGCCGGCCAGTCGCTCCTTGCAGAAGGCGCGCAGCTCGGCGGCGTCCAAGGTGGCCCCTTCCTGGGCCTGGACGGCGGCCACCACCCGCTCACCGCCGCCGGCTTCCGGCAGTCCGACCACGGACGCCTCCACCACCTGGGGGTGTGACTTCAGCACCAGCTCGACCTCGGACGGCGCGACGTTGAAGCCGCCGGTGATGATCAGCTCCTTCACCCGGTCGACGATCGTGGTGAAGCCGTCGGCGTCCACCGTCACCACGTCGCCGGTGCGCAGCCAGCCGCCCGGCAGCAGGGTCTTCTCGGTCTCGGCCTCGTTGTTCCAGTAGCCGCCGAACACCTGCGGGCCCTTGATCAGCAGCTCGCCGCGCTCGCCCTGCGGCACCTCGCGGGTGGGGTCGTCCGGATCGACCACCCGCATCCAGGTGGACGGGAACGGGATCCCGATCGTCCCGGTCCGCCGGCTGGGGTGGAACGGGTTGCCGAGGCACACCGGGGAGGCCTCGGTCATGCCGTAGCCCTCGACCAGCAGCCCGCCGGAGACGCTCTCCCACAGCGCGACGGTCGAATCCGGCAGGTTCATCGCGCCGGAGATGCAGTACTTGGCCGTCTTCAGGCTGACGCCCTTCTCGATCGACTTCCTGGCGGTGGCCTCGTAGATCGGCGGGACGGCGCAGTACACCGTCGGCGGGTTCTGCTTCGCAGCGTCGATAACCAGGTCGGCGTCGAAGGACGGGAACAGCACCAGCTCGGCCTGTTTGAGAATGCCGTAGGTGAGGAACAGCGTCATACCGAAGGCGTGGAACATCGGCAGGATCGCGTAGAACACCTCCTGGCGGTACTGCGCGCCGTGCATCCAGGCTTCGCCCTGCAGCGCGTTGGAGTACAGGTTGGAGTGGCTCAGCATGGCGCCCTTGGGCTGCCCGGTGGTGCCGGAGGTGTACTGGATCACCGCCAGATCGTTCACCGATGGACGAGGGTGCGCCGGGTCGATCGGCGGGGCGGTCAGCAACTCCTCCCAGCTCATCGCGCCGGGGGCCGGCTTGGTGAGCTTGGCCCGGGTGGCCTGCAGCGACGGGATCGGCAGCATCAGCGCCAGCCGCTTGACCAGCGGAAAGGCCTTCAACAGGTTCACCGCGATGATCGTCGGTGGCTTCACGTCGGCGGGGAACTCGCGCAGTTTCTCCACCGCGGCGTCCCAGGCGATCACCACCCGGGCGGTGTGATCCTCGAACAGGTGGCGCAGCTCGCGGGAGGTGTAGAGCGGATTGTGCTCGACCACGATCGCTCCCAGCCGCAGGACGGCGTAGAACGCCACCACGTGCTGCGGGCAGTTGGGCAGGATCAGCGCCACCCGGTCGCAGGCCTTCACGCCGAGCCGGCGGAGCCCCTCCGCCGCCCGGGCGATCTGCTCGCCCAGCTCGGCATAGGTGGTGGTGCGACCGAAGAACTCGGTGGCGTTGCAGGAGCCCCCCTCGGCAACCGACCGCTCGTACAGCGCGACCAGCGATTCGGTGGGCAGCTCGATCTCGGCGGGCACGCCGGGCTGGTAGTGCCGGGTCCAGGGGGCATCGGGCTTGGCGTCGGTGCTCATGCCTTCCATCCTGCCTGCTCCCGCTGCTCTCCGGAGCCAAAACCTACGATCCCGTAGCCGAGCTGTCGGACACCCCTGCCAGCCGCCCTTCCCTCCCCGCCGCCCTCACCCCACGCCTCCCTCGGACCCCTCCCGTCTCGCCGTCCCCGCCGTCCCGCCGTCCATCGAGGGCTCCCCTTGGCGTCGAGGGCTTCCGCCCAGGCAGGAGCCCTCGGTGTTAAGGGAAGCCCTCGCTGCCTGGGAGTGGGGGACGGGCCGCGGTGTCGCTGGTAGCGGCGGCCGCTGGCGGGCGGCTGCTGGGCGGGGGAGGGGCGGGCGGTCGTCCGGGGATAGCATGATCCGACGGAAGGAGTGGCGATGGGCGAGCGCTGCGGGTGGGCCGGGGACGACCCGCTCTATGTCGCCTACCACGACACCGAGTGGGGTGTCCCCGTCCACGACTCCAAGGCGTTGTTCGCCAAGCTGGTGCTGGACGGCTTCCAGGCCGGGCTGGCCTGGATCACCATCCTGCGCAAGCGCGAGGGGTTCTACCGCGCCTTCGAGGGCCTCGACCCGGATCGGATCGCCGAGTGGGGTGAGGACGAGGTGCTGCGCTGCCTGGCCGACCCCGGCATCGTCCGGCACCGCGGCAAGATCGAGGCCACGATCGGCAATGCCCGTGCCTGGCAGAAGCTCGAAGCCGAGCGCGGATTCTCGTCCTTCCTGTGGGATTTCGTGGACGGACGCCCGCTGCAGCCCAACCCCCGCACGCTGGCCGACATCCCGGCCGCGACCCCGGTCTCGGAGGCGATGTCGAAGGCGCTGAAGAAGGCCGGCTTCCGGTTCTGCGGGCCCACCATCGTCTACGCGGTGATGCAGGCGGTCGGGATGGTGAACGACCATGTCATCGACTGCCCCCGGCACGCCGCCGTGGCCGCCCTTTCTGCCGCTGACAAGCTGGGACAAGGAACCGTCCCCGGGCGCCAGGAACCGTCCCCGGTGTCCCACCCGGTGTCCCGGTGAAGGCGGGGCTGCCCGCCTGGCTGTCGCCGGTGTGGCTGGTGATCGGCGCGATCATCTCGGTGCAGTTCGGCGCGGCGATCGCCAAGTCGGTGTTCGGGGTGGTCGATCCGACCGCCTTCTCCTGGCTGCGGATGACCGTGGCGGCGCTGCTGTTCTGGGCGATCGCCCGTCCCAGACTGCGCGGCCGGACCTGGGCCGACTGGCGGGTGGCGCTGGGCTACGGCATCTGCCTGGCCACCATGAACTGGTCGATCTACCAGAGCTTCGCCAGGATCCCGCTCGGCCTGGCGGTGACCATCGAGTTCCTCGGGCCGCTGGCGGTGGCGGTGGCGACCTCCCGACGGCTGCGCGACTTCCTGTGGGTCGGGCTGGCCGCCGCCGGGGTGGTGCTGCTGGGCTGGTCGCCGGCGCCGCTGGACCCGGTCGGCGTCGGGTTCGCGCTGCTGGCCGGGGCCGCGTGGGCCGGGTACATCGTGCTGGCCGGCCCGACCGCCAGGGCCTGGTCGGGGCTGACCGGCGCCACGGTGGGCAGCCTGGTCGGTCCGGTGGTCTTCCTGGTCCCCGCCCTGCTTACCGGCGGGACGTCGCTGTGGCAGCCCTGGGTGGTGGGCGTCGGGCTGGCGGTCGGCATCCTGTCGTCCACCATTCCCTACGGGCTGGAACTGGTGGCCCGGCGGCGGATCCCGTCCGGCACCTTCAGCATTCTGATGAGCTTGGAACCGGCGGTGGCCGCGCTGTCGGCGCTGATCGTGCTGGGCGAGCAGCTCTCACCCATCGAGTTGGTGGCGATGGCCTGCGTGATCGTGGCCAGCGTCGGCTCCACCCGGACGATGGTCCGCAAGCCGCTGGCCGACCCGGTCGCTTGAGGCTGACCGCGGCGCCGGACAGTCGGGCCGGACGACCCGCGGCGACTATAGGCTCCGCCGTATGACCTCCGCACCCCCGCCGTCCGTCCCGCCGCCGCAGCAGCCGTACCAGCCGCCGACGGGGTGGGTGAACCTCACCGTCCAGGGCTCGATGATGACCTCGAGCTTCATCCCGCCGAACGCCCTGGTGAACGGCTATCCGGTCAAGGTCAGCTACGGGCTGAACCAGATCCCGGTGGTGGCCGGCCCGGTCCGGATCGAGCTGTCGGCGCAGTGGATGCGGACCTACGGGCAGGCCAGCATCGATTTCCAGCTGGCTCCCGGGCAGGTCGTACCGGTGTTCTATGCCGCCCCGATGCACCAGTTCACCACCGGATCGATCGGCTTCCAGCCGGTCAAGCGCAAGGGGGTGGGCGTCTTCGTCGGCCTGATGGTCGCGGTCGTCCTGATCGTGCTGGTCCCGTTGCTGGCCGCCATTTTCGGCGGCTGAACGCCGGGCTCAGGCCGGCGGGGTGGGGATGCCCGGCAGCGCCGGCCCCCGGTAACCCGCCTCGCCCAGTGCCTCCAGGCTGCGCGACAGTAGGGCGCGCTTGATGCCCCACTGCTGGTTGGGCGCGGTCTTGGCGATGATCCGCAGCGTGGTGCCGGCGGCGGTCACCGAATCCACCCCGACCACCTTGGGCGGCTCGATCAGCACGTCGGCGAACTCCTCGTCCCGGCCGACCGCGTCCGCCACGGCCTGCAGGATGACCACCGCCTGGGCGGCGTCCTCGTCGTTGCCGATCGGGACGTCGGCGATCGCGGTGGACCAGCCCTGCGACTGGTTGCCGACCCGCAGGATCTCACCGTTGCGGACGTACCACACCTGCCCGTTGGCGTCCCGCAGCTTGGTGACCCGCAGGCTGACCTCCTCGACGGTGCCGCTGACCTCGCCGGTGTTGATCAGGTCGCCGACGCCGTACTGGTCCTCCATGATCATGAACATGCCGGAGAGGAAGTCCTTCACCAGCGACTGGGCGCCGAAGCCGAGGGCGACGCCGCCGACGCCGGCGGTCGCCAGCAGCGGGCCGAGCGGGACGTCCAGGATGGCCAGGATGGTCAGCACGGCGATGGTGAACACGGTCACCGCGACCACGCTGCGCAGCACCGAGCCCATGGTGGCGGCGCGCTGTTCGTAGCGCTCGTCGTCCGCTCCGGTGACCGAGGCGATGATCCGTCCGGCCCGGTGAAGGTGCTTGCGACGGCCGCGTTCCAGCATGCCGCGGGTCATCAGCCGGACCGCCCGGACCAGCAGCCAGCGCGCCACCAGGGAGACCACGACCACCAGCAGGATCAGCAGGGTGCGGTCGATCCAGCCGTCGGGGATCTGGTCGAGGTTCATGGGGCTATTGTTCCCCGACCGGTCGGTCGCCGTCGGGTGGGCTCGCGGTTCAGGCCTTGGCGTCCTTCAGGCTGCCCTTGATGCCGCCCTCCGGGGAGCCGACGCTGCAGACCAGCCGGTGGTCCTTCACCTTGTCCCAGAGGTCGGCGGCGGTGATCAGGTAGGTGTACTCGTACTTCGAGGCGGCCACGTCCTTGCCGACGAACTTCTTGAACTCCGCGACGCAGACGCTGTTGATCAGCTTCGCGAGTTCCTTCTCGTCCGGGGCCTGCTTGTCCTTGATCTGCTTCTCGGCGTAGACCTCGTAGTGGTGCTTCTTGCCGCAGCCGATGACCTCCAACTCCAGCGGCGGGACGTCCTGCGGGCCGGTGCACTCGCCGACCTCGGGGAACAGCGTGGTGTCATCCTTGGCGGAGGCGGTCAGGGTCTGGTCCGGGGAGCCGAGCATGCAGGTCAGCCGCCGGAGCTCCGGGGTCTCCCAGGCCACCTGGTCGGGCGCGAGGAAGAGCAGGTCGTAGCGGCTGTAGCGGGAGGCCACCCCGACGTACTTCTCGAAAGCCGGCAGGCAGCGGTTGTTGGCGACCACCCGCAGCGTCTCGGCGCTGGGCATGGTGTGCCCGCCCAACGTCACCACCTCGAACACCTCGTAGCTGTGTTCGGCGTCACAGGGCACCGGCGGGATGGCTTCGCTGAGGTTCTCCGGCAGCTGACCCGCGCATTCGCCCACCGCCAACTGGCGGGGCGGTGGGGTGGGGGTGGACGACTCGCCCGGCGCGGTCTGAGCGGTGCCGGTCTGCGACGGGTCGGCCGACGGGGTGCAGCCCACCAGCAGGGCGAGCGCCGCGACGGCGAGCAGGACGCGCTGACGCATCGGATCTCCCTTCGATGAGCCTCCATGCTAGGGCACCGCCCCAGCCGGCCCGTCTACCTGATGGACGCGGGGTGCGGTGGACGCCCGCTGCTGGTCGCCGGCTTCGGTGACCCGGGGCGGTACCCTCACCTGCATGGCCGAATCGAACCAGCGTCACGCGGACGCCCAGCGCCGGCTGGAACTGGCCGCCGCGGCGGCCAATGCCGAAGCGGCCGCCGCCCAGCCGCTGCTCGACGCGTTCGTCGCCGAGACCACCGCGCGCGGGCTGGCACCCGAGTCGCTGCAGGCGACCCTGCTGACCGGACGGCGGGTGAAGACCCCGCTGCGGGGCTGGTACCTCAACGCTGCCCGGACGATAGCGGTAGGCACCGGCGGGGAGTTCTACAACCTGGTGACCTCCGGGCCGCCGCTGGCCCGCTTCACCGGTGTGACACCGGCGCCGGCCAGGCCGGTGACCGAGATCGGACGGGGCGGCCGGGACGGCGAAACCGGCCCGCTGGCGGACTTCCTGGCGCGGGCGCTGGAGCACTACGCCAGGCGCTGAGAAGGGGAAACACACAACCCCCAGAAATGGCACCAGGGGGTTGCTGGATATCCGAGCAACCCCCTGGGCGATCAGGGATCAGCGGAGGCTGCGACGACTCCCACCGACGGGTTCCATTTTACGGACAAAGCCGCTGGTCAACGCTACTTGAAACGTCACTTGTAATCAGATCGTTAGCAAACCTACGCAATCGTCAGTACGTGGGAACGGACAACACCCCCGTTCGGACGGACAACACTGCCGCATCACCGGACAACACCGAGGACAACACCCGTCGGCCAGAGTGTCCGAATGAGGAGCAATCACCCCACGTTGCGACGGCTGAACGTCGAATGGCAGGAGGTGGCCGAGACCCCGGTTCCCGATCGGTGGCGACGGGAGGCGGCGCTGGCGTCCGCGGGCACCCTCGCCGACGCGCTGGCCCTGGTCCGGCCCGATCCGGACACCGTGCTGGGGGCTCTGCTCCGGCTCCGGTACGCTGCCGCGCAGCGGATCGTGCTGCAGGCCATGCTCGGCCGGGCGGTGCTGGACGCCGCGCGCGACCCGCTGCACGACCTCGACGACTACGTCGCCGAGCTGTGGCTGGGGATCGCCACCTACCCGCTGGCTCGCCGGCCGGCCCGGATCGCCGCCAACCTGGCGCTGGACGCGCGCAAGCGGGTCCGCGGCCGGCCGGTCCCGCTGCCGGTCGATCCGGCCAGGTTGATTGCGCTGAGCGCCGCGCAGCCGATGGGCGCGGACGTGGCGGTGCTGCTCACCCGGGCCCGACGCTGCGGCGTGATCACCGACGCCGCCGAGCGGACCCTCAGACTGGTCTACGCCGAGGGACTGGACCCCGATCAGGCCGCTGTCGTCCTGGGCGTCACCCCAGCCGCCCTGCGGCAGCGCTGCCACCGAGCCCTGCGCCGTCTGGCCAGCCACGCCATCGCCCTGAAGGAGGTCGCGGCCTGAGTTATCCACAGGACTTATCCACAGTGGGGATAACTACACGAGTGTTATTCCCGCCTGACTGCGCCCATCCGCGGGCGTTCTCGGACCCGGTCGCCAGCGGCCACTGGATCGGGGAGATGAGCCGTCGTACCGTGGCTTGCACAGCTGCTGGTCGCAGAAGGTCGAGGGACGTTCCCAGGAACGCGACTCTCATTCGGGTCGGGGGAGGTCGATGCGGGGTTTCGGCGTGGTTCGAGCCATCCAAGGGCTGCTGGCGTGCTTGGTGTTGCTGGCTAGCGGTTGCGCCTGGCTGACCAGCGACGAACCGACGGGTGAACTCCAGGAACTCTCCTGCGAGATGAACATCGATCAGGCGGAAGCCCTGCCCGCCGACTACCGGTCAGTGCTGGGGGTTGTCGCGTTGCCGACCTCCGACGTGCGCACCGAAGCGATCGAGTCGCGCTGGTGGGGCGATCGGGGCGCACTGAGCTACAACTCCAAGTTCGGCCTGTGGGTCCGTCCCAACTCGGAGTTCACCGTGCGGGTACAGCATTCGCCGGAGATCGCGCTGATGGGATGGGGTACCGGTGAGCACGAGACCTACTCGACTCTGCGGTCCGGCGGATGCGAGGGCTCTGGTTGGAAGGTGTACGCCGGTGGGCTGTGGGTTGCCGAGCCGATGTGCGTCGAGCTGCGGATCGAAACGCCCGAATCTTCCGAAGTGGTCTCGGTCGAGGTGGGCGCGGACTGTCCCTGACGCGGCAACCGACGCCCGGCAGGGACGTCTGGCGGCGGCCCCGGCTGTGATCGTCCAACGTACTTCGCGTCGGAGACGCGCCACAACGTAGCGCCGGTCGGTCCGGCGGTAGACGCCGTGGGCAGGCTTCGAGGGCGGCGCTGCCTCCGGGACGTGGTCGGCCTACTGCCGCTGTCGGGTGAGGTACCGGCTGTGACGCCGTGGCCGCTGGTTTGGGTCGACCCGGCGGGGTGGGACCACTTCCGGGGTGCTGTCGGGTCCGAGTCGGAGCTGCCACCGGTCGGCGGTGGGGTCGTGGCCGGGTTCCACGATGCCGTGATGGTGGGGACAGACCAACACCAGGTTGGAAAGGTCGGTCGGGCCGCCCTGCCACCACGGAACCAGGTGATGGGCGTGGCAATCCTGGGGTGGCTTGTCGCACCCGGGAAACGCGCACCCCTCGTCTCGGACTTCGAGGGCTTGGCGTTGGGCCGGTGTCACGAACCGTTGGGATTGCCCCACGTCGAGGACTTCGGAGCGGCCACCGAGGACGACCGGGAGCAGGTCGGCGTCGCACAGCAGCTGGCGGAGGGTTCCAGCCGGGATCGGCACGCCTGAACCGGCCAGGATGCCGGTGAGCAGCCCGTTGTCATGGGCAGCTTTGTGCAGCTTGTCGTAGGAGAGGATGACACTGATCCTCGGCCGGTCGCCACCGTGCACCGGAGCCAGGGCTTGTTGGGTGTGGTGGTTCACCATCGCCAACAATGCGTCGGCTCTGCGCATGGCCGGGGTGAGGTACTCGGCGTTGGGATCAGTCCGTCGAGGGCGCGTTTCTCGGCTGCCGCGTAGGCTTCCACGATCCTGATCAGCGGTTCAGCTGCCATCACTGGCAGGCTTCCTTTGATCAGCACGGAGCCGTGGTGATCCGGGGTGAAGACCAGGTGCCGGCTGCGCCGGGCCTGGCGCTCTTCCCGCTCCAGTCGGGAAGCCTCCAGGGCTTCGGCGGTCTCTGGCGAGAGCACCTCGATCAACCGTCCGGTGAGGCGGCGGAGTTCGGTGCTGTTGTGGCTGGCGGCAAAGCCGACCATCAGCTCCTGGGCCTGATCGACGGTCTCGGTGGGGAACTCCGGTGGCAACTGATCCAGCACGTGGGTGATCGCCGTCGCCTGCGTGGGAAGGACCTGCCCGGCGAAGGCGGCATCCCCGACGATCGGGAACCGCACCTGCTCATGCCCACTGCCGATCAGGGCGGCGGCTTCGCGGCGAGTGAGGTTGGCGACGTCCGCGAGCCAGGTGGCGGTGGAGGTGCCGTGCTCGTTCCACGCGGCTTCGCGGGCTTCCAGCCGGGCTGCCGTCTGGTGCAGCCAGGCATCGAGCCGGGCATGCTTCTGGAGGGCGGCACACAACAGGTCGAGCTGCTCGTGGTCGGGTGCCAGTTGGTGACGCGGGTCGCTGAGTTGGGTGACGGCGCAGTCGATCACGGCCAGCAGACCGCTGGCGTCCAGCTGGGCCAGCTGGTGGGTGATCGTCTCGTCCATGCCCTCAATCTACGGACTGCCTCTGACGGTTTTCGTCCCGAGCTGGCCGATCGAGTCCCCTTGTCAAGGGAATGTTGGAGAGCAGCAGGAGCCGTCCTGGTGCGGCGACTCGCGGGTCTGGTGCAGCGCTCCGATGCTAAGCTGAGCGCGTTCAGTGAATTGGTTCAGGTTGCCTCGGTTGGACACCTCTTGGGGGTCAGCCGAGGGAAGCCTGGCCGGCGCAGAAGGTGCAGCATGAATGATCCGTGGTGGTTGGTGCTGATCAAGGTCGTCGTGCTGTTCGTCGTCCTGTTGGTCTGGACCATCTTCAACGTCTGGTACGAACGCCGCCTGGTCGGCAAGATGCAGCACCGCCTCGGCCCGATCCTGAACGGGCCGTTCGGCCTGGCACAGGCCGTGGGCGACGCGATGAAGCTCCTGATCAAGGAGGACTTCATGCCTGCCAGGGTCGACCGCGTGCTGTTCACCATCGCGCCGATCGTCGCCGGCACCGCGGCGTTCACGGCGTGGGCGGTGATGCCGTTCGGTGGCGAGGTGGAGATCTTCGGGGTCACCACCCGGCTGCAGCTGGCCGAACTCGACATCGGCGTGCTGGTCTTCCTGGCCGTCTCCTCAGTCGCCATCTACGGCTTCGTGCTCGCGGGCTGGTCGTCGAGTTCCTCCTACGCCCTGCTGGGCGCGTTGCGTTCGTCCGCGCAGATGATCAGCTACGAGATCGCGATGGGCCTCTCGCTGGTGGCGGTGTTCCTGTACGCGGGTTCGATGTCGACGTCGGAGATCGTGGAGGCGCAGCGGTTGCCGTTGCAGCCGTTCGGGATTGATGCCTGGGGGATGCCGAACTGGTTGTTCGTCACCTTGATCCCGAGCTTCCTGATCTACGTCATCTCGATGGTGGGCGAGACCAACCGGGCACCCTTCGACCTGCCCGAGGCCGAATCGGAACTGGTTTCCGGCTACCTCACCGACTACAGCGGGTTCCGGTACGCGGCGTTCTTCCTGGCCGAGTACATCAACATGGCGACGGTCTCCGGGATCGCCACGACCTTGTTCCTGGGTGGGTATCTGCCGTTCTGGCCGTTGAACAACATTGAGTTCCTGAACAATCCGTGGCTGGGTCCGGTTTGGTTCGCGGTCAAGGTGCAGTTGTTCATTTCGTTGTTCGTGTGGCTGCGGGGTACCCTGCCGCGGTTCCGCTACGACCAGTTCATGAAGCTGGGCTGGAAGGGTTTGATTCCGATCTCGCTGGGCTGGCTGGTACTGATCTCAGTGATCCGCAAGGCACAGCAGGAGGGGATGAGCGACGCCATCTGGTACGGCACGATAGGGACGGCCGTGGTGTTGTTGTTGGTGATGGTGGTGTTGCTGTTCGTCGGTGACAAGGAGCCGCAGCCGGAACCGGCGTTGGACGAGCCGTTCGATGCCTTCGCCGGGGGTTATCCGGTGCCACCGATGCCAGGGCAGGTGCTCCCCGAACTGAGCGACATCGTGTCGCTGGTCGCCGAACCGGGGGACGAATCAGGCCCGCCGCCCGAACCGGCCCAGCCGGCGGACCGGCGAATCTCGGAACCCTAGGCGCTTCGATGCCGGTCGGCGGCCTATGTTGGACCTGTGACAACCAGATCGCAGGCTCGCGCAGCAACCGTCGCCAAGGTCGCCGACGCTGCGGCAAGGGTCTTCGCTGACATGGGCTACCGCAGGACGACGGTCACCCTGATCGCGGAGGCCGCCGGCGTGTCCGTGGGCACCGTGGCCAGCGTCGGGTCGAAGGACGACCTGTTTCTGCGCAGCGTCGAGGAGCAGTCAACCGCGAACTCGCTGGAAATGATCCGGCAGGCCTCGCTGGCCCCCACCGTCACCGAGCGGGTGTGGGGCTATGCCGGCCAGATGGTGGAAGTGGCGATCGCGACACCGGACCAGATTCAGGACTACCTGGTCGCCTACCTCCGGTCGTCCGACCACGACCAGAACCTGGGCCGGGTCGGGCACGTCCTGCAAGCCATCCGGGAGTTGTTTCCCGAGGACGGATTGTCTTGGCAGGAGTCACCGGCGGCATTGGCCGCGACCACGATCTGGCTGTCCTTCTCCGCGATCAGCTTCTCGCTGGCGGCGTCCTCGGTACCCCCCGACTCCGCCCGACAGATGATGCGGTCAATCGTGGAAGCGCAATGCGCGCCGTTCGAATCGCACCGGTGATGACGGCTCAGGTCGGCCACCGCCGCTCCGAGTGCGCCTTGGCTGAGCGACGGGAATCTCCGTGAAAGTCGTGGTTGCCGGCTATGGCAGCACCGGAGACACCCTGCCGTTGATCGCTCTCGCGGTCGGCTTGACCGGGGCCGGGCAGGAGGTGGTGCTGGTCGCCGACGAAGCCGCCGGAACAACCGCCGGCCGGCTGGGGCTGGACTACCGCGAACTCGCTGGCAGCGCGAAAGCGGTTGTCACCGAGGGTTCGCATGGGTGGGCCGAGACGATCGCGTCGGGTCGGGTCTCGCCGCGTCTGCTGGCGGAGCTCGCTCGATTCAATACCCGGGAATGGATCGCCACGATCAGCGAAGCGGCGACGGGAGCCGATGTGATCGTGGCGTCCACGCTGGGCGTCTACGCGGCCGCGTCGGTCGCCCAGGACCTGGCGATCCCGCTGATACTGGCACAGCTGCAACCGACCCTCGCCACCCGCGACTATCCGCCCCCGGCAGTCGGCTTGACCGGGACGCCGGACTGGCTGAACCTGCCGCTGGCGAAGCTGATCGTGGGCCTCGGCGACCTGACCTTCCGACGCGGCGTGAACGTCGTCCGCCGCGAACTCGGTCGCCCCCCACTCAAGCTCGAGTGGGACGAGATCCCGCTGCTGATGGCCTGGTCGCCCACTCTGGTGCCGGCGGCGCGGGAATGGACGGGACGCGATTTCGCCATCACCGGGGCCTGGCATCTGCCCACCCCGCCAGACTGGCAGCCACCCGTCGATCTCGTCGAGTTCCTGAACGCCGGTGAGCCGCCGGTCTACGTCGGCTTCGGGTCGATGGGTGGGTTTCCTGGCGCCGAAACCCTTCGCAATCGGATCCTCGAGGGGCTCTCCGGGCACCGGGTGCTGCTGTCGTCCGGCTGGGCAGGGCTCACCGACGCGGTGCTGCCCGACAACGTCCACCCGGTCGGGCAGGTTCCGCACGACTGGCTGTTCCCGCGATGCAGCGCCGTCGTCCATCACTGCGGTGCCGGGACGAGCCATCAAGCCGCCCGCTCCGGCGTGCCGTCCATCCCCGTCCCCTTCACGGCGGACCAGCCGTTCTGGGCCACCCGGCTTCACCGGCTGGGTATCGCGGCGGCACCCCTCAACCCGCGCCGACTCAGCCCCGACGCGGTCCGGACAGCCCTCACCGAGGCCACCGGAGCAGCTGCGATGGAACAAGCCCTCCGCGTCGCAGAACGCATCGAT
Source organism: Propionicimonas sp. (assembly GCA_049840415.1). GTDB lineage: Bacteria > Actinomycetota > Actinomycetes > Propionibacteriales > Propionibacteriaceae > Propionicimonas. Next base: position 610,233 of record JASGLB010000014.1, on the reverse strand, counting down.
GCCGAGCCCGACGGCGTCAGCGCGGCGGTCGGCAGCATCGCCCGCGCCGGGCGTCCCTGACCAGTCAGCTACCCGACCGCGGGTAGGTCTGTGCCCATCCCGGACGCGGTGGGCTGAGGCCGGGTGTGCGAGAGTACGGGAATGCCTTCCCCGCAGAGCCTGAGTGATCCCGACCGGCGCGTGGTCGCTACCTGGGCGGCGGACTGTGCGGAGCGCGTCCTGCCGTTCTTCGAGGCCGAGGCGCCTGACGACGGCCGGCCCCGGGACGCGATCGCGCGCGCCCGGGCCTACGGTCGCGGCGAACTCGCGGCGGCCGGGGAGATCCGGCGCCGGTTCGAGGCGGGACGGGCGGCGAACGCGGTCAGCTCCCCGGCGGCGATCGCTGCGGCCCGCGCCGCGGCGCAGGCGTCCGGGGTCGCTCACATGGGGGCGCACGCGCTGGGAGCCGCCGCCTATGCCGCGCGGGCGGCCGGGCTGGCCGTCGGAGCCCGGCTCGCCGAGGCCGAGACCGCCGCCACCCGGGACGAGATCGACTGGCAACTCGACCACCTGTCGGCTGCCGCGCGAGAGGCGCTCCGTCGGCTGCCACCGGTCGGCGAGGACTCGGCCGGTCCGCTCGGCAGCGGACTGCTCGCCTCGGGGGCGCTCGGGGAGCTGGTCCGCGAGCTGCAGCAGCGCCTGGCCGAGCCTGACGGGGGTGAATCGCGATGACGACGATGAGCTGGCCGATGGCCCTGGAACCGGGCGAGCCCGCCGTCCGGGAATGGAACCTGCTCCCGGTCACCGCCTTCCTGGCCGACCTCGAGGCCCGCCGCACCGACCGCTCACCGTTGGTCCTCGCGATCGACGGACGCAGCGCGTCCGGCAAGTCGACCTTGGCCGGCCGGCTGGCCGAGCTGATGCCGGCGTCCGTCGTGGTGCACGCCGACGACCTGGCGTGGAACGAACCGCTCTTCCAGTGGGACCACCTGCTGCGCGAAGGCGTCCTCCGTCCGGCGAAGGACGGGGCGGGGGTGAGGTTCACGCCGCCGGCCTGGCCCCGGCACGGCCGGACGGGCGCGATCGAGGTACCGGCCGCCGCGCGGACCCTGATCGTGGAGGGCGTCGGCGCCTCCCATGCCTCGACCGCCGGGCTGGTGGACGCGGTGATCTGGGTGCAGTCCGACCGCCGGCAGGCCGAACAGCGTGGCCTGGCCCGCGACATCGCCTCGGGCGAGAACGGTGACGCGGCGGCCTCCCGCGCCTTCTGGGACGAGTGGGACGCTGCCGAATGTCACTACCTCGCCCAGGATCGCCCCTGGGAACGCGCCGACCTCGTCGTGGCCGGGACGTCACCACAGCCGCTCCCCGACGGGGTGATCGCGGTCGTCCCCGGCCCGCTGCGGCCGGTTCCGGTCGGTGACGGGACAGACCAGCTCACCGCCTTGGGCCGGTATCAGGACGAGTTCCGGGCCACCATCGGGCTGGTGGATCCGGCCACGCCGATCCCGTGGTGCGGCGACTGGCGGGTCGCCGACCTGGTCGAGCACCTGACCGAGATCCACCACTGGGCGGTGGCGAAGGCCAGTGGTGCGCCGGAACCGCCGCTGACCGCGGAGCCAGCCGACCCGGCCGCCCGCTACGCCCACTACGCCGCCGAGCTGCGGGACACCCTGGCCGGGCTCGACCCGGACACCCCGGCCTGGACCCTCGCCGACCAGGGGCTGCCTCCCGAGCAGCACACCGGCACGGTCCGGTTCTGGCACCGCCGCCAGGCACTGGAGACCCTGGTCCACCTCTGGGATCTGCGGACGGCCGGCGGGCTCGCCTTTGACCCCGGTGCCGAGGCCTGGCTGGACTGCCTCGACGAAGTGGTCTCGGTGATGCATCCCCGCCAGCTCCGACTGGGCCGGATCCGGCCGCCGGCGGTTCGGGTTCACTTCCAGCCGGAGGAGACCGAGCGGGTCTGGGAGGTGGCCGGGGCAGATCCCACCGCGTCGGCGGTCACCGTCCGCGGCCCGGCGGCGGCGCTCGCCCTGCTGGCCTGGGGACGAGCCACGCTCGATGATCCGCGGATCACCATCGACGGCGATCGCCCGGGGTTGGCCGCCGTGCTGTCGTCCGGCCTCACCCCCTGAGCGGGTCCGCGGCGGTCGGACCCCTGGCTGGGCGGCCGACCGGATGACTACCCTGGTTCCATGGCGGCGCGCGCACACCTGATCTCGTCCCTGGACGGTCGGTTCAGCTTCATCGATGCGGGGTTCCGCGCTGGCCGCCGGGAGTACGCGATCTGGCGGGACGGCGCCGCGCGGTTGTTCAACGACCTGCTCGAGGAGACCGCCGCCCGGGTCTTCGATGCCGCCGACGGCTGGCGACTGCTCGCCGCCCGGGGCCTGGAACGGCTGGTGGTGGTTGCCGGCTCAGAGTTGCTGCTGGTGGAGGAGGAGGCGCTGGTCGTCCCGGACCTGACCGCCGATGCCGCCGCCTTCGTGGCCGACCGGTTGCTGGTCACCGCGCCCGCCGGCGACCGGCACCGGGTGCTGCTGATCGACCCGGCCACCGCAGCCGTCCTGGACGAAGCCACCGTCGACGCCGACCAGGCGATCGCCTTCATCACGCCGCACCCGACCGAACCGGTCGCGTTGATCGACTTCGGGATGGGGCAGGACGGCAGCCTGGCGGTGCGGGCCGAGATCGAGGGCGACGCCCTGCGGGTGACCGAGGTGCTCGCCGGCCAGGATCCGGTGATCGCCGGCTTCAACCCGTCCGGAACCCGGCTGCTGGTGGCACCGCACCCCAACGACCCGGACGCGCTGCGGGTGCTGGCCTGGCCCTCGCTGGACGAACTCGGCCGGCTCACCGAACAGCAGCTGGAGTGCGAACTCGGGTTGGGGCTGGCGGCCTGTTGGGTCGACGAGGACCGGATCGCCGGCTACGCGGTGGAGGAATCCCTGGTGCTCGCCGATGGCCGGCTGGCCGAGCCGGAGCGGGTGCCGCTGCCGGTGGAGTTCGGCGACCGGGGCGAGCTGGAATCGCTCCTCCCGCTGGCCCCCGGCCGGGTGGCCGCCGGGGTCTGGACGCCCGAGGGCCGCTCCACCCTGGTGCTGGAGTTCTAGCTGGCGGCCGGTAGCCGGCGTACCCAACCCCGCCTCGCTGCAGATTGGTGGTTATCGGACTGCTGGCCAGGCCCGGCACGCTGTCTCGCTGCAGAACCGTGGTTCTCAGCCCCCGAGCGGCCTCCAGAACCACGGTTCTGCAGCGAGACGGGAATGGCGGGAGACAGGGCGGCGCGATAGCCACGGTTTTGCAGCGAAGCTCGTGCAGGGATGCCCTCCTCACCGGCCGAGGAGCTCTCGGTTAGGGTTCGAGCGTGACAGCCGTCGTGGAGTTCGCCGCGGTGACCAAGCGGTACCGGCGCCGGAGCGCGCCGGTGCTGGACGGCGTCTCCCTGCGGGTGGACGCCGGGAACCTCACCCAACTGCACGGTGACAACGGGTCGGGCAAGTCCACCCTGCTGCGGCTGGCCGGCGGGTTCAGCCGTCCGTCCGCCGGGGTGGTGCACCGGGGCTACGGTGCGCTCGGGTTCGTCCCCGATCGGGTGAACCCGCCGGCTCGGCTGACCGCCCGCGGCTATCTCGCTCACCAGGCGCGGTTGGCTGGCGGCACCGCCCGGCCGGACCAGCTGGCCGAGCGGCTCGAGCTGCAGCCGGGGCTGGACACCCCGCTGGGCGAACTCTCCCGCGGCAATCTGCGCAAGGTGCTGCTGCTGCAGTGCCTGCTGCGCCGGGTGGACCTGATGGTGATGGACGAGCCGTTCGCCGCGCTGGACGCCGCCGCGGCGGCCGAACTGACCGCGCTGATCGGCGAGCGGCTGGACGACGGCACCGCCTTTCTGATCGCCACCCACTCCGGCGAACTGACCGAGCTCGGCCGCACCCTGGTGTTGGCGGCCGGGCGACTGACCGAGCCGCCGTCCCACCGCCTCCCGCTGGTGGCGATCGAGTTGGACGCCCCTCATCCGGCGCCCAGCGCACCCGGGGTGACGACCGCGGCCGGCGTCCGCTATCTGGTGCCGGCCGCACAGCTGGAGCCGTTCCTGCAGGCCGCCTTCGCCGCCCACGTCCGGGTGCTGCGGCTGAACCCGGTCGAACCGCGGGCGGGTGAATCCGATGCCTGCTGAACGGTATGTCCTCGCGCTGCTGGTGGTCACCCAGCGCTGGGCGCCGCCGGCCCTGGTGCTGGTTGGCGGGATCGTCTGGATCTGGATGACGCCGCCGATCAATCCCGACACGGTGCGGATCGTGCTGCTCGCGCTGTTCGCCCTCGCCGGCTGGGTGGGCCACGCCACCGCCACCGTCGAGGAGCCGAACCAGGAGCTGATCACGATCAGCAACCTGGGCTCGGCCACCCGGCTGCTGCTGGCCAAGTGGACGGTCGCCGCCGGGCTGTCGGCGGCCTTCCCGCTGATCCTGCTGGCCGGCACCTACCTGGTCGGCAAGCTCCGGTCAGCGACCCAGCCACCGCCGTTCACCGATCCGCAGGCGCTCGCCGCCGCCCTGGCGATGATCCTGGTGGCGGCTGCCGGCGCCGCCCTGGGGACGCTGGTAGCGAGTCTCTTCCCCGGCCGTCCGGGCTGGGCGGCGGGGACGCTGATCCTGCTGAGCCTCGCCCAGGCCGCACCCTGGCTGCTGCCGGTGCCGCCCCTGGCCGCGGCGCTCCCGGAAGGGAATCAGCCCGTTCAGTGGGACTTCCTGCTGGCCGGCTCGCTGGCCGTCCTGCTCACCGCCGCGCTGTTGGTGGGGGCCAGGCTGCTACGCCGTCCGGTGCACTGACCCGAACACCATCGAGGGCCAGCCTTCGCGCCGAGCACTCGCCCCTGGGACGGGTGCTCGCTGGCCAAGGCTGGCCCTCGTTCGGTCTGGGTCAGGCGACGCAGAGCTTCTGGAAGGACTCCACCGACTTCTGGACGTCGGCGAGCGCCTGCATGGCGTCCGCCGCGGCGCTGAGGTCATCGTCGATCAGCAGCTTGCCGTAGGCCTTGGCCAGGGCGACGTACCCCTTCCCCATCCCGGTCAGGGCTTCCTTCACCTCGGGGTTCACGGTCGAGTCCGCCAGGGTGGCGAAGTACTTCCCCATCCCCTTCAGGGCGTCCACCACCGCCTTGGCGTCCTTGCCGTCGCTCTTGGCGAGAGCGGCGCTGGCCTTCATGAGCTCAGCGGTGGCCTCGGTCATCTTGGCGGTGGGCTCGAGACAGGCTTCGGCGAGGGTCTGCCCCGCGGGGGTCTCCGGGGCCGCAGCCGTGGTCTCCGGTGCCGCGGGCGTGGTCTCGGGTGCGGCCGGAGTGGATTCTGCGGGCGGGGCCGCTGCCGTGCTGGTCTCGCCAGCCGGGGTGGTCGGGGCGCTGGGAGCGCCCGAGCAGGCGGTGAGACCGAAGGCTGCGACAACGATCGTGGCCCAGGTGGCGATACGCCGGTTCATGGTGGGTGTTCCTCCTTGATCTGTGGCCGTAGCAGAGAGGCTCGCCTGACTCGGCGACGCGAATCGACGAGCTGGTTGGAGGCACTGTCTTCCCGCCACTTCGATGTGACTCATAGTCCGTGGACTGATCGTCAGCATAGCGGAACCGTGGGTCTATGCCCGGGGGTTCGCAGCGCATCGCGTTCGGGGCCCGATTGCGGGCGCTGCGGACCGATCGAGGATGGTCCCAGGAGGAGTTCGCGCATCGCGCCAACCTGGACCGGACCTACGTCAGCGGGGTGGAACGAGGGGTCCGCAACCCCACCCTGGACGTGATCACCAAGTTCGCCGACACGCTCGAGGTCGACGTCGCCGACCTCTTTCCCCGCCCGCGGCGCGGTTGACGGACGCCGGGGCGCAGCGGTCGTCCCGGCCGGACGGTGTCAGGCCTGCAGGGTGGAGGCGTCCTCGGGGGCGGTGACCGGCGGGGTGAAGGCTCCGTCCAGCGAGCGGGCGGCTCCCTTGTCGGCGGACAGCGCCAGGGCGGCGTAGATCTTCAATGACTGCGAGACCTCGCGCACCCGGTTCTTCGGATGCCAGCCCAGCTGGTTCTGCCGCAGCCGGCGCTCCTCCAGCACCGCCTCGTCCACCAGGACGTTGATCGACCGCTCCGGGATGGAGATCGCGATCAGGTCGCCGTCCTCGATCAGGCCGATCGCGCCACCGGACGCGGCCTCCGGCGAGATGTGGCCCAGCGACAGCCCCGACGAGCCGCCGGAGAACCGTCCGTCGGTGATCAGCGCACACTTCGGGCCGAGCCCGGTGCCCTTCAGGTAGGACGTGGGGTACAGCATCTCCTGCATGCCCGGCCCGCCCTTCGGGCCCTCGTAGCGGACCACCACCACGTCGCCGGCCTGCACCTTCTTGCCCAGGATGGCGTCGACCGCCTCCTCCTGCGATTCGGTGACCACGGCCGGGCCGGTGAACGTCCACTGGTGTTCCGGGACGCCGGCGGTCTTCACGATCGCGCCGTCCGGGGCGATATTGCCCTTCAGCACGGCCAGGCCGCCGTCGGCGGTGTAGGCGTGCTCGACCGAGCGGATGCAGCCGTGTTCGGCGTCGGTGTCCAGGTCGGCCCAGCGGTTGTTGGTGCTGAATGCCTCAGTGGTGCGGACGCCGCCCGGCGCGGCGTACCAGAGGTCCGTTGCCTCCGGGGTGGCCTTGCCGCCGCGGATGTCCCAGGTGTCCAGCCATTCCGCCAGCGACCGGGAGTGGACGGCGTGCACCGCCTCGTCCAGCAGGCCACCGCGGCGCAGCTCGCCGAGGATCGCGGGCATCCCGCCGGCCCGGTGCACGTCCTCCATGTAGTACTTGGTGGAGTTGGGCGCGACCTTGCTCAGACAAGGGGTAACGCGGGAAAGGGCGTCGATGTCGTCCAGGGTGAAGTCGACCCCGGCCTCGACCGCGGCGGCCAGGATGTGCAGCACGGTGTTGGTCGAGCCGCCCATCGCGATGTCCAGCCGCATGGCGTTGCTGAACGCCGCCTTGGTGGCGATCGAGCGCGGCAGCACCGACTCGTCGTCCTCGTGGTAGTACCGGTTGGCCAGCTCGACCGCCAGCCGTCCGGCCTCCAGGAACAGGCCCTTACGGGCAGCGGCGGTGGCCAGGGTGGAGCCGTTGCCGGGCAGCGACAGGCCCAGCGCCTCGGTGAGGCAGTTCATCGAGTTGGCGGTGAACATGCCCGAGCAGGAGCCACAGGTCGGGCAGGCGTTCTGCTCGATGGTGGCGATCTGGTCGTCGGAGTAGTTGTCGTCCACCGCCTTCACCATGGCGTCGATCAGGTCGAGCCGCTCCGGGCCGTCCGGGCTCACCACGGCGCTGCCCAGGATCCGTCCGGCCTCCATCGGGCCGCCGGAGACGAACACCGTCGGGATGTTCAGCCGCAGCGCGGCCAGCAGCATGCCGGGGGTGATCTTGTCGCAGTTCGAGATGCAGACCAGGGCGTCGGCGCAGTGCGCGTTCACCATGTACTCCACCGAGTCGGCGATGATCTCGCGGCTGGGCAGCGAGTAGAGCATGCCGGCGTGGCCCATGGCGATGCCGTCGTCCACCGCGATGGTGTTGAACTCGCGGCCGATCCCGCCGGCCTCCTTGATCGCGCCGGCGACCAGCTGGCCCATGTCCTTGAGGTGGACGTGGCCGGGGACGAACTGGGTGAAGGAGTTCGCGATCGCCACGATCGGCTTGCCGAAGTCGGAGTCGGTCACGCCGGTGGCGCGCCACAGCGCGCGGGCACCGGCCATGTTCCGGCCGTGGGTGGTGGTCCGGGAGCGTAATGCGGGCATGCGAATCTGCCTTTCGTCAGGGATCAAGGGTACGCGCCCGCGTCCACCCAACCCACCTGCCGGACAGCCGGGGGTGTCCGGGTGTTCCGCAGCCTCCCGACTAATTGCCAAATACTCGCTCTGCACGACAGATATGGCAGGCCGGTCGGCTATTTGGCAGATAGTGGGGAGACTGTCCCAGCGTCACCGTGCCGGGACCGCACGGGTGTCCTGGTGAGGCCTTCAACTTCTGCCAAATAGCGGGGTTGGCCGACATATCTGTCGGCCAGGTGCGTTATCTGGCAGTAGTTGGTGGAGCCTGGCGCGGGAAGCGTCGACCGGGCGGTTCCCCTAAGATGTGAACGCGTGGTTGCCAACCGCAGCGCCACCCGTCTCGCCCCACAAGGGCGTCTTCTCCCTTCCGAACGTCGCGCTCTGCGCTGGATCGAAGCACACCCATGACCTGGACCCTTGCCGCCCGGGCGGCCAACCTCAATCCCTCGGTGATCCGCGAGATCCTCAAGGTGACCGAACAGCCCGGCATCATCTCGCTGGCCGGTGGGCTGCCGTCGCCGAGGACCTTCCCGGTGGCTGCCTTCGCCCAAGCGTCGGCGACCGTTCTGGCACGCGACGGCGAGGCGGCGCTGCAGTACGCCGCCAGCGAGGGCTTCCGTCCGCTGCGCGAGGCGGTGGCCGACCTGCTGCCCTGGCAGGTCGATCCCGACCAGGTGCTGATCACCACCGGTTCCCAGCAGGGCCTGGATCTGATCGGCAAGGTGCTGATCGATCCGGGCAGCCGGGTGCTGGTCGAGACCCCCACCTATCTCGGCGCGTTGCAGGCGTTCAGCCCGCAGGGGCCGGAGTTCGCCGGCGTCCCCTGCGACGACCGCGGGGTGATCCCGGACGGCCTGACCGCCGCGGTCGGGCAGGGCGATCGGCGGGCCCGGTTCCTGTACGTGCTGCCCTCCTTCCAGAACCCGACCGGCCGGTTGATGGACGATCCGCGCCGCGACGAACTGATCGCCACGGCCGCCGGGCTCGGCCTGCCGCTGGTGGAGGACAACCCCTACGGCGAGCTCTGGTACGACACCCCGACCCCGGCGCCGCTGGCCGCCCGCGACCCGGATGGGGTGATCTACCTCGGCTCCTTCTCGAAGGTGCTCGCTCCCGGCCTGCGGCTGGGCTACCTGGTGGCACCGGCGGAGGTCTACCCCAAGCTGCTGCAGGCCAAGCAGGCCGCTGACCTGCACACCCCCGGCTTCAACCAGCGGATGGTGCACGAGGTGCTGGCCGACGGCTTCCTCGACCGGCACGTCCCCACCATTCGCGCCCTCTACCGGCAGCAGAAGGACGCCATGCTGGCCGCGCTGGAGCGGGAGTTCGCCGGCCTCGACGTCAGCTGGACCCGTCCCGAAGGCGGCATGTTCCTCTGGCTGCGGCTGCCACCGGAGGTGGACTCGCTGGAGTTGCTGGACGCGGCGGTCGAGGCCGGGGTGGCCTTCGTCCCGGGCGCCGCCTTCTTCGCCGACCAGCCCGATCCGCGCACCCTGCGGCTCTCCTACGTCACCTCGACCACCGACGAGATCGACACCGCGATCGGCCGGCTCGCCGCCCTGGTGCGGTCCCGGATCGTCGAGGGGCGGTAGGGACTCCCTACGGCAGCCCGGGGGCGGTCGCTGGCGCTCACGCACGCGCATCCCCGCCGCATATCGCGGCTTGGTGCTCCGGGAACTGAGTGAGGCGCACCTTGGCGCCGCATACCGGCGCTCTATGACCGTTCATATGCGGTGTCGATGCGCAACGAGGGCGAGGTCCGCTCTGCAGGTGGCTGATAAGCGGTGTGAATGTGCGTTGACGCCAGGGGCGGGAGGAGAACAGGGGCAGGTCAGTGCCGGATCACGACTCCAGGTCAACCAACTCCAGGCGGACGGCGACCAGGTCGCCCTCGGCGATCCCCTCCCGGTCGCGGACGGCCTTCTTCAGTGCCAGTGCGTACCTTCCGTCGTCGGGAAAGATGGACGTCCGCCAGACCGTCGCGCCGATCGTCGCCGCCACCCGCACCGAGCCCCAGCCGCCGCGGGGAACCGGGTAGGAGTCGATCTCCTCGGCGATCTCCCGCGGCACGTGGGCGAACAGCCAGACATCCCGGCGGCTCGCCCAGCGGGTCACCTCGGAACTGAACTCGAACCACGGCGACTCGGCCACGAAGCTCAGCTCTCGCCCAGGCCCGTCCCCAGCTTGCGGGCGGTCTGGATCCACTCGTGGTCCAGCGGCACCAGCTTCAGGTTGCCGGCCACCTCCGACAGCGGGACGGGGGCGGTGCCGTCGCCGCGGGCGGCGACGGTGATGCCGAACTCGCCCTTGGCGACGTGGTGGGCGGCGGCCGTCCCGATCCGGCTGCCCAGCAACCGGTCGGCGGCCACCGGTGTCCCGCCCCGCTGGACGTAGCCCAGGATGGTCACCCGCGACTCCAGGCCGGTGGCGGCCTCCAGTTCGCGGGCCAGCTTGAAGGTGTGCTCGCGCTGGGCGTCCACCACGCTGGCCAGGTGCTTCTTCGCCGCTCCGATCGCCTCGGGGGTCTTGGCCGCCTTGACCAGGGCCTCGGCCGCCTCGATGTCGGCGGTGTCGGCCAGGTCGCGGGCGCCCTCGGCGACCGCCACCACCGAGAAGTTGCTGCCCCGGGCGCGCCGGGCGTTGATGGTGTCGGCGATCGACTCCACCGAGTAGGGGATCTCCGGCAGCAGGATGATGTCCGCCCCGCCGGCGATGCCAGCACCCAGCGTCAGCCAGCCGGCCCGGTGGCCCATGATCTCGGTCAGGATGATCCGGTGGTGGCTGTGCGCGGTGCTGTGCAGCCGGTCGATCGCGTCGGTGGCGATCTCCATCGCGGTGGCGAAGCCGAAGGTGGTGTCGGTGTGGGCGATGTCGTTGTCGATCGTCTTGGGCAGGTGGATCACGTTCAGCCCGGCGTCGGCCAGCCGCATGGCGTTCTTGGCGGTGCCGCCGCCACCGAGCAGGACGAGGCCGTCCAGGCCCTCCTTCTCGTAGTTCTCCACCACCTGCGGACGCATGTCGCGAACCTCGCCGTCCACGCTCATCCGGTGCACCTTGTCCCGGCTGGTGCCCAGGATCGTGCCGCCGATGGTCAGGATGCCGGAGAGCGCGGTGCCGTCGAGCGGAACGTGACGGTTCTCGACCAGGCCGCGGATGCCGTCCCGGAAGCCGATCAGCTCCATGTCGTAGTGGCCGATCGCCGCCTTGCCGAAGCCGCGGATCGCGGCGTTCAGGCCCGGGCTGTCGCCGCCGGCGGTGAGGATTCCGATTCGCTTCTTACCGGTACTGGTTGCCATCGCGCTGCGTCCCTTCCTGGTTTCCAGCAGCGTATCGGCTGGAGACGGACGCCACGAGGCCCGGCGGGGATCGCCGGACGGTTGGGTGCGACCGGGCATAATCGGAAGCGGCCGGTGCGGCCAGCGATGGAAGGAGCCGACGATGCGGCGCTTCACTGCAACGGCGATGGTGACGACCGCGACCGCGGCCCTGGTGCTGTCGGGTTGTGGCCAGACCGCTCCCACCATCGCGCCGACGCCACCGTCGGCGACCGGTTCCACCAGCCCGTCGCCCTCACCCTCGCCGTCGGTCACCGTGCCGGCGACGCCGACGGCGTCCACCACGCCCACCGCCAGCCCGACTCCGTCCACCACGCCGACGGCCAGCCCGACCCCGACCGCCTCACCCACCCCGCCCAAGAGCAATGCCCTGGTGCTGAGCGGGCACGGCGTCGGGTCGCACAAGTTCGGCACCGCCGAGGCCAAGGTGGAGAAGACCCTGGACAAGGCCCTGGGGGAACCCGACGAGTCGATCCAGGGGGTCTCCTGCGACTTCGACTCCGGCAGCCCCTGGCAGCGGACGGTGATCTACGACGGCCTGGCCGTGATGTTCACCGCGAAGACCGCCAAGAAGTCGGCACCGCGGACGCTGAACAGCTGGTCGCTCACCCTGGGCGGCAAGCTTCCCAAGGTGCAACTGGAGGACAACATCCCGCTCGACCTGAGCTTCAAGCAGCTCAAGGCCAAGTACCCCAAGGGCAAGCTCACCGACACCGGGCTGGGGGACGGCAGTGAGGTGTTCACCCTGCCCAACGGCATCCGGTTCGTCGGGGTCGAGCAGCCCGACATGGTGACCGGCGGCGAGCTGCACTTCTGCGAGTAGCCCCGGCTCAGCCGATCCAGACCGCGGTGGCGCCCAGGTGGCCGGTGATCACCACCACCGCCAGCGAGGCCAGCGCGGCCAGGGCGGTGAGGATGCCCAAGGTGAGCCGCAGCGCCCGGCGGTTGCCGCGGGACGCCCACAGGAAGCCGATCAGCGTGACCGCCAGGGCGGCCGCCGGCCAGGGTGCGATCAACCCCCAGAACATGTGGGCGCCCAGCGTCCCCATGCCGGTGGTGGTGCCGGCCAGCGCCTCGCCGCTGAACCGGGCGGCGAAGGTGGACGCGACCGCGACCAGCGCGACCACCGCCAGCAGCGAGCCGTAGCGCTCCCGGGCCCGGCTCGACAGTAGGACGACGATCGCGCCCAGCGCGGTCAGCGGCAGCAGTACGACCGCGGCGTGCACGATGAGCGGGTGCAGTGGGGGTAGCGCGATGTCCATGGTTGATTGTTCAACCGTCCGTCCCGCTGGGCAACCCCCGGGACGGCATTCACAGCCAACCCACAGCTCTCGTCCGCCCCCTCTCGTCGGCCCGCTTTCGTCCGCCCGCTCTCGTCCATCCCTGCGCGTCTCGTCCATGCCTGCGTGCCGCCGGGCTGGTGGTGGCCCGCGCGCCGGACGCTGCCGGTCGACCGTCCGCTCGGCGCTCTTCTCCGCCCCTCTCGTCCGCCCCCTCCCAGCCCCTCCTTCGCCGACCGCCACCCTTACCGTCGAGGACCTGCCCCTGGGGTGTGGCGCTCGACGTTAAGGCAAGCGGTCGATGTCCGGGGGGATGGGCGGCGGGGGCGGAAGTTTGCGAGTGGACCGGAGCGGCCGGCCCAGCCAGGATGGGGGTATGACCTTGGCCAACCCCCTCGCGGTCCGCTCCGGCCTGCCGTTCGAGCTGCCTGACTACGCCGTTCTCACCCCCGAGCACTACCGCTCGGCCTTCCTCGACGGGATGGCGGCCCAGTTGGCCGAACTGGCCGAGCTCGCCGCCGATCCGGAGCCGCCCAGCCAGGTCAACGTGATCGACGCCTGGGAGGCCTCGGGGCAGTTGCTCGGCCGCGCCTCGCTGGCCTTCTTCACCCAGAAGTGGGCGGACGCCACCGACGAGCTGAGCGCCATCGAGGAGGAGATGGCCCCCCGGCTGGCCGCGCACGACGATGCCATCTTCCTCGACCCGGCACTCTACCGCCGGGTGGTGGCGCTGGACGAGCGGGTGGCCGCGGGCGGGACCGAGCTCGATCCGCAGGGCGCCTACTGGCTGGAGCGCACCCGGCAGCGGTTCGAGCGCTCCGGCATCGCGCTGCCCGAGGCCGAGCAGCAGCGGCTGCGTGAGACTGAACGGCCGGATCGCCGAGTTGCAGTCCAAGTTCGGCCGGCTGGCGCTGGCCGGACGGAACGCCGCCGCGGTCTGGGTGACCGACCCGGCCGAACTGGACGGACTGTCGTCCGCCGAGATCCAGGCCGCCCGGGAACTGGCGGCCGAGCGCGGCCGGCGGGAGGCCTGGCTGATCGAGATCGAGAACACCACCGGCCAACGTCCGCTGGACGTGCTGACCAGCCGGCCGCTGCGGGAGCGGATCCACCGCGCGACGATCGGCCGGGGGCTGGACGGCGAGCACGACACCCGCGCCGTCCTGCTGGAGACCGCCCGGCTGCGGGCCGAGCGGGCCAACCTGCTCGGCTTCGCCAACCACGCCGCCTACGTCGCCGCCGACGCCTGCGCCAAGACCGCCGACGCGATCTGGCAGCGGCTGACCGGCATGGTGCCGGCGGTGGTGGAGAACGTCGCGGCCGAGGCCGCCGACCTCGACGCCGTGCTGCAGCGGCTGGAGCCGGGGGCCACCCTGGCGCCGTGGGATTGGCAGTACCTCAGCGAGCTAGTCCGGGCCGAGCGGTACCAACTGGACGCCGGCGTGCTGCGTCCCTATCTGGAGGTCGAGCGGGTGCTGCGCGACGGGGTGTTCGCCGCCGCGACCGGGCTGTACGGCATCACCTTCCACGAGCGGACGGACCTGGTCGCCTACCGCCCCGAGGTGCGGACCTTCGAGGTGCGCGAGGCGGACGGGACGGTGATCGGGCTGTTCCTGGCCGACTTCTTCACCCGGGCCACCAAGCAGGGCGGCGCCTGGATGAACAATGTGGTCGACCAGAACCACCTGCTCGGGCAACTGCCGGTGGTGGTGAACAACTCCAACCTGGTCCGGCCGCCGGCCGGTGAGCCCGCGCTGATGAGCTGGGACGACGTGATCACCCTCTTCCACGAGTTCGGTCACTCCCTGCACGGCCTGCTCTCCGACACCCGCTATCGCTCGCAATCGGGCGCCGAAACCCCGCGCGACTTCGTGGAATACCCCTCGCAGGTGAACGAGATGTGGGCGCTGGAGCCGTCCCTGCTGGCCAGGTACGCGGTGCATGTCGAGACCGGCGAGCCGATCCCGTCCGAGTGGGTGGAGACCCTGGTGAACTCGACCCTGTTCCAGCAGGGCTTCAAGACCGCCGAGTACCTGGCCGCCGCGCTGCTCGACCAGGTCTGGCACACCACCCCGCTGGAAGACCTGCCGGACGATCCGGCGCAGGTCGAGGCATTCGAGCAGGCCGCCCTGGCAAAGGTCGGGCTCGACCTGCCACTGGTGCCGCCGCGCTACCGTTCGGCCTACTTCCGGCACACCTTCGAGGGCGGCTACGACGCCGGCTACTACTCGTACATCTGGTCGGAGGTGCTGGACGCCGACACCGCCGCCTGGATGCGCGCCAACGGCGGCCTCACCCGGGAGAACGGCGAGCGGTTCCGCCGTCGGCTGCTGGCCCGCGGCGGCTCGGTCGACGTGATGGACTCCTACCGCGACTACCGCGGCCAGGACCCCGACCTCAGCCACCTGCTGAAGCGCCGCGGGCTCTTGCGCTGACCTGGACCGGGGGACGGTTCCCCGGTCCACAGGCCCGGTGGGACACGGGGACGGTTCCTGGGCCGGGGACGCGGGACCCGGGGACGGTTCCGGTGTCCCAGCTTGTCAGAGGGTGATTGGGCCACGGGGACGGTTCCGCTGTCCCGGGCCGCCGGGACCGTCCCGCGTCCCAGGTCGCGCGTCCTGACCCTCCCGGTTTCCGCGTGGCGCCGAGACCCACGGACAATAGGTCAGCCGACCCGTCGGAAACCCGGTCGGGCGGCGTTACCTACGGTAGGGTAACTTGGCGTTGTCACCGACCAGGAGCAGTGGATGGATCCCAACAACATCGCGGTCCGCTTCGCCGCCGCAGCGCTCACCCACGGCCAGCGTCCCGCCACCCGGATCCGGGTGGGCGATGCCTGGGTGGTGCAGACCTATGACGAGCTCAGCGCGCGGGTGCGCCGGCTGGCCGCCCGGCTGATCGACGCCGGCCTGCAGCCCGGCGACCGAGTGGGGGTGTTCGCCCCCAACCTGCCGGAGTGGACGCTGGTCGACCTGGCCTGCCTCACCGCCGGGCTGGTGGTCGTCCCGCTCTACCCGACCAGCACCGCCGAGCAGGCCGAGCACATCCTGGCCGACTCCGGGTGCCGCCTGCTCTTCGTCGACAATGCCGAGCGGTGGCAGCGGATCGCGGACGCCGACCTGCCCGCCCTGGAACGCGCCGTCGCCTTCACCCCGGTCGAGGGGCTGGTGACGCTGGCCGACGAGCTGGCGGCCGCCCCCGCCGATGAGTCAGCCGTGGAGGGGCGCCTCACGAGCACCTCCGGCGACGACCTGGCGACCATCGTCTACACCTCCGGCACCACCGGCGTGCCCAAGGGCGTGATGCTCAACCACCGCGGCTTCGTCCATCAACTCGAGGTACTCACCCGCTCGCTGCAGATCAGCCCGGAGGATTCCTCGCTCTGCTTCCTGCCGCTGAGCCACGCGCTGGAGCGGGCCTGGACCTTCGTGCTGCTGTGCTGCGGTGCGCAGAACACCTACGTCCCCGATCCGAAGACGGTCGCCGACCAACTGGTGCTGGCCCAACCGACCCTACTGGTCAGCGTCCCGCGGTTGTACGAGAAGGTCTACGCCACCGCCAAGGAGCGGGTGGCCGGGTCGGCGGTGAAGCGCCGGATCATGGCCTGGGCGCTCAAGGTCGGTGCCGGGTACCACCGGGCGCTGCTCGCCGGCCGGACGCCGTCCGCCCTGGCCGGCGCCAAGTATCGGCTGGCAGACAAGTTGGTGCTGAGCAATGTTCGGACGGCGATGGGCGGGCCGAAGTCGGTGCTGGCCTGCGGCGGCGCGCCGCTGCGGCAGGAGATCGAGGAGTTCTTCCTGGCCTGCGGGCTGCTGGTGCTGCAGGGCTACGGCCTGACCGAGGCCTCCCCGCTGGTCAGCTTCCCGTCCCCGCGGGCCTACCGGTTCGGCACCGTCGGCCAGGTGATCGAGGGCGCCGAGGTGAAGCTCACCGACGAGGGCGAGATCTGCTACCGCGCGCCCAACCTGATGGTCGGCTACTGGGGCCAGCCCGAGGCCACCGCAGAGGTGCTGCGGGACGGCTGGCTGCACACCGGCGACATCGGCGAGGTGGACGCCGACGGCTACCTGAAGATCACCGACCGGATCAAGGACCTGATCGTCACCAGTAACGGCAAGAACATCGCCCCGGCGCCGATCGAGGGGCTGCTGGCCGTCGATCCGCTGTTGGAATACACCGCGGTGCTGGGTGACAACCGGCCGTACCTGACCCTGCTGGTCTCGCCCTCGCTGCCCCACCTGGAGGACATCGGTCACCAGCTGCAGCTGACCTGGGAACACCGCGACGAGTTGCTGCACCACCCCGCCATCCTGGACGAGATCAAGCGCCGGGTGGACGCCCTCACCGAGCGGCTGGCCGCCCACGAGAAGATCCGCGACATGCGGGTGCTGATCGAGGAGTTCAGCCAGGAGAACGGGCTGTTGACCCCCACCCTGAAGGTCAAGCGCCGCGAGGTCGAGCAGCGCTTCGCCGCCCTGGTGGACGAGATGTACGCCAAGGCCGGGCGTCCCCGTCACTAACTGCCAAATAACGCACTCAGCCGACGTATTTGTCGGCCAGCGAGGCTATTTGGCAGAAACTGCCCGCCAGTCGGATCGGAGCTAGGCGGCGATCAGTTGTTTGAGCGCGGCGGTGTCCTTGGGCAGGTCGACGACGTTGACTAGGTGGGACACGGGGACGGTTCCTGGGTACCCGGGGACGGTTCCCGGCGCCCAGGAACCGTCCCTGCGTCCCGGGGTCTGTCCCCCTGTCCCATGAATGTCCCTCTGACTAGGTGGGACAAGGAACCGTCCCCGGGCGCCGGGAACCGTCCCCGTGTCCCAACCGTGTCCCAACTGGGCTGGTTAGCTGTCGACGACGGAGGAGATCAGGTGCTTCAGGGCCTCGGCGTCCCTGGGGAGGGCGGTGACGTGGCGGGGGAGGTCTTCCAGCCCCTCGAAGGCGGACGGGCGATCGGGCTCGCGGCCGATCGCCTCCACGATGGTGGCGGCGAACTTCACCGGCAGCGCGGTCTCCAGCACGATCATCGGCACCCCCGGCTCGGCGAACCGGACGGCGACGCCCACCCCGTCGGCGGTGTGGGGATCGATCAGCACCTCCCGGCGGCGCCAGGTGGCGGCGATGGTCGCCACCCGGTTGGCGTGGCTGGACGAGGCGGACACGAAGCCGTACCGCTGCTGCAGGGCGGCGAACTCCGGCGTCCCGGAGAGGTCGAAGTAGCCCTGACCGGGCAGTTCCTCGGCGAACAGCGAGCGCACCCGGGCGCCGTCGCGGCCCAGCAGGTCGAAGATGAAGCGCTCGAAGTTGCTGGCCTTGGAGATGTCCATCGACGGGCTGGAGGTCTCGTGGGTCTCGGCCGCCGACCGCACCCGGTAGACCCCGGTGCGGAAGAACTCGTCCAGCACGTTGTTCTCGTTGGTCGCCAGCACCAGCCGGTCGATCGGCAGCCCCATCATCCGGGCGACGTGGCCGGCGCAGATATTGCCGAAGTTGCCGCTGGGCACGCAGAACGACACCCGCTGATCGTCGGACGAGGTGGCGCGCAGCCAGGCGGCCACGTAGTAGACCACCTGGGCGACCAGCCGGGCCCAGTTGATCGAGTTCACCGCGCCCAGTGAATAGCGCTGCTTGAACGCCAGGTCGCCGGCGACCTCCTTGACCAGATCCTGGCAGTCGTCGAACACCCCGTCGACCGCGATATTGACGATCGCCGGGTCGTCGATGGAGAACATCTGCGCCTGCTGGAAGGGGGTCATCCGGCCGGCCGGCGTCAGCATGAACACCCGCACCCCGCGGCGTCCCCGCATCGCGTACTCGGCGGCCGAACCGGTGTCACCCGAGGTCGCCCCCAGGATGTTCAGCTCGGCGCCGCGCCGGGCCAGCTCGTACTCGAACAGCTGGCCGAGTAACTGCATCGCCATGTCCTTGAAGGCGGCGGTCGGCCCGTTCGACAGGTGGGCCAGCAGCAGCCCGTCGCCCAGGTCGGTGAGCGGGACGATCGCCGGATCGGAGAACACCGAGCCGTTGTACGCCCGCTCGCAAATGCCCTGAAGATCGGACGCCGGGATGTCGTCGATGAACAGCGACAGCACGGCCTGCGCCAGGGCGGCGTAGCCCTGCTCGGTCAGCAGCCTCCGCCAGCCGGCCAGGGTGGCGGCGTCCAGCGTCGGGTACTCGCGGGGCAGGTAGAGCCCGCCGTCGGGCGCGAGACCCTCCAGCAGGATGTCCCAGAAGCCCAATTCCGGATCGCCGGGCAGGCCGCGGGTCGAGAGGTAGCGCACGCCCGAACTCTACCCGGCGACGCCTCCCGGGACCGGTCGCTTCCATGCCTAGTGAAGGCCCTGCTCGAGGCTTTCCTGAGAACCTCTGGAGGGTGGGTTCAGGTATTCGTGAAAAACTTCCCACCGAGTTGCGGCCTTGCCGAACCGCCGGGAAGGATGGAGTCATGTTGGATCAGCACTCGCCCGCCGCAGGGTCGGCCGCGAGTGAGTCGACCCAGCACGCGTCGGCGGTGATCGCCCAGGCGCAGATCCTGGCCGACCGTCTGCTGGCCGAAGCGAACACCGAGGTGGAACAGCTGCGCGCCGAAGCGGAGCGGCTGCGCACCGAGCGGGACGAGCTGGAGCGCGACCTGATCGATCGGCGGCGGGAGGTCGAGCTGTCGTTGGCCGAGGCCACCCACCGGCTGGACGAGGCCCGCGAGGACGCCGTCACGCTGGTCAGCGACGCCAGCGAGCAGGCCGCCTCGCTCACCTCCGCCGCGCAGCGCAACTCAGATCAGATGGTCGAACAGGCCCGCGGCTACGCCGGGCAGATCATCGCCGAAGCTGAACGCGTCGCCCAACAGACCCGGGAGGCCGCGCAGGTAGACGAGGCCGCCGCCCACCAGCGCGCCGACGCCCGGATCGCCGAAGCCGAGGCGCACGCCACCGAGCGGTACAGCAAGCTGGATTCGGAGCAGGCCACCCGGCGGACCGCGGTCGACCTGGAGATTGGCCAGCTTCGGACCGAGGTGGATCAGGAGGTCACCGCGCAGCGCGCGGCCTTGGCCGAGGAGACCGAGACCGTCCGTGCCCAGCTGGCCGCCGAGCGTCAGGCCTGGGACGAGGAACTGGCCGCCGCCACCGCCGCCGCCCAGGCCGAACGCGAGCAGTTGCTGGCCGACACCCAGGCCGCCGCCGAGGAGCAGTTGGCAGCCGCGGCCGCGCACACCGCCTGGACGGAACAGGCGATGGGCGAACTGCGCGCCGGCGCCGAGGCGGACGCCGCCCAGCTGGTCAAGCAGGCCCACCAGCAGGCCGAGCAGCACCTGGCCGAGGTCCGTGCCCGGGCGGTCGAGCTGCTGGCCACCACCACCACCAGAACCGAGTCGCGGATCGCGCAGGCCGAGGCGTTGGCGACCGACCGCGAGGCCCGTGCCGCCGCCCTGCTGGAGGCGGCCGAGCGGGACGCCGCCCGCACCCAGCAGACCGCGTCCGACGAGGCCGCCCGGCTGCTCGCCCACGCCGAATCGGAGTCGCGGGCCCAGGTGGAGCGGGCCGAGCGCCGGCTGGCCGAGTCCGAGGGCATGGCGAAGTTGATCCGGGAGCGGACCACGGCCGAGCTCGAGCAGTTGCAGCGGGAGACCTGGGACAAGGCCACCGCCACCCGCGAGGAGGCGATCGCGCTGCTCACCCAGGCCCGGACGGACGCTGACGCAGTGCGCGCGGAGGCGCGTACGATGTTGGACCGGGCGCGCAGCGAAGTGGCCGTCCTGGCCAAGCGCCGCGACGACATCAGTGCTCAACTCGGCCATCTCTCCGGAGTGATCGAGGCACTGGCGGTCCCTGAACGACCGGCGGGGGATACAGCAGAGGAAGAGCGAAATGAGTGATGTGACTTTCCGCACGGTGATGCGCGGCTACGACCCCAGCGAGGTGGAGCGGGCGCTCGGCCAGCTGCGCGAGGCCGCCGATCAGGCCCGGGCCGAGGCGGCCGACCGGACGGTCGAGCTGACCAAGCTGCGTGGCCACGTCACCGAGCTTGAGGCGCGGCTGGCCAACCAGGCCGAGCAGCTCGGCGTCCTGCAGGAGGAGCGGGCGCAGGCCGCGGCACCGACCTTCGCCGACCTGGGCGACCGGGTGGGCAAGATCCTCTCGCTGGCCGACGACGAGGCCAAGGAACTGCTGGCCAAGGCCAGGGCCGAGGCCGAGGAGCTGACCGAGCAGACCCGGGCCGCCGCCGAGCAGGCCCGCACCTCGGCGGAGGGCTACGCCGCCGACACCCGCTCGAAGGCCGACGCCGAATCCACCCGGATCATCGAGGCCGCGAAGCGGGAATCCGACGACATCCTCGACCACGCCGACCGCGAGGCGACCGCGCGCCGCGAGGAGGCCGAGGCGGTCTACGAGCACCAGCGGGCCCGCGCCGCCGCGGCCGCCGCCGACTTCGAGCAGACCCTGGCCGAGCGCCGCGACAAGGCGGCGGTGGAGTTCGCCGAGCAGATGGCCGCCAACGAGGCCGCGATCACCCGCGCCGAGGAGCGGCAGGCCGCGATCGAGGCCGAGGCCGAGCGGATCCGGCTGGCTGCCGAGGCGCAGGCCGAGTCGATCGTCCGGACCGCCCAGGACGAGGCCTCCGCGGTGGTCTCCGGTGCGCGCACCCAGGCCGAGAAGATCCGTCGGGAGTCGGAGCGGGAGCTCCAGGCCGCCACCTCGCGGCGGGACGCGATCACCGCCCAGCTCACCAACGTTCGGCAGATGCTGGCCACGCTGAGCGGGACGACCATCGTCGACCCGCTGCAGTCCTTCGCGCAGCCGCAGGCCGCGGCCGAGGCCCCGGCGGAAGAGCCGGTCGAGGAGCTCACGGCCGAGATCGAGGTCGAGGCCGAGCCGGCCGAGGTAGCCGACGAGGTCGAGGCCGACGAGGCTGAGATCGAGGACGCCGTCGACGAGGCGGACGCCGCCGAGGCCGAGCGCGTCGGCTGACCTTGGGTCGCTAGAAGCAGGGCCCACCGGGAACCCTTCCCGGTGAACTCCAGCGCCCACATTCCGTGTGGGACACGGGGACGGTTCCGTGTCCCAGCTTGTCAGCAGCAGTTTGGGGCCGTTCTTGGTGCCTGAGGCAGGCCGGGCGGACGGGTCGCTGGTTGGCACTGCTGTCCGTGGCGGGGCTGGCGCGGATAGGGTCGAGGGAATCGAGGAGGCACGCAGATGAAGTTCCGCTACCTGGGCAACTCCGGGCTGAAGATCTCGGAGATCACCTACGGCAACTGGCTCACCCACGGCTCGCAGGTCGAGAACGAGGTGGCCACGCAGTGCGTCCACGCCGCGCTGGAAGCCGGGATCACCAGCTTCGACACCGCCGATGTCTACGCCAACACCGCGGCCGAGTCGGTGCTGGGCGAGGCGCTGAAGGGCCAGCGCCGGGAGTCGCTGGAGATCTTCACCAAGGTGTACTGGCCGACCGGGCCGAAGGGCCACAACGACGTCGGCCTCTCCCGCAAGCACGTCATGGAGTCGATCAACGGCTCGCTGCGCCGGCTGCAGACCGACTACGTCGACCTCTACCAGGCACACCGCTACGACCACGAGACGCCGCTGGAAGAGACCATGCAGGCCTTCGCCGACATCGTCCGGCAGGGCAAGGCGCTCTACATCGGGGTCAGCGAATGGACGGCCGAGCAGATCAGCCGCGGCCACGCCCTGGCGCAGCAGCTGGGCTTCCAACTGGTCTCCAGTCAGCCGCAGTACTCGATGCTGTGGCGGGTGATCGAGGGTGAGGTGGTGCCGACCTGCCGCGAGCTGGGCATCTCCCAGATCGTCTGGTCACCGGTCGCCCAGGGCGTGCTGACCGGCAAGTACCTGCCCGGCCAGCCGGCCCCGGCCGGTTCCCGCGGCACCGACGACAAGGGCGGCGCGGGTGCCATCCAGCGCTACCTGAAGGACGACGAGGTGCTCCGTCGGGTGCAGGGGCTGCGGCCGATCGCCGACGAACTGGGGCTGACCATGGCCCAGCTGGCCGTCGCGTGGGTGCTGCAGAACGACAACCTGGCCGCCGCGCTGATCGGCGCTTCCCGTCCGGAGCAGATCGGCGAGAACGTGAAGGCCTCCGGCGTCGAGATCCCGGCCGAACTGATGACCCGGATCGATCAGGTGCTGGGGGACGCGGTGGTGTGTGATCCGCAGCTGACCGCTCAGGGCCAGCCGAAGGAACGTCCCGCCTGATCAGCGGGAACTACGAAGGAGGACACGCCGTGCCGGAGCCCTCAGCGGTCTACTTCCAGGCCCCACCGGGTTGGCCGTCCGCGCCGCCGGGGGTGTTCCCCGCGGCCGGCTGGCAGCCCGACCCCAACCTGGTGCCGCCACCGCCGGGTTGGGTGTACTACCGCGATGCGTCCGGCGCGCCCGTCCCGGCGCCACCCGGAGCCTGGCAGCCCGTCCCGGCGGCACCCGCCGCGGCGGCGCCGAGCGGTCGCCGGCCGAAGGGCCTGCTGGTGGCCGTCGGGGTGGTCGCGCTGGCGCTCGTCGGGGCGGTGACCTACGTGCTGTGGCCGAAGCCGTTGCAGCTGACCACAGCGCAGTACTCGAAGCTGGTCACCGCCGCCACGGTCGGCGGCGCGTCGACCGAGCGGTGGAACGCCTACACCGACCAGGCGCCGGGTGCCGACTTCTGGCCCGCGCCCGCCGCGACCCCGTCCTGTGAAGCGCAAGCGGCGGCCGCCAAGGCGAACATCCTGCGCTCCCATGGGGGTGAGACCGCGGACACCACCTACGTCTGGGTCACCCTGTGGAAGGACGCGAAGTCGCTGGAGGAGTCGTGGGTGCTGGGCGAGAAGTGCGAGGCGGAGGTAGCCGCCGCGGGGTTGGGCGACCCCGACAGCACCTGGACCAGCGATCCGGTGGTGAGGGAGAAGGACTACGCGGTGCGGGTCACGCGGGAGTCGCCCAACGGGTACACCGGGATGTTCGTCACCATCGGCAACGTGGAGGTCCAGTCCTTCTGCGGCCGGCTCGATCCCTGCACCGAGGGACTGGCCGACACCGAGCGGCTGGTCAGGGAGATCCAGCAGGCCGCCCGCGGCTGAGCGGCTGGCCGCCGACCCGCTCGGGAACAGGCGTCACCGTCGGGGACGGCGGGGCTCCACCGTGACCCGCCTCGGCTTCGCCGCCGGCTGCCGTCCGATCGCCAGCAACCCGAGGCCGAGGACGAGCAGCAGACCGGTGCCGGTCAGCCAGGGCGACAACTCCGCACCGGTGGCCGGCAACTCCTCCTCCTCGTCGTCGGTCGGGGTGTCGTCGTCATCGGTGGGTGGCTCGGTGGCCGACGCCACCACCGGACCGGCCTGGTCCGACGTGCTGGTGGCCTCGGCGTAGCCCGCCCTGGTGGCCACCGCCCGCAGGCTGATCCACTTTCCCTGCTCGGCGGCGGTGAGCTGGTAGCTGGGGCCGGTGCCCACCGGGACGCCGTCGGCGAACCAGGTGAACTCCACGGCATCGGGGACCGGGTCGATCGGCCCGGCCTCGGCGGTCAGGGTCTCGCCCACCCGCAGCACGCCGGTGAAGCTCGCGGTCGGTCCGGTGGCGAAGCTGCTCAGCCCGACGGTGACGGAGATCTCGGCGGTGATCGTCCCCGCCGCGGTCGGCACCGAGAGGGTGAGGGTGTAGCTGCCCGCGGTGGTGCCGCGGACGGTGATCTCGCCGCTGGCCGGATCGATGCTGGCGTCGACCAGGCCGCCGCCGTCGGTGATCGTCCAGTCGGCGGGGTCGGTCGGGTACGGCTCGCCGTCGGCGTCGGCCACGGTCGGCGTGAAGGCTCCGCTGGAGGTGGTGGTGATCGCCAGCGCGTCCCCGGGCAGGTTGGTGTCGATCACCGGAGCGGTCGCCCAGCGGGCGTGCACCGTGCTGGGCACCGGTCCACCGTCCAGGCTGGCCCCGGACAGGATCGTCGCGGCGGACACCGCCGTGCCGGAACCGTCGGCGGCGGTGTTCCAGCCCTTGAACAGGTCGGTGCCGCGGGTCGGAGCGGCGGGGTAGTCGCGGTAGCCGGCGTCGAAGGACGGGGCGAACACGGTCACCGTGCCCGGCGCCGGGGTGCCGCCGTGGACGTCGAAGCTGACTGCGTAGTGATGGCCCAGCACGGCCACGCCGTTGGCGGTGACCAGGTCGTCGGTCAGCGCGATCACGCCGTCGTTCTGGATCTGCCCGGTGCCGGCGAAACTGGTTCCCTCGATGGTCGCGCCCGAGGTCGGATCGGCGGTGCCGCCGAGGATCCGACCGGTCGGGGACACGGTGAGCTCCGGGTCGTCCGGGTCGGAATCCTGGATCCGGAGCTGGCCGCTGGGGATGCGCAGCGTCCCGGCGATGGTGACCGGGCCGAAGCTGACGGCGGTCGGGTCGGGCTGGGCGCTGCCGAGCGCCCCGGTGCCGACCGCGGTGTGGCCGCCGGTGGCGGTGACATCGGCACCCTCGCCGATCAGGACGGTGCCGCTGGAACCCAGGTACGGGAAGGACGACCAGTAGGTGCTGCGATAGCCGCCGCCGAGCCCCGCCGCGGGATAGCTGCCCTCGGAGCCGATCGCGGTGACGGTCCCGCCGGTGATCGAGATCGAATCGCCGCGGCCGCCCTTGCCGGCGCCGATCCCAGCGGCGCCGCTGCCGCCGGTCGCGGTGACATCGCCGCCGGTGATCGTGATGACTCCGGCACTCTGCTGTTCCGGGGTGCCGCCGCCGAAGATGGCGTTGGTGCCGCCGCCGATCCCGGCGCCGCCCTGGTCGTTGGAGCCGCTTCCGGTCGCCACCACGGTGCCGCCGTTGATCGTGATGGTGCCGCCGCCCTGGCCGAAGCTGCCACCGATCCCCGCCGCCCCCCGGGTGGTGACCGCACCGCCGGAGGCGGTGACCGTACCGCCGTTGATCGTGATGTCGGGGCTGACGCCGCCGATCCCGGCTCCGCTGATCACCCCGCCACCGGTGGCGGTGACCACACCGTCGTTGATCACGATGGTGCCGGCGGCGGCGTTCGTCGGGCCGCCGATCCCCGCGGCCGAGGCGCCGCCCTGGGCGGTCACGATGCCGCCGTCGATGATCAGGGTTGCACCGACGGTGCGGATGCCGGGGGTGGAGTTGGCCGTCGAGACCGCCCTCAGGCGTCCGCCGGTAGCCGAGTCGTCGATGGTCAGCTGCTGGCCGGAGTTGATCGTGATGCTGCGGAGTTGCAGTTCGAACCCGGCCAGATCGAGTTCGGCCACGCAGGGGACGGTCACCACCGTCGTGGTGGCGGCGATGTTCTGCGCCAGGGTGACGACGGTCGGGGCGGCCGTGGTGCCGGTGCAACCGGTGAGCGCGGTGGTGATGTCCGCGATCGAACCGACGGTGACCGCCAGCGCTGGTGTGGCTGCCGCCGTGCTGCCGGCGATGGTCAGCAGGCTGACCGGCAGTAACAGTGCCAGACGTCGGCGAAGGCGGTGCTTGGGCGGCATGGGGCGGTCTCCAGGGGACGTGCGGACGAGGGGTGGACCGGGGGCAAATCTAGCGGTCGCGGACGGCCCGCCGCAGCCATCGTCTCATCGCCGGCCGGCGAACTGCGTTGCCGGACGCGCAATGCCCGGCAGGGGGAGCCGGAGCCGCGCCGACCGGTGCGGAATACCTGGTGCGCGGTGGTTGCTGTGCTGGGTGTGAGTGAACCCGTGAAGGTCGATATCTGGTCGGACGTGCAGTGCCCGTGGTGCTACATCGGCAAGCGCAAGTTCGAGGCGGCGGTGGCCGGTTTCGACGGCGAGGTGCAGGTGGAGTACCACTCCTTCGAGCTGTCCCCCGACACCCCGGTCGACTACGAGGGGACGCCCGCGCAGTACCTCGCCGAGCGGAAGGGGATGTCGCTGCCGCAGGTCGAGCAGATGCTGCAGCAGGTGTCGTCCATCGCCGCCGCGGTGGGGCTGGACTACGACTTCGACGCCATGCACCAGACCAACACGGTGAAGGCCCACGAGCTGATCCACTACGCCAAGGCCCGCGGCCGGCAGGCGGAGATGAAGGAGGCGCTGCTCAAGGCCTACTTCATCGACGGCGGTCACGTCGGCCGGATCGACGATCTCGCCGACCTCGCCGCCGGCCTCGGCTTCGACCGGGCGGACGTGGTCCGCTCGCTCACCGAGGACGAGTACCTCGCCGCCGTCCGGGAGGACGGTGCGCAGGCCCGCGCCTATGGCATCAACGGTGTCCCGTTCTACGTCTTCAACGGCAAGTACGGCGTCTCCGGCGCCCAGGAGACCGCCACCTTCGCCCAGGTGCTGGAGCAGGTGGCGTCCGAGGGAGCCGACCGATGACCGAGCCGGTCGCCCCGCTGATCACCCTGCTGGGCGCTCCCGGGGCAGCCTGCGACGGCGACGACTGCCTGGACGTTCCCCCGTCCGAGTTGGCGGACGAGGATGACCGGACCGTACCCACCCCTGATGCCTGAATCGACGAGCTTCGGTCAGGATCGGCACCTGGGTCCTACGTTTTGCCAGATACTCGACGCGCGCGCCATATCTGTCGCGCAGAGCGGCTATCTGGCAAAAAGTGGGAGGACCCGCCGACCTCGGCGACGCGCCAATGCTCAGAACTCGGCATAGCCCACGACCCGGACTCCGGGCAGGGTTGTCACCGTGCGCCTGATCCCCGACCGCCCGGTTCGCCGGCTGAGCCAGCTGCTGATCGGCCTGTTCCTCTACGGCTGGTCGATGGCGATGCTACTGCGCAGCACGCTCGGCCTCGACCCGTGGGATGTCTTCCACGAGGGACTCACCCGCATTCTGCCGCTGAGCTTCGGTCAGGTCGCCATCGGGGTGGGCGCGCTGGTGCTGCTGTTCTGGATCCCGCTGCGGCAGAAGCCCGGCATCGGGACGATCCTCAACATCATCGTGATCGGCCTGGCCGCCGACGCCGGCCTGGCGGTGATGCCCGCGCCGAGCGAGCTGTGGGCGCGGATACTGCTGCTGGTCGGCGGGGTGGTGTGCAACGGCCTGGCCGGTGCGCTGTACGTCGGGGCCCGGCTGGGGCCCGGGCCGCGGGACGGGCTCTGGGTGGCGATCACCGCCCGGACCGGTGCCAGCATCCGCCTGGTACGGACGATCATCGAGGTCACGGTGCTGGCGATCGGCTGGCTGCTCGGTGGAACGGTGGGCGTCGGCACCATCGTCTACGCGCTGGCGATCGGCCCGCTGGTGCAGTGGTTCATGCCCTGGGTCGACACCGAGCCTGAGCCGAGCGCAGACTGAGGAAATGGCAACTGTCGAGGACGTCCGGCGGATCGCCCTCGCCCTGCCGGGGGTGACGGAGCGGGTCAACGGCCACACCGGCGAGGCTGCCTGGCGGGCCGCCAGGGGTGACCTCGCCTGGCTGCGTGGGCCGAGCGGTCGGGATCTCGAGCAACTCGCTGAACTGGGCCGGAGCTGGCCGGACGGTGAGGTGCTCGGCCTGCGGGTCGGCAGCACCGAGGACGCAGCCGCGCTACTGGACGCCGAGCCGGCCATCTTCTTCACCATTCCGCACTTCGATGGCTACCCCGCCGTCCTGGTCCGGCTGGCGGAGATCGACCCCGACTACCTCTCCGACGTGCTGCTGGACGCCTGGCTGACCCGCGTCCCGCAACGGGTGGCGAAGGCCTGGCTCGCCGAACGCGGCTGACCTGAAACCTGCTGATCGACCCTGGAGGATCTGGATGACCGGCTCGTTCGCCGCGGTGCCGCTGGAGGCCGGCGGTCCGGCGGTTCGCGGAGAGTACGTGGTCGGCATCGCCGAGCTGGGCGAGCGGGTGGTGGTGGTGTCGCTGGCGACACAGGAGCCACCGGCCGATCGGGCGGCTGGTGCCGTGCCGGAGAAGTACGTCCTGGTGCACGAGTTCGACCCGGGCCTGGCTCACCTCACCAGCCGGGTGTTGACCTTCGCCGAGCCGGCTTCCGCCCGCCCCCAGTTCGCCCGGCTGGAGTACGAGAGCGGGGTCCTGGTGCTGAACACCTTCGCCGAGCGGACGCCAACCCTGCCCGACCCCGCGACCGTGCTGGCCAAGCGGGTGGCGATCACCGCGGACGGGCCCGTCCTGCTGGGGGACGCTCCCGTCCCGGAGCTGATCCAGTTTCCTGACGCCGGCCGCTACCCCTGCCCGGGTGGCGAACTGAGAATGGCCTCGGAGTTCGTCATGGCCGGGTTCGACGCCGCCGGCGCGCAGCGTTGGCGGCTGAAGCTGGGCGCCTACCTGTACACCCCGGTCGAGGTGCGCGGCGACCGGGCCTGGTTCGGCACCGCCGGCAATGGCGGTGCCTTCCACGGCATCGATCCGGTTACCGGGGTCGAGCACTTCCGGGTCCGCACCGGCGGGACGGTGCGGTACAGCTGGTGGGGCGACGACCGGATCGTGCTGGTCGACCACCGCACCACCGCCGTCCTGGTGGTGGACGCCCGGGACGGCACCGAGTTGGCCCGAGTCAAGCTCGGCAGCTACGTGATCGGTGACGACGCTCACCAGCTGCTGTTCGCTGACTCCCTCTTCGTCCCGGCCTTCGCGGATCGAACGCAGTACCTGTTACGGGTCAACCTCGCCGAGTAGGCGCCCCTGGGACAGGGGGACGGTTCCTGGCGCCCGGGGACGGTTCCTTGTCCCACCTGGTCAGAGCCATATTCGAGGCCGGACGTCACTCCGTCCGGTGAGCTTCCACCCACGCGCGTGGCGACCGACCCTCGCGTTGGCTGAAGGCTCGGGAGAAGGCGCTGTTCGTGTAGCCGAGTTCGGCGGCGACCCAGGCGACCGGACGGCCCTGCCGGAGGTACTGCTGGCCGACCGTCATCCGCCAGCCGGTCAGGTAGTCGTGTGGGGTGGTGCCGACGATCTCCCGGAACCGGGCGGCGAACGCGCTGCGGGACATCGAGGCCACCCGGCCGAGTGAGTCGAGCGTCCATGGACGGCCGGGCTCGGCGTGCATGGCGGCCAGGGCCCGGGCGAGCTGTGGGTCGGCCAGGCCGGTGAACAGGCCCGCCGGCAGACCGACCTCGTCCGGGTGATCCAGCAACCAGCGCAACAGCTTCAGCAGCGCGACCTCGAACAGCCGGTCGACCACGTAGCGGTGGCCGCAGCGGAACTCGTCGAGCTCGGTGAACAGTAGTTCCAGCGAGCGGTCGAGGCCGGCCACATCGGCGATCGGGACGGTGACCACCTCGGGCAGCGCCCGCACCAGCGGATGATCGTCCCCGCCCACGAACTCCAGGGTGGCGCAGGCCAGCTCCACCCCGGCTTCCGAGTCCGGCCGCAACACGTGCTCCAGCGGGCGGGGATAGAACAGCAGGCTGGGTTCGGTGACCTCTCGCGTGTGGTCCGTCCCATCGGTGACAGTGAGGACGCCCGACCGCAGGATATGGAGGAAGCCACGGCCGGGTTCGGCCGGGAATCGTTGGGTTCCGGCCAGCGGTCCGACGTGGAACTGTCGGGCGCGGACCGAGAAGCGTTCCAGCAACGCGTCCAGCCGGTTGAGTGCTTCCACAACCCAGATCGTAGACGATACGACAAGAAACTAGGACGAAAGATTGCGAGTCTTCTTCTGCCTCCCGGCAAGGTGAGTGGTGGCTGCGGTTGCGGCCAACGTCCCTCACGAAGGAGAACAGTCATGTCCCGGGTACCTCTGATCGACCCCGCCGCGGCCGACGCCGCGGTCACTCCCACCCTGAACCGGATCAATGGCGTCTTCGGCACCGTCCCGAACATGTTCCGCGCGGTGGCGAACTCGCCGGCCGCCCTGCAGTCGATGTGGGGCGCCTTCGGTGCCTTCGCCACCGGCTCGCTCGGCGCGGCCCTCACCGAGCAGATCGCGGTTGCGGTCGCCAACCGGAACCAGTGTCGCTACTGCCTGGCTGCCCATACGGCGCTCGGGGCGAACGCGGGCCTCGACCAGGCCAGCCTGGCCGCCGCTCAGCAAGCCCGCGCCGGCGATCCCCGCACCCAGGGTCTGCTGGAGTTCGTGGTGGCACTGGTCGAGCAGCGCGGCGATGTCGACACCCAGCGCATCGAGCGGCTGCGCGAGCTGGGCTGGAGCGACGAGCAGATCGTCGAGACCATCGCGCAGGTGGCGCTCAACCTGTTCACCAACTACCTCAACATCGCGCTCGACGTACCGGTGGACTTTCCCGAGGTCCCGTTGGCGCCCCGTCTCTGACACAAACCGGGCAGCAGCGGCCACTCGAGGGGATAATCCACGCGAGTGGCCGTTCTGCCCCGGTTTGTGTCGCGGCGATTCAGCTGCCGAGTGCCTGGCGGACGGCGTTCAGGATGGCGTCCGGGCCGAAGCCGAGCTGGCGCATCCCGCCGACATAGCTGGACGCCAAGTCGGCGGCCCGGCGCTGAACCTCGTCGCTGGGCGCGGCGACCGGGGCGACCAGGGTGCCATTGCGTCCCTGGGTGATCAGGTAGCCCTCGGCCTCCAACTCGCGGTACGCCCGGGCCACGGTGTTCGGGGCCAGGGCGAGGTCGGCGGCCAGCCGGCGGACCGGCGGCAGCCTCGTCCCGGCGGGCAGTTGCCGGCTGAGAATTTGCTCGATCAACTGGCGTCGCAGCTGCTCGAACGGCGGGTGCTGGGCGTGCGGATCGATGACCAGCGTGCTCATCGGACGGTCACCCCGTTCGGCCACAGCCGGCGCTGCTCATAGCCCCGGCGCTCGCCGCTCAGCCAGGCCCGGACCGGCCCCGCGGCGGTGATCGCGATCAGAACGCCGAAGACGGCCAGCGAAGCCAGGGTGAGGGTGTAGGTGAGCGGCATGGCGCCCGGTTGCCGGTAGAAGCCGGTGGTGGTCAGGCTCTGCGCCATCAGGATCAGCCAGAAGGCCAGCGCGATCCCGGCCACCGCGACCGCCAGGTTGGTCAGCTGGCGCAGCCCGAGGGCGCGCTCGGCGTCGTCCCAGGCGAGTTCCAGGTCGGAGCCGCTGCGGGCCGGCGCGGTGAGCACCCGGCGCAGCACGAGCAGCGCGACCGTCCAGGTCACCAGGGCGATCCCGGCGCCGATCAGCCCGATCGTCACGCTGTTGCCGCGAATCTCGGCCGGCAGTTGCTGGAAGAGCAGGACGCCCGCCGGGACGCCCGCGATGACCGTCGCTGGTGCCGCCCACAGCCCGAAGCGTTCGCCGCCGGTGAGGTAGTCGGACAGTTCGGTGGAGCGCAGCCGCGCCACCACCGGACGATCGGTGGTCGGTTCCGGACGGTGGGCGGCCATTGCCCAGGCGCCGCCGAACGCGGTGCCGGCGCCGGCCAGGGCGAGCACCAGCGCGCCCCAGTCGTTGCTGTCGTCGATCAGGATGGACGCCAGCCCGCCCAGCACGATCGCCGCGGTGCCGCCGATCGACATGCCGCGCTCCCGGCGGCGGATCCGCTCGATCACCGGCCCGGCCACCGCCTCGGTCAGCGGCAGCCCGGTCTGCCCGGCGTAGCGGGTGAGGGTGTCGTGGCCGGGCGCCTTCTTGCCGCCCTTGGTCATCGCCACGGCGGGCATCACGAAGCACACCAGCGCGATCCCGATCCAGATTGCGATGCTCATCTCGACCTCCGTTCGTATCAATACAAATAATGTACTGATACAAAAGCGCAGAGTCAACAACCCCGAAGCGCAGGGACGCCCGGGAAGAGGGGGCGGCAGTCCCTGGGCTGCGTGGGGCAGCGGGACGGTTCCCTGGGCTTGCGTTGAGACAGTTGGGACAGGGGACTGGACGGGGGGACAGGGGACGGTTCCTTGTCCCACCTTGTCAGGGCAATATTGAAGGCCGCCTGTCGACAGGCCTGGCCGGTCTTCTCTAGATTTGTAGAGAGTCACGGGCTGCAAGGGAGTTGGAGATGTCGGACCGTCGTACCCAGATCGGGCAGGCAGGCGTGCGGATCATCAGTTCGCGGGGCGTCCGGGCGCTGACCCACCGGGCGGTGGACGAGGAACTGGGGCTGCCGCCCGGCTCCACCTCGTACTACGCCCGCACTCGTCGCGAGTTGATCGGGCTGATCGCCGGCGAGGTGGCGCAGCGCACCGAAGGCGAATTGATCGGCCCGCGGCTGCCGGCCGAGGTGACGCCGGCCGTGCTGGCCGATCAACTGGTCGAGGCGCTGGAGGCGTCCCTGCAACGCTCGGCCGAGCAGCGGGCCAGGCTGCTGTTGCTGCTGGAGTACCCGGACGATCCGGAGCTGCAGGCCGTGCTGACCACCAGCGCGGAGACCCGGCGGGCCTTCCTGGCCACCGGCAGCGCCGTGCTGGAGTTGCTGGACGTGGCGAATCCGCAGCGCCACGCGGCCGACCTGGTCGGCCTGCTCGAGGGGCTGCTGGTGCAGCGCGTCCTCGGCACCGCGAAGCTGGACCAGCGCCAGCTGCTGACCAGCTACCTGCAGGGCCTTCCCCGGAACGAGACCGAGGCCGAGCGCCCGGCGATCAACCCGGCCGCGACCGCGCGGAACCTGCTCTCCCGGATCCGCCGCCCCCGCTGAGCGGGCGAGGGCTGGGCGTCCAGGTTCGTGATCGACCGAGGTTGGCGATGAGCGGGAAGACCGGGCGGCGGTGGCGCCGCGTCCTGATCGGTACTGGCATCTCCCTGGCTCTGCTGGTCGGCCTGACCTACGGCGCCACGGCCCTGCTCCGGGTGCCGCCGCCGCACGAGCTGGTGCGGTTGCAGACCACCGATCCCTCCGCCCAGGGGACGACCTTCGCCGCCCGCGCGGTGGTCTCCACCGCGACCCCGGTTCCGTTGCCGGAAGCCCCGGCCACGCTGCCCGCGACCGTGCCTTGGCCGGGCGGCGAGCTCACCGTCCAGCAGATGTTGGACGTCACCCACACCCGCGCCTTCGTGGTGCTGTACGAGGGCCGCCTGGTTCACGAGTGGTACGCCGACGGGGTGGACGCTGGCACCCGGCTGTCGTCCTGGTCGGTGGCCAAGTCGGTGGTCTCGTTGCTGATCGGCCAGGCGATCGGACGCGGCGAACTGACCGAGGACGACCGGCTGGTCGACCTGCTGCCCGAGCTGCGCACCGGGGCCGGCTACGACGCGGTGACCGTGCGGGACCTGCTCGACATGGCCTCGGGGATCGCCGTCTCGGAGAACTACAACCCGTGGTGGCCGTTCGAGGGCACCGCCCGGCTGCTGCTCAGCACCGACCTCCCCGGCTATCTGGCCGACCACCGCGAGCTGGCCTTCGAGCCGGGCAGCCGAGCGGAGTACCGCAGCGTCGACACCCAATTGCTGTCGATGATCCTCACCCGGGTGACCGGACGACCGCTGGCGCAGCTGGTCTCGCAGCAGCTGTGGACGCCGCTGGCCGCCGAGGCCGGGGCCAGCTGGAACCTCGACCGCGAGGGCGGGATCGAGAAGGGCTTCTGCTGCCTGAACGCCACCGCCCGCGACTTCGCCCGGATCGGCCAACTGGTGCTGGACGGCGGGCGGGCGCAGGGGGCGCAGGTAGTCCCGGCCGAGTGGATCCAGCGGATCTCGACCCCCAGCCCGCTCGACCTGGCCGGCTGGGGCTACTCCGCGCAGTGGTGGCATGCCCCCAGCAGCGATGGCGACTTCACCGCGATCGGGGTCTACGGCCAGTACATCTACGTCGACCCCGACGCCCGGACGGTGATCGTCAAGCTCAGCGACCACGGCACCGAACAGGACGAGCTGGCGACGATCGACGCCCTCCGCGCGATCGCCGAGGGGCTCGCCGGCTCCTGAGGGCCGCCTGCCAAGCCAGGGAACGCCAAGGGCCAGCCCGGTGCCGGAACCGGCCCTCAGCGCGTCCGATCGATCAGGCGGCGCCGCGCGCCTGGCGCACCCAGGTCACGATGTCGTCGATGTTCGACGGGGTGGGCAGGCCGCACTGGTTGAGTTCCTGGGTGATCTCCAGCGTGATGCCGGTCTTGCCGGCGGCGAAGGCCTGGGCGGTGGTGCCGCTGGCCACCTCGGTCTTGACGTTCTTCAGGTCGGAGACGCCCTCGCAGAGGTGCATCACGCCGCCGCCGGCGCTCCACCAGACCTCGTCCTTGCCGACCAACTGGGTGACCACCTGGGATTCCACCGCCGCCTGCTCCTGGGAGAGCGGCTTGAAGTCGACCCCCAGCAGGACGGCGGCCAGCGCCACGGCGATGCCGACGCCGCCGGCAATGCCCTTCTGCTTCTGATCCATGTCCTTGTTCAGGAAGATCAGGACGATCAGCGGCACGAAGGCGATCAGCGAGATGATCGCGCCGAGCTGGTTCTGCACGAAGAACCGGACGGTGTCCTTCGAGGACGCCGGGTCGAGCCGGTTGGCCTGCTTCCACAGCTGGGAGCCGATCACCGCCAGGATGCCGATCACCACGATGAAGCCGAGCAGCGTCCACCAACGCCACTGCGGGAAGCCGTGGTTGGCGGCCAGCTCGTCGAACGGCGGACGCAGCAGCCAGAAGATCGCCACCGCTTCCAGGGCGATCGCCACCACCCACAGCACCAGGGCGATGATCCGCTTCTGGGTCGACTGCGCCTTTGCCTCGGGAGTCGGGGTGAAGACCGGCTCGGCCTTCGGCTTGCGGGTCTTCTTGGGCTTCGGCGCCTCTTCGGTCACGGGATCCTCCTGCTCGATGCTGGCGTGAGGATAGCAATCCGGGCGCCCTGGACGGGATGGGCGCGGCGAGATGTTCGACCGTTTGATGGCGATCGGCGGGGTAGATTGCCGCAATGGATGCCGTGACTGCTCTGCGAGGCCTGATGGCGGCGATCGACGCCCACCGCTGGGACGATCTCGCGCAGTACCTTCACCCCGGGTTCAGCTGCCACCTGGTGCACACCGGCGAGAGCTTCACCCGTGAGGAGTGGATCCGGTTCAACGCCGAGTACCCGGGGTTCGACCGGCTGCGGGTTGAGGAGCTGGTTGGCAGCGGCGACCAGGCCGCCTGCCGTTCCGAGGTCACCGGACGGACGCAGCACGGCGTCGAGCACTTCGCCTGCGCGAGCTTCGTCCAGCTGGAGGACGGGCTGATCCACCGGCTCACCGAGGTCTGGACCGACGTCGCGCAGCAACCGCCGCCCGGCACCCGTCCCGGCCAGGAATGACGGCCGGATCGTATTCTCATGCCATGACCGATCTGTTCCAGGCCGACCCCCACGCCGAGGCGGGAACCCGGCCCGATCTGCGGGTCCTGCTGGACGCCCAGCGCCAGTCCTGCCCGGTGGTCCGCGCCGCCGACGGGACGGTGACCCTGCTGGCGCACGCCGACGTCCGCGCCGCCGCGCTGGATCCGGAGACCTTCTCCAGCGCCGTCTCCGCGCACCGGGCATTGCCGAACAGCCTGGACGGGGCTGAGCATCAGGCCTACCGAAAGCTGATCGACGCCTACCTCACCGGGCCCGAGGTGGCGGCGCAGGAGCCGCAGTGCCGGGCGCACGCCGCCGCCATCGTTGGTGCCCTGCCGCGCGGCGTGACGGTTCGGACGGTGCTCGACATCGGCACCCCCTACGCCGTCCGGACGCAGAGCAGCTGGCTGGGCTGGCCGGCCGGGATCGAGCCGGAACTGGTCGACTGGGTGGCCGACAACCGCGAGGCGTCCCGCTCGGGCGACCGGCAGCGACTGGCCGAGGTGGCGGAGCGATTCGACGCCATCATCAGCCGGCTGCTGGACGCCCGCCGGGACGGTTCGGTGGACGATGTGACAGCTCGGCTGATGCGCGACCGGGTGGACGGACGCCCGCTGCAGCACGCCGAGATCGTCTCCATCCTGCGCAACTGGACGGCCGGCGATCTCGGCTCGCTGGCAGCCTCGGTCGGGGTGATCGTCCACCACTTCGCCACCGACGTGGCGCTGCAGAGCCACCTGCGCCAGCTCGTGGCGGCGGAGCGGGTGACCGATTTCGAGGACGCGCTGGAGGAGATCCTGCGGATCGACGATCCGTTCGTCTCCAACCGGCGGATCACCACCCGGGAGACCGCCGTCCGCGGTGAACGGCTCGAGGCGGGTACCCGCGTCGTCCTCAATTGGACGGCGGCCAACCGCGATCCCGACGCCTTCCCCGACCCGGACGCCTTCAACCCGGCCGAGCACGCCGAGCACAACCTGGTGTTCGGGATCGGCCCGCATGTCTGCCCCGGCCGTGCCCTGACCTTGATGGAGTTGCGGGTGATCAGCTGGGAGTTGCTCTCCCAGACCACCCGGATCGCGATCTCCCGCGAGCGCGGCCCGGTGCGCGAACTGCCGCCGGTCAGCGGCTGGGCCAAGGTTCCGATCGTGCTGGACCCGGCGTAGGGCCCCGCCATGAACGACGCCGGATCACTGCAGGGCGCCTCCCCGGCCCGCGCGGTCGCGCTGACCGTGCGGTTCCTGCTGGAACTGGCGCTGCTGACCGGGGTGGCGGTGCTCGCCTGGCAGCTCACCTTCGGAAGCTGGCGCTGGCCGGCCGCCGCCCTCGGTGTCGTGCTGGTCGCGATCCTGTGGGGGCTGTTCCTCTCGCCGAAGGCGACCGTCCGGCTGCCGGCGTCGGTCGCCCTGGGCATCGAGGCATTGCTGTTTCTCGGGGTGGGTGCCGGCCTGTTCGCGGTGGGGCAGGGGCTCCCGGCGGCGATCGGGGTCGGAATCTGGATTCTGGACCGGACCGCGCTGGCGCTGCTCAAGCGCTGAACCGCGATCCCACCCTGCCGGAGCCGCCGGACGCTACGCAGCCCTCCAGATTGCGCCGGATCCCAGCGATCTGCCCGGACAGGCAGCGGCCGGGGAGGTGCTGGCCGCGATCGGCTCGGCGATCCAGGCCTACCGGCTGGCCGGGGACGACCCGACCGACGCCATCCGGCTGCTCCGCAGCGCGCTGCACGGCTTTATCGACCTGGAACTGGGGGGTGGCTTCAAGCAGCCGCGGAGCCTGGACGCCAGCTTCGCCCGGCTGGTCACGACCTTGGACGCCGCGCTCTCGCAGTGGTCGTGAGTCAGGCCGACTCCGGCGCGGTCACCTCGGCGATCACCCCGGTGGGGCAGGCCAGCCGGAGCTGCTCCGGGGTGAGTTCGATGGTGGCGCGCGGGTCACCGCTACCGCAGTAGACGACCGGCAGGCCCATCACCCGGGCATCGATCACCACCTGCACGGACGGATCCGGTGAGAACGGGCAGACCCCGCCCGGCCGCATCCCCAGCCGTTCCAGCTGCTCAGCGGGGGCGGCCTTCAACTGCGAACGGGAGACCCCCAGTGCTCTGGCCAACTGGCCGTAGCCGAGCCTGGCCAGCCCCGGCACGGCCACCAGGACCAGCCGGTCGTCCGCGATCAGGAAGGCCAGGGTCTTGACCGAGAGCTCCGGGTCGAGGCCGCTGATCGCGTGGTCCTCGGCACCCAGCACGGCCGGGTGCCGGTGCACCCGGTAGGTCGCGCCGGCGGCGTCCAGAACACTGGCTGAAACCAGCTCTCCGATGGGCTCCACGAGGTGACCTCCTTCGCGCTCGGGGACCTACCGCGCCACAGTAGTCACCCGGACGTCGGACGCCGATGGGGAGGATCACGCATCGACAGCGCCGGGCCGGCAGGGTTGACTCGCACCGAGGCTCAGCTGGCTGGGCCGAGGGAGGACGTCATCATGACCGGTTCCGGAACCCGAGAGGACCCGTGGCAGCTCACCACCGCGCCAGGCACCTCCGCCTACACCATGTGGCGGGACGACGAGGCCGACCCGCCCACCCTGGTCTGCCAGGTGGGCGCCACCAAGCTGCTGTACCGGGCGTCCGCGATCGACGACCTGCACGCCTGGCTGGTCGCCCGCGGCGACTGGGTGCCGCTGGGGGCGGCGGACGAACAGAAGCCGGCCGCCGAGGGGACGGTCGAGGCCTGGGGCCGCTCCGAGGACAACCCGGCGGGCGGCTGGTACGGCCTCCGGAAGGGCTATCGGGGACGGTTCGGCATGTACCTGCCGCCGCTGCTGGAGGCCCTCGGCCTGGTCGAGCTGACCCACGACGCCCGGAACAACTCGGTCCGGGCCCGCAACGATGGCTGAGCTGGACGACGCCTCGGCCCTTCGCCAGGCTCAGGGATCGGTGGGGTCACCCTGCAGGCGGGCGAGATCCTGCCGGTACCGGCTCGGCGTGATACCGGTGATGGCGCGGAAGTCGCCGGTGAGGTGCGACTGGTCGGTGTAGCCGAGTTCGGCCGCGATCACGGCCAGTTCGTCGTCCGGTCTGGTGGCCAGGGCGAGCGCGGCCTCCTGCAGCCGGATCCGCCGACTGATCCACTTCGGGCCGTGCCCGAGGGTGCCCTGCAGCGCCCGCTGGATGGTGCGTTCGTGGACGTGGAACTGCTGCGCCAGCGGCAGGCCGGTCCGGGTGTGGATTCGGCTGCGCAGTTCGTCCAGTACCTGGTTGGCGAGCCGTTCGGAAACCGACGGCGGACGCTCCGCCAGTCGCTGCCGGATCAGCTGATCGGCGAGGCCGGCCCGGTCGGCCGGCGTCGGCTGCGCGGCGATCCGACACAGGAAGTCGTGGAGTCGTGGATCCAGGGCTTCGGTCAGCGGCAGCGCGGTGTCGGCGAGCTGCTCGGGCGTCAACCCGCTGAGCACCGCGAGTCCGGCCGGCCGGAGCCGGAGCGCGAAGACGTGCCCGCGTCCGCGGATGGTACGTCGCCAGGCGCCGCCCTGCACCCCGGTGACGACCAGCGGCGCCGGCACATCGCCGGCTTCGATGGTGACGGTGATGGCCGGGAGGTCGATGATCCGCTGATCCAGCGCTTCGCCGTCCGGCAGCGCCCAGGAGACGTACCAGTACTGGTCGACCACGGTTGCCACCGACGGGTCGGGGACGATCCAGTGGGCGTCGTAGCGGACCAGGTTGCCGGGGTGCAGCACGCCCGAGCGCTCGCCGGGCAGGATGGGACGGTCGTCCGCCGCGGAGCTGACCGTCATTCCCCCAGTGTCTCCGGCTCGTCGCTTTTCTCCTAGTCCCAGCCGGGGACGGACGCCTAGAGTCCCGGCATGGGTACCACGAACTACACCAACACGTTCATCCAGGTCGCCGAGGACTGCCCCGTCCAGCTCGCGCAGGAGCCGCCGGCGGGCAAGGCGCCGACGGTTGCGGAACTGCAGTACCGGCTGATCGCCGAGCACCCCTACGAGCTCACCTCGGACGACATCCTGTTCGAGGTGTACGCGCTCCGCAACGAGATCGCCGAGGAGGCGAAGCCGGAGGCCCGCGCGGCCTTCTTCGCCAAGGGCCAGCCCTGCCTGCGGTCGTCCCCGCTCGGCAAGCGCTACGGCTGGGGCGTCCATCACGACGCCGAGAGCCGGGTCGCCCTGGTTCCGCTCGGCACCGAGCAGTACCGGACGCTGACCGAGGACGCCTCGGTCAAGCAGACCAGGGCGATGCGCTCCAAGCGCGCCTGACCACGCCGCCGAGCCCGCCCCGAACGGTGGCTGAGCCTGACGAAGCCCGCGCCCGGCGACCTACTCCAGCGGGCTGGCCAGGATGACGAACCCTTCGATGATCGCCCAGACCAGGTCCGCGACGATCAGGGCGAACGGCAGGACCAGCAGGAACGTGGTCAGGGCCTGGGCGGCGTCGTCCAGCTCGTGGCCGAGGTAGAGGTCGGAGTACCAGAACACGATGAACAGGGTGTAGATCCCCATCGCCAGGAAGCCGAGCAGCGCCAGGCCGAGCAGCAGCAGGTGGCCGAAGCCCCGTTTCCGCTGGTTGAGGTAGAAGTTGTGGGCGCCGAAGGCCCCGAGGAAGAAGGCCAGCAACACCGCCCGCTTCTTCGACAGCGGTTGGCCCGGCGGCAGGTTCGGTGGCGGGGGTGGCGGCCCCCAGGATCCTGGCGGTGCGGTCATCTCAACCTCCTCGCTGAGCGGGGGAGTCTAGCGGCGGCGATGCTGGGCCAGCAGGGCAGCGACCGCGTCCCGTCCCTCGGGCAGCCCGACCCGCATCCGGGCCAGGTTGGCGTTGCCGTCGGTGGGATCCCAGATCCGGTCGTTGGCAACCAGCGCGGCCACGATCGCGCACTGCGCCTCGGTCCAGTTCTCCGCCGGAGCGGGCCGGACGCCGGGGGTGAACCGCACCTCGGGGAAGGTGCGTTGCAGGATCGGCCCCACCACCCGGTCGAGGTCGAAGCCGCCGGCGAGCGCGATCATGGCGGTCGCCGCCGGCACCAACTCCGCCAATGCCACCTCGCGGCTCAGCAGGTTGCTCAGCAGGGCGAACCGGACGTGGGTGTGCAGCTGCGGTGGACGCCGCTCGAACCAGGCGTCGCAGCCAGCCGGATCCCGCAGCACGTCCAGCAGCACCGCTGTGGCGGCGGGCCCGGCATCCCCCAGCGCAGCGCAGGCCCGCACCGCCGGATCGGGGTCGGTCAGCCATTCGCTGGTGTTGCCACCCGCCGCACCGAGGGCCAGCAGCCGGGCGGCCTTCTCGTCCCGGTGGTCGCTGGCCGAGACCAGCGCGGCCAGGTGCTGCTGCAGCGGGTGACGTTCGGCGGCCGGCACCAGCCCGGCGGCCGAGCCCAGCGCGGAGAGCGCCTCGCGGCGTACCTCGCCATCGGCGTGGTCGAGCAGCGGGACGACCGCGGCCGCGATCCGTGGCGCCAGCGCCCGAACGTCCACCACCGCCTGCCGCATCAGCAGGTCGAGCACCGGCATCCCCCAGGCCGCTTCGTTCTCCTCGGCGGTGGCCGTCAGGAAGGCCTCCAGCTCGGCCTCGTCGGGGACGGGGATCGGCTCCGGGCCGACCTCCAGGTCGCGGACCGCGTCCATCGCCCAGCCCAGCCAGCGCACCAGCGCGGCCAACTCCGGGTGCCCCTGGGGTGCTGTTATCAGGTCGATCACTTCGGCGACCACCGGCGGGGTGGCCGTCCAGACCGTGTCCTGGTGCAGGATCGCGCCGTCCAGGTGCGTGAGGGCGGCCTTGACCGCCGCCGGGTCGGTGCCGCGTAGCGCGGCGAGGTGTCCAGGGGTGTCCCCGGCCGTCCCGTAGGCGTGGAAGAGCCGGTCCCAGCGCGTGGTGCTCATCGCCCCACCGTAATGCAGCTCCGATCACCCCTCCCCTCAGGTCCCTTCATCGAGGGCTCCCCTTAGCGCCGAGGGCCTCCACCCAGGCACGAGCCCTCGGCGTCAGCGGGAGCCCTCGACGAACGCGGGAATGGGATGAGACGTGGCCGGCGGGGTGGCTGGGAGGATGGTGCCATGAGGATCCCGGACGGCTTCACCCACCTCCGCACCGAGCGGCACGAACAGGCCGACCTGGTGGCCTCCGGCCCGTCCCGGGTCGCCGAGGTCGAGGTGTACGCCGACGCCGAAGGGGTGGAGTTCGTCCTGGTCCCCGGCGCGGCGAAGGTCGTCCTCGGCTGGGATCGGGGTTTCGCCCCGCTCGACGACCCGACCCGGCAGGGCATCCTGGACGACCTGGAGCGGGTGGTGGATCCGCTCACCGGCTACACCAAATGGCGGGCCGAACTCGACCCGGAGGCCGACCCCGACGCGGCCGCCTGGCTGGACGAGCGGATCGAGGCGGCCCGGGCCGACGGGCCGCCCGAGCTGGACGAGCGGCAGCGCCACCTGTTCAGCCCCGAGGGCTACGCCGAGCACATCAACAACGCGATGTCGCCGGTCCGCGCCGTCTCGATCCCGACCCTGCTGGTGGAACGGCGGCCGCGGGTGATCGGTTGGCATCCGATCGGCAGCTACCACCTGCCCTCCGGCGAGTCCCGGCTGCAGCCCGGCCACGAGGACGTGATCGCCCGTGCGCTGGACACCCTGCGAACCATCGGGACCGACGGCGTCCAGATCAACCGGCTGGGCCGGTTCCAGCGCGAACCGGACGGCTGGTGGCGGGTCGAGCGCCAGGTGCCGACCAGCCGGGCCGACCTGGTCGCCGGCTTCGGGCAGTTCCGGCTGCCCACCGAGGACGAGTGGGAGTACCTCGCCGGGGCAGGCGGACGCACCCTGTTCCGGTGGGGCGACGGCCTGCCCGAGGACACCAGCAGCCTCGGCTACGGCGCCGAGCCGAACCTGCTGGAGGCTCCCAACCTCAACGGCCTGGTGATCGGCTGGGACCAGTTCGTCTTCGAGGTGGTCGCCGAACCCGGCCTCCGCAAGGGCGGCGACGGCGGTGGGACGATGCACGACGGACTGGGCGCCTTCGACATGATGCTCCCGCTCGCCACCGCCTTCCGGGCGCTGCGGGAGGATGAGAACGACCTCTCCGGCGGCTACAACGCCGCCCGGCGGGTGATCGAGGTCTGACCGTCCTGGCCGAGAGCCGTCCGCGGTGGCCCCCGCCCTCCTCAGTGGTTGCCCAGTTCACCGACCGCTTCCCTTCACGTCGACCGCCACCCCCCAGGCACAGGCGCTCGACGTTAACGGTGGCGCTCGATGCGTGGCTGCACCAGCAGGGCGCGCCAGGCGTCCGGGTTCACCACGATGCCGGGTCGAGAACCTCGGACCGACAGAAACCGGGGCGCAGCGGCGACCGGAGTGGATTATCC
Organism: Propionicimonas sp.; assembly: GCA_049840415.1. Taxonomy (GTDB): domain Bacteria; phylum Actinomycetota; class Actinomycetes; order Propionibacteriales; family Propionibacteriaceae; genus Propionicimonas. The sequence continues at coordinate 567,376 of JASGLB010000014.1, read as the reverse complement.
CCGCGACTACCCGCTGCGTCCCGGATTGTGTCGCGAAGGATCCGGAGATCCATTCGTCGACCTTCCAGGTCGGCCATTGGGCGAGCCGGGGGTGTCGGCTGGAAGGGCCGCTCGCCGAAGGTCTGGTGGCTGCCCACGTGCCGGTAAACCAGGGCCGGCTCGCCGGGCACGGTCGACGGGGTTCGGCTCAGTCGGGTTGTCCCAAGCGTGGGCCGGGGGATCGCCTCGAACTTTCTGCCAGATAGCGGGCGTGGCCGACGGATCTGTCGGCCAGAGCGGCCAGGAGGCAGAACTTGGCGGACGCGTTTCCGCGTCCCACGGGTTCCGCCAGGCCCTACGCCGGGCAGTGAGTGCCGGCCGTCCTGCTGAGCTGGCTGACCGCGCGGGCGACTGCCGCCGGATCCTCCAACATGGGCAGGTGGCCGGTGGCCAGCTCGCTGGTGCCGGACGTCCCGAGGCGGTCGGCGAATTGCTGCTGCAGCTTCACCGGAAGTTCCCGGTCGGCGCTGGTGCTGAGGTACTCGCGCCGTCCCGGCCACGCCGCACCGCCGGTCCGATCCCGATAGAAGCTCAACGGCTCGGGCGTGAAGTCGGCGACCAGGCGATCGACGACCGGCTCCGCGAGGCCATGGGCCAACGACTGGCGAATGGACGCCTCCGGTGGCCGGGTGCCCGCGAAACGCAGGACGAGGCCGAGTATCCAGCGGTTCGGCACGGGCATGGCGGAGAGGAAGGAGCCGCCCGGCTGGGGGATGATCGCGCTGACCGCCAGCAGTCCGTCCACCCGTTCCGGAGCGAGCCGGCAGATCTCGGACGCCACCACGCCGCCGGCCGAGTGCGCCACGATGCTGAACCGCTCGGTTCCGACCGAGCTGAGGGCAGCCTCGGCGTAGGCCTGCAGCCCGGCTGCCCCGGCTTCGGGGCGAGGGGCGACCGTGGTCCGCTGGCCGCTCAGTTCGCCGCGGACGTCGTCCCAGATCCAGGCCGGTAGCCCGGCGCCGCTGAGGAACAGGATCGAGGGTGCTGAAGTGTTCATGAAGCCAGTCTGACCCCTCCGGATGACACCGGTATGTCACTATTTATTCGTGAATCGCACCGATCGGCTGTACGCCCTGCGCGAGGAGTTGCGCCGCGCCGGCTCGCTCGGCCGGACGGCGGAGCGGCTGGCCGCGCACTTCGAGGTCAGCGTGCGCACCATCAAGCGGGACATCTCGGCGCTGCAGCAGGGCGGCTTCCCGGTCGCGGCCCGGCCCGGACCGGGGGGCGGCTACGTGGTGGACGCCGCGGCCACCCTGCCGCCGGTGAACTTCACCGACGCCGAGGCCTCCGGCCTGGCCGCCGCGGTGACCGCCCACCGCGGACAACCCTTCGATGGTCATGCCCGGGCCGCGCTGGCCAAGGTGCTGGGCGTGATGGACGCGGCCACCCGGCAGCGCACCACCGCGTTGGGCGGCCGGATCTGGATCGACCGGGAGGATCGTCCGGACGACGTGGCCATCCGGCGGGCGGTCGAGCAGGCCTTCCACGAGCGCCGGGTGCTGTCGCTGCGCTATCGGGAGGACGACGGCGAGCTCGCCACCCGGATCGACCCGGTGTTCCTGGGCCACACCAGGGGCCACTGGTGGGTGGTCGGCCGGTGCCGCACCCGGGACGCGATCCACTGGTTCCGGCTGGACCGGATCGTCGCCGCGCACTCGACCGCGGAGGCCGCCGCCGACATCCCGGTCGAGGCGGTCGGCACGCCGCCGTCGACCGCGACCACCATCAACCGCGCTGGTTGAGGCTGGGGCCGGTGACCGCGGTTCACTTTCGGTCAGATAGCGGGTCTGGCTGCCATATTTGGCAGCCAGGTGCGCTATCTGACTGCAAATGACAGCCCGGCGAGGGGTCAGGTCGGCTGACTGACGGCTTCCTCGAGCCCACGCGTCCACCCCTCGGCCACTGAGCGGGCGGCCTGTCCGGGGTCTTCGCCCGCTGCCGAGTAGAGCCGCGCCAACCCGGAGAGCATCACCGGCTCGACGGCCTCGAAGGGCATCACCCCGGTGACGAACAACATGCAGGCGCCGTGGCCGAACAGCCAGACCTCGTTGGCGAACCCCGTCGCGTCCAGGGTCGCCCCGAAGCGCCCCGAAGCGACGCACCGCCGCACCGCGGCGACCAGTTCGCCCAGCGCGGCATCGGCCGCCGCCTCGTCCGGCAGCGGCAGGGAACCGTCGAACATCAGCGCGTAGAGCTCGGGACTGCGCCTGGCCGAAGCCGCGTAAGCCGCCCCGGCAGCGGCGAGGTCGGCGACCGGATCGTCCGACGAGGAGAGCCTGGCCAGCCCGGACGCGAGCCGGCTGAAGCCCTCCTGCCGGACCGCCCCGAGCAGCCCGGGCATGCCGTCGAAGTAGGTGTAGACCGCCATGGTCGACAGGCCGGTTCCGTCCACCAGCTTCCGCAGGCTGATCGACTCCCGGCGCGCGAGCATCCCGGCGGCGCGCTCGATCAGCAACGCGCGAACTTCGGGACGGGCGGGACGGACCACTTGACCATTCTATAGCACTGGTATTAAATAGCAGTGTCATGTAATGAAGGAGGAAGCCATGTCAGTCCAGTTGCTCAACCCGCCCACCCTGCCGCAGCCCGAGGTCTACGCCCAGCTGTCGATCGCCGAGGGCTCGAAGCTGGTCTTCATCTCCGGTCAGGTGGCGCGCGACGCCGACGGCGTCCCGGTGGGAACCGGCGACCTGGCCGCTCAGGCCGAGCAGGCCTACGCCAACCTGCACGCCGCGGTGACCGCGGCCGGCGGCTCGTTCAGTGACATCGCCAAGCTGACCATCTACCTGGTGGATTGGGAGCCCGGCAAGCTGGCCCAGCTGGCCGAAGGCGCCGTCCGGGCGGCGCAGCGGCTCGGCTTCGACCTGGTGCGTCCGATCACCCTGATCGGCGTGGCGGCCCTCGGCGAGCCCGATCTGCTGATCGAGGTCGAGGCGATCGCCGTCCTGCCCTGACTGCCTTCCGGCCGAGAGCAGGGGGACCTAGAGTGGCCCCATGTTCGCGATCGTGGTGCGGCGGGAGGACGGCTCGGTGGAGCTTCTCGACGGTGGTGAGACGCTGTTCGCCAACCTGGAGTCGATCGCTGAGGCCGCAGCGGACGCCTCCTTTCCCGCGCTCGAGGACTTCGCCGACGATCGCGAACCGCCGGCGGATTTCGACGGCGACCCGGACGAACTGCGCGAAATCCTCGGGCCCTGCGACACCTGGTTCGAGGGAGCCGAGGCCGCGGCCGACCTGACGAAGCTCGCCGAGCTCGTCCGGACGGACGAACCCGAGGTCGGCGATGCCCTGCTGGAACTCGCCGGACGGCTGGGCGACGGTTCGCGTTTCCAGCTCGACATCGCGTGAGGCGGGAAGTTCATCCGCCAGCGGGTCAGGGAGCCGATGGGGTCTCCCCGACGGGTCCGGCTGACAGGCGACCTCAGTCTTCGATCTGGGCCGCGCCCTCCTGGTTGAGGCGGGCGAGACCGTCCCGCATCGCCTGGAGTTTCTCCGGCGAGTGGCCCGTCCAGTCGGTCAGCCGACCACCCGGAGCGGATGCCGCGAGCGGTAGGAGCGGGTGGGGTTGCCGGGAAACCGCTTGTCGGTGACGTTCGGATCGTCCTCGAACTCACCCAGCGGCTCCACGAGATAGATGCGTCCTGGACCGTCCCCGGTGGCGAGCTCGGCGCCCCAGGCCGCGGCGTCCAACGTCGCGGTGAAGTAGATGTGGTTCATCACCCGGCCCTCGGCGAAGTTCGAGAGGCGGCCCGGCTCCAGCAGGTCGCCGACCGCGAGGTCGGCTTTCGTCCCGTGCAGGTAGGCGCCGCAGGGGTGGGGTTCGAACGGGACCGGTTCCTCGGTCACGGTGGTCTCCTGCTGGTTCGGGGGTCGGACGTGTTCTCGCGGACGTCACGGTCGGGGCTGCTGGCTGGCGATCCACCAGGTGACTCCCCAGGGATCCCGCACCCCGCCGCGCAGATCGTCGTCCCCTTCGGCCCGGACGGGTTCGCGGACGGCCACCCCGCCGGCGGTGACCGCCCGGTCGAAGGTGGCGAGGGCGTCCGGCACGTAGAGGTGGAGATGCGCGGGAGCGCCGGCCACCTCGGTCGCCCCGCCGCCGATCATCACGATGCTGTCATCGATCCTGACTTCGGCGTGCTTCAGCGACCCGTCCGGCCGGTCGAACCGTCGCTGCAGGGTGCCGCCGAAGGCCGCCGCCAGGAAGGCGAGGAGAGCTTCGGCGTCCGGGCAGATCAGGTACGGGCTCAGCGACGGATACGAGTTCGGCTTCCAGTCCATCCGACCAGCCTAGGTCGGCCGACGCCGACCAGCGACGGTGGCGAATAAGGTGGGGCATGGCGACGAGCACTCCCCACAGCCGGTCGGATGAGGACGGCTTCGCCCAGCTGGTGGCTCCCTACCGGCGTGAGTTGCTGGTGCATGCCTACCGGCTGACCGGGGGAGCGCGCGACGCCGAGGACGCCCTGCAGGAGGGACTGCTCGCGGCCTGGCGCGGGCTGGCGGGGCTCCGGGAGACCGCTGCGCTGCGGGCCTGGCTCTATCGGGTCACGACGAACGCGGCGCTCCGGCTGGTCGAACGCCGAGGCCCACGCCTGCTGTCCTGGGACGCCGGGCCGGCCGCCGAACCCGCGTCCGAGCTCGGGCCGCCCCGTGAGGACATCGCCTGGGTCGAGCCGTTCCCCGGAACACTCGACCCGGCGGAAGCCGCGGAGCGTCGGGAACACCTCGAACTGGCCTGGATCGCCGCGCTGCAGCACCTTCCGGCAACCCAGCGGGCGGTACTCGTGCTCAGGGACGTGCTGGGCTTCTCCGCCGCCGAGGTCGCCGGCATTCTCGACACCTCGCCGGCCGCGGTCAACAGCGCCCTGCAGCGCGCCCGGGCCACGCTCGCGCAGCGCGAGCCGCAGCCCGGCGACGACGACCCCGACATCGACCGCCAGGCGGTCAAGGCCTTCGTCGACGCCTTCACGGCGGGGGAGGTGGAGCGGGTGGTCGAACTCCTGGCGGAGCAGGCACGATTCACCATGCCGCCGCTGTCGGCCTGGTTCGAAGGCCGGACCGCCGTCGCCGAGTTCCTGCGCAGCAGCGTGTTCCTGACCAGCTGGCGGGCCCGTGAGGTCGGCCCGGTCAACGGGCATCCGGCGGTGTTCGCGGAGCAGTGGTGGCAGGACGGCTGGCGTCCGGGGGGGCTCATGATCCCGCACCTGCGAGCCGGACGGATCGAATGGTTGGCGACCTTCGTCGGCCCGATCTGCGCGGCCTGGTCGGAAGAATTCCCGACCGACCGATGAATCCGTGGCGTCCGGCGTATCTGAACAAGTGACAGACCCGCACGGAAGGAGCGCCTCATGCGCCGGATCGTCGTCAACAACCTGGTCTCGCTCGACGGCTACTGTGCCGACGCCACGGGCAACCCGCTCGCCCTCAACATGGATGCTGCCTTCGACCAGGCGAACCTCGACAGCATCAGTTCCGCCGACCTGGTGCTGCTCGGGCGGGACTCCTTCGACGGGTTCAGCTCCTACTGGCCGTTCATCGCCGACGCGCCCGAGCCGCCGAACCCGGACGCGCCCGAGGCGCGCGCGTTCAGCGCGGTGAACCGGGCGATCAGCCGCCGCTACAACGCCCTTCCCAAAGTGGTGGTGAGCGACCGGGGAGCCCTTCCCACCGGGAATGCCTGGGCGCGAACCACCACCGTCCTGCCGCGCCGGCAGGTGTCGGACTGGATCGCCGGTGCACAGCGGGCCGGCGACGGCGACGTGGTCATCTTCGGCAGCCGTCGCACCTGGAACGGACTCCTCGCCCAAGGACTGATCCACGAGCTGCACCTGATGGTCAGCCCGACCCTGCTCGGTGACGGGGTGAGCCTCTTCGGCACGCCGGCAGCCCTCGATCTGATCGAGAGTCGCCGCTACCCGGGCTCGCCCAACGTCCAGCTCCGCTACCGCGTCGTCGCACCGGCGGCGTAGTTCGGGCCCGCCGGGACGATTCCTGATGGTCGCGTTTTGTGACTCCGTGGTTCCACTCTGAAGTTGGGGTTGGCTGGGCAACTCAAACAGCCCAAGCCATACCAGAACTGCCAGAGGCGGTCGCCCGACAACGCCAGTAGGCGAAGCCTGCCCACTCGCAGGGCTGTGGATTTGAGGCCTGACAAGCTGGGACACCGGAACCGTCCCCTGTCCCAAGCGAGCTGGCTAGCGGGTCACCTTCAGTACCCGGGTCGAGCTGTACTTCGACGACAGATTGGTATTGCCGACCACCTTGACCCGGATCTTGTGCTTACCCTTCTTCAGCTTCGGCAGCTTGATGCTCACCTTGCCCGCGGAACTCGTCCGGGCGGTCTTGAGCTTCTTCTTGCCGTCGTAGACCTGCACCTTCAGCTTGGCCGCCTTGGCGTGGAGCGAGCCGGGAACCGTCACCGTGACCTTGATGGTCGCCTTCTGCTTGCTTCGCACCTTCTTCGCCAGCTTGGTTGAGACCTTCGGCTTCGCCTTGGTCACGGTGAGCTTGGCGGTGCCGGACGACTTCTCGAAGCCCGGGGCGCCGGAGTAGCCCACCGACACTGTCTGTTTGCCCGCGGATACGGCCTTCGTCAGCTTGATCGCCACCTGCCCCCGGCTCAGCGTGCCGCTGTAACTACGGCCGTCGATCCGCAGCGAGACGGTACCGGTCGGGGTCGCCGGGGTGCCGCTCGCGGTGACCTTCACGACCGCGGTGGCGGCGGCGTTGTAGGCGATCGTGGACTTGCCGAACGAGATCGAGACCTGGGTCTTGGCGTTCGGTTTGGCGACCACCCAGGCGTCGGCGAGCAGCCACCGGGCCAGGCTGGTGTTGTCCAGATAGCGGCCGCGGATCGGGTCGACCTTTGTGCCGAGCGCGGTGATCGCGTCAGCGCCCACGCCCCGATAGAAGAAGCCGACCAGCTGGTTGGTGTGGTTCTTGATGTTCCAGTTGTGCTGCGGCAGGGTACCGGCCGGGGAGCCGGAGGCGGCTGGGACGATCGGGCTGTAGTCACCCTTGGTGGCGCCGTAGAGGTAGCCGGTCTCGTGGTCGGCGGTGATCACGACCAGGGTGTCGTTCCAGCTCGACCTGGTCTCGACCCAGTCGACCACCGCCGAGACGGTCGCGTCGAAGCTGCTGACCTCCTCCAGATTGCGCTCGCTCTGATTGGCGTGGCCGGTCCAGTCGATCGCGCCGCCCTCGACCATCAGGAAGAAGCCCTGCTGGTTGTTGTCGAGCACGTTGAGCGCACCCTTGGCGAGGGTGGCGAGATCCGGCACATCGTTGAACCCCGCTCCCGCCGCGCGGGCCTGCTGCAGCGTCGACCCGACCTGCGGGACGCCGAAGACGCGGGCAGGGGTGTCACCGCTGGTGAGCGCCTGGAAGTCGGCCTTGCTCTGCAGGAAGGCGCGACCGGTCCGGCCGGACGAGACCCGCGTCCAGTCCTCCTGCGAGATGTAGCTGAAGCTGCCCTTCGTCCGCGGCTGGTGGTTGTCGTCGTAGAACGGGTGGCCGGCGCCGATCACCACGTCGAGGGTGCTGTCGAGCTGCTGCTTGGCGATGGCCTGGTAGTTGTTCCGGTTCTCGTTGTGCACCGAGTAGCCCGCCGGGGTGGCGTGCGAGAAGGGAACGGACGAGACGACGCCAGCGCTCTTGCCGAGCGCTTTGGCGCGCTCGGCAAGGTTCTCGACGACCTTGCGGTCCGGGTCGAGGCCGATGGCCGCGTTGTAGGTCTTGACGCCGGTCGCCATGGCGGTGGCCGCGGCGGCCGAATCGGTGGGGTTCTTCTTGTTCCACTCCCAGTCGGTCCACGACTTCTGTGGGTCGTAGACGTTGCCGTCCTTCCAGTGGGTCGACATGGCCAGGCTCTGCCAGGCCTGCCAGCCCTGGCTCGGCCTGGTGTTCTGCCCGGACGGCGCCACCTTCCCATCGCCGCCGCGCTGCACCTGCCAGTGCGTCGTCCCGCTGGTCGCGGCGTTCCACAGATCGATCTGGTTGTACCCCATGCCGTCGCCGATCAGGACGATGACGTTCTTCGGCGAGGCGGTGGGCGAGGCGGCCGAGGCCGGCGTGGCGACCGCGATACTCGTCCCAACGAGCGCGATGGACGCCGCAGCCGCGCCAAGCGAGCTGATGGCTAGGCGATTCCTCAAGCGGGTGCTCCTCGACCTGGGTGAACGGGAAGTTCGAACCTCACCGCCGATCATGCCAATCAGAAGGCCTGCGGTGAAGGCCGTGAGCGGCAGCAGAAAGCCCTGCGCCCGGCTACGGGGATCAGAGCCACCGCCGTACCCGCGTCCGATACTGCCGGTACTGCTCACCGAACTTCGCGTCCAGGTAACGCTCTTCGGAGACGATCGCACCCCACCACAGCAGCCCGGCTCCGACCGGCACCCCGATCAACCCCCAGAACGACGGCACCACCAGGGCCACCCCGGCGGTGAGGGCGATCAGTCCCAGGTAGAGCGGGTTGCGGCTCGCCCGGAACGGCCCGCGATCGAGGATCGTCCGAGTCGATCCGCCCGGCAGCAGCGCCGTCTCGTGACGCGCCATCAGGATCAGCGCCCAGCCGTTCCAGAATCCGAAGCAGACGATGAGCACCCAGCCGATCACCGCCGCCGCAGCCTTCGGCAACGCCACCGGGTCGTAGCCGGCGGCGGTCAGGCCGAGCCCGATGCCGAGCGGCACCCCCAGTGCGATCGGCGGCCAGATTCGATAGCTCGGCGCATCGCGCATGCCGGCATGCTACGCCGGCCCGGGAACGGCGAGAGCATCCCGGTTTCAGCCGAGCCCGAGCATCAGCTGCACGCCGAGTGCGACCAGCCAGACCGACCAGAGGGTGTACCCGATCGGCACCAGCGCTCCGGCGAGCTTCCAGCCGCGGTCCTCGAATGGCCCGACGAACTCCACCGACCCGACCACGAGCATCGCCCCGATCGCCACCCCCGGTAGCGCCAGCCAGGGCGGCAGCCCAGCGGCGCTCGCCAGCAGGATCGTCCAGGCTCCGGTCGTCAGGTAACCCAGGTGCTCACCGACCGCGACGCCGAGATAGCGATGCTGGGTCTGGAAGACCAGTTCGATCGTCTCGGAACCGGCACCGGACGCGGCGGCCCGGGCGAGGTAGGGGACGACGAAGACCCAGCGCAGCAGGCCGAGCGTCTGGGTCAGGCCGGCGATCACCCCCACCGTGACGCTCAGGCTGGACAGCGGCGGATCCGCGATCAGCGAACCCGCCAGGGTCGCGGCCGGGATCAGCAGCAACGCCGACAGAGCGAAGACGAACCACAGCGACACCAGCCCGCTGCCGCCGGCTCGGAAGCGTTCGAGGATCTCCGCGGTGGGCCGACGAAGGATCCCCGGATAATCGAACTGGCGCGCGAGCGCGAAGTACACCGCGTTGAAGAGCAACGGTGCGGCGATCAGCAGTACCCCCAGCGGAATCATCCCAACTCCTTCACTGTCGGGCCACCCATAACGTACAATGTATGTTATGGCTCGAGACCGGCGCAAGCGAAACAGCATCACCCGCGAGGAGATCGTCACGGCCGGGTTCGAGCTCTTCGAATCCGGGGACAGCGAGCTCAGCCTGAGAAGGCTCGCGGCCCGGATCGGGGCGGCGCCGATGAGCCTGTACGCGCACTTCGGGTCGAAGGAGGAACTGCTCGACGCGATCGCCGACCGGGTGCTGGGCGAGTTGAACGCGACCGACCCGGCGATGGTTGCGTCGAACTGGTTGGACGCCGCGACCGAGCGGGCGCTGCGGCACCTGGACGTCCTGCAGCGGCATCCCTGGGCGGTGCCGCTGCTGCTCTCCCGTCCCTACCCGGGGGAGGAGGCGGCCAGGGCGGGCGAAACCTATCTCCGGCTGCTGGCGGGCGGGATCCCCGAACCGGAGCTGGCGGCCGCCTTCACCGCCCTGCTCGCCCAGCTCTACGGCGCCGCGGCCTTCCTCACCATGCCGGCAACCACCCCGCATGCCCAGAGCCGCGGCGAGGTCACCGACCGGATTCGCCGGGAGACTTCCTTCGAGCAGACGACGGCGGTCTCGGAGAGCCTGGCCGCCTACGGCTCGCCCGCTCACCTCCGCCGAGCGGTACGGGCACTCCTGGCCGGGTTCTCGTCGCAGCAGCTGACCGATCCGGACGAGCGGTCGGCAGCGCGTAACGACACCCCGTGACCTCCGCTTCCCTTTGCGGCGATGGGTGGGTTGGATGGGTGGCATGGCCCAGCAACTCCTTCTCAGCGCCGAGCGCCTGGCGTGGGCGCGGGAGATCGTCGCCCGCCACGTCCCCCGGTCTGGCGCCTACCGCTGGCCGCTGATCGAAGCGGCGACCGGCACCGAGACCTGGATCAAGCACGAGAACCACAACCCGACTGGCGCCTTCAAGGTGCGCGGGGGCCTCACCTTCATGGCCCACCTGGCGCAGGAGCGTCCTGGCACCGGGGTGATCTCGGCCAGCCGGGGGAACCATTCGCAGTCGTTGGCGTTCGCCGGAGCCGCCTACCGGACGCCGGTCACGATCGTGGTTCCGGAGGGCAACTCGCCGGACAAGAACGCGGCCACCGCGGCCTTCGGCGCGGAGTTGCTGGTGCACGGCAGGGACTTCCAGGCGTCCCTGGAGTACGCCGCCCGGCTCGCCGACGAGCGTGGGCTGTTCCTGGTGCCGCCGCTTCATCCGTGGCTGGTCGAGGGGGTGGCCAGCTACCCCGCCGAGTTGCACGAGGACGTGCCCGGGCTGGACGTGATCTACGTCCCGATCGGGATGGGCTCCGGGATCTGCGCCAACATCGCGGTCCGCGACCTGCTCGGTGCCACCACCGAGATCGTCGGCGTGGTCGCCGATCGTGCGCCGGCGTACGCGCTGTCGTTCGAAGCCGGGAAGCCGGTTGCCACCGCTGACGCCCCGACCCTGGTCGACGGGGTTGCCTGCCGGGTTCCCGATCCGCTGGCCGTCGAGCTGATCGGCCGGGGAGCGTCCAGGATTGTCCGGGTGCCCGACGAACTGGCCGAGGATTCGATGGCCCTGCTCTACCGCGGCACCCACAACCTGCCGGAACCGGCCGGAGCGATCGCGCTGGCCGCCGCCAGGATGGAGAGCGAGCGGATCGCCGGCAAGCGGGTCGGCGTGGTGCTGACCGGCGGCAACTGCGACTACGAGGTGCTCAGCCACGCGCTTCGTGGGCCGCAGTAGGCGCTTCTCACCCTGGACGGAAAGCGTGCTTCGTCCACCCTCATCCTGGGTGGGCGGCTCGAAATCGATCCCGACCGCGGCCACCGGCGCAACACACAACGAGAGCCCGGCCGATGGCCAGGCTCTCGTCAGTGATATCTGTCGCGACTCATCACACCGGTGGAGCATAGGGGATTCGAACCCCTGACCTACGGCTTGCAAAGCCGCCGCTCTACCAACTGAGCTAATGCCCCCGCCGGAACATTATGGCGGATCGGTCGCTGATCTAGCGCATCCGTCCTGGTCACCCTGATCAAGCTGTGAGCTGAGCGTGCCCCACACCCGTTTGATCACAACTTGTGGCCGGGGTGATGCCGACGCTGCCCGGTGAGGCTCAAGCTGTGACGAAAACGCTCCCCACACCTCTTTGATCACAGCTTGGCCGGGAGGCCGACGCCAACCCTCCGGGGAACCGGACGGCCGAGCCGGCAACCCGTCCGTCCATCGAGGGCTCCCGCTAACGCCGAGGGCCCCCACCCAGACACAAGCCCTCGGCGATAGAGGGAGCCCTCGATGGGTTGGGGGAGGGGATCGGGGGGACGGCGAGCCGCGCCGGCCGCCGGTTTCTGGGCGACCAACTACCCTTGATGCCATGTGGTCCAAGCGCGAGGAGATCGACTACGCGCTGCAACGCCGTCATACCCTGCAGGCGTTGCGGCGGCCGCAGCGCACCCTCAGCCGCGCCGACGTCTGCGACGCCGACCCCATGCTGATCCGCTCGGCGATGCACCACGGCGAGGATTCCACCGTGCCCTGCCCGATCTGCGCAGGCCATCGGATGGTCAACCTGCACTACGTCTTCGGCGAGCAGCTCGGCCAGTACTCCGGACGCATCAAATCCACCAAAGAGTTGGACGAGATGCAGTCCGAGTACGGCGAGTTCATGGTGCGGGTGGTCGAGGTCTGCCTCGACTGCAGCTGGAACCACATGATCGCCTCCTACCTGCTGGGGGACGGAAACCGCCGTCCGCCGCCCCGGCGTCAACGAACCGTCGAGGACATCTATGGCTAAGCCGGCCCGCGCCGCCAACCCCAAGAAGCAGACCAAGGTCAAACGCAGGCGCAACCCCTGGTTGCGCGCTCTGGCCTGGTTCTTCGGCATCCTCGCCGGGCTCGGCGTGCTGGGCGTGGCAGCCGTCCTGGTGGCCTACGCGCAGATCCAGATCCCCGACCAGAACGCCGACTTCAGAACCAACACCACCTTCGTCTACTACGCCGACGGCAAGACCGAACTCGGCTCGTTCAAGGTGCAGAACCGGGTCACCATCGGCTTCGATGAGATGAACCCGCTGGTGGTGGACGCCATCGTGGCCGCCGAGAACCGCACCTTCTGGACCGACCCCGGCTTCGACGTCGCCGCGCTCGCCCGGGCGGCCAAGTCGCTGGTCGGCCCCGAGCAGACGGTGGGCGGCTCCACCATCACCCAGCAGTACGTCAAGGTGATGTACCTCACCCAGGAGAAGACCCTGACCCGCAAGGCCAAGGAGATCCTGCTGGCGGTGAAGATCGGCCAGGAGCGCACCAAGCAGCAGATCCTCGAGGCCTACCTCAACACCGTCTACTTCGGACGGGGCGCCTACGGCATCGAGGCGGCCAGCCAGGCCTACTTCGACAAGCCCCAGGCCAAGCTGGAGCTGGCCGAGGCTGTCGCCCTGACCGCGATCATCAACAACCCGGGCAACCTCGACCCGGCCAATGGCGAGAAGCAGGCCGCGGACCTGCTGGAGCGCTACCAGTACTCCCTCAACGGTCTGGTCGAGATGGGCAAGATCACCGACGCCGAGCGGTTGAAGATCTACCCCGCGCTGCCCGAGTTCCCCGAGGTGAAGAAGGACTCCGCGCTGGGCGGGCCGAAGGGCTTCCTGCTCGACATGGTCCGCCGGGAGCTGCTGAACAACGACTTCTCCGAGGACCAGATCAACGGCGGCGGGCTGCGGATCGTCACCACCTTCGACAAGAAGGCCCAGGCGGCGGCGGTCAAGACCGTGGAGAAGCACGCCCGGGAGGTGGCCGGCTCGAAGAAGAAGGCCGAGAACATCCACATCGGGCTGGCGTCGATCGACAACGCCACCGGCGGCGTGATCGCGCTGTACGGCGGCGCCGACTACACCAAGAACTTCATCAACTGGGCCACCACCCCACGTCCCACCGGCTCCACCTTCAAGCCGTACGCGCTGACCGCCGCGCTGCGCAACGGCTGGACGCTGCAGGACAAGCTGAACGGCAACAACGTCACCCCGCCGGGGGAGAAGAAGCCGATCACCGGACGCTACGGCCGGATCACCCTGCAGGACGCCACCACCAAGTCGGTGAACCCGGCCTACGTCGATCTGGTGATCCAGTTGCCGGACGGTCACAACCAGGTCGTCCAGGCCGCCGAGGACGCCGGCGTGCCGCACAGCGACAGCTGGGATTCCACCGGCTATCGGATCCCGCTGGGCTCCGGTGAGATCAGCCCGCTCGACCAGGCCTCCGGCTACTCGACCTTCGCCAACCAGGGCGCGCACCGGCCGGCGCACGTCGTGGCGGAGGTGTTCGACTCCCGCGAGCAGTCGCTCTACACCGCCCAGACCTCCGCCGAGGGGGGCATTGAGCCCGAGGTGGCCACCGACGTCGCCTACGCACTCACCAAGGTGACCCAGTTCGGCACCGGCTACCGCGCCGCCCAGCTCGGCTATCCGGTGGCGGGCAAGACCGGCAGCTACTACATCGCCGAACTGCGGCAGACCCGGGCGGCCTGGTTCGTCGGGTTCACCAGGCAGATCACCACCGCGGTGATGTTCGTCAAGGGTGACAAGGGCACCGGCGACCTGGGCCAGCAGTTCTACGGCTCGGGCCCGCCCACCATGGTCTGGCTCGACTACATGAAGGTGGCGATGGACGGCAAGGAGCGGCTCGACTTCGACCCGCCCACCAAGCGCACCTCGACCCAGACCCCGTCGGAGAAGCCGAAGGAGAGCAAGGAGCCGTCGCCGAGCCTGGAGCCCACCGACCTGCCGACCGAGCAGCCGACCGGCGAACCGACCGGTGAGCCGACCCAGGCTCCGCCCACCACGCAGCCGCCGACCAACCCGCCCACCACGCAGCCGCCGCCGACCACCCAGGCTCCACCGCCCACCACGGAACCGCCGCCGACCACCGAGAGCGACGAGCCGTAGGATCGTCGACGTGAACCCCGGTCCCTCCGTCGCCCGGCTGTTGGGTGGCGATGTCGGACGGCATGCCCGTTCCGGCGGTCCCTGGCGGGTCGCCGGGCCGTGGACGATGCTGGCGCTGACCGTCTCCTGGCTGGTGCTGATGGCGCGGCAGACCGCCTGCCTGCGTGGCGGCGACGTCTATCAGAACCAGTGCTACACCGACATCACCGCGCTGTTCTACTGGCGCGGGGTGCGGGACGGCCTGGTCCCCTACCTGCAGGCCGACCTGGAGTACCCGGTGCTGACCGGGATACTGATCGACGTCACCCGCCGGATCGTCAACCTGCTGGGCGGGCAGACCGCGCCGGAGATCGACGCGGCCGCGGTGGCCCACTCCGCTCAGCTGTTCTTCCAGGTCAGCGCGGTGCTGATGTTCCTCGGCTTCGTCGTGCTGGTGTGGGCGCACCTGAAACTCTCCCGGCCCTGGGACGCGCTGATGATCGCGGTCTCGCCGGCGATCATGACCACCGCCCTGATCAACTGGGACGCCCTGGTGGTGGCCCTCACCTCGCTGGCGCTGCTGGCCTGGGCCCGGAAGCGTCCCGGCTGGACCGGGATCTGGCTCGGCCTGGGCGTGGCGGCCAAGCTCTACCCGCTGCTGCTGCTGGTGCCGTTGGCGCTGCTGTGCCTGCGCGCCGGACGCTGGCGGCCGTTCTTCGTGACCGCCGGCGCCACCGCCGCGTCCTGGATCGCGGTCAACCTGCCGGTGTACCTGCTCGCCCCCGAGGGCTGGCTGAGCTTCTGGGGCTTCAACGTCGACCGGGGCGCCGACCTGGGCTCGATCTGGTACGTGCTGCAGTTGGCCGAGCTGCCGGTGCCGGGGGTGTCGACTCCGGTGGCGGGGCTGATGGTGCTCGGGACGGCGGGGATCGCCGCCCTGCTGCTGTTCGCGCCGCAGCGTCCCCGGCTGGCGCAGGGGGTGTTCCTGATCGTCACCCTGTTCCTGTTGGTCAACAAGGTGTACTCCCCGCAGTACGTGCTGTGGCTGCTGCCGCTGCTGGTGCTGGCCCGCCCCCGCTGGCTGGACTGGACGCTGTTCTCGGTGGCCGAACTGGGCTACTTCGTCGCGGTCTGGGCCCATATCGGTGCCGGGGTGGGCGGGCAGGACCGGCTCTACATGGCAGCGGTGCTGCTGCGGATCGGGGTCCAGCTGTGGCTCTGCCTCCAGGTCGTCCGGGACGCCTGGAACCCGGCCCGCGACATCGTCCGCGCCGGTGGCCTGGACGACCCGGACGGCGGTCTGCTGGACGGCCGCCCGGACGCGCCCTGGTTGCGGCGCCTGACCCGGCGAGACGCCGACGTCAGTCGGGACAGATGACCTGGACGCGGGTGGCCTGGCCCGACCGGATCAGGTAGCCCGCGCCCGGCGGCAGGGTGGCGGCCAGCACGGAGCGGGGCAGCGAGACCCCGAACATGTCGAAGTCCTGGCTCGACTGGGGCGACAGCATGACCCCCGAGCGGGCACGCTTCAGCGCCACGATCGGTCCGCGGTAGAGACCCGCCATATCGGCCGGTGACCCGGCTCCGGCCAGGATCGAGCCGGAATCCCGCAGCTTCGTCAGATGCTCGGCCAGCGCGTCCGGCAGCCAACCGTCGGCGCCGAGGATCTCGATGTCGTCGACCAGGGTCAAGGACGGTGCCGACCCGCTCCGCAGGCCGGCCAGCAGGTCCTCCAGCTCGTTCCGGTCGCTGTCGGTGTCGAAGGCGCCCAGGAACCCGGCGCCGGTCAGCGCCCGCAGCGGGCTGGCCCGGGGGGTCACCGCGGCCACCTGCCAGCCGTGCGCCAGGGCGTAGCGCGCCATGGTCTCCAGCACGGTGGAACGGCCCGAGCGCCGCGGGCCGGTGATCAGCAGGCCCGGGCCGTGCTCGATCGCGTCCAGCGGGTAGGGGGCCAGGGTGTCGCCGCCCACCGCGATCGGGATCTCGGTCGGTCGCCAGGGGTCGTGCAGCAGCTTGGCCGCCTCGGTTTCGCTGATCCGCACCGGCAGGATGTCGACCCGCGGCGGACGGGGCTGGTCGGGCGTCAGCGGCCACGCCTCGGTGGCCCGGGTGGCGATCTGGTGGAAGGCCGCCACCTGGGCGGTGCCGGCCGGATCCGCGGCGATCAGGGCCACCTGGGTCTCGTCCAGCGACTCCGCCCGGAAGCCGCGTCCGGGCGGCATGGCCGACGGCACGGACTTGGTGGACATCCCGATCACGGAGTAGTCGGAGGGATCGGGCAGCTTGAGCAGCAGCTTGTCCGGGAACAGCGCTGACATCCGTCCGGTCAGCAGGGTGCGATCGCCGGTCATCACCACCCGCAGCCCGGCGCCCGGGCCCTCCTGAAGGATCTGCTGCCAGGCCGTCACCAGCTGCCCGCCGTCCAGGTTGTCGTAGGCCTGGACGAACTGCTCCCAGGCGTCGAACAGGATCACCGTGTAGGGCAGCCGCTGCCCCGGCGGGGTGTTGGCCCGCTGCTCGGCGAGATCGGCGTAGCCGTCCGCGGCGAGTTGCTGCTGCCGCTGGGCGATCAGCCGGCGAAGCAGGACGGTCAACCGGCCCATCCGGTCGTTCTGCTCCCGGGTGACCACCGCCCCGACGTGCGGCAGCCGGGTCAGCGGAAGCAGCACATTGCTGCCGCAGTCGACGCCGTACAGCTGGACATCGGCCGGGCTCAGCCAGCGGCCCACCCCGGCCGCCAGGGTGCGCAGCGCGGTGGAGCGTCCGGTGCGGGTCCCGCCCACCACGGCGAGGTTCCCGCCGCGGGCAAGATCGAGCGCCGCCACCCCGCGGGCCTGCCGGGCCGGCATGTCGGTCAGCCCGAACGGGATCGCCAGCCGGTCGCCGCCGGGGGTGGCCTGCGGGAAGTCCGCCACCAGCTGGTCGAGGGTGACCACCGGCTCGAGCGCCGGCAGCCAGGGGGACGACGGGGTGGCGATCCGGGCCCCGGCGGCAGCCCCCTGGATGGCCGTCACCAGGGTGGCCAGGTCGGTCGGGGTGGTGGCGTCGTCGTCATTGTTCGGCTGCGCCGGGGGAACCCGGGGCAGGTCGGCCGGCGCGTAGGCCCACACCAGCGGCTCCCGCGGCCCCTCCGCGCCGGGGGGATGCCCGCCGACCCGGGAGGACTGGAAGGCGACCAGGCTGGAATGCCCGAGCCGGGCGTAGGCCCGGCCGGGAATCGACTTCGGGATCCGGGCGGCGTCCGGGGCGTCGATCACGTCGGTGGAGTCGGAGGTGTCGGTGACCCGCAGCGCGATCCGCAGATTGGTGTTGGACTTGATCTCGGCGTTGACCACCCCGGCCGGACGCTGGGTGGCCAGGATCAGGTGGACGCCGAGCGACCGGCCCCGCCGGGCGATGTCGATCAACCCGGCGACGAACTCGGGCAGCTCCTGCACCAGCGCGGCGAACTCGTCGATCACGATCAGCAGCCGCGGCATCGGCGCGTCCTGCTCGCGCCGGCCCACCAGGTAGTCCTCGATGTCCTTCGCGCCCGCGCCGGCCAGCTGGTGCTCCCGACGGCGCAGTTCGGCGCCCAGGCTGGCCAGCGCGCGGTTGGTCAGGTGCCCGTCCAGGTCGGTGACCATGCCGACGGTGTGCGGCAGCTTGCCGCAGTCCTTGAAGGCCGCGCCGCCCTTGTAGTCGATCAGGACGAAGTTCAGCTCGTCCGGCCGGTTGACGCAGGACAAGGACGCGATCAGGGTCTGCAGCAGCTCGGACTTGCCGGAGCCGGTGGTGCCCGCGACCAGGCCGTGCGGCCCGTCCCGTCGCAGATCCACGGTGAAGTCCCCGTCCATCCCCTCGCCGATCACCGCCTCGGTGGAACGGCCCACCCGCAGCCAGCCGGCCTGGATCCGCTCCGGGGTGACCGGCTCCAGCTCAAGCACCTCCAGCAGCCGCGACGAGGTCGGGATCACGCTGCCGTCGTCGTCGGCGCCGACATCCCGCAGGCAGGCGATCTCCCGGCCGGCCAGCTCGCACCAGGCCGCCGTCACGCCCTCGACCAGCAGGGCTTCGATGGTCGGCAGGCCCGCCCGGCGAAGGGTCGCCCGGCTGGGTTCGTGCTCGCCGATCACCAGGGTCGCCGAGCACTCCTCGGCGAGCAGGCGTTCCTCGCGATCGCAGCACACCGTGTACACCCCCACCGCCGGGCCCTCGCTGAGGATCGTCCCCAGCCCCGGGGTGGCGCGCAGGCTGCGGTAGCCGTGGATCACCAGGACGTGGACCGGGAACGCCAGCGCGGTCACCTGCCGGTCCTCCTTGGCGAGGTCCTGCCGGGACTGGATCATCGCGGTCAGGCCGGCGACGTGGCCGGCGACCGCCTCGTCGTCGCCGGCCACATAGGCCAGCGGCGCACCCGGCGAATCCCCGCCGGCGAACTGCGGCAGCCACTCCAGCCATTCCCAGCCGGCGACGTCCGCGCCGATGAACGACGCCGACAGATCCCTCGGCGCGTGATAGGCGGCGAGCTGCATCACCACCCACCGCAGCAGCGCGTCCGCGGCGGCCTCCGGGCCGGCGATGCCCAGCACCGGGTGGCTGCGCAGCCCGACCTGGACGGGGACGTCGACCAGCTCGTGCCCGCGGCCGTCATCGCCGCCGGTGACCTTGACCGTCGAGGGCAGGTCGGCGGTGCCCAGCCGCAATTCGAAGGCATCGTCGTCCAGCCGGCGCCGCTCCCACAGCCGCCGGCCGGGCAGCACGCAGGTGAGGAAGGTCGCCGCGGCGTCCGGCCAGCGATTGCGCAACCAGGCCTGCTCCGAGGCGATCGCGGTGTCGAGTTCCTGCTGCGCGGCCGCCAGTGCCTCCTCGTACTCGGCGACGGCGGTCCGGTAGTCGGTCACCCCGGCCCGCCGATCCGAGATGGCGTTGAAGATGATCATCATCGGGCTGAGCAGCATCATCGCCGCGAACATCATGCTGCGGGTCAGCAGCACCATCACCGCGCCCATGATGAGCGGGGCGATGATCGCCGCGATCGGGAACCGGCGCCGGTGCGGCTGCTTCGGGGCGACCGGGACGTCCACCGCCGCCGGCTCCCGTCGCGCGGTGACCCGCGGTGGCCGCAGGAAGTTCAGCCAGCCGGGTTCGTCCGGTTCGATCGCGGCGTCCGGGTGCTTGGCCGAGCGGACCTGCAGCAGGGTCTCGCCGATCCGCACCATCGCGTCCGGCCCGACGGCGGTGGGTGCCTCGACCTGAACCCCGTCGACGAAGGTGCCGTTGCTGGAGCCCAGATCCTCGATCGTCACGCCCTCGGGGGTGACCTGCAGGACGGCGTGCCGGCGGGAGAGCAGATGATCCGGCCAGGCGATCGGGCCGGAGCGTCCGATCACCGTCTCCCCGGCGGGCAGCGCGAACACCAGTCCGCTGGACGGGCCCCCGACGACGTGCAACTCCAGGCCCTCTTGCGCCCTGGGATCGGGCGGCGCGGCGTCGCCGTCCAGCCGGACCCGCATGCCGTGCCGCCAGCCGGCGGTGGCCAGCGTCCCGTCCGACTCGGCCGGGACGGCGCCGGGCCGCCCGGGCGGGACGAACCGGGCGTCGACCGGGGCGCCGGCGGCGGCGCGGACCAGACCGGCCGCCACCTCCGCCGGGGTGCTGTCGTCGGCGGCCACCAGCAGACTCGTCGCGGTCCGGCCGTGTTCGGCAGTGATCCTGATCCGCAAGGCTGCTCCTCGCTAACTCGGGGCCATCTCGATGGTGAAGCTGGTCTTCACCGGGTCCATCGCGCCCACTCGCACCTGGAGTTCGCAGGAGTTGGCCGGCTGCTGGGCGATCACCCGGTGCCCGTTCACCTGCGCCTGGTCGCAGACCGTCACCGCCACATTGTCGAAACCCGCTCCACCGGTCAATCCCAGCAGCAGGTCGGTGGCCTGGAAGGCCAGGGTGTCGGCGGCGAACACCGGGTCGCCGGTGGCGGTGTCCCGGGACGACCATTCCGGGTACACCGCGTACTTGACCGGGACGTCGCGCTTCTTCAGGCCGACGTCCGGGGCGGTCACGGTCAGGCCGCGGATCCGCTGCAACCAGAACCCGGTGCCGCTCACCTTGACCAGGTTGTCATTGGTGGCCGAGGTGGTCGCGGAGAGCCACCCGGCCAGGTTCGTCTCGGTGATCCCGGTCACGGTGAACTGGCTCTGCGCCGACTCCCCGGCCGCCAGCGCGACCGGCACCGCGAACCCGCAGGGCACGTCCAGCCCGAAGGCCGAGCTGGAGACCGGCACCGGGCCGGCGCCCGCCGGCGTCGCCGGGCAGCCGCCGTCCGCGGTGGCCGGGAAGACGATCAGCACATCGCCGCGCAGCCCGGACGCCCGCGGCGCCCGGACGGTCATGGTCGCGGCCACCGTCCGCGGCTGACTGCCGCCCTCGGCGGCGAGATCGATCCGGAGGCCGGAGGGCAGTTCCTCGCCCGCGCTGTACGCCGGAACGTAGCCGACCTCGGGGGGCGGCGGTTCGGGTTCGGGGCCGCCCCGGCCCAGGAACCACCAGGCGACCCCCGCCGCCACCGCCAGCACCGCCGTCACGCCCAGCGCGATCGCCCACCAGGGCGGCCGGGTGCGCGGTTGCTCGGGCACCGCCAGCGAGGCCAGGACGGGGCTGGTGGCCAGGTCGCGGTCGCCCCCGGCCAGCATGGTGGCGGTGGCGCTCTCGACATCGGCGATCCCGGCCAGCGGCACCACCTGCCCGGCGGTGATCAGCGGCTGGGCCTCCGGCTTGGCCCCGGGGATCAGGGTCTGGCCGATATCGCCGGTCTGGAAACCGACGACGAACTGGTTGGCGATGTTGATCGGGGTCGCGGACGGCCGCCAGGTCGACGGTTCGGGTTGAACCGGGAGCCGATCGTCGGGCAGCGACAGCGCCCACAGCGCCGTCGCCGCGCCGGCCGCCGTCGGCCGGGCCGTCGGATCCTTGGCCAGCAGGCCACTCAGCACCGACCACAGCCCGTCCGGAACCGGGAGGCGGGGCGGCTCGATGGTCAGGTGCCGCAGCCCCACCGCCATCGCGTTCTCCCCGGCGAAGGGGGTCCGGCCGGCGAGCAACTCGTAGATCAGCACGCCCGCGGCGTAGACGTCCGAGGCGGCGCTGAACTGGCCCGAGGCCAACATCTCCGGCGCCATGTAGGCGGGGGTGCCCAGCAGGCCGGTGGCGCGGGTCACGTTCTGCTGAACCAGCCGCGCGATGCCGAAGTCGGCCAGCTTCAGCGTCTCCCACACCGGTTGTTCGGCGTCCGCCAGCAGCACGTTCTCCGGTTTCACATCGCGGTGGACGATGTCCTGGGAGTGGGCGAAGGCCAGCCCGTCGAGCAGCGAGGCGCCGATCAGCGTGGCCGCCGACATCGGCAGCGTCCCCTGGCTGGCGAGGTGCCTGCCCAGCGTCCCGCCGCCGACGTGCTCCATCACGATGGCGACGTCGTCCCCCTCGACCACCAGATCCAGCACCCGGACGATCCGGGGATGCTCCAGCGACAGCAGCACCGCCCGCTCCCGGACGAACCTGGCCACCACGTCGGGATCGCCCAGCCAGGAGCGGTGCAACAGCTTCGCGGCGACGACCGTGTCCGCCGAGCGGTCCCGGGCCAGCCACACGTCGCCCATCGCGCCGGAACCGAGGCGTTCCACCAGTTCGTAGCGGGACCCCAGCGCTCGGACGTCGGGCACGGCGGGACCTCCGATTCGGCCGGACTGGACGGGATTCAGCGCAGGTATTGTTTCACCTCAGGGTGGCGCAGCAGCAGCCAGACGCCGACCAGCAGGATGCCGTAGGAGAACACCAGGCCGACGACCAGTTCGAGGTAGTTGGTGTACGGGGTGGTCTGGGTCAGCCCGACCAGCGACGAGGCCAGCTGGGCGGCGAGCCAGAGCCACTTTGCCCAGGCCTGCCGCAGCGCCACCAGGATGACCGCCACCGCGGCCACCGCGACGCTGCCCCACACCACCGCCATCCCCGGCGCGGCCAGCGGGTAGGCCTCCTCGCCGTACCGGACGATCATCCGGCCGGTCCAGCCCTGCTGCTCCCAGGCGATGTAGGCCATGAACGCGACCGCCGCCGCCATCACCGCCAGCGTGAACTTCCACCAGCCCGGTACCTCCGGCTTGCCGAGCACGACCTCCTCGCCGGGTGCCGCGCGCCACCGAAAGCCGTCGTCGCCGGTCGGGTTAGCGCCGGCCGGCCGGAAGTCCGGCCCGGGAGTCGGACCAGGCTGGTGCCAGTTGGGTTGACCGGGGTTCGTCATGGGCGTCTACTCTACGCCGACGCCGCCGCTCACGACCGCCGGGATCAGTCGGGCTGCTCGATCTCGTCGTGGTGGGCTTCGGCTCGTTCCAGATCAGCCATCCACTTCGACGACACCTTCAGGTTGACCCCCATGTCCGCGATCAACACGACATGAATGCGTCCACCGTTGGGCAGGTCCCACATCCGGCTGGTCCCGTAGGACGACTTGGCGCTCTTGACGCCCATGATCAGGTCGACCTGCTTCACCAGCATGTCGTACGCCTCGCGCAGCGAACGCCTGGCCTCGGCGGTGACCGGCCCGACATCCTCAAGGTCATCGGTGATGCCGAGATCGACAACGCTCATCTCGCCGCCGCGGATGGCCGTCTGCGCGGGCAGAGAGGGGTCACCCTCTTTGAGACTTCCGAAGTTGGATTGTGGCCAACTCACCGGAAGCCCATTGTTGTACCTGCCAGGCATGGTCTCACCATTGTCGAACACCCACGGCGTCCAGCCCAGACGTTCGGCGAGAGCAGGGACATCGTCCATGGGCAGCGGCCAAGCCACCCCAGCGAACACGTCGATGATGCGCTGAAGATCCTCGGATGAGACTTGCCGGATGGTGACCATTCAGGAGTGACCTCTCTAGGGAAGGCTGAGGTTCTTCAGGACGTCGTCGGTGAGTGCCAATGTCGTGATCGATATGTTACCTGCCGCGTCGGCGTGGACGAGCTGGTAGTTGACGGTGATCGACCCGTCTTTGATGCCGCTGGCGATGTCAGGATTCTTCGCCAGCCAGGCTTGAAGATCCTTGTCAACCCGCCACACGTCCTCGAAGTAGGCGGGAGACCCCTGAGCGGCCCGGGTGCCATCGGGCAACTCGCGGCCCTTGGTGGACAGGTTGGCGGTACCGCCCTTGGCCTCGACTATCGTCAGCGCGCTGCGGTCCGGGGACAGCCCGACCACGTCAAAGGTGTCACGGCCTCGCGGGCCGGAGAGGCCGGGGATGACGTTTGAGCGCTGCGCGATCAGCACGTCCTGCGCCGCGACGTCCCCCAACTGTTCACTGGCGGCCTTCTGCGCGGACAAGGACGCCCGCTCCGCGGTCGTGATGTTCTGCAGGTCGGCGTACAGCTTCTGAGCCTCGGGCGAACCCTGCCGGCTGAGGCGTTTGAGCGCCGCATCGATTCCCGCCTTGGAGTCGAGGTCGGCGCGGGAGAGTGAGAAACCGAGGTCGTTGAGCTGTTCG
The DNA here is from genome assembly GCA_049840415.1 of Propionicimonas sp. Taxonomy (GTDB): domain Bacteria; phylum Actinomycetota; class Actinomycetes; order Propionibacteriales; family Propionibacteriaceae; genus Propionicimonas. The sequence goes on along the minus strand of JASGLB010000014.1, from coordinate 543,464 downwards.
ATGATGCGGTCGCGGTTGGCCAGAACGACAGCGCGGTTCGCCGCTTCGGTAGTGCGGGTGGCGAGCGCCGAGTCGAAGTTGGCGGAACGCTGGAGGTCGAAGGTGACCGTCTCGAGCCGGTTGGCGACCCGGGGGTTGACCACGTCGACGATCCGGGAACTCTTGACCAGCAGTTCGGCGAGTTCGGCCGCGTTGTCGGCGTTCTTCAGCCACTTGACGCCGTGGACGGCGCCACCGATGACCGACGGCAGGAACACGTTGACGACGGACAGGGTTCCGTTGACGGTGTCGCCTTCGGCGTAGTACCAGACGGCGTTGACTCCGTCCGAGACCTCGCCGAGCATCGGGACCAGGCTGATCACGTCCAGCAGCTGGTGGCCCCAGCGCTCCAGCCAGGGCTTGGCCTCCTCGATGCGGTTCAGCCGGGCGTAGTTGCCGACCCACTTCTGGACGTCGTCCAGCAGTCCCGACGTTCCTCCGGAGGCCTGGATGGAAGCGGCCTCGGCGGAGAGGACCGACTGGATGAACCAGGACATGGTGGCCTGGTCGGGGTTGCGGTCGAAGAATTCCTTGATCCGGGTGTCGACCTGGCCGGTGAGATCCTGCTGATCGGCCGAGTCGTACTGGAAGGACTCGGTCAGCGGACCGCCGGCGAAGTTGTCCAGCATCCACTGCGGGTTGTACATCGCTGCCCGGAGCACCCCGTACATCGGATCCGAGATCTCCGGATGCTCACCGGTCTCCGGATCGACCTCCGGGTCGATCATCAGCGGCGCGCCATGCCCGCTCCAGGCGTCCACCCGGGGGTCGCCGTTGCGGAACAGGAAGTACGACCAGCTCGACACGAAGTCGTCCTCGACCTTGTCGATGGACTTCTTCACCCCGGTCAGGAACTCGTCCGACCACTGCCCGCGCGAGACGAGCAACGCCAGCGGCGTTCCCGCGGTCGGTTCGAGGAAAGCGTCGGCCCACTTCTTGTTGAACGCGGCCTGATCGTCGGGGTTCATCACCGAGGCACCCAGGCTCAGCGTCCCGCCCAGCCTCTCCAGCAGTTCCTGGTAGCGCCGCATGTACTCCGGCCGCTGGGCCGCGGGGATGTCATTGCCCACCGGGGAGACATGGTTGTTGATCAGCATCAGCATGAACGCGGCATCGAGCGGATCGAGTTCCGCCGCGAACTTCTTGGCGAACTCCGGATCGTTCTCGTTGCGCCGCAGCAGGTCGAGCAACTCCTGCGGAATGTCGTTCAGCTGGTCGTACTCGATCCCGGAGATCAGCTCCGCCGCGCGCCGGGCATCCTCGGCGACCAGGGCGTCCTCGTCCACCCCGACGACCCGGCCGATCGACGGGTCCGAGTCGTAGAGCTCCTGGGCCTTGGCCAGCCGCCAACGGCAGCTTTCGGCCAGGGATTCGATCCGGACGACGGCCTGGCCCCCGGTGCGCCAGCGGGACAGGCCGGGATAGGACAACAACACGTCGTCCAGCTTCGTGGCGAGCGTGCCCGCTGCCCGGGGTGCGTCGGTGGCCGCCTTGTCCAGGGCCTTGACGAGGGCACCCATCGCGTCCAGGTCGATCGAGATCATCGCCATCGCGTCAGCCCGCCCGTCTCATCGCAGATTCCGCCAATGCACCTGCCAGGCGGTGCTCAGCACCTTCTGGGGCTGGGCGCCGGCAGCATCGGAGAACTCGTCGGCCACACCGTCGGCGACCATGGATGCATCAAGTTGGAGCTGCGTTATCTCGAGGTAGGTCGCATCGGCTCGGCCACCGACCCAGGCACCGCCCTGGAACGCTGAGATCGCGTCTCCCAGAATGGCGCGCAGGTCGTCGCAGGCGTCGGTGGACGCCGCCCCGCGGGCTTCGATAGCGGCCCGGTAGGGATTGTTGACGTAGACGGGTTCGTCGTCTTCGTCCACGTCAATCACCTCCCCCTTCGCAGCATGCGAACCACACCGGCGGACGGGCGGTGCCCGTCCAAGCCGGAGTGTTCGTCGTTGTCAGATCAGAAACCGCCGATGGCAGCGTAACCGTCGCGCTGCTTCTGGACATCGGTCGAGGCCTCCGTCAGGGAGGTCTGGATCTTGTCCAGGGTCTGCCGGAAGTCCTGCCAGGCGGACCGGAAGTTGTCGGCGTTGCGACCCGTCCACTTGGCGTTGTTGACCGCTGAGTCGAGGTTCGACCGCAACGTGCTCGTTGCCGTCGCCGCGTCGTCCAGCGTCTTCTTCAGCTGGTCGAGATCCTCAAGTACCGCACCGGATTCAGCCATTGCCTTCTACCTCCATCATCGGGCTTTCGCCATCGGACCTGTCACACGAGCATGTCCAGACGCGGACTTTCGTGTCAAGCAAGGTCTAACCGTTCTGCCAACGACTGTACGTCGGGCGGGGGTCACCTCCGCGGGGTCTCGCGGACCCCGCCGGGGGCCGCAAACCCCGTAGTAGCTATGATGACGTCATGCCGCACCCCGCTAGAGCTCGGCGCGCCCAGCTGAATCCTGCCCGCAAACCTGCTATGCGAGTGCCCGACCTGCGGCGACCCGGCCGGATGCTGATCGCCGGTCTCGGTGCGGCCGCCCTGGTGATCGGGTTGAGCATCACGCCCGCGGCGGCAGCCCCGCTGGAGGCGCTGCAGAACGTCTCGGTGCAGCTCGGCCCGGACGGCGCGCTGACCTCGCTGTCGGTCACCACCGCCGTCCGCGGCGAGAGCGTCACCGGCGAACAGGTCTGGCTGGATCCGCAGGCCGATGGCGCGCGGCTGCCGGTGCGGGTGACCACCGCCTGGCAGTTGGGCGAGGAGAGCGGGACGGACCTGGCCGCGCTGCGGGGCAGGAACGGCCGGGTGACGATCGACCTGACGGTGGAGAACCTCACCGTCCGGGCCCAGGAGGTGTGGGTCGAGGACGCCGGCGCGAAGTACCGCGGCACGTCCCTGGTCGGGGTGCCGTTCACCGTGGTGGCCGCGACCCGGCTGCCGGAAGCCGCGCTGCCGAAGGTGATCACCGTCGCCGGCGACGACTCGCGGGTGACCAACGGCGTGGCCAGCCGGGCGACCTCCGGCGAGACGGTGGTGCAGTGGGCGGCCCTGCTGGCGCCGCCGATGGTGGCCCCGGTGACCACCTTCCGGCTGGTGATGGACGCCGACGACTTCCAGCCGCCGGAGTTCGACCTCACGGTGCAGCCCGGCCTGGCGGTGGACGCCACCCTGCGGGACGCGCTGACCGGACCCTCGGGCAGCCTGGCCCGGGCGCTGCAGCACGACGCCGACACCGTCGACACCGTGCTGGACGTGATGGAGCAGGTGCAGGACGGGCAGGAGTTGGTCGACCGGCTGTCCAAGTCGTTGTCCGGCGACGCCAAGCAGTTGGGCTCGCAGACCTACGCCGAGATCAAGTCCAGTTCGGCGGCGATGCTCGCCCAGCTCAAGGCGACCAAGACGCAGCTGACCGCGCTGCTGCAGCGCACCCAGACCGACATCGCAAGCGCGCAGAGCCAGGTCGGCCAGGGCATGTCGGCGCTGCTGACCAGGCTGAACAACGATGTGCTCGGCGACACCGACGCGGATGTGCCGATCACCGCCGTCCCGGTGCGGGGCTGCTCGATCACGCTGCCGGAACTCGCCCCCGACGCACCCCGGACGCTGGCCTCGGCGGTGCGGCTGCTGGACGCCCAGGTGGGCACTATCGTGGCCACCTTCGACGACACCACCGACAACTGCCGCGAGACGCTGATCGAACAGCTCAAGGCCGATGTCGGCGACCCGGCGGCGCAGTGCCTGGCCGACGCGACCTCGATCCGTTGCGCGATCCAGGAGGCCCGCGACGGGCTGCTGACCGACCGGCAGCGGATCGCCGATCTGAAGGACCAGTTGCGGGTGCAGATCAGCCAGGTGGGTGCCGCCCAGTTGTCCGCCCAGGCCTCGCTGCTGGCCGGCGATCTGGCCGCGCTCCGCGGACACGTCGCCGATCTCGCCCAGGCGCTCGACGCCGCCGACGGCACGGTCGGCGGGATCATCCCCGATCTGACCAGCGCCTCCAACGACGCCAAGGCCCGGGTGGCGGCCATCCGGGCCCAGATCGAAGCCACCCGGCCGGACGCACCCGACTCGGTGACCGACGAGCTGACCGGGCTGTCCGGGCAGGCGATCACCCTGCGGGGGACGCTGGGCGACCTCGCGCAGGCTCTGGAGGAGCTGTCCAGCGATGACCTGGCAACCTCCCAGACCGCGCAGGGCGAGCTGACCTCCGCGCTGAACCCGCTGCTGACCGCCTGGGACGACCTGGCCGGCGATCCGCCGGCGGCCCAGGCGTTGCCGTCCGGCTGGCAGACCACCACCATCGCCACCGTGACCGACGCGATGGCCGGCGATCCGGCCTGCCCGGCCGATTGGGCCGATGGGCTCTCCGACACCTCCACCCCGGCCGCGGTGGCCGCCGCGCTGACCGCGGTGGCCGGCCAGGCCGGCTGCCCGGCCGCCGCGCTGGCCGGCCTGCTGGCCTCCCTGGTGGAGACCCAGGGTCAGAACCAGCAGGGCCTCGAACGGGTCAGCACCGTGCTGTCGGACGCCGGCACCATCGACACCGCGGAGATCTCGACCAAGCTGGGCCAGATCGGCACCGCCGTCCAGGAGATGTCCGCCACCCTGAACGCGAACGGCAGCGGCGTGCGGGACCGGCTGTCCGCCGCCCAGCAGGCGCTGGGCGATCAGTTGGCCGACCCGCTCAGGGACGCGGTCACCGAGTTGACCACCAGGATGGACGACATGTCCGCCCTGCTGGACGATCTGTATGACGACAGCGCGCCGACCCCCGCCGCCGACGCCAGCGGCTTCCTGGCGGAGGTCGATGAGTTGATCCAGCGGATCCAGGAGGCGACCGCCACCGGCGACCTGGCGGAGGCGCGGACCGCGCTGGCCGAGTTGAGCAACCGGTTGAACAGCACCTACACCGGCGACGGGACGGTTCCGCAGGGGTGTGTGAACCCGCTGCCCGATCCCGGCGCCCATCCCGGCCCGGCCGCGGACGCGGTGATCTGGCTCAGCAACCAGGTCTCCTGCGGCGTCCAGGCGCTCGACACCACGTTGGACGCCTGGCAGGACGAGGTGAACGCCGCCCTCGATCAGGCCGGCACCGGCCTGGCGGCAGCGATCGCCCGGACCGATGCCGCGGTGCTCACCGCAGTGGGCAATATCAATGCCGTCTCCGACGGTCTGGTCACCGGCCTCGCCGAGCAGACCCAGCGGCTGACCCAGGACAGCCTGGACACCATCGACCGGGTGAAGGTGGACAACGAGGCCGATATCCGGGCGATGACCGGCTCCTTCCGCGCCGCCACCGACGCGGTGGTCAGCGAGATGACCGATCAGCTCGGCGCGGCCAGTCTCGACCTGGACGCCACCCGCACCCGGCTGGCCGAGAACTTCAGCGCGGTGCTGGCCAATCTCGGCTCGCCGGAGCCGGGCAGCCGCGCCGGCCTGCTCGGCAAGCTCCGTTCCAGCGCCTCGTTGGTGGGTGACACCGCGACCGTGCTGGACGACCTGACCGGCACCGTGGCCGACCAGGCCGGGACGCTCTCGGCGCGGGTGGCCTACGCCCGGCTGCAGACCGCCGGGCTGCAGGCCGCCCAGGATCGGCTGGCCGACCTGCCAGCCTTCGTCGCCGCGCCGCCCGGCGCGCAGACCCTGGTGGTCTACAGCTTCCGGGTGCTGGGGAGCTGACGATGACGCGACGACACCTCCGGCTGGGGCTGCCGGTGATCGCCCTGCTGGTCGCGCTGAGCGGCTGCACCTTCTCGCCGCCCGAGCCGACGTCCACCCCGCCCTCGGCGCCGGCCCAGCCGCCGGCGGCCGTCGCGCTGACCGTGAACGACAGCCTCAAGGGCCAGCCGATCCGGGTCGGCATCCTGGTCGGCCCGACCGAGGGTGAGGGTTCGGCCTACCGGCAGCTCGCCGAAGGCGCCCGGGTGGCCGGCTACCGGTTCGGCATGGGCGGGACCGAGGTCTCCTTCGAGATCGCGCTCGACGACGGGACCAGCGAAGGCGCCGCGGCCGGGCTGCGGGAGCTCGCCGGGTCCGGGGTGATCGGCATCATCGCGGCGACCAGCGGCCCCCACCTGCGTGAGGCGCTGGCCGACGCCCAGCCCGAACCGGCGGTGCTCGTCCCCTACGACACCTGGGACGAAGCCCCGGCGGGGACCTGGCGAACCGCTCCGACCACGGACGCGATCGGCACCGCGCTCAGCCAGGCCCTGGCCGACACCGGAACCTCCCAGCCGCTGCTGATCACCGACTCCCGTGTCGCGGCACCGCAGGTCGGGCAGACCGACCCGATCGACACCGACGACGACGCCGCCAAGAAGGTGGTGACGGCGCTCGACTCCGGTGAGGCGGACAGCGTGGTGATCGCCGCGGAGGCTGCCACCCAGGCCAAGCTGGTCAAGGCGATCCAGGCGAAGCTGGGCACCCGGCAGGCGCCGATCCTGCTCACCCCGCAGGCGTTGACCCCGGTCTTCGCCGGTTCGGTGGGCGATCTCGGTGCGCTGGCCGGCAGCCTGGTGGCGGTCGGCCCGGCCGGGGTGGACGCGGCGGCGCTGCAGCCCGGCGAGCCGGGAGCCGCCGCCTCGGCGTTCTTCACCGCGCTGCGGTTGGCCGCCGACGACGCGGGGTGCCTGAACATCCATGGCGACGCCCCGTTTGCGCAGTCGGCGCAATGGGCCGATCTGAGCAGCCATGATGCGGTGATCGCTCTCGTCCGGGCTGCCGAATCCGCCGGCGCGCTGAACCCGGAAGGGGTCAGGCAGGCATTGCCCGGGGTGCAACTGGCGGCGCAGAGCGGGCTGGCCGGGCCGTCTCTCGATTTCCAGCAGCCGGACGCCTTGCCCAGCAGCGCCGTGCTGGTGCTGCGCGCGACCCAGATCGATCTCGGGCTGCGTCCCCCGAACACCGCCGAGACCCGGCTGACCTGGGTTCCCGCGGGTCAGTGACGCGAGGCTGGCGATGGCCAGCGGGTGGTGGCGAACCGAGGCACCCGGGGATCGTTCCGCGGTTCGCCGCTCAGAACCCGATGGCTTTCAGGGTCGCCCGGATGGCGTCCGCCGACTTGTTCAGCAGGCCGATCTCGTGGGCGTCCATCGGGAACTCGTAGACCTCGCCGACGCCGTCGCGGGTGACCAGGCTGGGCACCGACATCGCCACCCCGGAGATGCCGCGGTAGTCGTCCAGCACCGAGGAGACCGGCATGATCATCTTGTGGTCACCCAGCAGGGCCTCGACCAGGCTGGCGCCGGCCAGGCCGATCGCGTAGTTGGTCGCCCCCTTGCCCTCGATGATCTCGTAGGCGGCGTGGACGGTGTCGTAGCTGATCTTGGCGAGCAACTCCTCGGTGAACATGCGGTTGCCGTCGGCGTCCTTCCAGTCCCGGATCGGGATCTGCGCGATGGTGGCGCTGGACCAGATCGGGAACTCGGTGTCGCCGTGCTCGCCGACCATGATGGCGTGGACGTTGCGCTGCGCGACCTTGGCGTGCTGCGCGATGCCCCAGCGCAGCCGGGAGGTGTCCAGGATGGTGCCGGTGGAGAACACCCGCGACTTCGGCAGGCCGCTGACCTTCTGCGCCACCACGGTGAGCACGTCGCAGGGGTTGGTGACCAGCACCAGCAGAGCGTCGGGGGCGACGTCGAGCAGCTTGGGCACCATGTCGGAGAGGATCTTGGCGTTCACCCCGGCCAGGTCGAGCCGGGTCTGGCCGGGCTTCTGCCGGGCGCCGGCGGTGATGATGATCACGTCGGAGTCGCGGGCGACCTCGATGTCGGAGCCGCCCTCCATTACCGAGGTGGGGGTGAACTGGGTGCCGTGGGCGAGGTCCTTGACCTCGGCGTCCACCTTCTTGGTGTCGATGTCGTAGAGCGCGATCCGGCGGGCCGAGCCGCGGATCAGCGAGGCGTAGGCGATTGAGGAACCGACCGAGCCGGCACCGACGACGGTGAGTTTGGAGGTCTTGGCGGCGGGGACTTCGGAGGCGGGTGTGCTCATGGCGCAGAGCCTAATCGGACGGCGTGCTCCCCGTCACGAGATCCAGGATTCACCGATCCTGCGGGAAGGTGACGAGCTGCCGGACCAGTTGGGCCAGCCGGGCGGCGACCTCGTCGTCCGGTTCGGTCCCGGAGAGCAGGGCCTTGGTGGCCAGTTCCTGGCAGTACGCCTCCAGCACCATCACCAGCTGCCGCGGCGGCAGCGACAGCGTCGCCCGCTGGCGTTCGACCACGTCGCCGATGGCTTCGGTGAGCAGAGCTTCCAGGCTCTCCTCGACGGCGCGCAGCGGCGTGCGGACGGACGGATTGCGCAGCGCGTACAGCCGCATCTCCTCGCGGGCCAGCAGCCACTGCCGGTCGGTGGGGTGGCTGGCCAGGAAGACCACCATCGCCTGCCGGATCACCTCGTCGGCGGTCGCCGGTTCGATCTGCTCGCCGGGGACGGACGCGGTCGCCCGCCGGGCCGCGGCCAGCACCTCGTCCCCCTTGCGGGCCAGCACGGCGAGCAGCAGTTCGTCCTTGGAGGCGAAGTTGGAATAGAACGCCCCGCGGCTGAACCCGGCCCGCTCGCAGAGCTCCTCGACGCTGGTCCCCAGCACGCCCTTCTCGGCGAACAAGGCGATCGCGGCGTCCAGCAGGCGGTCCTGGGTGTGCGCCCGGCGGGGGCTGACCTTGCTCACCGATCCCTCCATCCGCGCTGACAACGTGCGGCTTCAGGATACACAAACGTATCGGATACAGTTGTGTATCGAACCACCCTGACCTGCGCGACGGACGGAGACCCCGTGTCGGCTTTTCTCTATCGTCTGGGCCGTGCCAGCTACCGGCTGCGCGGCCGGGTGCTGGCCGCCTGGCTGGTGCTGCTCGGCCTGCTGGGCCTGCTCGGCCTCGCGGTCGGCGGCTCCTATGACGACGCCTTCACCATCCCGGGCTCCAGCTCGCAGCGCGCGCTGGAGACGCTGCACGTCACCTTCCCGCAGGCGGCGGACGCCTCGGCGACGATCGTGATCGGCGCGCCGGCCGGCACCCGGGTGGACTCGCCAGCCAACCAGGCCGCGATCGAGGCCTACCTGCAGCACCTGGACGACGACCTGCCGTTCGTGAAGGGCACCCAGACCCCGTTCAGCGAGTACGTCGACGGCCTGGTCTCCGCCGACGGCAGCCACGCGCTGGCCCGCGTCCAGGTGGAGGGGACGGTCTCCACCTTCACCGACGAGCAGCGCGCCGAACTGGTCGCCGCCGCGCAGCAGCTCACCACCACCCTGCCCGGCTCGACGGTCGCGGTCGGCGGCGACGTGTTCTCCATCCACCTGCCCGAGATCAGCCTGGTCGAGGGGCTCGGCGTGGTGGTGGCGCTGATCGTGCTGGTGGTGGTGCTGGGCGGCTTCATCCCCGCGCTGCTGCCGATCGGGACGGCGCTGGCCGGCGTCGGGCTGGGGGTGACGGTCGTGATGATCTCCACCGGGGTGATCTCGATCAGCTCGACCACCCTGATGCTGGTGGTGATGCTCTGCCTGGCGGTGGGGATGGACTACGCGCTGTTCATCCTCTCCCGGCACCGCGACCAGCTCGCCACCGGAATGGACGTCGAGGAGTCCGCTGCCCGGGCGGTGGCGACCGCCGGCTCGGCGGTGGTGTTCGCCGGCGCCACGGTGATCATCGCGCTGGTCGGGCTGAGCATCGCCGGGTTGCCCTTCCTGGGCATCATGGGCGTCTTCACCGCGGTCGGCGTCGGGCTGGAGGTGCTGCTGGCGCTCACCCTGCTGCCGGCCCTGATGGGCTTCCTGGGCGAGCGGATGCGGCCGAAGGCCCCGCGTCCCGGCCGCACCCCCCGCGAACCCGGCCGCGCCTCCCGCTGGTGGGTGGGGGTGGTCACCCGCTGGCCGCTGGTCACCGTGCTGGTGGTGGCGATCGGGATGGGCGCGCTCGCCTTCCCGGCCAAGGATCTGGAGCTCGCCCTGCCCAACTCCGGACGGGCGACCCCCGGGGCTCCCGACCGGGTGGCCTTCGACCTGGTCAGCCAGGAGTTCGGGATCGGCTACAACGGACCGCTGGTGATCATGGGCTCGATCGTGGAGCTGGACGACCCGGTCGCTGCGCTGGACGGCATCCGCGCCGAGGTCGAGAAGCTGCCCGGGGTCGAACTGGTCGCCGCCGCCACCCCGAACGAGAACGCCGACACCGGGATGATCCAGGTGATCCCCACCACTGGACCGGACGACCCGGCCACCGGCGAGCTGGTCGACCGGCTGCGCGCCGAGCACCAGCGCTGGGTGGACGAGTTCGGCGTCGACACCGCGGTGACCGGGCTGACCGCCGTCCAGTTGGACGTCAGCAAGAAGCTGGGCGACGCGCTGCTGCCGTTCGGGATCTTCGTGGTCGGCCTCTCGCTGGTGCTGCTGGCGATGGCCTTCCGGTCGATCTGGGTGCCGATCAAGGCCGCGCTGGGCTACCTGCTGAGCGTGGGCGCGTCCTTCGGCCTGATCGCGCTGGTGTTCAACCAGGGGATCGGCCGGCAGCTGATCAACCTGCCCGAGGCCGGGCCGGTGATCAGCTTCCTGCCGATCATCCTGATGGGCATCCTGTTCGGGCTGGCGATGGACTACGAGGTCTTCCTCACCTCGCGGATGCGGGAGGACTACGTCCACGGCAACGAGCGCTGGATCGAGGACGGTTTCGTCCATTCCGCCAAGGTGGTGATCGCGGCCGCGCTGATCATGTTCTCGGTATTCGCCTTCTTCGTCCCCTCCGGCATTGGGGTGATCAAGCCGATCGCCTTCGGCCTGGCGATCGGGGTGGCCTTCGACGCCTTCCTGGTGCGGATGACCCTCGGCCCGGCGGTGATGAAGCTGATGGGGAAGTCGGCCTGGTGGCTGCCGGGCTGGCTGCAGCGCGGGTTGCCGGTGCTGGACGTCGAGGGCGAGTCGCTGGCCCACCAGACCCGGCTGGCCGACTGGCCGGCGCCGGGTGACACCGCCGCTCTCCACGCCGAGGGGCTGCGCGCCGCCGACGGCGAGCACGTGCTGTTCGACGGGGTGTCGGTGCGGGTCGAGCCGGGCGACGTCCTGGTGGTGGACGGCGACCACCTCGGCCGGCTGGCGCTGATGTACGGCCTGTCCGGCCGGGCGAGGTTCACCGCCGGGGAGGCCAAGGTGCTGGGCCGGGTGCTGCCCGAGGAGGCTTCCCTGGTGCGGACCAAGGCTCCCGTCCTGCAGGCGACCACGGCCGATTTCGCCGGCGAGCTGGCGCTGGCCAGCGGCGGGCTGGTGTTCGTCCCGGCGGCCGACGAACTGCCCGACGACCTCGAGGCGGCGCTGATCGCCGCGCTGGCCGCGCCGCCCGACCCGGACCGTCCGACCACCTGGGTGCTGGGCGTGATGACCGGCACCGACCCCGCCTCGCTGGTGCCCCGCGGTCACCGCACCCTGCACCTCCCGTCCCACCTCGCCGTCGCAGGAGCCACGCGATGATCGTCGAACGCAACAACGCCCGTCCCGCCCGGTGGATCACCTGGCTCGGGCTGATCCTGGTGCCGGTGCTGGTGGCCGGCGGGTTGTTCGCCGCCACCTGGGACGGCAACCCCCGGCAGGTCGAGGCGGCGGTGGTGAACCTGGATGAGCCGGTCACCATCGACGGCCAGTACGTCCCGCTGGGCAGGCAGCTGACCGCCGCCCTGGTCGACTCCGACCGGGTGGAGAACCTGACCTGGGTGCAGGCCTCGGAGTCCGATGCCCGCTCCGGGCTGGCCACCGGCCGGTACGCCGCCACGGTCACCATTCCGGCCGACTTCTCGGCGGCGGCCACCTCTTACGGCGGCGAGGCGGCGGACGCCCGGCGGGCCACCATCGAGCTGGCCACCTCGCCGGTGGCCGGGATCGCCGACGCGACGCTGGGCAAGGTGGTCGCCCACGCCGCCGCCACCACGCTGAACGAGACCCTGACCAGCACCTACCTCGACCAGATCTACCTCGGCTTCGACGAAATGGGGGAGAACTTCGTCACCATGGCGGACGGCGCCGGCGAGCTGGCCGACGGCGCGGAGAAGCTGGCCGACGGCATCGCGGACGCGTCCGACGGCTCGGGAAAGCTGGCCGACGGCGCCGACCAGCTGGCCGAGGGGCTGCGGACCATGGCCGGCAAGACCGCCACTCTGCCGCGGGACACCCGCAAGCTGGCCAACGGCACCGGCGAGCTGGCCGGTGGCGTCAAGCAGTACGTCGCGGGCGTCAACGAACTGGTTGATCAGACCCTGGCCTCGCTGCAGCAGCAGGGCGAGCTGGTGGCCGGGGTCGGCCAGCTGGCGCAGGGGGCCGAGGGGCTGTCCGGCGGCCTGTCGCAGTACCAGGCCGAGCTCGCCAGGAACGCCACCCAGGCCGATCGGGCGGCCGACGGCGTGATGGCGTTGGCGCAGGGCCTGCCGACCACCGCGCCGGACCTGATCGCGGCGATCAAGCAGGCCTGCCCGGGGGTCGACACCGGTGATCTCGGCACGGCCGTTCCGGTCTGCGTCGGATCGCTCAAGGCGTCCGCCCAGGCGCTGAACGGGGCTGCCGGCGGGTTGTCGCAGCAGGATCCGAAGACCGGGCAGTCCCTGCTCTCCGGGTCGCAGGCGCTGGCCGCCGGGCTGGACGAGCTGCGCGGCGGCCTGGCCGGCGCGGGCGGCGATCCGGACGACGCGGCCAAGCAGCTGGGCAAGCTGAAGTCCGGCGGGAAGGAGCTGGTCAGCGGTACCGCCGAACTGGCCAAGGGCACCGATCAGCTCGCCGACGGACTCCCGGCGCTGGTGGACGGCATCTCCCAATCAGCCGACGGCGCCGGACAACTGGCCAACGGGGTGGGCGAACTCTCCGACGGGCTGGGCGACGCCGCGGACGGCAGCCGGAAACTGGCCGACGGCGCCCGTGAGATGGCCGATGGCATCGCCGAGGGCAAGGACAAGCTGCCCAGCTACTCCGAGGCCGACCGGCAGAACCTCTCCGAGGTGGTCGCAGCCCCGATCTCGACCGAGAACCTGCAGGGCACCGCCGGCACCGGCATCGGCTGGGCGACCCTGCTGATGGTGCTGGCGCTGTGGGCCGGCGCGCTGGCGACCTTCGTGGTCGTCCGGGCGGTCGGCAGCCGGCTGCTCGGCTCGGCGCGCTCGTCGGCCTACCTGGTGGCCGAGGCGTTGCTACCGGGAGTGATCGTGGTGGGCATCCAGGCGCTGGTGGTGACCGCGATCGGCCAGTTGGCGCTGCAGTTGCCGTTCGGCAAGCTGTTCGGGCTGCTCGGCCTGATGCTGGTCGCCGGCCTGGCCTTCGTGGCGGTCAACCACGCCCTGGTGGCCTGGTTCGGCGGTGCCGGCCGCCTGGTGTCGCTGGGCCTGGCCGTGCTCAGCCTGGCGTCCATGATCACCGCCGCCGAACCGGGGATCTTCGGCTTCCTGCGGGTGTTCTCCCCGCTCACCCCCGCGCTGGACGCCACCCGCGCCCTGCTGACCGAGTCCACCGGGGTGGCCACCAACCTGTTCCTGCTGATCGCCTGGCTGATCGCCGGCGCCGCCGCCAGCGCGGTGGCTGTCGTCCGCCATCGCACCACCAGCTTCGCCACCCTGCTCAGCGAGCACGGCGTCACCGGGTGAGGCTGGTCGGGCGATCGTCCCGACCGGTCCTCGACCCGGGCCCGCGCAATGGGTTCGGCGCAGCGATTGGGCATGCCGGTCCGGCAAAGCCTGGCTGACTAGGTGGGACAAGGAACCGTCCCCGTGTCCCAGAGAACGTCTCGGGGTGTCCCAGGTGAGCTCGCGCTCGGGATCAGTCGTCGGGGTCCGGGTCGGCGGCGGACGGGGCGGAGCCCGGCGAGGTGCCGGTCAGCGGGGTGGCGGCGGTGCGGCGCTCCTTCTCGGCCTCGGCGGCGGCCTGGCGCAGCGCGACCGCGCGGGCGAAGTCGGCCTGGGTGGGCATGCCGTAGGCCCGGGCGATGGTGTCGTGCATCTCCACCACGTAGCGGTACAGCCGGGCGGAGAACTGCCGGGCGATCTCGCCGGGAGCGGCGCGCAGCGGCCGGCCGAACACCACGTGGACGTGCGGCCGTCCGGGCACCGGCAGGTTGGCGCCGTAGGGCATCGCGGCGTAGGCGCCGACCAGCGCCATCGGCAGCACCGGGGTGTTGCGCGAGATGGCCAGCGCGGCGGCGCCCGGGGTGAAGCCGGACATCGCGCCGGTGCGGGAACGGGTTCCCTCCGGGAAGATCAGCAGCGGGACGCCCTGGCTGAGCAACTCGCCGGCGATGCCGCGGCGTCCGGTCCGATTGGAGTGCCCCTGCCGCAGCACCGGGAAGGAATTGAAGAACAGCGTCGTCGGCAGCGACTTGTACCAGGTGTTGAAGAAGTAGTCGGCGGCCGCGCCGCTGGAGAGGTTGCGGGAGAGCCGGCGGGGCAGCGAACCGTAGATCAGCGGAGCGTCCAGGTGGCTGGAGTGGTTGGCGACCACCACGAACGGAGCCTTGAGCGAATCCAGATTGCGCAGCCCGTGGGTGTGGACGTTCACCGCCGACCAGATGTACGGCTTCATCACCAACTGCTGGGCGACCAGCCTCGCCAGCGCCGGACCGGCGCTGGTGTACCTGTTCAGATCGGCGTCCGCCACGCTCCTGCCTTTCTGCTGCTGGTTCGTACTGTAGTGGCCAGTCGTCCTGGTTACCGAAGGCCGCCCGCCCGGAGGCTAGCTGAACAAATCGGCAGCTGGATTGGTGTTTCGGGCCTGGATCCGGACCGATTCCGCCAACTGGCTGTCGATTTGTTCACCGATGCGATCAGTCCCGGCTGCTGGTCAGCATCCGGGAGACCTTCCGGATCAGGAAGCCGGGGCCCTTGGCGGCCAGGAAGACCGCGAACTTCCACCGCTTGGTGGGGATCGACAGCATCTTGCCTTGGTCGGCGTCCCGCAGCGCCTCGGCGACCAGCCGGTCGGCGTCGATCCAGACGATGGACGGCAGCGCGCTGGTCCGGATCCCGGCCCGCTCGTGGAACTCGGTCCGCACCCAGCCCGGACACAGCGCGGTCACCGTCGTCCCGCTGCCGTGCAGTTCGTTGGCCAGGCTCTCGGAATAGACCCGCACCCACGCCTTGATCGCGGAGTAGTTGCCCTGCGCGATCCAGCCGGAGGCCGAGGAGACATTGATGATCCGGCCCTGGCCGCGGGCCTTCATCGCCCGGCCGGCGGCGCCGCCGAGCATCAGCACCGCCTTGATCATCACGTCGATCGCCAGCTCGTGGGGCTCGGTCTTCGGGTCGAGCAGCTTGACGTGCAGCCCGAAGCCGGCGTTGTTCACCAACAGGTCGATCGGCCGCTCCGGATCCTCCAGCCGGGCGGCCACCCGCAGCACGTCGTCGCGCACCGACAGGTCGGCCGAGATCACCTCGACCGCCGTCCCGTGCTGTTCCCGCAACGCGGCCGCGCTCTGCTCGAGCCGTTCCAGGTTGCGCGCCACCAGCACGAGATCGTCCCCCCGGGCGGCCAGCGCCCGGGCGAACGCCGCGCCGATCCCGGAGGTTCCCCCGGTGACGAGTGCAGTTGCCATGGGGAGAAACCTAGCTGAGCGCCGCGATGGTTTCGCGGGCCATGGCCAGTTCCTCGTTGGTGGGGACGACCAGGACGGTCACCGGCGAGCCCTCCCGGGAGATGATCCGGGGTTCGCGGGAGCGGCCGGCGTTGGCATCCTCGTCCAGCCAGAAGCCCAGCTGCTCCAGCCGCCGGACGACGGTGGCCCGCACCAGCGGGTCGTTCTCGCCGACGCCGGCGGTGAAGGTGAGCGCGTCCACCCTGCCCAGCACGGCCTGGAAGGCGCCGATGTAGCTCAGCAGCCGGTGGCAGTAGACGTCCAGCGCCAGTTGGGCCTTCTCGTCGCCCTCGGCGATCAGCTCGTTGAGGTCGCGGAAGTCGGTCACCCCGGAGAGGCCGAGCATGCCCGACTTCTTGTTCAGCAGGTTGTCGACCTGGTCCAGGCTCATCCCCAGCTCGCGGCCCAGGAAGGCGTGCAGCCCCGGGTCGACGTCGCCGGAGCGGGTGCCCATCACCAGGCCGGCCAGCGGGGTCAGGCCCATCGACGCCTCGATCGCCACGCCGCCGCGGACCGCGGAGACCGAGGCGCCGTTGCCGAGGTGGCAGACGATCTGGTTCAGCTCCTCGTAGGGCCGGCCGAGCACCTCGGCCACCTTCCGGGAGACGAAGCTGTGCGAGGTGCCGTGGAAGCCGTACTTGCGGATGCCATGCTCGGCGGCCAGCTCGGCATCGATCGCGTAGGTGTAGGCCTCCGGCGGCAGGGTGGAGAAGAAGGCGGTGTCGAAGATCGCCACGTGCGGGATGTCCGGCAGCGCCTTGCGGGCGGCCTCGATGCCGGCGATGCCCGGCGGGTTGTGCAGCGGCGCCAGCGGGCTCAACTCCTGTAGAGCCTCGATCATGGCGTCGTCGATCACCGTGGTCTCGCCGAACTTCGAGCCGCCGTGGACGGTGCGGTGCCCCACCGCCTTGATCTGCGACAGATCGGGGCCGTGGGCATCGAACACCCGCACCAGGTAGGACAGCGCCCGGTCGTGGTTGGGGAAGCCGCGGTTGACGTGGACGGTCTCGCCGGGGAGCTTGTGATCCAGCGTGCCGGACTCCTCACCGATCCGCTGGATGATGCCGGACGCCATCACCTCCTCGCTGTCGGTGTCGATCACCTGGTACTTGATCGAACTCGAACCGCAGTTGAACAGCAGGATCGGCGTGGACATGGGGCTCCTTCTGGGATTGACGTGGACGACCCTTCGTCAGGCTCAGGGATCGTGTGGCACTCAGGGATCGTGAGGTCGGTCGCGGCTAGTCGGCTTGGGCTTGGATGGCGGTGATCGCGACGGTGTTGACGATGTCGTCGACCAGGGCGCCGCGGGAGAGATCGTTGACCGCCTTGTTCAGGCCCTGCAGGACGGGGCCGATCGCGACGGCGTTGGCCGAGCGCTGCACCGCCTTGTAGGTGTTGTTGCCGGTATTGAGGTCGGGGAAGATGAACACCGTCGCCTTGCCGGCCACCGGCGAATCGGGCAGCTTGGTGCGGGCGACGGTGGGGTCGACCGCGGCGTCGAACTGGATCGGGCCCTCCAGGGCGAGTTCGGGGGCGCGCTGCCGGACGATGTCGGTGGCCTCGCGGACCTTGTCGACATCGGCGCCGGAGCCGGAGGAGCCGGTGGAGTAGGACAGCATGGCGACCCGGGGTTCGATGCCGAACTTGACCGCGGTGGCGGCCGACGAGATCGCGATGTCGGCGAGCTGTTCGGCGGTCGGGTTGGGATTGACCGCGCAGTCCGCGTAGACCACCACCCGGTCGGGCAGGCACATCAGGAAGGAGCCGGAGACGACCGAGACACCGGGTTGGGTCTTGATGAACTCCAGCGAGGGACGGATGGTGTTGGCGGTGGTGTTGATCGCGCCGGAGACCATGCCGTCGGCCATGCCGAGGTGCACCATCATGGTGCCGAAGTAGGACAGGTCGGCCATCTTGGCGCGGGCCTGGTCGAGGGTGACGCCCTTGTGGGCGCGGAGCCGGGCGTACTCGGCGGCGAACCGGTCGAGCAGTTCGGGGTCGGTCGGGTCGACGGTCTCGACCCCGGAGAGCCCGAGCCCCAGGTGGGTGGCCTGGGTCTTGATCGCGTTCGGGTCGCCGAGCAGGATCAGGTTGGCCACGCCGCGGCGGGTCAGGATGGCGGCCGATTCCAGGATACGGGGGTCGGTGGCCTCGGGCAGCACGATGGTCTGCCGGTTGGAGCGGGCCAGTTCCATCAGCTGGTGTTCGAACATCAGCGGGGTGACCACCTCGGAGCGGTGCACCTGCAGGGCGGCCAGCAGCCGGGCGCTGTCGATGTTCTCGGAGAAGATCCGGCGGGCGATCTCGATCTTGCGGGGGCTGGAGGTCATCGCCCCTTCCAGGCCGAACAGTCGCTCGGCGGTGGTGTACGTCCCCAGGTGGGTCATCCCGATCGGCAACTCGTTGCGGACGGTGGAGATCAGCCGCAGGATCGCCTCCGGGATCGGGTAGCCGCCGACCATGATCACCCCGGACAGATGCGGGAACGAGCCCGACTCGTTGGCCAGCAGCAGGGCCGGCAGCATGTCGGCCCGGTCGCCGGGGATCAGGACGGTGGAGTCGGTCTCCAGCCGGTCCAGCACGTTGGGCAGGGTCATCGCGGCCACCAGCGGGGTGATCGACTCCCGCGCCATCAGCTCGGGGTTGCCCAGCACCAGGTTGGCCTCCACCGCCTCGAACTGGTCGGCGATGGTCGGGGCGGCCAGCAGCCGGTCCGACGGCAGCGCCTCCACCACCACGCCCGGGATCTCGCCCAGGGTGGCACGGACCTCGTCCAGCAGCTCGGGGCGGACCCGGTTGGCGATGATCGAGATCACCTTGGCGTGATGGGCGGTGAACTCGGCCAGGCCGGCCTCGGCGGCCGCCCGGATCTCCTCCGCGCCGCGGTTCTTGCCGCTCACCACCAGCAGCACCGGGGTGTTCAGGTTGGCCGCCACCCGGGCGTTGAAGGTCAACTCGGTGGGGGTGGTCACGTCGGTGTAGTCCGAACCGACGATCACCACCGCCTCGTAGCGGTCGCGGAGCAGCGAGAACCGCTCGACCAACTGGTGCAGCGCGGCGTTGGGATCCTCCCGGACGTCGTCGTAGGTCACCCCGACGCCGTCGTCGTAGGTCTGCTCGATGTTCGGCATGGAGACCAGGACGTCCAGGACCTCGTCCCGCCTTCCGGCGTTCACGATCGGACGGAACACCCCGACCGACGAAACCTCCCGCTGCAGGGCGTCCATGATGCCGACCGCGACCATCGACTTGCCGGTCAGCCCTTCCGGTGCGGCCAGATAGATGCTGCTCTTCACATTCAGCAGGCTATCGCTTCGGGCTGGGCGCCATCGACCGATCCCTGAGCTTGACGAGGGCTCCCGATCAGCTGTCGCCAAGAACCTCCCGCAGGTAGGCGAGGTCGGCCAGGTGGGCCGCCAGCGGGCCGGGGGTCTCGATGATCACCGGACAACCCGCGGTGCGCACCACGTCCGCGAACCCCGCCGGGTCGACCTGACCCTGGCCGAGGTTGGCGTGCCGGTCGGCACCGGAGTCGAAGGCGTCCCGGGAATCGTTGGCGTGCACCAGGTCGAGCCGCCCGGTGATCGCCTTCAACCGGTCGACCAGGCCGAGCAGTTCCTCGCCGCCGGCGTGGGCATGACAGGTGTCGAGGCAGAAGCCGACCCGGTCGGCGTTGGGCGAGCCGCCGATCGCCGTCCAGAGCCGATCGATCCGCTCCAGCCCGCGGGCCATCGCCTTGGCGCCGCCGGCGGTGTTCTCGATCAGCAGCGGCACCTCGATGTCCAGCGCGTCGATCGCCTTGCGCCAGTTCGCCCAGCCGGTCTCCGGATCGTCCGCGGCCAGCACGTGGCCGCCGTGGACGACCACCCCGGCCGCGCCGATCTCGGCCGCCACGGTGAGCTGCTTCTGCAGGTGCTGGCGGCTCGGGATCCGGATCCGGTTGTTGGTGGTGGCGACGTTGAGCACGTAGGGGGAGTGGATGAACAGCGTGACGCCGGCGGCCGCGGCGTCCGCCCGCAACGCTTCCGGGCCGGCCGGGTAGGCGACCTTCGGACCCTTCCAGGCCTGCGGGTCGCCGAGGAAGAACTGGCTGGCGTTCGCGCCCCGCGTGATGGCTTCGGCGATCGGATCGGCGGCGTCGACGTGGGCTCCCAGAATCATGGGTTCGACCCTACCGCGCCCCACCGTCGGTTCCGAGGTGTACGAAGTCGTATGAACCCGGCGGGAGAAGCGGTGCCGGCGGCCCCGAAAGCAGCACTGTTGCCTCACCGCTCGGTGTGGTCCGGCCGGTGGGGAGGGAGGACGAGATGGAGCTCGAACGCGAAGCGTTCCTGCGGGTGATGAACGAGGCCAGGGTGGCTCGGCACCTGTCGGTGCGGGGCGCGGCCAAGGCGGCCGGCGTCCCGGCCGCGACCATGCAGGGCTGGCTGAACGGTCGGCACGTCCCCACCCCGGCGTTGCGGCCGAAGTTCCAGGCCTTCGTCGAGCAGTTGGGCATCCCGCCGGAGGCGACCGCGCGGTGGTGGGAGTCGGCCCGGAGTTGACCCGCGTCCCTGGCCGGACGCCCGGGCCGGGGGGGCTCAGGGGGTGTCGGGCGGTTCCGGAGTCGGGGTCGGGTCGGGCGTGACGGTTGGGCTCGGGGTGGGATCCGGCGTCGGCGTCGGCGTCGGGGTTGGCGTCGGAGTGGGGCTGGGCGTCGGTTCGACCGGCCGGTTCACGGTCACCGCGGTCGACCAGGCGTCGGTGGTGGAGTAGCCCGAACGGGTCGCGGTCACCTTCACCCGCAGCTTCTTGCCGGCCTGCTTCTCGGTCACCTGGAAGCTGGCGCCGGTCGCCCCGGGAATGGCGACCTCGTCGGCGTACCACTGGTAGGCGAGCTTGGTCGGGGTCGGCTGCCAGCTTCCGGCGGTGGCGGTCAGCTTCCGGCCGACCGACGGGTCGCCGGTGATCCGGGGCGCCGAGGTGACCTGCAGCAGCGGCTTGGCCACCTTGACCGAGGCCGAGGTGACCGACTTGGTCACGTAGCCACGGGCCTTGGCGGTGACCGTCACGGTCAGCTTCTTGCCCAGGTCGGACTTGGTCGGCCGGTAGCTGCTCCTGGTGGCCTTCTTGATCTTCTTGCCGTTGCGCTTCCACTGGTAGCTGAAGGTGGTGCCCGGCACCGGCCAGGCGCCGACCGCGACCGCGACCTGCTGCCCGACCGCGACCGGGCCGACCAGGCGGGGCTTCGGCGCGGCGGCGAACACGCCGCGGTAGACCGCGGCCAGATCCTTGTTGGTCAGTGTCCGGCCACCGGCGGTCACCTCCAGCGTGATCACCTTGCCCACCTGGGCGGCGGTGGGGACGTAGCTGGGCCCAGTGGCGCCGGGGATCGGCGTCTTGCCGATCAGCCAGCGGTAGCTGACCTCCGCGCCCGCCGGCACCCAGGTGCCGGGGACCGCGGTCAGGGTGAGGCCGACCCGCGGGCTACCACCCAGGTTCGGCGTCTTCCACGGGGTCGGCAGGAAGGAGGCCGGCGCCTTCACCTTCCGCCAGCTCTGCCCGCTGGCCCGCTTGGCGGTCGGCAGGCAGGCGGAGACGCCGGTGCCGGAGCACTTCCCGTTCAGCGGGTGGGTGACCGGAACCCCGGTCCACCACGACGTCCGCTTCATCGCGCCGTCCCAGGAGAGCGAGATGTGGACGTGGTCCTTGTGGTTGGCGGTCCAGGAGCCGCGGTTCTCCATCTTCCGCCAACCCAGCTCGGGGTAGTAGATCGACCAGATCTTCTGGTTCCAGATGATGTACATCACGCCCAGCCGGTAGGCGACCTCGCCGTTGTTGGCGGTGATCCACTCCAGCGCCTGGTCGACCCGCTTGCGCTGGCTCTTCGACTTCATGCTCATGTGCCAGTCGAGCGCGCGACCCTCCTTGTGCTCGGAGCGTCCGGCGATGGTGCAACTGCGCGAGATGCCGGACGAGGATCCGCCCCAGGTCGAGATCAGCAGCTTCAGCAGGGCGGTGGTGCCCGGCTTGGCCTTGGGGGTGCAGGTGCGCTGCGGCTGGTAGCCCAGGTGGGCGTCCAGCGGGACGCTGCTGGTGGTCAGCTCCTTGGGTGGCTTGGGCGTCTTGGCGGACGCGAGCGGCGCCGGCCCGGCCCACAGCAGGGCGACGCCGAGCATCGCGGCGATGATCACTCGAACTGTTCTGCGCACCCTGCTCCGATCCTGGCCGTGTGCTCACGCTAGCGTCCCGCCGACGGTCGCTGCGCGGAAGCGGCCCCAAGACCACATCCGTCCTGGTTCGGAGTTTGTCCACCGAACACGGTGCCCAAACTCGGAAGCCACGCCGGCTCGACCCGGTCAGCCCTTCTCGGCGCCTTCGGTGGTGCTCATGATGCGGCGCTGGAAGACGAAGAACAGTACGGCCACCGGGATGGTCATCAGCACCGCCGCGGCCAGCTTCAGCGGGAACTGGCTACCCGAGCCCAACTGGCCGGAGACCAGCGCTCCCACGCCGGTGGTGAGGGTGTGCAATTCGGGCGACTGTCGCGAGATCACGAAGTGCGCGAACTCGTTCCAGGAGCCCTGGAAGGACAAGATGGTGAGGGTGATCAGCGCCGGCGTGGCCATCGGCAGGGTGACCGACCAGAACCGGCGGAACACCCCGGCGCCGTCGATCCGGGCGGCCTCCTCGATCGAGGCCGGGATGGAGTCGAAGAACTGCTTCATGATGAAGATGCCGGCGGCGTCCACCAGCAGCGGCAGAATCATGCCGGAGTAGCTGTCGAACATGCCCAGCTGCTTGATCACCAGGAAGCGGGGCACCATCAGCACCACCGACGGCACCGCCATCACGGCCAGGAACAGGCCGAAGACGAAGCCCCGGCCGCGGAACTGCAGCCGGGAGAGCGCGTAGCCGGCCAGCGAGTTGAAGAACACCCGGCAGACCGTCACGACCACCGTGATGAACAGGGAGTTCATCGCCCACAGCGGCAGCTCGGTGCCGAAGAACAGCCGTTCGTAGGCGGCCGCGGTGAACGGGGACGGGATCAGCCCCAGCGGGTTGCTGGTCGCCTCGGCGTCGGTCTTGAACGAGCCCATCACGGCGATCAGGAAGGGATAGAGGTAGATCGCGGCCAACGCGACCAGCACCGCGTAGCTGGCGACCAGGCCGGCGGTGACCCGTTCTCTCATCGCGCGACCGCCTTTCTGCCGTGGCCCTTCCGGCCGAACCCGGACGGATCCCGGTCGGCCAGCACGAACCGCTGGATCAGGGTCATCGCGATGATGATCAGAAACAGCACGAACGCGATCGCCGCCGCCACCCCGGGCTCGTTGCCCTCGAAGGCCTGGTTGTAGGCCAGGTAGGCCGGCGAGGTGAGGGTCTGCGCCGCCGGCGTGCCGCGGGTCAGGTACACCTGATCGAACACCTGCCAGGTGCCGATCAGCCCCAGCGTGAGCACGGTGAACAGGGTGGGACGCAGCATCGGCAGGGTGACGTGGAAGAAGGTCTTCCAGGGCGTGGCGCCGTCCATCAGCGCCGCCTCGCCGACCTCGGCGCCGATGTTCTGCAGCCCGGCCAGGAAGAGCAGCATGAACGTCCCCGAGGTGGTGAACACCGCCATCAGGATCAACACGAACTGTGCCACCGACGGACCGCCCAGCCAGTCCCAGGCCGAGACGCCGAGGAAGCCGGGCTCGTCCCAACCGGACGGGGCGGCGCTCAGGCCGAACAGGCCGAGGAACTTGTGCAGCAGCCCGCTGGGATCGGCGAACCAGTTCGGGCCGGTGATCGAGAACCAGGCCAGCACCGCGTTGACCGCGCCGGAGGCCTGGAACAGGAACAGGAAGACCCCGGTGATCGCGATCGACGAGGTGACCGAGGGGAAGTAGAAGGCGGTCCGGAAGAAGCTCTTGGCGCGCAGCATCCGGCGGTTGACCTGAACGGCCAGGAAGAGCGCCAGCGCGGTCTGCAGCGGCACCACGAAGAGCACGTAGTACACGTTGTTGCGGATCGACCTGCCGAACAGCTCCCGGGTCAGGCCGGGGTCGGTCAGGATGGCCGCGTAGTTCTCGCCGCCGACGAAGTGCACCCGCGGGTTGCCGACCGGCGAGAACCGTCCGTTCCAGTCGCTGACCGACACCCACAGCGCCAACAGGATCGGCAGGATCAGGAAGACGCCGATGATCAGCAGCGCCGGCGCGACGAACAGCCAACCGGCCAACCGGTCGTCCCTGATGCCGCTCCCGCCGCGCTTGCCTGCGACGGGAGCGGCCGCAGTGGCCGTCATCGGATCAGCCGACGAGCGACTCGAGCTGCCCCTGGGTCTTCTCCAGGATGGCGCGGGCATCGCTCGACCCCAGCTGGGTGATCGCGTTGTTCAGCTCTCCGACCACGTCGGAGGCGCCCTTGATCGACAGCGGGGTGCTGGCGTACGCCACGCCGGCGACGAAGGCCTGGTTCTCCGGGAACTTCTCGGCGTAGGCGTCGCCCGCGGTCTGGGTGGACGGGATGACGGCGAAGGCGTCGGCGAACTTCAGCTGCTGCTCGTCCGAGGTGAGGAAGGTGACCAGCTCCTTGGCCTGCGCGGCGGAATCCTGGCCCTCGGGGATGCCCCAGCAGTTGGAGAAGGTGAAGGTGCCCTTGCCCGCCGGTCCGGCCGGCAGCTCGATGACCTGGTAGTTCACGTCCGGGAAGTCATTCTTCAGCGCGCCGGCGATCCAGGGACCCTCGATCACCATCGCTGCGGTCTGCTTGCCGAAGGCCTCGCCGGCCCAGCCGGCGCCGAGATCGGCCGGCCACTTCAGGCTGCCGTCCTTCAGCAGCCCCTGCAGGTATTCCAGCGCGGCGACGTTCTGGTCGGACGCGGCGGTCACCGCGCCGTCCTTCATCAGGCCGCCACCGGCCTGGGCCATGAACACGCCCACCCGGGCGTACTCCGCGCCCATCGCCAACCCGACGGTCTTGCCCGAGGTGAGCTTCCCGGCCACCGCCTTCAGTTGATCCCAGGTGGTGGGCAGGTCGGCGTCGGTCAGGCCGGCGGCCTTCCACAGGTCGGTGTTGATCACCAGGCCGAGGGTGGAGAAGTCCTTGGGCGCGCAGACGAAGCTGCCGTCGTAGCTGAACATGTCCCGTAGCGCCGGGTAGAAGGCGTCGGCGTTGGGCAGGTCCTTGGCGTAGACCTCGAGGTACTGGTCGCTGGCGTAGGTCTGGAACTGGTCCCAGCTCATGTAGAACAGGTCGGGTGCGGCGTCGCCGGCGAAGCCCTGGGCGAGTTCCTGGTTGAGATCGGCGGCGGCGATCACCTTCACGGTGACCCCGGCGGTCTTGCCCCAGGCGTCCACTGCCGCCTGGACGGCGTTGGTCTCGGCGTCGCCGGAGGAACCGATCAGCATGGTCATCTCGGTGACCGCGGGGCCGGGCTGGGTGCTCTCCCCGCCGCCGCTGGGCTGGGTGCTGGGCTCGCCCGGCTGGCCGCCGCCGCAGGCCGCGATGGTGAGTGTCAGGGCCCCGGCGAGCCCGAGGGTGGCAAGTTTCCTGGAGAACTTCATGAGGGTGTTCCTTTCCGGGAGTGATTCAGGCTCGGACGGCGGTGTGGATACCCCACCGTGGGTCGGATCTGGTGATCAGCCTGGGCTCGACGAGCAGCGATCCCGGCTCGTCGGCGGGTTGTTCGAGCGCGGCCAGGATCTCCCTGGCCACCGCGCCGAGCTGCTGGTCGATGCTGCTGAAGCCGAAGCTGGCGGCGAGCGCGGTGTTGTCGAAGCCGACCACCGGGATATCCGCGCCGGCCCGGCCGATCGCGGTGACCATCCCCACCGCCAGCGAGTCGGAGGCGCAGACCACGGCGTCCACCCCGAGTTCGAGCAGCCGCGGGGCGGCGGCGATGGCGGCGGTCAGGTGGTCCTCGGTCCGGACGGTGAGCTGCTCGAGCTCGGCCGGCGAGCACCCGGCCTGTCGCAGCACCTCCGCCCAACCGGCCCGCCGGTCCTCGCCGGTGGGCGAGTCCGCCGGCCACCCCAGGAAGCCGATCCTGCGGTAGCCGGCGGAAGCCAGCGCCTGGGTGGCGTCAGCGGTGCCGGCGCGGCCGTCGACATCCACCCAGGCGTGTGGTGGTTCGTCCTCCGGCGCCCCCCAAGGCCGTCCGAAGGCAACGAACCGGATCCCCTGATCGACGAGTTCCCCAGTTCGCTCGTCGGCGGGGTGAGTGTCGGTGAGGACGAACTCGCTGGCCAGGCTCTGCGCGCACATCCGCTGGATGATCCGCACCTCCTCGGCGTCGTCCTCGGCGGTGAACAGCATCACGTGCTTGTCGTAGCCGGTGGCCTGGGCGCTCAGCTCGTGGCGGGAGTGGGCGGCCGCGCTGCGGCGGCGGTTCCGGGCCGCCTTCTGGGTGGAGCGGGACGGGGTCCGCTTCCCGGCGATCGCGCTGGACGGCGACGGCGTTCCGGTGGACTCGCTGACCTCCAATATCGGCCAGCTGATCGGCACCACCCTGCTCAGCCCCGAGGAGGAGGCCACGCTCGCCCAACTGCTGCTGGAGCCCCGCTTCGCCTCCGGCTTCGGGTTGCGCACCCTGGCCAGCGACGAGGCCGCCTACTGGCCGCTGTCGTACCACTGCGGCAGCGTCTGGGTGCACGACACCGCGATCGCCATCGAGGGCATGCTGCGGGCCGGCCTGGTCGAGCCGGCCCGGGAGTTGGCCCGTCAGCTGGTCCGGGCCGCCGACGCCTTCGGCTCCCGGATGCCGGAGTTGTTCGCCGGCTTCAGCGACACCGAGAGCAGCCACCCGGTGAGCTACCCGGCCTCCTGTCGTCCCCAGGGCTGGGCGGCGGCCGCGGTCGTCCCCGTCCATCGGGCGCTCACCTCCTGAGCTGCCGAGCGGTTTTCCCCCGTCCCGCCCCTCACAAGCTGTGACCAAACCGGTGTAGCGGCCACTTTCCTCACAGCGTGAGCTGGGGACGGGGCTTCGTCCCGTCGCGGTGTGACCAAACCGGTGTGGGCACCACTTTGCTCACAGCTTGAGGTGGGGCGGAAAGGTGGCGGGCGCCGTCCCAGTGATTAGGCCGGACGGGGAACGCGCGGGTAGAGTACGTCCTTGGCTGCCGAACGGTGGCCGATACGCCCTCCTGCTACGGGAAGCGCCCGTAGCCGCTCTAGACCAGAGGAGGTGGAGTTCGCGTATGCGCAAGTACGAAATCATGGTCATCATCGACCCTGAGGTCGACGATCGCCAGGTGAACGGCCTGCTGGAGAAGCCCCTTGCCGGGCTGACCAAGGCCGGTGGCACTGTCGACAACCTGGATATCTGGGGACGACGCAAGCTCGCCTACGACATTCGCAAGAAGTCCGAAGGCATCTACGCCGTCATCAACGTGACCGCCGAGCCGGCTGTCGTCAAGGAGCTGGATCGCCAGTTCACCTTGAACGAGCAGATCATGCGGACCAAGGTCATTCGTCCCGATACCCACTGATCTGACGCGGAACCTGCCAATTGTCAGTGCCAACTGACAGGCTGGATCCCTACACACGTCCGACCTCCGAAAGAGCTCACACATGGCTGGCGAAACCATCATCACCGTCGTCGGTAACCTGACGGCAGATCCCGAGTTGCGGTTCACCCCGTCCGGGGCGCCCGTGGCGAACTTCACCGTCGCCTCGACGCCGCGCACCTTCGATCGCCAAACCGGCGAATGGAAGGACGGCGACGCCATGTTCCTCAACTGCGCCGTCTGGCGGCAGCCGGCCGAGAACGTGGCCGAATCCCTCACCAAGGGGATGCGGGTCATCGTTCAGGGACGGCTCCGCTCCCGCTCCTACGAGACCCGTGAGGGCGAGAAGCGGACGGTCTTTGAGATCGAGGTAGAGGAGATCGGTCCCTCGCTCCGCTACGCCACCGCCAAGGTCACCCGCACCTCGGGTGGCGGCGGCAACTACGGTGGCGGCCAGTCCTCCGGCGGTGGCTCCAACTGGGGCGGCGGCGGTGGCCAGGGCGGCCAGAGCGAACGATCCGGCGGGAACGATCCGTGGGCCCAGGCGGGCCAGGCGGACGAACCCCCGTTCTGATCGACCAAGCATCATCCTGTCCCGAGGTTGACGACGGTCCCTGAGATCGCTCCGTAGGAGCGAGTCTCGAGGGGTCGCCCGAAAGCCACCAGGACCAGGCACATTCCGGCTTCGGCCGGGCTTTCGAAACCAAGGAGAGCACCACAATGGCCTCATCACGGCGTATGCCGGTGAAGAACAAGAAGATCGCACCCGCGAAGTCCATCCGGGTCGGTCACATCGATTACAAGGACACCGCCACGCTGCGGAAGTTCATCTCCGAGCGGGGCAAGATCCGCGCTCGTCGGGTTACCGGCCTGTCCGTGCAGGAGCAGCGCAAGGTCGCCATCGCGGTGAAGAACGCTCGCGAGGTCGCCCTGCTGCCCTACGCCTCGACCGCTCGCTGAGAAGGGGAGACATCATGAAGTTGATTCTCACTGCCTCGGTCGACCACCTGGGCATCCCGGGCGACATCGTCGAGGTGAAGGACGGTTACGGCCGCAACTACCTGCTGCCGCGCGGCTTCGCGATCAGCTGGAGCAAGGGCGCCGAGAAGCAGATCGACGGCATCAAGCGGGCCCGCGACGCCCGCGAGATCCGTTCCGCCGATCACGCCAAGGAGGTGCGCACCCAGTTGGAGGCGCTCTCGGTCAACCTGCCGGCCCACGCCGGCAGCACCGGCAAGCTGTTCGGTGCCGTCACCCCGGCCGACATCACCCTGGCGGTGAAGAAGGCTGGCGGCCCGGCGCTCGACAAGCGCGCCGTCGAGATCGGCAAGCCGATCAAGACCGTCGGCGACCACACCGTGGGCATCAAGCTCACCGCCGGTGTGGTGGCTCACATCAACGTGAGCGTCACCGCGGCCTGAGTCACGCAGTAAGCGCCGGTCGTCCGTGAGGGACGGCCGGCGCTTCGCTGTCCGAGGTCAGTTGAGGGCTTCGGCGAGTTCGGCGTAGGCCCGCCGGATGTGGGTCTCCATGGCGGCGGCGGCCTGCTCGGCGTCGCCCGCGGCGACCGCCTCCACGATCCGTTCGTGGTCGGCGATCAGGGTGAGCCGGAAGGCCGTCCAGTCGGCCATCAACTCCGAGGCGGTGCGGATCGGTTCCCGGACGGCCTCGCGGATCGCCACCGTCAGGTCGGCCACCAGGTCGCTGTTCACCGCCCGGGCCAACTGGACGTGGAAGGCGGTGTCGAGCGCGTTGAACTCGTCGATCGAGGTGACGTCCCGCATCTTCGTCACCGTGGCGGTGAGCTCGCGCAGCGTCGCCAGGTCGATCCGGCGGGCGGCGACCGCGGCGGAGGTGCGCTCCAGCGCCACCCGGGTCTCGGTGAGCTCGTTGATGCCCGAACCGGCGATCGCCAGGTGCAGCCGGAAGATCCTGGCCAGCGCGTTGCCCTGGGCCGGCACCAGCCGGGTGCCGCCGCCCCGTCCGGTACTGGCGGTGATCAGCCCCTGGGTGTGCAGCACCCGGATCGCCTCGCGCACCGCGGAACGTCCGACGTTCAACTGGGCGGCGAGATCCCGCTCCGGCGGCAGCAGGTCGCCCTTGCGGTAGGTGCCGTCCAGAATGCCGGCCTCGACGTGCGCCAGCACCACCTGATAGGCGCGCAGCTCGGCCGGTTCGGAATCCATGCTGCTCATTGTGCCCCTCCCGATCCGACCACCGCGGGAACCCGCGAGTATTGCGACAGTGATTGCGCATAAATCGGAGTCGCTTGACGCCGGGCAACCCGCCATTTAGCGTCATCGTATGGTCTGACCAAAAAGTCAGGCGACTGTCTCACCGAGGAGGCAGGAATGATCCCGGAAGGGGGTGCGCCGGTGAGCGACTCGCCAAGGGTTGCCCTGTTCGCTACCTGCATCAACGACATGATGTTCCCCGACACGCCCAGGGCGGTCGTCACGATCCTGGAGCGGATGGGGTGCACCGTCGAGTTCCCGATGGCGCAGACCTGCTGCGGCCAGATGTTCACCAATACCGGCTACTACGACGCCGCGGTGCCCGCGGTGCGTTCGTACGTCGAGGCCTTCACCGGCTACGACTACATCGTCGCGCCCTCCGGCTCCTGCGCCGGCTCGGTGCGCCATCAGCACCCGATGCTGGCCCGGCACACCAAGGACGCCGGCCTGGTCACCGCGGTCGACGACGTGGTCGCCCGCACCTACGACCTGACCGAGTTCCTGATCGACGTGCTCGGCGTCACCGACGTCGGCAGCTACTTCCCGCACAAGGTCACCTACCACCCCACCTGCCATTCGGTGCGGGTCGCGAAGGTGGGCGACCGGCCGATGCAGCTGCTCAAGGCGGTTCGCGGCATCGAGGTGCTGGAACTGCCGGACGCCGACCAGTGCTGCGGCTTCGGCGGCACCTTCTCGGTGAAGAACCCCGAGGTCTCGGTCGCGATGGGCACCGACAAGGCCCGTCACGTGCTGGAGACCGGCGCCGAGTACATCGTCACCGGCGACAACGCCTGCCTGATGCACATCGGCGGCCTGCTGCACCGGCAGAACGCTCCGGTGAAGCCGATCCACCTGGCCGAGATCCTGGCCTGCACCGAAGGAGCCCTGGTATGACCGCCACCATGCCGCAGCGGCGCACCCCGGCGCCGCCGCCCGGTACCTTCATCGGGATGCCCGCCTTCCGGGTCAACGCCAAGGAGCAGCTGGCCAACGCGCAGCTGCGCCGCAACCTCGGCAATGCCACCCGGACGATCCGCAACAAGCGGTTCGCCAGGGTCGCCGAGATGCCCAACTGGGAGGAGCTGCGCACCGCCGGTGAGCAGATCAAGGACCGGATGGGCCGGCACATGGACCACTTCCTGACCCAGTTCGAGGAGAACGCCACCAAGGCGGGCGCAGTAGTCCACTGGGCCCGGGACGCCGAGGAGGCCAACCGGATCATCATCGAGCTGGTGCGCGCCACCGGGGTCGACGAGGTGGTCAAGGTCAAGTCGATGGCCACCCAGGAAATCGACATGAACGAGGCCCTGGAGGAGGCCGGCATCGCCGCCTGGGAGACCGACCTGGCCGAGCTGATCGTCCAGCTGGGCCACGACCGTCCCTCCCACATCCTCGTGCCCGCGATCCACCGCAACCGCACCGAGGTCCGCGAGATCTTCCTGCGCGAGATGCACCAGTACGGCAAGCCGGCGCCGGAGGACCTCACCGACGACCCGCCGGTGCTGGCCGGCGCCGCCCGTACCCACCTGCGGGAGAAGTTCCTGCGCGCCAAGGTGGGCATCTCGGGCGCCAACTTCGCGATCGCCGAGACCGGGACGCTGGTGGTGGTCGAGTCCGAGGGCAACGGCCGGATGTGCCTCACCCTGCCGGAGACGCTGATCAGCGTGGTCGGGATCGAGAAGGTGCTGCCCACCTTCGCCGACCTCGAGGTGTTCATGAAGCTGCTGCCGCGGTCGTCCACCGCCGAGCGGATGAACCCCTACACCTCGATGTGGACCGGCGTCACCCCCGGCGACGGGCCGCAGGACGTCCATATCGTGCTGATCGACAACGGCCGCACTAAGGTGCTGGCCGATCCGATCGGACGCTCCGCGCTGCGCTGCATCCGCTGCTCGGCCTGCATGAACATCTGCCCGGTCTACGAACGGGTCGGCGGCCACGCCTACGGCTCGGTCTACCCCGGTCCGATCGGCGCGGTGCTCACCCCGATGCTGCGCGGGATCGACTCCGACATCGACAAGTCGCTGCCGTTCGCGTCCACCCTGTGCGGGGCCTGCGCGGACGTCTGCCCGGTGCGGATCCCGCTGCCCGACCTGCTGGTGCACATGCGCCACAAGGTGGCCGAGAAGAAGCGGCACGACCATCGGCCGCACCTGGAGACCACCGCCATGGCCGGCGCCAAGTGGGCGTTCGGCAAGGCCAGCCACCTGGAGACCGTCGAGGTGCTCAGCCAGCTGGCCGGCAGGGTGATGGGTCGGACCACCCACCTGGGCCGGCTGCCCTGGCCGGCCTCGCCATGGACGAACGCCCGCGACCTGAAAGTGCCTGGCAAACAGACCTTCCGGGCGTGGTGGAAGCAGAACCGAGGGGAGGCGGCGAAGTGAGCGCGCGCGAAGAGGTGCTCGCCCGGGTGCGCAGCGCCCTGGTGGACGTGGTGCAGCCCGATCCGGTGCTGGACGTGCCGATCGCCTGGAAGTACGGCCAGCCGATCGACATGCCGGACGTGTTGGGGACCTTCGTCGAGATGGTCGAGGACTACAAGGCCGTGGTGCGCCGGGTGCCGGCCGCCGCGGTGCCCGCCGAGATCACCGCGCTGCTGAAGGAGCGGGGCGTGACCTCAATGGTGGTTCCCGCCGGGGTGGACGCCAGTTGGCGCCAGGCCGTGGTGGACGCCGGGGTGACCGTCCGTGAGGACGATCCGCCGCTGGACCGGGTGGAGCTGAACTCGATCGACGGCGTGCTGACCGCCTCGCGGGTGGGCATCGCCGACACCGGGACGATCGTGCTCGACCACCGGGAGGACCAGGGACGCCGGGCGCTCAGCCTGGTGCCCGATCTGCACCTTTGTGTGATCGCGGCCGACCAGGTGGTCTCCGACGTCTCCGAGGCCGTCGCCCGGCTGGACGCGTCCATCAAGGACGGCCGCCCGCTGACCTGGATCAGCGGCGGCTCGGCCACCTCCGACATCGAGCTGAACCGGGTCGAGGGCGTCCACGGCCCGCGGACCCTGCTGGTGGTGCTCGCGGAGTAGTCCGGCAAACGCACAAGGTGTGGCGGAAGGCTCGACTACGGGCCATCGGCCACACCTTGTTGCTGTATGCCCCCGAATGGCGGGTGTGACGATCGAAGGGGTGGTCGGCGGCACGGGGACCGTTCTGGTCTGCTTCGGCTACGAGCCGGACGCCGGACAGTACGGCGAGAGCTGCGAGCTGTTGAAGCTCTGAGCGATCCGCCGCCGCGCGGTGTGTGGGCCGAGCGGCGCCCAGCCGTCCGGCTATCGTGAACGGGTGACTTCCCCGTCCCCCTCATCCCGGCCGCGCTGGCTGAGCGGCAAGCTGGTGCTCGGCCTGGTGCTCGGGGTGGCGGTGCTGATCGGGTTGGGCAGTTGGGCGAGCGCGCTGAGCGAGCCGGTGGTCCGGGCCGGGGTGCCGACCGCCACCGTGACCCCACCGCCGCCGAAGCCGACCCCGTCCGCCACGCCGACGCCGTCGGCTCAGCCCAGCGGGTCGGCCGCGCCGTCGGAGTCCGCCAAACCCTCCGCCTCGGCCAAGCCGTCGGAGAGCGCCAAGCCCAAGCCGTCCAAGAGCACCAAGCCCGACGGCGACCCCAAGTTCGACACCTCGACCGTCAAGCAGTCGTCGACCAGCTCGACCGGTAGCAAGCACGGCTTCATCGTGAAGGTGCAGACCGGCAAGGGGCTGAAGGCCAACCAGGTCGCCGAGGAGGTGGCCGCGGTGCTGAACGATCCGCGCAGCTGGGCGGGCGACGGCAGCGTCCGGTTCGCCCTGGTGGCAGACGCCAAGCAGGCCGACTTCACCGTCTACGTGGCCGACCCGACCGCCGCCGACGCCAAGTGCGGCGCCAGCGACTGGGTCTGCGTCCGGGGCGGCAAGCTCGTCCTGGGCGTGACCGGCTGGACGAAGGGCGCCGCCACCTACGGCGGCGACCTGACCGGCTTCCGCCGCTACCTGGTCAACCACGCCGTCGGGCTGCAGTTGGGCGAGAAGACCGCCAGCTGCAAGAAGGAGGGCAGGCCGGCCCCCGTGATGGCCCCGCAGGGCAGCGACCTGAAGGGCTGCAACCCCAATCCTTGGCCCAACCCCTAGCTCAGCCCCCAGGTCGCTGCAGAACAGTCGTTATGGCGCCACTCGCCGAAGGCTGAGCCGAGCTTCGCTGCGAAACAGTGGTTATGCCGAGGATCCCGGGTGTCAGAACGACGGAACTGCAGCGAGCCGTGAACCCGGGGCCCGGCAGCGCCGGCATAACCACTGTTTCGCAGCGACCGGTCTCAGGTGAGGGTCGCCACCAGGATCGCCTTGATCGAGTGCATCCGGTTCTCGGCCTGATCGAAGACGATGGACGCCGCCGACTCGAACACCTCGTCGGTGACCTCCAGTTCGGGCAGCCCGAACCGCTGGAAGACCTGCTCGCCGACCGTGGTGTCGCGGTTGTGATAGGCGGGCAGGCAGTGCATGAACTTCACGTCGGAGACGCCGGTCCGCTCCAGCAGGGCGGTGTTCACCTGGTAGTCCGACAGCAACAGGATCCGCTCGGTCCAGACGCTCTCCGGCTCGCCCATCGACACCCAGATGTCGGTGTGGATGAACTGGCAGCCCTTCACCCCGTCCAGGTCCTCGGTGAGGGTGATCCGGGCACCGGTCTGCTCGGCCAGCGCCTGAGCGCGCTCGATCACCCAGGTCGGCGGCAGCAGCTTCTGCGGAGCCACCATCCGGACGTCCATCCCCAGCAGGGCGCCGCCGATCAGCAGCGAGCAGCCGACATTGAACCGGGCGTCCCCGACGTAGGCGAAGGAGATATCGTGGTCGTCCAGCCCACTCGCCTCGCGCATGGTGAACATGTCGCACAGGCTCTGGGTGGGGTGCCATTCGTCGGTCAGGCCGTTCCACACCGGGACGGACGAGTACGCGGCGATGGTCTCCACGGTGGACTGGTGGGCGCCGCGGTACTCGATGCCCTGGTACAGCCGGGACAGCACCCGGGCGGTGTCGGCCGGCGACTCCTTGTGCCCCAGCTGGGAGGAGTTGCCGTCCATCTGGGTGACGTGCGCGCCCTGGTGATGGGCGGCCACCTCGAACGCCGACCGGGTGCGGGTGGAGGTCTTCTCGAAGATCAGCGCCAGGTTCATCCCGCTCAGGTACTGCACCTCACGACCGTCGCGGCGCGACCGCTTCAGCTCGGCGGTCAGGTCCAGCAGGTGCCGCCACTCCGCGGGGGTGAAGTCGATCTCCTTGAGGAAATGCCGTCCGGTCAGGCTGATGGTCACCAGTGCACCTTCCCATCTCATCCGATGTGCGTACCCAGTCAACCATGGCACGATGGAGGAATGCTGATTCGCTTCCTCGCCAGTGCGCTCGCGTTGGCCGTGGCGACCTGGCTGGTGCCGGGAATCACCGTTGTGAACAGCGAGATGGAGACCCAGGTCTTCACCCTGGCGGCGGTGGCGGCGATCTTCGGTGTGGTGAACAGCATCGTCAAGCCGTTGTTCAAGGTGGTCACCGCGCCGGTCATCTTCCTCACCCTGGGGCTGTTCCTGCTGGTGATCAACGCTGTGCTGCTGATGCTGGTCTCCTGGCTGGCCGGCGAGCTGGGGCTGGACTGGCACGTCACCGACTGGGGCAGCGCCTTCCTCGGCGCGCTGATCGTCTCGGTGGTCAGCTTCATCCTGAACGCCTTCTTCGGCAAGCGGGGGACCGAGCACCGGTGACCAGTGTCAGCTTCGTCTGCTGGGGCAATATCTGCCGCTCGCCGATGGCCGAGCAGGTCGCCCGGGAATGGGCCGCCCGGCAGGGGATCGACGTCCGGTTCAGCAGCGCCGGGGTTAGCTCGGAGGAGTCCGGCAACCCGATCGACGCCCGGGCCGCCGCGGTACTGCGCGAGGCCGGCTACCCGGTGACGCCGCACCGCGCGCACCGGATCGACGCGGACGAGATCCGGCGCACCGACCTGGTGATCGGCATGGAGCGGCTGCACCTGGACCGGATGCGCCGGCTCGTCCCCGAGGCGGACCATCTCGCGCTGCTCACCGACTTCGATCCGGACGCCGCGCCCGGGACACCGGTGGACGACCCGTGGTACGGGCCGTCGTCCGGTTTCCGGCAGACCCTGATCAGCATCGAGGCCGCCATGCCGGGCCTGATGGAGCGTCTCCGGCAGCTCGCCGGAGAGCCCGTCTGACCGACACCGGGTGGCTCCAGTCCACGTCGGGGCGTTCGGCGTGGCAGGCTGGGACCATGCACATCCTCGTTGTGGACGACGATCAGGCCGTGCGCGACTCCTTGGCGCGCTCCCTGCACTACTCGGGCTACGAGGTGACGACCGCCAACGACGGTGTCGAGGCGCTCGCCAAACTCTCCGCCTTCCGCCCCGATGCGGTGATCATGGACGTCATGATGCCCCGGCTGGACGGGTTGGAGACCACCCGCTCCCTCCGCTCCAGCGGCAATGACGTCCCGATCCTCGTCCTGACCGCCCGGGACGCGGTCGGCGACCGGGTGGACGGGCTGGACGCCGGCGCGGACGACTACATGGCCAAGCCGTTCTCCTTCGAGGAGCTGCTGGCCCGGCTGCGGGCGCTGACCCGGCGCTCCGCCCGTCCGGCCGCTTCGGACGAACCGGGCTCGGAGCTGCTCTCCTTCGCCGATCTCTCGCTCGACCTGCAGACCCGCGAGGTGCAGCGGGCCGGCCGGCGGATCAGCCTGACCCGCACCGAGTTCGCCCTGCTGCAGACCTTCCTGGAGAATCCCCGCCGGGTGCTGGAGCGCAGCTGGCTGCTGAACGAGGTGTGGGGGTTCGACTTCCCGACCACGGCCAACTCGCTGGAGGTCTACATCGGCTACCTACGGCGCAAGACCGAGGGTGACGGCGAGACCCGCCTGATCCACACCGTGCGGGGCATCGGTTATGTGCTGCGCGAGACCCCACCGTGATCCGCTGGTTCCGTTCCCTGCTCTCGGTCACCAACCGGCCGCTGCACGACCGGCTCGCCTTTCTGGTGTCGGCTGCGGTGGCCGGCGCGGTGGCGCTCACCGGCGTCGCCGCCTACGTCATCACCAACCTGGCCACCTATGACCAGCTCGACCGGGAGCTGACCGAGATCGCCGCGGTCACCAGCGAGTGGATCCGGACCGACATCGAGGGGATGGGCGGGCTGAACCAGGACGCCCTGGACATCGCCCACGTCACCATCCTGACCGTCCGGGCCGACCACGAGGTGAAGCGGCCACCCGGTTCGGGCGGCGAATCCCTGGTGATCACCGCCGCCGAGGTGGCGATCGCCCGCACCCAGACCGGCTCCTCGGCCCGCACCGGCGAGGACACCCTGGGGGTGCCGTACCGGATCGTCGCGGTGCCGCTCTCGGACGACACCTACAACTACGCCCTGGTGCTGGGACGTCCGCTCGGCCCGACCAACCAGATCCTGCGGATCCTGGCGTTCTCGCTGTTGACCTTCGGCGTGGGCGCGGTGGTGGTGGCCGGCGCCACCGGCTGGGTGATCGCCCGTTCCGGCCTGGAGCCGATCCGGCGGTTGACCAACGCGGTCACCAAGGTGACCGAGACCAACGAGCTCGCCCCGATCGAGCTCGGCGGCATGGACGAACTCACCGACCTCACCCGCTCGTTCAACCAGATGATGCGCAACCTGGCGAGCTCGCGGGAGCGGCAGCGCCGGCTGATCGCCGACGCCGGCCACGAGCTGCGCACCCCGCTGACCTCGCTGCGGACCAACGTCGAACTGCTGGTGGCCGACGACCGGCAGGGCATGCTGCCGCCGGGGGCGCGCGGCGAGATCCTGCGGGACATCGCCGCCCAGCTGGGCGAGTTCACCACGCTGATCGGCGACCTGGTGCACCTCTCCCGGGAGGACACCGTCCAACCCGACCCGGAGCCGATCGACCTGCGCGACGTGGTGACCAACGCGCTCACCCGGGCCAAGCGCCGCGGCCCGGGGCTGAACTTCGACGTCGCGCTCGACCCGCTCTACCTGGTGGGTGAGCCGGACAGCCTGGAGCGGGCGGTGACCAACCTGCTGGACAACGCGGTGAAGTTCTCGCCGGCCGGCGGCACGATCACCGTCCGGCTGGAGGGCGACCGGCTGCGGATCGCCGACCAGGGCCCGGGCATCGCCGACGAGGACCTGCCCCACGTCTTCGACCGGTTCTACCGCTCCGAGGACGCCCGCACCACCCCGGGCTCGGGGTTGGGGCTCTCCATCGTCGCGCAGACCATCAAGGCCCACGGCGGCTGGGTGAAGGCCGGACGCTCCCGGTCCGGCGGCGCCGAGTTCACCATCCGGCTGCCCGGCAGCCTCGAGCCGCTGGACTCCCCGTCCGAGACCACCGGCAGTATCGCCGCGATCCGCGACTAGGGGACGCCGCTTCGCGGCGGGATCTCACCGCGGTTCGGTCAGCGCGTCCCCGGTCGTGGACTCCCCACCGGCGAGGTGGGACGGTAGGTTCTCCCCATGACCTTGCCTGCATCGCTGCCCCTGCCCCGCACCCCCGATCCGGCGGACGCGCCGCCGCTGAACTGGGGCATCCTGGCTCCCGGCGGCATCGCCCGGATCTTCCTATCGGCGGCGCGGGAGTTCACCCGGCAGCGGTTCGTCGCGGTCGGTTCCCGCTCGCTGGAACGCGCCCGGGAGTTCGCTGCCGGCAACGACATCCCCAAGGCCTACGGCTCCTACGCCGAACTGCTCGCCGACCCCGAGGTGCAGGCGGTCTACGTCGCCTCGCCGCACAGCGAGCACCATGCCCAGGCGCTGGCCGCCCTGCAGGCCGGCAAGCACGTCCTGGTCGAGAAGGCGTTCACCCGGGACGCCGCCCAGGCCCGCGAGCTGGTCGCCACCGCCCAGGCCGGCGGCCTCACCCTGATGGAGGCGATGTGGACGCGGTTCCTGCCGCGCACCGACGTGGTGCGGCAGCTGATCGCCGACGGCACGCTGGGCGAGCTGGAGACAGTGCTGGCCGACCACGGCCAGGCCCTCACCCACGTCCAGCGGCTGGTCGACCCGGCGCTGGC
Source organism: Propionicimonas sp. (assembly GCA_049840415.1). GTDB lineage: Bacteria > Actinomycetota > Actinomycetes > Propionibacteriales > Propionibacteriaceae > Propionicimonas. The sequence continues at coordinate 505,094 of JASGLB010000014.1, read as the reverse complement.
CGGCGGCGCGCTGCTCGACCTCGGCGTCTATCCGGTGTCGTGGGCGGTGTTCGCGCTCGGCCTGCCCGCCAGGGTGCGGGCGTTCGGCGAACTGACCGACGCCGGTGTGGACCGGCAGGAGACGATCATCCTGGACGGCTTCGCCGACCACCCGCATGCCCAGGCGGTGCTGCACACCACGCTGGCCGCCCGCACACCGACCACCGCCTCGGTGAGCGGCACGACCGCCCGCGCGGAGCTGAGCGGCACCTTCTACAGCCCGGGCGGGGTCCGGCTGGTCTCCGGTGCCGACGAGGTCAGCTGGGCCGGCGACGGCAAGGCCGGCCACCAGGGGATGTGCCACGAGGCCGCCCACTTCGCCCAGCTGGTGGCCGACGGCCAGCTCGAGTCGCCGCTGCTGCCGCTGGCCGAGACGGTGGCGATCATGGAGCTGATGGACGAGGTCCGCGCCCAGCTCGGCGTCCGCTACCCCGGCGAGTAGGCCGTCGAAGGGTTCCTTGGGACAAGGAACCGTCCCCGGGCGCCGGGAACCGTCCCCGTGTCCCATAGGCACCTGTTTGTGGGCTCGCTACTGGCCGCAGACCTCGCGCAGCCAGGCCAGGGAGTCGGCGTCGTCGGTCCACTGGTGGGCCTGCCAGCCGGCGTCGGCGGCGCCGACCACGTTGTGGGGACGATCGTCGATGAACGCGATCCGGCCGGGCGCCACGTCCAGTTCGTCCTGGATGCGGGCGTAGATCGCCGGGTCGGGCTTCACCATGCCGAGTTCGCCGGAGATGAACAGCCGCTCCACCAGCGGGTACCAGTCGCTGGCCTCGGCGGCCGGACGCAGCGTCGCCGGGGCGTTGCTCAGCACCACCACCCGCTGCGGCCACTCCGCGACCGTCGCCAGCAGCTCCCGGGCGGTCGGACGGAATCTGGCCCACAGCGCCATGTCGTAGTGCGCCAGGTGGTCGATCAGCTCGTCGGTCGGCTTCACCCCGACCGCGGTCAGCAGCGGAGCCCAGTACACCGCCAGCGGCGCGCCGCGGTCGAGTTCCACCCGTCCGGTCCAGTAGGCGGCCTCGTACTCGGCCGGGTCGACGCCCAGCAGCGCCGCCGGCGCAGTGTAGAGATCGGGCGGCCAGGAGAGCACCCCGCCCAGGTCCAAAGCGATGACATCGATCACGCCAGGCAGGCTATCTACACTTCCCCCATGACTGAAACCACCGAAACCACCGTTCTGGACCTGTGGTTCGACCCGATGTGCCCCTGGGCCTGGATGACCTCCCGCTGGGCGCTGGAGGTCGAGAAGGTCCGTCCGGTGACCGCGCAGTTCCACGTGATGAGCCTCTCGGTGCTGAACGAGGGACGGGAGCTGTCGCCGCGGTACCGCGAGATCATGGATGGCGGCTGGATCGGCCCCCGGGTCTGCCTGGCGGTCGAGCAGGCGCACGGTCAGTCGGCGCTGCGCGACTTCTACACCGCGCTGGGCACCCGGATCCACCCCGGCGGTGAGCCCAACCAGCTGCCCACCTACGAAGCGGCCCTGGCCGACCTTGGCCTGCCGGTCGAACTCGCCCAGGCCGGCCTGACCGACGCCAATGACGAGGCCGTCCGGGCCGCCCACCACGAGGGGATGGATCCGGTCGGCACCGACGTCGGCACCCCGGTGATCCGGGTGAACGGCATGAGCCTGTTCGGCCCGGTGATCTCCCCCGCCCCGAAGGGCGAGGCGGCCGGCGAGCTGTGGGACGGCTTCGTGAAGGTGCTGGCCTACCCCGGCTTCTTCGAGCTCAAGCGCACCCGGACGGTGGACCCGATCTTCGACTGAGCCGGGCTCAGGTCCGTTGCCGGGACGGACGGACGACCAGCCAGACCCCGGCGACCAGGGCGATCACGAACAACGAGTCGCCCAGGATGCCGTCGCTGGTTCGCGCCCACGGGGTGCCGTCGACGTACGTCCCGGTGCCGCGGGTGAGGGCGAGGAAGGCGATCGTGGTGACCGCGAACAGCGAGTTGGCCAGGAACAGCAGGACGCGGGTCGACTGTGGGAAGAGGCGCGAGCTGGTGTGGGTGAACTCCGCGTCGGTCAGGATCCGCCAGGTGAGGCCGAACAGCACCACCAGCGGTCCGCTGAACACCAGCAGCGCGCTGCCCGGATCGGAGAGCACCTCGCGATGGGGGTAGAGCACCGCCAGCAGCAGGACGGTGAGCACTCCCGCCGCCCGCTCCGGGGTCAACCGCCGCCGTAGCGCCAGCCAGCCGGCCACCAGCAGCGCGGTGACGCCGGCGATCACGCCATAACCGGTGGAGGTGCGATCCAGCAGGAAGTCTCCGCCCGGCAGTAGCCCGGAGGCGTCCACCAGCACCGCCACCGCGAAGGAGACCAGGAAGCCGGCCTCGCCGCGGCGTCCGGTGCGTTCGCGCTGCCAGGCGAAACCGAGTGCCACCAGGCCCAGCAGAGCGCGCCACAGCACCCCGGAGTTGCTCCCGATCCAGGCATCGATCAGCTGGCCGATCAGCTGTCCCGCCGGCGACTCCCTCAGTCCGATCATGGGTAGCACGACGTTCAGCAACACCAGCGGCACGCTCACCACCACGATCGCCACGATCGCCCCCGCCAGCGGGTACAGCCAGCCACCCCAGGTCTCCGGGTACACCGCCGGCGGCTCCGGTTCGCGGGGACGCAGCACCAGGGTCAACCCGATCGCCACCAGGGCCAGGCAGACCGCCGAGCCCAGCAGGGCCGGCACCTCGAGCTGGTCCCGGGCCCAGTAGATGCTCAGCAGGAACCAGGCCAGCACCACTGCCGCGCCCGTCCAGAACACGCCGCGGCCAACCGGACGGGTGCCGGTGGCGACAGCGCCCGTGACCACGATCTGCGCCGGCGCGGTCGCCGCCACCATGATGGCCGGCAGGGCGAGCGGCTGCAGGTTGACCAGCGCCCCCTCCAGCCCGGTCGGCCGGGGATCGGCGAACAGCTGGAAGGAGCCGCCGCCCGCCCACGGCAGCAGCGCGGCGACGGTCACCAGGCCGGCCACCACCAGGAACTCCCACCAGGCGTAGTCGCGGCGGGAACGGACGATGGTGAAGATCAGCAGGGCGAGGTAGGCCAGGACCGAGCCGACGAGCTGCACCGGACGGTCGAAGGCCGAGATGGTGAACGGGAAGATCGCGGCCCCACCCAACACGAACAGCGGCAGCCGCAACCACCACGAGGTGTGCAGCGCCGCGGTGTGGGCCAGCGCGAGCGACAGCAGCAACCCGGCGACCAGCAGGGGCAGCGTCGCGGACGGCAGCGTGGTGTCCGAGGTGGGCGAGACGGTCAGCTCGCCCCACTGCCGCAGCGGGACGGCGAAGGTCGCGGCCAGGGTGAGCGCGCCGTACACCACCAGGGCGGCCAGGCCGATCGCGGCCAGGCCACGGGGCCAGTCGGACGGCCGTGGGCGTCCGGTCCGGACCGGTTGGGCCAGGGTGATCTCGAAGACATCGCGCAGCGCCCTGCCGATCTCGTGGCCGGCGCTCATCCGGGGTCCCCGCAGACTTGTTCGGGAGAGCGCAGCGGCGGAGAGGAAGTCTGTGGGGTGGTCATGGCGTCCTCCCCACCGCGAAGCCGGCCGGGCCGAAGGTGAGCACCTTGTCGCCGGCGATCGTCAGGAAGCCGGCCGAGTTCATCACGTCACCGAGCTGGTGGGGCCACTCGCGGAGCTGTCGGCCCTGGCCGTCCAGCAGCAGCACGGCGGTGGCGGTGAGCAGCAGGATGCGGTCGCCCTGACCGATCCCCACCTTGCTGACCAACGGCTGAGACCACAGCTGCGCTCCGCTGGCGGCGTCGATCGCCAGCAGCTGGTCGTCGTCCCGCAGCACGAAGTGGTCGCCGAGCGAGATCAGGTCCTTGGCGTCCTGCAGGATCCGGGCGCGCCAGACCTGATCGCCAGCGGACAGGGAGTAGGCACGCACCACGTAGGAGTCCTTCCGGCCGACCGCGACCACCGGATCGGGGCCGTCGCTGACCGCCAGGGAGCTCACCTGGCCGGCGTCGATCGTCCACTGCTCGTTGCCCTGCGGGTCGAAGCTGGCCAGGCCTCCGCCGGCGTCGGCGACCAGCAGCCGGTCGCCCGCCACCAGCGGGGCGCGGCGGATCTCGGTGCCCATCCCGGCCCGCCAGCGTTCCGCTCCGCTGACCAGGTCGTAGCCGGTGACCGCGCCGTCGAGGGTGACCACCACGACCAGGTCGCCGAACCGGACCGGCGGGACGCGGGTGAGGTCACTCAGCCGTGCCTCCCACAGCCACTGCCCCTGCGGTCCGTAGCCGACCACTCCGCGGCGGCTGGTGGTGACCACGGTGATGTCGTCGAAGCTGGCGGCCGAGGTCAGGTCGCCGCCGGGCCGGGCCGACCACCGGATCACCGGCAGCTCCTCGGCCGGGTCGATGGCGAGTAGATCGGGGGCCAGCTGGTTGGCGGCCACCAGGTTGCCGTCCGGCAGCACGCCGGGGGCTGAGGTCAGCGACAGCGAGATGCTGCCGGCCCCCGGTCGGCTGTGCGGCCGACTGATGAATTCGAGCTGGTCGGCGCGCGACCAGTCGAAGGCCGGCAGCCGGGTCGGGGTGATCCGCGGCGGGCCGTCCATCGGCACCCAGGGGGAGAAGCCGTCATCGGCGCTGGCCAGCCCGGTTCCCGGGCACCAGGTGCGTTCGTGGGGCAGGCTCTGGTCGCTGACCACCAGTTCCATCGCCACCACGATGCAGCCGCGCCACTGCTGTTGCGGGTCGGTGGGCGCGGACGCCTGGTAGTCGGCCCGGTAGGGGGCCGACGACCACTCGCCACCGGGGTTGCGGAAGTCGACGGTTCCCGCCGAGCTCCAGGTGGCGCCGACGGCGAGGTCGGCGGGCAGGTCCGGCCGTCCGGGCTCCCAGACCAGCTCGAGGGTGTCGCTGGTGGATTCGGCGATCGTCCGGGCGCCGGTGTCGTCCAGTGTCCACAGATCCTCGCCGGTGGCCTGGACCTTTCCCTGGGCGTCCTGCTGCTGGGAGCTCACCCGCAGGTACTGGGCGTCCTCCCAGGAGGTCTTGGTGACCTTGCTCCAGTGCACTAGGAGCGGTGACCTCGCCGGCAGCAGGGTGAACAGCGAGGGCCGGCTCCACTCGGTGGTCCAGATGGTGTCGCCGGCGTCGAAGACGAAGCGGGTGCCGTCCTGCGGCAGCCACCAGTCCGCCCCGGTCGGCGTCGGAGCGGCGGGCGCCCCGACCACCGAGGTGGCGGTGAGCAGGCCGACCAGCGCCAGGCTGACGCCGACCCACGGTGCCACGGCCGACGGCCGAGCGGCCGGCGGCGGAGGCGGGGGTGGCGGGAAGGGCGGCGGTGGCGGCGGTGGGTAGGGGTGCACGGTCGGCACCCTACTGGCCGCTCGTGTCAGGGTCGATGGTTGCCCAGTGGGGAATTACGCCCAGCGGGGACGGATGCGGGAGCGAGCCGGGGAACCTCCCCTGGTCTGGAGTGAGCCGGGGAACCGTCCCGCGGTCCGGTCACTCCCAGCGGTTGTGCAGGCCGGGCTTGAGGCTGCGCAGCAGCTGGGTGGCCTGGCCGAGGTCGCTGTCCGGGCTGAGCCGGGAGGCCAGCTTCCGGTAGTTGTTCAGCGCCTGCTCGCGCCGGCGGACGATCTCGGCCACCTCGACGGCGTCGATCTCGGCCAGCTCGCTCTCGGCGAGCTCGTCCCAGTAGGAGCGTTGCAGCAGTTCGCGGTCCCGGCGGCGCAGCCGGGTGAGGGCGTCGCGCAGCTTGGCCTCCGCCGGGGAATCCTGCGGGGCATTGGGCAGCGCGGCGACCTGCCCGCGCAGCTTGTCCAGGAAGCTGCGGCCGTCGGAATGGCGGACGTAGGAGTCGAACACCACCGTGTCCAGCACCTGGTAGGCGGCGCGCAGGCTCGGCGGGCCGTCCTGCCGGGCGAGGGCGTCGAACACCTGGTCGGCCAGCGGCTCGGGGTCGGTGTGCATCGCCCGCCACTCGCAGGCCGCCACCAGCAGTGTCTGGTACCGGTCGCGGAACTCCGTCAGGCCCTCAGCGCTCATGGTGCCAGCCTAGGGCAGCGGGCACCCGGCGGGCGCCTCACGGCAGCGCCACCACCGCGCGCACCAGGTGGTGGTCGGACGGGATCACCCCGGCGAACCTGCCCTTGGAATCGAGCTTGCCGACCACCGTCTTCCACTCCAGCACCCGCACCCGGGAACTGGAGACCAGGATGTAGTCCAGGTAGGAGCCGAGCTGGTAGCCGCCGACCCGCTGCGGCCGGTCCTTGAAGTAGTTGATGCTGTTCACCGCGCCGTTGATCACCTTCTCGGCGTGGACGCCCTTGGCGGTCTTCTGCCGGTACTTGTTGCCCAGCGAGTCGACGAAGCCGGCCTTCACGAAGGCGTCCCGGGCGGTATTGGGCTTGGCGAACTTGGTGCTGGCCAGGTCGCCGACCAGGATCACCGGCAGCTGGTCGGCGTTCTGGGCGCGGATCTCGTCCAGGATCACGGCCGCCTGCTTGGCGTGCACCTTCTTGCCACCGGACTTCAACGGTTCCAGGTGGGTGTTGAAGAACAGGAACCGCTTGCCGGTGCTGAGGTCGCGGAACTCCGCCCAGGTGACGAACCGGGCACTGCCATTGGCGTAGGAGGTCTTGCCGTCCAGCTTGCGGGAGCCCTGATCGAGCAGTTCCAGCCGGTCGGTGCGGTAGAGGATGCGGTCGTTCTGGCCGGCGCCATTGGGGCAGCGGCCGTAGTCGTCGTCGGTGTCGCAGTACCGGACGTCGTTGGTCAGCGCCCAGGGCGAGCCCAGCGCGTCCGCCAGCTCCTGGAACTGCGGACGGCCGGTCGCGGTGGCGCTGGTGCCGGCCGAGGCCTCCTGGACGCCGACCAGCTGCAGGCCCTCGTCCCTGATCTGCCGGGCCACCTCGGGCAGCCGCTCGCTCCAGGGACGTACCAGCGGGTCCTTGGCGTTCGCGGTGGCGCTGGCGACGGTGACGTTGAAGCTGCCGACCCGTAGCCGGTGAGCCTCGGGGACGGTGGCCAGCGTGACCTTCGCGGTCTTCTTCGCGGTCTTCGACTTCGACGCGTAGCCGGTCTGCCGGCCGGTCACCCGGACGCTGAGCCGTTTGCCCTTGTCGGCGCTGGTGGGGACGTAGCCGGCCTGCTTCGCCCGGCTGATCTTCCTGCCGTTGCGGTACCACTGGTAGGAGAACGTGGTGCCCTCGCTCCAGCCGGGGGTGGTGGCGGTGAGCTGCCCGCCGACCTCGGCCCGGCCACTGATCAGCGGCGCCCTGCTGGTGAGCGTGCCGCGCTTGATCTTGCCGGTGCGGGCGGAGGGACGCGAGGTGGTGGGACGGTAGCCGTCGCGCTGCGCGGTCGCCGTCACCGTGATCCGTTTGCCGTAGTCGGCGCCGGTCAGCCGGTACTGCCGGGCGGTGGCGCCGTCGATCGGTCGGCTGTTGCGGTACCACTGGTAGCTCCAGGCGCTGGCCGCCGGCTTCGACTTCGGCTTGGCGGTGAGCACCCGTCCCACCTTCCGGGTGCCCGAGATGCCCGGCTTGGCGACCGAACCGAACTCCAGCGCGACCCCGGTGGCCGGCGGGGTGACCGGGTCGGCCGCGGCCGGGGAGAGCGGGACGAGGGTGAGGCTGAGGATCAGCCCGCTGATCAGGGCGAGGACACGCTTCATCGGGTTCGCTTTCGGATGGGGCCGCGGCGGCACCCGGCTATTCTCGCCGACCCGACCCCACCCTGGCGATGGTTCGCTACCCCAACTGCGGGATCAGGAAGAGGTAGGGCACCTTGACCGTGACGGTGTCGAACCGTGCCTGGCCGCCGCCGGCGGCCAGCACCTCGACGGTGTACGTCCGTCCCTGCCGGCTGTACCGCTCGGCGCGCAGCCTCAGCTTGCCGTTCTCGATCACGATGTCGCGCGGCTGGTCGTACCGCCCCAGCCCCGAATCGGCCTCGCTCGACGTCCCCGCCAGCGCCTCGACCTGGTAGCTGACCTTGCGCTCGCCCTTGGCGGTGAGCTTGATCTGGTGCAGCAGGTGGGTGGGCAGCAGCAGGACGTTCGGCGACGCGGTCACCTTGAGCTTGCTCTTCAGTTTCAGCCCGACCAGCACCGGATCGTGATCGGACGACCGGTAGGGCGTGGTCGGATCGAACAGCGCCGCCTGGCCGGCCGACTTGAAGCTGGTGTCGTAGTCGATGATGTCGGGCTCGTTGGCATTGATGTTCCAGTGCCCGACCCCGGTCACCTGCCTGGTCAGCGAGGTGCTGCTGAGCGCGTAGTCGAGGTACCCGGCCTGGCCGTCGAAGACGTAGCTGTGGGCGTAGTCGCCGTGGTACTCCCGGGCCAGATCCGCGTAGCCGGCGTCGGTCAGCGCGACGATCGGCGCCTCGTGGTCGTAGGCGTTCAGGTCACCCAGGATCAGCCAGTCGTCATCGTTGATCCCGGTGGGATCGGACGCCAGCCAGGCGGCCAGCGCCTTCGCGGTCAGGGTGCGGGTGAGGTCGCAGTTGCCGACCAGCCCGCCCTCGCCCTGCTCGCCGCAGGCCGAGCCCTTGGACTTGAAGTGGTTGGCGGTCACCGAGAACACCTCGCCGGTGGCGTTCTCCCGGAAGGACTGCGCGACCGCGGCCCGGTTGCGATCCTCGCCGGTGTGGTTCGGGTCGAGGAAGTCCGGGCTGTCCAGCACGGCGGTCTCGCCGACCGGGGTGAGCACCTCCGGCCGGTAGATGATGCCGACCTTGATCACGTCCGGGCCCACCACGCCGTCGGTGCCGGCCTCGACGTAGGCGTAAGTGCCGTCGCCGAGGCGTTCGTTCAGGCCGGTGACGATGTCGTCCAGCACCTCGACGCCGGGGGTGTTCTCCAGCTCGCCCAGCCCGACCACGTCCGCGCCGAGGCCTTCCAGGGTGTTGAGCAGCTTGGTGCGTTGCCGCTGGAGCTCGCCGGGGTCGTCCGCGCCGCGGCAGTCCTCGTCCCGGGTGGGGCTGCAGGTGGCGCCGATGGTGGTGAAGTAGTTCAGCGCGTTCAGCCAGGCCGCGGTCACCCGTCCGCCCACCTCGTCCGGGGTGGGGGAGGCGGTGGTGCGCTGGTAGTCGTCGTAGTCGTAGGCCAGCACCCGGTACAGGTTGAAGGCCTGGAAGACCGGGCCGGTCAGCCCGGCGACGGTGTCGCCGCCGCGGAACATGGTGTCGATGGTGAGCGGTTCGCCGGTGATCGGGTGGTTGGTGGCGACGTTCTGGGCGCTGATCCCGTCGTCCACCGTGATCCGGCTGCGCAGGTTCAGGTCGTTGCGGGCGGCGGCCTGGGGCGAGGCCGGGTCGAACAGCGCGGTCGGGGACATCGGGAAGTCCTCGCCCGCGGCGGGCAGGGCCACCACGATCTCGCCGTAGCGGTCGAAGTTGAAGTACTCCGCGATCACCAGCTGCTGCGGGAAGGTGGCCAGCATGCCCTCGTAGGCCTCGAGGTCGCTGACCTCGTCCACCGGGAAGCTGACCGACGCCGGGGTGGGCAGCGGCTTGCCGGAGCCGAGCACGGTGACGGTGGTCTGGGTGAGCTCGGTCAGGCCGTCGAACTCGGTGACCGTGCCGGTCACCCGGACCTGGTCGCCCACCGAGACCGTGTTGGCGCTGCCGTTGAACACGAAGATGCCCTCGGAGGTGGTGGCGTCCTCGTCGGTGTCGGCGTCCTCCTCCTGCAGGAAGAAGCCGCGCATCGCCGGGGAGGCGCCCTCCTGGTCGCCCACCACGATGCCCTCGACGGTGACCACCTGGCCGACCCGCGGCGAGGTGGCGCCGGAGCCCTGCACCGCGCTGATCGGCAGAATGGCGGGCTCGGGCTCCTCCGGCTCCTCGCCGGAGTCGCAGTCGGCGGAGGTGTCCAGCGGGGCGACCGTCCCGAAGGTGTTGGCCGACTCGGGCTGCCACTGCGGGTCGGCCAGGCAGCCGGCCAGCTGCAGCGAGAAGCCGACCGGTCCGGTGCCGGGCTGGTTCACCCCGATATCGGTCGAGGCCAGGCCGGCGGCGGGTCCGTTGCTGGCGGTGAACGTCCCCTCGTAGGAGAGGAACTCGACCACCGCGCCGCCCGCGTCCACCAGGGCCAGGCCGTCGGGGGCGCCGTTCTGCAGCCCGGCGGCCGGGGCGACCACGACGCCGTAGCCGCCGGCCAGATCGGGGATCTGGCCGGTCAGCGGCAGGGTGCCGTAGCTGGCCCCGCCGCTGCCGTTGTAGAGCACGATCGACCAGCCGGTCAGGTCGGTGCCGGCCGGGCCGAACACCTCGACCGCCTCGTCGACGTCGGCGCCGGCGTTGTCGTAGTGGAGTTCGCTGATGAACACCGGCCCGGCAGGGGCGGCGTAGGCGGGTGCCGCGGCGGCCAGGCCGGAGGTGAGGAGGGTGGTGGCAAGGGTGGCGAGCAGGAGACGTCGCATGTCGGTCCTTTAGGGGTGAGCCAGGGGTGTGGCGGACGACGAACTTGTCGGTATCAGCCTGCCGGATCGCGGGGACGCTGGCTACCCCGGGTGGCGGGACTTTTTGCCGGGCCGCCCATCGGCCGACAGCCGGAGCGGCCGGCTTCGCGGCGGCGGCCGGGGGCTCCACGCCGCGGCGCCCGCGGGGGTGCCTCTAGACTCGTTCCGGAGGGGTTGCTGGGAACGCTCGGTGGAGCGTCCCGCGAAGACACGGTTTGGCCAGGACGGAGGACGCTGCCTTGCGTACTTGCGTTGGTGTCCTGGGATGGTTCGCAGGGGGGTGCGATGGACTTCTGGGAGAGGTTTGAGCACGCCACCGCCGGGCCCCGCAGCGAGGAGGTCGCGGAGTTGCTGCGGCTGGCCGAGGACCTGTCCGACCCCGAGCTGGGCACCGTGGGCGATGAGAACTACACCCTCGCCGACCTGCAGGCGGTACGTGCGCGGGTGGCCTCGGCGCTGGCCGAGAACGGTGCGGTGTCGCTGGACTTCGCGATCCGAGCGACCGAGGCGGCCTGGGCCAGCGGCGAGCTGGGGTGGTCGTCCCTGCAGCTGGCGATAGCGGCGATCCGGGAGACGACCAGCGCCCCGAGGTGGCGCTGGCCAGCCTCGCCAAGATCCCGGCCGGCTTCTTCGAAGAGCAGGAACTGCACTGGTTGGCGGTGCAGCAGCTCGTCCTGGAGACCGAGGCGCAGGCCGCGCTGGGTCAGTGGAAACGGGTCCGGGAACTGGCCGTCCAGCTAAACGAACGCTACGCGGCCGAGGATCGACTGCAGGAGTTCTACGAACGGCCGTGGCAGCTGGTCCGGACCCTGCTCGCGGACCCGGCCGGCCGTGCGATCGTCCCGGTTCTGGTGGACGGGCTGGAGCTGGCGGAGTGGTTCGACGAGGAGATGATCGAGCAGATCCAGGACATCCTGGCCAGCGTGTGATGCCAAGGCTTTCGGCGACCGGCATCCTCGTGACAGGTCGGTTGGAGCAATGGCGCTCGGCATGCTCAAGTCGCACGTCGGCAGGCTTCGCCTACTGTCGTTGTCGGGTCAGGTGACGGGTGTGTCGCCGTGGCCTCTGGTCGGGGTCGACTCGTCGGGGTGGGATGACTTCGGGGGTGTGGTCGGTGCCGAGGCGGATCTGCCAGCGGTCGGCGGTGGGGTCTCGTCCGGGTTCGACAATCCCGTGGTGATGCGGACACACCAAGACGAGGTTCGAAAGGTCTGTGGGTCCGTCTTGCCACCAGGGAATGACGTGGTGGGCGTGGCAGTCCTGGGGTGGTTTGTCGCAGCCGGGGAATGCGCACCCACCGTCGCGGATTTCGAGGGCTTGGCGTTGCGTGGGGGTGACGAACCGCTGGCTTTGCCCAACATCGAGGACTTCGGAGGGTCCGCCGAGGACGATGGGTAGCAGGTCGGCATCGCACAGCAGTTGCCGCAGCACCCCAGCCGGGACGGGTTCGTCCGAACCGGCCAGGGTGCCGGTGAGCAGCCCATTGTCGTGGGCGGCTTTCTGCAGCTTGTCGTAGGACAAGATGATGCTGATGCGGGGCCGGTCGCCGCCGTGGACTGGCGCCAGGGCCTGGTGGGTGTGGTGGTTCACCATCGCCAACAGGCCATCGGCTCGCCGCATTGCCGGGGTGACGTACTCGGCGTTCGGATCCAGCCCGTCGAGGGCTCGTTTCTCGGCTGCCGCGTACGCTTCCACGATCCTGATCAACGGTTCAGCTGCCATCACAGGCAGGCTGCCTTTGATCAGCACCGAGCCGTGGTGGTCGCGGGTGAACGTCAGGTGCCGGTTGCGTTGGGCGAGGCGTTGCTCGCGTTCCAGCCGGGCAGCTTCCAATGCTTCGGCGGTTTCCGGGGACAGTACCTCGATCAGGCGTCCGGTGAGTCGGCGGAGTTCGACGCTGTTGTGGGTGGCGGCGAAGTCGATCATCATGTCTTGCGCCTGAGTGATGGTCTCGGCGGGGAACTCTTCGGGTAGCTGGTCGAGCACGTGGGTGATCGCGGTGGTTTGGGCAGGTAGGACGTGTCCGGCCAGGGCGGCGTCCCCGATGAGGTTGAACCGTACTTGTTGGTGTCCGCCTTTGATCAGGGCGGTGGCTTCGCGTCGGGTGAGGTTGGCGACGTCGGCGAGCCAGGTGGCGGTGGAGGTGCCGTGTTCGTTCCACGCGGTTTCGCGGGCGTCGAGGTGGGCTGCGGTTTGGTGGAGCCAGGCTTCGAGCCGGGCATCGATGCGGAGGGCGTCACGCAGCAGATCAAGCTGGTCCCGGTCGGACGCCAACTGATGACGCGGGTCGGCGAGTTGGGTGATGGCATAGCCGATCAGGGCCAGCAACTGGCTGGCGTCCAGCTGGGTCAGCTGGGTGGTGATCGGTTCGTCCATGAACCCAATCTAGGGACCGTCTCTGACACTTTTCGCTCGGATCGGACTGTTCGAGTTGCCTTGCCAGGCCAATGTTGGGGTGGAAGTACGTAGTCACAAGAACGCCGAGTTTCGAGGCCTTCCGTCTTCTGTAACTTAGCCCGTCATTTCGCCGCGCGATCCGTGTCCCTACCCGATGAGCTTGCCGCTGCGGGAGAGTTCGGGGTCGGTGCATGAGGAGAGGTCGAAACAGCACGGCCGGCGTTTGCCGGAGCGCAGCTTGTCGACGCTGACCTCCACCCGGCGCCGGCGGGTGTCCGGATTCCGGGTGGCGTTGACCCACCGCACCCACTCCCAGCGAGCCATCGGGGTGATGTCCGTCCAGGTGTCCGCCAGATCGGAAGCCTGGTCGAGGGCGGCCCGCAGGTCGTCCGGGAGTTCTGGTTCGGGCCATTCGCCGGACGGCGCCAGCTCGACGGTGACCGGGCCATCCGCCGCCTCCTCCGGGCGCAGTCTGAGCCAGTGGCCGCGCCGTCCGTCGGGTTCGACCACCAGCGGACGCGGCTCGCCGTTCACCGTGGCGTCCACCGCGACCTGGCCGCGGGAGGGCAATCGCGCGCTCGCTTCCGCCGGCAGCCGGACGATCACCGCCCCGGACAGCGCTTCGGCCTCGGCCTCGAATCGGATGGTGTCCATCTATCCAGCCTAATCCGGCCACCAGCCAGCGCATCCGTGCCGCATCTGCCGGGCCTCTCCGTCGCGGTCGTCCGGACGCGCGCATCGATGCCGGTTCTCAGCGGTTCCGCAGGGCTCAGAAGCGGTGTGGCTGCGCGTGAACCTGGCCGGACGGTCTACCCGGCGTCCGTATGCGGTGCGAACGTGCGCGGTGGCGGTCTGCCAGCGGTCTAGCAGCTTTACCCAGCCCGAAACGGCGCGTCGGTGGTTGACACTTATGGTTACGTAACCGTAAGTTAGCCGGAACGTCCCCGTCCCTGACCCCGAGGAGACCCATGGTTGCCGGCGACGACTTCGTCCAGTTGCTCGACCCGCAGGGAAACCGCGTCGAGCACGCCGACTTCAGCTTCACCGGCAGCGACACCGACATCGCCGCCAGCCTGCGCGACATGGTGCTGACCCGGCGGTTCGACGCCGAGGCGACCGCGCTGCAGCGCAAGGGCGAACTCGGGCTGTGGCCGCCGTCCCTGGGGCAGGAGGCCGCGCAGGTCGGCTCGGCCAAGGCGATCGAGGAGCGCGACCAGATCGTCCCCTCCTACCGCGAACATGGTGTCGCCTGGGTTCGCGGGGTCGACATGGTCGCCCTGCTGAACGTCTTCCGCGGCTCGGGCATGGTCGACTACGACTCCCGGGCCTCCCGCTTCCACCTCTACTCCTGGGTGATCGGCGCCCACGCGCTCTCCGCGGTGGGCATGGGCATGGCGCTGCAACGGGACGGCAAGGTCGGCAATGACGACCCGGCCGAGAACGCGGCCGTCATCACCTACTTCGGCGACGGCGCCACCAGCCAGGGGGACGTCAACGAGGCCTTCGTCTTCGCCGGCTCGTTCGGCGCCCCGGTGGTCTTCTTCATCCAGAACAACCAGTACGCCATCTCCGAGCCGATCGCGCTGCAGTCGAAGATCCCGCTCTACCGCCGGGCCAGCGGCTACGGCTTCCCCGGCATCCGGGTGGACGGCAATGACGTCCTGGCCTGCGAGGCGGTCACCCGCTGGGCGCTGGAGCGCGCCCGCCGCGGCGAGGGCCCGGCCTTCATCGAGGCCTACACCTACCGGATGGGTGCCCACACCACGTCCGACGACCCGACCAAGTACCGCCGCGCCGAGGAGACCGAACGCTGGAGGGCGAAGGATCCGATCGAGCGGGTGAAGACCTACCTGCTCAACCAGGGCGCTATCGACCAGCGGTGGCTGGACGAGCTGGCCGCCGAGGCCGACGCCTACGCCGAGCAACTGCGGGCCGACTGCGTGGCCATCCCTGAGCCCGACCTGGCCGACTGGTGGGAGCGGGTGTACGCCGAGACGCCGTCCGCCCTGCTGACCCAGCGGGACGAGTACCTCGCCTACCGGGCGTCCTTCGAATCAACGGAGGCCTGAGATGGCGACCATGACCATGGTGAAGGCCCTGAACGCGGGGCTGCGACGGGCGCTGGCCGCCGACCCCAAGGTGCTGCTGGCCGGTGAGGACATCGGCAACCTGGGCGGCGTCTTCCGGGTGACCGAGGGTTTGAAGGCCGAGTTCGGCGGCGACCGGGTGATCGACACGCCCCTGGCCGAATCCGGCATCGTGGGGACGTCGCTGGGCCTGGCGCTGGGCGGCTACCGTCCGGTGGTGGAGATCCAGTTCGACGGCTTCGTCTTCCCGGCCACCAACCAGATCCTCACCCAGGTGGCCCGGCAGTACCACCGCTCGCACGGCCGGCTGAATGTCCCGATGGTGATCCGGCTGCCCTACGGCGGCGGGATCGGCGCGGTCGAGCACCACAGCGAATCCCCCGAGGCCTACTTCGCGCACACCCCCGGGCTGAAGGTGGTGGCCTGCGCCACCCCGTCCGACGCCTACTGGATGATCCAGCAGGCGATCGCCTCGCCCGACCCGGTCATCTTCATGGAGCCCAAGCGGCGCTACCACGAGAAGGGCGAGGTGGACGTCGACGCGGTGCCGATGCCGCTGCATCAGGCCCGGGTGGTGAAGCAGGGCAAGGATCTCACCGTGCTGTGTTGGGGCGGCATGGTGCGGCCCTGCGTCGAGGCTGCGATCGTGGCCGCCGACGAGGGCAAGGACCTGGAGGTGATCGACCTGCGGACCATCTCGCCGCTGGACGACGACACCATCCTCACCTCGGTGGCCAAGACCGGCCGCGCGGTGGTCGTCCACGAGGCGATGGGGACGCTGGGGATGGGCGCCGAACTCGCCGCCCGGATCCAGGAGCGCTGCTTCTACGCGCTGCAGGCCCCGGTGCTGCGGGTGGCCGGCTACGACATGCCCTACCCGCCCAACCGCGCCGAAGCCGAGTACCTGCCCGACCTCGACCGCGTCCTGGACGCCGTCGACCGCTCGCTGGCCTACTGAGGAGAAGAACGTGTACGAGTTCAAGCTGCCCGATCCGGGCGAGGGCCTGCTCGAGGCCGAGATCGTCTCCTGGAAGGTGGCGGTCGGCGACCAGGTCGCGGTGAACGACATCCTGCTGGAGATCGAGACCGCCAAGAGCCTGGTCGAACTGCCCAGCCCGTTCGCCGGGACGGTGCTGGCCATCCTGGTCGGCGAGGGCGATCTGGTGGACGTCGGGACGCCGATCATCCGGATCGGCGATCCGAGCGAGATCGCCGACGGGAATGCGGAGGATGCGCCCGCCGGCTCCCCGCTCCAGGCCGCTTTCGGGGCGGGCGCCGAGCCCGCGTCCGGTACGGTGACCGACCCGGCGCCACCGGCCGTCGAGACTCCAGCCCCGTCCGTCTCCGGCAGCGTCCAGGATTCCAACGGCAACTCCGTGGAGGCGGAGAAGGCCCCGGCCATGCTGGTCGGCTACGGCGCCAAGCCGGGCGCTGTCACCCGCCGGGCCCGCAAGCGCGGTGCCGTCCTGGCCACCCCGGAGACCGATCAGGTGCACGAGTCCTACGACACCGACCGGCCGGTCTCCCGTCCGATCGACGATGTGGCGCCGCTGCACCGGGTGGACGCCACCCCGTCCGGCGAGACCCTGCCGCCGCCCGGCGAGCCGACCGGCGCCGGCGAGATGCCGCGTCCGCCGTTGGCGAAGCCGCCGGTGCGCCGGGTGGCCCGCGACCTGGGCGTCGACCTGACCACCATCGTGGGCACCGGCCCGGGCGGCCTGATCACCCACGAGGACGTGATCGCCGCCGCCAGCGGGGCGAAGCTGGACGACCGTCCCGGCGTCGACCAGCGGGTGCCGCTGCGCGGCGTCCGGCGGGAGATGTTCAAGACCATGACCGCCTCGCTGAACGTCCCCCAGGCCACCGCCTGGGTCGAGGTGGACGTCACCGGCACGATGGACCTGCTCGGCACGCTGCGCGACCGCCGCGAGTTCCACGGGCTGCGGATCTCACCGCTGCTGATCGTCGCCAAGGCAGCCTGCCTGGCGATCGCCCGCAACCCCGAGATCAACTCCAGCTTCGACGAGAAGCGGGAGGAGATCGTGATCCGCTCGGACGTGAACCTCGGCATCGCCGCGGCCACCCCGCGGGGCCTGATCGTGCCGAACATCAAGCGGGCCAACCGGCTCGGGCTGCGCGAACTCGCCGAGGCGCTGAACCAGATGGTCGACCTGGCCAAGCAGGGCAAGGCCCAGCCGGCCGACTTCGCCAACGGCAGCTTCACGATCACCAACGTCGGCGTCTTCGGGATCGACGGCGGCACCCCGATCATGAACCCGGGCGAGGCCGCGATCCTCTGCGTCGGCACCATCACCCGGCGTCCCTGGGTGGTCACCCGCGAAGGCGAGGAACGGATCGAGCCCCGCTCGGTCATCACCCTGGCGCTGACCTTCGACCACCGCCTGGTGGACGGCGAGACCGGCTCGAAGTTCCTGGCCGACGTGGCCGCGATCCTGGCCGATCCGGGGCTGGCCCTGCTGTTCTGACCCGGTTCCGATCGTCCGACTCGTGCCGGGTCACTCCCAGGGCAGGCAGGTGACGCCGGGGAAGGCATGGATGACCTCGTCCTTGGTCACCAGGGGCAGCCCGCGGCACGGCGTAGAGTTCGGGGCATGGAGCAGGTGGCCGACCCGCGGGCGCGGGTACTGATCGGGGTGGACGCGCTACGCGAGCGACTCGGGACGCCGGACGCGCCACAGTTGCTGGACGTTCGCTGGCGGCTCGGTGAGCCGGAGGGCGCCGGCCTGGAGCGGTACCGGCAGGGTCACCTGCCCGGGGCGCGGTTCCTCGATCTCGAGGCGGTGCTGACCGGCCCTCTCACCGATCCGCGACTGGGACGCCACCCGCTGCCCTCCCCGGAACGGGTGGCCAACGGGTTGGCCGGGCTGGGCATCGATCAGGACCGTGAGGTCGTGGTCTACGACGAGCCGGGCTCCTTCGCCGCCGGCCGGGCCTGGTGGGTGCTGCGCTGGCTGGGGCTGGACGCCCGGGTGCTGGACGGCGGGATCACCGCCTGGCAGGCCGCCGGTGCGCCGGTCGTCGCCGGCGATGAGGATCCCGTCCCGCCCAGCCTGGTGGGCCCGCTCACCGCTGGCTACCTCGCCAACCTCACCGCCGACCAGGTGGCCTCCTTCGACGGGGTGCTGATCGACGTCCGGGCGCCCGAGCGGTACCGCGGCGAGGTCGAGCCGCTGGACCCCCGGGCCGGGCACATCCCCGGCGCGGTCAACCGTCCGGTCGGCCAGTTCTGGGAGGCGGACGGCACCCTGCCCGCCCCGGCGAAGCTGCGCGCCCTGCTCGACGTGCCGGACGACCGCCCGGTGGCGGTCTACTGCGGTTCCGGCGTCTCCGCCGCCCAGGAGTTGCTGGCGCTGGCCAGCCTGGGCATTGACGCCGCGCTCTACCCGCCGTCCTGGTCGGGCTGGTCGGCCGACCCCGATCGTCCGGTGGCGGTGGGGGAGTGATCGAGACTCCTTCGCAGGCCACCACCCGACTCGACCACATCGCGTCCAACCTGGCCGCGATCCGCGCCCACGTCGGCGACCGGTTGGTGCTGGTGGCGGTGAAGGCGGACGCCTACGGCCACGGCGCGGTGGCGGTCAGCCGGCACCTGCAGCAGACCGGCCTGGCCGACCTGCTCGGCGTCGCCACGGTAGGCGAGGGAGTGGAGCTGCGGCAGGCCGGGATCACCCTGCCGATCCTCAAGCTCTCGGTCGCCCGCGGCCCCGAGGTGGCGGTCGCGGTGGCGCACGACCTCGCCCTGGTGGTGGTGGACGAGGCGTCCGTCCGCGAAGCCGGGGAAGCCGCCCGGGGGGCGGGACGCGAGCTGGAACTGCACCTCAAGGTGGACACCGGGATGCGGCGGATCGGCTGCGAGCCGGCGGACGCGCCCCGGCTGGCCGGGCTGATCCGGGACACCCCGGGCGTCCGGCTGGTGGGCGTGCTGTCCCACCTGCCGATCTCGGACGCCCCGGAGGGGGACGACTTCACCGCCGGGCAGATCGTCCGGTTCCGCGAGGTCGCCGCCGCGCTGGAGGCCGAGCACGGCCCGCTGATCAAGCACCTGGCCAACTCCGGCGGCGTGCTCGCCCACCCCGACAGCTGGTTCGACCTGGTGCGTCCGGGGGTGATGGTCTACGGCAACTACCCCGATGCCAGCACCCCGCGGACGGTGCCGCTGCTGCCCGGCCTGGAATGGCGCAGCCGGGTGACCTTCGTGAAGCGCGTCCGGGCCGGCGAGACGGTCGGCTACGGCCGCACCTGGACGGCGTCCGCCGACACCTGGCTGGCCACCGTGGCGATCGGCTACGGGGACGGCTACTCCCGGGCCCTCTCCAACCGTGGCCGGATGCTGGTGAACGGCCGCTCCTGCCCGATCGCCGGCCGGGTCAGCATGGACCAGACCATGATCGACGTCGGCCCCGAACCGGTCGCGGTGGGCGACGAGGCGGTGCTGGTCGGCCGCAGCGGCGACCAGGAGATCACGGTCGCCGAACTGGCCGACCTGCAAGGCACGATCAGCTACGAGGTGACCTGCGCGGTCGGCCGCCGGGTGGCCCGGGAGTACCACCGGTGAGGGCCCGACGGCGCGCGGTCGGCTGGAGCGTTGGGGGAACCGGGTCGTGATCGCTGACGTGAGCCGGGTGCGCCCCGTCCGCACCCGGGGGTACTGGGTCGCGCTGATCGCGGTGGTGCTGATCTCGGCCAGCCTGCGGCCGGGCGCCACCTCGATCGGGCCGGTGCTGGCCGAGATCCTGGAGGGCCTGGGCCAGGACGCCACCTGGGGCGGCCTGCTGGCGGCCATGCCGGGCCTCTGCTTCGCCCTGTTCGGCGCCTTCGCGGTCAGCTTCGCCGTCCGGGTCGGGCTGACCTACGCGCTGTGGTGGGGGATGGTGGCGACCGCTGTCGGGCTGGCGCTGCGTCCCTGGACCTCGAACTCGCTGGTCTTCCTCGGGCTCACCGCGCTGGCCTTCGCCGGCATGGCGGTGGGCAACGTCCTGCTGCCGGCGTACATCAAGCGCCGGTTCCACGATCAGGTCCCGACCCTGATGGCGATCTACGGTTCGATGCTGGCGGTCGGCGCCACCCTGGGCAGCCTGCTGGCGCTCCCGCTGGCCGAGGTGGCCCCGGGCCACTGGCGTGGCTCGCTGGCGCTCTGGGGCGTCACCGCGGCGGTGGCGGGGGTGCCGATGCTGCTGATCGCGCTGCGGGAGGGGTCGCGCAAGCTCGGCTCCCGGGCGCACGAGCGCGGCCCCAGCCTGCTGCGGTCGCGGCACGCGGTGGCGCTGGGGATCTTCTTCGGGGTGCAGTCGATGCACGCCTACACCCAGTTCGGCTGGACCGCGCAGATGTTCCGCGACGGCGGTGTCGACCGGGAGCACGCCGGCCTGCTGGTGTCGATCCTGGCCAGCCTGGGCATCATCACCGGCCTGTTGATGCCGATCCTGGTGGCCCGGGTGCGCGACCTGCGCTGGGTGGTGATCACCCTGGGGGTGCTGCTGGTGGTGGGCTACCTGGGCATCCTGTACGCCCCCGCCACCGCGAGCTGGCTGTGGGCGGTCAGCCTGGGGCTCTCCGGCGCCTGCTTCCCGCTGGCGCTGTCGCTGATCACCGCCCGCACCCGCGATCCGCACGTCACCGCCCGGCTGTCCGGCTTCGGCCAGACCATCGGCTACGCGCTGGCCGCCACCGGTCCGCTGCTGGTGGGCGTGATGCTGGCCGCCACCGGCGGCTGGACGATTCCGCTGTGGGTGCTGATCGCCACCTCGGTGGTGATGGTGATCGCCGGGCTGATCGCGTCCGCCCCCGGCTACGTGGACGACGAACTCAGCGGGTCAACTGCTGCCGGGCGATGAACTCCCGCTTGGCGTAGGCGGCCAGGGTGTAGGTGAGGAAGCCGTCCACCGCGGCGCCGACCCCGCCGCCGACCAGCGGGACGCGGCGCAGCACGATCACCGCCAGGTGCTTGCCGCCCAGCCGGCCGGAGAGCCAGCCGGCCACCCGCTCGCTGATCGTCCGCTCCAGTTCGGGGTCGAAGACCGGCGCGGTCGCCACCACCAGCGGGGTGGTCGGCAGCCTGCCGTCGGCCATCAGCTTGCGGATCTCGTCCTCGCCCAGCATGGCCAGGGCGACCGCGGAACGCACCCGCCGGTCGGTGATGTCGTAGCCCCGCAGGTGCGCCACCCCGGCGACCATCCGGACGCTCAGCACCGCCATCCCGGCCAGGTTGGCCGGCAGCCCGACCGGCAGGGTCAGCAGCCCGCCGACGCTGGTCGCGAAGCCCTGCGCCGAGGCCAGGCCGATGTGCGCGTTCACCAGCGCGTCGATCGCCGCCTCCCGGTCGCCGCGGTCCTGCAGCTTCTTGGCCGCCGCCGCCCGGGCACCCGGGAAGGTGTCGTTGCCATCGATCCCGAAGTCGATCAGCTGCCGCAGCAGCCCCCCGGCAACCTCGGGCGTGCGCGCCACCAGTTGCTTGCCGATCTCTCCCGCAGTCGCCATGAACCGTCCTTCCGCCGAAGCCCAGCCTACGCAGCCGGCCCGCAGCCGGGTCATCCGGCCCACCCCCGACTCGACCCTGGTCCCGGTGGCCTTCAGGGCCGGGTGGGACAGGGGGACGGTTCCCGCGTCCCAAAGCCCCGCTGGCCGGGTGGGACACCGGAACCGTCCCCGCGTCGCACCACTGCGTCCATACCCCCACCATCGAGGGCTCTCCCTATCGTCGAGGGCTCGTCCCTGGGGAGAGGCCCTCGGCGATAGCGGAAGCCCTCGATGGGTGAGGGAGTGGACGAAGGCCGGGTGTCAGGGCGGGGTGGGAGAATCGGGGGTATGCGGCGGTCGAGGGTCTTCGGTGAATCCGAGCAGTGGCCCGCCCAGGATCTGATTGGGTTCTCCGACGAGTTCGACGCCGAACTGGTGCTGGAGGGGTACCGCGCCGGGGTGTTCCCGATGCCGCTGCACGGTTCCGGGTTCGGCGAGATGGGCTGGTGGTCGCCGCTGCGGCGCGGCGTTCTCACTCTGGAGGGGCTGCGGGTCACCCGCTCGCTGCGGCAGTCGGCCAGGCGCTACACCACCACCGTCGACCAGGCCTTCGAGCGGGTGCTGGCCGGCTGCGGCGACCCGTCCCGGCCGAACGGCTGGATCGACGACCAGATCGTCGGTGTCTACACCGAGTTGCACGACGCCGGGCACGTCCATTCGGTCGAGACCTGGGACGCCGATGGACGCCTGGTGGGCGGCCTCTACGGGGTCAGCGTCGGCGGGCTGTTCGCCGGCGAGTCGATGTTCCACGATCCGGTGCACGGCCGGGACGCCTCCAAGGTCGCGCTGCTGGCGCTGGCCCGGCTGCTGGCCGACGACTACGCCGAAGCCCGGGTGATCGACGTCCAGTGGCAGACCCCGCACCTGGCCACCCTGGGCGTGATCGAGATCGACCGGGACGAGTACCTCGCCCTGCTGGAGGAGGCGCTCGGCCTACCCGAGCCCGCCTGGCCGACATAGAGTGCCGCTATGCCCGAACTGCCCGAGGTCGAGGCGCTGCGCGGCTTCCTGGCCGACCGCTGCGTCGGCAAGGTGGTGGCCGACACCCAACTGGTCGCCTTCGCCTGCCTGAAGACCTTCGACCCGCCGCTGGCCGCGCTGCCCGGCCTGGAGGTCGAACGGGTCGCCCGTCGTGGCAAGTTCCTCGGCCTGGAGATCGGCGGGCTGTGGCTGGCCTTCCACCTCGCCCGGGCCGGCTGGCTGGTCTGGAAGGACGAGGTGCCGGCCACCCCCGTCCGTCCCAGCCGCGGACCGCTGGCCTTCCGGCTGCGGCTGGCGGACGACAGCGGCTTCGACCTGACCGAGGCCGGCACCCAGAAGCGGCTGGCGCTCTACCTGGTCGCCCAGTTGGAGGACATCCCGGGGATCGCCAGCCTCGGCCCCGAACCGCTGGACGAGGCCTTCACCGAAGGTCGGTTCAACGCCATCCTGGACGGCGCCGGCCGCTCCCAGCTCAAGGGTGTGCTGCGCGACCAGCGCACCATCGCCGGGATCGGCAATGCCTACTCCGACGAGATCCTGCACGCCGCCAAGCTCAGCCCGTTCAAGCCGGCCAACGGACTGTCCGCCGACGAACGCACCCGGCTCTACCAGGCGCTGCGCGGCGAGCTGACCGCCGCCGTCGAACGGGCCAGCGGCCTGGCCGCGAAGGAGTTGAAGGACGGCAAGCGGGCGGCGATGCGGGTCCACGGCCGCACCGGCCAGCCCTGCGCCGTCTGCGGCGACACCGTCGCCGAGGTCTCCTTCGCCGACTCGTCCCTGCAGTACTGCCCGACCTGTCAGACCGGCGGCAGGCCGCTGGCCGATCGCCGGCTCTCCCGGCTGCTCAAGTAGCCGGCGGCCCAGCCGTCACTATCGTTGCGGCGTGGAGCGGATCGTGGTCCAGGCGTCCCCGGCCCGGGTGGTGGGGCTCGGCCTGGCCTGCCTCGGCTTCACCGCCGCCGGCGTCTGGATGCTGCTGTCCGGCGACTGGTTGGGCTGGTTGCCGATCGCCTTCTTCGGTGGCGTGGGCGCCTGGGGACTGACCCGGATGTGGCGGCAGCGGATCCACCTGATCGCGACCGCCGACGGGCTGACCATCGGCACCGGCGGCTTCGTCCCGTGGCGCGATGTGGCGGCAATCGGGGTCGGACGCTCCTCCGGCGCCAGGGTTCTCGGGGTGCGGCTGGCGCGCTACGACAACTACCTCCAGAGCCTGACCCCGCGACAGCTGCGGCTGATCCGGCGGGTGGCGGGGTTCGGCAGCGGCGCCGGGGCGATGCTCGTCCCGCTCCAACCGGGCTCCGACGCCGCCAGCCTGCTCGAACTCGACGGCCGATCGGTGGCCGGCGTGCTGCGGTGGACGCGCCGCCGCTCCGGCTTCGACCTGGTCTGGGGCAGCGCCGCGATCACCGGCTCCGTCGAACAGTTGGCCGATCAACTCCAGAGCCTCCGTTCCCGCTACGGCGAGGGGACGGAAACGGCCGGCAGATAACGGTTCGGCATAGCTTTGGCCGGCGTCTGGTCTGCGGCCGATCGGCGGCTAGCCTGGGAAGGACGGCCACCCCCGTTCCGTCCAGAACAACAGGAGACCCATGCCCACGGCACCGCAGTCCGCGCTCTCGCGTCTGCTCGCGCAACCGTGGACCAGCAACCCGAGGCTGGGCATCGCGCTGATCGCCGCCAGCGCGGCCACCGCCATCGCGGTGGGCTTCGCCGGGCCGAGCGCGGTGGCGCTCGAGGTGGGCGAGCGGACGTCCTGGCTGCCGCCGTGGTACCTGCCGGAGAGCTTCGGCCCGGTCAACGAGTGGCTGGCGGTGAGCCTGCTCTGGCTGGGCCTGATCGCCGGGACGGTCGGGCTGTGGATCGCCTGGCGGGCGGTCGCCGACGGCTGGTGGCCGAACAACCGCCGGCTGTTCGGCCTGGGCATCGGGCTCAGCCTGCTGACCGTGCTGGTGCTGCCGCTGACCTCGGCGGACGTCCTGATGTACGCCGCCTACGGCCGGCTGCAGGTGCTCGGTCTCGACCCCTATGACATCACCCCGGCGGAGATCTTCCGGGCCGAGTACGACCCCGTCCTGATCGCCACCGAACGCCCCTGGCAGGACACCCCCTCGGTCTACGGCCCGCTGGCCTCGTTCAGCCAGTGGGTGGCGGCCAGCCTGGGCGGCGAGAGCATGCACGACATCGTGTTCTGGCTGCAGGTGCTGTGCGTGGTGCCGTTCATCGTGATCGGCGTGCTGGTCTACCGGATGGCCCGCAGCGATCACGCCGCGCAGACCCGCGCGGTGCTGTTCACCGTCCTCAACCCGCTGATGATCTGGTCGGTGGTGGCCGGCGCGCACAACGAGGCGTTCACCCTGGTGTTCGCGATCGTCGGGCTGTGGTTCCTGCGCCGCAACCCCTTCCTGGCCGGGATCGGGATCGGGCTGGCCGGCACGATCAAGGTGTCGCTGGTGTTCTACGGGCTGGCGATGGTGTGGGGCTACCGGCGGGAACCGCGCAAGCTGGTGGCGCTGATCGTCGGCGCCATCATCCCGTTGGCGGTGGCGTACGGGTTGATCGTGCCCAAGGCGCTGCTGGCCGCCTCCCGCAACACCGGCTACATCTCGGCCGGCTCCTGGGCGCCGCCGATCGCCGGCCTGCTGGCCTTGGTGATGCCGGAGTGGATCGCCCGCACGGTCACCGGCTGGCTGGGCTGGATCGGCATGGTCGCGGTGGCCTGGATGCTCTCCCGGGTGCTGCCCTGGCAGCCGGTCCCCGGCCTGGCCCCGACGATCAGCCCGACCCGTGACCCGCTCACCATCGCCACCCGGACCGCCGCCGTGCTCACCACCGCCTGGCTGGTCACCTCGCCCTACACGCTGAGCTGGTACGACGTGATCGCCTGGGTGCCGCTGGGCCTGCTGGCGGCTTCCCGGCTGGAGCCGATGCTGATGTGGCGCGGGATGTGGCTCTCGATCGCCTACGTCACCGGACGGGCGGTGCAGTTCGGGCCCGAACTCCAGGCGGTCTCCTCGGTGGTCCGTGACGGCCTGTGCACCGGCGCGCAATTGCTGGTGCTGGTGGCGATCGTCCGCTGGTGGTGGCGGGAGGGGCACGAGCTGCCGTCCTTCCACCGGCTGCGGGCCGGCTTCGTGCTGGCCGGCGACCGCCGGCTGGTGCCCTACGACTGACCGGTGAGCGGCGCCGGTAGGGTGTGGCCGTGCTCGGATACTTCGGACCTGCGGGAACCTTCACCCACCAGGCCCTGCAGACCTTCAGCGACGAGGAGGCGATCCCGTACGGGACCGTCGGTCAGGCGCTGGACGCGGTGCGCACCGGCGTGGTCGAGGCGGCCCTGGTGCCGATCGAGAACTCGGTCGAGGGCGGGGTGACGGTCACCCTGGACAACCTGGCCAACGGCCACCGCCGGCTGATGATCAGCCGCGAGGTGATCCTGCCGGTGCAGTTCACCCTGTTCGCCCGGCCGGGGACGGCGCTGGGCGACGTCCGCCGCGTCCTCACCCACCCGCACGCCGCCGCGCAGGTGCGGGAATGGCTGGCCACGAACGTCCCGCTGGCCACCGTCACCGAGGGCGGCTCCACCGCCGCCGCCTCGCAGGAGGTCTCCGACCCCACCTCGAAGTACGACGCCGCGGTGTCGGCCGAGGTGGCCGGGAAGATGTACGGCCTGACCGCGCTGGCGTCCGGGATCGCCGACAACCCGAACGCGGTCACCCGGTTCGTCCTGGTGTCGCGGTCGGCGCCGCCGCCCCCGCCGACCGGCGCCGACAAGACCACCCTGGTGGCGTACATGCACGCCGACCGGCCGGGCGCCCTGCTGGAGATCCTGGAGCAGTTCGCCGGCCGCGGGGTGAACCTGTGCCGGATCGAGTCGCGTCCGACCAAGACCGGGCTGGGCAACTACTGCTTCTCGATCGACGCCGAGGGCCACATGCGGGAACCGCGGTTGGCCGAGGCGCTGCAGGGCCTGCACCGGATCTGCGAGGACGTGGTCTTCCTCGGCTCCTACCCCCGGGCGGACGGGGTGCGTCCTAAGGTCGGCTGGGGGTTCACCGACGCCGACTTCGCCGAGGCCAAGGAGTGGTACGCCGGCCTGGTCAACCCCGAGGACGACGAGTAGGTCACCGCTGTCATCGAGCGCTTCCTCTAGCGTCGAGCGCTTGTGCCTGGGGTGTGGCGCTCGACGTTAAGGGTGGCGCTCAATGGGTGGGTCGCCTACGCCATCGTCGAAGCCGATTCGCACGATGCCGCGGTCGAGCTGTTCCGGGGCCATCCTCACCTCGCCCTGCTGCCCGGGAACTCCATCGAGGTCCTGGAATGCCTACCCATCCCGCATGGGTAGCCGGTTGATCCTTGACGACCCCAGGTACCGTAACTCCATGGGTGAGGTCATACCGCTGCGACCGGAACGCGAACCGGCACCGGTGGAGCCGCTGTGGCGCGAGGCGCTGGGCGACCAGCTGCGCGAGGAGCGGCTGGACCGGGCCGATCGGCTGGTCGATGTCGCCGGACGCGCCGGGGTGTCACCCCAGTACCTCTCCGAACTCGAACGCGGTCTGAAGGAACCCTCCTCGGAGTTCCTGGCCGCGATCGCCGGGGCCCTGGATCTCACCGTCGCCGAGCTGACCCGGCGGACGAGCCTGCGGATCGTCCGGGCGATCTCAGTCCGCGGCCCGGTCTGCCTGGCCGCCTGAATCCACGTCCAGCACCCGATCCACCACCCCGAAGCTGAGCGCCTGCTCCGGGGTCAGGATCAACTCCCGCTCCAGATCGGCGCGGATCTGCTCAGGCGTGCGGTTGGTGTGCTTGGCCAGTAACAGCTCCTGCAGCTCCCGCACCCGCGCCACCTCGTCCGCTTCGATGATCAGGTCGGGGATGGTGCCGCGTCCCTCGGCCGCCGGGGCGTGGATCACCACCCGGCCGTGCGGCAGGATCTGCCGGCTACCCGGTGCGCCGCCGGCCAGCAGCAGGGCGGCGGTGGCGGCCGCCTGACCCACGCAGGTGGTTTCCACCCGGGGACGGACGAAGTGCATGGCGTCGTAGATCGCCAGGGTGGCCGGGATCGAACCGCCGGGCGAGTTCAGGTACAGCGAGATCGGCGTCTCGGCGTTCTCGCTGGCCAGGTGCAGCAGCTGGGCGATCACGGTGTTCGCCACCCCGTCGTCGATCGGGGTGCCGAGGTAGATGATCCGGTCGGCCAGCAGCCGGCTGTAGATGTCCACCGTCCGCTCGCCCCGGTCGGTGCGGGTGGTCACGTAGGGGATCTGGTAGCTGGTCATCACGCCCCCAGCCCGATCCGGCGGTGCGGCGCCGGGAACAGCTCCGGTCCTTCGACGATGGCGTCCACGAAGCCGTACGCCAGGGCCTCGGTGGCGCTGAACCAGCGATCCCGGCGGGAGTCGGCCTCGATCTGCTCGAACGACTGGCCGGTGTCCTCAGCGATGCAACCCAGCACAGTGTCGCGGGTGCGCCGCAGGTCGTCGGCCTGGATGGCGATGTCCATCGCGGTGCCGCCGATCCCGGCCGACCCCTGGTGCAGCAGCACCCGGCCGTGCGGCATGATGTACCGCTTGCCCCTGGTGCCGGACGACAGCAGGAACTGGCCGGCGCTGTAGGCCATCCCCAGGTTGATCGTGCTGACGTCGTTGGGGATAGCGCGCAGGCAGTCGCGGATCGCCAGCATGCCGGGGATGGAGCCGCCCGGGGAGTTGATCAGCAGCCGGATGTCGGCGGTCGGGTCGTCCGCGGCGAGGACGATCAGCGCGCTGCACAGCCGCAGCGTGTTCTCGTCGACCAGCGGGCCGCTCAGCACGATCGTCCGTTGCTCGAACAGCCGGTCGTGCAGGTGGTGGTCGAGCTTCAGCAGCGGTTCGGTCTCGGTCATGGGACGAGCCTGCCCGGCGGATCGCTCGCACCGAAGCCCACGCTGCTCGCAGCGGATCCGCCCGCAGCAGCGTAACCGGCGGGGCTCAGAGCTCCAGCAGGTAGAGGCTCAGCAGGAGCGGCGACCCGTCGTCGTGGGTGTCGGTCGAGGAGGTGAAGCGATGGACGTGGCGAAAGCCGCACTTCTCCGCCACCCGGACCGACGCGGCGTTCTCCGGCTCCACCCGGATCGCCGCCCGGCGTCCGATGCCCTGGTCGCGTAGCAGGGCGCACACCGCGAGCACGGACTCCGAGGCGACGCCGGTGCCGCGAGCCCAGGGGTGGACGGCGTAGGAGAGGTTCACGTCGCCCGGCTCCAGCCCGTCACCGTCGTCCGGGTCGAAGTCGACGTAGCCGGCCAGCCGTCCGTCCCGCCAGACGCCGAAGCCGCGCTTGCCGAGGCCGGCGGCCGCGTTCTCCGCCAGCAGGTCGAAGTACGCCCGGGTGCCCTCGACGGTGCCGTAGTCACCGGTGAGCCAGCGGACGGTCTCGCCGTCCTCGCCGGCGCAGTGCGCCTCGGCGTCCTCCTGCCGCAACGGTCGCAGCTCAACGGTCATGCGCTCACTCTAGGACCGTCGCTGGCCCGCGGCGCCTGGCGGTGCCGCTAGTCGCTACCGTCCCCGGTGCCCCTCGTCGCTGCTGTCCACCGCCGCTGTGCCACTGCCGTCCCCCGGCCTGTGCCGCTACCGTCCGCCGCCCCCGAACTCACTGCTGTCCCGCTCGAGGAACCAGGTCAACCGGGCGGCCCGCCGCTCTCCGTGGCGCTGCCGTCCCCCGCCGCCGTGCCCTCCGGGGCACTCTTCCTCGTCCCTCGACATCGAGGGCTCCCCTTGCCGTCGAGGGCTCGTGCCTGGGCGGGAGCCCTCGGCGTTAGCGGAAGCCCTCAATGGGAATCACGGGGGCGATGGGGGCGCGCGGTTGGGGAGCGAGGGGCCGGTAGGCTTGGGGATCGTGATTGATCCCAAGTTGCTGCGCACCGATCCGGACCGTCTTCGCCGCTCGCAGGAGGCCCGCGGGGAGTCCGTCGACCTGGTCGACGACCTGATCGCGGCGGACGAACGGCGCCGCCAGCAGATCGCCGCCTCCGAGGCGATGCGGGCCGAGCAGAAGGAGCTCTCCCGGCAGGTGCCGCGGGCGTCCGCCGACGAGAAGCCGGCGCTGCTGGCCCGTACCAAGGAGCTTGCCCAGCAGGTGAAGGACGCGGTCGCCGAGGCGGAGGCGGCGAAGGTCACCTTCGACGACCTGATGCTGCGGCTGCCCAACCTGGTGATCGACGGCGTCCCCACCGGCGGTGAGGACGACCTCTACGTGCTGGAGACAATCGGCGCCCCGCGCGACTTCGCCGCCGAGGGGTTCGAGCCGAAGGACCACATCGAGATCGCCGAGGGGCTGCGCGCCATCGACATGGACCGCGGTTCGAAGGTCTCGGGGTCGCGGTTCTACTTCCTCACCGGAATCGGCGCCCAGTTGGAGTTCGCGCTGCTCAACCTGGCCATGGCCAAGGCCGCCGAGTGGGGGTTCACCCCGATGATCCCGCCGGCGCTGGTCCGTCCGTCCGCGATGGAAGGGACCGGCTTCCTCGGCCAGGCCGCTGAGGATGTCTACTACCTCGAGCGGGACGACCTCTACCTGGTCGGGACGTCCGAGGTCGCGCTGGCCGCCTATCACTCCGACGAGATCCTGGACGCCGGAAGCCTGCCCCGGCAGTACGTGGCGTTCTCGCCCTGCTATCGCCGCGAGGCCGGCTCCTACGGCAAGGACACCAAGGGCATCTTCCGGGTGCACTGGTTCGACAAGGTCGAGATGTTCATCTACTGCGACCCGGCCGACGCCGAGGAGTGGCACGGCAAGCTGCTGAACTTCGAGAAGGAGTTCATCAAGCTGCTGGAGATCCCCTTCCAGGTGCTCGATGTGGCGTCGGGCGATCTGGGGTTGTCGGCCGCCCGGAAGTACGACTGCTACGGCTACGTCCCCAGCCAGGGCCGCTACCGCGAGATCACCTCGACCTCGAACTGCACCGAGTTCCAGGCTCGGCGGCTGAACATCCGGATGCGCGATTCCGACGGCGTGCGGTCGGTGGCCACCCTGAACGGCACCCTGTGCTCGATGGCCCGCCCGATCATCATGCTGCTGGAGAACCACCAGCAGGCCGACGGCTCGGTCTACGTCCCCGAGGCGCTGCGTCCCTACCTGGGCGGCCGGGAGTTCCTCACCCCCGTCAGCTGATCGCGGAGTTCGGGTTCCGCGGACGCTCTTGACCGAGAACACTTCCTCGGTCGCTGCAGGATGGTGGTTTTGAGGCTCGTGGGGGGCTGGCCTTTGCCGGCTCGCTGCAGTTTGGTTGTTCTGAGTTTCGCCCAGGCGGCCATAACGACCGTCCTGCAGCGAGGCGGCGAATCGGTGACCAGCAGCGCCGTCATAACGACCATCCTGCAGCGAAGCTGAGCCGTGAACCTGAGGTCCATGGCTTCGGCGTAGCCCCCGGCGCCTGCCCAGGCCGGCTGAGCGTGGCAAAGGGACGGCGTATGCCTACTACTAGAGAATTGCTCCATGCTCCCGCCCCTGGTTCGAGACAGGCTTCAGGTCATCTTCTGCGGCACGGCGGTGGCCACCGCATCGGCGGAACGTGGCCACTACTACTCCGGTCGCGGCAATCGGTTCTGGCAACTGCTCCACGAGTCTGGTTTCACGCCTGTTCAGTTGAAGCCGGAGCAGGATGTGCGGCTGCTCGACTACGGAATCGGCATCACAGACCTGGTCAGGCATGTGGCGCAGAGCCACGATCGTGGGCTCGACTATGGCGCCGCGGCGTCGGTGGCGGCGAGCCTGGTCGGTGCAGCACCCGCTTGGATCGCGTTCAACGGACTCACTGCTGGACGGGCGGCTGCGACGCGACTTCGGCTGGCGCAGCGTAAGGCGGTGGGCTTGGGTGAGCAGGCCTGGGAGATCGGCGCGAGCCGGGTCTTCGTTGTGCCCAACAGCAGCGCAGCTAACGCCGGAATGCCGTACTCGCTGAAGCTGGAGTGGTGGACCCGGTTCCATGATCTCGTTGGGTCGGTTGAAGGCTCCCAGCCGGACGCCTGATCCGAGACACGGGACAGGCGGCGTCTCGCGGGGGCAGACATTTCATCGGACGGACGCCTGCCGGCCACCGGCCTGTCACCAGGGGCGAGTACCCTTGGTTGAAGAATGAAGAATGTAGAGATGGCGGTCAGGGGACCGCAGGCGGCTTGGAGGCCGCAGTTGGTAGCGCTTGACATCGACGGGACGCTCGTCGATCACGAGGGCGCAATGCCGGAGAATGTCCGCCGCAGCGTGCGGCGTGTCGTGGACGCGGGTGTGCCCGTCGTCCTTTCCACCGGACGGAGTTGGCACTCCACCCGTCCGATCTTTGAACAACTCGACCTGCCGCAGGGTCCGGCGATCGCGTCCAATGGCGCGGTGACCGTGGCCTTCCCGCCGGTGGAAGTCCAGAAGGTGGTGACCTTCAACCCGGCTCAGGTTGTGCAGCGGGTGCTCACCGAGCACCCCAGGGCCGCGCTGGCCGCCGAAGTGATCGGCGAGGGCTACCGGGTCACCAAGCACTTCCCCGAAGGGGACCTCACCGGCAGGATCCAGGTGGTGAGCCCGGACGAACTGGCCGGCAGCGACGTCACCCGGCTGATCGTCCGCGACCCGGAGGCCTCCGACGAGGACTTCATCGCGCTGGCCGAACGGCTCGGCCTGCACGGCGTGAACTACTCCGTCGGCTGGACGGCCTGGCTCGACATCGCCCCGGCGGGAGTGACCAAGGCCCACGCCCTGGCCGAGGTGGCGCAGGCGATGAACGTCGCGGCCGCGGACGTCCTGGCGGTGGGCGACGGTCGCAATGACATCGAGATGCTCGGCTGGGCCGGACGCGGGGTCGCCGTGGGCGACGCTCCGGACGAGGTCAAGGCCGCGGCCGACCACGTCACCGGCTGTTTCGCCGAAGGTGGCACCGCGTACGAGCTGGACCGCTGGTTCAACTAAACGCGCGGCCTGGACGAACCCGGGTCTGACGATGGGTGGGCAACCCCGCTGACCGGCGTGGGCTTCGCCCACCTCGGCCGTCGCCGGCCAGCAACTCCCTGAGTCGCCGGCGCAGACCGACACGGTGTGATTTTTGGTGCGAACTCGCGCCAGAAGTCACACCATGTCGCTGGGCTGATGCCGGCCCCACCCCCGACCGGCAGGTGCATAGGCTGGCGCTGTGACCGATCAAGACGCGCCGCGGCCCGCATGGTGCAGGCGCGGCTGATGGTGCGGGAAGGTCGGGTTCGGCTGCTGGCCGGGGTTGTCGCCCTGGTCACTATCGCCGCCGGGATGCTCGCCCGTCCGCTGCCGGTGGTGGGCGACGCGCTGGGCGGAATCGCCTACACCCTGCTGCTGGCGCTGCTGGTGGTGCTGGTGTGGCCGGCGGGGCGGCCCTGGGTCGCGGCCGCCCTGGCCACCGCGGTGAGCTTCGCCGTCGAGCTGCTTCAGCTCACGAGGGTTCCCGGCAGGCTGACTGACCTCGTCCCCCCATTGCGCTGGGTGCTGGGGTCAACCTTCGCGTGGGAAGACCTACTCTGGTACTTCGCCGGCGGCCTGGTGGCGATCGGCGTGCTGGCGTTGATCCGGCGGGTGTCGCGAAGGGAGCCGGATGGAACTGGAGTTCACCGGTGAGGTGATCGAGTGGCGCGGCCCGGCGCCGTTCTACTACGTCGTCATCCCACAGCCGCAGAGCGAGCAGATCGGCGCGGTCGCGAACGCGTTCGCTTACGGCTGGGGCGTGATTCCGGTGCGGGCGGTGGTGGCCGGCACCAGCTTCACCACCTCGTTGTTCCCCCGGGACGGGCGGTACCTGCTGCCGCTGAAGGCGGCCGTCCGGCGCCCGGCCGGGATCGAGGTCGGCGAGCTGGTGGCCGTCGAGCTGGAACTCGTCGCCGCCTGACCGGTCAGGCGACCCGGCTGCGGGAGTGATCCCCGACCACGGACAGCCTGGCCGCCAGCACGGCGTCCATCGACGGACGGGGCCGCACCGCGGCCACCGGCTTCGCTTCGGCCCGGGCCTGGCGCAGGTGGCGCTTCACCGTCGACAACGAGCAGTCCAGCCGCTCGGCGATGGTCTCCAGGGTGGCGTCCGGATCGGCCCGGCGCGCCCGGGCGACGTCGGCGTGGGTCAGCCGGGAGCCCTCGCGGGTGGTTCCGGCGAAGTCGCTGAGGTCCTCGCGGGCGACGGCGATGCCCAGCAGGCGCCGGATCCGGCTGCGCTGCAGCGGCGTGGTGGCCCCGGCCACCCCGGCCACGTCGTGCTCGACCACCGCCGAGTAGAGGCACTGCTCCATCAGGGGGCAGGATTCGCACAGCGCGGCCGCGCGGCTGGCCAGTCGGGCAGCCAGTTCGTCGCGTCCGGTGGGCGGCTCTTCGACGAGAGGGTGCTGGAAGATCTCGCTGGCCTGGATGCAGGGCATGGAGGTGGAGGTCATCGGGACGCCTTTCTTCGTAGTGCTTGGGGTTGGACGCAGCCGGGGCCGGTTCGGTTCCGGCTGTGAACAAATCGACGCCCAGATGCGGTTGACGGGCCTGAACTGGGTGCTTCAGGCCCATCTGCAGGTCGATTTGTTCGACCGGCCCGACCGGGCATCCCGGAATCTCGGACCGGCGTCGGTAGGCTCGGGGAACGTCGGACGGGATTGCGCCGCCGGGGGCGCTGACGCGGGGAGGGTCATGCTGCAGCCGTACATGCGGGAACCGGACTGGCTGACGCAGATGGTGGACGGCACCGTCAAGCAGTTGAATCCCTTCACCGGCACCGAGGTATGGACGGTGGCCGGACGGGGCAACCGTCCGCTGGGTTCGCACCTGCCCGACCCGGTGCCGCTGGACGCCACCCAGCACGGCCGGCACTGCGCGTTCTGCGAGCACCGCTACGCCGAGACCCCGCCGGAGAAGTCGCGGATCGTCCGGCACCACGACGGCCACTGGGAGACCCGCTACCGCACCCCGGCGGAGGAGATGCACTCCACCCGGGCCGAGTTCCGCCGGATCCCCAATCTGTTCGAGATCCTCTCCTACGACTACTGGCACCAGAACTACGGCTACGTGCTGCCGCCGCTGGTGCACGACCGCAAGGAGGCCTACCTGGCCTCGCCGGCGGGACGCGCGCACGTCCTGGCGGTGGTGAAGGCGAAGCTGCGCGCCGGCGGCCGCACCGACCAGCAGATCGAGGCCCTGGGGGAGGAGGGGCAGCTCGAGGCGGCATCCGGCTTCTTCGGCGGCGGGCACGACGTGATCGTGGCGCGCCGTCACTTCGTCGACGGCGCCACCGACAACACCCAGTTGGCCTCGTCCGGCACCCTCACCCCCGACGAGCACGAGCGCTTCATCAGCTACTCCGCCGAGTCGGCCAGGGCGCTGTTCGAGCTCAACCGGTACGCCCGCTACGTCGCGGTCTTCCAGAACTGGCTGCGACCCGCGGGCGCGTCCTTCGACCACCTGCACAAGCAGTTGGTGGCGATCGATCAGCGCGGGACGCAGCAGGAGCAGGCGATCGCCCGGGTGCGGGCGAACCCCAACATCTTCAACGAGGCCGGGCCGAACTACGCCGCCTACCGCAACCTGGTGATCGCCGAGAACGACCACGCCATCGCCTTCGCCGGGTTCGGCCACCGCTACCCGACGATCGAGATCTACTCCAAGTCCGAGCAGTGCAACCCGTGGGAGCACAGCCCGGAGGAGCTGCGGGCGATGTCGGACCTGATCCACGCCATGCACGCCGCCACCGGGGTGGCGGTGCCCTGCAACGAGGAGTGGCACTACCGTCCGATCGATACCGACCTGGCGATGCCCTGGCGGGTGATGCTGAAGTGGCGGGTCTCCACCGTGGCCGGCTTCGAGGGCGCGACCAAGATCTACCTCAACACCGTCGACCCCTACGCGATCCGCGACAAGGTGGTGCCCAACCTGTACCGGCTGCGGGACGAGCGCCGGATCGCGCCGCTCAAGATCGCCACCGAGGCACCCTGCCGGCCCAATTCACTGCGCTACGTGCAGGGACGCTGAGGTGCGCCGATGGGACGACTGGAGTACGCCCTGACCAATGACGACTACGTCGCGTTCAACCGGTTCGCGGCGACCTCCGCTCCGGCGATCGTGGCGCAGTCCCGCCGCGTCCGGGTGACCGGGACGCTGGTGACGGCGGTGCTGGCCGTGGTGGTGTTCTGGCTGGTCTCGGGTGACCTGCTCACCACCGCGTTGATGACCGCCGTGCTGGCCGCCGTGATGTGGTTCATCTGGCCCGCCACCCACCAGCGGGCGATCAACACCCAGCTGCGGAGGCTCGCCAAGGCCGGCGAGTTGGGCAGGCTGGGTCACACCGTCCTCACCTGGGACGAGTCCGGGCTGACCGAGACGGCGGAGGCCAGCCACGCCAGGGTGGGCTGGGAACGCGTCCGGCGGGTGGAGGAGTCGACCCGGCACCTGTTCCTGTTCACCGGGGACCTGGAGGCTCTGATCGTGCCCAGATCGGCCGGGGACGGGGTGGCCGACCTCGCCTGCTTCGCCCGCTCCCGGCTGTCCGCCGGCTGACCTCCGACAGGTCGCCCGCTGATAGCGATCGCCGCGGCGACCACCCGGTCAACGACCGGCAACCACCCGACCGACCGGCCTCAGCCGGCCACCCGATGCCGGCCCGTCCGGTGCTTCGTCGTGGGCGCCGGATGCGACTTCAGGACCTTCCCGCGGAGCACCACCGTGCGAGCCGGCTGGCGGTCGCCTCCGATCCGGTCCAGCAGCAGGGTCGCCGCCGTCGTGCCCAGGTGACGAGCGGGGATGCTCACCTGCGTGACCACGGACGGGGAGAAGCTCGAGAACGGGAGGTCACCGCAGACCGCGACACCGAAGCCGGGCGGGGTGAGCCCGGCTTCTCCGATCACCTGCAGCGCACCCAGCGCCATCAGGTTGTTGGTGGCGACCACGGCGTCCGGTGGCGGGTCCAGGGCGAGTAGCGCCGACATGGCGGCCCGCCCGCCGTCCACCCGGTAGTTGGCGTGCATCAGGTACGGCTCGGCCGAGACCCCGCCCCGGGCGCGGACGGTCTGCGCCCACGCTTCGGCGCGTTCCTCGGGCGCCTCGGCGTCGAGTGGACCGGCGATACATGCCACCCGCTGGAACCCCTTGTCGAACAGCGCGGTGGTGGCCGCCGCCCCGATGGCGCGGTTGTCCACCATCACCGCGTCGATGTCGAAGCCGGTTGCGCGGTCCACCGCGACCACCGGCTTGCCCCGCTGGAGCAGGCCGGACAGGTCGGTGTGTTCCGGAGCCGGGGCGAGGATGACGCCGGCCATGTTCGCCGAGTCGGCGATCTCGAGATAGCGGCGTTCCTTGGCGGGATCGTCGTCGGTATTGCAGAGCACCACCGAGTAGCCCGACTCCTGCGCCCGGTCCTCGACTCCTCTGGCCAGGGCGGTGAAGAACGGGTTCTCGATGTCGGGCACCAGCAGAGCGATCACCTCGCTGTGCTGCCGCCGCAGATCCCGGGCGGTGCGGTTGATGGTGAAGTTCAACGAGTCGGCTGCGTCCCGAACCCGTCGTGCCTTCTCGGGCGACACCGATCCGCCGTTCAGGGCGCGAGAGACCGTGGCGGTCGAGACCCCCGCCAAGGCAGCCACCTCATAGATCGTCGCCATGGGATCAGGCTAGCGAGTGACCGCTGACGGCTGTTGGCCGGGCCGGGTATCGAGCCGCAGGGGAGCGCCCGGCGTGACGCTGACCGCGAGCTCCCAGTCCTGATCGTCAACCCGCAGCCTCCGCAGGGCGATGCTGCCGGCCCGCAGTTCGACCGCGACGTGATCCGGAGCGACCCGCAGCGATCCCCACCCGTCCCCGAGCACGATCGGCAGCACCAGGGCGCCGTCGACCGGGGTCAGCAGGGCACGCACCGGAGCCACGGTGAGCGTTGCGGTGGCGGCGTCGTAGTCAACGCCGGTCAGGGCGCGAAGCACCGACCAGCCGGCCAGCGCCCGGGCGTAGTGGTCGCCGCACTCGATCTCGTTGAACGGGTTGCGCCGGCGGCCGTCATGCCTGGTCCAGAGGGCGTCGAGGATGCCGGACGCCTCCTCCACCAGGCCTTCGCGCAGGCAGTGGGCCGCCACCTGGTACTCGCTGCCGCTCCATACCTCGTCGGCGTAGCGGGTGGGCACGGCCGGGCGCTCGCCGTGGGGCCAGGAGCACATCAGCAGCCCGGAGTCATCGGAGTCGGCGTAGATCCGGTAGGGGTGCTCGAAGCCCTCGAAGTCGTGCTTGAGGTTGTGGCGGACGACGCTGCGCAGCGCCTGGCGGACGTGATCGGCCGGCAGGACGTGACCGAGCCCGAGTTCGTGGGCCCACCACTGGCCGATCAGCTGGTCGGAGAGGCAACCCCCCAGCCACTGGTAGTCGGACGACTCCCCGGGCTCGAGGATCTGCTGGTAGTACTCCCCGTTCCACAGCGCCGCGTCGTAGCCCTGGGAGGCCTGTTCGAAGCGGGCCCGGGTGGCAGTGGCGTAGCTGGTGTCGCCCAGCAACCGGGCCATCTCCTCCACGGCTCGCAGCGCGGCCAGCCAGAGCGTGCCCATGAAGCTGTTGATCCCGCACAGATCGATGTCGTGGGTGGAGGGCTGCACGCCGTGCAGCATCCCGTCGCCGGCGGTGTCCCAGCGCTGCGAGATGTGGTCGACCAGCCGACGCAGGTTCGGCCAGTACCGTTCGAGGAAGGCGCTGCCGCCGCCGTTGCGCACCTCACGGTAGGTCTTCAGGATGCTGCCCAGCATGCCGTCCAGCGCCGGTTCGGTAGGGCCGTCGATGTCCTCCCGCCACAACTGCGGCAGGTAGGTCGGCGCGACCACGCGGTGCGGAATGCTCCCGTCCGGGGCATGCATCACCTCGAACTCGGTGCGGCGCATCGAGCGTTCCAGCCCGGGGAACAGGTAGGCGAGGGCGTGCTCGTAGTTCCAGACGTGGGTGCAGTTCAGCGGGCACGACCCACCCGTCCGGCCCGCCCACATCGCGGTGGACTCGCCCAGCACGCCTTCGAAGCCGAAGAACTCCCCGGCTCCGTCCACGAAGCAGGTGGGGGAGCGGATGCCGATCGGCTGGGTGGCGAGCCGGTTGGCGGTGCGTGGCTGCAGGCTCGACCCGGTGAGGGTGTCACACCAGGCCTGGGTGGTCGCGACGGCCTCCTCCCAGTGGGAACTGACGTGATCGACCACCGCCTCGGCATCGGCGTGCCGGGCGGCGTAGTGGTTGCCCAGCCAGAACCGCGAGGCGCCCCATTGGGGTCGCGCCAGGCCGAACTGGTCGAAGTTGAGGTAGCGGTTCGGGAAGTGCCAGGCCAGCACGAACCGGAGCCGGCAGGACTCGCCGGGCTGCAGCACCCACGGCACGGTCAGGGCGCCGCACCAGGTCGAGCCGGCCGGGCTCGGCCGGCTGGCGGAATCCGCCTGGACGCCGCTGGCGGCCGGGTCGGCGCGCCGCTGCGCCGCGGTGAGCGGCTGGGCGACCCGCTGGGCGCGGCTGTCGAGGAAGGCGAAGTACTGTTCCGGATCGGTCCACTGCAGGTACGCCTGCGCCGCGGCCGAGTCCGAGGCGAGTACCAGTTGGCCGGCCCGCGGGTCCTCCAGCGGCAGGCTCAGGTTCTCGGCGATCAGCTTGGTCCAGCCGGTCCGCCGCAGCCGGTTGGTGTTGCCGCCGTAGCCGGGGTGCCTGACCCCGACCGGGTTGGTGACGCCGTCCGCGCCGACCAGGTTCTGCAGGGTGCCGCCCAGCCAGCCGTGGAGTTCCTCGCTGGCCAGGCTGGTGAGGGTGAACTCGAACATCGCCGCGGGCAGGCAGTTGGCGTCCACCTCGATCGGGACGAACGGGGTCAGCACCTGCTGTTCGACCAGCAACGGCAGCTGCTCGTCGGAGTAGGTCAGCCTGGCGATGGGGTAGACCGCGTCCATCTCGACCCGGTCGAAACCCGGCCGCGTCCGCAGCAACTGCCGTTGCCAGGCAGGGATCACATTGTCGGTCACCAGCGGGGTGGGCTGTCGATCGGCCAGCACCGACCTCGACTGCAGGACGCGGGTCTGATCCAGCGGCGGCTCGATCTGGCTGACGCGCAGCGCGAAGAAGCTCCACGGGGCCTCGCCCAGGTGGTTGCCGATGTTGTGCAACTGCCACTGCCGCAGGCCGCCGTCGGCGCCGATGGCGAGGTTCCCGGTGCCGATGCCGCCGAGCGGCATGACGGCGTGCGGCTGCGCTTCGGGCGTGAACCGATGGGCTGAGGTACCGGTGGTCATGGCTGAGTCCTTCTGTGTGTCATTCACGCCACGCCGCAGCTGACAACTCGCGCCGGGCGCAGGCCTGGCGGGTGACCAGCGAGCTGAGGATGGCAATCGGTCCGGGCGCCAGCAGCGCCAGGGAGAACAGGACGTCGGTGGCGCACAGCATCGCCAGGGCGGTGGCCGCCGCCACCGCGAGGGCGCCGCCGGGATGGGTGGCCACCAGCCCGATGGCGAGTAGCCAGAGCCGCTTGCCGCGCAGCGGCGTCACCACGGCCAGGGTGATGGCGAACGGCAGCGCCAGCGCGAGCACGATGGTCACCGATCCGGCCACCGCGGCGGGCACCAGGAACCAACTGTTCTGGGTGCTGGTGAACCCGTACCACGCGGTCACGAAGCAGGTGGCGGCGAAGGTGGCCGGCCAGGCCGTCCGCAGGCCCTGGGGTGCGAACTGCCAGATCGAGCGCAGCAGCACCAGCACCGTGGCGTCCTCGCCCTGCAGCGCGAGGTCGGCCGTCCGGACGCAGCCCGCCGACACGGTCAGGCCGAGCAGCAGCGTCAGGGCGACGCCGACCGGGGTGAACCACACCACGGCGGCGATCCCGGGCACGACGGCGACGAGCAGGACGATCGACATCACCAGCAGGGCCGGCACATTCCACTTGATCGCCTGCCAGGCCTGGGGCAGCCCGATCACCTGGTCGTCGGCGGGAGCGCGGGTGGTCATCCGGCTCACCCCTTCAGCCCGGAGGTTGCGATCGAGTTGATGAAGGTGCGCTGGAAGATGATGAACACGATCAGCAGCGGCAGGACGATGGTGGTGATCGCGGCGAAGACCACCACGATCGGGCCGCCGCCGCGCGAGCTCAGCAGTGACATCAGGCCGACCGGAAGGGTCATGTTCTCCGGCGAGTTGAGGAAGATCAACGGCCAGAAGAAGCCGTTCCACGATGCCTCCAGCACCAGGATCGCCAGCGCCGAGAGCGCCGGCTTGGCCAGCGGCACGATCATCCGGAACAGGATCCAGAAGTGGCCGGCGCCGTCGACCCGGGCGGCCTCGTCCAGTTCCATCGGGATCGACTTGAAGTACTGCCGCAGGAAGAAGATGCC
Source organism: Propionicimonas sp. (assembly GCA_049840415.1). Lineage (GTDB taxonomy): Bacteria > Actinomycetota > Actinomycetes > Propionibacteriales > Propionibacteriaceae > Propionicimonas. The sequence goes on along the minus strand of JASGLB010000014.1, from coordinate 464,284 downwards.
GAAGACGTTGATCAGCAGCGGCAGCCAGACCGCGGCGATGTTGTCGACCAGCCCGAGCCGGCGCATGATGATGAACAGCGGGATGACCGTCAGCTGGCTGGGCACCATCATCGAGCCGAGCAGGATGCCGAACACCCGGTCGCGGCCGGCGAACCTCAGCCGGGAGAAGGCGTAGGCGGCCAGGGTCGAGGTGGTGAGCGCGCCGAGGGTGGCGATCGCCGAGATGGTCAGCGAGTTCAGCAGCATCCGTCCGAACGGGATGAGCTCGGGGATCTGGGCGAAGTTGTCGAAGGTGATCGGCCACGGCGTCCAGTTCGGGGGGACGGTGAAGGCCTCCAGCTTGGGGGTGACGCTGGTGACGATCAGCCAGATCAGCGGCACCACCATCACGATCCCCAGGACGACCAGCAGCAGATCCAGGAGGTGGCCGGCCAGCCGGCGGCGGAGGTACCGGACGAACCGGGACTGGGGGGCCTGACGGGTCGTGGTCATTCCGACACCCACTTCCTGCCGAGCCGGAACTGGATCAGGGTGACCACGACGATCACCAGGAACACCAGGATCGCGACCACCGCGCCGTAGCCGACGTCGAAGGCCTGGAAGGCCTGCTCGTACAGGTACTGGACGATGGAGCGGGTGGCGTCGCCGGGGCCGCCGTTGGTCATGATGTACATCGGGTCGAAGATCTGGAAGGCGCCGATGAAGGTGATGATCATGGTGAAGAACAGGGTGGGGGACATCGCCGGGATGGTGATCGACCAGAACCGCCGGACCGCGCCGGCGCCGTCCACCATCGCCGCCTCGTGCAACTCCCGGGGGACGGTCTGCAGGCCGGCCAGCAGGATGACGAAGGTGTAGCCGATGGTGTGCCACCAGTCCACCCCGATCAGCGCGGTCAGCGCCCAGTTCGGGTCGACCAGCCACTCCGGCGGGGTGAGCCCCAGCTGTTGCAGGTAGTGGTTGATGAAACCGAAGTTGGGATCCAGGGCGTACTTCCAGATCAGCGAGACCGCCGCCCAGGAGATCAGGAAGGGGAAGAACAGCGCGGTGCGGATCCAGTACTGGACGATCCGGTTGATCTGCCGGTTGACCGCCACCGCCAGCAGCAGGCCGATGCCGACGTGGCTGACCACCGAGGCGAAGGCGAAGATGAAGGTGTTGGCCAGCACCTGTCCGATCACCGGGTCGGTGGCCAGCCGGGCGTAGTTGTCGAAGCCGGCGAAGCTGGGCTCGGTGAGCAGATCCCACTTCACGAAGCTGAACGCGATGGTGGCCAGCAGCGGACCGGCGATGAAGGTGACGAACAGGACGACCACCGGCGAGATGAAGAGGTAGCCCGCGATCGCCTCCCGTCGGGCCTGAAGTGATCTCGGGGCACGGGGCCCCGAGATCACCTCACCAGGCGTGCGCTTGGTCATGGTTGACGCAGGTTACTTCGCGACCAGGGGAACGAGCTTGTCCTGCGTCTGCTTGGCGCCGTCCGCCGGGCTCAGGTTGCCCGACAGCACCTGCAGGGCGCCGTCCTCGATGGCCAACTGCACCTGCGCGCCCTTGTCCGGGGACGGGATCACGGTGGCGAAGGAGACCGAGTCGTAGAGCACCTCGGTTCCCTTGGGGGAGTTCGCCAGGAAGGCATCCGAGGTGGCCACCGAGCGTCGGGCCGGGACGATCGTCCCACCCAGTTCGGCGAAGAAGGCCGAGCCTTCCTTGGAGATCAGGAACTTGACGAACTCCCAGGCGGCTTCCTTGTTCTTGGAGTCCTTCAGGATCGGGTAGCCGTTGGTACCGATCGGGGAGCCCTTGCCGGCCTTGGTCGGGAAGGAGACCATCTGGATCTTGTCCACCATCTTCAGGTCGCGCATCTGGATGATGGGCCAGCGACCGCCACCGAAGCAGGCGAGCTTGCCCTGCGCGAACTGGGTGTAGGCGTCGAAGGAGCCACCCGGCTTGGGCGAGTAGCCGCTCTCGACCAGCCCGCGCAGGTAGGTCAGAGCCTCGACCACGGGCGGCGAGTCGAAGGTGGGCTGCGACCAGTCCTCGTTGAGGGTGGAACCGCCCGCCGTGGTGATCCACGGCATCAGGCCGGTGAAGTAGCCCTCGGAGGCGGCGTACATGAAGGCCCCGGTGGAGTCCTTGACGGTCTTGGCGTCCACCGTGAAGTCGTCCCAGGTCCAGGCGCCGTCGCTGGGCAGGGTGACCCCGGCCTTGCCGAGCACGTCGGTGTTGCACCACAGCGCCATGGTGTTGAACTCGCCCGGCAGGTAGTAGGTCTTGCCGTCGGTCGAGCCGTACTTCTTCGCCCAGGTCACCAGGTTGGGGTCGACGTCGGCGTAGTACTCGTCGATGATGGCCTTGTCCTTGGCGATGAAGTCGTCCAGCGGTGCCAGCAGGCCCTTGGAGGCGAACATCAGCTGGCCCTCGGTGGCGACCTGCACGATGTCGGGCACCTCGCCGCCGGCGATCTGGGTGGATACCTTGTTGAAGAACTCGCCCCAGTTGTCGACCCCGATCCCGGTGGCCTTCAGCTTGATGTTCGGGTTCTGCTTCTCGAACTCGGCGAAGAGCTTGTTCCAGCTCTCCTGCTGTTCGGGGGTGCCCATGTAGACGAAACTCAGGGTGGTCTGCCCGCCGCCATTGCCGCTGGGTGCGGTCGCCGACGGGGTGGACCCGCAGGCGGTCAGTGGGATGGCGAGTCCGACGCAGGCGAGAGTCGCGACCATGGACTTCAGGTGCCGCGTAATCCTCACGGTGTTGCTCCTTTGCACTTGTGGAACGCGCGGAGGCTGCCTGGCCTCCGGCTGCCGTTCGGGTCGCGACCACCGACCGGCTTCCGCGTCAACGTAGCACGTAATCGATTTCAAGAACAGGGGTGCAATAGTCACGATTTGGCCACAGGCGTCCCAGTTTCACAGCGGCAGGGATGTTTGTAATCGATTCCGAAACTCGTGGCCAGATCACTCGGTGTGCAGAGGCGGAGGGGAACGATCCGTCCGTAGCCGGTCAGGACCGTTCCTCCGGGACGTCCACCACTCGGCTCTCGCCGGTCACCGGAACCAGGGCGCCGGCGGAGAAGGCGGCGAGGTCGTCGGCGAGCGTCCCCTCGGCAGCCGGCGGCACCAGTAACTGGAAGCGGGCCACCGCCGTCCAGGTCGGTTCCGCCCAGACCGCGTCGTGGCTGGCCGCCCACTCCCGCAGCCAGTTGTCCAACCGGCCGGCCTCGGCGTGCGGGACGTCGATGGTCGCCTGGGTGAGCACCTCGCGGCGGACCAGTCGGGCACGGTCGACCGCCTCGGCGACCGCGCCGGAGTAGGCCCGGACCAGCCCGCCCGCGCCCAGCAGGACGCCACCGAAGTAGCGGGTCACCACCGCCACCAGGTCGGTGAGGTTGCGGTGCCGCAGCACCTCGAGCATCGGGACGCCCGCGGTGCCGGAGGGCTCGCCGTCGTCGCTGGAGCGCTGCTGGTCGGCGTGCGTCCCGACCACCAGGGCGGTGCAGTTGTGGCCGGCATCCCAGTAGCGCTTGCGCAGGGACGCGATCTCGGCGTCCGCCTCGGCGATGCTGCGCACCGGGATGAGGGTGGCGATGAACCGCGACTTCTTGATCACCACCTCGTGCTCCACCCGCGCCGCGATGCTGGACGGCAGCGCAGAGGTGGTCACCCCGTGAGCCTAGCGGCGATCCGCCGCCCTGCCCCGGCCGCCGTCCCGCTCCTGCCGTCCCGGCCATCGAGGGCTCCCGTTGTCGTCGAGGGCCCGTGCCCAGGGGGAGGTCCTCGGCGTTAGGGGGAGCCCTCGGCGGGCGGGGGGACGCGGGAGAGAGCCGGGGGGCGGGGAGCGTCAGTGGGAGTGAGTAGGGTGTCCGGCGTGCCTGTGATCGAAGCCCGCGACCTGACCAAGGTGTACGGCGACCTGCGAGCGGTGGACGCGATCTCGTTCGAGGTGGCGCCGGGGGAGTCCTTCGGCCTGCTCGGGCCGAACGGGGCCGGCAAGTCCACCACCATGCGGATGATCGGCGGCACCAGCCTGCGGACCTCCGGCACGCTGCTGGTGAACGGGCTCGACCCCGAGGTGAACGGCCCGGAGGTGCGGGCCAACCTGGGCGTCGTGCCGCAGACCGACAACCTGGACGCCGAACTGCGCGCCCGGGACAACCTGGTGATGTACGGCCGCTACTTCGGCCTGCCGTACTCCTACCTCGGCCCCAAGGCCGACGAACTGCTGGCCTTCGCCCAGCTCACCGAGAAGGCAAGCGAGAAGGTCGACAACCTCTCCGGCGGGATGAAGCGCCGGCTCACCATCGCCCGCGCGCTGGTCAACGAACCCCGCGTCCTGCTGCTGGACGAACCCACCACCGGCCTCGACCCGCAGGCCCGGCACATCCTGTGGGATCGGCTGTTCCGGCTGAAGGAGCAGGGCGTCACGCTGATCGTCACCACCCACTTCATGGACGAGGCCGAGCAGCTCTGCGACCGGCTGATCGTGATCGACCACGGCCGGATCGTCGCCGAGGGCTCGCCGGCGGCGCTGATCCGGCAGTACGCCACCCGCGAGGTGCTGGAGCTGCGGTTCGGCTCCGAGCGCAATGCCGCCCTGGTCGACCAGCTGCGCGACCTGGGACGCCTCGAGGTGCTGCCCGACCGCGTCCTGCTCTACACCGAGGACGGCGAGGCCGCGCTGGCCGCCGTCCATCACCGCGGGCTGGTGCCGGTCACCTCGCTGGTCCGCCGTTCGTCGCTGGAGGACGTCTTCCTCCGGCTGACCGGACGGAGCCTGATTGACTGACTTCGTCGACACCAACGCCCTGGCCTACTCCGGCCGGGCGCTGTCGGCTGCCCGGCAGGCGCAGCGGGCCCGGCGCTGGGGCTGGTGGTACCAGGCCGAATGGCGGCTGATCTCGATGAAGGCCTACTGGACGACCTGGTCGGCAGCTCGCTGCTCACCCCGATCCTCTACCTGATCGCGATGGGGATCGGCCTGGGCACCCTGGTGGACGCCGGTTCCGGCGGGGTGGCGGGGGTGCCGTACCTCACCTTCGTCGCGCCCGGGCTGCTGGTCAGCACGGTGGTGATGTCGGCCGGCAGCGAGGCGACCTTCCCGGTGATGGACGGCTTCAAGTGGAGCAAGCTCTACTTCGCCCGCGCGGCCACCGCTGCCTCGCCGCTGCAGGTCGCGGTCGGCGAGGTGGTGGCGATCGGCATCCGGTTCCTGGTCGAGGCGGCTGATCTTCTGGCTCATCCTGCTGGTCGCCGGCGTGGTCGGGCTTCGGCTCCTGGCCGATGATCGCGGTCGCCGCGGTGGCGGCGATGGCGCTTGGCCACCCCGTTGATGGCCTACGCCGCCACGCTGGAGAACGAGGGCTACCAGTTCTCGATGGTGCAGCGGTTCGTGATCGCGCCGATGTTCCTGTTCGCCGGCACCTTCTTCCCGCTGGAGTCGATGCCGATCTACCTGCAGTGGATCGGCTGGATCTCCCCGATGTGGCACGGCACCCAGCTGGCCCGGCTGCTCGGCTTCGGGCTGCCGGTCTCCGGTTGGATGGTGGTCGTCCACCTGGTCGTGCTGCTCGGGCTGACCCTGGGCGGTACCGTCCTGGCGCTCGCGGACTTCACCCGGAGGTTGGCCAGATGAGCGCCGAGCAGCGGGGGTGGCCCCGCGCCGTGGCGTCGCGGGCGTGGGTCGCGTCCAACTCCTCCGGCAACGGCCGGACGGTGATCGAACGCGGCTTCAAGGTGATCCGCAACCAGAACTGGATCATCATCGTCTCCGGCTTCTTCGAGCCGGTCTTCTACCTGCTGGCGATGGGGTTCGGTCTCGGGCAACTGATCGGCGACGTCACCGGGCCGGGCGGACGTCCGATCCCGTACGCGGCGTTCATCGCACCCGCGCTGCTGGCCACCTCGGCGATGAACGGGGCGATCTACGACTCCACCTGGAATGTCTTCTTCAAGCTCAAGTTCGCGCAGTATCTACCAGGCCATGCTGGCCACCTCGCTGGGGCCGCTGGACGTCGCCTTCGGCGAGATCTTCATGGCGCTGTTCCGCGGCTTCCTGTACGCCCTGGGGTTCACCGCGGTGATCGCCATGCTGGGGCTGGCCACCTCGTGGTGGGCGCTGGCGATGATCCCGGTGGCACTGCTGATCGCATTCGGGTTCGCGGCCCTCGGCATGGCGGTGACCAGCTACTTCACCACCTTCCAGCAGATGGACTGGATCAACATCGCGCTGCTGCCGATGTTCATGTTCTCGTCCACCCTGTTCCCGATCACCGTCTTTCCCGAAGCGGTGCAGTGGTTCGTGATGGCGCTGCCGCTGTGGCACGGTGTCGAGTTGATGCGGCAGCTGTCGGTGGGGCACTTCGAGGCGGCCACCTTCGTCCACCTGGGCTACTTCGTGATCATGTCGGTGGCCGGGATCGCCTTCACCACCCGCCGGTTGCGGGCGCTCTTCCTGCGCTGACGGCCGGTGGTGACGTCGATCATGTCCGGCTCAGTACGATGACGGCCATGACGATCAACCCGGCAGCCCGGACCGCCCCGGCGACCGGGTGCCCTCGTTGGTCGAGGTGGCGCAGGACTACCTCCGGGAACGGATCACCAGCGGCGGGTTCGCGCCGGGCTACCGGTTGAAGGAGCGGGACCTGGTCGAGGAGATCGGGATCTCCCGAGTCCCGATCCGGGAGGCGCTGCGCGGGCTGGCGTCCGAGGGCTTCGTCACCCTCACCCCACGCCGCGGAGCGGTGGTGACCACGTTGGAGCCGGAGGATCTGGTCGAGATCTTCGAGGTGCGCGAGGCGCTGGAGGTGCAGGAGGCGGCGCTGGCGGCGCGGAAGGCGACCCCGGCCGAGATCGCGATGATGTTCGAGCAGGTCACCGCCTCGGAACGGGGCCTGCTGGACGGCGACCGCAAGGCGGTCGATCAGGCCAACCTGGCGTTCCACGCCGTCCTGGTGCAGATGACCCACAACGACCTGCTGAGCAAGCTGCTGGAGCCGCTGCAGAACCGGCTCAACTGGCTGCTGCGGCAGAACCCCGACCCGCGCGAACTCTGCGTCGAGCACCGCGCTCTGGCCGAGGCGATCGCCGCCCACGATGTCGCCGAGGCGCAGCGGCTGGCGATCCGCCACGTCCAGACCTCGCGGACGATCGCCCTGCAGCAGCTCTTCGGCTCGGCCGGCGGGTAGCGGTCAGGGGACGACCACGGTCCCCGCGGTTCCTTCCAGCGCCTCGGCGATCCGGCCCAGCGAGGTGATCACCGCCCGGGCACCGGTGGCCTCGACGTAGCGGCAGGCGGATTCCACCTTCGGCCCCATCGACCCGGGCGGGAACTGGCCCTCGGCCTGGTGACGTCGCAGCTCGGCGACGCTCACCTCGTGCAGCGGCCGGGCGTTCTCCTTGCCCCAGTCGAGCCAGACATTGTCGACATTGGTGGCGATCACCAGCGCGTCCGCCGCGATCTGCCCGGCCAGCAGGATCGAGGAGAGATCCTTGTCCACCACAGCTTCGACGCCGTGCAGGGTGCCGTCGGCATGCCGGACGACGGGAATCCCGCCACCGCCGCCGGCCACCACCAGGAAACCCGCCTCCAGCAGGGCGTGGACCGCCGGCGCCTCGATGATCTCGATCGGCTGCGGGCTGGGGACGACCCGCCGCAGCCCGCGGTCGTCCACCCGGACGTAGCGCTGGCCGAACTGGGTGAGCCGCTCGGCGGTCTCCTCGTCCACGAACCGGCCGATCGGCTTGGTCGGGTTGCCGAACGCCGGGTCGTCCGCGGCGACCAGGGTGCGGGAGACCAGCACCGCCGTCTGCACGGAGGACCCCTCGGCCTGCAGGGCGGCGTCCAGGGCATTGAGCAGGACGTGGCCGATCGAACCTTGGGAGTTGGCCACGCACCAATCCAGCGGGACGGGGGTGAGGGCGAACGAGGCCAGGTCGTTCTTGGCCAGGATGTTGCCCACCTGGGGGCCGTTGCCGTGGCTCACCAGCACCTGGTGGCCGGCGGTCACCAGCCGGGCGATCTGACCCGAGGCGGCGGCCGCGGCAGCCATCTGATGGTCGGGACGGACTGATTCGTTGGGGCCCACCAGGGCATTTCCACCAAGGGCCAGCAGGATGCGCATGGCATATGGTATACCAGATACCAGGCTGCCTCGGAGGTCGAGCAGCAGAGGAAAGAACGAAGAGGTTGAGCTCATGAGAACCCTCCCGCAGACCGCTGCCGACTGGCCCACCCTGGTCGCCACCGCCCCCGTCGAAGCGGTCGACGAAGCGCTGGCCAACGGCGCCGACGTCAATGCCACCGATCACCAGGGACGGACCGCGATCCTGATCGCTGCCAAGGCGAACCGGCTCGACCTGGTCCGCCGGCTGATCGAGGCGGGGGCCGACATCGACGCCCAGGACCAGATCAACCTCAACCCCTTCCTCTGGGGCTGCATCTCCGGCAACCTCGAGCTGGTCACCCTGATGGTCGAGGCCGGCACCGATCTCGACCGGCACACCCGGTTCGACGGCGTCGGCATCCACCCGGCCGCCGAGAAGGGCTTCGTCGAGATCGTCCGCTACCTGGCCGAGCAGACCGACATCAACGTCAACTACACCAACCTGTGCGGCTGGACGCCGCTGCTGGAGGCCATCCTGCTGCGCGACGGCGGGCCGGCCCAGCAGGAGATCGTCCGGCTGTTGCTGGCCGCCGGAGCCGATCCCGGCATGGTCGACCAGTGGGGCGTGTCCCCGCTCGCCCACGCCGAGGAGAAGGGCTTCACCGAGATCGCCGAGCTGCTCCGCGCGGCCCTGGCCTGAGACCGAGCGGACTCGGGAGACGACGATGACGACGATGTCGGCGCTGGCGATGGACGCCGCGCTGCTGGGCGCCCTGCCCGGCGTCGGCACCGTCCATTCCGTCTTCCGGTCCGTGATCAATATCGCCACCCCCGGCGAGCAGCTGTGGAGCCTGGCCGCCCGGACGGTCCCGGCCGCGCCCCGCACCGTCCGCCTCCCGCTGGACGAGCTCACCGGCCTCGGCCTGCGGGTCGGGGCGCCGGTGACGGTGCACGGCCCGGTGATCCTGGCCGGCGCGGCCGATGTCGACCTCTCCGCCGCCGCGCTGTGGAGCCCGTCCGGACCGGCCGGCCGGGTGGTGCCGGAACGGCTCGCCGAACTGCTCACCGAGCTGGACCGGCTCGGCGTGCCGGGCGGAGCCCGACGCCGGTGCCGATCCGTTCTCCGCCGCGGTGGCCGGACGGATCGCCGCCGGCCTGGACCGGATCGCCGCTGCCGTGACGGCCGGCGACACCGACTCCCTGCGCGCGGCCGCCGCCGGTCTGATCGGCCTGGGAACCGGGCTCACCCCGGCCGGGGACGACGTGCTGACCGGCCTGGCCTTCGCGTCCGCCCGGCTCGGTGGCCACGCTGGCGATCGTCCCGGACGCGGTCCGCGCGGCGGCGTCCGCCGGCTCCACCCACGAGGTCTCCCTCACCGCGCTGCGTCAGGCCTGTGCCGGACGGGCCGTCCAGCCGCTCGCCGACCTGTTGGCCGCGATCACTCCGGGGATGACGGTCGGTCATTGTGCCGTCCCCGATGCGGTGGCCGCCCTGCTGGCGATCGGCCATACCTCCGGCACCGACCTGGCCCACGGGCTGGCCGCCGCCGTGCAACTCCACCAGACGCTCGAATCCACCACGAAGTAGCGAGGAAAGTGATGCCCACCAGGACACTCATCAAGAAGAACACCTACATCGACTCGGTGTCGCTGATGTCGATCTCGACCCGGGCGGGTGCCCTGGAGGGTGTGGTCAACGCGGTCGCTGCGATGGCGACCCCGATGAACCAGGAGATCCTCACCAACCAGGGCCTGATCACCCCGGAGATCGCCGAGGCGACCCCCGGCGATCTGGTGCTGATCGTGGTCACCGACGGCGACGAGGCGGGTGCGGACGCCGCGCTGGAGGGCCTGATCGGCCTGCTCGACCGCAAGCCCAACGCCGATGCCGGCGAGGTGACCTACCGGACCATCGCCACCGCGGCGGCCGGCCGGACGGACGCCAACCTGGCGGTGATCAGCGTGAACGGCGCCTTCGCCGCCGGCGAGGCCCACCGGGCGCTGGACGCCGGGCTGAACGTGATGCTGTTCTCCGACAACGTCCCGCTGGCCGACGAGATCGAGCTCAAGCGCAAGGCGCACGACGCCGGGCTGCTGCTGATGGGCCCGGACTGCGGCACCGCGATCCTCAACGGGGTCTCGCTGTGCTTCGCCAACCAGGTCCGCCGCGGCCGGATCGGCATCGTGGCGGCCTCCGGCACCGGCGCCCAGGAGATGAGCGTCCGGATCCACGACTTCACCGGCGGGATCAGCCAGCTGATCGGCACCGGTGGACGCGACCTGTCGGCCGAGGTCGGCGGGATCATGATGCTGGACGGCATTGACGCCCTCGACGCCGACCCGGGCACCGACGTGATCGTGGTGATCTCCAAGCCGCCGGCCAGCGAGGTCGCCGAGAAGGTACTGGACCGGCTGGCCGCCTCGGCCAAGCCCGCCGTGGTCTGCTTCCTCGGCGCCGGGCCTGACGTCGCCGCCGCGGCCGAGGCCCGCGGGATCGCCTTCTTCGACCGGACCAAGCCGGCCGCGCTGGCCGCGGTGGTGGCCAGCGGGGTGGACGAATCCACCCTCGACCTGCATTCCCTGAACTGGCCGCTGATCGAGGAGGTCCGGGCCAAGCTCACCCCCGAGCAGAAGTACATCCGGGCGCTGTTCTGCGGCGGCACGCTGTGCGACGAGTCGATGTTCCTGGCCCTGGAGAAGTACTCCGACGTCTACTCCAACCTGGCCAAGGATCCGGCCAGGAAGCTCAGCGGCACCGACGCCTCCCGGGCGCACACCTTCCTCGACTTCGGCGAGGACGAGTTCACCAACGGCAAACCGCACCCGATGATCGATCCGTCCAACCGGATCGAGCGGTTCAAGACCGAGGCGGCCGATCCGGAGGTCGGCGTGATCGTGCTCGACTTCGTCCTCGGCTACGGCGCCAACCCGGATCCGGTCGGGGTCATGCTGCCGGCGATCGAGCAGGCCAAGGCGGACGCCGCGGCCGCCGGGCGCCACCTGGAGATCCTGGCCTACGTGCTGGGCACCGACCAGGACGCGCAGAACTTCGACGAGCAGGTCGCCAAGCTCACCGGGGCCGGCGTCACCTGGGCCTCGTCCTCCACCAACACCGGGCTGCTGGCCCGCGAGTTCGTCTACAAGGGAGAGAACGCATGAGCAGGATCGCGGAGATCTTCGGACGCCCGCTGTCGGCGATCAATGTCGGCGCGGCGATGTTCGCCGAGGACATCGAAGCCCAGGGAGCCGTTGTCACCCACCTCGACTGGACCCCGCCGGGCGGCGGCCGTCCGGACGTGGTGGCCGCCCTCGGCGTCCTCGCCCGGCCCGACCTGGCCGAGCGGATCGACGCCGCCAACGCCGTCGCGCTGCAGCGGATCGTCACCTCCCAGCCGGTGCTGGTCGGCTTCGGCCAGGCGATCGACGTGGTGCCGGGGATGACCAGGAAGACCATCCTGCACGCCGGCCCGCCGATCGAGTTCGAGCGGATGGCCGGGGCGATGAAGGGCGCGGTCACCGGCGCGCTGGTATTCGAGGGCCTGGCCAGGGATCTCGACGAGGCCTACGATCTGGCCGGCTCGGGCGAGATCGACTTCTCCCCCTGTCACGAGCACAACGCGGTCGGCTCGATGGCCGGCGTCACCTCGGCGTCCATGTTCATGCACGTGGTGGAGAACCGTCCGCACGGCAACTACGCCTACACCAACCTCTCCGAGCAGTTGGCGAAGATCCTGCGGATGGGCGCCAACGATCAGTCGGTGATCGATCGGCTGAACTGGATGCGGGACGTCTTCGGCCCGATCCTGCGCGACGCCATGGCGTCGGCCAAGGAGATCGACCTGCGGATGATGCTCGCCCAGGCGCTGCACATGGGCGACGAGGCGCACAACCGGAACAATGCCGGCACCACCCTGCTGATCCAGGCGCTCGCCCCGCACATCCTCGACTCCGGCTTCTCCACCAAGGACAAGCAGGACGTGTTCAACTTCGTCGCCAGCTCGGACTACTTCTCCGGCCCGACCTGGATGGCCTGCTCCAAGGCGGCGATGGACGCCGCCCACGACATCGAGTACTCCACCGTGGTCACCACCATGTGCCGCAATGGCGTCGACTTCGGCATCCGGGTCTCCGGCCTGGGTCAGGGCACCTGGCTGACCGGCCCGGCTCAGGTGGTCGAGGGGCCGTTGTTCGCCGGCTTCACCACCGACGACCGCGGCCTGGACATCGGCGACTCGGCGATCACCGAGACCTACGGCATCGGCGGCTTCGCGATGGCCTGCGCGCCGGCGATCGTCCCGCTGGTCGGGGGTACCGTCGCCGAGGCGATCGACTACTCCCGCACCATGCTGGAGATCACCACCGGCACCAATCCGAACCTCACCATCCCGGTGCTGGACTTCCAAGGCACCGCCACCGGGATCGACGTCCGGAAGGTGGAGGAGACCGGAATCCTGCCGATCATCAACACCGCCATCGCCCACAAGGAGGCCGGGATCGGGATGATCGGCGCCGGTCTCACCCATCCGCCGATCGAGGCGTTCCACGCCGCTACGCTCGCGCTGGCCGAGAAGTACCAGTGACCACGCACTTGGCCGCACGGCCCGACTCCATCGTCCCCGCAGGCCGACCCAATCGTCTTCGGGGAGATGGAGCCGGTGGCGGTCGGGTAACCCTGTCAACCAACTCACAGAAGGCATCCGTCCATGACACAGACTACCGTCGCCCCCCAGAAGGCCCAGTTCTGGGCCAAGGGCGACTGGGCCGCCTATTTCGGCCTGCTCGTCAACAACCTGACGAACCTGCTCACCATGGTGTCGTTGCTGACCCTGGTGGTCGGCCTCCCGGTCGACATGGTGCTGGGCCGGATCGCTCCGGCCTTCGGCCTGGCCGTCTTCGTGGCCAGCGTCTGGTACACCTACCTCGGCTACCAGATGTACAAGCGGACCGGACGCAAGGACATCACCGTCCTGCCCTCCGGGCCGAGCGCGCCGTCCATCTTCACCGTGACCTTCCTGGTGCTGCTGCCGGTCTACCAGACCACCAAGAACGCCGAGTTCGCGCTGTCCATCGGTCTGGTCTGGTGCCTGGTCGAGGCGTCGATCCTGATCTTCGGCGCCTTCGTCGGTGACTGGCTGCGCCGGGTGATCCCCCGGTCGGTGCTGCTCTCCTGCCTGGCCGGCCTGGGGCTGCTGCTGCTGGCGATGAACCCGATGCTGCAGTCCTTCCACACCCCGGTGGTCGCCTTCGTGGTGCTGGTGCTGATCTTCATCAACTGGTTCGGCCGCAAGCCGATGTTCGGCAAGATCCCGACCGGCCTGCTGATCCTGATCGTCGGCACCGGCCTGGCCTGGATCTTCGGCCTGATGTCGCCGGAGGCGATCGGTGTCGCGCTCGGCGAGGCCGGGTTCCGTCCGCCGACGGTGCATATCGGCAACATCATCGAGGGTCTGCCGATGTCGCTGCCGTTCCTGGCCTCGGCGGTGCCGCTCGGCCTGGCGAACTACGTGTTCGACCTGGAGAACATCGAGTCCGCGCACGCCGCCGGCGACCCCTACCCGACCCGCTCGGTGATGCTCGGCAACGGCGTCACCTCGGCGCTGGGTGCCTTCTTCGGCAACCCGTTCCCGGTGACCGTCTACATCGGCCACGTCGGCTGGAAGTCGCTGGGTGCCCGGATGGGCTACTCGCTGGCCTCCGGCACCACCATGCTGGTCTTCGGCCTGTTCTCGCTCGGCTCGCTGCTGCTCTCGATCATCCCGATGGCGGCGGTGGCACCGATCCTGGTCTACATCGGCATCGTGTCGGCCAACCAGGTGGTCAGGGAGACACCACGCAACGAGGTTCCGGTGATCTTCGTGGCGCTGTTCCCCTGGATCGCGAACTGGGCGCTCACCCTGATCGGCAATGTGCTCAAGGCGGCCGGCACCAACGCCGGCGAGGTGGGAGCCGAAGCGCTGCAGACCGCCGGCGTCGACTGGCTGGGCTTCAGCCACCTCGGCAACGGCGCGCCGCTGGCCTCGATCCTGTGGGGCTGTATCGCGATCTTCGCGATCCGCAACCAGAGCATCCGTGGCGCGGTGATCGCGGTGATCTCGGCAGGGCTCTCCGCCTTCGGCGTGATCCACTCCGCCACGGTCGGCTGGCTGACCGGCGACACCGGCACGGTGGCGCTGGCCTACCTGCTGGTGGCGGCGGTGTTCGTGATCAAGTACTTCACCGACGGCAAGGACGACCGCGGTCCGGTCGACCTGCCGGAGAGCGAACTGCATTCCTGATCCGGCAAACCCAAAAAACGAGGCGCAGCGGTCCGTTCGGGCCGCTGCGCCTCGCCGTTCCGGGACGACGCGGGCTGCTAGGCCGGTTCGGCCGCCGCCACCCGCCACACCACGCCCGGGATGCCGTCCACCCGCAGCGCGAACGGTGGCTCCGGCAGCTGCCGGAGCCCGGCGGCGCCCTCCGGGGTGAGGCTGAGGGTGGTCTGCTCCGCGTCCGTCTCCCGGACCACCTGGTCGGTCTGCGGGGTGAAGTGCAGGACGTGGTCGTTGCCGATCATCCTGACCGGTTCGCCCTTGGCCACCCGGGAGGCGATCGCGCGGAAGGCGAGATCGACCCCGCCGACCAGGTCGATCACCAGGTCCTCGCCCTCGGGGGTGACCCGCAGCGTCTCGACATTGAAGAAGCTCGAGGTGGAGCCCTCGCTGTCGATCGAGGCCTGCACCTGCTGCCACAGCGCCGGGTCGGTCTCGATGCCGGGCCGGCCCAGCGCGGTCAGGCCGTAGCCGTGGGCCCGTCCGACCAGCCTCGCCAGACCACGCGGGTTCCAGGCCGCGGCGGCGTCCAACTCGGCCGCGGTGACCCCGACCGCCTGGACGAGCTGGACCTTGCCGTAGGGGGTCTCCACGGGCTCGGGGTGGATCGGATCCTCGACGAACACCAGCCCGACCAGGGCGGTCTCCTGGTCCAGCGCGATCGGGCCGTTGGCGTTCAGATAGTGGCCGGCGCGGATCACGGCGCCGGAGCGGAAGACGTAGCGAGCCAGGTTCTGCAGCAGGTTCAGCACCCAGGCCGGGGCGGTGGCGTCCGGGTCGGCCGCCGCCGGATCCGCCAGCCGCAGGCTCATCTCGACGCCGTAGCCCGACCACTCCGGAGCCGGTTCGCCACGCTGGGCGGCTTCCTCGGCCTGATCGCCGAACAGGTCGGAGTAGCCGTAGC
This sequence comes from Propionicimonas sp., assembly GCA_049840415.1. Taxonomy (GTDB): domain Bacteria; phylum Actinomycetota; class Actinomycetes; order Propionibacteriales; family Propionibacteriaceae; genus Propionicimonas. The sequence continues at coordinate 448,974 of JASGLB010000014.1, read as the reverse complement.
TGACGTAGTGCCAGTGCGGCACCGGCTCGGTGGCCCGGTAGGCGGAGATGCCGCGGATCGGATCCGGCCCGCCCAGCGTCCAGGGAATGAGCGTGCCCCAGTGCTGCGGGTTCTGCTGACCCGGGTAGGCGGCATCGAAGACGGCCGTGATGGCGTCCCAGCCGAGCGCCTGATCGTCCTGGTCGGGGGTGGCGTCCGGCGGCTCGGCCGGCGGCGTCGGTTCAACCGGATCGGACTTGCGGAAGCGCGAGAAGAAACCCATGCCCGCGATCCTGCCCGAACCACGGTTCAAAGCCCAGCCTCCGCCCGCTGGCTCGCCCCCATCCCCGGCGCTGCGGCGGTGAACACCCCGGTGGACCGGATACGGTCGGGGCATGGTATTCGCCGGGTCGGAGAGACGCCCCCGCCTGGCCGACGCGGCCCGGATCCGGATCACGGTGCTCAGTCAGTTGATCCTCGGCAGCCTGGTGCTGCTGGGGTCGGTGCTGGTGCTGCTGATCGGCGAGTACCGCTACCCGGTGGCGGTCGTCCTCGGCTCGGTGCTGGGGTTCGTGGTGCTGGCGACGGCGGTGATGCTGCCCTCCTACCGGCTGCCCCGCTCGCTGATCGTGCTGCTGATCCTGGTCGACCTGGTCATGGTGGGGCTGCTGCGGATCGGGGCGCCGGTGTCGGGCTTCGCGCTGCTGTGGGTGATCCCGGCGATCTGGACCGCCTGGTCGTTCGGGCTGGCGGCCGCCGTCCCCACCGCCCTGCTGGCCAGCGGCGCCTACCTCGCCGCGAACCTGCTCGACCCGTTGCAGCGGCCGAACCTGAGCCTGCTGCTGTTCCCGCTGTTCCTGGCCGGCATGACCGCGATCGCGTACCTGATGGCCCGCCGATCGGACGCCCAACGCGAGCTGCTGGAGCGGCAGTCGTTCGTCCTGCAGGGGATCGCGGAACGGGCGCGCTATCAGCAGGAGTTGGTGACCGACGTGCTCGCCGCGGTGGACTTCGGCGTCGTCCGGATCGATCCGGACGGCGAGGTGGTGTTCGCCAACGAGGCGTTCGGGCGGATGCAGCGGCTGCACGAGCGCTCCGGCGGGGTCACGCACGCGGCGGACGGCTCCACCCCGGTGCCGGCCGACGGGCTGCCGGTGGAACGCGCGCAACGGGGCGAGGTGTTCGACTCCGAACTGGTCTGGCTGGGGGACGCGGACGCGGAACGCCGGGCGATCCGAAGCTCCGCCCGCCGGATCCGCAATGTTCGCGGAGAACCGGAGGGAACCATCGTGGTGATCGAGGACGTCACCGCCGAGCAGCTGGCGCTGCGCGCCCGGGAGGACCTGATCGCCTCGGTGTCCCACGAACTGCGCACCCCGCTGACCTCCATCCTCGGCTATCTGGAACTGGTGCTGGAGGACGACTCCCTGACGCCGACCATCGCCCGCCAGCTGGCGGCCGCCGAGCGGGGCGCCGAACGCCTGCTCAGCCTGGTGACCGACATTCTCACCACGGCAGAGGCCTCGCGCGGCGGCGTCGTGCCCACCCTGGACCGCGGGCTGGTGGAGCTGGCGGAGATCCTGCGGGCCGCGATCGCCGACGCCGAGCCGCGGGCCACCGCGCGGCGGATGACAGTGGACTCGACAGGCATAGAGTCCGCTCCGGCGTGGGTGGACGCACAGCGCATCCGGCAGGTGGTCGACAACCTGATCGCCAACGCGATCAAGTACGCCGACGAGGGCGGCCGGGTCGAGATCGGCTGCACCACCGACGGTCAGCAGAGCCTGATCGTGGTGCGCGACGACGGCCCGGGCATCTCCGCCGACGAGCAGCCCCGGCTGTTCGAACCCTACTTCCGCAGCGCTGTCGCGCGACGCTCCGCCGTGCACGGCAACGGGCTCGGGCTGGCGATCAGCCGCGACATCGTGCGGGCCCACGGCGGTGACATCACGGTGCGCAGCGTTCTCGGCGAGGGAGCCGCCTTCCTGGTACGGCTGCCCGCCACGATCCCGAAAGGCGATGACCGATGATCTTCGACCAGCCCACCATGAGCCTGGCCACCGCCGTGGTGATGATCACGACCGGGATGCTCTACGTGATGGAGACGCTGGCTCGTCCGTCCAGCGCGGCGGTCAGGCTGTGGACGATCGCGTTCCTGGCCGGCACCATGACGACCTTCAGCTACCTGGTGTGGGCGCTCGAGCTGCCGGGGGCGTGGATCGCCACGGCGGTCGGCAATGCCTGCTTCGTCCTGGCGGTGGGGTGCCTGTGGCTGGGGTGCCGGTCGTTCAACGATCATCACGGCTGGCTGCCCGGGGCGCTCGTCGCCGCGGTGGCGCTCGCCGAGCTGGTGGCCGTGCTGCTCGCCGGTCCGCAGGGTGGGGACTGGGCCGGCGCCTCGATCATGTTCGCCGGGATCGCGGGGTTCGCCGGACTGGGTGCGGTGGAGTCCCGCCGCGGCATCCTGAGCCGACAGTCGCTGGTGGTGGCGATCTCGGTGGTGCTCGGCGCGACCGCGCTCTACTACGTCGGACGGCTGGTGACGCTGCTGGTGCTGGGCACCGACTCGCCGGAGTTCCGGACCTGGTTCGGCAGCGTGAACACCTCCATCCTGACCATGGTGTTCGCGGTGACGACGGTGACCTCGATGTCGGTGCTGCGGGCCACCGAATCCACCCTGCGCGGCCGGGGTCGGGCGAACTCCCTGGAGATCACCACCGATGGTCTGCTGGATCCACGTTCCTTCGAGGCGATGCTCGCGTCGGTGCTGGAGCGCTGCGAGCGCTCCGGGGAGAGCCTGGCCGTGATCGCGTTGCGGATGGAGGAGCTGCCGCGGATCGCGACCGCCTTCGGCGCGCAGGAGAAGGCCGTCCTGGTGAACTCCTGGCGGTCCAGCGTCCGGGCGACCGCCCCCGTGCTCGCGCTGGTGGGCGAGGAAGGCCCCGCCGGTCTGATGGTGGCGCTGCCGATCGCCGCGGGGTCGGAGGCGCGCACCCTGGCGATGGTGCTGCACCAGCGGGTGCTGGACGGCCTGGCGGCGACCGGGGTGCCGGTCACGCCGGTGCTCGGCGTTGGCATCGCCACCACCGACGTCTTCGGCTACCGGGAGGCCAGCCTGATCGAGGCGTCGAACGCGGCCGCCCGCCGTTCCGCCGAGACCCCGGACTCGCCGCCGGTGGTCGCCACCGAACTACCGGTCAGCCGGCCGTGAGCCGGTAGCCGACGCCGCGCACGGTCTCGATCCAGCGGGGCGCCGTCGCCGACTCGCCCAGCTTGCGGCGCAGGTTCGCCAGGTGGACCTCGATGGCCCGCAGGTCGTGCTCCGAGACGTACCCGGAGGCGCCCGGACCGCGCTCGTCGTGCAGCCGCAGAGCGAGTTCGGACTTGCTGACCACCCGTCGCCTGGCCAGCAGGAGTTCGACCAGGATGTCGAACTCGCTGGGGGTGAGCTCAAGGTCGCGTCCGTCCAGTCTGGCCAGGTGCATCTCGGGGTGCGCCCGCAGCTCCTTGTGGGCCAGCCAGCCGGACTCCTCGGCCGGGGGTTCCGGTGCCGGCGGGGCGGTGGGCTGCCATCGCGGACGGCGCATCATCGCCTCGATCCTGGCCCGCAGTTCCCGCGGCCGGAAGGGTTTGGTGAGGTAGTCGTCGGCGCCGGCCTGCAGCCCCTGAACGGTGTCGATCTCGTCGGTTCGGGCGGTGAGCATGACGATGTAGGTGGGGCTGATCGACCGGATCCGCTTGGCGGTCTCGTAGCCGTCCATGCCGGGCATGGAGACATCCAGCGTGGTGACCACCGGATCGTGGGCGCGGACCAACTCCACCCCCGGCAGGCCGGCGGCGGCGGAGTGCACCTCGAAACCGGCCTGTTCCAGCACGTCGGTGACCAGTGACCGGATGTCGGCGTCGTCCTCGATGACGACGGCAACCCGGGGGCTGTCCACGATGGTCTCTCCTGCGGCTCTTGACGAGCGGGTTGGGCGGGGTTCAGTTCCCGCGATGATATCCCAGAACATCCGCTGAAACCGGCCATCGGTGGAGTCCGCCCAAGCCGTCACTGGTCGGTCTCCGCCGGCTCGGCGGCGGGGACCGACGGTTCGTCAGCTCGCGGCGTCTCGACCGGGACGTCCGGCGCCGCGGTGACCTCCGGCTCGGTTGGCGAGGTTTCGACCGGCGCCTCCGGCGGCACGGTCGCCTCCGGCTCGGTGGCGACGCCCTCGTCCTGAGGTTGGGCCGTCGGTGCCGGGCTGTCCGAACCGGGCTTGGCCGCGTCCGTCCTGGCCGCACCGGCCTTCCCGCAGGGGAGTTGGTACTGGCCGTTGAGCGGGGCGTAGCTGACCACCGGGGCGATCGTGATGGGACGGCTGGCCGCGACGAACCGGGTGTTGCCGCTGGGCTTGCCCCGCAGGGTGTACCGGGTGGCGTCGAGTTGTGTCACCTCGACCCCGGAACCCCAGCTCAGGCCCGACTTCGGCAACCCCGCCGGGCAGACCAGGTCGGCCAGGTCGACGGTGATCTCCCAGGGCCGGTTCCAGGTGCTGGTGCTGGTGACCGACAGGCTCAGTTGCATCCAGTAGGCGCTGGCCGAGGAGACCTTGAGCGAGGCGGTGAAGCTCGCCGGGTCGACCGGGGGAGTCGGGACGTTCTGCGTGCAGTAGCCCAGGTTGCTCACCGTCGCGCCCGGTTTGACGACCCGGCTCTCCCCCTTCCCGCGAATCGTCCACCGGTGCCCGGCCGGATCGTAGCTGACCGTCTCCCAGTTCCAGGTCGAGGCGAAGGCGTCCGGCGCGGTGGGGTCGAACCCCCACAGCGGGACCAGCGAGGTGTCGAAGGTGAGCGTCCAGTCAATGGCCTGGTCGGAGGTGTTCGTGACGCTGAAGTTGTGGCAGAAGGCCAGCGAGTTGCCGTCGAAGTTGGTGGTCGCCGGGTACTGGTAGGTGAGCCGTTGGTCGAGGTTGACCGGCTCCAGCGCGGTCGAGACCTTCGGCGTCGGGTCGGGGACGGCGGCGATCGTCCCCGTCACGGAGGAGAAGGCGTAGTCGGCCGCGCCGGCCCGGTTCGCGCCCAGGTGCTGCGGTTCGCTCAGCGCGACGCTGAAGCGGTTGACCTGGGCGACCCGGGGACGGGCGGTGCCGTCCCGGTCGGCCAGGGCGATGGTGTCGATGCCGACCACCAGCCCGGAACCGTCGGCGGCGGGCTCGACGTGGATCGGCGCGGTGCGGTCCAGCGAGATGGTCCCGGCGTACTCGAACACCGTGTCGGTGTCGGTGTGGTAGAGCCGCGCGATCACCCGGGTTCCGGCCAGGTCCGCGGTGCTCAGACCGCGGGCGGCGACCTGGACCGAGACGCCGGAGAGGTGGGAGACATTGTTGATCAACCGGGTTTCGGTGCTGCCGCGCAGGGTTCGTTCCGGGTTGACCACGGCGCCGCTGAACGCCGCCAGGGTGCCGCGGATCTCGCCCAGGCCACTGCTGAACGTGGCGCTCAGTTGCTCGCCGGACAGGGCGACGGCCACCCAGCTGATGTCGTCGAGGTTGACGCTGCCGCAGGCAGTGGCCAGGGCGGAGCGATCGAAGCCGACGGTGGTGCCGGCCGAGGTCGTCCGAGTCAGCTCGCAGGAGCCGGCTTCGGTACCGACGATGGTGAGCTTGACCCGGTCACCGGCCTGGAACTCCTGGCCGGGGTCGGTGCTGATCGTGACGGCGTCCGCCCTCCAGTGGCTGCTGCGGCCGACGGGTGACCAGTCGAGGTTGACCCCGGTGATCCGCTGCGTCGTGGCCTGGGCGGCCCCGAGCGGGGCGGGGTGCACTGCCCCGATGCTGGCGGCCGAGGAGGTGACGATTCCGGCCAGCGCGAGCGCGATCAGACCAGCCAGTCCGGCCGATCGACGAGCTTTGCGCATGGGTGGTTCCTCGGTCAGTTGCCGGTGGTGTCGGCGGGGTCGGGACCGGTGGGGTCGGGTTCGGCTGCCGGTTCGACCTTGGACGGCCACAGCAGCATGGTCACCGCTAGGCCGGCCACGATGGCGATGAGCCACGGCAGCACCTGGCTGCTCCAGAGCAGGCCGACGGCCGGTAGGTGGAGGATCGCCCGGCCGGTGACGTCGCCCTTGGCCAGCACCCAGGGATCGAGGTCGGCGTTGTTGTCGCCGCGGGTGGCGATGACGCCGTCCCGGATGCTGAGGATCCGGTGGATCACCCGGCCGCCGGCGCCGAGTTCGCCCTCGGGCACCACGGCGGAGACCACGTCGCCGACGGCGTAGTCCGGCTGCCGAACGGTCAGCACCAGATCGCCGGTGTAGTAGGTCGGCTCCATCGAATGCCCGGACACGATGGTGAGCCCGAGCGTCCCACCCCAGGAGGCGGGCCAGAGCGCGACGGCCGCGATCGCCAGCAGCAGCCAACTCAGGACGGCGCGTGCCGTCCGTCGACTGCGGCCCGGCCGCCCCCTCGTCACGGTTCCCTCCGATGTGACGAGGTGGGTGGCCTCCGCCTGCGCGGGCGCAGGTGCTGGCAACGCGGTCATCGCTCCCCCCGGGTGGTCAGGCGCGGCTCAGGCCTGGACCTTGGTGCCGTTGATCACGACCGCGACGCCCTCCACGTCCTTGGCCAGGATCGCGGCAGCCGGCTTGGTCGACCAGGTGCGGCCGCCGTCGGTGCTGACGTATTCGCCCAGCACCGCGCCCCCGCTGCCGGTCACCGACAGCTTGACCTGCGCGTCGGTCGGGATCGACTCGCTGCTGTTGTGCGCGGCGAGGGCGATGCCGGTGACGGCGTAGCCCTTGGCCTGCTGGCTGTACGCGGTCTCCCAGGTCACGTCCACGCCCTTGCTGATCGGAGCCGCGACCACCGCGGTGTCGGCGCCGAGCTGCGCCCAGTGGACGCCGCCCAGGGTGGCGGCCGACGCGCTCAGCGCACCCGCCACGACCACGCCGGCCAGAACGGCCACAATGCTCTTCTTCCGAGCCTCCATGTTGACAAACCCCCATTGTTTGTTGATGAGTACGGACCGGATTGGCCCGTTCAGCAACATAGGGGCGCCGGCTCAGCCGACCCTCAAGGAAGGCTCAGGGCAAGCTCAGTCTTCGGTGAGGATCCGTCCGGCCACCCGTTGGGGGTCGGTCAGGCGAAGCTCGGGCCCTGCCAGAGGTTGATCCCGGAGTCGACCGCGTGGGTGTCGATCGCGGCCAGTTCGGCGTCGGCGAGGTCGAGGTTGGCCACCGCGGCCAGGCTGTCCTCCAGCTGGCGGACCGACGAGGCGCCGATCAGCGCCGAGGTCACCCGCGGATCGCGCAGCACCCAGGCGATCGCCAGCTGGGCCAGGGACTGGCCGCGTCCGGTGGCCAGGTCGTTCAGCGCGCGGATGTGGCTCAGCGCGGTGTCGGTCAGCAGATCGGGGGAGAGCGACTTGCCCTGGCTGGCCCGGGAGCCGGCCGGAACGCCATGGAGGTACTTGTTGGTCAGCATCCCCTGGGCCAGCGGCGAGAAGGCGATGCAGCCCAGCCCGGTGTCGCCCAGCGCGTCCAGCAGGCTCTCGCCGGCGGTGGCGTCCTCCACCCAGCGGTTCAGCATCGAGTAGGAGGGCTGGTGGATCACCAGCGGCAGCTTGAGCTCGCGGGCGATCGCGACGGCCTCCCGCGTCCGTTGGGCCGAGTAGGACGAGATCCCGACGTAGAGCGCCCGGCCGCTGCGGACGGCGGTGTCGAGCGCGGACATGGTCTCCTCCAGCGGCGTGCTGGGGTCGTAGTGGTGGTGGTAGAAGATGTCCACGTAGTCCAGGCCCATCCGGGCCAGCGACTGGTCGAGCGAGGCGAGCAGGTACTTGCGTGAGCCGAGGTCGCCGTACGGGCCGGGCCACATGTCCCAACCGGCCTTGGACGAGACGATCAGCTCGTCGCGGTGGTGGCGGAAGGTCTCCTTCAGGTGCCGGCCGAAGTTGGTCTCGGCGCTGCCGTAGGGCGGGCCGTAGTTGTTCGCCAGATCGAAGTGGGTGACGCCGAGGTCGAAGGCCCGGCGCAGGATGTCGCGCTGGGTGGCGAACGGGACATCGTCGCCGAAGTTGTGCCACAGCCCCAGCGAGACCGCGGGCAGCTTCAGCCCGCTGCGGCCCACCGCGCGGTAGGGCATCCGTCCGTCGTAGCGGTCGGGGTCGGCGTGGAACTGGTCGAGAATCGGCATCGGTTTCCCTTTCGTGTCGGTTGCGAGCCTAGCGTCAGCCGGCGGGTGCAGGTTCTGCCAAATAGCGGCTTCAGCTGCCCTATCCGTCGGCCAGGAAGGCTATCTGGCAGAAAAGTTCGGGTCGGGGTGACCGGTGCCGGTCAGCACTCGATCACATTGACGGCCAGGCCGCCGCGGGCGGTCTCCTTGTACTTCACCGACATGTCCCGGCCGGTCTGCCGCATGGTCTTCAGCACATTGTCGAAGGAGACGATGTGGGTGCCGTCGCCGCGCAGCGCCGTCCGGGCGGCGGTGATCGCCTTCACCGCGGCGATCGCGTTGCGCTCGATGCAGGGGATCTGCACCAGCCCGCCGACCGGATCGCAGGTCAGCCCCAGGTTGTGCTCCATGCCGATCTCGGCGGCGTTCTCCACCTGGGCGGGGGTGCCGCCCAGCACAGCAGCCATGCCGGCGGCGGCCATCGAGCAGGCCGCGCCGATCTCGCCCTGGCAGCCCACCTCGGCACCCGAGATGGACGCCTGCTCCTTGATGATCGCGCCGATCCCGCCGGCGGTGAGCAGGAAGCGGATCACCCCACGGTTGCCCGCGCCGGGGACGAACTGCAGGTAGTACTTCAGCACCGCCGGGATCACCCCGGCCGCGCCGTTGGTGGGGGCGGTGACCACCCGGCCGCCGGCGGCGTTCTCCTCGTTGACCGCCAGCGCGTAGAGCGTGATCCAGTCCATCCCGCGCAGCGGGTCGCCGTCGTCCCCCTCGGATTCCAACCGGTTCAGCAACTCCGGGGCACGGCGTCGCACCCGCAGCCCGCCGGGTAGCAGGCCCTCGGTGGTGAGGCCGTTGTCGATGCACTCGTCCATCACCGCCCAGAGGTGCAGCAGGCCGGCGTCGATCTCGGCGTCGGTGCGCCAGGAGCGCTCGTTCTCGCGGACCAGGCGTCCGATCGAGAAACCGGTCACCCGGCACTGCTCCAGCAGTTCCGCGCCCGAGTTGAACGGGTAGGGGACGGGCGTGGGGTCCGGGACGATCCGGGCCGGCCCCTCCAGGCTCTCGTCGGCGATGAACCCGCCGCCCACCGAGTAGTAGGTGCGCCGGGCCAGTTGGCCGCCCGCTTCGTCCCAGGCAGTGAAGATCATGCCGTTGGAGTGCGCCGGAAGTGCTCTACGTCGATAGAGGACAACGTCCTCGTCCGGATTGAACGGAATCTTCGGCCCGTTCGGCAGGGCCAGCAGCCTGGTCTCCCGGACGACGGCCAGGGTGGGCTGGCACAGTCGCGGATCGACGGTCTCCGGCTGCTGGCCGAGCAGCCCCAGCACGACGGCCGGGACGCTGCCGTGGCCGTGCCCGGTGGCCCCGAGGGAACCGAACAACTCCACCTTCAGCCGGGCCACCCGCGGCAGGGCCTCGCTCTCGGCGAGCGCGGTCAGGAAGGTCCAGGCGGCGCGCATCGGCCCCACGGTGTGGGACGACGACGGCCCGATCCCGACCTTGAACAACTCGAAGACGCTCAGCGCCACAGCTGGAGCCTACCGCCGCCGCGCCCCTCGCACGTACCCCCGCCGCGGCCCTCGCACGTACCCCCGCCGCGGCCCTCGCACGTACCCCCGCCGCTCGCCCCGCCGACGCTGACCTCCCCATCGAGGGCCTCCCTTACCGTCGAGGACCTGTGCCTGGGGGGAAGCCCTCGGCGATAGCGGGAGCCCTCGGTGGGAATGGGGTGGCGAGGGTGGGGTGGGGTGGGCGGTCTGCGAATCGTCCGATGGGACGAGGGGAAGCGCCGCGCGGGATGATGCCCGGCCCACAGGCCGAACCTAGGTTTGAAAACGTGACTGCGACTGCTCCCGCCCTGCCCGAGACCATCGCCCAGGCGGTGGACCTGACCAAGACCTACGGCTCCGGTGAAGCCGAGGTGCGTGCCCTGGACGGGGTGACGGTCGGCTTCCGGCCGGGCTCGTTCAGCGCCATCATGGGGCCCTCCGGGTCGGGCAAGTCCACCCTGATGCACTGCCTGGCCGGGCTCGACCGGCCGACCTCGGGGCAGGTCCACCTGGGCGGCACCGAGATCACCGGGCTGCGGGACCGCGAGCTCACCGCCGTCCGGCGCGATCAGGTCGGCTTCGTCTTCCAGGCGTTCAACCTGCTGCCCACCCTGACCGCGAAGGAGAACATCCTGCTGCCGCTCGACCTGGCCGGACGCCGGGCCGACTCCGCGACCTTCGACGCCATCGTCGACTCGCTGCGGCTGGGGAACCGGCTGCGGCACCTGCCCTCCCAGCTTTCCGGCGGCCAGCAGCAGCGGGTGGCGATCGCCCGCGCGCTGATCACCCGGCCGAAGGTGCTGTTCGCCGACGAACCGACCGGCGCGCTCGATTCCCGCTCCGGCACCGATCTGCTCAACCAGCTGCGCACCGCCACGCTGAGCCTGGGCCAGACCATCGTGATGGTTACCCACGACCCGAATGCCGCCGCCTACGCCGACCGCGCGGTGATCCTCTCCGACGGACGAGTGGTGGACGACTTCCTCGACCCGAACGCCGACCGCGTGCTGGCCGCGATGAAGGCGCTGGGGGCCTGATGCTGCGCCAGGCTCTACGGGAGTTGAGGTACCACCCCTCCCGGTTCGTCGCCACGCTGGTGGCGATCGCGATCAGCGTGGCCTTCATGGCCGGTTCCTCGGTTCTGGTCGCCACCGAGCAGAACGGCCTGGAGCGGCAGCAGTCCTTGCCGATGGCCGGCGCCGACGTGGTGGTCGAGACCGACCTCCTCGAGGGTGAGCCGCCGGATCTGCGGACGAGCATCGCCGGGCTGCCCGAGGTGGCCGGGGTCGAAGCCAGCCTCACCTCCAACGACGGGCTGACCCGGGACCGCCAGACGACGCTGGTGACCCTGATCGGACTGCCCTCCGAGTCGTTCCGCCAGGCGCGGTTGGCCGACGGGCGCTGGCCGGAGCGGGCCGGCGAGCTCGCCCTCTCCCGCAGCGCGGCGAAGGCGCTCAACGCCGCGCTCGGCGACACCATCAAGTCCTCCTACGACGAGGTCAGCTACACCCTGGTCGGCCTGACCGACGAACCGGGTTCGCTGTTCGTCCACAACGGCTACCTGGCCCGCGAGGCGTTCCAGCGCTACCAGATCGACCCCGAGATCGGCACCGGCACCTGGCTGGTGCAGGCCACACCGGGGGTGGCGGCCGAGCAGTTGCGGGCGGCGGTTGCCGCGGTGCTGCCGGCCGGCTTCCTCGCGCGGACGGCGGCGGACGTCCGTGCCGAGGCCCTGGTGGTGCTGACCGCCGGGTTCGAGGCCTTCCGCAACCTGTTGTGGGCGTTCGCCGGGATCGCCGCGGTGGTCGGCATGATCACCATCGCCAATACCTTCACCATCCTGCTCGCCCAGCGGCGCCGGCAGATCGGCCTGCTGCGCGCGGTCGGCGCCGCCGGTTCGCAGGTGCGGAACCGCTTCCTGCTGGAGGCGTTCGCGCTCGGCGTGCTGGGTGCCGGGTTGGGGGTGCTGCTCGGGGCAGGCCTGGCGGCGATCGGGTCGGCCATCACCGGCTCGCTGTACTGGGGGCTGCAGTTGCCGGCGGCCGAGCTGGCGGTCGCCTTCGCGGTCGGCCTGCTGATCACCGTGTTGGCCGCCTACCTGCCGGTGCTGCGTGGCACCCGGGTGCGGCCGCTGGAAGCGCTGCAACCCGAACTCTCCAGCGACGAGCAGCGGCGGGCCGGCTGGATTCGCGCCACGCTCTGCGGGCTGCTGGTGGCCGGTGGGCTGAGCCTGGCGCTGGTCTTCCTGAGCGGCAAGGACGCGCTGCTGCCGGCGATCGCCGGCTGTGCCCTGATCGCCCTCGGCGTGCTGTTCGGCGCGCCGCTGTTCGTCCCCTGGCTGCTGCGGGGGGTGGGGGTGCTGATCGCGCCGCTGGGCGTCACCGCCCGGATGGCCGCGCAGAACTCCGTCCGCAATCCGCGGCGGGCCTCGGCCACCGCCACCGCGCTGATGCTGGCGGTCGGCCTGATCGTCACCCTCCAGGTGGGCACCGCGAGCATCCGGGCCACGGTGCTGAACGAGATCGACCAGCGCCGTCCGGTGGACGCCTCGGTCTCCGCCTACGGCTTCGAGAAGTCGGTGCCGGCCGAACTGCGCGAGCAACTCGCCACCGTCCCCGGGGTGGACGGCCTGGCCTCGTTCGGCGTCGGGCAACTGGACTTCAGCCGTGCCGGCGGCGAGGTCCAGGGGGTGCTGGCGATCGGTTTCGACCCGGCGATGGCGAAGGTCGCCACCGGGGCGCCGACCACGCTGAGCGACGAGCAGATCCTGGTCTCCTCCGATTCCGAGGTTGCCCAGGACGGCGAGCGGATCACGCTGAGCGGCCCGAAGGGCAGCGTCGAGCTCACCCTCACCCGCTCCCGGCTGCTGGATCTGGGTGAGGTGATCGTCTCGCCGGCGACGCTGGCGAAACTCACCGAGGTGGTGCCGGACGCCCTGGTCTGGCTCTCGATCCCCGACCGTGGCCAGGCGTTGTCCGCGGTGGGCCAGATCCTCGAACTGGCCGGCCAGGGGGAGTACCGGGTCAGCGGCGGGGTGGTGGAGGCCGCCCAGGTGGAACAGATCCTCAACCTGCTGCTGCTGATCACCACCGCCCTGCTCGCGGTCGCGGTGCTGATCGCCCTGGTCGGGGTGAGCAATACCCTCGGACTGTCGGTGATCGAGCGCACCCGGGAGTCCGCCCTGCTGCGGGCGCTGGGGCTGCAGACCCGATCGTTGCGGGTGATGCTGCTGATCGAGGCGCTGCTGCTGGCCGGGGTCGGCGTGCTGGTCGGGATCGCGGCCGGTGTGTTCTTCGGCTGGCTCGGCGCGACTGCGATGACCGCCTCGATGGAGGTCGGCCAGCCCGTGCTGGCGGTCGACCTGCCGCTCACCCTGGGCATGGTGGTGATCGCCGTGGTGGCGGCCGCGCTGGCCTCCGTCCTGCCCGGCCGGCGAGCGGCCAAGGCGTCGCCGACCGAGGCGTTGGCCGACATCTGAGTCGGGCTGGCAACCGAGCCCGCCCGGGGCTAGCGTCGGGGGCATGATGCCCAGCTACACGCTCAACGACGGCCACCAACTGCCCGCGCTCGGTTTCGGCACCTATCCGTTGCGGGGACGGGCGGGTGTGGACTCGATGGTCAGCGCCCTGCACCAGGGCTACCGGCTGCTCGATTCCGCGGTGAACTACGACAACGAGGGTGCGGTCGGCGAGGCGGTGCGCCGCTCCGGCGTCCCCCGGGACGAGATCGTGGTGACCTCCAAGCTGCCCGGGCGGTACCACTCCTACGAGGCCGCGGTGAACTGCGTGCACGAGTCGCTGTACCGGCTGCAGCTGGACCGGATCGATCTCTACCTGATCCACTGGCCCAATCCCAACCAGGGGCGCTACTCCGAGGCCTGGCGGGCGCTGGTCGACCTGCAGCGCGAGGGCCTGCTGCGCTCGATCGGGGTGAGCAACTTCCTGCCCGAACACCTCGACCGGATCATTGCCGACTCCGGCGTCACGCCGGCGGTCAACCAGGTCGAGCTGCATCCCTACTTCCCGCAGGTCGAGCAGCGTCAGGCCAACGCCGACCGCGGCGTCCGCACCGAGTCGTGGAGCCCGCTGGGGCGGGCCAAGGAGATCGGCGACGACCCGGTGATCGCCCGGATCGCCGAGGCGCACGGCCGCACCTCCGCCCAGATCGTGCTGCGCTGGCAGGTGCAGTTGGGTTCGGTCCCGCTGCCCAAGGCCGCCTCGGCCGGACGGCAGCGGGAGAACCTGTCGGTCTTCGACTTCACCCTGGACGACGACCAGGTGGCCGCGATCACCGCCCTGGGACGACCGGACGGCCGCCTGTTCGGCGCCGATCCGGCCACCCACGAGGAGTTCTGAGGCCCGGTCAGGCGGTCGCCACCACCCCCGGCGGGGTGACCGAGCTCCGATCCCGGGCCTGCAGCCGACGGACGTCGGGGGAGAGCAGGGCCAGCGCGGCCGCCGCCAGCGTGATCAGCCCCGCGCCGATCAGCGCGGTGTGGACGCCGAAGGCGAGCGTGGCCGGCCCGGCCAGCATCAGCCCGACCGGGCCGAGCATCATCGAGCCGAGCGCGTCGTAGGAGGCCACCCGGGAGAGCGACTCCGCCGGCACCTCGTTCTGCATGGTGGTCATCCACCACACTCCGAAGAGCTCGAAGCCCACCCCCATCGCGAAGGCGGCGACCACCACCGGCAGCAGCGGCGCGCTCACCCCCAGCAGGATCGCCGGGACGCCCGCGGTGAAGGTCATCAGCACCGCGGTGAAGATCGGCCGGCGCGGCTTCCAGACGAAGGCCAGGGCGACGCCGACCACGGCGCCGACCGCCTCGGCCGCCAGGAAGGTCGTCCAGGTGGCCGGCCCGCCGAGCTCGGTCTCGGCCACCACCGGGCCGAACACGCCGTGGGCGGCCTGCAACATCATCACCATCACCGAGAACTGCAACACCGCCACCCACAGCCACTGCCGGGAGCGGAACTCCGCCCACCCCTCGACCAGCTGGCGCAGCGGATTCTCCGCGGCGCTGGCCAGGGTGCTGGAGATCTTCGGCAGCCCCAGCACCAGGACGCCGGCCAGCAGGTAGAACGCGCCGGCGGTGACCATCGCCCAGCCGCCGCCCAGCCAGATCACCACCACGCCGCCGGCCACCAGCCCGGCCAGCCGGGCAGCGGACGCGCCGCCGCTCAGCCAGGCGTTCGCCTGCTGCAACTGCGGCACCGGCACCAGGTCGGGAATGATGCCGGTCAGCGCCGGGTAGATCGCCGCACCGGCGGTGCCGGCCGCTGCCGCCGCGAGGCACAGCGCCCACACCGGCGCGTTGTCGGAGAGCATCATCAGCCCGATCGAGGCCAACGCGAGGCCGGTGAGGAACTCGCCCCAGCGCAGCACCACCGCCCGCGGGTAGCGGTCGGCGATCACCCCGCCGACCAGCATGAACAGCACGTTCGGGGTGGTCTGGGCGAGCAGGACGAGGGAGAGCGTGCCGGCGTCCGCCCCGGGCAACCGGAGCACGCCGAAGGCCAGCGCGACCGGCGCGAACGCCATGCCGAGCATCGAGATCGTCCGGGCGGCCAGCAGCGTCACGAACGGACGGTTCGCGACGAGGGCACGCGTGGACGCGGGAAGGTTCATGGGAAGGGTCTCCGTAGGGCGAATGCTGGCCGAGACCAGCCTTCCAGAATGCCACTGGACGGCGACCCCCGGCAACTCGGCGGGCCCCGGCGTCCGCCCAGGCCTGGGGCGTCGCCGAACTGCTGCGCGTCTGGCGGGAACTCGAAGGCTGAGCCGCCGCGAGTGCGGATCCGGTGCCGATGCCGCACACTGGAGCATGGTCATCGTCCACGTCTTCGTCCATGTCAAGGCCGACCAGGTCGAGCAGTTCGCCGCCGCCACGGCCGAGAACGCCGGCAACTCGCTGCAGGAGCCGGGGATCGCCCGGTTCGACGTCCTGCAGGCGACCGACGACCCGACCCGGTTCGTCCTGGTCGAGGTCTACCGCAGCCCGGAGGCGATGCTGTCCCACAAGGAGACCGCGCACTACGCGCTGTGGCGCGACACCGTGGCCGACCTGATGGCCGAGCCGCGCCACTCCCAGAAGTACGACCAGGTGTTTCCCGAGGCGACCTTCCTGGTCTGAACCCGGGACGGGCCGGCGGTCCCCGCGCGTCTCTCACGTCGAGGGCCTCCCTTCGCGCCGAGGGCTCGTGCCGGGGGAGGAGCCCTCGGCGTTAGCGGAAGCCCTCGACGAACTCAGACCAGGGTGGGACACTCCAGGTCGAGCAGGACGCGCTTGCGTTCGATGCCGCCGGCGTAACCGGTGAGGGTGCCGTCCGCGCCGATCACCCGGTGGCAGGGCACCACGATCGGGATCGGATTGCGGCCGTTGGCGGTGCCGACCGCCCGGGAGGCGGCGTTGGTCAGGCCGAGCCGCTGGGCGATCTCGCCGTAGCTGGCGGTCTCGCCGAAGCCGATCTTCTGCAACTCGGCCCAGACCCGCTGCTGGAAGGCGGTGCCCCGCGGTGCCAGCGGCAGATCGAACTCGGTGCGTTCGCCGGCGAAGTACTGCGCCAACTGCGCGGCCGCCCGCAACAGCACCGACTCGTCGTCGGTCTGCTCGGTCGGCGAGGGATCGTCCGAGCGGTCGTGGAACGGGGAGAACTCGATG
The DNA here is from genome assembly GCA_049840415.1 of Propionicimonas sp. Taxonomy (GTDB): domain Bacteria; phylum Actinomycetota; class Actinomycetes; order Propionibacteriales; family Propionibacteriaceae; genus Propionicimonas. Next base: position 432,628 of record JASGLB010000014.1, on the reverse strand, counting down.
GCGGTCAGCGCCCCGCCGGCGGCGACCAGCCGCAATGGGCCGATCGGGGAATCAATCACGTGCCACATCGGGGTTTCCTTCCGGATCGAGCAGTTGTTCGGAGGCCCGCTGGTGCGGACCTCGTCGAGACTCCGCCGCTTCCACCGCTGGCGCGGTGGAGAGCGTCGTCTGCCACAGCAGGGATTGGGCGTAGGAGCGCCACGGACGCCAGTTCTCGGCGAGCGCGGCAGCCCGTCCGGGGTCCTGACCCAACTGGGCCAGCGCCTGGCGGGTGCCGAGGTCGGTGGCCAGGAAGGCGTCCGGATCGCCGAGCGCGCGGAGCGCGAGGTAGCTGGCCGTCCAGTCACCGATCCCGGGTAGGGCCAGCAGTCTGGCGCGGGTCTGTTGCCGGTCCGGACCGCGGTCCAGCGCGAGTTCGCCGCTGGCCAGGGCCCGGCACAGACCGACCAGCGCCCGGCCGCGGGCCCGGGGCATCGGCAGATCCTCCGGATCGACGGCCGCCAGGGCTTCGGGAGTGGGGAAGAGATGGGTCAGTTCGGGTGCTGCGGCGGTCTGGCCCGGTACAGAATCCGGGTGATTCCGGCCGGTCGCGTGGATAGTGTCCGTGACTGCCCTGGTTTCCCCGGTTTCTGTCCGGCTGGACGGCGCGGGGCCCGCTGGGCTGGTGGCCAGGGCATCACCGTACCGGTGGACCAACCGCCCCAGGACGGTCCGGGCGCCCGCCACCGAGATCTGCTGGCCGACGATCGCCCGGACGGCCACCTCGGCGCCGTCGACATGACCCGGCAGCCGCAGCCCCGGCCAGCGGCGAAGCAGCGGACCGAGCAGTGGATCGGGACCGAGCGCGTCCGCCACCGCCAGGGGATCGCAGTCGGCGTCCAGCAGACGGCCGGCCCGTTCCACCGCCGCGGCGATGTCGCGCAGGTCGCCCAGCGCCAATTCGACCGGGACGGTGGCCGTCCCCGGCTCGGGCAGGTCCGGCAGCTCCAGCCGCAGGACGCCCGGGGCGTGCGGCAGCCGGAGGGTGCGGGCGTACCAGCCGTCCCCGACCGCCTCCACGCCGGGCAACGCCCGCGGCGCCAGGAACCGCAACAGCCCGCTGCCGTGGAACGGGGTCCGGACCGCCAGCCGCAGCCGGATCGTCCCGGGCGCGGCGGTCAAACCGTCCTTGACCAGCTGTTCCTCGGGCCGCTGGCGTGCTCTTCGGCCGGCCTCGTCGCGCGGGCGGCGCAGTTCGGTGGGGGTGGTCGCGTAGACCGCGCGGACGGTGTCGTTGAACTGCCGGACGGAGGCGAAGCCGGCCGCGTAGGCGATCTCCCCGAAGCTCAGCGTGGTGGCGTCGATCAGCGTCCGGGCGGTCTGCGCCCGCCGGGCCCGGGCCAGGGCGAGCGGCCCGGCGCCGAGTTCGGTGGTGAGCACCCGGGTGAGATGGCGCGGGGTGTAGCCCAGGTGGGCCGCCAGACCGGGGACGCCCTCCCGGTCGACCACGCCGTCGGCGATCAGTCGCATCGCGCGGCCGGCGGTGGTGGCCTGCGCGTCCCAGGCCGGGCTGCCCGGGGTGGCGTCGGGAAGACAGCGCTTGCAGGCCCGGAAGCCGGCCGCCTGCGCGGCCGCCGCGGTGGGATAGAACGTGACGTGGGACGGCGCCGGGGTGCGGGCCGGGCAACTCGGCCGGCAGTAGATGCCGGTGGTGGTGACCGCGGTGTAGAACACCCCGTCGAACCGCCGGTCCCGGGAGGAAACCGCGCGGTAGCAGGTGCCCGCGTCCGGAATGCTCGGGTTCATCGAACGCCACCCCTGAGCATCGGGGGCCTGCTCACCAGGCAAGCGCTCGGTGGGTATGGCTGGCTCTCGGCCCGCGCGGCATCGTCCGCCCGCGCCACCGGGGGTTCGCGGTGGGACGGCTCTGGGTGTGAGCGGGGTCGGACGGCCATGCGCCCATCCTGCTCCCCCGTCCCGCCGATTCCTAGCGGAAATCAGACATCGCTACCCTTCGACTCGAAGAGGCGGTCACCATGCCTTCGAGCTGAGCTGCCAGGGCGTCGGTGAACCTCGCAGACGTAGTTCGACACCTGGGTGAGCGGCCGAGATCGAACGCGATTCGTCGGGCCAGGTTCAAGCCCGAGCATCCAATGCGATTCGAGTAGACTCGGGAGTGCGTTGACCGATACCGGTCCTCAAGCACCGCTCCGCCGGTCTCGGAAAAGCGACACGAGTGGATCGGGCTGACTGAGCATTTTCCGGGTGAACTGAGGAGAGAAGTTGAGTACCGAAGGACTTCCCACACTTCTGCACTTGCGGCATGAAGGCATGTCGGTCCTCTTCGACCTTTCCTCGCGGAAGATTCCTCGGATCGTTCATTGGGGCGCGGCACTCGACGGCGAGCAGGCCGAGTCGCTGCACGCCATCGTGATTGCGCATCGGGAAGCGTGGGACGGGCACGCTCCCAACGGCCTGGTCGAGACCGGCATGCTCCCGCTGGAGTCCGAAGCTTGGAAGGGCAGGCCCGGGCTGGCCGGCCATCGTGCGGATGGAACTGCCTGGGCTCCACGATTCACGCTTGTCGCGGTCGACCCTGGCGGGGGCTCCGACACGCCGGCGGCGGCCTGCTTCCGCCTTGAGGACTCGCGCAACCATCTGGGCCTGACCATCACGGTCGAGTTGCTGGCGGCCGGGGTCGGCCGGGTCAGCGCGGTGTTGAGCAACACTGGAACCGATGACTACTACCTCCAGGAACTTGGTCTGACCCTGCCGGTCCCACTGGAGGCGGATGAGATTCTGGATCTGGCCGGCCGCTGGGGGAACGAGCGGCATGCCCAGCGGCGTCCGGTCACGGTGGGCTGTGACCTGCGTGAGGGGCGCCGGGGCCGCACTGGTCAGGATGCGCCGGGAATGACATTCGTGGGAAGGACGGGCTTCGGGTTCCGGGACGGCGAGATCTGGGGGCTTCACACCGCCTTCTCGGGGAACCACCGCACTTGGGTTGAGAAGCTCAACTCCGGCGAGCAGGTGATGGGCGGGTCGGAACTGTTGTTGCCGGGTGAGTGCATCCTTCGTCCCGGCGAGAGCTACCGGTCACCCGACATCTACTTTCAGTACGCCGACGGGCTGGACATGGCAGCCAACAACTTGCACGCATGGCTGCGCTCGCGCCCCACCCATCCCGGGAGTCCCCGGCCGGTGACTTTCAATGTTTGGGAGGCGGTCTACTTCAACCAGACGCCCCAGGAGATCTTCGAGCTCGCTCGGATCGCCTCGTCCGTGGGCGTCGAGCGCTTCGTGCTTGACGATGGCTGGTTCCGTAACCGTCGCAATGATCGAGCCGGCCTGGGTGACTGGTACGTGGACACGAAGGTCTGGCCGGAGGGGCTTCGCCCCCTGGCCGACCATTGTCGATCGCTGGGAATGGAGTTTGGTCTGTGGTTTGAGCCTGAGATGGTCAACCTCGACTCCGATCTGGCGCGATCTCACCCGGACTGGATTCTGGGAGCCCAGGGTTCGAGTTCGCCGCCGGACCTGCCAAAGCCCTATCGAAACCAGCAGGTGCTCAACCTGACCATCCCGGAGGCGTTCGCCTACATCGAGGATCGAGTCGTGTCGGTGGTCCTCGAGAACGATGTCCGGTACATCAAGTGGGATCACAATCGGGATTTGTCGGAAGCTGGAGACCTGACGGCGGGCGGCCGAGCGGCGGTTTCGCGCCAGACGCGAGCCTTCTACGCACTTGTCGACCGGGTGAAGGCACGGTGCCCCGGGGTTGAGATCGAGTCGTGCTCGTCGGGCGGTGCACGGGTCGACCTGGAGGTCATGCAGCACACCGACCGGGTCTGGGTCTCGGACTGCATCGATCCGGTCGAACGCCAGGAGATGGTGCGATGGACGGGGCAACTGCTGCCGCCGGAGATGCTCGGTACGCATATCTCCTCGCCTCGCTCCCACACCACCGGTCGTTGGTCGACGATGTCGATGCGCGGAGCGACGGCGCTGTTCGGGCATTTCGGCATCGAGTGGGACATCCGTCAAGCAGATGAGGAGGAACGCCGCGAGCTCGGCCAGTGGGTGCAGTACTACAGGTCGATTCGCGAGTTCCTTCATTCGGGGCAGATCGTTCGGTGCGACACCCCGGACCCGTCACTGTGGCTGCATGGGATCGTCAGTCCGGAGCGTGACCGGGGTCTTTTCGCGGTCGTGACTCGCGGGCGCTCGATCATCTCACCGCGTGGCCGGCTTCGCTTTGCCGAGCTGGCCCACGAGCGGTCCTATCGCGTCCGCCCCGTCGTGGTCGGCTCAGCGCCCAGCGGACTCATCGCGCCGCCCTGGTTCGGCATGGGTCCTGACTACCGGCCGACGAACGCTCGTGATTTCGACGTTGCGGAACCGCCGCCCGGCATCGTGATGGATGGCCGCGCGCTCGAGGTCAGCGGCTTGCAGATGCCTCAAATGCACCCGGATCAGGCGCTTCTGATCGAGCTGCGCGCCACCAGCTGACCCGGCTCCGTATACTGCGGCAAGGCAGGTAGGTGGCGCGATGTGGCGGAGATATCCGCCGACAATGCGACTATCGTCGGGATGCCCTCGACAGTAGGAGTGGGTTGGTGGCCAAGCGGACTGCGACGCGCAAGGATGTCGCGAAACTTGCGGGCGTCAGCCCCACGGTCGTCACCTATGTCGTCAACGATGGCCCGCGAACCGTTGCGGCATCGACCCGGCAACGGGTTCTCGATGCGATCGAGCAACTTGGCTACCGGCCCAATGCGGCCGCCCGCGCCCTGAAGAGCGGGAAAAGCCGAACCTACGGCATGCTGGTCACGAGCGTCTCGAATCCCTACCAGGCCGCGTTTGTCCAGGAGATCGACAAGCGAATGGGCGAACGCGGCTACTCGATGCTGCTGGCGCGAGGCGCGACGGATCTGGACAAGTTGCACGCGCTGCATTCCGACTTGATCGATCGCGGTGTCGAGGGGCTCATCATCTTGATGAGCGCCGTCGATGATGACGAATGGCTGGCGCAGAAGAGCAACATCCCCGTGGTTCTTCTCGACAGGGAATCGCCGCTGTTCGGTCACGTCACGATCGGTCCGGACTTTCGTCAGGGTGCCAGGATCGCGACGGAGCACCTGATCGAGCACGGGTGCACGCGTATCGTGCCCGTCCAGGGCCCGCACCTCAAGCGCAGCGCGAACCATCGGCTGCAGGGGTACATGGAGGCGATGGCCGACGCCGGGCTCACGCCGATCGCTCCGGTCACAACGTCCTGGAATGAGCGAGGCGGTGTCGTGGCCGTCGAGGAGATTCGATCGACCGTCCCGGATGCGGATGCCGTGTTCTGCTTCTCGGACATGCTCGGGGTGGGGGTCCTCCACGGATTGTGGTCGAGCGGAGTGAGAGTTCCCGATGGTATGGCAGTGGTGAGTTTCGATGGGACCGCGGCGTCGCAGTTCGCCTCGCCCGGTCTCACATCGATCTCGCACCCCATTTCGGAGATGGCCGCGTACTGTGTGGAGTCCCTCGCGGAGGTTCCGCCGGGTGGGTTCTCGCACCGCGTCTACCCGGTCAGCTTGACCAGGCGGGCGTCCTGCGGCTGCGTCGACACGCCGCAGTGACTGGGCTCTGACGCGCTAGTTTCTCGCACCTCCGCACGAGCACATGCGACACGGGAAGAACGCGGGTTGATCGAGTCGCCCGCCAGCAGTCATTGGCTCCCAGCCGTTATAGAGTCGTGATCAAAATCTACTCGAGTCGTAATGCGACTCGAGTAGAGTGCTCTCCAAGAACCAATGGTGGGCAAGTGAAAGGACCGGTGACCACGATGTCACGGACAATGAACTCACTGGCGATCGGCGGCGCTGTCGCCGTGGTCGCCACTCTGGCGCTCAGCGGGTGCAGTACGCCAACCACGGGTGGTCCCGGCACCTCCGCACCGACCGGCCCGACCGAGGGTGCTCAGGCTTCCGCCGTCACGATCTGTACTTCCAAGAGCAACGGTGTGTTCGACTTCCTCGCGGAGAAGTACAACGCTCAGTCCGACGGTGTGACGCTCAAGGCCACCGAACTGGGCACCAACGCTGACGAGACCCGGACGCAGATGATCCAGCGGCTCGAAGGCGGGTCCTCGGACTGCGACATCTACATGCTGGACGGCACGTGGGTGGGCGAGTGGGCGCCTCAGAAGTGGATCCTCGACCTCGGCGAGGTCGGAAAGGACGTGAGCGAGAACCTGTTCCCCAGCGTGTTCGCCAGCGGGCAGTACGACGGAACCCAGTGGGCGATCCCCTTCTACACCAACGCTGGCCTGCTCTACTACCGGACGGACCGCGTTCCGGAGCCGACCAGCTGGCAGCAGATATACAAGGTCGCTGCGGAGTCCCCCGACAACCGCACGATGCAGCAGTTGATGCCATACGAGGGTCTCACCGTGAACTTCCTGGAGATTCTCTACTCCAATGGCGGATCGGTCCTGGACGACAGTGGCAAGGTGGTCGTGAACTCGCCGGAGGCCCTCGAGGCGCTCGAACTCATGGTTCAGTCCATGAAGAACGGTGCCATCGATCGCGCCTCGCTCACCTACGACGAGGCGAGCTCGCGGATGGCGTTCGAATCGGGTCAGGGAGGCTACCTGCGCGGCTGGCCGTCGGCTTTCGGCGGCATCCAGGAGAGCAAGATCGCTGACCAGGTTGGCGTCGCTTCGCTGCCGGCGTTCAAGGATGGTACGACTCCCACGCCCGTGCTGGGAGGCTGGAACATGGCGATCGGGGCAGCCTCGAAGAATCCGGAGGCGGCGGCCGATGTGATCCGTTTCGCCGTGAGCCCAGAGTTCCAGAAGCAGATGTTCATCGACTTCCTCCAGGCTCCCGTGGTGCCGGCCGTGTACGACGATGCGGCCGTGCAGGAGGCAATCCCCACTGCTCAGAAGATCAAGGCTGCGGTGGGGGCGGCCCGTCCGCGCCCAGCCACGCCGGTGTACGCGCAGGTGTCGAGGGCCATCTACGAGAACGTCTACGAAGCGTTGCAGGGGAACCTCAGCGCCGAAGAGGCACTCACCAAGATGGCGGCCGATATCGAGACAGCGCAAGCCACCTTCTAGGTCTATGAAGCCCAGGTCCCGCAGCGGATCGCCGCGTATCTCGGAGCGGCGCACGGCCAGCGCCATGGTTGCCCCAGCACTGGCAGTCATGGCGCTGGTCGCCGCCGCACCGGTTGGGTACGCGATCTGGCTCTCGCTGCACAAGTACTCGGTCCGCACAGCCGGTCTCTCGAAGTTCGTCGGTCTGGAGAACTACCTGGAGGCGCTCTCGTCCCCCACCTGGTGGGCGGCGGTCGGCAACACCTTCACCTTCGCCGGCATAGCGGTAGCGCTGGAACTCGCCATCGGGGTTGCCATGGCGCTGCTCCTCAACGTTACGTTCAAGGGCCAGGGCTTGCTCCGATCTCTCGTACTGATCCCTTACGCCGTGCTGACGGTGGTGAGTGCGATCACGTGGCAGACCATGTTCGATCCCAATCTCGGTTTGATCACGCGGCTGCTTTCCTGGCTGAACCTGCCTGGAGGGGACGTCGTATGGCTGGCCGAGAATGGCTATGCGATGGCGGTGGTGATCGCGGCTGACGTCTGGAAGACCTCTCCGTTCGTCGCCCTGCTCGTGCTCGCCGGACTTCAGTCCATCCCAGGAGATGTCTACGAGGCAGCATCCATGGATGGGGCCGGCAAGTGGAACACGTTCTGGAGCATCACGTTGCCCTTGCTCACCCCGGCGATCGCCGTCGCCGCTGTCTTCCGGATTCTCGATGCGCTCAGGGTGTTCGATCTTCCGTACGTGCTGACTCGTGGCGCCAATGGCACCAGCACGATGTCGATGATGGCCTATCAGCATCTCCGTGAGCAGCGTCTGATCGGCGAGGGATCGACACTGTCGATCCTCACCTTCATCACCGTCATGATCGTGGCGGTCATCTATATCCGCATGGGTGGGGGAAACCTGCGCGAGATCTCCAAGGAGCGGTGATGAGCAGTCACTCAAGTCGGGTCATGACTTCGGCGAAGGCGGCTCCGGTGAAACGGCGGAGGATTCGACAAGGGCCTCACCCTCTCACCCTGACGCTCTCGTTCCTGGTAATGGGGCTGACGCTCGTTCCCTTTGCCTGGTTGCTCAACACCTCCTTCAAGGTGGGTCCCGCGCTCTCGTCACCGGACCTGATCGTGTCGAATCCGTCTTTCGGGAACTATCTCGAAGTGTTCAGCAACGCCGATTTTGGAATCGCTCTGCGTAACTCGCTGATCATCGCCGGGTCGGTCACCTTGCTCTCCCTGATCTTCGGCTCGCTGGCGGCGTATCCGCTGGCGCGGTTGCCGATGCGTCGCAAGGGCCTGCTCCTCACCATGGTTCTGTCGATCTCGACCTTTCCGGTGATCGCGGTTGCCGCACCGATCTTTGACATCTGGTCCAAGATCGGCCTGTACAACACGCTCCCGGGTGTGATCATCCCGAAGCTCACGTTTGCGCTTCCGCTGGCGATCTTCACGCTGACCTCGTTCTTTCGGGAGATCCCATTCGAGATCGATGACTCAGCTGCGATCGATGGGGCGACGCCGTTCCAGACTTACCGGAAGATCATCCTTCCCCTTGCCGCACCCGGCCTCGCTACAACGGGCATCCTGGTGTTCTTCTCGGCGTGGAACGAGTTCTTGCTACCCGTGACTCTGACCTCGACCCCTGATGTCCGGCCCGTCCCGGTCGCCATCGCCTATTTCAATGGGCTGAGTGAGTTCGAGCAGCCCATTGGAACGATTACCGCGGCATCGGTCCTGATCACCATTCCGCTCCTCATCGTGGTGCTGGTGTTCCAGCGGAAGATCGTCGCCGGTCTGACCGCTGGCGCGGTCAAGAGTTGAGGATGGTCGGCGAGAGAGGGTTCGCGTGCGATGAGTGAGTGGTGGAGATCCGCGGTGATCTACCAGATCTATCCGCGGTCGTTCATGGACGGCGACGGAGATGGTCTTGGTGACCTGGCTGGCATCACTCTTCGACTTCCACAGGTGAGCGCGCTGGGCGTGGACGCGGTCTGGCTGTCGCCCTTCTACCCATCTCCGCAGGCCGACGGCGGATACGACATCGCGGACTACATGGATGTCGATCCGGTGTTCGGCACTCTCGGCGACTTCGACTCATTGCTGGAGAAGGCGCACGGCCTCGGTCTCAAGGTCATCATCGACCTGGTACCCAACCACACCTCCAACCAGCACACGTGGTTTGTTGAGGCTTGCGCGGCGCCTGCCGGCGCCCCGGAGCGCGAGCGCTACATCTTTCGTGAGGGACAAGGCGTCAATGGGGAGTTGCCGCCGAACAACTGGGAGAGCGCGTTTGGGGGCCCCGCTTGGACCCGCCTGCCGGACGCCGCTGGTCAGTGGTACCTGCATCTGTTCGACAGTTCGCAGCCCGATCTCAACTGGCGCAATCCGGAAGTCCTTGACTACTTCGACGGCGTGCTGCGTTTCTGGCTCGACCGTGGCGTTGACGGATTCAGAGTCGATGTAGCGCGCGCACTTCTCAAGCAGGATGGGCTGCCCGACAAGGATCCGGCGGACGGCGGACTCGAGGACTTCTTCGTCGATGGGAGCGACACGCTTGTGACGGTCGCGTCCGAGGATGAGCGACGCCTTCTGATGAAGCCGGCGAACCCATACTCCGAACAGCCGGAGATCCACGATATCTTCGCTCGCTGGAAGAAGCTCGTCGCCAGCTACGACGGCGACCGGCTGCTGTGCAGCGAAGCCTGGGTGCGTCCGCTGGCCAAGATGGCGCTCTGGGTGCGTCCCGGGGAGTTCGATCAGACCTTCAACTTCGTGTACCTCTACTCGGGCTGGAACGCCAAGCGGGTCGAGGCGGTCATCAGGGAGTCACTGTCCGAGTTCAACCGGGTGGGCGCTCCGAGCACCTGGGTGTTGTCGAATCACGACGTGATCCGGCATGCCTCTCGGTTGACCCTGGCCTCGCCGGTTGCGCATGGAGACGGGATCGGGCCGACCAGCCCCGAACTCCCCGATCAGGAAGTCGGTTTGCGTCGTGCACGCTGCGCAACGCTGCTCATGCTCGCATTGCCGGGAAGTGCCTACCTCTACAACGGCGAGGAACTTGGTCTCCCCGAAGTGGTGGATATCGCCGACTCAGCGAGGCAGGATCCCACGTGGGAGCGTTCGCAGCATCGGAGATACGGACGTGACGGCTGCCGGGTACCTCTCCCGTGGGAAGCGGGATCAACCTCGGCCGGGTTCAGCGTGTCCGGGACCACCTGGCTGCCGCAACCGAAGGGGTGGCACGAGTTCGCGCGTGACTCGCAGGAGCGCAGACCGGACTCGACTCTCAACATGTACCGGTTGGCATTGCGCCTGCGTCGCGAGCATGACCTCGGCAATGCGCGTCTCGACTGGATCGATGGGTACCCCAGTGACGTCATCGGCTTCCGGGTCGGCGATGTCACGGTCGTGGCCAACTTCGGCAGCTCCGCCGTGACAGCTCCGAGTGGTGAGCTGATCGCCTGCTCTGGATCGGTGGGTGAAGGGACCGTTCCGCCGGAGTCGACGATCTGGGTGCTGAGTCATCAATGAGCGGTGGCCGATCAACCCGACGGTAGGGCCTGCCTGGCGGACGAGGTGAGCTAGGTGTGCTGGGGCTGGCAGGTCGGGCAGTGGAACATCGGACGTTCCCGGGTGGGCGGTCCGATCGGGGCCACCTGGATCGGACGGCCACAGCGGCGGCAGGGACGGCCGGCGCGGCCGTGGACGTAGCTGTTCTCGCCGTGGCGGACCGAGCCGGTGGACGAGGGCACGGACTGCCGGATGCTGGCCAACAGGAAACGCTGGGCGCGGGCGACCAGGCGGGTGAGGGTGGTGGTGGACAGACCGGCCGCCGGGAGCCAGGGCCAGAGCCGCTCGGCGAACAGGGTCTCGCTGGCCCAGATGGTGCCGATCCCGGCCAGGTTGGTCTGGTCGAGCAGGGCGGCACCGATCGTCCCCTCGGCTTTCGCCAGGTTGGCCACCGCCAGTTCCGCGTCGAACGCCGGGTCGAGCAGATCCGGGCCGAGGTGGCCGACCAGGGTGTGCTCCTCGCGGGTGCGGACCAGGTCGAGCATGCCGAGGTCGACGCCGATGGCGGTGTAGTCCGGGCCGACCAGCGCCGCTCGGACGAAACCCCCGCCGCGGGATTCCGGACGGCGACCGGACATCCGCAGCGGGATCGCCGCTGCCCGGGCTCGGGCTGACGGTCGCCGAGCCTGACCCAGGGTCGCCGACCCACCGCGCAGTGAACCCTCACGGGTGGTTGGCCGGATCACCCAGGAGCCGTCCATCCGCAGGTGGGAGTGCAGCGTCCAGCCACTGTCGAGCCTGGTCAGGATGTGCTTGCCACGGGGCACGGTCTCGATCACTGTCATCCCCGCCAGCTTGGCGGTGGCGAGGCTCGGCCAGCGCAGGTCGGCGTCCAGCAGCTCTCGAGCGGAGAGCGCCTGATCCAGCTTTCGCGCGGCCCGCCAGACCGAATCACCCTCGGGCATGGCCGGCTCTCATCGGCGCAGCACCAGCCCGCGCGGGGTGAGCCGGAAACCGGCCTGCTCCAGCGCCTCGGTGAGCGGATGGGACGAGCCCAGCACCGCCTCGCCGTCCACCTTGCCGACCCGCAGCGTGCCGAGGCTACCGGCGTGGACGGCGGTCGCCAGCGCCCGGGCCGCGGCGACCAGCACGGACGGCTGCTCGCTCCAGGAGAGCAGGGTGCGGCCACCCCGCTCGACGTAGAGGACGAGGTCGCCGTCCACCAGCACCACCAGGGCGCCCGCCTTCCGGCCGGGTTGGTGGCCGCTGGAACCCTCCGGGCGGGCCGGCCAGCCGAGCGCCGCGCCGTAGGGGTTGGCGGGGTCGCAGCTGGCCAGCACCAGCGCCTCGCCGCCGAGCACGTCGTCCAGTGGACGGGAGAACGACCGCAGCCGGTCCACCGCGCCGACCGCGGCGAACTGGGCGGCGCCGAGGTGCTCGACGAAGTAGCCGCGGCGGACCCGGCCGGCGTCCTCAGCGGCGGAGAGCACCCGGTAGATGCCGGCGAAACCGCCTTCGATGCCCTCGGCGGCGACGCTGCCGCGGGTGACCACGCCGTACCGGTCGAGCAGGGCCTCGGCGGTGGCGACCGCCCGGGCGGTGGGGTCGGTGTCCGGGGTGGGCAGCGCCGACCAGCGTCCGGCGCCGGCGGGTGGGCTGGCGCGGCGCAGCGGGGCGCGGGCCAGCCCGCGTCCGAACCGGGCGCGGGGAGGGGCGGTTGGCCGACTGCGGTGCGCCGTGCTGGCCTGGCCCAGCCGGGCGCGCAGCGGCGCCAGGGTGTCATTGGTGGCGAAGCCGGCCCAGACCAATTCCCACAGCGCCTCGGTGAGCGCGGTGTCGTCCCCGGCCGCCGGGGAGTCCAACTGAAGTTGCTCGGCCAGGGCCCGGAAGAAGTAGCCGCCGCCGTCCACCAGCAGGTCGAGCAGCCGCCGGGACGGCTCGGTGAGGAGGTCCGGATCGGGTGGGGCGAGGGTGAGCTCGGCGCCGTCGGCGGGATGCAGGCTCACCCAGCCGTCGCCGCCGGCCAGCGAACCGTGGCCCTGCCAGAGCACCTCGCCGCCGGCGGTCAGCTCGTCCAGCATGGCCGGACGGTAGTCGCGCACCCGGGCGGGCAGCACCAGCGATTCGAGCGCGCTGGCCGGCAGTGGCACGCCGGCCAACTGCTCGACCGCGCGTAGCACGCCGTCCGGGCCGCGTAGCTCGCCCAGGCCCTGCCAGCTGGGCAGGAAGCGGGCGAAATCCCTGGTGGCGACGGGTTCCACCGCATCGCGCAGGGCGGCCACCGAGCGGCGGCGCAGAAGCTGCAGGACGCGCGGGTGGCAGAACTGGGTGCGAGCACCTGGGACGGGGGACGGTTCCCTGTCCCAACTCTGCTGGCCGACCTGGGACGCGGAACCGTCCCCCGTCCCACCGTCCGGCAGACCTGCTCCGTCGCCGGCTCCCACTTTCTGCCACATATCCGCTCCGCGCGACGTATCCGTCGCGGAGGTCGGATATCTGGCAGAAAGTAGGGACGCGCTGGGCGGCAGCCAGCCCGGCGGACGCAGGTCGCCCTCGACCAGGCGTCCGGCGGTGGCCAGCCGGCGCAGCACGTCGCGGGCGACGGCCGGCGCCAGGCCGAGCGAGCTGGCGAACTCGGTCGCGGTGAACGGCGCGTGGCTGCGGGCGTAGCGGCTGGCGAGGTCGCCCAGCGGGTCGTCGGTCAGGTCGAGGAAGGCGTCGGGGACGCCGAGCGGCGGTGCCACCCCCAGGGCGTCGCGGAGCTTGCCGGCGTCCTCCACCGCCGCCCAGCGCTCGGCGCCGGCGATCGGGACGCGGATCACCCGCCGCTCATCTTCGAGCCGGCGCAGCCAGCTGGTGGCCGGCTTGGTTTCGACAGGCTCGACCGGCGGGAGCGGGGTGGCTTCGCAGCGGGCGGCGATACCCTCCAGGGTCAGCGGCCCGAGCGAGCGCAGGATGTCGGTCAGCTCGTCGGGGTCGCGGGCGCGGCGTCCGTCCGCCAGGTGCTGCAGTTCGAGCTCGGTGCGGGTGAGGGCGTCCGGGTCGAGCAGATCGGCCAGCGACAGCCCCTCGGCGGTGCCCAGCAGGTCGGCCAGCAGGGACGGATCCAGCGCCAGCGCGGCGGCCCGGCGCTCGGCCAGCGGCGAGTCGCCCTCGTAGAGGAACTGGGCGACGTAGCCGAACAGCAAGGAGGAGGCGAACGGCGAAGCCCGTGGGGTGTCGACCACCATGGTGGCGATCTCGCGGGAGCGGATGCCGCGCAGCAACTCGACCAGCGCCGGCACGTCGAAGACGTCATTGACGCACTCCCGCACCGCCTCCAGCACGATCGGGAAGCTGGGGTACTGGCTGGCTACCTCGAGCAGTTGGGCCGCCCGCTGTCGCTGCTGCCACAGCGCCTGCCGGCGGTCGGGACGACGCTTCGGCAGTAGCAGCGCCCGTCCGGCGCACTCCCGGAACCGGGCGGCGAACAGCGCCGAACCGCCCAGTTGCGCGGTCACCTGGCCGGCGATGTCCTCCGGCTCGGGGAAGAGCAGTTCCAGGAGTTCGGCTGAGTCGGACGATCCCTGAGATCGCGCGGAGCCCGAGTCACGAAGGGTCGTCGCCGGAGGCTTCGATCGGCCCGCTGGGCCGACCTCAGCCACCGGAAGGTCGTCCTCCCACCACTGGGTGTCGGGTAGCCGGAACACCATGCCATCGTCGGCGTGCATCGCCTGCACGTCCACCCCGTAGCGCTCCCGCAGCCGGGCGGCCACCACCAGCGCCCAGGGGGCGTGCACCTGCGAGCCGAACGGGGAGTGGACCACCACCTGCCAGTCGCCCAGCTCGTCGTGGAACCGCTCGACCACGATCTGCCGGTCGGTGGGCAGTCTGCCGGTGGCCTCGGCCTGCTCGGTCAGATAGGTCACCAGGTTGTCGGTCGCCCACTCGTCCAGCCCGGCCTCGGCCACCCGCTGCCGGGCCTTGGCCGGCGACAGCCCGGACACCTCCCGGACGAACCCACCCAGCGCCCGGCCCAGTTCCACCGGACGCCCCAGGGCGTCGCCCTTCCAGAACGGCAGCCGGGCCGGCATCCCCGGGGCCGGGGTGACCAGGACGCGGTCGTGGGTGATCTGCTCGATCCGCCAACTGGAGGTGCCGAGCGCGAAGATGTCGCCCACCCGCGATTCGTAGACCATCTCCTCGTCCAGCTCGCCGACCCGCCGGCCCTCCCCCTCGCCGGCCAGGAAGACGCCGTACAGCCCGCGATCGGGAATGGTGCCGCCGCTGGTCACCGCCAGCCGCTGGGCGTTGCGGCGTCCGGTCAGGGTGCCGGTGGTGCGATCCCAGACCAGGCGCGGACGCAGTTCGGCGAACTCGTCGGACGGATACCGCCCGCTCAGCATGTCGAGGACGGACTCCAGCACGGCCCGGGTGAGCCCGGTGAACGGCGCGGCCCGGCGGACCAGCGCCTCCAGGTCGGCGACGGTCCAGGCGTCCAGCGCGACCATGGCGACGATCTGCTGGGCGAGCACGTCCAGTGGGTTGGCCGGGATCCGCAGCGCCTCGATCGCACCGGCCCGCATCCGCTCGACGGTGACCGCGGTCTGCACCAGGTCGCCGCGGAACTTGGGGAACAGCACGCCGTGGCTGACCGCGCCCACCTGGTGCCCGGCGCGTCCCACCCGCTGCAGCCCGGAGGCCACCGAGGGCGGCGCCTCCACCTGGATCACCAGATCGACGGCGCCCATGTCGATGCCCAGCTCGAGGGACGAGGTGGCGACGACCGCGGGCAGCCGGCCGGACTTCAGGTCCTCCTCGATCTGCTGGCGCTGCTCCCGGCTGACCGAACCGTGGTGGGCACGGGCGACCACGCCCGGGGCGCCGTGGGAGGCGCCGGGTTGAGGTCGATCCGCATCCGCGCTGAGCTGGAGGGGGCTGCCCATGGTTTGGCCGGCCTGCCCCATCGCCTCGGCCGGGGCTCGGTACTTCCGGTGGCTGAGGTCCGAGCCAAGCTCGGAGTCTCGAAGCCCCGCTGCCGACCCTTCGGCTCGCGCCTCACCATGCCGGCCTTCAGGGAGATCCCGATTGGGCCGGTAGATCCGCTCGAATCCGCCGCCGCCGACCCCGTCCGGGGCCTCGCCGGTCGTCCTCTCCCACCACAACTCATTCAGCCGGGCGGTCAGCCGTTCGGCCAGCCGGCGGGAGTTGGCGAACACCAGGGTGGAGCGGTGGGCCATCACCAGGTCAAGGATCTGCTCCTCGACGTGTGGCCACACCGACGAAGCCCGAGAGGAGAGCCGAGCTTGCTCGAGCTCTCCCGAGGGCGAGGAAGGTGCTGACGAGCGAAGCGAGGAGTAGATCGAGGTGCGTTGTGGGTCGGACGTTGCCAGGCCCGACAGATCATTGGTGGAGTCCCCGATCGCGGCCAGATCGGGGACGGGCACCACCACGTCCAACTGCCAGCGCTTCTCGCTGGGCGGTGCCACGATGTCGACCGGGCGTCCGCCGGTCAGGAAGCGCCCCACCTCCTCGATCGGACGGACGGTGGCCGACAGCCCGATCCGCTGCGCGGGCTGGGGCAGCAGGGCGTCCAGCCGTTCCAGGCTGAGCGCCAGGTGGGCCCCGCGCTTGGTGCCGGCGACCGCGTGCACCTCGTCCAGGATCACCGTCTCGACTCCCCGCAGCGCCTCGCGGGCGGCGGAGGTGAGCAGCAGGAAGAGCGACTCCGGGGTGGTGATCAGAATGTCGGGTGGGTGCCGGGTGAAATTCCGGCGCTCGTCAGCGGGCGTGTCGCCGGAGCGGACGCCCACCCGGATCTCGGGCACTGGTAGCCCGAGCCGGGTGGCGGCGTGGCCGATGCCGACCAGCGGGGCCCGCAGGTTGCGCTCCACGTCCACCGCCAGGGCCTTCAGCGGCGAGATGTAGAGCACCCGGCAGTTGGGTGGGACGACCCTTCGCGGCTCGTCGCTACCCGACGACCTCAGGGATGGTCCGGCCGGATCCGTCCGCTCCTGGGCCAGGCGATCCAGGGCCCACAGGAAGGCCGCCAGGGTCTTGCCCGAGCCAGTCGGGGCCACCACCAGCGCGTGCCGTCCGGTGGAGATCGATTCCCAGGCCCCGGCCTGGGCCGCGGTGGGCGCGGCGAAGTTGCTCCGGAACCACTCCGCGGTCGCCGGAGAGAAGCGGTCGAGCACCTCCGCTGTCACCTGCTCAACTCTGCCATTCGTCACTGACACAAGCGAGAAGCAGTGATCTTCCTTGGTTACTGGATTTCTTCCTCTTATGGTTGATTCATGGCGTTGAACATCAAGGATCCGGTGACGGACGCTCTGGCCCGCGAGCTGGCCGCGCAGACCGGCGAGAGCATCACGGATGCGGTTCGGATCGCGATGGCCGAACGGCTCGCTCGAGTGCGCCGCCAACGGTCGGTGGCTTCCCGCGCGGCCGACCTACAGCGGTTCATCGACCGAGGGCGGCAGCGAGTGACCTTGGACGACCGCTCGGCGGAGGAGATCCTTGGGTACGACGAGAACGGACTTCCCGCGTGATCGTCGACACCTCAGTGCTGGTGGCGGTGATTCTCGGAGAACCGGATGCGGAGGCTCAACTCCACCTGATGGCGAATGCTGACTCGCTGGCTCTGTCTGCAGCGAGCCTCACCGAGTCGCTGATCGTTGTGGAGGCTCGACAAGGGAGGGAGGCGGCGGCCGACCTAGCTGAACTACTGGCAGAACTCGAGGTTGAGATCATCAGCCTCGACGAGGAGCAGGCGGAGGCTGCGGCCGGCGCCTGGCGCCGCTTCGGTAAGGGACGCCACCCGGCCGGCCTGAACCTGGGCGACACGTTCGGCTACGCCCTCGCCGCGACCCGAGGCGAGCCGCTGCTCTTCAAGGGCCGTGACTTTGCTGCCACCGATGTCCCGCAGGCCTGAGCGGTCGCCGTCCTGAACTCCACTCCGAGTTTGTCCACCATGTTCGGTGCACAAACTCGGAACCAACAGGCTGAGGGCCACCAGGAAGCGGTGGCCCGCAGCTCAGGCTTCGGTAGCCTCGGCCTCCTCGGCCTTGGCCTGGGACTTGGCGATCCGGGCTTCCTGGCGCTGCTCGCGCTTGGCGGAACGCTTCTCCCGCCACTTCTCCAGGATGTCGTAGAGCACCGGCACCAGGATCAACGTCAGCAGGGTGGACGACACCAGCCCGCCGATCACCACGATGCCCAGCGGCTTGGAGATGAACACCCCGCCGCCGGTGATCCCCAGCGCCATCGGGATCAGCGCGAAGATCGTCGCCAGCGCGGTCATCACGATCGGACGCAGCCGCAGCCGGGCGCCCTGCTCGATCGACTCGTCCACCCCGGCGCCCTCGGCCCGCTTCTTGTTGATCAGGTCGATCAGCACGATCGCGTTGGTCACCACGATGCCGATCAGCATCAGCAGGCCGATCATCGAGGGTACCCCGATCGGGGTGTCGGTGAGCAGCGACAGCCCCAGCGCGCCGGTCGCGGCGAACGGGATCGACACCAGCAGGATCAGCGGCTGCAGCAGTGAGCCGAAGGTGGCCACCATGATCAGGTAGACCACCGCCACCGCGACGACCATCGCCAGCCCCAGCTGGGCGAAGGCGTCCTGCTGCTGCTGCGACACCCCGCCCATCCGAACCGTCACCCCGTCCGGCAGGTCGAGCTTCGCCAGGCCCTCGGTCACCAGCGTGGTGGTGGTGCCCAGGTCGCCGCCCTCGACGGACGCGGTGAGGGTGGCGGCCCGCACCCCGTTCACCCGGGTGATGGTGCTCGGCGCCTCGGTGACATGGACGTCGGCCACGTCGGAGAGCTTGACCGGCTTCGGGTTGAGCGACTGGGCGTCCTTGGCGTCGTCGGCCAGCTTCTGCTGGTCGTCGGCCGAGGCCAGCGACTTGTCCCGCTGCTCGGCCAGCGCCTTGAGCTGGTCGTCGACGGTCGAGATCCCGGCCTTCGCCTGGGCCTGGGCGCTGGCCAACTGGCCGACCTGCGTGCCGACCGCCGAGAGCTGCTGGGTGAGCCGGAAGACACCGGCCGGGACGGACATGCAGTCCGGGTCGGTCGGCGGGGCCGGGTTGGCCGGGTCGGGCATGCACTTGGCCGGAACCGCCTGGAGCTGGGCCTGCAGTGACTTGAGCTTCCGCTGCGCCTTCTTCAGCTGCTTGGCCAGCTTCTTCTGGGCGGACTTGGCCTCCGACCGCGCGTTCTTCAGCTGGGAGACCTGCTTGTTGTACGCCTTGGTGCCGTCGGCCTTGGCGTCCTTGGTCATCTGCTCCTGCCGGTCGCTGACCTTCTCGGCGGCGTCCTTGCGCACGTCCATGGTCATCTTCTGGGTGATCGGCAGCTTGACCGCCCGCAGCTCGTCGATGTCCTTCACCGGCTGTTGCGAGCGCAGGTAGACGTCCAGCGTGGTGTCGCCCTGGGTGAGGCTGCCGAGCTGCTGCCCGCGGACCGCCCGCGCCACCGCCTGGCCGATCCCGACCTGGGTCATGCCCTTGTCGGCGGCGGCCTGCTCGTCGACGTCCACCGAGAGCATCTGCTGGGCGTCGGAGAGATCGGAGGTCGGGTTGGTCAGGTCGTCGATCCCCTGCAGCATGGCCAGCACCTGATCGCTGCCCTTGGCCAGCGCGTCGGAATCCGAGCTCTCGACGTAGAGCACCATCTGGCTGGCCATCTGGCTGGTCCCCTGGGAGACCTCGACGGTGCCCAGGTCGCCGGCGTCGGCGAGCTTCTGCCGCAGCGTGACGGTGGTCGCGGTGGGGTCGCTGCCCTTGTGCAGGGTGACGGTGAAGGTGGCGTGGTTGGTGCTGGTCTGGCTGCCCAGGAAGAGGGAGGACGAGCCGCCGATGGTGGTCTGGTAGGTCTCCACCTCCGGCGTGCTCGCCAGGATGGTCTCCACCCGACGGGTGGCGGCGTCGGTCTCCTCCAGCCCGGTGCCGGTCGGCAGTTCCTGCGAGATCTGCAGCGACTCCTGGCCCATCGAGCCGATGAAGTCGGTCTTCAGGTGGGGGGTTAGCGCGATCGTGCCGCCGAACACGCCCAGCGCGATCAGCAGGGTCAGCGCGCGATGCCGCAGCGACCAGCCCAGGACGGGGTTGTAGGCCTTGTGCAGCCAGGTGTTGGTCTCCCGCTCCTCGGCGCGCGGATCGGCCAGCTGCTTGGCGGTCGGCCGCATGAACCAGGACGCCAGCACCGGGATCACGGTCAGCGACACCAGCAACGAGGCGATCAGCGCGATGGTGATGGTGAGCGCGAACGGCCGGAACATCTCGCCGGCCTGCCCGCCGACCAGCCCGATCGGGACGAACACCGCGACCGTGGTCAGCGTCGACGAGGTGACCGCGCCGGCCACCTCCTTCACCGCGCGGATGATCGACTTGCGGCCGAACTCGCCCATCGCCTGGTGGCGTTTGATGTTCTCAATCACCACGATCGAGTCGTCCACCACCCGTCCGATCGCCACGGTCAGCGCGCCCAGGGTGAGGATGTTGAGCGAGTAGCCGCCCACCCACAGCCCGACCAGGGCGATCAGCAGGGCCAGCGGAATCGACACCGCGGTGATCAGGGTGGGACGGATCGAGCCCAGGAAGAGCATGATCACCAGCACCGCCATCGCCAGACCGATGCCGCCCTCGACCGACAGGTCGTGGATCGACTGCTCGATGTAGGGGGCCTGGTCGAAGACCACCGCGAACTCGGCATTGCCGCCGAGCTGCTGCTTGAGCTGCTCGAGCGCGGTGTTCACCTCATGGGCCACCGAGACGGTGTTGGCGCCGGCGTTCTTGGTGATCGAGAGGGTGAGCGAGGGTCGTCCGTTCACCCGGGAGATGGAGGTGGTCTCCACCGGCTGCTCGGCGACCGTCGCCACGTCCTTGAGGGCGACCGGGCCGTCGGTGCCCTGCAGCAGCAGGTTCTCCAGGTCGGCGATCGAGGAGTAGGTGGTGCCGGTCTGGACGTCGAGGTTGCTGCCGCCGCCCCGGATGGTGCCGGACGGGATGGCGGTGGAGTTGGCCAGGAAGAGCTGCCCGATCAGGGACGGGTCGATGCCGGCGTCGCGCAGCTTGGCCTCGTCGTAGGTGATCACCACCTCTTTGGACTGCTGGCCCGACAGGGTCACGTCCCGCACCCCGGCCAGCGACTTCAGGTGCGGCAGCACGACGTCCTCGGCCTGCTGGGAGAGGGTGTCGGCGTCGGCGTCGGAGGAGAGCGCGAGCATCATCACCGGGATGTCGTCGAAGCTGCCGGTGACCACCCGCGGATCCACGTTGGACGGCAGGGTGGCGCTGACCGAGTCGACCGCCGACCGGACGTCGGAGGCGATCTTGTCGGGGTCGTTGCCGTACTCCCACTGGAAGCTGATCTGGGCGATCGAACTGGAGCTGGTGGAGGTGACCTCGGTGACCCCGGGGACGCCCTTCACCACCGATTCCAGCGGCTTGGCGACCTCGGCCTCGACCACCTCGGGGCTGGCGCCGGCGTAGACCGCCACCACCGCGCCGCGCGGCAGGTCCATGGCCGGGATCAGTTCCTGCTTCAGCGCGGTGGTGGAGTAGACCCCCACCCCGATGGTGAGCAGCGCGAGCAGTAGCACCACCGTCCGGTGGGCGAGGCTCAGGTTGGCCAGACGACTCACGTGCGTTCCCTCTTTCCCCGGCGCCGCAAGCGGCGCAACTGGTTAGCATCGTACTAACCACCGCGAAATGTTAGCATTAGGCTAAAGGCTTGCGTGACGAGAGGACACCGGTGTTCAGTACTCCCCCGACAACGGGCGATCCCGAGCGGGATCGGTTGCTGGGCGAGATCTTCGCGCTGCACGATCAGATGCGAACCCTGTCGGTGGAACTGGTCGGCCCGCTGGAACTCCCGCCCGATCTGACCATGCAGCAGCTGCGGGTGCTCAGCCTGGTCGCCCAGGAGCCGGGGCTGACCGGTCACGCGCTGGGCTCCCGGTTGGGGGTGAGTGCGCCGACCGCGAGCGGCCTGGTCGACCGCCTGGTGGAGAAGGGCGTGCTGGAGCGGGTGGACGACGCCACCGACCGCCGGGTGCGCCGGCTGCATCTCACCGACGAGGGGCTGCGGGTGCTGGGCGGCCTGGACGCCACCATGGGCCGGCTCTTCCAGGCGGTGATCCCGCCGACCCCGACGGAGGACCTGATCGCGATCAGGTCCGGCTCCGAGGCCATGCTGCGCGCCGTCCGGGCGGCCCTGGGTCGAGTCGGCTGACCGGCTGGCTCCGGACCTTCCTGGCGGCCCTCCTGTCGTCTCGAAATGTGAGATGCATCTTTGGGCCCAACCGGCACGTTCGTCACGACTGTCACACGACACGCCGACGACACGCCGGGTTCGGGAAGGCGGCCCGGAATCGCCGGAAATCGGCCTCTTGTGGGGGTTGCCCTCCGACGACTAGAAATAAGCCATCGGGTTGCTTCGGTAACTCGGTAGCCGAAGGAAGGAAGCCACGCTTCCCGGATGGGTCTAGGCCCGCCGGATCGGGCCGGTGATGCGGTCAGTGGGTGTGGGGGAGAGCTTTCGGAAGGCGCGGATCATCGCTCCGTCGCCGGGCATGGCCCCCGGAGTCTCATACATTCCGGGGGCCTCGCTCATGTCCGGAAACCTGGCACGCCCCGTCCCGGCCGCCCGCAACCGCACAAGCTGTGAGCAGACCGGCGTCCACACCCTTTTGGCCACAGCTTTGGCTTGGGGGAGCGTCCGGGTCGCGCTGGCTGTGAGCAGCGGGGCGTCCACACCGTTTTCGTCACAGCTTGTGGACGGACGTGGCGCGGTGGCTCAGCCCACGATCCACTGGGTGGTGGTGGCGTAGCTCTCGCCGGGACGCAGCACCACGGACGGGAACTCCGGGTGGTTCGGGGCGTCCGGATAGCCCTGCGGCTCGATCGCCAGGCCGGAGCGTCCCAGATGCTCCCCGCTGTACAACTGCACCGCCGGCGCGTCGCTGCGCACCACCAGCGTCCCGGCGGGGCCGACCAGCCGGACGTGCTCGCGCAGCCCCTCGCCGTCCACCACGAAGTTCTGGTCGACGGCGCCCCGGCGGGTGAGCCCCTCGGCGCCGGCGGCGGCCAACAACTCGCTGATCAGCCGCCCGGCCCGCAGGTCGAAGGCGCTGCCCTCACTCGACCGGATCTCCCCGGTGGGGATCAGCTCGTCGTCGGTCGGGGTGAACCGGCTGGACGGCACCGTTACCAGGTGGTCCTCGATCGTGCCGTCGCCCAGCACGAAGTACGGGTGCGCGGTGAGGTTCACCACCGTCGGGGCGTCCGTGGTCGCGGTGTAGCTGACCTGCGCGCCGTCGGGCAGCAGCGAGTAGGTGGCCGACACCCGCAGCGTCCCGGGGTAGCCCTGATCGCCGTCCGGGCTGGTCAGCTGCAGCACCACCCGGTCGGCGGTGGCTTCGACGACCTCCCAGTTCCGGCTGGCGAAGCCTTCCGGGCCCCCGTGCAACTGGTTGGCGCCCTCGTTGGCGAGCAGCTGGTGGCTCACGCCGTCCAGTTCGAACCAGGCCCCGCCGAGCCGGTTGGCCAGCCGGCCCACCGTCGCCCCGAAGTAGGAGGCGTCGGTCGAGGTGGGGTCCGGCCGGCTCAGCACGATATTGCGCCAGCTGCCGTCGGGCTGCCGCACCCCGAAGGAGTGGAGGGCGGCGCCCCGGGGAAGGATCTCGAGGTCGATCCGGTCATTGCTCAAGCGGACGGTCATGGACGTCAACGTTAGTGGTGAGACTGTTCCTCGGGCCGCTGCCGCGCCCCTCGTCAAGACTCCTTCCTTCCCGCCGCTGGGACGCGGCGTGGCGGTCGTCGTCCGTTCCCGGGCCGCTGCCGCGCCCCTCGTCAGGACTCCTTCTTCCTGCCGCCGGTAACTTCCGGACGTCTCTAGAAGTGGGTCTCCACCACGTCCACCACCAGGCCGGAGCCCGGATCCACCACCGGGATCAACCGCCACTTGTCGAAGGCCGTGCAGGGGTGCGAGAGCCCGAGCCGGACCACCGCGCCGATGGGCAGCTCGGCTCCGGTGGTGGCGAGGAAGGCGTGCTGGTCGTTCATCGCCCGGACGGCGAGGTCGGGCAGCGGTCGCTCGGCCCCACCCGGGCTGTCCCGCCAGGCGACGCCGACCGGCAGGCCGTCGTCGTAGGGGAAGTCCCGCTTCCCGCCGTCCAGCAGGGCGAGGCCGGGCTCGGGCCGGGAGAGCACCCGGGCCAGCCCCCAGCTGGCCGGCAGCAGCCGGGGCTGCCCGGCGTCCGGCAGCGCCAGCGGTGAGGTCCGGGCGTAGTAGCCGCTGTCGTGCGTCAGGTAGGCGCCCGAGCGGAGCACCACCCGAGCTCGCCCGCCGGCCAGCGGGCCGAGCACCTCAGCCACCACGTCCGGGAAGGCGCTGCCACCGGCGGAGACGATCGGACGGTCGGTCTCGAACCGGTCGGCCAGCCGCCGGTGGAGCTCGGCCAGGCTCGCCAGGTAGGCGCGGATCCCGGCCACCGACTCCGGCGTGCGGTCGTGCCCGAGCGCGCCCTCGTAGCCGGCCACCCCGTGCAGCCAGAGGCGGGGGGACGCGGCGACCCGGTCGGCGATCGCCGTCGCGGCGGCGATGCCGCGGGCACCGGTCCGGCCGCCGGCACCGCCCAGTTCCACCAGGACGTCGAGCGGCCGGGCGTCGCCGAGCCCGGCCAGCGTCCGCTCCATGATCTCCACCGCGTCGAGCGAGTCGGCCCAGCACAGCAGGGTCTGCTCGGGATGCGTCCGCAGGTGCGCCGCGATCCAGCCCAGGCCGACCGGGTCGACCAGCTCATTGGCCAGCAGCACCACGGGCACCCCGGCGGTGAGCGCCACCCGGGCCTGCCAGGGGGTGGCCACCGTGATGCCGGTGGCGCCGGCCGCCAGCTGCCGGAACCACAGCGCGGGCGCCATCGTGGTCTTGCCGTGCGGCATGAGCTCGAAGCCGCGCTCGGCGATCCAGCCCGCCATCACCGCCAGGTTGTTGCGCAACGCGCGATCGTCCAGGGTCAGCAGCGGGGTGGTGAACTCGTCCAGCGACGGGGCCCGGGCGAGGAACTCCGCTACGGACAGCCCGGCCGCCGACGGTGGGAAGGACTTGTCCCGGGCGTCGAGCAGACGCTCGGGCGGTGGGGTCCGGCCGGCCATGGCAGCTCCCTTTCGACGGACGACGCTGGCTCCGATTGTGGCGGATCGGACGCCGCGCCGCGCCGCAGCCGATCCGTCCTAGAACTCGTCGGTGGGCTCGTAGGCCGGGGCGTCCGGGGTGGCGTGGGGCTCCTGACCGGAGGTGCGCAGGTGCCAGCTCCACAGTGCCCAGGCGCCCAGCACGAAGCCGAGCGAGCCGGCCGCCAGCGTCCAGAGCGCTCCGGCCAGCAGCGGGGCGAGCAGCCCGGCGATCACCGCGTTGGCCAGGGTCTGGACGAACGACTGGACGGAGGCCGCCGCGCCGCGCAGCGTCGGGTACTGGTCGAGCATCGCCAGGGTGAGAATCGGGAAGGAGACCGCGATCCCGAACGACAGCACCGGCAGCGCGACCACCGACCAGGGCAGACCCTGGGTGCCCGGCAGCAACGCCAGCCCCAGGTTGGCCAGCCCGGCGACCGCGCTGATCAGGTAGCCGATGCTGGCCAGCCGGCGGCCGGAAAGCCGTCCGGCCAACCGTCCGCTCACCCAGGAGCCGGCGACCATGCCGCCGATCAGCGGGACGAACAGCAGCCAGAAGTCCTGCTCGCCGCGGCCCAGCAGCTTCACCACGAACAGGGGCGCCGCCGAGATGTAGAGGAAGTTGCCGCCGAAGTGCAGCATGCCGGTCAGCGCCAGCCGGCGCCCGGCCGGCAGCCGCCAGACCGAGGCCAGGTTCTGCGCCACGCCGCGGGCGCTGAACACCGTGCGACGGCTGGCCGGATGGGTTTCGGGCATCCGCAGCACCACCAGCGCGAGCAGCGCCAGGCCCAACCCGACCAGGAACCAGAAGATGCCCCGCCAGTCGCCGGCGACCAGCACCCAGCCGCCGACGATCGGCGCCAGCGCGGGCGCGAGCCCGAAGATCATCGAGATGTGCGCCATCGTCCGCTGCGCCTGGGCGTCGGCGTAGACGTCGCGGACCATCGCCCGTCCGATGATCTGGCCGGCGCCGGCCGAGAACCCCTGCAGGGCGCGGAACAGCAGCAGCACGGTCAGGTTCGGTGACAGCGCGCAGCCGACCGCGGCGAGGGTGTAGACGATCAGCCCGCCGATCACCACCGGACGCCGGCCCAGCGCGTCCGACAGCGGACCGTGGAACAGGCTCATCGCGGCGAAGGCCAGCAGGTAGACGCTGATGATCTGCTGCAGCGCGAGCTCCGAGGCTCCCCACTGCGTCCCCAACTGGGCGAAGGCCGGGAAGATGGTGTCGATCGAGAACGGCCCGATCATGCCCAGCCCGGCCAGGGTCACCAGGAACAGCCAGCTCGGGGTGTCCGCCAGCGCGGTGGGGGCGGCCTGGTCCGAGCGAGTCACGGCGGTCACTCTCTCACGTTCCGACCGGGCCGGGCCCGACCGTCCTGGCCGCCGGGCCGTTCGTGACGGGATTCTGCGACTCGATGGCCAGAACTGGCCATTTTCGGGGTCAGGAGCGCATCGAGTTGCAGTATCCCGTCATCCCCGGGCCGGAGGCGGCTCCTCGGCCGGCCACACCGGGCGCAGATCGGCAGCCGCTAGGCTGCGTCCGTGGCGCTGAACCTCGCTTACGTTTCGCTGCACACCTCGCCGGCCACGCAGCCGGGCTCGGGGGACGCGGGTGGGCTGAACGTGGTCGAGCGGGCCACCGCCGACGCGCTGGCGGAGCTGGGCCACCGGGTCGACCTGATCACCCGCCGCGCCCACCCGGACGAACCGGACGCGGTCGAGTTGCGGCCCGGCGTCACGCTGCGGCACCTCACCGCCGGCCCGGAGCGTCCGCTGGCCAAGAGCGAGATCGACGCTTTCATCCCCGAGTTCTCCGACCGGCTCGGCCGGCTGGCCGGCTATCACCTGGTGCATTCCCACCACTGGATGTCCGGCGTCGCCGCGCTGCCGCACGCCCGTGCCTGGGGTGTGCCGCACGTCCAGAGCTACCACTCGGTGGCCGCGCTGCCCGGCTCGCCGCTGGCCTCCGGGGAGCCGCCGGAGTCGGATGCCCGGGTGCCGGGCGAAGCCCTGGTGGCGCGGGAATCCCAGGCCGTGGTGGCGATCAGCGCCGCCGAGGCGGGCACCGTGATCGAGCGCTGCGGCGCCGACCCGGCGCGGGTGCACATCGTCTCGCCGGGGGTCGACCACAAGCTGTTCCGTCCGCTTGGACCCGGTGAACAGCCCTGGGAAATCGGGGCTGACAAGCTGGGACGGCCAGAACCGTCCCCGGTGTCCCAGGGGTTCGTGCTGTTCGCCGCCCGGCTGCAGCCGTTGAAGGGACCCGACCTGGCGATCCGGGCGCTGGCCGGCGTCGATCCGGCGATCCGGCCCCACCTGGTGATCGCCGGCGACGTCTCGGCGGACTTCGCCGCCTACGAGGCCGCGTTGCTGGCGCTGGTTGATGAGTTGGGGCTGGCCGGGCAGGTCAGCTTCATCGGGCCGCAGCCCCGTCCGGAGTTGGCCCGGCTGATGCGCTCGGCGCGGCTCGTGCTGGTGCCCTCGCATTCGGAGACCTTCGGGCTGGTCGCGCTGGAGGCCGCCGCCAGCGGCACCCCGGTGATCGCCGCCGCGGCCGGCGGGCTGCGAGAGGCGGTGGCGCACGGCGAGACCGGGCAGTTGATGGACAGCCGCCGTCCGCAGGACTGGGCGGACGCGATCACCCGCCTGCTCACCGAACCGGGGCTGCTGCGCCGGCAGGGTGTGGTGGCGCGGGTGCACGCCCGGCGGTTCGACTGGCGCTGGTCGGCCGTCCGGCTGGTCTCGCTCTACACCGACCTGCTGGGAGGCCACCGATGACCAGCCGGGTGCTGTTCCTGCACGCCCATCCGGACGACGAGACGCTGGCCACCGGCGCGCTGATCCTCGACCTGATCGCCCGGGGGGTCGAGGTCGCGGTGGTCACCGCCACCCGCGGCGAACAGGGCGAACTCACCGATCCGGCGCTGGCCGGCGACCTGGTCGCGCTGCGGGAACGCGAACTGGCGGCCGCGCTGGCCGTGCTGGGCGTCGGTGAGCACGCCTTCCTCGGGACGCCGCCCGCTCGCGCGACCGGCCTTCCGCCGCGCCGCTACACCGATTCGGGCATGGCCTGGGTGACGCCCGAGCTGGCCGGCCCGGGTCCCGCCGCCGGCCCCGACTCGCTCACCGCCGCGTCCGTCGAGCAGGCCGCTGCCGACCTGGCCGGCTACGCCCGCTGGTTCGGTGCCGACGTGCTGGTCAGCTACGACGAGTTCGGCGGCTACGGTCACCCCGACCACGTCGCCTGTCACCACATCGCCAGGGCCGCCGCCAGGCTGGCCGGCATCGGCTTCGCCGAGGTGGTCTCCGGTGCCGAGCAGCCGTCGCTGGACCAGTACCGGCCCCGGGTTGCCGAGGCGCTGCGCTGCTACCGCAGCCAACTGCGGATCGAGGCCGACGAGGTGGTGCACGTCGGTGGTCAGCGCCACCCGATCCCGACCGTGGCCGCCATCGCCGGGGCTTGGTCGGAGCGGTCCACCTCGCCGGCGCCTCCAACCCCGACGGCTGAGGTTCGGCGGAGGGACTCCGACGAAGTCTCGAGCCCCCGGGCGAATCGGGAGGAACGCCATGAGTAGACGCATCGCGGTGGTGGGCGCGGGTCCGTCCGGGCTGTTCGCTGCCCAGGCGCTACTCAAGACCGCGCCCTTCGACGTCCGGATCGACATCTTCGACCGGCTGCCCACCCCGTTCGGGCTGCTGCGCTACGGCGTCGCGCCCGACCACGAGAGCATCAAGGCGATCGCTGGCGTGCTGGCCCGGGTGTTCGAGGACGACCGGGTCCGGTTCCGCGGCCTGGTCGAACTCGGCCGGGACGTCACCGTGGACGAACTCAAGGCCGGCTACGACGCCGTGGTCTACGCCGCCGGGGCCAGCGAGGACCGGCGGATGGACATCCCGGGCGAGTCCCTGCTGGGCAGCAGTTCGGCCCGCGAGTTCGTCGCCTGGTACTCCGGCCACCCGGACGCCACCCCGCAGTCGTTGCACGGCGTCCGCACCGCGTTGATCGCCGGGGTGGGCAATGTCGCGGTGGACGTCGCGCGCATCCTGCTCAAGCCGGCCGCCGAACTCGCCACCACCGACATGCCGCAGCCGGTGCTGGCCGAGTTGGCCGCCGCCGGGATCGGCGACGTCTGGGTGATCGGACGCCGCGGCCCCGAGCACGCCAGCTTCACCACCACCGAGTTGCGCGAGTTGGTGAACACCCCCGAGGTGGCGGTCAGCGTCGACGGCGTCGACCTGGCGGCGATCGACGAGGAGGTGCTCGACCGGCGGACCAGGGCGAACGTGGTGGCCCTGGCCGAGGCGGCGGAGCGGACGGTCGAACAGCCGCGCGCCCGGCTGCACTTCCTGTTCTGGCACCGTCCGTCCCGGCTGGTCGGCAGCGGACGGGTGGAGCGGGTCACCGTCGAGCGCACGGCCCCGGCCGGCCCCGGCGCGGTCGAGGGCACCGGTGAGTTCACCACCCTCGAGGCGCAGTTGGTGCTGCGGGCGATCGGCTACCGCGGCATCCCGCTGCCCGGCGTCCCGTTCGACGCGCCCACCGGCCGGATCCCGAACGCCGAGGGCCGGGTGATCGACGAGACCGGGCAGCCTCGAGCCGGCGAGTACGCGGTCGGCTGGATCAAGCGCGGCCCGATCGGGGTGATCGGCACCAACAAGGCCGACGCCGCCGAGACCGTCGCCCACCTGGTGTCCGACCTCGCCGACGCTCCGTCCCGCGAGCTGACCGACCTCGACCAGGTGCTGGACGCCCGCGGCTTCACCCCGTCCACCCTGGCGGACTGGCAGCGGATCGATGCCGCCGAGCAGTCCCGCGGCGAAGCCGGCGGACGCGAACGCGCCAAGATCGAGGCCTGGCACGAACTGCTCGACCTGGTCCGGCTGGGACGCCCCGGCGGCCCACCCTCGGCCGCCGACCGCCGCTGAGCCCTCGTCCCAACCGGTGATGGTGCCACGGCGCAGTGCCTGTCCCCGTTCCCACGGCGCCCTCCCTCATCGAGGGCCTCCACTGCCGTCGAGGGCCTCCACCCAGGCACGAGCCCTCGGCGATAGGGGGAGCCCTCGGTGAATGGCGGGTGGACCAGGGGACGGGGGACGGTTCCCCGTCCCACACCCCGACCCACCGGGAACCGTCCCCTGTCCCACCGACCCACCGGACGTCCCCGTCCCAGCACACCACTTCCATCGAGGGCTCGGTTCCCCCCAGGCAGGAGCCCTCAGCGGTAAGGGAGGCCCTCGCTGCAAGGGGGTGGTGGTGGGGGGGGGGGGGTGGCGCCTGATGAGGACGTCCGAACCCCGGCGGGATCGGCGGTGTCATGCGAGAATCGCAGGGTGATCAAGCACATCGTGATGTGGAACTTCGCCGACGAGGCCGAGGGGGCCGACAAGGCCGCCAACCTGGCCAAGGTGCAGGCCGACCTGCTCGCCCTGCGCGGGCTGGTGGACGGCATGGGCAGCTTCGAGGTGGCGATCGGGGCCGATCCGCTGGAGCACTCCTACGACCTGGTGCTCTACAGCGAGTTCGACTCGGTCGAGGCGCTGCAGGCCTACGCCACCCACCCCCGGCATGTCGCGGTCGCGCAGTTCATCGGCAAGGTGCGGACCGCCCGGGTCTGCATGGACTACCAGGCCTGAGGCCCTCCGGCCGGGCAGAGCTTGCCGAAGGGCCGTTGTCCGGGGCAGCCACCCGCCTGCTGACAAGTACCCCCGCAGCCGGGTCGCCAGTTGTGGCTGGTCGGCTGTCAGAGTCGCGCGACCGCACCGTAGTATTCCGCCATGCGGAGGATTCTGGTCACCGGCGGCGCCGGCTTCATTGGCAGCAATTTCGTCAGGCTGGTGCTCGACACCAGCGATGACAGCGTCACGGTGCTGGACGCCCTCACCTACGCCGGCAACCCGGCCTCGCTGGACGGGCTGGACCAGCGCCGGTACTCCTTCGTGCAGGGCTCGGTGACCGACCCCGCGCTGGTGGACGAACTGGTGGCCGACCACGATCTGGTGGTGCACTTCGCCGCCGAATCGCACAACGACAACTCGCTGAACGATCCGTCGCCGTTCATCCAGACCAACCTGGTGGGCACCTACGAACTGCTCCAGGCGGTCCGCCGGCACGGCAAGCGCTACCACCACATCTCCACCGACGAGGTCTACGGCGACCTTGAGTTGGACGATCCGGCGAAGTTCACCGAGACCACGCCGTACAACCCCTCCAGTCCGTACTCGGCCTCCAAGGCCGGCTCCGACCTGCTGGTCCGCGCCTGGGTGCGCTCCTTCGGCGTCGAGGCCACGCTGAGCAACTGCTCCAACAACTACGGCCCCCGCCAGCACATCGAGAAGTTCATCCCGCGGCAGATCACCAATGTGATCGACGGCATCCGTCCCAAGCTGTACGGCGCCGGGCAGAACGTCCGCGACTGGATCCACGTGGACGACCACAACCTCGCCGTGCTGCGGATCATCGAGGCCGGCCAGCTCGGTGAGACCTACCTGATCGGCGCCGACGGCGAGAAGGACAACAAGAGCGTCATCGAACTCATCCTGCAGCTGATGGGTCAGCCGGCCGACGCCTACGACCACGTCAACGACCGCGCCGGCCACGACCTGCGCTACGCGATCGACTCCACCCGGCTGCGCACCGAGCTCGGCTGGGAGCCGCGCTACCGCGACTTCGAGGCGGGCCTGGCCGCCACCATCGACTGGTACCGCCAGAACGAGGCCTGGTGGCGTCCGATGAAGCAGGCCACCGAGGCGAAGTACGCCGCGGCAGGGCAGTGATGGCAGAGCTCGCGATCCGTCCCACCGCGATCCCCGGGATGCTGGTCATCGACCTCGTCCTGCACGGCGATTCCCGCGGCTGGTTCAAGGAGAACTGGCAGCGCGCCAAGATGTCCGAACTCGGCCTGCCCGACTTCGGCCCGGTACAGAACAACATGTCGTACAACACCGACACCGGGGTGACCCGCGGGCTGCACGCCGAGCCCTGGGACAAGCTGATCTCGATCGCCACCGGACGGGTGTTCGCCGCCTGGGTCGACCTGCGGGAGGGCGACTCCTTCGGCCAGGTGGTCACCCTGGAGTTGGGCCCGGAGACCGCGGTGTTCGTCCCCCGCGGGGTGGCCAACGGCTACCAGACGCTGGTCGACAACACCGTCTACTCCTACCTGGTCAACGCCCACTGGAGCCCCGCGGCCCGCGATTCCTACAGCTACCTCAACCTGGCGGACGAGACCGTGGCGATCGCCTGGCCGATCCCGTTGGAGCAGGCCACCATCTCCGAGGCGGACGCCGCCCACCCGCGGCTGGCCCAGGCCCGGCTCGTCCCGCCGAAGAAGACCGTCATCGTCGGCTGCGGCGGCCAGCTCGGCCGGGCGCTGAGCGAACTGCTGCCGGACGCGATCGGCGTCGACCTGCCCGACTTCGACCTCACCCGGCCGGGCGTCGAGACCGCGCTGAACTGGGCGGACGTCGGCACCATCATCAACGCCTCGGCCTACACCGCGGTGGACGTCGCCGAGACCGAGGAGGGCCGGCGGACCGCCTGGGCGGCCAATGTCACCGGCGTGGCCCGGCTCTGCCGGATCGCCGCCGAGCACCGGATCACCCTGGTCCATGTCTCCAGCGACTATGTCTTCGACGGCACCGCCGAGGAACACGACGAGGACGAGGCCTTCGCCCCGCTGGGCGTCTACGCCCAGACCAAGGCCGCCAGCGATGTGCTGGTCGGGCAGTTGGCGCAGCACTACATCGTCCGCACCAGCTGGGTGATCGGCGCCGGGCGGAACTTCGTCCGCACCATGGCGGACCTGGCCGCCAAGGGGGTCTCGCCCACCGTGGTCGCCGACCAGTACGGCCGGCTCACCTTCACCGAGGATCTGGCGGCGGGCATCGTCCACCTGGTCGGGACGGCGGCACCGTACGGCACCTACAACCTCTCCAACACCGGACCGGTGCAGTCCTGGGCCGAGATCGCCGCCGATGTCTTCGAACTCTGCGGACGCGACCGCGCCGATGTCACGCCGATCACCACCGCGGAGTACGCCGCCGGCAAGCTGGTCTCGCCGCGTCCGGTGCACAGCGCGCTGAAGCTGGACAAGCTGCTCGCCACCGGGTTCACCCCGGCGTCGGCGGCGGATCGGTTGACGGCCTATCTGCGGTGAGACCGCGGTTCGTGCCAGACTTGCGCCATGCGCGGCATCATTCTGGCTGGGGGGTCCGGCACCCGACTGCACCCGATCACGTTGGCGAACAGCAAGCAGCTGGTCCCGGTGTACGACAAACCGATGATCTACTACCCGCTGTCCACCCTGATCCTGGCGGGCATCCGCGACGTGCTGGTGATCACCACCCCGCACGAGCAGTCCGGGTTCCAGCGGTTGCTGGGGGACGGCTCGCAGTTCGGCGTCTCGATCTCCTACGCGGTGCAGCCCGAACCCAAGGGGCTGGCCCAGGCGTTCACCATCGGCGCTGACTTCATCGGCGGCGAGAAGTCCTGCCTGGTGCTGGGCGACAACATCTTCTACGGCCAGGGGGTGGGCACCAAGCTGCGGCAGAACTCCGATGTGGAGGGCGCGGCGGTGTTCGGCTACTGGGTGTCGAACCCGTCGGCCTACGGCGTGGTCGAGTTCGACGCCGACGGCCGGGCGATCACGATCGAGGAGAAGCCCGCCCAGCCGAAGTCGCACTACGCGGTGCCCGGCCTGTACTTCTACGACCAGGACGTGGTGGAGATCGCCACCAACCTGAAGCCGTCGCCCCGCGGCGAGTTCGAGATCACCGACGTCAACCGGGTCTACCTCGAGCGCGGCTCGCTGCAGGTGTCGGTGCTGCCGCGGGGTACCGCCTGGCTGGACACCGGCACCTTCGACTCGCTGAACGACGCCAGCAACTTCGTCCGCACCATCCAGGCCCGGCAGGGTCTGCAGGTGGGCTGCCCGGAGGAGTCCGCCTGGCGCCAGGGCTTCCTCTCCGACGCCGAGCTGCTCGACCGGGCCGCCGGCCTGGAGAAGTCCGGCTACGGCGAGTACCTGCGGCTGCTGGTCGAGGCCCGCTAGCCCGCGCTCTCGAGCGAGGTCGTCGGGAACCGCTGACCAGGCTTCCTGCGGCGTCGAGCGGGACGCTGACCAGCGATCCCTGAGGTTCCCAGCGAACACCGAAGGGACGCGATCACCGGCCTTCCCGGAAGGAGCTTTTCCAGATGACCGCCAGCACTCGTGTGGCCCGCGTGCCGGACTGGGCGAAGTGCATCTTCATCGGGTTGCTCGCCGGGCTGCTGTCCGGCCTGTTCGGGGTGGGCGGCGGCACCATCATCGTCCCGTTGCTGGTACTGCTGTGCCGGTTCGACCAACGACTGGCCGCGGGCACCTCGCTGGCGGCGATCCTGCCCACCGCGGTGGTCGGGGTGGTGTCCTACGCGCTCAACGGGTCGGTGGCCTGGCTGGCCGCGCTGCTGCTGGCCACCGGCGCGGTCGCCGGCGCCCAGCTGGGCACCTGGCTGCTGCCCCGGTTGCCGGTGCGGGTGCTGCAGTGGGGCTTCGTCGCCTTCCTGCTGGTGGTGATCGTGAACCTGTTCTGGGTGATCCCCTCCCGCGACGTCGACCTGGTGATCGGCTGGGGCAATGGCCTGGCGCTGCTGGCGGTGGGCGTGGTCACCGGCGTCCTGGCCGGGCTGCTCGGGGTGGGCGGTGGCGTGGTGGTGGTGCCGGCACTGATCCTGCTGTTCGACGCCAGCGACCTGATCGCCAAGGGCACGTCGTTGTTGATGATGATCCCGACCGCGCTCTCCGGCACGATCGGCAACGTCCGCCGGAAGAACGCCGACCTGAAGGCGGCGGCCTGGATCGCGGTCGGCAGTTGCGCGACCACCGTGCTGGGCGCCTACCTGGCCCGGGTGCTGGACGCGCGGGTGGCCACCCCGCTGTTCGCCCTGTTCCTGCTGGCGATCGCTGCCCAGTTGGCGGTGAAGGCGTTGCGGACGCCCCGCCGCTGAGCTGCGCCTCCGCCAGGTCGGCCGAACTCCCGCCGTCCAGGCTCAGGCGCGATGCTGCGGCGGCACGTAGAAGTGCTCGGGGCCGATCTCGCGGCCGCTCCCGACCTCGATGATGTGCCGGCCGCGCTCGTCCACGTGCAGCATCAGCTCCGAGCCGATCGGGAAGTCCCAGATCCCGATCAGGGCGGGCTCCACCAGGCAGACGGCGTTGTAGTCGGCGATCACCAGGTTGCCCGGCTCGGCGAGGTACTCGGGGGTGTCGGCGATGCTCAGGATCTGCCAGCCGTTGTCCGCCGGAGCCTGCGGTTCGACCCGGGTCATCCAGCGCACCGGGGCTTCCTGCTGCAGAACCTTGCGTGAGACCAGGCACGCCCCCGCGCCCGGAATGAACTCGATGACGTCGCCCATGCGGCAGCCTCCTGTGCTCGGTAGGCGCCGCAGCCTACCCGCCGGCGGGCCGCGAGCCCGGTGCCGACGAAGGGATGCGGTAGCGTCAGGAACTCGGATCGAGCACAGTGAGGTGGCCATGCGGGTTGCGGTAGTCGGGAGCTACGGGGTCGGGCTGACCATGCGGGTGACCCGGATGCCGGTCGGTGGGGAGACCCTCTCCGACGGGGTGTTCGCCTCGGGTCACGGCGGCAAGGGCTCCAACCAGGCGGTCGCGGCGGCCCGGCTGGGCGCGGAGGTGTCGTTCCTCACCGCGGTCGGCGGCGATGCCTTCGGGACGGCCGCCCGCCAGCTGTGGCAGGAGGAGGGCGTCGCCGCCAGCGTGGTCGAAGCCGAAGCGGCGACCATGGTGGGCGTGATCCTGGTCGAGCCCAGCGGCGAGAACCGGATCGTGATCGCGCCCGGCGCGCTCGCTCAGCTGACCCCGGCCGACGTCGACGGCTTCGAGGCCGAGATCGCCGCCGCGGACATTCTGGTGACCGGCTTCGAGATCCCGGTCGAGGTCGCCCGCCGGGCGCTGCAGCTGGCCCGGCGGCACGGCGTCCGGACGTTGCTCAACCCGGCCCCGGCCGTCCAGTTGGACGACGAACTCTGGGGGCTGGTCGACGTGCTCACCCCGAACCGCTCCGAGGCCGCCGTGCTGACCGGCGAGCCGGTGGACACCGCCGACGCCTGCGCGGACGCCATCCGGGCACGGTTCGGCGGGTTGACGGTGGTGACCCTGGGCGGCGAGGGCTGCCTGCTCGACACCCCGGACGGGGTGCGCACCCGGGTGGCTCCCGTCCCGCCCCGCGAGGTGGTGGACACCACCGGCGCCGGGGACGCCTTCACCGGTGCGCTGGCGGTGGCGCTCGCCCGCGGCGACGAACTGTCCGAGGCGGTCCGGTTCGCCAGCGCCGCCGGCGCCCACGCGGTAGCGACCGCCGAGGTGATCCCCAGCCTGGCCCGTCCCGCCGACCTCGCCGCCCTACTCAACTGACGCACCGCCCCTCCCCCGCTTCCCCCGGCCACCGCCCATCGAGGGCTCCCCATCTCGCCGAGGGCTCCTGCCTGGGCGGGAGCCCTCGGCGTTAGCGGAAGCCCTCGACGGGAGAAGGACGGTGAGCGGGAACGAGCCGATGGCCCGGTGGCACGTCGAGGTCGGATAGTGTGCCGGGTGAGGAAAGGAAACCCATGGCACTCGATTCCACCGTGCTCGACCAGCTGACCCCGGCGGCGATCGCCCCGTACATTCAGCACACCCTGATTGAGACCGGGCTCACCTACGACCGGATCGTCGCGCACGCCGAGGAGGCGGTGAAGTACGGCTTCAACGCGGCCATGGTGCCGGGCTCCTGGGTGCCCGAGGTGGTGCAGGTGCTGCGTGGGACGGGCGTCCTGGTCGCCTCCGCGCTGGACTTCCCCTCCTGTGGCGTGACCACCTCGCGCGGCAAGGCCGCCGAGGCCGAGAGCCTGGTGGCGCTGGGGGCGCAGCAGATCGACATCGGCGTGCAGGTCGGCTGGCTGAAGAGCGGCCTCTACGACCGCTACCGAGACGACATCGCCGGCGTGGTGGCCGCGGGCGTTCCGGTGAAGGTGATGCTCGAGCTGCCGCTGCTCACCCCGGACGAGCGGGACGCCGCCGTCGAGCTGGCGATGGAGGCCGGCGCGGCCTACCTGAAGAACGCCAGCTCCGGCGCCGTCGAGGTGGCCAACCCCACCTCGATCGCCTACCTGGCCAGCAAGGTGCGCGACGGCGTCCAGGTGAAGGCCTCCGGCTCGATCAAGTCCTACGACCAGGCCGCCTCGTTGCTGCGCGCCGGCGCGGTGCTGCTCGGCACCAGCGCCGGGACGTCCATCGTCTCCGGTGGCGAGGCCGCCGCTTCGTACTGACCGACGTGGGCTGAGCGCCCGGCGGACCTCGCCGGCGCGCTCAGTTCAGGACGGCGTTGTGCCAGCTCTCGTACCAGCTGGCGTGGTAGCGCTCGGTGGCCTCGGCCAGGGGCAGCGCGGGCCGGAAGGGCGTGCCGTGCGCCAGCGCGATCTGGTTCAGCTCGGCGACCTTCTGCGCGGCCTGCCGCAGTGCCAGCAGCTCCTCGCCCGGCTTGGCGTAGACGGTGTCCTGCCACACCGCTCGCCCGGCGAGGTAGCCCGAGGCACCCGCCTGGCACGAGATCCGCACCTGCTGCTTGAACACCTCGAACGGGACGCCGCCGGAGAGGGTTACCCAGGGGACGTCGATATGGCGGCTGATCTCCTCGCAGGCGGCCGCCGCGGCGTCCTCACCGCCCGGCTGGTCGAGGTAGCCCGGGAACTCCGCCTTCAGCACGTCGGCTCCCAGCGCGGCGGCTTCCAGGACGGACTCGACGATGCCCGGCACCCGCCGGGCGCGCCAGGCGTCGCTGGTCGGATCCTCGTCCGGCAGCGGGTACCAGATGGGTTCGACCACCAGCGGCAGGCTGTAGCTCGCGCACTCCTCGACCACCCGGCTCAGGATCGACCGCTGGTGCGCGGCGGTCTCGGGGTTGCGATCCGAACGGTGGAACCACAGCAGCTTGGCGGCGTCGGCGCCGGTCAGCTTGATCTGGCGGACCGACCAGTTCTCCCGGAAGACCGTCCGGCGGCCGTCCGCTGGCGAGACCGTGTCGTAGTCCTCGTCCTCGATGGTGACCATCAGCCCGGCGTCGCCCGGCAGCGCGCCCGCCGCCACTGACTGCAGGCCGTACTGGGCGTCCAGCAGCACCGCGGAGGCGTGCTCGGTCAGGGTGGCGACCAGGGAATGCTTGACCGCCACCACATCGGCGTGCGTCGCGGGCCGATGCTGCTCCTCGAGCAGGTTCACCAGGTACACCAATGCGTCCAGCGCGCAGGCGTTGATCATCCCCTGCGGTGACACGATCCGTTGGAGTCCGCGTAGCTTCCCCAGGTCCGCGGTATCGCGCGGTGCAATCGTCACAGTGTCGCCTTTCGGGTTGGGATGGCTGGTTGGGAGAGCGCCTGGCTGAGCAGCAGCCCGGCGGTGAAGGTGTCGCCGAGCCCGACGGTGGCGCGCGGCCGGGGCTGGTACGGGGAGGGGACGGCGACCGCGTGCCAGCCGTCCCCGAGGGCGCCGCTCGGCGGCAGGTCGTCGGTGAAGACCGCGTCCCGCGGCGGGAAGGGGCTGTCGCTCGGCCGGCCCAGCGTCGCCCGGGCAGCGGCCAGCGCATTGGCCAGGACGAGGGCGTCCCGGGTGGCGGGGGAGGGGTCGGTGGTGACGATCAGCGACCACTGGTCAGCGTGGACGATGACCTGCCCGGCGCCGACCGTCCCGGCCAACCGGGCGGCGGCCGCGGCCGGGTCGGCCGGGTTGCCGGTGGCGCTGCCCAGCTCGGACAGGCTCATCCCCACCGAGCTCACCGGGAGGACGCCGATCGCCTCGCGCAGCAGCGTGGGCCGGGCGAACTCGGAGAGCTCGTGGTGGACGAACGCCCCGCGGGCGCGCAACTCGCCCGCCAGCTCGGTCGCCCACCGGACATCGTCGGTGGCCATGCTGGGCTGGGTGGCCAGTCCGGACAGCAGCACCGCCGAGACGTCCCCGGAGCGGCAGTGCGTCCGGAAGCACGGATCGGCCTCCAGCGCCTCGTGGCTGAACCGCAGCATGACCCGGGTGGATCTGGGCAGCGGCAGCCCGTCCAGCAAGGTACCGGCGGTGAACTCCAGGATCACGTGCGGTTGTTTCAGCGGCGCACCCTCCGCCGTCGCGCGGCTCACCGGGGTGAGCCCGGCGCGGTCGGCCAGCAGGATGGCGGGGTCCAGTACCGCCAGCTGGGTAGGGCTGCGGTCGAGCAGCGCCAGGACGGTCGGTGCGCCGAGGCTGGCCAGCGACCAGGAGACCTGGGCGGCGTTCCCGCCGGTCTGCTCGACATCCGGTGGGCCCAGGCATTCCCGGATCCAGCTGGAGCCCGCCGCCCACAGCCGGACGATCTCGCCGCCGCGGCCGTCCCGGATCCGGGTGACGATGGTCCGTGCCAGTTCGGCTGCCTCGCCGTCACCGTCGTGGCAGGCGTCGCGCAGCGCGTCCACCCGTTCCTGGCTCATTCGGTACAGCTGATCGATCGAGGCGGTGAGGCCGGTGGCGATGGGCGCGATGCTGCGGGATCGGCGCAGCGCATCGGCGACCACGCGGTCGTACTCGTCGAGCTGGCTCGCCACCGTCACCTCCGCGCTCTCCGTGGCGGTACCGCCCGCCTCTGCTGCAAAACTAGCAGAAAGCCGGAGAAGAATGCATTAGTCGGCAACTGTGCGTAGCTGTGGCGTGAGAGTGGGCAAGCGGGTGGTCCCCTCCGCCCAGGGACGGTACGGGCCCCGGAGGTCAGTCGCGCTTGGGGATCAGCACCTCGACGCCACCGCTGGCCAGGGCCTTGGCGAGCTCGGCCGGCGGTGGCTCGTTGGTGACGAAGTAGTCGGCCTCGCCGATCTCGGCGATATTGGCGAACAGTTGCCGGCCGAACTTCGAGGAGTCGGCCAGGATCGCGACCTTGGTGGCCCTCGCCATCATCTCGTGCATCATCACCGCCTCGGCCAGGTCGCCGGTGGAGTAGCCGCGCTCCACCGTCACCCCGCCGATCGAGATCAGCGCGAGATCGCAGCGCAGATCCAGCGAGCTGTCGGCCAGTTGCCGGGGGACGGAGCCGATCGTCGACTGCCCGGTGAGGCGGACCTCGCCGCCGAGCACGTAGACGAAGCGACAAGCGCCGACGGGCAGGGCGGGCGGCACCAGAAGGTTGTTCGTCACCACGGTCAGGTCACGCTTGCCCTGCAGGCCGCGGGCCATCGCGACGCCGGTGGCGCCGGCGTTCACCATGATCACGCCACCGTCCGGCACCAGGCTGGCCGCCAGCGAGCCCACCTCGGCCTTGGCCGGGCTGAACATCGCCTCGTACGGCGCCGGTCCGGCGTCCCGCCGGTTGGCGGCGATGTCGATCGCTCCGCCGTGGGTGCGGACCACCCGTCCCTCGGCGGACAGCTGGTCGAGGTCTCGGCGGATGGTGTCCCGGGAGACCTGGAACCGTGCCGCGAGAGTGCGCACGCTGGCGGGGCCGGCTGCCTGCACGTATGCGGCTATCTGCGCCCGGCGCCCGGCAGGCACCGCGGTGTCGTCCGGGAGCGCTGCCCGCTCATTCTTCGTCACACGCGGATACTAGCGGTAGCGCAGCGAGATTCGGCGAGACCGGGAGCCATTGCGGAACTCCTGCCGCTCGTCGTAGGATCACTTCACGCAACAAAGCGTAGGAACGTGCATTTAAATGCAACTAGTAGGCAGGAATGTGATGCAGCGACCATCTCAGACCGTGCGGAAGGCCGCGAAGCTCGCGGCAGTGGTGCTGGCGTCCGGGCTCATCCTGGCCGGGTGTACTGGCGGTACTGATCAGCCGGGCGGCGACAAAGTGAAGATCTCGTTCTCACAGTGGTGGGAACCGGAGATGCCGGAAGGCTCCCTCCAGGGCCTGATCGACCAGTTCGAGACCGCCAACCCGGGCATCGAGGTGGAGCTGCTCAGCCAGCCCTACGCGTCGGTGCAGACGCAGATGACCTCGGGGGCGGCGGCCGGCAACCTGCCGGACGTGCTGGGCCTGGACGGCGCCTGGGTGCACGCGCTGCACAAGCAGGGCGCGCTGGCGAATCTCAGCGAGCTGATGAGCTCGTCCGGCTTCGACACCGACAGCCTGCGCGCCAGCGTGGACTACGACGGCTCCACCTTCATGATCCCGTTCGTGAACTTCGCCTATCCGCTGTTCACCAATGACGAGATCCTGGCGAAGGCCGGCGTCGCCTCGCCGCCCACCACGTGGAGCGAGTTCGCCGAGGCAGCGCGCAAGATCAGCCAGCTGGACGGGGTCTCCGGGACGGTCATGCCGCTGGGCACGACCGACTCCAGCGGCGCCCGCGACATCATGTCGTGGACCTGGGCGACCGGCGGCAGCATGCTCAAGGACGGCCAGCCGGCGCTGGTCGGCAACCAGGTGGTCACCGACACCGTCGACTTCTGGGCCTCCCTGGTGAAGGAGGGCCTGGTGCTGCCCGGCTCCGCCACCATGCAGGAGGGCGACAAGCTGAGCAACTTCGCCAATGGCCGGGTCGGCATGATGGTGAACGGCCTGACCATCATCTCCACCCTCAACCAGGACGCCCCCGACCTGAAGTACAGCGTCTCCGGCCAGCCGGTGCAGGACGGCTACTCCGGAACCCCGGGGATGCTCTACGCCTCCTGGGGGATCGGCGTGGCGGAGGGCTCCGCGCACCAGCAGGAGGCCTGGAAGCTGGTGCAGTTCCTGCTGGATCCGAAGATCAACGCGACCATGTCGACCGCGGCCAATGGCTTCCCCGGGGTCAACGGAGCCGAGCCGGCGTTCGGCGCCGACACCGACCCCCGGGTCACCAGGGCCTGGGAGATCTACCAGGCGAGCAACCCGGTGAACGAGTTCGTCGGGCTGCCCTCGGCCAGCCAGCTCCAGAACGACTTCGTGGTGGAGTTCCAGAAGCTGGTGAACGGCGACCAGTCGACCGAGCAGATGCTGGCGACCACCCAGCAGAAGTGGGAGGCGCAGTTCAAGTAGGTACGGTTCAGGCCAGGTGAGTTCCCGATATCCCAGGAGGTCGTGTTGGCGGGCGC
This sequence comes from Propionicimonas sp., assembly GCA_049840415.1. Lineage (GTDB taxonomy): Bacteria > Actinomycetota > Actinomycetes > Propionibacteriales > Propionibacteriaceae > Propionicimonas. The sequence continues at coordinate 390,818 of JASGLB010000014.1, read as the reverse complement.
TGCGGCAGTGACCCACGAACGATCCACGACCGGCCGGTCGCGACCCGGGGCCAGACCAGGCTCCGGGCGCGATCGGGTCGTCCCCCTCGTCCTGATCGCCCCGGCCGCGGTGCTGGTCACGATCCTGACGGTGGTGCCGATTCTGATCGTGGCCGGGTACTCCCTGTTCGACAATGTCATCGTCGAGCGGAACCCGTCCTTCGTCGGGCTGGAGAACTACCTGACGCTGTTCGGCTCGCCGGAGTTCTGGACCGCCGTCGCCAACACCGCCGGCTACACCGTGGCGACGGTGGGCGGGCACTTCCTGCTGGGCCTGGGGTTCGCGTTGCTGCTCTCCCACCGGCGGCTCCACCGGCTGTCCCGCGCCCTGTTTCGGGCGATCTACATCCTGCCCTGGGTGTTCACCGCGTCGGTGGTAGCGGTGGTGTGGCGGCTGATCCTGGACGCCAACGGCGTGCTCAACTGGCTGCTGCTGGCCGCCGGGGTGATCCAGGAGGCCGTCCCCTGGCTGGCCACCCCGTCCACCGCCATGGCCTCGGTGGTGGTGATCAGCGTCTGGGCCGGCTACCCGATCTACCTGGTGAGCGTGCTCGCCGGGCTGCAGGGGATCCCCGCCGAACTCTACGAAGCCGCCATGGTGGACGGCGCCGGTCCGATCAGCCGCTTCGCCTACGTCACCCTGCCGGGACTGCGGCCGGTGCTCTACAGCATGACCCTGCTCGACACCCTGTGGACCACCCAGCAGTTCACCCTGATCTGGGCGACCACCGGGGGAGGCCCACTGAACGTCACCGAGATGCTGAGCACCTTCACCTACCGCTTCGCCTTCGGCAGCTACCAGTTCTCCCTCGCCTCCACCAGCGCGATCATCGTGCTGGTGGTGTCGCTGCTGGTGTCCGTCCTGTACGTCCGGTCGCAGCGGGCGGACCGATGAACAGGGCACGGACGCGGGCCGTCGGGCAGCAGGTGCTGCTCTACCTTCTGCTGGCGATCGGAGCGGTGTTCGCCGCCTTCCCGGTGGTCTGGATGCTCTCCAGCTCGTTCAAGTCCAATACCGCGATCTTCGCCTTCCCGCCGCAGCTGATCGACGATACCTTCTCGTTCAAGGCCTACCGCGAGGTGCTGACCGATCCGGCGGTGCTCGGCTACTTCGCCAACAGCTACCTGGTGGCGATCGCGGTCACCGTGCTCACCGTGGTCACCTCGATCCTGACCGCGTTCGCCCTCAGCCGCTATGTCTTCGCCGGTAAGCGGATCTTCAGTTCGGTGGTGTTCGGGGTGCAGGGCGTGCCGCCGATCACGCTGCTGATTCCGTTCTTCGGGATCATGGCGGTTCTCGGGCTGTACGACACCCTGCCGGGGCTGATCCTGGCGCACGTCGTGATCACGCTGCCGTACTCGATCGTGATGATGACCGCGTACTTCGACGGCCTGCCGATCGAGCTGGACGAGGCGGCGAAGCTCGACGGCGCCGGCCCGCTGCGGATTCTCTGGCGGGTGCTCACCCCGATCGCGCTCCCCGGGATAGCGGCGGTGGCGATCTACACCTTCATGGTGTCGTGGAACGAGTACCTGTTCGCACTCTCGCTGACCCGGGCCGACAGCCATCGGACGATTCCGGTGGGCATCCAGCTGCTGATGAGCCAGTACAACATTCAGTGGCAGGAGATCATGGCGGTCAGCATCCTCGGATCGCTGCCGGTGCTGATCCTGTTCCTGGTCTTCCAGCGGTACTTCATCGGCGGGCTGAGCGCGGGCGCGGTGAAGTGAGATCCGGGCTGCGGCCCGGGCTCGTCCAGCGGTGCCGCGGCCACTCAACCATCCGCCGGGCTGCCGTACTGTAAAGGTATGACCTCTTTGTTCAGCCCGCTCGTGCTGCGCGAGCTCACCATCCCGAACCGGATGTTCCTGTCGCCGATGTGCCAGTACCTGTGCGAGGCGCGGGACGGGGTGCCGACCGACTGGCACCTGGTGCACCTCGGGGCGCGGGCGGCCGGCGGGTTCGGGCTGATCGTGGCGGAGGCGACGGCGGTGGTGCCGGAGGGCCGGATCTCGCCGGAGGACACCGGGCTGTGGAACGACACCCAGCGGGATGCCTGGGCCCGGATCGTGGAGTTCTGCCACTCCCAGGGCGCGAAGGTCGGCGTCCAGCTGGCGCATGCCGGACGGAAGGCCTCGGTCTACCGCGATCACCCCGGTCCGCGCGGCTCGGTGCCGGCGGACGACGGTGGCTGGCAGACGGTCGGGCCGTCCCCGATTGCCTTCCCCGGACTGGCCGAGCCCCGGGAGCTGACCGGCGCGGAGCTGGCGGGCATCGTCCGGGCCTTCGCTGAGGCCGCCCAGCGGGCCGACCAGGCCGGCTTCGACGTGATCGAGTTGCACGCCGCGCACGGCTACCTGCTGTTCGAGTTCCTGTCTCCGTTCAGCAATCAGCGCACCGATGAATACGGCGGTGACTTCGCCGGACGCACCCGCCTGCTGCTCGAGGTGGTGGACGCGGTCCGCGCGGTCTGGCCGGCCGGCAAGCCGCTGTTCGTCCGGCTCTCGGCCACCGAGTGGCTGGACGGCGGCTGGTCCACCGACGAGTCGGTCAGGCTGGCCGGGTTGCTGGGCGAGCACGGCGTCGACCTGATCGACGTCTCCAGCGCCGGCAACGTGCTGGCCAAGATCCCGGCGGACCCGGGCTACCAGGTGCCGCTGGCCGCCGCGGTGCGCCAGTCCGGCGTCCCGGTCGCCGCGGTGGGACGGATCACCGACCCGGCGCAGGCCCAGGCCATTCTCGACCAGGGCGAGGCTGACGCCGTGATGCTCGGCCGGGTGGCGCTGCGCGAGCCGGCCTGGCCGCAGCGCGCCGCCGCCGAGCTGGGCGATCCGACCCAGGCCCGCTACCCCAACGCCTACCTGCGCGGCCGCTGGCCCGAGATCGTGGCGCAGCCGGAACGAGGCTGACCCCGGCCGTTGGCGGAGGCAGCTGCACTTCCTGCCAAATAACGCACCTGGCCGACAGATACGTCGGGGAGAGCCACTATTTGGCAGAAAGTGGCGAGCTGGGTGGCTCGACGGGTGGCTACCGGGGCCGGGTGCCGGCGATGCGTCCTCGCAGCGCGGCCAACTGGGCCCGCAGTTCGGCCGGCAGGTGGTCGCCGAACTGGGCGAAGTACTCCTCGGTGAGGTCGGCCTCCAGCGCCCAGGCGTCAGGGTCGAGGGCGAACAGGTGCTCCAGATCCGGCTCGGGCAGGTCTAGGCCCTCGACGTTCAGGTCGCCGGGGGCGGGCAGCCGTCCGGAGATGGCGTCGACCGCGTCCAGTTCGCCGGCCACCCGGCGCAGCGCCCACTCGATCGCGCGGGCGTTGTCGCCGAAGCCGGGCCACAGGAAGTGGCCGTCGGAGTCCTTGCGGAACCAGTTCACCTGGAAGATGCGCGGTGCCCGGTCGCCGAGCCGGGCGCCCATCCGCAGCCAGTGACCCCAGTAGTCAGCCATGTTGTAGCCGCAGAACGGCAGCATGGCGAACGGGTCCCGGCGCAGCGCGCCGACCGTCCCCTCGGCGGCGGCGGTCTGCTCGGATGAGACGGTCGCGCCGACGAAGACGCCGTGGTTCCAGTCGTAGGCCTCGCTGATCAGCGGGACGTTGTGCGCTCGGCGACCGCCGAACAGGATCACGTCGACCGGTACCCCCTGCGGGGCCTCCCAGTCGGGCGAGATCGACTCGGCCTGGGAGGCGTGGACGGTGAACCGGCTGTTCGGGTGGGCGGCCTTGCGGCCGCAGTCCGGCGTCCAGTCGTTGCCCTGCCAGTCGATCAGGTGGGCGGGTGGGGAGTCGGTCAGGCCCTCCCACCAGACGTCACCGTCGTCGGTCAGCGCGACATTGGTGAAGATGGTGTCGTGGCTCAGGGCGTGGAGGGCGGTCGGGTTGGTCTCCTCGGAGGTGCCGGGGGCGACGCCGAAGAAGCCGGCCTCGGGGTTAATCGCGTACAGCCGTCCGTCCGGCCCGGGACGCATCCAGGCGATGTCGTCGCCGATCGTCTCGACCTTCCAGCCCGGGATGGTGGGACGCAGCATGGCCAGGTTGGTCTTGCCGCAGGCGGACGGGAAGGCCGCGGTGAGGTGGAACTCGCGTCCGTCCGACTGGCGGGTGATGCGAAGGATCAGCATGTGCTCGGCCAGCCAGCCCTCGTCCCTGGCCAGGACGGACGCGATCCGCAGCGCGTAGCACTTCTTGCCCAGCAGCGCGTTGCCGCCGTAGCCCGAGCCGTAGGACCAGATCTCGCGGGTCTCGGGGAAATGGCAGATGTACTTCTCGTCGCTGCACGGCCAGGGGACGTCGGGTCGTTGGTCGCCGTCGTCGTCGATCAAGGGGTGGCCGACCGAGTGGATCGCGGGCACCCAGTACTCGCCGGCGATGATCCGGTCGAGGGCGGCGGTGCCCATCCGGGTCATCAACCGCATGTTCGCCACCACGTAGGGGCTGTCGGTGATCTCGATGCCCAGCTTCGAGATCGGGCCGCCCAATGGCCCCATCGAGAACGGGATGACGTACATGGTGCGGCCGCGCATGGCGCCCCGGAAGACGTCGCGCAGGGTCTCGCGCATGGCGGTGGGTTCGGCCCAGTTGTTGGTGGGCCCGGCGTCCTCGGGACGCTCGGAGCAGATGAAGGTGCGGGCCTCGACCCGCGCCACGTCCGAGGGGGTGGACCGGGCGAGGTAGCAGCCCGGCCGCTTCTGCTGGTTCAGCTGGATGAAGGTGCCGGTGGCGACCATGGCGGCGTTCAGGTGGTCGCGCTCTTCGACCGAACCGTCACAGAAGTGGATGTCGTCGGGCTGGGTGAGTTCGGCGACCGAGGAGACCCAGGCCACCACCTCTTCGGGGAGCCCAGCCGGGGCGTCGTCGAGATTGATCGTGGCCAGGCTCATGATCTCTCACTCCCTCAGTACCGCTTCGTTGCGCCTGTGGTTCTATTCTCGCTCAAAGTACCTGGATTGCAGACACATCTGCCGAGTCCAGCGCGACCCGGTGGGATGCGGGAGGCGCAAGGTTGGGGCCAGTTGGACGCCCCCGCCGAACGTCGAGTAAGCTGGACGACGCCCTTAAGGCACCTGCGCTCGTGGCTCAATGGATAGAGCATCTGACTACGGATCAGAAGGTTGGGGGTTCGAGTCCCTCCGAGCGCGCAAGGCAGGCCCTAGCTGATTCACATACTGGCTAGGGCTTTTGCTTCCCTTGCAGGTGATTGTCGCTGGGTGCGGCGCGGTCAGGTTCCCACATAGGTACCGACATACACCGAGTTCGCTCAGGAGTGTCCACGGTGCTGTCCGGACGGTTCGGCGCGCCGATCGTCAGAGGTCATCAACTCGTTCTGGGCGGGCGGGACGTTTGGTCGGGGCATGCTCGGCGTTGGCGGAGCTGTGCGGGGGCTGGTATGACTCTGGTGTGGGCATTCCGGACTTTCAGACGGCGATGCGGCCGGTGCTGGCCGCCTTGGCCGACGGCGAGGTGCATCGTACGCGTGCGGTGAAGGACAAGATCGCCGATGAGTTCGGCCTCACGGATGGTGAGCGAAGCGAACTGCTCCCCAGCGGCCGACAGCGGGTGATTGACAACCGCGTGGGTTGGGCCATCACCTACCTGTCACAGGCAGGACTTGTCGACAAACCTGCCAGAGGTCAGGTCCGCATCAACGACATCGGTCGCCGAGCGCTGACGGACTTTCCTGATCGAATCGACATGAAAGTGCTTGAACGCTACCCGTCGTATCTGGAGTTCCGCGAACGTACCCGCAAGGCCAGGGACGACCTGGCTACGCCGGTAGCACTTGAGATGGCGGACGAACCTGTCTCCCCGCAGGATCTGGCCTCGCGGGCGCTCCAGCTCAACAACGCGGTGGTTGAGGATGAACTGCTGACGCGTGCGCTTGCGCTGGAGCCATATGGATTCGAGTCCTTGGTTATGCGGCTGCTTGAAGCGATGGGGTACGGGGGTGCTGGATCAGTTGTTCGGACCAGCCAGACGGGAGATGGTGGGATTGACGGCATCATCAGTCAGGATCCGCTCGGGTTGGACCGCATCTATGTTCAGGCCAAGCGGTACGCCACTGACGCAACCGTAGCCAGGCCCGCGATCCAGGCATTCGTTGGGGCCTTAATGGGCGCGCAGGGAGATCGTGGTGTGTTCATCACCACCAGTAGCTTCTCGTCCGGAGCTAGAGCAGAGGCAGACCGTGTGAACGCGCGCATAGAACTCATCGACGGTACACGGTTGGCGAAGCTCATGGTTCGCTATCGGGTTGGCGTCCAGCCACAAACCACGATCACCCTGTACGACGTCGACGAAGACTTCTTCGAGCAACTCTGAGCAAGGAAGCGCGATGAACGGTTCAGCGGAGCCGAGGATGACACACAGGCGATAGCTGCGCTGGTGTTGATGACCGACGCCGACTTCCGTGATGTCGCGCCTGCCGAAGAGATCGACGATGCGCAGATCGAAGTCGGCCGTTGTGGGTCGGACGGATAGCTGTTGCGCAGTTCGGGGCGACCGACCTACGGAGCAGTGGTATCCCACTACCATCAGCACAGAGGCGAGCGCGAAGGAGGGCGGTCATCACCATCGAGGCGACCGAGTTGGCGATTGCACCTGGGTCAGTAGTCATCGTCCGAGACGAAGAGTGGCTTGTTACGCAGGTCGAACCGGCGTCGGATGGGCAGTTCGTTCATGCTCAGGGTCTGAGCGAGTTGGTGCGAGCGACTGAGGCGATCTTCTCCACAGCGATCGACGGTGTGGTACCACTCGACCCATCACATGCCGAGGTCGTGGCTGATGACTCGCCAGAGTTCCGTCGTGCTCGGCTGTGGCTGGAGTCGACGCTGCGGAAGTCTGCGGTCCCGTTGACTGAGCCGTCGCTTACCGTCGCATCGCAGGGCCTACTCGATGTCCTCGACTACCAGCTGACCGCCGTCAAGAAGGCCCTCGCCCCCGAGAAGCTCCGACCCCGGATTCTGCTGGCGGACGCGGTGGGTCTGGGCAAGACTCTCGAGATCGGCATGATCCTGAGCGAACTGGTTCGCCGCGGCCGCGGCGAGCGCATCCTGGTAGTCACCCCGAAGCACGTTCTCGAGCAGACACAGTTCGAGATGTGGACGCGCTTCGCACTCCCGTTCGTGCGCCTCGACTCGGTGGGTATTCAACGAATCCGCCAGAAGTTGCCGGCGAACCGCAACCCCTTCGCCTACTACAAGCGGGTGATCGTCTCGATCGACACGCTCAAGAGCGACCGGTACCTGGCGCATCTGGAGAAGCAACACTGGGATGCCGTGGTGATCGATGAGAGCCACAACGTCACCAACTCAACTGCTCAGAACAACCGGCTCGCGCGCCTGGTCGCCCGGCGCAGCGATGCTTTGATCCTCGCCTCCGCCACCCCGCACAACGGACGCAAAGAGTCCTTCGCAGAGCTGATCCGCCTCCTGGAGCCCAGTGCTGTTACCCCGGATGGTGAACTGGTTGAAGACTTGGTGAAGGATCTGATCATCCGCCGGCATCGCCACAGTCCTGAAGTGGCGGCTGTCGTCGGAGCTGACTGGGCAGAACGCAAGGAACCCAACAACATCCTCGCTCCGGCGTCGGGTATCGAGAACGAGATAGCCACCGAACTCAACGACGTCTGGCTCCACCCGCGGTCTGGTAAGAGCCCCTACTCGGGCAATAACACGAGTCTGTTTCCGTGGACCCTCGCCAAGGCCTTCTTGTCCTCGCCAGCAGCGCTTCTGGAGTCCATCAAGAACCGGCTGGCGCGCATCACAGATGGCAGAGAAGCGGAGGCGCTAACCCGCCTGAAGGATCTGGCCGAGCGCGCTGTCGAAGGCCGATCCGCCAAGTACGACGCGCTGGTCGACCTGCTGGAGAAGGTCGGTATCGGGGCTGGAAGCCCAGAGCGCGCGGTCATCTTCGCCGAGCGCGTCCCGACTCTGCACTGGCTCGCCAAACGACTGGTCAAGTCGTTCAGGCTACCGGCTGGCGCGGTTGAAGTGCTGCACGGTCAGTTGAGCGACGAACTCCAGCAGAAGATCGTCGAGTCTTTCAAGCAGGAGTCGTCACCGATCAGGCTTCTTGTCACCGGTGATGTGGCTTCCGAGGGCGTAAACCTGCACCTGCAATGCCATGAGTTGGTCCACTTCGATGTGCCCTGGTCGCTTATCAGGATCGAGCAGCGCAACGGCCGCATCGATCGCTATGGACAGAAGCACAATCCCCGCATCACGACCTTGCTGCTGGATCCTGAGGGCACTGAGTTCGCGGGTGACATCCGCGTGCTGCAACGCCTGATGGAACGCGAGCACGAAGCCCACCGTGCTCTGGGTGACGTCTCGTCCCTAATGGGCAAGTACGACACGGACGCCGAAGAAGACGCGATCCGCCGGGTGCTCGCCCGTCAGCAGGCCTTCGAGGACGTGGTTAGCGACGTCAGCAATGTCACAGACTCAGACTCCTTTGGCGGATTCTTCGAGCGAATCGTCGCCGCATCGAACGCGGCGAAGGCGCCCGCGGCGACGGACAGCGCGCGCGGCGTCTTCCCTGATGATATCTCGTTCCTCCGCGATGCCCTTGTCGAGGTGTTCACGACCCCGCAACTGACGCAGCCCAATGGAGTCTCGTGGCAGGACCACTCGCAGCACCAACTGGCAGAACTGCAACCACCGAAGGATCTCGTCGCACGACTCAGCGTGCTGCCGCAGTCCTACCTGTCCGATCGCAGGGTTACAGACAAGCTCATGCTCGCCACCACGACACAGCGGGGCGAGCAAGATCTTGCGAGTGCCCGCAGCGCTGTCTCTACCTCACTCTGGCCAGAGTCTCACTTCCTCGCTCCGCTCCACCCGGTGCTTGACTGGATCAGCGACCGTGCGCTGGCTTCGTTGTCCCGCAACGAGATATTCGTCGTGCGCGGGGAGGGCGACGGAGCCCAGGTGCTGATCCACGGCAGCCTGACCAACAAGCGCGGCCAGGTTGTCGCTGCCGCATTCATCGTGGTCGCCTTCCCGGAGATCTTCCAAACCGGCGATCCACTTCACCACGGTTGCCGACGGCATCGGTGGCGCGCTTGAGACTCTTCAGATCCGGCCGACCAACACTGGCGCGGTGGCCGAACCGGACCGTTTCGAAGTGCTGCTCCCGGCGGCTACTTCCGCCGCCAACGGAGTCATCGAGCAACTCGTAGAGGCCGCCCGCCGGGAGACGACCGAACGGGTCGAATCCTGGAAGGAGCGCGCAAGCGCCTGGGAGCACGAGGCCTCTGCACTGATCCAGCGATCCGCCTTGCGGGACCGGAGGGCCGAGGTAGCAAAGGAACAGGAGGTGGCCGATGCGCTGCTGCCACAGCAGATTCTGGTCCGCCCCCTCCTGGTCGTGGTGGGAGGCGATGAGTGATGCCAGCCAGTGACGCCCTGATCGTGGCTGAGCAGTGGATCAGCGAGCACTACTTCACCACCGATGCCACTAAGCAGTCCTTCCAGGCCAAGGTGATTGAACGGCGCAAACAATGGGATAGCGACAAGGCTGTCGGCACGGTTCGCACACGCTTCGCTTCCTCTCGCGGTGAACTCCTCGGTACGTTCGCGACATTGGAGGTGGACGACCCGAGGCTGTCCGATCTCTATCGCCAAATCGAGGAGCTTCTCGGATACGGCCGGATAGGGCTGACCCGCGAGGTGGACGGGCCGGTCGCACGCGTCAACTCCGTTGGGCTGAGCAACGCCGCTCCGTTGGCGATCGTCCATGCCAGACCGGTTGAGTCCGTTGAAGACCTGCTCAACAAAGAGTCGCCAACGCTGGCCGAGCCGTTCGTCGTGGACGACACAGTCGTCTACACCTCGGTTGCGCGGGCGGTGTCATCGCTGTTCACCTCCTCCGACCATCCGCAGTTCGTCCTGGTCCTGGCTGGTGGCCTTGCCTTGGTCGCTGAGCGTGAGCGCTGGGCAGAGGGACGCTATCTGCTGGTGGACCTGCAACTGGTCTGCGAACGCAATGAAGACAAGAAAGGTGGGGAGGTCGACCGCGCGCTCACCATCCTTGATGCTGCTTCGCTTGCCCCTGACGCCGAGGGAGACATCTGGTGGACCGGTGTGCTTGAGGAGTCCATCAAGCACACCGTCGGGGTCTCCGCAGATCTCCGCGAAGGAGTGCGGCTCTCGATCGAGATCATTGCCAACGATGTGGTCAAACGTCGCAGGGAGAAGCGTCTCGACCCGCTGCCGGCGAGCCAGGCGCAAGTGCTGGCCCGCCAGTCGTTGCGCTTTCTGTACCGCATCCTGTTTCTCCTGTATGCCGAGGCTTCACCTGAACTGGGCGTGCTTCCCGTCGGTGCTCCCGAGTACGAGCGCGGCTACAGCCTTGACCGGCTGCGGGACCTCACCCTGGTCGAGTTGACCAATCCTCGCTCGGCTGATGGCACCCACCTTTACGAGTCCCTCAATGTGCTCTTCGGCCTTGTCGATCGAGGCCACGAGCCGCCCGCGACTATCGAGACAGGAACCGAGGGCCTCACGTTCCGCAGTCTCAAAGCCGACCTGTTCTTACCCAGCGCAACAGCGCTGATAGACGAGACCCAGCTGAGTAACCAAGCGCTTCAGCGCGTGCTGCGACACCTACTGCTCAGCAAAGAAAAGCGCGGTGCTGATCGCGGGTTCATCTCCTACGCCGAGCTCGGCATCAATCAGCTTGGAGCCGTCTACGAGGGCCTGATGTCGTACACCGGCTTTTTCGCCGAGGCTGACCTTTATGAGGTGGCCAAGGGCGGGGATGCATCCAAGGGTTCATGGGTTGTCCCAGCAGATCGAGCCGACGGGATCTCCACCTGACGACTTCGTGAAGACTGAGGATGAGGTGACCGGCGAGAAGAAGCCCGTGCTCCACCAACGTGGTGCGTTCGTATTCCGCCTGGCCGGACGGGAGCGCCAGCAATCGGCCTCTTACTACACCCCAGAAGTCCTCACCAGGTTCGTCGTCGGGCAGGCGCTCGTTGAGCTGATTGGGCCGGACTCCGCAGATCCAGACTCGATTGAGTGGAGCGGCCGTGAGATTCCGCGCAAGCTATCGGCCAGAGAGATCTTGGACCTGACCGTTTGCGAGCCGGCGCTGGGTTCCGGCGCGTTCGCCATCGAGGCCGTTCGCCAACTCGCCGAGCATTACCTCACCCGACGTCAACAAGAGCTCGGCGAACGTATCGATCCGGACGCGTACCCACGTGAACTTCAAAAGGTCAAGGCCTACCTCGCCCTCCACCAGGTCTACGGAGTTGACCTCAACGCAACAGCTGTCGAGCTCGCTGAGATCTCATTGTGGCTCGATACCATGGTCGAGGGGCTACAGGCGCCGTGGTTTGGTCTCCACCTACGTCGCGGCAACTCCCTTATTGGCGCACGGCACGCCGTCTTCACTCGCACACAGGTCGAGAAGAAGGCGTGGCTTACCGAGATGCCGCGCGACATTCCGCTCACCGACATGCCTGGGAATGTTGCTGATGGTCGCGAGGGCTCGGCTAGCGGGAACATCCACCACTTCTTACTGCCTGCCGCGGGTTGGGGTTCGGCGATCGGAGCCAAGGAGGCTAAGGAACTCGCGCCAGAAGCGCTGGAACGACTGAAGCAGTGGCGGAAGGCCGTCCTCGTGAAGCCGACCAAGAAGCAGGTTGACACCCTGGTTGGGCTGGGCCGCCGGGTCGAGGCGCTTTGGCAGCTCACCTGGCGACGCCTGACCATCGCCGAGAAGGAGATCCGCCGCTCCATCGACATCTGGGGTGCTGACGATCTCGCCGCGGGTGGCGCGGTGACTCGCGAGCAGATAGAGAAGACCCTGTCCGACCCGAATGGGGCCTACCGTCGGCTCCGACGAGTGATGGATGCGTGGGCCGCGATGTGGTTCTGGCCGCTCACCGAGGACACTCCACCCCCGTCGCTCACCGAGTGGATCGAGACACTGCAGAAGCTCCTAGGAACCGTCGGCACCACCGCTAGGACGAGCCCCGCGCAGCTCACCCTTGGTGCCGCTTCCAGTTGGGATGAACTTGATGATGCTGAGCACAACGACCTTGCTTTTGCGTTGGCAGTAGATGTAAGGAAGGTCATTGCTGAACACCCCTGGCTTGCCGCTGCCCAACGTGTCGTAGACCAGCAGGGCTTCTTCCACTGGGAGCTCGACTTTGCGCCGGTATTTGCCGTTGGCGGCTTCGACCTTCAGGTCGGCAACCCCCCTTGGGTTCGCCCTCGATCCGACGTCGAAGCGCTGCTTGCCGAGGCCGACCCTTGGTGGCAGCTCAAGGCGAAGTCGACCGCGAAAGAAGATGCTGAGCACCGCAAGTTCGCTCTGTCGATCGATGACACACGCGATCTTGTTCTAGACGGTACCGCAGACGTTGCTTCGAGCGCCGCGTTCGTTGGTTCAGCCCAGCAGTACCCACACCTAACGGGCTTGCAGCCGGATCTGTACCGGTGCTTCATGGCACAGACTTGGCGACACGCCTCATCAACAGGTTCGGTTGGCCTCATCCATCTGGAGTCCCACTTCACGGACGAGAAGGCCGGTCCACTCCGCGCGGAGACCTATCGACGCCTACGCCGCCACTGGCAGTTCATCAACGAACTGCTGCTCTTTCGAGAGATCGAGGATCACAAGCGATATGGAATCAACATCTACGGCCGTCCGCATGCTCCGCGCTTCCACCAAGCTGCTTCGCTGTACCACCCGGACACCGTAATCCGCTCGTTCAGTCACGATGGCAGCGGCGACGAACCCGGCATCAAGGACCCCCACGGCAATTGGGACGTGCGACCCCACCGAGGACGCATCGTCAACGTCGACACAGCTGTGCTCGCGACTTGGCACGAGATGCTGGAGGACCCTACGACACCGATACTGCAGACGCGAATGGTCTATGCGGTGAACCGGGCAACGTCCGAGGTCCTACAGAAGCTGTCCGCTGCTCCGCGCATGGCCACTCTCGGATTGCAGTTCTCCCCAGGCTGGCACGAGAAAAACGACCGCACCAAGGGGTTCTTCGATTCGGCGTGGGGTCGGCCGGCCGCGTGGGACGACGTGATCCTGCAAGGTCCGAACCTGCACATCGGACTGCCGTTCTTCAAGTACCCCAACTCCACGATGAAGAACAACCAGGACTGGTCACCGGTCGATCTGGAGGCGCTTGGCCCCGACGAGATTCCGATCACCAGCTATAAACCGAGAGGCGACCGAGCCAAGTACGACGCCTCCTACACACACTGGCAGACAACGCCACCTCAGGAGTCTGGCGTCGCCGAACCCAGCGGTTCAGCCAATCGGTCATCCGCCCGATGCTTCTACCGGGTCGCTTGGCGCCGCATGGCAGCAAACACAGGCGAACGGACCCTCATCTCGGCCCTTGTGCCGCCGGGCGCGGCCCATGTCCATCCAGTTCACACATTCGCGTCCCCGTCTCGTCCGTCGGGTGATCTGGTCCTCGCGAGCGCTTTCACTGCATCGCTGCTTTCCGACTTCTCGGTGAGGTCTGTGCCGAAGTCGGAGATCCTCTTCAGCACGATCGAGCGCATGCCTTTCGCAGATGATCCGCGGTACCGCGCGAGGATCGCACTCCGAGCGCTGAGATTGAACTGCGCCACCAGCCGCTACGCCAAACTCTGGGAATCCTGCTACGACGACTCGTTCTCGCGCGATGGTTGGACAGGCGGGCTTGCTCGTCCGAGCAGGGTCGCGCTGGGTGCTGTAGAGCGAGCCTGGTCATCCCAGGTCCCTTTACGTGTCGCAGCAGAGCGCCGGCAGGCCCTTCTCGAGTTGGATGTGCTCGTGGCCATGTCATTGGGCATCTCTGCGGACGAGCTATGCACGATCTACCGCACGCAGTTCCCGGTTCTCTACGGGTACGACCGAGGTAGGGACTTCTTCGATGCAGAGGGGCGGGTTGTTCCGGCCAGCGTCGTGACAGTCTGGCGCCGAAAGGGATCAGCCCCTCTCGGCTGAGGAGAGAACCGCTGTTCACGCCGGCAGCGGCATTGCGTACGAGTACCGGTTCCCCTTCACGGGGATGGATCGAGAGTTGGACTTCCGCACGGCGTATGCGGTCTTCAGCGCGGCGTGAAGACCCGGTACGCCTTCCGGATGTCTCCTTCTCGGTCGAGAAGTACGAACGGTGGTTCGTATCGATACTCCAAGCCGCTCCCGGGATGGGTGTGGACGAGATCATCACCGGCGATGGCCACTGCCTTCTCCTTGTGTCTGCGCCAGACCGCCAGTACCGGGTTGGGCACGAGCCTTCCGTTTGCATCAAAGAAGTCACGTCCCCGGTCGTAGCCATGGAGGACCGGGAACTGAGTGCGGTAGATGGTGCACAGTTCGTCGGCAGTGATCCCAAGGCAAATGGCTACGAGGACGTCGATCTCAAGGAGCGCCTGCCGGCGTTCGGCCGCGGTCCTCAGTGGGGTCGCCGCGGTCCATGTGTCGCCTACTTGGCCGAGTGGGCGCCTGCCTGGGGTGTCGTGGCCTCCCGTCCAGTCGTCGGACTGAAACTCCTGGCTCCAACACGCCCCCCAGAGCGCGGCGTACGCCCGCGAAAGACAGATGAGTCGGAGAGAACGCAGCACAATCTTTGGGCTCAGGATTGACTCCTTCGCGAAGGGCATCCGGCTCACGGTGCTGGGGAGAATGACTGTCTTCGCGCTGGAGCGTACAGAGAAGTCGCTGAGGAGCGAGCCGAGGAACGCTCCCGCCAGAACGAGATCGTGTGGCGAGCCAGTTGGGAGGCCTGCGGCAGTCACGGGGTTCACGTGCGCTATGCCGGGTGGAATCACCGTCGAGATGAGGGTCCGTTCGCCTGTGTTTGCTGCCATGCGGCGCCAAGCGACCCGGTAGAAGCATCGGGCGGATGACCGATTGGCTGAACCGCTGGGTTCGGCGACGCCAGACTCCTGAGGTGGCGTTGTCTGCCAGTGTGTGTAGGAGGCGTCGTACTTGGTTCGGTCGCCTCTCGGTTTATAGCTGGTGATCGGAATCTCGTCGGGGCCAAGCGCCTCCAGATCGACCGGTGACCAGTCCTGGTTGTTCTTCATCGTGGAGTTGGGGTACTTGAAGAACGGCAGTCCGATGTGCAGGTTCGGACCTTGCAGGATCACGTCGTCCCACGCGGCCGGCCGACCCCACGCCGAATCAAAGAACCCCCTCTTTCGGTCGATGCTTCTCGTCCCAGCCCCGCGAAAACTGAAGGTCCGAGCTGGCCCATCCTGGGTGCAACAGCAAGCTTGTTAAGTACGTCAGATGTGGCGCGGTTGACTGCGTACACAGCCCGAGTATGGAGAACCGGAGTGTCGGGATCTTCAAGGAACTCATGCCATGACCGAAGGATGTCCAGGTCGACGTTGACGATGCGTCCTCGGTGGGGTCGCACGTCCCAATTGCCGTGGGGGTCCTTGATGCCGGGTTCGTCGCCGCTGCCATCGTGACTGAACGAGCGGATTACGGTGTCCGGGTGGTACAGCGAAGCAGCTTGGTGGAAGCGCGGAGCATGCGGACGGCCGTAGATGTTGATTCCATATCGCTTGTGATCCTCGATCTCTCGAAAGAGCAGCAGTTCGTTGATGAACTGCCAGTGGCGGCGTAGGCGTCGATAGGTCTCCGCGCGGAGTGGACCGGCCTTCTCGTCCGTGAAGTGGGACTCCAGATGGATGAGGCCAACCGAACCTGTTGGTTCAGGGTCTAGGCGCTGACGGCTTGTCGTGGCGTTGACAAAGGCGATGCAGTGGCAGCCATGATCAACACAAAGCCGGGCCCAGCCGGCACTGAAGTCTGGGCTACCGAGATCGACTCGTGGCGAGTGGCCTTGAAGGCAACTCGACTGTCACCACAGACCATCGCGTTGCGGAGCTATCACTTGCGGCGTCTTGCGAGGGCCGACCTCTCGTCCTCGCCTTGGCTGTTGTCCCGTGCCCAACTTCTGGAATGGAGCGGCAGCCACGAGTGGCGGCGTGAGACGGCGAGGGCTGTCCGGTCTTCGATCCGACGGTTCTGGGCGTGGGGTTTGGCAACGGGCCGTACCAGCGAGAACGTTGCCGAGGTTTTGCCCATGATCCCCCCAGACCAGCCCAGGCCCCGGCCTGCAGCACCTGAAGTCGTGACTCGGGCGGTCGGTTCATCTGACAAGCGAGTAGCACTCATGCTGAGGTTGGCAAACGAGCTGGGGATGCGGCGTGGCGAGGTAGCGCAGGTACACCCCGAGCATGATCTGGTGCGTGATCTGGCCGGATGGTCGTTACTTGTGCACGGCAAGGGGTCTCGCAACCGGGTGTTGCCACTTCCCACGGACCTCGCAGAGGTACTTCTGTCCGCCCCTCCTGGGTATCTCTTCCCGAGCCCTACGGGTAGCCATCTCACGCCTCACTGGGTGGGGACGCTGGTCTCGCGTGCGCTCCAGGATGGAACCACCATGCACCAGTTGCGCCACTTGTGCGCAACGGAGGTACACGATCAGACCCATGATCTCCGCCTGGTCCAGACCCTCCTCGGCCATGCTTCGCTAGCAACGACGCAACGGTACGTCGCGGTCGACGACTCGAAGGTGCGTGAGGCAATCGTCCAGCGATCCCAGCGGTGGCATTCGGCATGATGGTGGCGTTCTGCCCGGGTTGCCTGTTAGGCGGGTCTGGGCACCAATAGAGTGACCGCGTGAGCGAGTTGCTGCCAACGGTGCAGGCGGAGGAGATCCACCACGGGCTCGTTGACTACCTGCGGACTACCTTCGCCCTGGCTGATGCTGACGCGAGTGCAGCGCTCGCCGACTTCCTGGAAGACCGTGAGGACGGGATTTTCAAAGGCCCCTACTTGCGGCTGCGGTTGCCCTTCAAGGCGGCTGAGCCTGGCTGGCGAGACTCGTTGGGGTGGTATGAGGGCTTTCCTCCCTATGGCCATCAGGCCGAGGCGTTCCGAAGGCTGAGCTCGCTGGGTCTGACTCCTGAGCGGCCACGGCCATTGCCAACGCTGGTCACAACAGGCACTGGATCGGGCAAGACCGAAGCGTTCCTCTACCCGATCATCGACCACGTGCTCCGCGCCAAAGCGGCCGGGATCACAGGTATGAAGGCTCTCATCCTGTATCCGATGAACGCGCTGGCCAACGACCAGGCGGGTCGTCTCGCCGCGTTGCTTTCTGGCCACGAGGAGTTGAAGTCGATCACTGCTGCGCTGTTCACCGGGCAGAAGGGTCCAGAGCGTACGGTGGTGTCGGCCGCTGGGCTGATCACTGACCGAGCGGTGATCCGCAGCAGCGCACCGGACATCCTGCTGACCAACTACAAGATGCTCGATCAGATGCTCCTCCGGGAAGCCGATGCCCGGATCTGGGAGCAGAGTGCGTACAGCCTGCGATACCTCGTACTCGACGAGTTCCACACCTATGACGGTGCCCAAGGCACGGACGTGTCCATGTTGTTGCGACGCCTCGGCCTGGCTCTGAAAAGCTACTGGGGCAAGGATGACCCGCGAATCACGGCCGCCGATTGGGTGCGGCCGTTGGGCAGGATCACCCCGGTGGCGACGTCGGCAACGCTGGGCGACCAAGGTGATCCGTCGGAGATGCTTGACTTCGCCGAGACAGTTTTCGGCGAGCCGTTCGATGCGAACTCGGCGGTCACGGAGTCGCGGCTTGCTCTCCATGAGTGGGCCAGCTCGTCCGATGGCCCGCTGGAGGTGACCGCTGAGATTGTGGCGGACACTTTGGAGCAGCTCGGATCGGTGGATTCCACCGACGGTGACGCCATTGCTTCTGCTGTTGTAGGTGCGTTGTCGGGCAACGGATCTGTGTCGGGTGCGGCTGAGCAACTCGAGATCATCAAGCGGACCCGATTGACCCACCAACTTGTCACCCAGTCAGCTGAGGCGAAGGCAGTCGCCGAGCTTGTCGCATTGGTACCCGGTGACCAGGCCGAGGCATACCTGCTTGCGTTCGTCGCGACGCTCAGCCACATCCGAGCCGTCGTGGGGCGCGAGGCGCTATCAGTCGACTTGCACCTCTGGGTACGGGAACTGACCAGGATCGACCGGGCTGTGTCGCTGATCCCAAGCTTCCACTGGTCCGATGACGGCGAACTTGACGCCGATGCATCCGCCCGGCTACCAGCGATCTACTGTCGACATTGCGGGCGTTCGGGATGGGGTATCGTCCTGGCGCCCGTCGGGGAGGACTTCGACCAGCCCGCTATGGGTATCCGCGGCAGCCACGCCTCCGGCAGCGATCGGTTCCGTCCGCTTATTCACGCACCGGTTGAGGGCGAACGCGTTCGCGAGGGCCAACCGGTAGAAGGCTTCCGGTGGCTGTCGGCAGACGAGGCACGGCTGAGCGCCTCCGTACCGGACGACGAGGCTGCGATCCGTGAAGGGCGTGTGCTTCCCGTGCTCACTCATATCAAGGACGACGCGGGCGAGCTCTCGAAGAACGACACCTGCCCCTCCTGTCTTCGCAAGGACGGTATCCGGTTCCTTGGCTCGGCGATCGCGACGCTGTTGTCGGTGGCGATGTCGACGATCTTCGGAACGCCTGGGCTGGACAAGCGGGAGAAGAAGGCGCTGGTCTTCACCGACAGCGTGCAGGACGCTGCCCACCGGGCAGGTTTCATTCAGGCCCGTTCCCACAGCCTGACGCTGCGATCGGTGATCCGCGAGGCGGTCGGTCGTTCCGAGATCACATTGGACCAGTTGGTCGATCGCGTGATCGAGAAGGCCGGCGACGATCAGCACCGCCGTTACCGACTGCTTCCTCCCGACCTGGCAGATGACCAGAAGTTCATCGATTTCTGGAAGCGCCCTCGGCTTTCGCAGGTCCCGGCCAGCGTGCGACGCCGGGTGCGTCGACGCCTGCTGCTGGATGTGCAGTTGGAGTTCGGACTGCAGTCACGGGTTGGCCGCACTCTTGAACTCACCGGTTCGCTAAATGCCCAGGTCGACATCCCCGAGCCACGCCTGTACTCAGCTGCCCGCGCCGTTCTTGATGAAGCCGTACAGGCAACCCTGGACGCTCCCACACTAGATTGGACAACTCTCGTTGCCTGGGCTCGAGGAGTCGTCGAGCGGATGCGCGAGCGCGGTGCGATCCAGCACGAGTGGTTCTCCAAGTACCAAAGTGAGGACGGCAACCGGTTCAGCATTTGGGGTGGCCGACCGCGCCACGAAGGTATGCCAGCGTTCCCCAAGGGCCGTCCCGCGCCTGGGTATCCGAAAGTGGGCGGTGCCAAGTCAGATCGGGACACAGACCTTGACCCGGTGACGTCGCCGCAAAGCTGGTACGCCCGGTGGGCGGCCAAGACCCTGGGGGTGGCTCCAGCTGAGGCGGCCGTCCTGGCGAAGGAGCTTCTGGAGCGGTTGACGAAGTTCGATGACATCGCCGCGGTGAACTCCAACAGTGGAGCCCAACTCTATCAACTCCAGGCTTCGTCGATCGTCATCACCCCAGTTAGTCTCACCGATCTGGAAGGACGGCGCCACTTCCTGACCTGTGATGTCTGCCAGACAGTTGTGCCGGGCTCCTCGGAGGTTGTTAGTCAACTCACGGGGCAGCCCTGTACCGTCGACCGGTGCCTCGGCGCGCTGCAACCGTCGGCCGGGCGCGACAACTTCTACCGACGTCTATACGCCTCGACCGATATCCAGCGGGTGGTCGCGCGCGAGCACACCAGCCAACTGGTGGACGAGGTTCGGCTCAAGTACGAGAGCGGATTCAAGTCCAGCGCAGACGATCCACAGGCACCCAACGTTCTCGTGGCTACGCCGACCTTGGAGATGGGCATCGACATCGGCGATCTGTCGACGGTGATGCTCGCTTCACTACCCCGAAGTGTGGCGTCGTACCTTCAGCGAGTAGGCCGTGCTGGTCGGCTCACAGGCAACTCGCTCAACTTGGCTTTCGTGACCGGGCGCGGGGATCAGTTGCCACGGCTGGGAGAGCCCCTGTCCATGATCGACGGGGCAGTTCGCCCACCGGCTACCTACGTCGATGCCGTGGAGATTCTGCGTCGCCAATACATTGCTTCGGTCGCCGATCGCCTTGCCAGGGATGAGAACGCACCTCATCCCAAGTGGTCAACCGAAGCAATGAACGCGGTTGATCCCACGAGCTACCTACAAGTCCTCATCGAGCGGGCTGACACCAACGCCGAGGCCTATCTGTCCGAGTTCCTGGCTGGCTTCCCGGGCCTGCAGGCTGAATCAGCAGAGGCGCTTCGCGCCTGGGCGACGTCCGGCGCAGCCGGCTTGAGCGAAATGGCAGTGCGACTCTACGGAGCAGCGCACCAGTGGGCGACGGGCATCGAGCAACTTCAGCACCGCATCAACGAAGTACAGGTCTCCCTCCCAGAGCTGCAACAGCGAGCAGCGACGCCGGCTGCAACTGAGGATGACAAGCGTGCCGCACGAATGGCTGAAGCCGCCCTCAGGCTCGCGAAGAAGCAACTCGCCGATCAGAAGGGTGAATACTGGATCGGCGTCCTGGAAGAGCGAGGCATCCTGCCGAACTACACCCTGATCGACGATACGGTCGCGCTCGATGTCTCCTTTAGCTGGATCGATCCCGACACCGGCGAGTTCCAAAACGAACCCGAAACCTTCAACCGAGGCGCCTCGCTGGCGCTGCGCGACTTCGCACCGGGAGCCACCTTCTACGGGCGAGGCCACAAGATCCGGGTTGACGCTGTCGAGTTGGGCATGGGCAATGAAGGCATCGCGACCTGGGTGTTCTGCCCCGCTTGCGGCTACTCACGCGCCCTGTCCGAGGGCCCCCCGCACACATGTCCCCGATGTGGCAGCGAAGCATTCGCAGATGTGAAACAGCGTCTCGACACCGTCGAACTCACCCGCGTGTCATCCGCCATGCGCCGCGAGGAAGCCACGATCGACGACAGCACTGACGAGCGTGTCCGTGAGCAGTTCACCATCGTGGCGACGGCGGATATTGACCCTGCCAAGATCACCAAGCAGTGGTTCGCGGAAGGCATCGGTTTCGGGGTCAAACACCTGCGAGATCTTCGTATCCAGTGGACAAACATCGGCAGGACCGTCGCTCAGGGTAGTGCCCGCACGATCAGCGGTCAGGACCATGCCGCCACGTTGTTCCGGGTCTGCGCGCACTGCGGCCAACTTGACCAGTCGACCTCCCAGAACAGACCCTCTGAGCACCGACCCTGGTGCCCCAACCGTCGCAAGCTTGAGGAACACACCCGGACGATCGCACTCACCCGGTCGTTGACGACAGAGGGGCTCGTCGTGCGGCTACCTGCGCTCATTGGCTACGACGACAAGTACGCGGTGCCTAGTCTTAGCGCTGCTCTGCTGCTTGGTCTGCGCGAACGTATCGGTGGGGACCCGGATCACATCGCGATCGAGACAATCGTTGATCCTGTTCTTAGCGACGGCGGTGACAATCACGACGCGCTCCTGCTTCACGACGTCGTTCCCGGGGGCACCGGCTACCTGGCAGACTTGGCCGATCCTGAGGAGTTTTGGCGGATTCTCCGCTTGGCTTGGGAGAAGGTCAGCACCTGCGTCTGCGCCGATGAAAACCGCCTTGCCTGTCACCGTTGTCTGCTGCCCTTCGCTCCAAGCCGAAGCGTCGACAAGGTCTCACGAGTTACGGCGGAGCGGCATTTGCGCGACATTCTCCGTGGAGACGAGCACACCGTGCCCGTGGACTTGGCGTGGGTGGTGACTGACGTCCCGGTCGAACCTCCAGATCCGGAGACCAAGATCGAGCAGAAGTTCCGAAGGGTGCTCACCGACCGGCTTCAAGTTGCCGGTGCAACGGTGACGGAAAAGCCCGGCCCCGCGGGGAACATCCTGCTCATCAAGGCAGGCATACGTCAGTGGCGCCTCGAGCCACAACAGCCGATCGGGCCGGCCAAGCCGGACTTCGTTCTGACCTCGAGCCAGCCGCTGCCACTGGTGGCGATCTTCTGCGATGGCTGGAAGTATCACGCCAACCCGCAGATCAACCGGCTGGCTGATGACTCCGTCAAGCGCGCCAACCTGCGCGATCTCGGACACATCGTCCTTGGAGTAAGCTGGGCGGATCTGGAGTCAGCAGAAGCGAAACAGCTAGCCAAGCAGCCCTGGTTCGATGCCAACGGAGCCGCGTTCATCAAGGGAGAGCCTGCCGCCCAATGGAACCAACGACAGGTCGATGTGCTCGCTGGAGGAGCGATTGACTTTCTCATCGACTGGATACTGGGTCCTGATCCGGCGTCTGTTGCGCGAGTCGCAAACTGGGTTCCGTGGGTTACTGCGAGCAAGGCCATCAGAGTGGACGCACCGCAGCGTGCGTCCATCGTCGACATCGCATTGGCAGGTCTTCGGGGTGAGGTCAGCCCTGGCGATTCAGACATCTCGGTGTGGGTCCACGACACGGTCGCCCTCGCCTACCGTCACCTTGGAGGCGTGCCGGACAACCTGGAGGTGGCCCTCGTCCTGGACGACCGGGACAGCTCCCTTGGCCCCGACCACAAGGGGGCCTGGAACGCATGGCTGTCGCTGAGCAATGCGCTTGCGCTGCGCACCCGCCCGACTGTGATCTCCACACTGCGAGCCGCTCCCGCGCCGCCGCCAAGCATTGCTGTTCCTGTTGTCTCGATCGACTGGGCCTCCCTGATCGGCCAGGCCACCGAGGCCGAGCGGCAGATCCTGGAAGTCTTGTCGCAACACGCGATCCCCAAGCCTGAACTCGGCTACGAATCCGAAGGTGGAATCCCTATGTCGTTGGTTTGGCCGGATCAGCACCTCGTGGTCATGGTCGATCTGTCCGATGGTGAACGTAGCGAACTCGAAAGCGAAGGGTGGGACGTCGTGGATGTTGACGGTGCCATCGGGAGGCTGACCTCAGAGGCAGGTGTCTGATGCCGAACATCATCATGACCGCAGGCGCGAACAAGCTCGACGGGGCTGTGCGCGGACTCGCGTTTGCCTTCCTTTCCAAGCTGGCCGAGGATGACACCCTTCCAGGGCTTCACATCGAACCGATCCAGAACGTCCGCGATCCGCGGGTGCGCACCGGCCGCGTGAACGACAACTTCCGTGCCGTCCTGTTCAAGCTGGCGGGTAGCGGAGATGAGGCCAGCTACGTCTATGTGGGCGCCTGGCCACACGACGTAGCAATCGCCCGAGCGCGGGTAGCGACGCTCACGATTAATCCCGTCAACGGCATTCCTGAGATCACTTCGACACCGATCGATGAGGCAAAGGCCGAGGCCGGTTTCCCACAATCCGAAGCGGTTGCGCCGGTTGAAGCAACTGAACCTTCCTCCGGGTCGCCGTTGGGTGCCCGCGGGCTGACCATCAACGATCTGACGCTTGGTCTGGGCCTTGATGCGTATGTTGCCGAGTTGGCACTGGCGGCCACGACTTCGGCCGAGCTGTACGAGGTTGCAGACCAGGCAGAGGTGACGTGGCAGGGCCTTGCCGTTATCGAGCTGATCGCTGGCTACACCATTGATGAGGTCAAGCAGCGTCTCGATCTCGACCAACCTGCGGAAGTTCCCGCCGAGGTCACCGACGACGACATCCTTGACGCGATCCGTAAGCCTGCTGCTCAGCTACAGTTCGCGATCATTGGCGACAACGAGGAGCTCAAGCGGGTCATCGACTCGGGAGATTTTGGCGCTTGGCGCACCTTCCTTCATCCCGAGCAACGCCGGTACGTCGTTGGTCGCTACAAGGGCCCGTTCCGGCTTTCGGGCGGTGCCGGCACGGGCAAGACCGTTGTTCTCGTCCACCGGGCTCGGGAGCTAGCCGCTCAGAACGCCGAGGCGCCCATTCTGTTGACCACCTACACAACGACCCTGGCCGAGTCCCTGCGTGCGATGCTGAAGGCACTTGACCCGTCGCTGCCACTCGCGGTTTCTCTTGGTGACCCAGGCATTTACGTCGCCGGAGTCGACGCTGTCGTGTCGCGAGTGCTGCGCAACGCCACCGAGGACCAACTGACCCAAGCCGTCGGCGCGGTCTTCGGCCCACGTGTCGGCGACATCACCAACAACTGGCCAACGACTGCGTGGCGGGATGCCGCTCACTCCGCTGCCAACGGCCTTGAGCCGGCGATCGCGAACGCAACGTTCCTTCAGGCTGAGTATGAGATGGTCGTCCTGCCTAACCGGGTGAGGGAACGCGACGAGTACTTCACCGTGCGCAGGCCCGGCCGCGGCGTCATGCTCAACCGGAGCAAGCGAGACGCCGTTTGGAAGGTCTTCGAGTCCTATCGTGCCTCTGCGGGTATTGCCGGAGCCCTCGGCTGGCCCGAACGGGCGGAAGTTGCGGCTGCACTCCTGGAAGTGGGAAGCCCCATCTTCGCCCACGTCCTAGTTGACGAAGGTCAAGACCTCACTCCTAGCCAGTGGAAGACACTGCGGGCACTCGCCGCTTCCGGACCGAACGACTTGTTCATCGCCGAGGACTCTTATCAGCGCATCTACGGCCAGCCTGTCGTCCTCAGCCGCTATGGCATCAACATCGTCGGTCGGTCCCGGCGGCTCACTCTGAACTACCGCACCACTGCGGAGAACCTCGCCTTCGCTCTTGGAATTCTGTCCGGCGCTGACTACGTCGATGCCGAAGGTGAGGCTGAAACGACTGCCAACTACCGCTCGGCCCGTACCGGCCCGACGCCCCAGTTGCTCGCAGCGACTTCCGTCACCGAGGAACTCGACATCGCCCGGCGGATCGTGGGGGAATGGACGCAGTCTCATGCCCCGGAGGCCATCGGCATCCTGGTCCGGGACCGGGGCAAGTCCGCCCAGGTCGTCACCGGGCTGAGCGAGCGAGGACTCGACGTCCGCCTGGTTGAGGGCAAAGTTGTCCCTGCAGGTGAGCCAGTGGTGATGACGATGCACCGTGCCAAGGGCATGGAGTTTGAAGCGGTGCTGATCCTTGGCGCCAGTGACCGCGAACTGCCGGCTGCCTACCTTGCCAAAGACTTGGCGGAGCCAGATCGTGAGGACTTCCTCAAGCGTGAGCGTTCCTTGCTGTACGTGTCCGCAACTCGCGCGAGGGATGAGTTGGTGATTCTCTGGGACGGTAGACCGAGCGATCTGCTGCCGACCTGAGCGATGGAGTGGCATTGCGGTTGGGCGCGGACCGCGGCCAGCTGGCGGCGTTGATCACCCTGCCGATCGGAAGTCCTGCACGCTAGGCTCCTCTCTCCGAGAGGAGCTGCAAATGTCGCACAACACCAGCCACACCGTCCTCACCAGTGCGGACAGCAGTGCGTTCGCGTCCGTCCGGCAACGGGGGACGACCCGCGACGAGCGGTTCGCCCTGGGACGCTCGCTGCGCGAGAAGGTCCCGGTCTCCGCGCTCGGGGTGTGGAACGCCACCCAGGCCCGTCCGGACCCGATCGAGCTGATCAACGAGTCCCACAAGGGGCGGGTCGACGAGCTCATCCCCATCCGGGTCGGACGGATGGTCTCCTCGCCCTACGGCTTCTACCGGGGCAGCGCGGTCGTCATGGCCGCCGACGTCGCGGCCCTGCCGATCACCGGGATCATGCCGGTGATCTGCGGTGACGCCCACCTGGGCAACTTCGGCTTCTACCGCTCGCCCGAGGGCGATCAGGTCATCGACCTCAACGACTTCGACGAAGCCCATCCGGGCGCCTGGGAATGGGATCTGCGTCGGCTGGTCGCCGCGGTCTGGGTGGCCGGACGCGAGAACGGCTACAGCGAGGAGTCCATCGCCGACGCCGTCCACGCCTGCGTGATCGCCTACCGCGACGAGGTCGTCCAGCTGGCCGCGATGCCGCTGCTGGCCCGCTCGTACAACCAGCTCGACGTCGAGCGGCTGCACGAGACCGCCACCGAGAAGGACCTCCGTGCCGAGATCCGGCGGGCGGCCAAGGTTGCCCGCAAGCGCACCTCCGACCGCGCCGTCCCCCGGTTCACCACCGAGGAGAACGGCGAGCGTCGGATGGTCGAGGAGCCGCCGCTGATCCGCACCGTCCGCGGCGAGGAGTACGAGCAGCTCGCCGAGGGCCTGGACGCCTACCTGGAGACCCTCGCACCGCATTGGCGGCGGGTGGTCGGCGGCTACACCCTGGTCGACATCGCCCACAAGGTGGTCGGGGTGGGGTCGGTCGGGCTGCGGGCCTACGTCGCCCTGCTCGAAGGTAGCTCGCCGGACGACGTCCTGTTCCTGCAGCTCAAGCAGGCCCGCCGCTCGGTGCTGGCGCAGTACGTCCACGGCGACAACGCCTGGCACGCTCACCAGGGGCAGCGGGTGGTCGAGTACCAGCAGGCGCTGCAGACCGTCTCCGATCCGCTGCTGGGCTGGACCGAAGTGGACGGACGGCAGTACTACGTCCGCCAGTTCCGGAACATGAAGGGCACCATCCCGCTGGACGGGCTGACCGCCACCGCGCTGGCCGACTACGCCGGCATCGTCGGCCACCTGCTCGCCAAGGGCCACTCCCGGACCTCCGGGGCGTCCATGATCGCCGGCTACCTGGGCAACGGCAACAAGGCGGCCAAGGCCTTCTCCCGGTTCGCCCGGCTCTACGCCGACCAGACCGAGGCCGATCACGCCGCGCTGGTGAAGGCGGCCCGGGAGGGCCGCGTTCCGATCGCGGACGGGGCGCTGGCGGCGATGGGGTCGGCGTTCCGGCCGGGCGGGTAGTCGGGATCCTCTGAGGAAAGCGAGTTACGGAACGCTACGGCGATCCGGATCAGTCAAACCCGGCTAAGGGAGATCCTGTGGGTTTGCTGGTACGGCGATTTCGCTTCCGAAAGGTGGCGCAGCAACTAGTATCTCGGCCAACGAAGGTCGGCGAAGCTCATCGACCGGCCTCAAGACTGGCAGTGCACCAACGTCGGTGCATGTGCTCTTGGAGTGGTAACGGAGACACGACTGTGGAGCTTGAAGACACCCTGGCTGCACTCGCCGAGAAGGCTGAGCAGTTCAAGGACCAGATACGAACCGAAGAGGCGACAAAGAACGCCATCATCATGCCGTTCATCAGCCGGGTGTTGGGGTACGACGTTTTTGATCCCGAAGAAGTGGTGCCGGAGTACGTCTGCGATATCGGCACCAAGAAGGGCGAGAAGATCGACTACGCCATCATGCGGGATGGCCAAGTCCAGATCCTGGTTGAGGCGAAGTCTGTCGGTGCCCCGTTGACGCTGTCCAACGCCGGCCAGTTGATCCGGTACTTCCACGTCTCATCGGCTCGGATCGGCGTTCTGACCAATGGCCAGTACTGGGATTTCTATACCGATCTGGACAAGCCCAACATCATGGATGAGCGGCCGTTCCTGCACCTGGATCTCTTCGACATCGATCCCTACATCCTGCCGGAGTTGGCGAAGCTCTCCAAGAAGTCATTTGACCTGGATTCGGTTCTTCTTGCCGCGGAAGAGTTGAAGTATGTGTCGGCGTTCAAGCGTCAGATCGCGACCGAGTTCGCTGGCCCGAGTGAGGACTTTGTCCGGCTCCTCGCGACTCGCTGCTACGACGGCACTTTGACGGCGAAGATGCGTGAGTTCTTTGCGGGCATAGCCAGGAAGGCGACCGCTCAGTTTGTCAGCGATCGGGTGAACGAGCGACTGGCGAGCGCACTCCGCGGGTCAGGACCAGTCAGTCCGTCGGTGGATCTGGGATCTGGCGCTACTAGCCAGATGGCTGAATCGGATGATGGTTCCGATGACGGCATTGACACCACTGTCGCTGAACTCGAGGGTTTCAATATCGTCCGTGCGATCGTGGCATCGGAGGTACCGCTTGAGCGGGTGGCAAGTCGAGACACGAAGTCGTACTTCGGCGTGCTGCTGGACGACAACAATCGGAGGCCGATCTGTCGCCTTCATTTCAACCGGGCGAAGCGCTACATCGGGGTGTTCGATGATGACAAGGTTGAGAGTCGCTACGAACTCGACAGAATCGAGGACATCTACAAGTACGCGGATCATCTCCGGGCGACAGTCCGGCGGTACGGCGCTGCGTAGCCAACCCAGCTTTCGTGCTGGCGCTTGGTGAGTACGCTGACCCGCGGGACCATCCTCCAACCGGCTGACGGTCCCGACACTGAGGAGGGCATCGTGGCTCACCCCCGCTGGTACGGGGCCTACGTCTTCGACCTGGACGGGACCATCTATCTGGGGGACGGGTTGCTGCCCGGCGCCCGCGAGGTGCTCGAGCGGATCCGTGCCCACGGCGCCGCCGTCCGGTTCGTCTCCAACAACCCCACGCTGCGGCTGGTCGACTACCGGGCCAAGCTGGAGCGCCTGGGCCTGCCCATTCAGCCGGACGAACTGGTCACCAGCCTGGTCTCCACCACCCGCTGGCTCGCCCGCTACCGGCCGGACGCGGTGGTCTTCCCGATCGGCGAGGCTCCGTTGGCCGAGGCCCTCGCCGAGGCCGGCATCGCGACCAGCGAGGAGCCGTCCGAGATCGACATCGTGCTGGCCAGTTACGACCGGGGCTTCGCCTACCGCAAGCTGCAGATCGCCTTCGACGCCCTCTGGTTCCACCGGCGGGCGACCCTGATGTCCACCAATCCCGACCGGTTCTGCCCCTTCCCCGGCGGACGCGGCGAGCCGGATGCCGCCAGCATCGTCGCGGCCATCGAGGCCGCCACCCAGGTCACCCTGGAGCGCAGCTTCGGCAAGCCCTCCGCGCTGATGGCCGAGATGGCGCTGGACGGCCTGGACGTCCACCCGGGCGACGCGATCATGGTCGGCGACCGGCTGCACACCGACATCGCGATGGGTCGCCGTCACGGGATGGACGCCGCGCTGGTGCTCACCGGCGACTCCGGCCGGGAGGATGTCGCGTCCGTCCCGGAGGCTGAGCGGCCCACCTACGTGCTGGAGTCGCTCGGAGAGTTGCTGCCGGGGTAGGGGCACGACCCTTCGTCAGGCTCAGGGATCGCCAGGCCCGGTGGCCATGGCCAGCGACGGCCCGCGAGCGTAGGATCGTCCGATCCGAGCGTGGGGGCAAGGGCATGGACGACGTCGATCAGCCGCCGCCCCGCCAGCGTGCCTGGACGGACGCCCTGGCCGCGGTCGCGGAGGATCTCGCCGGCGAGTTCCGGTTGCAGCCCCTGTTGGAGAAGATCCTGCGCAGCGCGGTTGAACTGCTGGGCTGCCGCAGCGGGTCGCTCTGCCTGATCGACGCGGCCGCGCAGACCTACCTCAAGCAGATCGACCTCGAGGAGGGCTGCCAGACCGGCCAGGTCTTCCCGCTCGAACGAGGGCGTCACGGGCGCGGTCGCCCGGGCTCGCAAGCCGGTCATCTTCGACGCCTACTCCCAGGTGCGCGGCGGTCACATCGCGCCCGACGAGCCGCGCTACCGCCGGGCCGTGATCGGGGCACCCATCCTGCGACGCGGCAGCCCGATCGGCGCGCTGGTGGTCTTCGCCGGCGCGGACGAGCAGCGCTTCGGCCAGGCGGACGCCGACCTGCTGGCCCGGTTCGCCACCCACGCCGCGATCGCCATCGCCAACTCCCAGCTGCATGAGGAGGCCTCCGCCCGGCTGAAGGCCGACGCGGTGGTGGCCGAGCGCGAGCGGTCCATGCTGGAGCTGCACGATTCGGTCGGACGCGGCCTCGCCACGATCATGCTCGAGCTCGGCGAGGCCCACCAGGTGCTCAGCCGGGGTGGGGACGCGGTCGGCTCCCTGCTGGCCGCGCAGCGGGTCGCCGAGCAGACCCTGAACGAAGGACGCCGGGCGGTGTGGGGCCTGCGCCCGGCGGGTCAGGGCCGCCGTCCGCTGGCCGAGAGCCTGCAACTCGAGCTGGAGTGGCTGCAGGCCACCTCCGGCCCAACCCCGGTGTTCCGGCAGTTCGGCGAACCCCAGGAGGTCGCCCCGGAGATCGAGCACCAGCTGCTGCGGATCGTCAGCGAGGCGCTGGCCAATGTCACCCAGCACGCCCGGGCGTCGATGGTGCGGCTCGGGCTGGTCTACGGCTCGGAGGGAATCGCCGTCATCGTCGAGGACGACGGCGCCGGCTTCGACGTCGATGCCGAGCTGGCGCGGCCGCGGGGCGTTGGGCTGCGCGGGCTGGTCGCCCGGGCCGGCCAGGTCGGCGGCCGGGTGCGGATCGACTCCACCCCCGGGTGGGGGACGCGGGTCCGCGCCGACCTCCCCTACCGCGGCGCCAGCACCCCGGACGGGCCGCGGCTGCGGGTGCTGATCGTCCACTCCCAGCCGGCGATGCGGGCCGGGCTGGTGCGGCTGCTCGCGGCCAGCGAGCCCAGCGTCCAGGTGGTGGCCGAGGTGGGTGACCTGGAGCAGGCGATCGAGGCGGTGCGGCTGCTGCACCCGGCGGTGGTGCTGGCCGGCACCCGGCTGCCCGGGGTCACCGGCCCGGCCCTGCTGAGCGCGGTCACCGCGGTCGACCCGGCCATTGGCGTGGTGGCGATCTCGGACCGTCCGGCCGCCGCCGAGGCCGAGGTGCGCGAATGGGTGGCCGCGGGCGCGCGGGGCTTCGTCAACGCCGACGCCGACGCCACCGCCCTGGGACGCGCCGTGGTCGGGGTGGCGCAGGACGACGTCCTGGTGCTCGGCGGCGTGCTGGAACAGCTCGGCGGCCTGCCCTCGGTGGAGAGCGACTCCCGGCTGACCAGCCGCGAGGCGGAGGTCCGCGCCCTGCTCGAACAGGGCATGGCCGACAAGCAGATCGCCCACCGGCTCGGCATCTCGGTGAAGACCGTAGAGAAGCACGTCTCCGCCATCCTGCGGAAGGCCAACGTCCGTTCCCGCACGGAGCTGCTGGTGAGGATCTGACCCGGGCTGGAGATCAGGCCGATTCGCGTACGACGAGCCGGTGCTGCACCAGGATGTGACGTGGCGCGGTGTCGGAATCGTCGTCGATTCGATGCAGGAGCAGCTCGCCAGCAGCCCGTCCGATCTCCTGCGCGGGGATTCGGACGGTCGTCAGTGCCGGTCTGACGAGGTCGGCGGCATCGATGTCGTCGACACCCATGATCGCCACGTCGTGCGGGATGGACAGGCCGGCCCTTCGGACAGCATCGATGGCGCCGATCGCCATGAGATCATTCGCGCAGAACACGGCGGTAGGTCGCTCGTCGAGTGCCAGCAACTGCTGCATCGCCCGAGCCCCGCCTTCGCGTGTCCAGTCGCTTTCCACAACGAACCCGGGTCGCTGCTCGATGTCGTGTGAGCGCAGTGCTGCAAGGTAGCCGCGCCGACGAGGAGCACCCGGTGCTCGGGTCTGGGGGCCGGTGATGGTCGCGATCGCGGCATGCCCTCCGGCGACGAACCGATCGACGATGTCCCCAGCAATGCGTGCATCGTCGGCCGTCACCCAGTCGAGGTCGAGTGCGGAGGCGGTCGAGCCGACCACGACGATCGGGATTCCCGACCGCACCGCGGTGGCGAGTTCGTCATCGATGTCGCTGACCGCCACGACCATGCCGTCAACCCGGCGCTCGATCGCGTCCTGGATGAAGGTTCGGGTGGCCTCAGGGCCGGAATCCCCATCGAACAGCAGCACCACGTGACCGCTGGCCGACACCGCGCGCTGCACCCCCCGCGCGAGTGCGGGATAGAACGGGTTGGTGATGTCCTGTGCGACCAGCGCGATGGTATTGCTCCGCTTCTGGCTCAGGGCACGGGCGAAGTAGTTGGGCCGGAAGCCGAGTTCATCCATCACCTTCTCGACATGACGCCGAGTAGCCGGCGCCACCGGGCGTTTCCCTGACAGCACATGAGAGACGGTGGTCTTGCTGACTCCGGCTGAGTGGGCGACGTCATCGATGGTGACAACGGGGGGCGAAGTCCTCCGTCGGGCGCGCTCGCCGGGTTCCTGGCGTGCCCTGCCTGTGCTCATATGAACTCCGTTGGCCCTGACTGTCGGCACAAGTCACAAACCGATTTGTGGATGGATACAAGGTAGTTCCTCCATCAATCATGGGTCAAGCAGTGCATTCAGTGCCTGGTGGGGAAAGGGAAGTGACCTCCTACGTGGGGGTCTGGTGCAAGTCGAAAACCTGTGTTAGTGTCCACCAAACGCAAAACGGTTTGCATCCGATTCTCGATGACCTCCGGTTGCCCAGAGTCCGCCTCGGTGAGGTCGGAAAAAGCAGAGCCCGGATGCCTGCCGCAGTTGTATACGTTCGCTAGGAGTGCCCTGATGCATGACGTCCTTGATCTCCGCGATCTCGTGCCCGATGAGGCCGAGCAGCTCGCGCACAGCGGCTACGAAGTCGGTGAGCTGCTGGGACGGGCCCGCGCCGCCGCCGCGCGCGACGATCTGGCCGATCTCGACCGCATCGCAACTGAACTCGAGGCACTCGCCATCGATACCGAATGGCCTTACGACGAGCCGGATTCCGAAGCCGAGTTACTCGCGCTCGCCGAACGAGCGACGCCGCTGGTCGTGGACAGGGAGTCGCTGTCCGATCGAATCCGTGGCGCCTGGCTGGGGCGGGCGGTGGCGAACACCATGGGGAAGCCGGTCGAGGGCCTTCCCCGCGCCGATGTCGAGCGTTACCTCCGGGCTGGCGACGACTGGCCGCAGACCGGCTATGTGCGGCTGGTGGAGCCCCACCCCCACGGTGTCGGAAACCTGCACGAGTCGGCGCACTACTCGGCCGCCGGCACATTCTCCGACGTCCCCCGAGACGATGACCTCGACTGGACGATTCTGGGCTTGCACATGCTCGAGAAGTACGGCCGTGACCTGACCACACAGGAGATCGCAGCCGAGTGGCTGGATTGCCTGCCGTTCACCCAGACGTTCACCGCCGAGCGCGCCGCGTACCGCAACCTCATTCAGCGGGTGCCCATTCCTCAGACGGCAACGCATCGGAATCCCTACCGGGAGTGGATCGGGGCGCTGATCCGCGCCGACGTCTTCGGTTTCGTCAACCCGGGTGATCCGGCTGCCGCTGCCCGCCTGGCGATCGTCGACGCTCGGCTCAGCCACATCCGGAACGGCATCTATGGCGAGATGTGGGCGGCTGCCCTGATCGCCTCTGCCCTGGGAATGGACGACGCCCGCTCCGCGATCGAGGCATCCCTGAAGGTGGTGCCGCCCGGCTCGCGGCTCGGTCTGGCCGTGCAGTCGATCCTTGACCTCCATGCGTCAGGCGTTGACCACGTGGCAGCGCTGGACCACATCGATCGTGAACTGGGCCACTACAACTGGGTGCACACGATCAACAACGCCGCGATCATCGCGGTCGGGCTGCTCTGGGGCCGGAGCTTCACCGAGACGGTCGCGATCACCATCGCGGGTGGCAACGACACCGACTCCACCGCCGCCACCGCCGGTAGCGTCTACGGTGCGCTGCATGGCGCTGGTGCGATCCCGGAGCGCCTGGTGGGTACGACTCACGTTCACGTTCGCTCTGCGGTGCGCGGGTTCGATCGGATCACCGTCGACGAGCTCGCGGAACGGACGCTCCGGCTGATCCCGGGAGCGAACTCATGAGCCGGCTTCCCCTCATCATCGATACGGATCCCGGTCTGGGTGAGCCGGGCAGCGATATCGACGATGGCCTGGCGATCGCTCTCGCCCTCGCCTCGCCCGAGATCGAACTGCTCGGGCTCACCGTGGTCAACGGAAACGTCGACCTCTCGACCGGAATCGACGTCGCGCGGCGCCTCGTCGACCGCCTGAGATGTCCGGATCTGCCAGTGCTGGGTGGTGCCGAGGCGCCGCTCCGCAGGCGGATGCAGCCGATCCGGGAACTCTTCGCCGCGGTCGGCTTCCACCACCCGCAGGTTGGGCAGGAGGCCGGAACGCTCGGCCCGACATCGCCCGTACCCGCCGCCGAGTGGCTGGTCGAACAGGTGCGGAACCGGCCCGGCGAGATCACGATCGTGGCCATCGGCCCGATGACGAACATCGCGACGGCCATCCGTCTCGATCCTGGGTTCGCCCGTGATGTCGGCGAACTCGTGCTGATGGCCGGCAGCGCCACCGGGTATGCGCAGAACGTCACGGTGGTGGGCGACTTCAATGCCTACGTCGACCCCGAGGCGCTGGACATCGTGATCCGTTCGGGAGCGAAGGTGCGGATGGTCGGTCTCGACCAGACCAGCCGAGTGATGCTCACCCGGGACGATGCCGGGATGCTGCGGGCGCGCGACCGCGGCGATGGGGTTGGCCAGTGGATCGCGGACTGCACGGATGCCTGGATCGACTTCCTCGCCGCCGCGTTCCCGCTGCGACGCGAACACCAGACGGCCTGCTTCCTGCACGACCCGCTGGTGCTCGCCGCAGTGATAAGGCCCGAACTCTGCACCTGGGCTGAGGCGCATGTTCAGGTCGAACTCGAAAGCGAACTCGCGCGAGGCCTGGTCGTGGCCGACCGCGGTCTTTCCCTGACACCACCAGGCCCGGCCAACGCCACCGTCGCAACCGACACCGAC
Source organism: Propionicimonas sp. (assembly GCA_049840415.1). Classification (GTDB taxonomy): domain Bacteria; phylum Actinomycetota; class Actinomycetes; order Propionibacteriales; family Propionibacteriaceae; genus Propionicimonas. The sequence continues at coordinate 356,428 of JASGLB010000014.1, read as the reverse complement.
GTGGCAGCGTTCCGCTCATTCTTCCTCGACCGGATGGCTGCCCTGCCTGCAATCACGAACTGAAGCGCACTGACGATCTACGCAACAGGAGGACAACGATGCCACTCATCACCAACTCGAGCCGTCGGCTCACCGCCGCCCTCGGCGGGCTACTCGCGCTGACCCTTGGCCTTGCCGGCTGCGGGGGAGCGCCCGAGAATGACACGATCAACGGGGTCGCTCCGGCCGAACTCTCAGAACCGGCTGAGCCCATCACGATCACCTATGCCGGGGCTGCCTATGACGCGAAGCAGATCCAGCCGGTGATCGACGCGTTCCAGGACGCACACCCCAACATCACCGTGACCTACGAGGCGGTGCCCTTCGACGACTTCAACAGCGTGCTCGCTGCCAGGCTGACCAACTCCAGCGACTCCATCGACGTCTTCGACGTCGACATGCCGCGCACCGATGCCTATGTGGCGCGAGGGTGGCTGGCTGATCTCACCACGACCTTCCCCGACCTGGAGAGTGTGGTCGATCCCGGTAGCTACGAGGCCGCGACGGTCGACGGCAAGCTGGTGACGATGCCGTACCAGACCTCGACGAACATCATGTACTACAACAAGACCCTGCTGAAGGCGGCGGATATTCCGTTCCCGGGATCAGCTCCCGACCAGCGGCTCACCTGGGAACAGGTGACCGACAACGCCACCAAGGCCGTCGCTGCGGGAGCCGCCAATGGTCTCGTCTTCGATCAGATCGACCGCTACTACCAACTGCAGCCCCTGGCCGAATCTGCTGGCGGAGGCCCTGGTGGCACCGGTGAGGGCAACCTGACCCCCGACATCACCAACGAGGGCTGGAAGTCCGCCTTCACCTGGTATGGCAGCCTGTTCGCCAACAAGCTGTCGCCTCGCGGGGTCGCGGTCGCCGACACCCCGAATCTCTTCGCCGCGGGGCAGGTCGCCTACTACGTCGGCGGGCCCTGGTGGGGAACTCAGTTCACCGCCGAGTCGGATCTCGATTTCGGGATCGCCCCCTTCCCGGCGTTCGAGGGCGGCAAGGCTGCGACTCCGACCGGGGGTTGGTCGCTCGGTCTGAACCCCAAGGCGACGGCGGACAAGGCGAATGCGGCCGCGCTCTTCATGAAGTTCATGGGCATCGACAACGGCGGCTACGCCCAGTACCTCTCGGCTTTGGCAGTGCCGCCGTCCAACCTCGAGGGTTCGTCCAAGTTCTACGACTCCGAGACCTTCAAGGATCCGCGTTTCGCCGGCGTGGTCGACCTCATGAAGTACGAACTGGACAACACCGCCACCCTGCGACTGCAGACCGTGGGCTATGTCGAGTTCGAGGACACCTTGACCAAGGCGTTCAGTGACATCATCAACGGGACGGACGCTGACACCGCGTTGCAGAAGGCATCCGATCAGCTCGACGACGCCTGGTCGAAGTATCGCTGACCGCACACCGGTCGGGGCAGCCACTGAGCTGCCCCGACCCTCGGAGGAACTGGGATGAGCCAACGCGTATCGGCCGCACCTGCTCGGGCAGGTCGGAGCGGGTCGAGGATCGCGCGATCCAACCGGATCGCGGCGATCGGATTTCTCGCGCCGACTGTTCTGCTGATCGTTGTGCTGCGGCTCATCCCTACCGCCTCAGCGGTCGCGGACGCCACCCGGTCAGGGCTGCCAGGTGGTCTTGCCGAGCCCGAGTTCGTCGGCTTCGACGTGTTCGTGAAGATGTTCCAGAGCGCCTCGTTCTGGAACAGCGTCACCCAGACCCTGATCTTCAACGTGATCGTCAACCCGCTGCAGATCGTCCTCGCCCTCGGGCTGGCCGTTCTGCTCACCGGGAACATACCGGCGCGCGGCTTGTGGCGAACGATCATCTTCCTACCGGCGGCAGTGCCCCTGGCGGGATCAACGATCATCTGGGGTCTCGCGCTGCGTCCGGACGGCCCCGTTAACGGGCTCCTTGAGATCTTCGGAGTCCCGGGACAGCCCTGGTTCACCAGCCCGGATCAGGTCATCGCCTCACTCATCATCCTCGCCAGCTGGATCGGCATCGGCTACTGGATGATGTTCCTCATCGCGGGGTTGAACGACATCCCGCCGGTCTACTACGAAGCGGCCACCATTGACGGCGCCGGGCCCGTCCGCACCTTCTTCTCCGTGACTCTTCCGATGCTCCGGCGTCCGATCCTGTTCGTCCTGGTGGCGGACACGGTCTCCAACTTCGTCCTGTTCGCCCCGGTTCAGATCCTCACCGGCGGCGGGCCGGAGGGCCGCTCGAACTTCCTGATGTACGACATCTTCCATCGCAGCTATGAGCTGAGCGATCCCTACCAGGCATCAGCCCAGCTCGTGGTTTTGCTGCTCATCATGATCGCCATCGTCACCGTGCAGTTCAGGTTGCTCGGAACCGAGGACGGAGAAGAATGAGATGAAGCGATCCGGCGTTGGGAGCATCGTTCTCACAGTCCTTGCCGCAGGCATCTCGCTCGCGTTCCTGGTGCCGATCCTCTGGCTCCTTGCCTCGACCTTCCGGACCGCGACCGAGACGTTCCAGACGAGTTCGCCACTCAGCTGGTGGGCTTTCTGGCCGAAGGAGTGGACGGCTGTCAACCTCGAGTCAGCCATCGACAGCGGCTTTCTCACGGCGCTGAGCAACAGCCTGATAGTCGCCGCGGTCACGGTGTTGGCCGGGCTCGCCATTAGTGCGGCCGCTGCCTTCGCGCTCGCTGTCATCCCCTTCCCGGGGCGCGGCGCGGTGTTCACCATCGTCGTGCTGAGCTTCCTGATTCCCTTCGAGGCCATCGCCATCCCCCTGTCGCGAAGCTTCAGCGAGTGGGGGCTGACCAACACCCTCTTCGCATTGATCCTGCCCGGCCTGGGCAACGGGCTCGCCGTGTTCACGCTGCGGCAGTTCTTCCTCGGTGTCCCGCCGAGTCTGGCGGAGGCCGCGAAGCTGGACGGTGCCAACTGGCTGCGGATCTTCTGGTCCGTCTACCTGCCCCTCACCCGCCCCTCCCTCATCGGCGCGGGCCTGATCCTCTTCCTCTTCCAGTGGCAGGCCTACCTGTGGCCGATCCTGGTGACCTCCACCGCGAGCCTGGATGTAGCGCCCGTGGCGATCGCCAAGGCATTCGGTGCGTTCTCCACCGACTATGGCCGGGTGTTCGCCGAAACGGCGGTCCTGGCATTGATCCCGGCGGTGGTCCTTCTCGCGCTGCAGCGCTACTTCGTCACCTCGGTGGCGAGCACGGGCAGCAAGGAATGACGACCGGGTGAGGGCGTTGCAGCCTTACCCCCAGGTTGTCCCCCAGGCGGGGGGCGGGTTATCCCCCATTCAGTTGTGGGGGCAGGCTGCCTAGGGTTGCGGCATCCACTCGACGTCGAGAGAGGCATCGTGCCCGTCACATCCCTGGCCGAGATCCTGAAACCCGCCTTCGAACAGCGCTACGGCGTACCGGCGATCAACATCGTCAATGACCTCACCCTGGAGAACGTCCTGGCCGGCGCGGTGGAGGTCCGCTCGCCGATCATCGTCCAGACCTCGGTGAAGACGGTGAAGTCCATCGGCACCCACGTGCTCTACAAGATGTGGGAGGCGATGACCCGCGGCATCGAAGTGCCAGCCTGTCTGCACCTCGACCACTGCCCCGAGCGGCAGGTGATCTCCGACTGCCTGGCCGAGGGGTGGAACTCGGTGCTGTTCGACGCCTCGCAGTTGCCGGTGGCGGAGAACCAGCGGCAGACCGTCGAGGTGGTCGCCGAGGCCCGCCGCTACGGCGCCCACGTCGAGGGCGAGATCGAGTCGATCACCGGTCAGGAGGACGGGGTCGGCTCGGACGACGAGTCCGTCCAGCAGACCCGCGAGGTCACCCTCACCTACCTGCGCCAGACCGGGGTGGACGTCTTCGCGCCCGCCATCGGCAATGCCCACGGACGCTACAAGCGCGCCCCGATCCTGGACTTCCAGCGGGTCACCGATCTGGTGGCCGAGCACCCCATCCCGATGGCGCTGCACGGCGGCTCGGGATTGTCGAACGAGCAGTTCCAGGATCTGATCGCCCGCGGCTGCGCCAAGGTCAACATCTCCACCGCGCTGAAGGAGCGATTCATGCAGTCGAGTCTGGCCTACCTGAAGGACGCCGAGGCCGCCGACAAGTGGGATCCGCCGTCGCTGTTCAAGGCGGTGGCCGCCGAGATCCGCGACCTGACCACGGGTTACGCCGAGGTGTTCGGCAGCGCTGGGAAGGCCTGACATGCCGGCCCTGATCTTCGACTGCGACGGCGTCCTGGCCGACACCGAGAAGGACGGCCATCTGCCCGCCTTCAATGCCGCCTTTGCTGAAGCCGGGATGCCGATCAGTTGGAGCGAGTCCGAGTACGCCGAGAAGGTGAAGATCGGCGGTGGTAAGGAGCGGATCGCGTCCGTCTTCACTCCGGAGCTGGACGCGCAGATCGGACTCTCTACTGATGTAGAGCGCGCCGACTGGATCAAGCAACTCCACCTGCGCAAGACCGCCCTGTTCACCCAGCGGGTGGCGGACGGGCTGCTGCCCGGCCGTCCCGGTATCCGCCGGGTCATCGGCGACGCGCTGGCTGCCGGCTGGACGGTGGCGGTGGCGTCCACCTCCGCCGAGGCCAGCGTCCGGGCGGTGCTGGAGCACGCCGCCGGAGAGGCCAGCTACGCACGGATCCAGGTCTTCGCCGGCGACGTGGTGAAGGCGAAGAAGCCGGCGCCGGACATCTACCTGAAGGTGCTGGAGGATCTGCGCCTCGACCCGGCCGAGTGCGTCGTGGTGGAGGACTCGGGCATCGGTGTCGCGGCCGCGGTGGCAGCCGGGCTCACCACGGTGGTCACTGTCAGCGCCTTCTCGGCGGAGGACGACTTCACCGGTGCCGCGCTGGTTCTCAGCGACCTGGGCGAGCCCGATGCTCCGCCCACCGTGATCGCCACCCCCGCCGGCCTCGCGCCGGAGGGCTGCCTCACCCTCGCCGACCTGACCGCCCTGATTGCGAAGGAGCACACCCGATGAGCGGAACCCTGGCTGACACCGAGTTCGTCGTCCGCACCATCTCCGAGACGATCCTGGCCAACGAGACCTACTTCGGCGAACTGGACGCGGTGGTCGGCGACGGCGACTTCGGCTACTCGCTGGCCCGCGGCTTCGAGATCGTGGTCGACCAGTGGGACAGCTTCGACCGGACGGATCCGGGAGTGTTCCTGCAGAAGGTGGCGATGACCATCTCCAGCCGGATCGGTGGCACCTCCGGACCGATCTGGGGCACCGCCTTCCTGCGCACCGGCGCCCAGCTGAAGGGCAACGATACCTTCGAGGGCGAAGACCTGGTGCGCGCCCTGCGAGCCGCGGTCGAAGGCATCAAGGCCCGGGGCCAGGCCGAGTTGGGGGAGAAGACCCTGCTCGACTCCCTGGTCCCGGCGATCGACACCCTGGAAGCCGAACTCGCCAAGGGCTCGTCCCGCGCCGAGATCGTCAAGGCGATGGCCGTGACCGCCCGTGAAACGGCGGACGCGACCGCGTCCCTGCAGGCGATGCGTGGCCGCGCCGCCTACACCGGCGAGCGCTCGATCGGCTCAGTCGACGCCGGCGCCACCGCAATCGCCGTCCTGCTCGAAGCCCTGGCCGCCAACTGGCCCGACTAACTGAATTAGGCATGTGGGACAGGGGACGGTTCCTGGCGGCCAGGAACCGTCCCCGGGCGCCAGGAACCGTCCCTGCGTCCCAACGGCCCGCTGACAAGCTGGGACACCGGAACCGTCCCCCTGTCCCAGACCCGCACGGCCTCCTGGTCCAGATCGGACCGGGGAACCGTCCCCCGGTCCACTCAAACCCAACTCATCCACACCACTCGAAGGGGAGTCATGAAGAAGTTCGTCAACGATCCGAAGCAGTTCGTACCCCAGATGCTCGAGGGCATCGCGCTGGCCAACCCGGACACCATCGTCTACGTGCCGGAGTACAACCTGATCATGCGCTCCGACGCGCCCAACAATGACAAGGTCAGCATCGTGCAGGGCTCCGGCTCGGGGCATGAGCCGGCCCACGTGATGGTGGTCGGCCCCGGCATGCTGGACGCCGCCTGCCCGGGCGACGTGTTCGCCGCGCCGCCGGCCGACTACGTCTACGAGACCGCCAAGCGGGTCGCCTCTGACAAGGGCGTGCTGCTGCTGGTCAACAACTACACCGGCGACCGGATGGCCTTCGACATGGCGGCTGAACTGGCCGACGCCGACGGCATCAAGGTGAAGACCCTGTTCATCAACGACGACGTCGCCGTGCAGGACTCCACCTGGACGGTCGGACGCCGCGGCGTGGCGGGCAACTTCTTCGTGATCAAGGGCGTCGGCGCGAAGTCCGAGCAGGGGGCGGACATCGACGAGGTCTACCGGGTCGGCGAGAAGATCAACTCGGTCACCCGCACCATGGGCATCGCGCTTACCGCCTGCACCCCGCCGGCCAAGGGAGCACCGCTGTTCGAGCTCGGCGAGGACGAGATGGAGGTCGGCGTCGGCATCCACGGCGAGCCCGGCCGCCGTCGCGCCAAGCTGGTCAGCGCCGACGAGATCGTGGACGAACTGCTCGGCGCGATCGTCCCCGACCTGCCGTTCTCCTCCGGCGACAAGGTCGCCCTGATGGTCAACGGCCTGGGCGGCACCCCGATCAGCGAGCTGTACCTGCTCTACGGCATCGCCGCCAAGAAGCTGCAGGCCCAGGGCATCGAGATCGCCCGCAGCTATGTCGGCGAGTACTGCACCAGCCTCGAGATGGCCGGTGCCTCCATCACCCTGGTGAAGCTGGACGACGAGATCGAGGAGTTGCTGGCCGCCCCGGCGTCCATCGTCAACCGGATCTTCTAGCGGGACCTGAGCCTGTCGAACCCCGCGCGCCGGTGTCGTCCGGGGGCGTCCCCGGTCCGGCGTGAGTGAACAAATCGACGTCAAGATTGCCCAGCTGGGCCGCCCGGACGCCCGGATGGCCCATCTGGATGTCGATTTGTTCACCAGCCGTCCGACGGCATCCCGGTGGGCCGGCTCCCCTGACTACCATGACGGGCATGGCCGAGACCCCCGACGAGCCCCTGGTCCCCGTCTTCGTTCCAGCGTTGGTGGCGCTGCTGCAGTTCGCTGAGGACAAGAAGGGCAGCCCGCTCACCGAGGACGAGGTTCTCGAGATCCGGGACCACGGCAGTTGCATCGCGCTGACCGTTCCGGACGCGGCGGCGATGGCTGAGGCCAGGGGCTACGACGACCTCGACCCCGAGGACTGCTGGGAGCAGTGGCAGCAGTTGCGCGCCTTCCTCGAGGGCCCGTCTGAGCAGGACGCCACCGAACAGGACGCGACCGGGTAACCGCCATCCGTCCTGGCAGGATGGACCGGTGACCGAGATCTGGGCTCATCGGGGGGCGAGCGGCTACGCCCCGGAGAACACCATGCCCGCCTTCGAACTGGCGGTGGATCAGGGTGCCGAGGGGGTTGAGTTCGACGTCCAGCTGAGCCGGGACGGCGCGATGGTGATCATCCATGACGAGATCCTCGGCCGCACCGCCGACGGCACCGGACGGGTGGCCGACCACACCCTGGCCGAGCTGCAGGCGCTGGATGCCTGCAACGGCATGGTCGAATACGCCGGCGTCTCCATCCCCACGTTGGACGAGGTGCTGGCGCTGCTGGCCCCGACCGGGCTGCGGATCAATGTCGAGCTGAAGAACTCCGAGCAGCCCTATCCCGGGCTGGAGCGCAAGGTGATCGCCGCCGTCGCCGACCACGGCCTGAGCCGGCGGGTGGTGCTCTCCTCCTTCTCCGACGCCAGCGTCGCGCTGCTGCACGAGCTGGCGCCCGAACTCGAACTGGCGACGCTCTACACCCGTCCGGAACTGCTGCCCTGGCGCAATGCCCTCAGCCTGGGCGCCCGCGGCATCCACCCGCCGGCACCCTTCGTCCCGCACCGGTGGTGGATCAGCCGGGCGCACGCCCTCGGCCTGGCGATCCGTCCCTGGGTGGTGAACAGCCCGCAGCTGCTCACCCGGATGTTCCGGTGGCGGGCGGACGCGGTGTTCACCGACACCCCGGACGTCGCGCTGGAACTGCGCGATCAGCCGGCAGCGGCCCGCTGACCGGGGCCGGAGCCAGAGCCGACTTGTGGTCGGCAGTAGGCTGATCTCCGGTTGGATGCGTAAGGGGGAGAGCAGATGACCGAGAGCGAGGGCACGAAGAAGCGACACCCGTGGGGACGGGTGATCCTGGCCCTCAGCGGCGTGCTCGTGCTCGCGCTGGTCGGGGTCGGGTTCTACGCGGTGCGCGGCTGGAACGCGCTGAACGAGATCGTCCGGGAGCCGTCGCTGATGCCCACCAGCAGCACCCGTCCCAGCCAGGCGCCACCGCCGGAGGAGGGCGACCACGCGCCGCTGAACTTCGTGCTGATGGGCTCGGACACCAGGGGCGATGAGCGGGGACGCAGCGACGTGCTGCTGGTCGCCCACCTCAATGCCGCCCGCGACCAGCTCTACCTGATCTCGTTCCCCCGGGACATGTACGTAACCATCCCCGGCCACGGCCGGAACAAGATCAACGCCGCCTACTCCTTCGGCGGCGCCGCGCTCGCCGTCGAGACCCTGGAGAGCCTGCTCGACATCCGGATGGACCACGTCGCGGTGATCGACTTCGAGGGGTTCATGGGGCTGAGCGAGGAGATCGGTGGGGTCACGGTGAACAACCGGATCGCCTCCAGCTCGCGCGGCTACACCTTCCCCAAGGGCGAACTCACCATGAAGGGTGAGGAGTTGCTGGTCTACGTCCGGGAACGCTACGACCTGCCGCGGGGCGACCTCGACCGGGCGGAGCGGCACCGGGACGTGATCAAGGCGCTGGTGCTGAAGCTGCTGCGTCCGCAGACCCTGGCCAATCCGGTGACCTTCAACTCCGTCGCCAGCCGGATCGGCGGTTACTTCACGGTGGACGACGGGCTCACCAACGAGACCATCTTCGACCTCGCCACCAGCCTGCACCTGAAGGACGGCGGCAGCATCCGCTCGCTGCAGGCGCCGATCACCGGCTTCGGTCGCTCCCCGGCGGGCGCGTCGATCGACATCGTCGACTTCGGCCTGCTGGACGACATGGCCGCCGCAATGCAGAACGACGACCTGGCCAGCTATTGGGAGGCCAACCGCTAGCTCGGCGCCTCAACGACCCTTCGGACGCGAGACGCGGGATCCGCGTCTCCGCGCGCCACGCTCGACGACCGGAGCGAGGAGCTGACGCCGAGTTGGGCCAGGGGGACGGTTCCGGTGTCCCAGCTAGTTATTACCGGTTTCCCGCTCCGCCCGGCGACCCGAGGCTCCGCGCTGGGCCCGGGCCTCACGGATCGTTGCGGGCGGGTGGGACAGGGGGACGGTTCCTTGTCCCACCTAGTCATCGCCAGTTTCCGGCTGAGCCAGGCGACCCGCCGAGGCTCCGTGCTGCGGGTGGGACAGGGGACGGTTCCTTGTCCCACCTAGTCACCGCCAGTTTCCGGCTGCTCCAAACAAGCCTCCGAGCCTCCGCGCGCGCCTGGAGTTCACGGATCGTGGGGCTCAGCTCAGCGCGGTGGGCAGGATCGAGAGCGGCACCGAGCCCAGGTTCAGCGCCCGGGTGTGGAAGTCCTTCAGGCTGAACTCCTCACCGCGAGAACGGGCGGCCTGCTCAGCCGTCGCCCGGGCCTGCTCCCACAGCCGCTGGCCGACCTTGTAGGACGGGGCCTGCCCGGGCCACCCCAGGTAGCGGTTGAGTTCGAACCGCAGGAAGGCCTCGTCCATATTGGCGTTGGCCCGCAGGAAGTCCCAGGCCTTGTTCGCGTCCCAGATCCCGCCGCCCCAGCGCTCCGGGGCCGGCTTGCCGAGGTGGACGCCGATGTCGAGCACCACCCGGGCAGCGCGCAGCCGCTGGCCGTCCAGCAGCCCGAGCCGATCGCCCGGGTCGGTCATGAAGCCGAACTCCTCCATCAGCCGCTCGGCGTACAGCGCCCAGCCCTCGCCGTGACCGGAGGTCCACAGCACCAGCCGCCGCCAGCTGTTCAGCTGGTCGCGCACCAGCACCTGCTGGGCGACCTGCAGGTGGTGCCCCGGCACGCCTTCGTGATGGACGGTGGTCTTCTCGCTCCAGGTGGTGAACTCGGTGACGCCCGGCGGCACCGACCACCACATCCGGCCGGGACGGCTGAAGTCGTCGCTCGGGCCGGTGTAGTAGATCCCGCCGGTCTGGGTGGGCGCGATCAGGCACTCGATGGTCTTGATCGGCTCCGGAATGTCGAAGTGCACCCCGTCGAGGGCGGAGATCACCGCGTCGGCGGTGGTCTGCATCCACTCCTGCAGCGCCCGGGTGCCGTGCAGGGTGTAGGCCGGGTCGGCGTTCAGCTTCGCCACCGCGTCCGCGATGGTGGCGCCGGGGCCGGCGATCTCGGCCATGATGGCGTCCTGCTCGTCCGCCATCCGCTGCAGTTCCTCCAGCCCCCACTCGTAGGTCTCGTCCAGATCGACCTCGGCGCCGACGAAGGCACGGGAGAAGCGGGCGTAGCGTTCGCGTCCCACCGCGTCGGCGGACGGGGCGTGCGGCGCGAGTTCATCGGCCAGGAAGCGCACCAGCTCGCCGTAGGCCTCGGCCGCATCCCGGCCGGCCCGCTCCAGATCGTGGGCCAGTGCCCCGGTGGCAGCGGCCCCGTCCGGGGTGGCGCCGGCGGTGAAGCTGACGAAGAACGAGGACGCCGGGTCGGCCAGCTCCTCGGCCTGCTTGATCCCCTCGCCGACCTGCAGCGCCGCCGGGACCAGGCCCGTCCGGACGCCTTCGCGCAGCGACGCGATGTAGCCGCGGACCGCGTCCGGCACCTTCGAGATCCGGCTGGCGATGGTCGCCCAGTCGTCGGCGGTGTCGGTGGGCATCAGGTCCAGCACCTCGCGCAGCTCCTGCAGCGGGCTGGCGATCACGTTCAGGTCGGCGGCGTACTCCCGGGCGTCGAACAACTCCACCCGCAGGCCGAGCCGGTCGCGCATCGCGGCCAGGGTGACCTGATCGGTCGCGTCGGTCGGCGTGGCCAGTTCCAGCTCGCGCAGCGTCGCACGATCGAGGTCGGCCCGCTCGGCGTGACCGGACGGGGAGTAGTCGGTCATCAGGTGGTCGTAGCCGCTCAGCCCGAACCCGGTCGCGGACAGCGGGTCGAGGGCGGCGAGCTTGGTGGTGTAGGCCTCGGCGATGGCGTCGATCGCGCTGGGTTCACGAGTGGTCACGGTGTCGACCCTATCCGGCGGCGCCCGGATCGCCGGGTTTCCGTTGAACCGCCGGGCTCGTTATCCTCACTCATGGCGGCCGCTTTCCCGGGGCTGTGCGTCCGTCCGAGTCTGGCTGAGCCCACCACGCACCACTGAGGACGGATGTGCCACACGAGCCGATCTACGTGACCCGGCCTACGTTGCCCCCGCTGGAGGAGTACGTAGCGCACCTGGAGGACATCTGGGCAGCGCGCTATCTGACCAACGCGGGGCCGAAGCACCAGGCGCTGGCCAAGCAGTTGGCTGCCTACCTGCAGGTGCCCAATCTGGTGCTGTTCGCCAATGGACATCTCGCGCTCGAGGCGGCGCTGCAGACCCTGGGGATCACCGGCGAGGTCATCACCACCCCGTTCACCTTCGTCTCCACCACGCTGGCCATCGTCCGCTCCGGTGCCACGCCGGTGTTCTGCGACATCGACCCCACCACCTACGTGATGGATCCCGACCTGATCGAGAGCCTGATCACGCCGCGGACGGAGGCGATCCTGCCGGTCCACGTCTACGGCAACCTGTGCGACGACGAACGGATCGCCGCGATCGCCCGCAAGCACGGGTTGAAGCTGATCTACGACGCGGCGCACACCTTCGGTGTCTCCCGCAACGGGGTGACCTCGGGCCAGCTGGGCGACATCTCGATGTTCAGCCTGCACGCCACCAAGGTGTTCAACAGCATCGAGGGCGGCGTCCTCACCTTCGGGGACGAGGCGCTGGCCCGGCCGTTGCGCTCCTGGCGCCAGTTCGGCCAACTGGGCAGCGAGGACGCCGAACTGGTCGGCACCAACGCCAAGCTCACCGAGTTCGCCGCCGCGATGGGGCTGTGCAACCTGCCCTACGTGGACGACACCATCGCCGCCCGCCGGGAGGTCGCCGAACGGTACCGGCACAACCTCTCCGAGGTGGCCGGGATCACGCTGAACCCGGAGGCGCCGGGCGTCCGACAGAACTACGCCTACTTCCCGGTGCTGTTCGATCCGGAGGCCTTCGGACGCGACCGGGACGAGGTCGCCGCCACGCTCGCCCGCCACGACGTCTACGCGCGTCGCTACTTCCACCCGCTGACCTCGCAGATGTCGGCCTTCGCGGGCCGGTACCCCGCCGAGGAGACCCCGATCGCCGGCGCGGTGGCGGAGCGGGTGCTGACCCTACCGCTGTACCCCGACCTGCCGTTGAGCCAGGTCGATCGGATCTGCGACATCATCCTCAACGCTGGCTGACGAGGCAGGAACAACACCATGAAGACCATCCTGATCACCGGTGGGGCCGGCTTCATCGGCTCGAACTTCATCCACCACCTGCTGCGCGAGCATTCCTACCGGGTGGTGAACCTCGACCTGCTCACCTACGCCGGCAACCTGGAAAGCCTGGCCGACGTCGAGGACGACGATCGCTACGCGTTCGTCCGCGGTGACATCAACAACCGCGAGCTGCTGAACCTGATCTTCGCCGACTACGAGGTCGACGCGGTGGTCAACTTCGCCGCCGAGTCCTACGTCGACCGCAGCATCACCGACCCCGATCTCTTCGTCCGGACCAATGTGATGGGGGCCCAGACGCTGCTGGACGTCGCCCGCCGGGCCTGGGTCGAGGACCCGCGCGACCCACGCTGCCGGCGCTACCGTCCCGGCGTCCGGTTCGTCCAGGTGTCGGCGGCCGAGGTGTACGGCGACCTGGGCGCGGAGGGCTACTTCACCTCGGCCAGCCCGGTGCTGCCCAGGACACCCTACGCGGCCTCGAAGGCCGGCGCGGACCTGGTCGCCCAGGCGTACCACGAGACCTACCGGCTGCCGGTCTCGATCGCCCGCAGTTCGGTGAGCTACGGCCCCTACCAGCTGCCCGAGAAGCTGATCCCGCTGATCATCGGCAAGGCGCGCGCCGGCGGCAGGGTTCCGCTCTACGGCGACGGCCGGCAGGTGCGCGACTGGCTGCACGTCCACGATCACTGCGCGGCGCTGGACGCCGTGCTTCACCGCGGCCGCGACGGCGCCACCTACCTGATGGGCGGCGGCAACGCCCCCTCGAACGCCGAGGTGGCCAGCCTGGTGCTGGCCCAGCTGGGCGCCGGTGACGACCGGCTGCAGCACGTCGACGACCGGCCGGGGCACGACCGGCGGCTGGCCATCGACAACCGGGAGATCTTCGAAGAGCTCGGCTGGGCGCCGAAGCTCAGCCTGGCCGAGGGGATCGCGCAGACCGTGCAGTGGTACCAGGACAACCCGGAGTGGCTGCGCAGCGCCGCCTCGGGCGCGTACCGGGAGTACTACCGGCTGCACTACGTCGGGAACGTCCGCTAACCACCGGCGAGTCCGGCACGGGAAGCCGCCGGCTACCGGGACGATCGCGACGCCCGCTCACCGGTCGTCGTGGAACCGCATGTACTCGTAGTGGGGGATCCGGGATTCCAGCGGCGGCAGCTCCCGGTAGTCGCCGTACAGTGAGGTGAGAACGCCCTCGGGGTTGTTCGGCATGTTCACCGGGCGGCCCTCGAAGACCCCGCCTCCCCGCCGGATCGGGAAGAGGTCGTCGTGGCGGAAGGCGGCTTCGATGATGGTGCCCTGCGCGGCGATCAGCAGCGGATCGTCCCGCAGCCGGGTCTGTGCCCGGGCGATCTCGAGTCGGGCTCGTGCCCGGGCCTGGCCGGCCAGGTAGCGGGGCGTCGAGATCCACTTCCGGGTCGATTTGCGGCGTAGCTGCTTACGCCTGCGGCGGTCGATCTCCTCCAGCTGGGCCAGCATCTCCTTGCGGTAGTGGTGCTTGCCCAGGGTCGACCGGGTCACCCGGATCAGGTCGATGCAGATGCCATGGAACTTCAGTTTCTGATCGATCTTCCAGGCCGACTCCACCCCGTGGGAAAGCAGGTCGCGGGCCTTCACCCAGGTGACCCAGTAGATCGGATCGTTCCGCTTGTCATGCAGCAGCATCCAGGACGGCAGCTCCTGCCGCAGCAGCAGGATGGCGCGCGCGTAGTCGTGATCCATGATGAACAGGTCGATGTCGTCGTCCCAGGGGATGTAGCCCTGGTGGCGCACCGCGCCCAGCAGGGAGCCGTAGCCCAGGGTGTAGTCGATGTCGTGCCGATCCAGCACGGCGGAGATCTCAGCGAACATCTCCAGGCTGCGGGCCTGCACCCGCTTGAGATCAGCGAGCGGGTAGCCGGGGGTCACGTAGAAGCTCACCCCGTCGTTCTCCACCAGGATGTTGGTCACGGAAGCTCCCTTCCCAGCCAGGACTGAACGGCCGCGAAGACCTCGGCCAGCGGATCCTCCCAGTGCTCGGAGAGCTCGAAGTAGTCGTCCACCGCGCGCTTCGTGGCGGGGTCGGCGGCCTGGGTGGCGATCGCCTGCCGGATCGCGGTCGGGAGATCGGCCACCGCCGGCCCGGGTGGCGGCGCCGGTGGCGCAGCGGTCGGAGCCGGTCCGGAAGGGGCGTAGCGGATCACGGGGACGCCCAGGCGGCAGAGGCTGTAGGCGATCGTGGAGTTCCCGACGATCGCGCCGGCGAACCGGGGAAGGCTGGCGTGGAGGTCATTGGTCTCCAGCAGCCGGATGCCGTCGAGCAGCTGCACCCGTTCGACGATGAGCGGCCGCAACCGTCCCAGCCAGCGCCCGAACAATTGCAGTGTGATGCCCTGCTCCCGGCAGGCGCCGGCCACCTCCTCGGCGTGGTCGGCCAGCCAGGCGGCGGTCGACTCCTCCTGCTTGGTCGGCAACCCGTCGAGCATGACCAGCAGGTGCCGGTCGCCCGGTGGCAGCAGGGGATCCAGCACCGTCTGCAGCCGGGGTTCCGCGGCGACCCGGACGACGGTGGCCGAGCGCTCCGGAGCCGCCGCCAGCAGGCGCTGCTGGTAGCGTCCCGAATCGGTGACCACGAGGTTGTTCGGGTGGGTCCACTGGCGGGGCGAGTCGTGGGACTCGCTCGCCAACTCGCTCTCGGTGTAGGTCTGCAGGCCGTGGGCGACGATGCCGTCCGGGTCGGCGTAGGGATTGTTCGGCAGCCGGACGATCTTCAGCCCGGGGTTGAAACCCCGCATCTCGAACAGGTCGCTGCGCAACGACTGACAGAAGAGGACTTCCGCGGTCGCCAGCAGGTCGCGGGACCTCGAGGTCTTCAGCTTGGTGACCGGCAACCCCTCCGACTGCAGGAGTTTCATCACCCAGTCGCTCCTGGTCAGCCAGTGGGGCTCGATCTCCGGATGGTGCAGAACCACGTACTCGTAGAACGACCGCACATTGTCCCGGTAGGAGACCTGGTCGTCGCACATGAACAGCCACTTCCCCGCCGCCTTGGCGGTGTCGGCGTAGGCGGCGTAGTCGAGGGCACGGCGGTGTTGCCGCTGCCGGCGGCGCTTCGCCAGCGCGTGCCGCGGCAGCATCGCCGCGGCCTCGGAGAGCGCGCTGGGTCGCACCCCGGCCACGTCCCCGCCGTAGAGCCGGCTGATCAGCGAGTAGCGCAACCGTGAGGTGGAGGCGTAGTCGTCCATCATGAACGCGAAGGCCCGGGGGTGCTGAGCGATCACCTCGGCAACCTCGGCCTCGGTGCCCGACCGCGCGGCATGCACCAGGTAGTTGCGCATCTCGGTGATCATCCGGGCCTTGATGTCGGACGCCGCGAAGTCGCCGTAGTGGGTGCGGAAGTGCTCCTCCAGGCCTTCCAGCACCACCAGCCAGTCCCGCCGGGTGGTGAGGTGGTGGAGACGCTCCGAGCTGCTCATGATGATGCCACCGGAATGGCGCCGGTAGGCCGACATCACGTCCGGCAGGAAGCCCAGCAGGCCGTTCCCGATCTGGAGCGCCATCAGCGGGTGATCGCCGAACACGGTCTGGTAGTACCAGTCCGGGATCACGAGATCGTAGTTCCAGCGGAAGAAGAAGGACGAGGTGTGGGCCGGGCCGAAGCGGAGGTAGTAGCCCATCCGCATCGCCCGCACCGACTGGTCGTAGCGGGGGATGGAGAACGGGATCAGTCTCTTCCCGTGGCGGTCGGGTTGGTAGAACGAGCCCAGGTACCAGTCGCCGTCCGACACGATCTCGGTGTTGTGGAAGCACCCGGACAGCTCGGGGTGGGCCTCCAGGTGGTCGTACTGCTTCTGGAGCTTGTACTCGTCGGTCCAGTAGTCGTCGCCCTCGCAGAAGGCGATGTACCGGGTGCCGGCCCGCTGGCACATGTCGATCAGGTTGCGCTGCGCGCCCAGGTTCGTGGTCCGCAGGAAGGGGACGATGATGTCCGGGTACCGGTCGGCGTACTCCCGGATGATGTCCGCGGTCCCGTCCGGGCCACAGTCCTCGCCGACGAATACCTGGAACCTGAAGGTGGTCTTCTGCATCAGGAAGCTGTCCAGCGCCTGCCGGATGTAGTCCTCGTGCTTGTAGGTGATGCAGACCACGGTGACCTGCGGCGCCTCGGCCTGGTCGGCGGCGCTCGGCTGCTTCACGACCGTCACCCTAGTATCTCCAGTCCAGCAGGGACTCCACCGCGTCGACATCGAAGGCGAAGGCGCCGGTGCGCTGGTGGACGTCCTGCCGCTCGCGGTAGGAGTCGTCGATGAAGATCGCCGCCCGATGTTCGACGTGGTCGCTCTTCAACCCGGTGTCGCCGAGGTGGGCGATGCGGGTGAACAACTGCGGCGCGATGGCGAACTTCTCCAGCGACTGGTGGATGTCGGCCGCGTGCCGGGTGAGCAGCACGATCTCCTTCCCCTCGTGCCTGGCCTGGTACAGGAACGAGAGCAGCTGCACGTTGACCCGCCCGTCCACCACCAGGGTGTCGTCGAAGTCGACGTAGACCGCGTCGTAGCGCAGGTCCAGCCGATGCCGGTTGGCCAGCGCGCGGTCGACGGTCGCGGTGAAGCCGTTGTCCAGCACAGCCACGTCCAGGCCCATCCGGTCCAGGACGCTCAGCAGCGCGAAGTTCACCCCGCGGCTGCGGTAGAGGTTCATGGTGCCGGCCACCCGGGGTGCCACCTCGAGCAGCTTCAGTCGGCCGTCGGCGGCCTCCTTGACCTGGAAGAACCACTGACCGCGCAGCGGGAACGCCTGGTTGAGCGCCTCGGCGATGCCCTGGACCTCTGGCGTCAACTCGACCGTGGTGGAACTGACGCTGATCCCGTTGCGGATCCGGTTGCGCACCCGGGGCCCGACGAACAGCAGCCGGCGGTGCCGGTCGGTGAAGCAGTCGACGGTGAACTCCCGGCCCGGCAGCAGCTCCACCGCGATCAGCTCGGGGTCGGCCGCCAGGCGTTGCCGCAGCTCCTCGGGGTCATGGGCGATGGCTACCTTGCGCGAGCCGTAGCCGGCGTCGGGCTTGAGGAAGACCGGGAAGTCGGCGGAGCCGGCGGTGTCGGGGGTGAACTGCCGGGGGACGAAGGGGTGGCCGGCCAACGCGTCGTAGGTGCGGGACTTCGACCGGGTGAGGAGGTTGGTGGCGGACGGCGAGCCGAGGAGCTCGGCGCCGGCCAGCTGATCGGGGGCGAGCTGGGACAGGGCGTCGATCACCGGGTCGAAGGCCGGGTAGATGAAGTCGATCCGCCACTTCTCGATCACCCGCCGCAGGTCGTCCAGGAAGCCGGGATCGCCCACCGAGGTGTCGATCCGCTCGTAGTTGCGGTAGACGTACTCGCCGTGGCTCGGCACCGAGGACAAGCCGACCAGCCGGATGTCCTTGGCGTACTTCAGCGAGTTGTGGATCTCAAGGCCGATCTCGGATCCGCAGGGGAACACCAGGACGTTCGGCATCGGCTCACCTTCCAGCACTGCGGGCCCGGGGGTAGGGGGACGCTGCGGGCGGGCACCCAGGCGGCGCCGACTATACCAACGGGTGCCGGGGGCGCGTTGCCCAACCGGCCATTGCTAGGTGGAGGCGGAGGCACCTCCTAGAATGCGATCATCGGTGAGCAACAATCGTGCGGAGGTGTCTGCTGACGGATCGTCGGATGCATCGCGGTAGCCCGCGATCGCTCGGGCACAGTCCCACCCCCCGGCTGACGGGCCAACCGTGAAGCGGCCCGCCATCAGCATTGTGCTGATCGTTCACAACACCGCCCCGTGGTTGCCCGCCTGCCTGAATTCGATCGCCGCCCAGTCGTTCGACGACTACGAGATCGTGGTGGTCGACGTGGCGTCCAATCTCGCCACCAAGGGGGTCCTGGCGCGTCGCTGGCGATCGCTGCGCCGGGCCCGTCCGCTGATCCTGCTGCGCAATGTCGGCGGGGCGACCGCCGGCAACCTGGGGATCGCCCGGGCGAAGGGCAGGTACGTCTTCCTGATGGACTCCGACGACCTGCTGCCCCAGCACGCGCTGCGCGAGCTGTACCGGGCGGCCGAGCGGGACCGGCTGGACATCGCGATCGGACGCGGGTTGTCCTATATCGACAACAAGCCGCGCCCGCTGCGCTACTCCGCCGACCGGATCACCTGGGCGCGTCCACTGGTCACCGAGAGCCTCGCGGCGCACCCCGAGCTGACCATGGCGCCGTACTACTGGGGCCGGCTCTACCGCCGCGACTTCCTACTGCGGAACCGGATCGAGATGCGACCCGGCCAGCTGTTCGCCGACCGCTACTTCACCAGCAAGGCGCTCAAGCTGAGCCGGCGGACCGGCGTGGTCGCCCAGGACGCCTACTACTGGCGGCGGGACCGGGCGGCCACCGCCGATGCCCAGTCCATCACCCAGCGAGCCGCCAGTCTGGCGTCGGTGCGGGACCGGCTGGCGAGTTTCGCCGATACCGAGACCCTGTTCGACCCGGTGCGGGAGGGCGGGATCCTGGCGTACGTCCGGGCGGCGAACCTGATGCGGCTCTTCATCCACGCCAAGTCGATCGTGGGTGCCGGTGGCGGCGAGGCGGCCCGGCGGTGCCGGGAGTTCGTCGAGCTCGCTCGTCCGTTCGCCCAGACCTTCACCACCGACGAGATCCTGGCGGCGGAGTTCCTGCTGGCCCGGCATCGGGTGCAGTGGTACCTGCTCGCGCAGAACCGGCCCGACGACCTGATCGCCTTTCTGAACTCGCACGCCGACGCCGAGCGGCTGACCGAGGGGGGAGTGGTGCGGCACGCCTACTGGTCGATCCTGCCGGACCTGCCGCGGGAACTGTGCGTGGAAGCCCGGCGGAGCATCGGGCCGGTGGTCGCCGAGCGCGGCCAGCGCAACGGCTCGCCGGTGCTGACCGTCTCGGCCGAGATTCCGGAGGGCATGGCGGTCGAACTGCTGGGCGTGGTGGCGTGGCCCAATCGGCCCAGGCGTTCGGTCCGGCCCCGGTCGCAGGCGGTGGGCCCGGACCAGTTGATCGTGGAGTCGCCGGACGAGCTGGGGTTGGACGAGCACCCGCCGCTGGCCCTGGAGTACCTGGCCGCAGGCCGGGTCTGTTCCGCCCCGATCACGGTGGCGGAACCCTGATCCGGCACGCACCGCCGGTTCAGCTCGGCGGCGGGTTCGGGCCGGCTCAGCCGAGCAGGCTCTCGAACTGCGCGACCGCGGCCGCGTTGTGGGCGTCCACGTCGAACCGGTAGTCGGCCGGCACCCGCCCCTGCCGGAACGCCTCCAGACCGTCGCGAAGCTCCTCCGGCGTGAACCCGACGAGATACTGCCCCTCGGGCAGGCAGGAGGAGTCGACCACCTCGAACCGGGACAGCACGATCGGCAACCCCAGCATCCGGACTTCGGAGATCACCAGCCCGTAACCCTCGTGCAGCGACGGCAGGACGAAGCAGTCGCAGTGCTTGATGAGCGAGAACGGGTTCTCCAGGGCACCGGTCAGGGTCACCACCGCGGCCAGGCCGAGCCGCTCGACCAGCCTGCGGAGCGGATTCTCGAGCGGTCCGCCGCCGATGATGTACAGCCGTGAGTTCGGGTGCTCGGCAACGAACAGGGCGAAGCCGCGGATCAACCGCTCGTGGTTCTTCTCCGGCGACAGCCGTCCCATCGTGACGAACTTCAGGAAGGGCTCGCCCGATCCCGGCGCCGGTGGGTCGAGCGGAACCAGGTGCAGCCGGCGGGAACCGTCCGGTTGGACGGCATCGTTGGCGGCGACCTTCGGGCCGTGGAAGTCGATCAGGCTCTCCACCGCGGCCAGCCGCCGAACCCGATCGGCGTCGATCACATTGTTGGCATGGCCGAACTTGTGCCGGGTGGCGGGGCTGCCCAGGCTGCGCAGGTTGACCTCCCGCAGCGCGGCGCCGCAGGCCACCACCTTGTCGAAGGCGGCGTAGGTGTTCATCAGGGCGGTCTTGGTCACCGGGTTGCCGCGGTACTGGGGCAGGCGCCGTTTCTCCTTGTTGGTCAGCTCCGCCATCAGATCGGCGTGCTGCCAGATGATCTTGACCGACCCCTGGTGTTGTCGGAAGACGCAGGGGAACAGCGAACCGTAGCCGGAGTAGTCGATGATGTAGTCGAAGTCCGCCGAGCCGAACCAGCGGTCGAACTCCCGCTTCAGGGCGACCTGCGGACGGAAGACCCGCACCAGCGGCCCGTTCAGCCCGTAGCGCTTGGCGTACTGGATCCCGAAGGTCTCCCAGCGGGTGACGGCGAAGGTCCCGGTCCGGGCCAGGGCGCGTACCCCCTGGAGTTTCTCGAAGTTGCGGGCGCTGTCCCCGCCGCTGACGATCCCGGCGACGGTCAGGTCGTACCGCGAGTGGTCCCACTGCGCCAACAGCGCCAGCAGGGCGGCCGTCACCCCGTTCGCGCCGAATCCGGCGCCGTAGAGCAGCACCCGCCGGCGCTGCGGATCGATGAAGTCGCGCAGCACGCCCGGCTGGCTGAGGTTGCCGCCGAACACGGCGTCGACCACCCGCTCGGCGACCTTCCCGTCGTCGTGCGGGCAGGCCCACTGGCGCGTCCTGGCGCGGGCCGCCCGATAGTCGGCCGCGACGGTCTCGAGATCGTTGATCCAGCCGGCGACCTCCTCCGGGTCGGCCGAGGCGGGGCCGGGCAGGTCGTCCAACTCGAAGTAGAGGCCGCGGCTGGCCTGGTACTCGGCCTTGTCGGGAAGGTAGAACAGGATCGGCCGGTCCACCGTGAGGTAGTCCAGGAAGATGCTGGAGTAGTCGGAGATCAGGACGTCAACCGCGGCCAGCAGTTCGTTGGCGTCGACCTCGCGTGGAACGTACCGGCCGCTGGAACGTTCGGCCGCGCTCATCGCCCGGAAGTGGTACTGGTGCGGCTTGATCAGCACCTGGTATTTCGAGGTGTCGATCCGGGCCTCCAGCGTGGCGCGGAAGGAGTCGAGCGCGTCGGTGTTGCCGTCCACCGAGGTCACCGACTCGCCACGCCAGGTCGGGGCGTACAGGACGATGGCCTTGTCCGGATCGACGTGGACCCCTCTGGAGCGCAGTCGGGCGACCACCTCCTGCGGGCGAGCCGACAGCGTGGTGTCGTTGCGCGGGTAGCCGAACTCGAGCATGGTGCCCGGGAACAGCCCCTGCAGCCGGAAGGAATTACGGAAGATTCCGGTCATGAAAGGGTTGGGGGAGAGGACGTAGTCCGCCATCAACAGGTTTCTCACCATGTTTCGGCTGCCGAAATTCCCGCCCGGAATGTCATAGCCCAACGTCTTGACCGTGGTGCTGTGCCAGGTATTGACGTAGACCTGCCCGGCCCGCTTGAAGAAGTACGCCGGAAAGGAGGTGTTCTGAATCAGGTATCCCGCGGTGGCCAGCGCCCTGAGATAGGGCCGGCTGTTGCGCCGGATGAACCGGACATTGCGGTGGCCGCGGTACTGGTGCGAAAGCCGGGCCAGCTCCTCGGCGCCGTCGACCACCCAGACGTGGCTCAGCCCGGCGTGGCGTGGGTCGGCCAGCAGGGCGTGGAAGATGGCGCGGGGGTTGCAGGTCAGGCCCGCGCCGTGGTGCGCCTCGTAGAGGACGATCCGGCTGTCCACCGGAAGCCGTTTCGTGCACCTCACGTAGTAGCTGACATCTTCCGAGACAGGCATTTTGATGCCTTTTCTCACCGTGTAGCGGAGTCTTCTTTGCAGTGAGTCCAGTTTCCGGAGGTTCGGCAGCGTGGCCATTTTCTACTGACTCCGATAGCGGGTGGAGATTCAACGTCTTTGTTGCTGACGATGCTATCAGCGGCGACCGGTGCCGGCGGCTTTTACGCCGAGGTCGTACGCCGGCGTAGAAGGCCCTGCGGCAGGCCATAAAGTCTCCGGTCCGTGCCCGCCGGGCCGGGCGGGTGGACACGTCGGCGTCGACCGGAAGTCACCGGCTGTTGGAGATGCGGTAAGCTGCATCGGTCAACCACGTCGTCCATCGCACTCGCGTGGAGGTGCTGCCCTCGACGATGTCGATCGGCATGTTCACCGAGGCCGGGTGCCCTTCCAGGAATGTATTTGATGCCACAGGGTAAGTCGGTCTACATCGCCATCTCGTCGGACATTCTTCACCAAGGCCATCTCAATGTGATCGAGGCGGGTGCGAAGCTGGGCGAGGTTACCGTCGGCCTGCTGACCGACCGGGCCATCGCCACCTACAAGCGGCTTCCGATCCTCGATTTCGAGTCCCGTCGCGCGCTGGTCGCCAGCATGCGCAACGTGGCCCAGGTGGTCCCGCAGGAGACGCTGTCGTACGCCACCAATCTGCGTCAGCTCAAGCCCGACTACGTGGTGCACGGCGATGACTGGACCACCGGCGTCCAGGCGATGGTGCGGCACGAGGTGATCGAACTGCTGGCCGAGTACGGCGGCGAGCTGGTCGAGGTGCCGGCCACCGAGGGCCTGTCCGGCGCGGAGCTGGATCGGGCGCTGCGGCCGCTGGTGAACACCACCGAGCTGCGCCGCGGCAAGCTGCGCCGGCTGCTGGGCCTGAAGCCCTACCTGCGGGCCATCGAGACCTCGAACGGGCTGGCCGCGCTGATCGTGGAGAACGCCAAGGCCGCCAATCCCAAGTCGGTGGAGGTGCGCGAGTACGACGCCATGTGGGTGTCGAGCCTGGGCGACTCCACCTTCAAGGGCAAGCCCGACATCGAGCTGGTCGACCTGACCAGCCGGCTGCGGACGATCGACGAGATCATGGAGGTCTCCACCAAGCCGATCATCGTGGACGGCGACACCGGCGGCCGGGAGGAGCACTTCGGCTACACCGTCCGGACGCTGGAGCGGATGGGCGTCTCGGCGGTGATCATCGAGGACAAGACCGGGCTGAAGCAGAACTCGCTGTTCGGCACCGACGCGGTGCAGATCCTGGACGACCCGGCCGAGTTCGCCAGCAAGATCAACGCCGGCAAGCAGAGCCAGTCGACCAAGGACTTCATGATCATCGCCCGGCTGGAGAGCCTGATCGCCGGGGCGGGCGTGGACGACGCGCTGTCCCGGGCGAAGACCTACCTCGCCGGTGGCGCCGACGGCATCATGATCCACTCCCGCCAGAAGGACGGCGAGGAGATCCGCGAGTTCATGCGCCGGTTCCGCGACTTCTCCGCCGACGTGCCGGTGGTGCTGGTGCCGACCACGTACAACCAGTTCTACGAGGAGGAGCTGGCCGACTGGGGCGCCAACATCATCATCCACGCCAACCATCTGCTGCGCAGCGCCTACCCGGCGATGCTGCACACCGCGCAGCGCATCCTCGACTGCCGGCGCAGCAAGGAAGTCGACGACGAGATCATGTCCATCAAGGACGTGCTGAGCCTGATCCCCGAATGACTACCCCACGACGTTCTTCTCCTCCGCTGCGCTCCCCCGAACAACGTCGCGGGGACCCCGGAGTACGCACCATCGATCCCGTGGCCTTCCACGCTCGCCTGGACGAGCGTGGCATCGACCTGTTCGCCGGCGTGCCGGACTCCCTGCTGCAGGATCTCTGCGCCTGCATCGAGGAGCTGTCCCCGCCGGAGAAGAACATCATCACCGCGAACGAGGGCAACGCCGTCGGGCTGGCCTGCGGCTACCACATCGCGACCGGCAAGTACGCCGCGGTGTACCTGCAGAACTCCGGTCTGGGCAACACCGTCAACCCGCTGCTGTCGCTGGCCCACCCGCAGGTGTACGGCGTCCCGATGCTGCTGATCATCGGGTGGCGCGGTGAGCCGGGGGTGAAGGACGAGCCGCAGCACGTCGCCCAGGGACGCCTCACCCTGCCCACCCTGGACACCCTCGAGGTGCCCTACCAGGTGCTGGATCCGGAGCAGTGGGAGGCGCAGCTGGATCGCGCGGTCGAGCAGTTGCGGACGACCAGCGCGCCGGTGGCACTGGTGGTGCGCAAGGGGGCGTTCAGCAAGCACGCCCCCGCCCCGCGTCCCACCACGCTGCCGCTCACCCGGGAGGCCGCGCTCGAGGTGGTGCTGGGCGAGATCGGCCCCGAGGCCTTCGTGGTCTCCACCACCGGCAAGACCTCGCGGGAGGTCTTCGAGATCCGCGAGCGCCGGGGCGAGGGCCACAGCCACGACTTCCTCACCGTCGGCGGCATGGGGCACGCCGCGTCGATCGCGGCCGGGGTGTGCCTGGGCACCGAGCAGAACGTCTACTGCATCGACGGCGACGGCGGCTTCCTGATGCACCTGGGGTCGATCCCGGTGATCGCGCAGCGGGTCCGTCCCAACTTCCGCTACCTGATGATCAACAACGGTGCCCACGAGTCGGTCGGCGGTCAGCCGACCGTCGCCTTCGACATCGACACCGCCGCCGTGCTGACCGCGGCCGGTTTCGAGCGGGTCGAGGTGGTGCGGGACGAGGCCGAGCTGCCGGCGGCCGTCCAGCGGCTCGCCGCCACGCCGAGGTCGGCGCTGGTGGTGGAGGTCGCGCAGGGCTCGCGTCCCGATCTGGGCCGGCCGACGATCGCACCGGCGGCGAACAAGGCCGACATGATGGCCGAGTTCGAGGCGGGGCGGCGTTGAGGGCACTGATCTTCAACTCCGGTCTCGGCAACCGGATGGGCGAGTTCACCCGCGACAACCACAAATCGATGGCCCGGCTCTCCAATGGAGAACCGATCTTCGCCCGCCAGTTGCGGCTGCTGGCCGCCCACGGCATCACCGAAGTGGTGGTGACCACCGGACCGCACGCCGGCCAGCTGGAGCGGGTCGCCGCGGCCCCGGAGTTCGCCGGGCTGCGGTTCACCTTCGTGCCGAACGAGGTCTACGACCAGACCAACTACATCTACTCGATGTACCTGGCCCGCGAACACCTCGATGACGACGTCCTGCTGCTGCACGGTGACCTGGTGTTCAACTCCGGCGTCCTCACCCGGCTGCTGGCCGACCTGCGGCCCGACCTCGGGGTGGTGAACCACGACCTGCCGCAGCCGGAGAAGGACTTCAAGGCCCGGCTGGTCGGCGACGTGATCCGGGAGGTCTCGATCACCGCCTTCGGGGACGACTGCGTCACCTTCCAGCCGCTGTACAAACTGAGCCGGCGCGCGATGCGGGTCTGGTTGCAGCGGGTGAGCGAGTTCGTCGCCGCCGGCGACACCGGGGTGTACGCCGAGAACGCGCTCAACCAGGTCAGCGAGCGGGCCGACATCCACGCCTTCTCCTACGCCGGCGACTTCGTCAACGAGGTCGACAACCTCGACGACCTGGCCGCGGTCTCGGCGGCGGTCCGGCTGTTCGACTTCGCCGAGCAGCCGGTCTGGGCCGAGCCGGGCGACTACCGCCGGATCCCCGAGGCGCTGGCCGCGGTCGGCGCCCTGCGTCCGCTGGTGGTCGGGGGCAGCAGCTATCGCGGCTCGCTGATCCGGCCCTACCTGGAGGAACACCTGCAGCCGGTGGTGTTCGCCGACTACTCGGCCAACCCGAAGCTCGAGGAGGTGCGGGCCGGGCTGCAGCTCTTCCAGCAGCAGGGCTGCGACGCCATCATCTCGCTCGGCGGCGGCAGCGCGATGGACGTCGCCAAGTGCATCAAGCTGCTCGCCGCCGGCGACGGCGTCGACTTCCCCGCCTTCGGCGCCCCGCTGGACCGCGCCGTGCCCCACCTGGCCATCCCGACCACCGCCGGCACCGGCAGCGAGTCCACCCACTTCGCGGTGGTGTACATCGACGGCGAGAAGAACTCGATCGCCCACGACGCGGCGCTGCCGGACTGGGTGCTGCTGGAGCCGAGACTGCTGGCGAGCCTGCCCGACTACCACAAGAAGGCCAGCCTGCTGGACGCGCTGGCGCAGTGCGTGGAGTCGAGCTGGGCTAGCTCCGCCACCGAGCAGAGCCGGGGCTACGCCCGGCAGGGGCTGCGGGAGATCCTGGACAACCTGTTCGCCTACTTCCACCAGGCGGTGCCGTTCGACGTCGAGGTGACCCGTCGCATCCAGCTGGCCGCCAACCATTCCGGCCAGGCGATCAACCTCACCAAGACCACCGCTCCGCACGCGATGAGCTACGGCCTCACCTCGAAGTACGGCATCGCCCACGGCCACGCCGCCGCGCTCTGCCTGCGCGGGGTGTGGCGGTACTACCTGTACCTGGTCGAGCAGAACCACCCCAAGGCGGCCCCGGTGAAGCCGGCGCTGGACGAACTGGCGGAGATCTTCTCGGTCGCCACCCCGGCCGAGGCGGTGGGCAAGCTCGACGTCATCCTGGAGCTGCTGCGGCTGCCGGCCCCCCGGCTGGCGGCACCGTCCGATCTGGACGAGCTGGTCGGCTCGGTGAACGCCGAACGGTTGGGCAACAGCCCGGTGCCGCTCACCGCCGACGAGCTGCGGATGATCTACGAGTTCGTGCTCGGGGTTCGCGCCGCCCCCTACCCGGAGGCCGCTCCGGCCGTGCCGGCCAACGGCGACGTGCACGCCGACCTGGAGGAGCTGCAGGCCCTGGAGCTGGAGATCCTGGCCGGCTTCGACCAGTTCTGCACCGCTCACGGGTTGCGGTACTACCTGAGCGAGGGGTCGATCCTGGGGGCGGTCCGGCACGGCGGGCTGATCCCGTGGGACGACGACATCGACGTCATGATGCCCAGGGCCGACTATCGCCGGTTCGCCGAGCTGGCCGGCGAGCTGCCGGACGAGTTGAACCTGGACAGCTTCGAGACCAACCCCAAGCACTGGGTGCTGGGCGCCAAGCTCCAGCTCACCCGTCCCACCCGGTTCAGCCTGCCCAAGGTGGCTCACCTGGCGCACCACGCCGGACCCTACATCGACATCTTCCCGGTCGACCCGGTGGCGCGGACCGCCGGGCCGGTGTTCACGCTGCAGAAGCTGCTGCTGCGGACGCTCCGCCGGGCGCTGTTCATGGGCTCGGGCCGCTCCCGCGGGCTGCGGCGCAACCCGGTGGCGCGGATCCCGCTCTACCTGCTGACGCGGGTGATCTCCACCCCGACGCTGCACCGCTGGGTCACCTGGGCCCAGGCGGAGTTCAACGCCGGCCCGGGGGCCACCCACTGGGCCAACCTGTGCAGCTACTACCCGCTGGAGCGGGAGGTCTTTCCCCAGGAGTGGTTCGGCGAGGGCCGGCGAGTGCCCTTCGGGCAGCTGCAGATCCCCGTCCCGGATCGCGCCGAGGACATGCTGGCCCGGATCTACGGGCCGGACTACCTGGCGGTTCCGACGCTCGCCGCCCGCGCGATGCGCTCGCATTCCTTCGTGGTCCGGTCGGCGGCCCCGGACGAGGACTGACGCCTCGCGGGTGACTTCGGCCTACTCGGCGTTGCCGGCCGGGCTCACCGCGAACTGATGGCGTAGCCCGCGTTCGGCGACCGGCGGTGGCGTCCGATAGTCGCCGTAGATCGTGGTCAGCACCCGGTCGTAGCCCACCGGGACGGGCATCGGGTGACCCTCGAAGTCGACCCACTCCGGACCGGCGAAGTCCTCCGCCGGCACCACCTGGGAACGCAGCGGGTGGAAGGTCGCCAGCGCAGCCAGATAGGGCTGCGGACCGTCACCGTGGCGACGCAACGTCCGCTCGAGCTGACGGTGGATGAACCGCAGGCTGAGCAACCGGGCAGCGACCCGGAGCAGCCGCTTGATCGGCCGGCCGGCCGGCTCCACCCCGAGCTTCTGCACCAGGCAGCCGCGCAGGAAGCGGAGATAGCCGCTCTGCAGGGTCAACCCCACCCCGTGGGACCGGGGGACGTACTCCAGCGGGAAGATGTCGATCAGCGGCCCGTTCTGGTCGGTGAGGTGGGCGATGTGCTCCTGCCGGAAGCGCTGCGGGCCGTCCACCAGCCGCACCTTGAGGAACGCCGACCAGTAGTTCGCCACCGTGGCCGGGTGCTGCACCCGGTACCGCTCGCCGAGCAGCGGCGGAGCCAGCCGCCGGAACCGCTCGTAGTCGGAGCGCAGCATGTAGAGATCGAGATCGTCGTCCCAGGGGACGAAGCCGTGGTGCCGGATCGCGCCGATCAGGGTGCCCTCGCCCAGGAAGAACGGGATGTCCAATTGCTCGCACACCGCGGCCACGTCCAGCAGCATCCCCAGCAGGATCTGGTGCAGCTCGCGCAACTCGTCGGCGGGCAGGCCGTCCGGGCTGGCGGTGGGCTGGTCGGTCGGCATCTCGTCCTTTCGCCGGAAGGCTCCCGGCCTGCTGGGAACTCTATCCGCTTCCCACCCCGGGCCGGACGCGGACGGAACCTGGCCTCGCGTCCCGGCGTCCCCGTAGTTGCCGGCGCCGGGTACGCACTTCCCGGCGTTCACTACGTGTTCGTTCCGCGAACGGTTCCCGTACTCGGTTCGAATCCCCTACCATCGATGCCAAAAGATGTATCCCCCCACATCCATATTGGAGACCCCCTCCTGATGAGTACCGCTCGTTCTCGTTTGCTTGCCGTTCTGACGGCCGGCCTGTTGCTGTTCGGTCTACTGCCCGCCGCCGCGGCGCAGGCCGCGACCTACCCCAACGCGGCGCCGTCCGCCGTGACCGTCGTGGCCACCAGCCGCAGCGCGATCGCGTTGAAGTGGAATCCGATCCCGGGTGTCTCGCGGTACAAGGTCTCCTACTCCACCTCGTCGAAGATGAAGAAGGCGAAGACCAAGACCACCACCCAGCCGGCCGTCGAGATCACCAAGCTGAAGGCGAAGAAGACCTACTACGTGACCGTGCAGGCGGTCTCGTCCAAGGGCAAGGCCCAGAGCCCGGCGTCGAAGAAACTGAAGGTCAAGACCAAGTCCAAGAGCACGGTCAACACCCACCTCGCCCCGACCGGGCTGACCGCGACCCGGGTGGGCTCGAGCAGCGTCTCGCTGAAGTGGGGCTCGCGCGGCTCGAAGGTGCGCTACCGGGTGGCGCTGTCGACCTCGAAGTCGTTCGCCGAGGCGAGCTACACCTACGTCAACGGCACCAGCACCACCATCGAGAACCTGATCGACGGGGCCACGTACTACGCCCGGGTCCGGGTGGTCAACACCAACATCAACTCGATCCTCAGCGACGAGTCGTCACCGATCCAGTTCAGCACCCCGCAACTCCGGGTCACCAGCGGGCCGGTCACCCTCACCGTCGCGAGCTACAACATCGGCTCGCAGAGCATCAGCGAGGGTGGCAGCTGGACCGCTCGTCGCCAGGCGGTGGTCGACACCGTCCTGTCCCAGCGGCCGGATGTGATCGGCTTCCAGGAGGCCTCCCAGGGCAAGCTCGGCGGCAAGGACCTCAGCCAGGCGGAGGATCTGGTGAACCGGCTCGGCAAGCCGTACGCGCTGGCCAACCGGGCGCGCTACAACTGCCAGAACCCGACCTCGCCGTACAAGTGCGTCGCGCAGTACCAGGGTGCGGCCAACAGCCAGAAGATCGCCTACAACACCCAGAAGCTGACGCTGCTGCAGCAGGGCTCGAAGCGGACCTCGAGCTCGAAGACCAAGATGACCGAGTACCGCTACGTCGAGTGGGCCATCTTCCGGCACAAGCAGACCGGCAAGAAGTTCTTCTTCGTCAACGTGCACCTGGATCCCGGCAGCACCAGCAAGGCGGTTGCGATGCGCAAGACGCAGATGCAGCAGATCCTCGAGGTGATCAAGGAGAAGAACCCGGGTCTGCCGGCCTACGTGGTGGGTGACTTCAACTCCCACAAGTGGTCGGAGCCGAGCAACGCCCCCTACGACGCGATGGTCAAGGCGGGCTTCGTCGATCCGCTGGGGAACACCTACAAGTCGACCAAGGACGCCCCCAACGCGGTGGTGAAGAACCGGATCAACACCCAGTTCAGCAGCCACAACGACTGGGAGCGGACCGCGCCGGTGAAGAAGGACTGGGTCAACGGCATCTACCTCGACTACATCTGGACCAGCCGGGGGATCGAGGTTTCGGAGTGGGAGACGGTGGTGAAGGTCGACAAGGCCGGCAAGTTCATCGGCCGGATCCCGTCCGACCACAACATGCTGCGCGCCACCACCGTGCTGCGCTGAGCCGGGGCGTCGGCGGCCGGCCGGAACCCTCGACATGAGGGATCGCGGCGGGCTGGCTACCCTGATCCCATGAGCAATCCCTTCCAGCCCGAGCGGTGGCGTGAGGTCGAGGGCTTCGACTTCACCGACATCACCTACCACCGGGCGGTGGACGTCCCGGCGGTGCGGATCGCGTTCGACCGGCCCGAGGTGCGCAACGCCTTCCGTCCGCACACCGTGGACGAGCTGTACACCGCGCTCGATCACGCCCGGATGTCCTCCGATGTGGGCTGCGTCCTGATCACCGGCAACGGGCCCTCGGCCAAGGACGGCGGCTGGGCGTTCTGCTCCGGCGGGGACCAGCGGATCCGCGGCCGGGCCGGCTACCAGTACGCCGAGGGCGAGTCGGCCGATTCCGTCGATGCCGCCAAGCTTGGCCGGCTGCACATCCTCGAGGTGCAGCGGCTGATCCGGTTCATGCCCAAGGTGGTGATCG
The DNA here is from genome assembly GCA_049840415.1 of Propionicimonas sp. GTDB lineage: Bacteria > Actinomycetota > Actinomycetes > Propionibacteriales > Propionibacteriaceae > Propionicimonas. The sequence goes on along the minus strand of JASGLB010000014.1, from coordinate 325,393 downwards.
CCCTGGTGAACGGCTGGGCGGCCGGCGGCGGCCACTCGCTGCACGTGGTCTGCGACCTCAGCCTGGCCTCGGCCGAGCACGCCCGGTTCAAGCAGACCGACGCCGACGTCGGTTCCTTCGACGCCGGCTTCGGCTCGGCCTACCTGGCCCGCCAGGTGGGGCAGAAGTTCGCCCGGGAGATCTTCTTCCTGGGCGACACCTACTCCGCCGAGGACGCCCACCGGATGGGCATGGTGAACGCGGTGGTGCCGCACGCCGAGTTGGAGAGCGTCGGCCTGGAGTGGGCGGCGAAGGTCTGCGGGAAGTCGCCGACCGCGCAGCGGATGCTGAAGTTCGCCTTCAACGCGATCGACGACGGCCTGGTCGGCCAGCAGGTGTTCGCCGGCGAGACCACCCGGCTGGCCTACATGACCGACGAGGCGGTGGAGGGCCGGGATTCCTTCCTGGAAAAACGCCCTCCCAACTGGAGCAAGTTCCCCTACTACTACTGATCTCGTGGTCTTGCCGGCCGATGTGGGCCGCGCCGCGACAGAAACCGGGGAGGAGGGGCCAGCCGCGTGGATAATCCACGCGAGTGGCCTCTACGCCCCGGTTTGTGTCAGTGACATCGGTGGGGAGGCTCGGTGAACGGGGTTGGGATGCGGCAGGATGACGCCATGACGACAGCGAGTCCGGCGGTGCGGCCGGGGGCGGAACCGTACGCGGCCGGGGACGGAAGGCACGGCGTGCTGCTGTGCCACGGGTTCACCGGGTCGCCGGCCTCGCTGCGGCCGTGGGCGGAATACCTGGCCGGGCAGGGCTACACCGTCCGGTTGCCGCGGCTGCCGGGCCACGGCACCAGCTGGCAGGAGATGAACACCACCACCTGGCGGCAGTGGTACGGCGAGGTCGATCAGGCGCTGACCGAGCTGCGGGAGAGCTGCGAATGGACGGCGGTGTGCGGGCTGTCGATGGGCGGCGGGCTCTCGCTGCGGCTGGCGGAGAACCGGCCGGACGAGGTCGGCGCGCTGGTGCTGGTGAACCCCGCCGTCGGGCTGAAGCGGTTCGACCTCAAGCTGCTGCCGCTGATCCGCCGGCTCACCCCCTCGCTGGCCGGGATCAGCAATGACATCGCCAAGCCCGGGCAGGACGAGGTCGCCTACGAACGGGTGCCGTTGCACGCCATGGCGCAGCAACTGGAGATGTGGCGCGACATCCGCTTCCAGCTGGCCCGGGTGCAGGCCCCGCTGCTGTACTTCCGGTCGACCACCGACCACATCGTCGACGACCTGAGCCAGCAGCTCATCCTGGACGGGGTCTCCTCCCCGGTGCGGGAGTTCGTCGAGCTGGAGAACAGCTACCACGTCGCCACCCTCGACCACGACGCGGAGCGGATCTTCCGCCGCTCGGCCGAGTTCCTGGCCGAACACGCCCCGGCCTGAGCAGCCAGCGACCAGTCGTCCGGGATCGTTGACCGGCCGTACGCCCGCTGAGCTTGTCCAAGGGACGTCCGATCACCTGCCTACACTGCCGGGGTGTTCGACAAACTGAAGCCCGTCCCCGCCCTGGAGCATCCCGAGTTGGTGCCGGTGATCGTCCATGCCGCGCTGGCCCACGTCCCGGCTGCGCTGGTGTTCACCATCGACCCCGAGAACGCCGACACCGAGACCCTGGCCCGGTTCTACGACCTGCCGATGGAGATCATGGCCAACGCGGTGCTGGTGCAGGGCCGCCGGGCCGGTGAGGAGCGCCAGGCCTGCTGCATGACCCTGGCCCACCGCCGGGTGGACGTGAACAACGTGGTGCGCCGCAAGCTGGACGTCCGCAAGGCGTCCTTCGCGCCGATGGAGGTGGCGGTGGCCGCCTCGGGTATGGAGTACGGCGGCATCACGCCGGTCGGGCTGCCGGCCGACTGGCCGGTCTGGGTGGACGCCGCGGTGGCCGACACCGACTGGGTCTGCATCGGTGCCGGGAACCGTACCGCCAAGCTGCTGCTGCCGGGCGCCGACCTGCTCAACCTGCCCGGTGCCGAGCGGGTCGAGGGGCTCGCCCGGGATATCTAGGGACGCGCTGCACGATCCCAGACGACGACCGCCACGCCGCTGTCAGCGGCGGGAAGGGAGGAGTCTTGACGAGGGCCGCGTCAGCGGGCCGAGGAACAGACGCTGGCCGGCACCGACGCGGTGATCGGTGCTCGACTCGTCTTTCGATGCGGCCTGGGCCGCAAGGATCGAAACTCCTTGCCGTAGAGGCTTCGTCAAGCTCAGCCACCGTTGATCAGTGGTTCCCGGGGCTTCCGCCGGTTGGCTACTCCGCCAGCCCGTAGAGCCGGTCGCCGGCGTCGCCCAGGCCGGGGACGATGTAGCCGATGTCGTTCAGCCGCTCGTCCACCGCCGCGACCACCAGCGTGCAGGGGATGCCCAGCGGATCAACCAGCTCCCGCATCCGCTGGATGCCCTCGGGGGCGGCCAGCAGGCAGATGCAGGTGATGTGGTCGGCCCCCCGGTCCACCAGGAACTGGACGGTGCCGCCCAGCGAGCCGCCGGTGGCCAGCATCGGGTCGAGCACGTAGCACTGGCGTCCGGAGAGATCGTGCGGCAGTCGCTCGGCGTAGGTGAAGGGCTGCAGGGTCTGCTCGTCGCGCACCATGCCGACGAACCCGACCTCGGCGGTCGGCATCACCCGCATGAAGCCCTCGAGCATGCCCAGGCCGGCCCGCAGGATCGGCACCACCAGCGGGGTGGGCTTGGAGAGGGCGGTGCCGGTGGTGGTGGTGATCGGCGTGGTCACCTCGACCGGCTCCACCCGCACCTCCCGGGTCGCCTCGTAGGCCAGCAGCGTCACCAGCTCCTCAACCAGCTTGCGGAAGGTAGGGCTGTTGGTCTCCTTGTCCCGCAGGACGGTGACCTTGTGAGCTACCAGGGGATGATCGAGCGCGCGCAGTTCCACGGCTCAACCTTTTCACATTCGGGACGGTCGCACTGCGGGTTGTATTGCAGGTCGGCATCAATCCGGCTGGAACCGTGCCATCCACAAGGACTTCTGACACCATGGAGCAAGACAGTGAGGAGCACGGCGTGAGCGGCACGACAGGCGACTTCGACTTGGAGCTGCCCAACTTCGGCGACGACCGGCCGGGGCTGGAGGAGCTGGACGACGACCTCGACATCGACGATGCCGACGATGACGAGGACGAGGGCGATGAGGACGACGACTATCCCGAGGACGCCACCGAAGAGGACATCGACCTCGTCCTCGCGCTCTACCGGGAGGACGGCCAGCCCGTCGTCCTGCCGCTGGAGGCCGAACTGGCCAACGACTTCGACGGTCTGATCACCCAGCTGCGCCGGGTGCCCGGGGACGCCGGCGCGCTCGGCCTGGTCTCGCTGGCCACCGAGGTGTTCCTGCTGGTGCGGGTGCGGGGCAAGCACGTCCAGGTGCTGCTGTCGGATGTCGGCGCCGCCGAGGACTGGCCGATCGCCCGCGACGTGGTCGACTACCTGGGCCTGGAGCTGCCCGATGAGGACGACGACGACGCCTACCCGGTGGGCGACCTGGAACTGCTGGCCGATTCCGGCCTGCACGACTTCGAGCTGGAGGCGATCGCGTCCAACTACGACGAGGATTCGGTGACCCTGCTGGAGCAGATCGCCAACCGGATCAAGTTCGGCGGCGAGTTCACCCGAGCGGTCGCGGCGCTGGGCTGAGCGATGAACCGCTGGGAACCGGCGATGCGGCAGGCGCTGGACGAGGCCGGCGCCGCCGCCGAGCACGGCGACGTCCCGATCGGTGCGGTGGTGCTGGACGAGGCAGGACGGTTCCTGGCCGGCGCCGGCAACGAGCGCGAGCTGCTGAGCGATCCGACGGCGCACGCCGAGGTGCTCGCGTTGCGCCGGGCCGCCGAGGCGCTGGGCAGTTGGCGGCTGGAGGGCTGCACCCTGGTGGTCACCCTGGAACCGTGCACGATGTGCGCCGGCGCGCTGGTGCTGGCCCGCGTCCAACGGCTGGTGTTCGGGGCGTTCGACCCCAAGGCGGGCGCGGTCGCCTCGTTGTGGGACGTGGTCCGCGACCCCCGGCTGAACCACCGGCCGGAGGTGGTCACCGGCATCCTGGAGCCCGACTGCGCCGCGCTGCTGCGTGACTTCTTCGCGGCGCACCGCTCCTAGCCCTCTCTGTTCCGGCTGCGAGCGCGCTCAGCGATGCCGCCTGGAGCGAGGGCCTGCCCGGCTTCGGTGGCCGCCGCGGACCGGGTGGCTTGAGCGGACAAAACCCACCGCTACCTGCCAGCTCGTGCCATATTCGGACGATTTGCTGGCAACTTATTGCAGTATGGGGCATCCTGCGGCAGGATGCGTACTGACTCGGGAGGCAGTCACCTGGCTGCTCGAGGTGGCGATTGACCGTCATTCGACGTTGACTCGACGGAGGTAAAGATGAAGCTCAGCAACTTCGTGGCCAAGCGGGGGGTCGCGCTGGTCGCGGCCGGCCTCGCGGCAGCTATGGCACTCACCGCCTGTGGTTCGGGCGAGGGCCTGGAGCCGAAGCCCAGCGGCCCGGCCAGCGAGGCCGGTGGCGATGTGACCATCGAATTCATGCAGTGGTGGGAGGGCGAACTCCCCGACGGGGTGCTCAAGGGCCTGGTCGACGAGTTCGAGAAGGCCAACCCCGGTATCAAGGTGGAGATCCTCTCGGGTCCGTTCGCCTCCATCAAGGACCAGATCGTGGCCGGCGCGGCGTCGGGCACCCTTCCGGACGTGATGGGCCTGGACACCAAGTGGGTGAACGACTTCGCCAAGCAGGGCGCGATCGTCAACCTGACCGACCTGATGAAGGAGGTCGGCTATGACGACTCCCAGCTCGCCGCCCAGGTCAAGGTGGACGGCGCGACCGTGATGGTCCCGGTGGTGAACTTCGCCTACCCGCTGTTCGCCAACACCGACCTGCTGACCAAGGCCGGCGTCAGCAAGGTCCCGACCACCCGCGCGGAGTTCCTGGACGCGACCAAGAAGGTCGCCGCCGGCGGCTCGGCCGCTGGCTTCGTCACCGCGCTGGGTCTGGAGAAGCCGAACGGCGTCGGGATCGACATCATGCCGTGGGTGTGGGCGTCCGGCGGCAGCATGCTGGACGCGAACGGCGGGCCGAACGTGAACAACCCCGAGGTGTCCTCCGCGATCTCGTTCATCAAGGAGATGTGGGACGCCGGCGTGATCAGCCCCGGCGCGCTCACCATGAAGGAGCAGGACAAGGTCGAGGAGTTCACCAACGGCCGGGTCGCCCTGATGATCTCGTCGCTGGCCCACATCAACCTGATCCGCAAGAACAACCCCGACCTGAACTTCGAGGTGGCCCCGGTTCCGGTGGTCGAGGGCTTCACCGGTGAGCCGGGCGTCCGCTACGGCGCCTGGGGCATCGGGGTGGCCAAGAACTCCCAGCACCCCAAGGAAGCCTGGAAGCTGATCGAGTTCCTGATGAGCAAGGACGCCAACGCCAAGCTCGCCAGCGCGGCGCACGCCTTCCCGGGGAACTCCCAGGTGCAGCCCGACTTCTCCGCCGAGGATCCGCTGTTCCAGAAGGCCTTCGACATCTGGAAGGCCGGGCACCCGGTTGACGAGTTCGGCGGCCAGCCGCAGGCCGAGGGTCTGCAGCGGAGCCTGGACGAGCAGCTGCAGGAGGTGCTGGCCAACGACAAGCCGGTGGATGAGGCGCTGCAGGCCGTTCAGGACGCCTGGAAGAAGGTCTTCTGATCCCCTGCCGTCGTGGCGAGGGTGGTGCGGCCGTCGGCCGCATCCCCCTCGCCCGGTCCGCCCCGTCCCCGTCAGCTGAGGTGAGATTGTGAAACCGAGCAAGCGCCGGGAGTTGTTCGCTGCCTACTCGTACCTCGCGCCGACGATCGCGCTGCTGATCATCCTGATGGCAGTGCCGATCGGCATGGTGGTGTGGTACTCGTTGCAGGACAACGTGATCACCAACCCGGAACCGCGGTTCGTCGGTCTGGAGCACTACGTCGAGATCCTCACCGATCCGAAGTTCCACCACGCGATCGCCAATACCGGCATCTTCATCGGGCTGTGCGTGCTGGCCCACATCATCATCGGCCTCGCCTTCGCGCTGCTGCTGAACACCAACGTCCTGCCCGGCTGGGTGAAGGGCATCTTCCGGGCGATCTTCGTGCTGCCCTGGCTGCTCACGGTCGCGATCGTCGCGGTGCTGTGGCGGCTGATCCTGTATCCCAGCGGGATCCTCAACTACCTGCTGGAGTCGGTCGGGCTGATCGACGGGCCGACGGAGTGGCTGTCCGATCCCAAGCTGGCACTGTTCGCGGTCGTCATGATCCACATCTGGCGGGGCTACCCGTTCTTCATGATCAGCCTGCTCGCCGGGCTGCAGGGGATCTCACCCGACCTGTACGAGGCCTCCTCGGTCGACGGCGCGGGGGCGATCCGGCGGTTCTTCTCGGTGACCCTGCCCCAGCTGCGGCCGATCCTGATCTCGATGGCGCTGCTCGACCTGATCTGGACCTCCCACGAGTTCACCCTGATCTGGATGACCACCGGCGGCGGGCCGCTGGACCGCACCGAGATGCTCTCGACCTACACGTACAAGTTCGCGTTCGAGCAGTACCAGTTCGCCAGTGCGTCGGCCAGCGCGGTGCTGGTGCTGGTCGCCTCGGCCGTGCTGGCCCTGTTGTACGTCCGCCACCAGAAAGCGACGGGCTAGCCGTGGCCACGCTCACCAGAAGACCTGCCTCCATCCGGCGCGGCCGTCGGCTGGCTCGCGTCGTCACCCTCACCGGCCTGGTACTCGGCGGCCTGTTCGCGGCGCTGCCGTTCGTCTGGATGGCGTTCTCGTCGTTCAAGACCAACCAGGAGATCTTCGAGTACCCGCCGCGGTTGATCACCCCGGGCTTCTCGTTCGAGCCGTACCTGAAGATCCTCACCGATCCCGCCCAGCTCCGGTTCTTCACCAACTCGTACCTGGTGGCGGCCTTCGTGGTCGTCCTGACCCTGCTGGTGGCGGTCCACGCGGCCTATGCCTTCAGCCGGTTCAACTTCCCGGGCAAGGCGGCGTTGAACATCGCGATCATCTCGATCCAGGCCGTCCCGCCGGTCGCCCTGCTGATCCCGTACTTCGGTCTGCTGGTGGTGCTGCGGCTGTACAACAGCTACCAGGGCCTGGTGCTGACCTACATCGTGCTGACGATCTCGTACGCGATCATCATGATGACCGGCTACTTCAACTCGCTCCCCCGGGAACTGGACGAAGCCGCGCGGGTCGACGGCGCGTCCTATTTCCACACCCTGTGGCGGATTCTCATCCCCATTTCATTGCCGGGCATCGTCTCGGTCGGGATGTACACGTTCATGATCTCGTGGAACGAGTACCTGTTCGCGCTCACGTTGACCCGCACCAATGAGATGCGCACCGTGCCGATCGGAATCCAACTGCTCATGGGCGAGCATTCCTATGACTGGAACCAGATGATGGCAATGAGCGTGCTGGGTGCCGCCCCGGTGATTCTGCTGTTCGTGCTGTTCCAGCGCTATTTCCTCGGCGGAATGACGGCCGGCGCGGTCAAGAGTTGATTGATTTCCCTGATAACCCATGTGATGAAAGAAGAAACCTGAATGTCATTGGTAAGCGGTACCGCCATCCTGGAGCCGGCACGCGAGCACGGGTTCGCGGTGCCAGCCTTCAACCTCTCCGACTACGGCATGGTCCGGGCGGCGATCGACGTGTGCGAGGAACTGGGATCTCCGCTGATGATCGCGCTGGGGCCGAAGGAGGGTAGCTGGGTCGGTCCGGCCTTCATCCCGTCGGTGCTGGCGCTGGCCCACGCCAGCAGCATCCCGATCGCGCTGCACTGGGATCACGGCGCGAACCTGGGTGAGGTCGTCCGCGCCATCCAGGCGGGGTACACCTCGGTGATGATCGACGCCTCCCGGGTCGAGTATGAGGAGAACATCCGGATCACCTCCGAGGTGGTCCGGGTCGCCCACTCGGCCGGGGTCTCGGTGGAGGCCGAACTGGGGACGATCGGGGCCACCGTCGGCGCCGATGAGGGCGGTACCTCCGACATCATCTACACCGACCCCGAGCAGGCGGTCGACTTCGTCGAGCGAACCGGGCTCGACTTCCTGGCGATCGCGATCGGCACCCGGCACGGCACCTACCCCGCCACCCTGCAGCCCGAGCTGAAGCTCGACCTGCTGGACCGGATCGCGGCCCGCGCCACGGTTCCGCTGGTGCTGCACGGCGGTTCCGACAACCCCGATGACGAGGTGCGGGCGGCCTGCACCCGGGGCATCAACAAGGTGAACATCTCCACCGATCTCAAGCGTGCCTTCTTCGACGGCATCGGCCGCGAACTGGCCGAGAACGGCGGCTTCGAGCCGCGGCTGGTGATCCCGGCGGGAATGGCAACGATGGCCGCCGTCGCCCGGCAGAAGGTTGAGATCTTCGGCGCCGTGGACACCGTCGGCCACTACCGTCGTCACTAGATGTCGCAGATCGTCCTGGGTCTCAATGGCGGGACCATCGACTACCTGGCTCCCTGGGACGGGGAGCGGTTCAACGCCGTCGTGGCCGGTCACGCGATCGGGCTCGGCGAGCTCGACGAGCCCGGCCCCGACCTGATCGCCACCCCGCGGCAGGCCATCGTCCGGCTGCTGCGGGCGATGCGGGACGGCCGGGGTGGCGAGTGGCACGTCGAGAACGCGGCGGTGGTCGACTACCTGCTGGCGGCCTTCCCCGGGGAGTACGTGGTCGGCGGGACGGCATTGCGGGCGGCCGAGGTGCTGGACGAGGCCGGGGTGGCCTGCCTGGTCCACCTCACGTCCAGCAACGACATCGTCCGGGCCGCGCTGCCCGGGCGCGTCTCGGTGCTGGAGCCGGCCGCGGGGGACTCCCTGGAGCCGCACTTCGTGCTGCAGTACCCCGGCGACTTCACCGCCCGGCTGGCCGATGGGGAGTTCCGGACACCGGGACGCAACCGGCTCATCCTGCTGCGGGATCTGGCGCGGGCCAGGATGGAGCTCTCGCCGGAACTGCCCGGCGCGATCGCGCGCGCGTCCCTGCTGCTGCTCTCGGGCTTCAACGCGCTGCGGGATCCGGCCGTGCTGGCCGACCGGCTGCAAGCGTTGCGCCGGATGCGCGACGCGGCCTTCGTGGTCTACGAGAACGGTGGCTTCCACTCCCACCAGATGCAGCTGGCGGCCTGGACGGCGGTGCCCGAGATCGCCGATCTGGCCTCGTTCAACGACGAGGAGGCCGAAGCCATCCTCGGTCAGCCGTTCGTCGGCGTCCCGGTCGAGCAGACCTACTCGCGCCTGGTGGAGTTGCGGCGCCGCACGACGGTGCGGCTGTTGCTGGTGCACAGCCGGGAGTGGGCGGTACTGCTCGGTGAGGGGGCCGCCGGCTTCGGTGCGGAGCTGCAGGCCGCGGTGGAGACCGCCACCCGGGTGGCCAGCGACCGCCGGCTCTCGGTCGCCGACCTGCGCAACCGACCGTTCAGCGTTGCCGGGACGGAGTTGGCGCGACGGTTCGGGAGTTCGGACGTCGACGCGGCGGTCAGCCCGGTCAGGGAGATCGGGGCGGACGCCGTCCGCACCATCGGGCTGGGGGATGCCTTCATCGGGGGCTTCATCGCCAGCTATGCCCGGCGGCTCAGCCCCGTCGGTCAGCAGCGAGCCGGCTGAGCCGTGCCGCACAACAGAGATTGACAAGGAGAGACAATGAGCAAGGACAAGCCCCTGGCGGGCCGCACCGCGTTGGTCACCGGCGGTGGAGTCGGGATCGGCCGCGGCATCGCCGACGAGCTGGCCGGCCTCGGAGCGGACGTCGTCGTCACCTACCTGACCCATCCGGTCGACGACGCCGACGGCGCCGCGTTCGAGGCGATCCGGGTCGACGCCACCCAGGAGACCGAGGTGGCCCAGGCGGTGGCGGACATCGTCGCCGGCCATGGCCGGATCGACATCCTGGTCAACAACGTCGGTGGCCTGATCGGACGGCACCGGATCGACGAGATGAGCTTCGACCACTGGCGGACGGTGCTGGCGGTCAACCTCGACAGCATGTTCCTGTTCACCCACTACGTCCTGCCGCACATGACCGGGGGCTGGGGACGGATCGTCAACGTGTCGTCGCTGGCCGGCCGCAACGGCGGCGGCAACGGCTCGACCGCCTACGCGGCCACGAAGGCGGCCGTGCTGGGGTTCACCCGCGGGCTGTCGAAGGAAGTCGCGCCGGACGGGATCACGGTGAACGCGGTCGCTCCCGGCCTGATCCTGGCAACCCCGTTCCACGAGACCTTCACCCCGCTGGACTCCCAGCAGGCGACCATCGCCAGCCTTCCGGTCGGACGAGCCGGGTATCCGGCGGACGTCGCCGCGCCGGTGGGCTGGCTGTGCACCGAGGCGAGCGGGTTCATCACCGGAGCGGTGATCGACATCAACGGCGGTCAGTACTTCATCTAGCGCCCCGCCGCTAGCTCGTCCGGCCCGTGGGGTAGAGGCAGCGGGTTCCGGCCGCGTCGAAGGCCCGCTGCAACTCCGCGGGCAGGGGCACGTCCGAGACGAACACGTCAGCCATGCTGATCGGTCCGGCGAGGGAGAACTGCTTCCGGCCGATCTTGGTCGAGTCGGCCACCACGATCACGGTGGACGCGCAGCGCGCCATATGACGCATGGTCGCGGCCTCGGCCAGATTGCTGACCGTGAAGCCGTCGTGGTTGACGCCGCCCACCCCGAGCACGGCGAAGTCGAAGTGCACCAGGCCCTCGTTGTGGCTCTCCGGGAAGGTGGTGTAGCCGGTGGTCACCTGCGAGCTGAAGCGGACCTCGCCGCCGAAGATGTACAGGCTCTTCACCGCCGAGGTGGGAATGATCCCCGGGATGGACAGGTTCACCGTCGCGATGGTCAGGTTCCGATGCTTGTCGAAGGCCTGGGCCACCGCCGAGGTGGTGCTGCCGCCATTGAGCGCGACGACCGCGTCGTCGCCGATCTGATCGACGACCAGCTGCGCGATCAGCCGTTTTTCCTTGCTCTGCAATTGCTCACGGAAACGGATTTCGCGGTCGGGGCGATGCATCGAGGTATTGGCCATCGCGCCGCCCCGGGTTTTGGTGACCAAACCCCGTTGGTGCAGGGTTCCCAGATCGCGGCGGATCGTGTCCACCGACACCGGAAAGTGCTCGGCGATCTCGCCGAGGGTGACCTGGCCGTTCGCATTGACGAATTCGACAATGCGCTCGCGACGCGAGGCCGGCAACTCCGAGTATTCCTCCTTGGCTGCATCCTGACCCATATGTCATGCATCCCTTCTGAGGGCTCTGCTTCGACCCGATGAACATCACTGTTCGATAAACTAGCGTCAGTGTAGGGCAGCGACAATGGCCCCGCCCGCCCGCCGTCGCAGCGGCCGGCTGGATTCCTTCGGCTCCTAGTGCCGGCTCCGGTTCAGGGCATACGATGCGCGTGTGCACATCACGATCCGCCGTGAAGATCCGGATCCGGCGGCGGTGGCCACCATCCTCGCGGATCTGCCGGACGGCGTTTCCATGCCCCGCGCCACCGACACCTACCTGACCGCCGCGCAGGAGATGGTGACCTATCTCGCCATGACCGCCGAGGACGAGCCGGTCGGCGTCCTGCTGCTGCAACCGCACTTCCACGAGTCGGCCGAGGTCTTCCTGATGGCGGTCCGGACCGGCTATCTGCGGCAGGGGATCGGACGCCGGCTGCTGGCCGTGGTGGAGTCGGACGCCCGGGCGTTCGGCACCCGGCTGATTGAGGTGAAGACGGTCGGTCCCTCCGACCCGAATCCGCGGGCCGCCGCCACCCGGGCCTTCTACCACGACATGGGCTTCCTGCCGGTGGAGGAGTTCCCCCGGCTATGGGAGGGCCGCCCGGCGTTGGTGATGGTCAAGCCGTTGTGAGGACGGACGGCCGCCCAGCCCGACCCAGCGATCACTCAGCCTGACGGGGCGATCCCTGAGCCCGATCAAGCGATCCCTGAGCTTGACGAAGGGTCGAGCAGCCGGGCCGCCCAGGCTTCGTCAGGCTCAGGGGTCGTCAGTTCACTGCCGCCGGGTCCTGCGGACCACCACGACGAGCAGCAGGCCGAGGCCGACGGCCGCCATCGCCAGCGGGCCGAGGAGGTCGACCGAAGCGCCGGTCGAGGCCAGCTCGTCGGAGGGATCCGGGGTCGGGCTCGCGGTGGGCGTCGGCCCACCGGTGGGGGTCGGCTGCGGGGTGCCCGTCGGCTGTGGGCTGGTCGTCGGCCCCGGTGTCGTGGTCGGCTCCGGCCGCCTGACCGTGGTGTAGTGCGAGGTCGCCGACGCGGTGGTGATGAGGGGCGTGATCACGCCCCGTCCGCGGGCCTGGGCGGTGTTGGCGTAGGTCTGCGCGCTCGCCGTCCCGGTGTGGGTGCAGGTGATGGACGCCCCCGGCGGGAGCGGGTCGCCCCAACTGCCGGTGGAACGGACGCACTGCGCCGGGTCGAGCGAGACCGCCGCCTCCTGGTCGTCGCTCAGGCTGAGCCCGGTCAGCTCGTCCTCGCCGTTGTTGACCAGCGTGTAGACCCAGGTCACCGGGCCGCCGGGCTCGATCACGACGGCTGACTCGGGCGTGCCGGCGGCCTCGCCGTTGGTGGTCTTGGTGAGGCTGAGCGACGGCCCGGGGACGAGAAGTTGGGCGGTGTCGGCCGCGGTGACGGTGTCGCCGCCCGGGGTGGTCGCGGTCACCGTGGCGGTGTTCACCGTCCGACCGATCCCGAAGCCGACCGGCAGGGTGCAGTCGACCGTCACCGAGTCGCCGGCGGCAAGGTCACCGACGGCGAACACGGAGTCACAGAAGAACGGGATCAACGGATCGGCGATCTCGACTCCGGTGAGGTCGGTCTGGCTGGTGTTGGCCACCACGAAGCGGTACCTGATGGGCGCGCCCGAGGAGTACACCCCGCGCTCGGCGCTGCCCACGTTCGCGTCCAGGTAGTCGTCGCTGCCGGGACGGGATTCGATCAGCTTGGTCAGCGCGATGCCCGAGCTGAGGGTGCCGACGGTGACCGACGCGCAGTCGTCCTCGGCCACCGCGTCGCAGTTGCCCGGGGTGGAGTCGACATCCGGTACGCCCAGACCGGTGAGTTCAGCCCGGTTGGTGTGGTTGCCGGCGGCGGTGATCCTGGCCTGGTAGGTCAGGGTCGCCTTCTCGCCGACCCCGATCGTCCCCACCCGCCACACGCCGGCCGGGTCGAACGTGCCCTGCTGGGTGAAGACCGAACCCGGCACGAGTTCCAGCCCGGCAGGAACCACGTCGGTGACCACCACGTTGGTGGCGGGAGCCAGCGCGGTGGTCTCCACCCCACCGTTGAGGTAGGAGACGCTGCCGTCGGGGTTGGTGACGACGCTGGTGCCGTGCGAGGCGGTCACCGTGAAGGTCACGATCTGCCCGACCGCACCCGAGACCCGGTCGGCGCTCTTGGCGAGCTGGACGTCGGTCTGCGGCACCGTCAGGCCGACCTTGGGCGGCTCGGCGGCCAGCAGGACGACGCCGTTGGTGGCGTTGGTGGCGACGGTGGCGGTGGTGTTCCACGCCACGTCACCCGGCTGGGCGCTCGGCGGCACCGACATCGGCCAGCTGAAGCTGGCCCGGCTGGTCGCTGCGGCGTTCGCGGTGAGCGTTCCGGCGGTCTGCCGGAAGCGCAGCGCGGTCACCGTGGTGAGATCGGACGGCGCGGTGGCCGTCCAGTCGTTGGTGCAGCCGGCCGGCCAGCTCGCGCTGCCGTCGCCGACCTCCGGACGGCAGGGGTTGGCCGCGGTCGAGTAGGCGATCTGCCAGGTGACACCCGACGCCGAATCCACCGTGACCGGGCCGGTCATCACCGGGGTGAAGGTGGAGCCGCGCTGGCGGGTTGCCTGGGCGGCGGAGGCGCCGGTGTCGCCGACCTTGGGCAGCAGGTCGTAGACCACGGCGTCGCGCAGATTGGCGCCACCAGTGTTGCGCACGATCACCCGGTAGCCGGCATCGCCCGGCAACGACGGGTCGGTCAGACCGGTCTTCGGATACGCGGCGTAGGAGGTGTCGAGGTTGCCCTTGACCTGCTTCACGGTCGAGATCGCAGCCCCACCCGAGGCGCGCGTGAGGTTGATCGTCAGCCCGCAGTACTGGTCGGTGGTAGAGCCGTCCCCGTTCCAGTCGTCGCTCTCGGCCGTCGCCGCCGGGGAGCCACCTTCGAAGTTGCTGCTCGCAGGGGCACACCGATCGATCGCGTGGCCGGGGGCGAATACTCGCAGACTGTTCGTCCGGGTCCCGATCCACGGCAGTTGGCCACCGGGCACTCGGAACCGGAACTCGACCGCAGTGGGATGGGCTGTCAGTGGTGTGCCGGCCGGGATCGTGACCCGCAGCAGGGTTCGGCCGGTGCCCTGGTAGTCCGGAATCTGCTCGAATCGATACGCCGACGCGGGCATCAGCCGGGAGGTGGACGCCCCGCCAAGGCGATACGTCGCGGAGTCCAGCGACACCTGTGGCAGCTCCACCGGAAGCAGATCGGCGAGGACGAGTCCGGAGCGCCAGACCGGGGACTGGCTGGTGCTGATCGCGCCGCCGGACAGAGCGAAGGTGCCGGGGCCACTGGAGAAGACCTTGTTTCCCGTCACCACCGTGTCGTCGATTGCGACCAGTGAGGCCCGCGCGGAGCTGGCGAGTTCCGACCCGCCGACGGTGAGCGTGCGGTGCACCTCGTTCGTCACACGGTCACCGAGGTTGAGATCCTCGGCGAGGTACCCGTAGACGCGTCCCGCGTCACCACGGCCCCCGGTGGCCACTGGCGTCGGGACGTTCGACCAGCGGATCTCGGCGACAATGTCGCCTGGCTGCGGGGTGAAGTTCCAGGTGGGCGTACCCCCGGTCCCGACTTCCGGGTGGGGGATGAACTCACGGGTCTGCCCGGTCGTCGTCACATAGGTCGGGTAGTTGCCCTCGTTGATCGCCTGACTGAAACCGGTTGTCGCCACGAGCGAGGTGTTGCGGAAGCCGGTGACGATCCAGGCCGGATCGGTGCAGAGGACGCCGGGAGCGTTCGAGCGGTAGGTCGCCGGCGTGGCGCCGTTCGAGTTCGTCTTGCAGGGTATCGGGTCGACGATGTCGGAGACGCCGGCGACCGTGCTGCTGTTCTCAAAGCGCCAGGAGAAGCTGCTCTCAGTCTGGTTGGCGGCGCTGGTCAGCACGCGATTATCGCCCATGAAGGGCCCGATAAAGGTGTAGGCCTGGACCTCGGTGCCGCAGTCCCCGTTTCTCGGGCTCGAGGGCGAAACCCACGAGAACGCGAGCTTGCAGACATCCCCGCTCGCGGTCGGGGAGCCGAACCGGTGGTTGACCGACGACGAAGCCGTGAGGTCGCTCGTCGTGCCGAGCGGACGGGCGGTGACGGTCGCCGAGTTAGTGACGCTGGCGGCCGGGTCGACGTCCCCGGTCTGGTAGCGCACGGTGACCGAGAGGGTGTCGTAGCAGACGTTCGTCTGGGCGCCGAGCTGCCAGGTGACCGTGCCCGCGGCAGCGTCGTACACCCCGTCGTGGGAGGCGCTGACGAAGGTGGCGCCGGCCGGCAGGGTGTCGACCACGGTCGCCGATTCCATGCCGAGCACGCCGGCCGGGTTCCCGGCGCCCCGGGTGTCACAGACCTCCACCGTGTAGCGCATGTCCCGGTCGAGCGGGAAGATCGAGCCGTTCGGAGCGTTGCCGGGCAGGCGCTTGCGGAGGCCCAGCGCGGGGGTGGCGGTGAACGTCGCGGTCGCCGAATCCGAGACCGTCGGGGTGTTGGCACCGGTGACGGTCGCGGTGAACTCCGGGGAGAAGTTGTTCGGCGTGGTGATGGTGTCCGACCGGAAGGTCAGCCCGACCTGCAGGGAGGCGCCGGCCGGGAAGTTCGGGGTGAGCCTGAGCTCCACCGCACCGTTGACCCTGCCGGAGCTGACGATCGAGGGATGACGGTCGATGTTGACGCCCGCGATGTGGTCCGGCAGCGGGATGGTCACCACCGCGTCGTCACAGCTGGGCGCCTCCAGGGCCGAGCACTGCAGCGACAGCTGGAACTCGGTCGGCACACCGGAGGCGACCGAATCCGGAGCCACCTTGTCGAAGCGGATCTGCCAGGCGCCGTCACCGGGTGCCGCGCTCGCCGAGGAGGCGATGCCCAGCGGCGCCACCACGAGCACCGCACCGATCATGCCCGCGAGGATTACGCGAGAACCACGCCCCCGCCGTCGAGGTTCCCTGCCCTGCATTGTCAACGTGTACTCCTGGGGGGTGGATTTCGCTCAGCAAGAGTCCCACATCGGCGGTGTCCCCGTGGGCTTGGCCAAACAACTCGGCTGAGTACTGTTGCGCACCCCGTTGAGGCGACCGCAGAAAGCCCCGGTGAGATCTCTCTTCACCGGGGCTTCAAGGCTGTTCAGCTGGCGGTGGCGGAGGGATTTGAACCCTCGGTGGGTTGCCCCACACTCGCTTTCGAGGCGAGCTCTTTCGGCCGCTCAGACACGCCACCGCGGGAGAGTTTAGCCAACCCGCAGCCGCGGCGGCGAATCGACCGGGACCGACGCGTGCCCGGTGGGACCGGGACGCCCGTCGAGCGGCGATCCGCGAGACTGGTGCCATGGTGGAGAAGAGCCTGTGGACCCGAACCGTCGAGCAGAACCCCGCGCACTCGGCCTGGTACATCGAGCGGTTCAAGGCGATGGCTGCCGCGGGGAAGGACCTGCACGGCGAGGCGCGGACCATCGACGCGATGGTGGCGCGGGGATCGCGGATCCTGGACGCCGGCTGCGGCCCGGGCCGGGTCGGCGGTGAGCTGGCGGCCCGGGGCCATCAGGTGGTCGGCGTGGACGTCGATCCGGTGCTGATCGCCGAGGCCGTCTCGGTCTTCCCCGACGCCACCTGGCTGGTGCAGGATCTGGCCGAACTCGACCTCCCCGCCGCCGGCGTGCCGACCGGCTTCGACGCGATCGTCGCGGCCGGCAATGTGATGACCTTCCTCGCCCCCAGCACCCGCGAGCTGGTGCTGCGCAACCTCGGCGCCGTGCTCGCCGCCGACGGCCGGCTGGTGATCGGGTTCGGGGTGGGACGCGGCTACCCCAGCGAGGAGTTCTTCCACGACGCCGAACGGGCCGGTCTGGCGCTGCAGGTCGCGCTGGCGACCTGGGACCTGCGTCCCTGGACCCCGGAGTCGGACTTCCTGGTGGCCATCCTGGGCCGCGCCGGCCGCTGACTGCGTAGAACAGAAACCGGGGAGGCGAGGCCACTCGCGGGGATAATCCACGCGAGTGACCTCTGCTCCCCGGTTTGTGTCACGGAGGTCGGCGAGCCAGCGGGGTAGGTTCGGGGTATGCGGTGGCAGGAGTTGCTGGAGGGCGACGAGATCGACGGCGTGGACGTCGTCGGGGCGGACTTCTCCGGCGTGGACGAACGCGGCCTGACCGTGATCGATTCGCGGTTCTCGAGGGCGGTCTTCGCCGGCTCCCGGCTGCTCAACTGCCGCTTCGTGGACGTCAGCTTCGAGGCGGCGAACGCGCCCGACCTCGATCTCTCCGATTCGTCGCTGCAGGATGTCGGGTTCACCGGTTCCCGGCTGGGCGGAATCTCCGCGCCCGGCGGGTTCTGGACGAGGGTGCGGTTCACCGACTGCCGGATCAGCTATCTCAACCTCCGCTCGTCCAAGCTGACCGAGGTCAGCTTCGAGAACTGCGCGATCGACGAACTCGATCTGGTCGGGGCCCGGCTGAAAGGCGTCCGGTTCCCGGGATCCACGCTCGACAAGCTGACCCTGCGCGGTGCCCACTGCGTCGGGTTCGACCTGCGTGAAGCCGAGGTCAGGGCACTGGAAGCGAATGCCGAGGGACTGCTGGGCCTGCTGGTGAACCCCGTCCAGGTCACCGAGTTGGCGCCGGCGCTGGCCGACATCCTGGGTATCGGGGTCTCCTGGCCACAGCCGGCTGACAACGACTGACGCGCGATTCCGTGCAGCGCCGCGACCCGCGGTGAACGAAGGTGCACAGACTGCCCCTTCCGGCGGGCAGAGGGACAGGGCAAAGTGAGAGCTACCCACCCGTCACGTTGTCGTGCGAGAAGGAGTTCCTGTGAAGAAACTGATCAACGACCCGGAAAACGTCGTTGCTGAGACCCTGGCCGGCTTCCAGGCCGCCCACTCCGACCTGATCACCGTCTACACCGATCCCGACTACGTGGTGCGCGCCGACGCCCCGGTGCAGGGCAAGGTCGGACTGGTCTCCGGCGGCGGCTCCGGCCACGAACCGCTGCACGCCGGCTACGTCGGCCTCGGCATGCTGGACGCGGCCGTCCCCGGCGCGGTGTTCACCTCGCCGACCCCGGATCCGATCCTGGAAGCCACCAAGAAGGTGGACGGCGGCGCGGGCGTGCTGCACATCGTGAAGAACTACACCGGCGACGTCCTCAACTTCGAGACCGCCGCTGAACTGGCCGAGATGGAGGGCATCGCGGTCAAGGCGATCGTGGTGAACGACGACGTCGCGGTGGAGGACTCCACCTGGACGGCCGGACGCCGCGGCGTCGCCGGCACCGTGCTGGTGGAGAAGATCGCGGGCGCCGCCGCCCAGCGCGGTGACGACCTGGACGGCGTCCTGGCGATCGCGGAGAAGGTGAACAGCCAGGTGCGTTCGATGGGCGTCGCGCTGACCGCCTGCACCGTCCCGCACGCCGGCAAGCCGTCGTTCGACCTGCCCGAGGACGAGATCGAGATCGGCATCGGCATCCACGGCGAGCCCGGCCGCCACCGCATCCCGCTGGAATCCGCCGACGCGATCACCGACCGGCTGGTCGACGCGATCCTGGCCGACCGGGAGTGGTCGGGCAAGGTGCTGCTGTTCGTCAACGGCATGGGCGGCACCCCCGAGGCCGAGCTGTACATCGTCTACAACCACGCCCGGAAGCGGCTGGAGGATGCCGGGCTGGAGGTCACCCGCTCGCTGGTCGGCAACTACATCACCTCGCTGGAGATGCAGGGCTGCTCGATCACCGTGCTGCAACTGGACGACGAGCTCACCGAGCTGTACGACGCGCCGGTCCATACCGTCGCGCTGCGGCGTGGTGTGTGAGGATTGCCGCGTGAGCGACACACTGTCGACTGCTTGGGCGCTGGCGTGGATCCGCGGCGCCCAAGCCGTCCTTGCTGAGAAACGAATGGAACTGATCGACCTCGACCGCGAGATCGGCGACGGCGACCACGGCGCCAACATGGACAAGGGCTTCACCGCTGTGGTGGCCAAGCTCGAGGCCGGCGCCGACTCGATCCAGGACGTGCTGAAGGTGGTGGCGCAGACCCTGATGTCGACTGTCGGGGGAGCGGCCGGGCCGCTGTACGGCACCGCCTTCCTGCGGGCGTCCAAGGGCTTCGAGGGCGACCTCGACGCGTCCGGGGTCGTCGGGCTGCTGAGCGGCGCGCTGGACGGGATCGTCGCCCGCGGCAAGGCGACCACCGGCGAGAAGACCATGGTGGACGCCTGGACGCCGGCCTTGGAGGCCGCCAAGGCTGCCGTGGACGGAGGCGCGTCGGTGGCTGGTGTGCTGCGGGCTGCGGCTGACGCTGCGGCAGCGGGTGCCGAGGCGACCATCCCGCTACAGGCGACCAAGGGGCGGGCGTCCTACCTGGGTGAGCGGTCGATCGGGCACAAGGATCCGGGGGCGACCTCGACGGCGTACATCCTGGCTGCCGCGGCGGACGCTGCCGAGGCCGCATGAGCACCCCACGACGTTCTGCCCCGCTGCCCGAACAACGCCGCGGGGACCACGCATGAGCGTCGGCCTGGTGATCGTCTCCCATTCGGAGAAGCTGGCCGAGGGGGTGGTCGAGTTGACCGCCCAGATGGCCCGGGACGTTGCCCTCCGGGCGGCGGCCGGTACCGACGACGGCCGGATCGGCACCTCCTTCGACAAGGTGAGCGATGCCGTGACCGAGCTGCGCTCAGCCGGTCACGACGTCGTGATCCTGACCGATCTGGGCTCGGCCACCATGACCGTCGAGGCGGTGCTGGACTTCCTGGACGACGACGAGCGCGAGCACGTGGTCTTCGCCGAGGGCCCGTTGGTCGAGGGTGCCGTCGCAGCCGGGGTCGCCGCCCAGGTGGGCGGTGACCTGGCGTCCGTCGCCCAGGCTGCCAGGGCCCGGGAACTGTTCGCCTGAGCCCCGTTTCCGCCATCGCTCCACCATGCTCTCGCTCGCGCCGAAGCACCCTCAGCGCTCTCCGCCCGGCCCGACACTGAGGGCTTCCGCTATCGCCGAGGGCTCGTGCCTGGGTGGGAGCCCTCGGCGATAGGGGGAGCCCTCGATGGGGTAGAGGCGCAGCGGGAACCGGGGTCGGGCCACCGTGGCGCCGCTCAGCAGTCCGCTGGCCCAGGCGCAGCAGGAGGTCGAGGCGGCGTCCAGGGGTGCCTCGGCGGTGATTGGGGAGCGCCGGAACCCCTACACTTCGGGTAGCTGGACGCATCGACCCGCAATGTGGCGGAGTGCCGATCGGCAGCTTTGAGGAGGCACGGTGGAACTGGATCAGGTGATGTTGCTTGGTTCGGTCGTCCTGCTCGCTTCGATTCTGGCCACCCGGCTCGGTGCCCGGTTCGGGCTGCCGTCGCTGTTGCTGTTCCTCGGGCTGGGCGTGCTGGTCGGCGAACTCGGCCTCCACCTGCACGACGCCGATCTGGCTCACTCGCTGGGCTTCGCCGCGCTGGTGCTGATCCTGGCCGAGGGCGGCTTCACCACCAAATGGCAGGAGATCAGGGGAGCGCTGCCGATGGCGCTGCTGCTGGCCACCGTCGGGGTGGGGCTGTCGGTGGTCGCGGTCGCCGCCTTCGCGCACCTGGTGCTGGGGATCGACCTGGCCAGCGCCATCCTGTTGGGCGCGATCATGTCGCCGACCGACGCGGCCGCGATCTTCTCGGTGATGCGGAAGGTGCCGCTGCCACCCCGGTTACGGGCGATCATCGAGGCCGAGTCCGGCTTCAACGACGCTCCGATCGTGCTGCTGGTCGCCACCGCCACCAGCATGTCGCTGGGCCGGGGCGGCGATACCCCGCCGCTGGCGACGGTCGGGCTGATCGCGCTGGAACTGGTCGGCGGGGCGGCGCTGGGCGCGGCCATCGGCTGGCTGGCGATCCGGCTGCTGCGGGCCACGAAGCTGCCGGCCTCGGGTCTCTACGTCCTGGCGGCGATGGGCTGGACGGTGCTGGCCTACGGCCTGGCCTCGTCCATCCACCTTTCCGGGTTCGCCGCGGTCTACGTGGCCGCCGTGGTGCTGGGCAACGGGGAACTGCCGCACCGCCATGCCACCCGCTCGTTCGCCGAGGGCATCGGCTGGATCGCCCAGATCGGCCTGTTCGTGATGCTGGGCATGCTCGCCGACCTCACCACCCTCACCTGGGCGGAGGTGATCGCCGGCGTCGCGCTCGGCGCCTTCCTCACCTTCGTGGCCCGCCCGCTGTCGGTGGTGGCCTGCGTGGCCTGGTTCAAGCTGCCCTGGCGGGAACAGGCGTTCATCTCCTGGGCGGGCCTGCGCGGCGCCGTCCCGATCATCATGGCGACCGTCCCGCTGGCGGCGGGCGCGCCGGCATCCCACGCCATCTTCAACCTGGTGTTCTCGTTCGTCGTGGTGTTCACCCTGCTGCAGTCGCCGACCCTGCCCTGGGTGGCCCGCAAGCTGAAGGTCTCCACCGGTGAGGACGCCACCGACATCGACATCGAGTTCGCCCCGCTGGACACCATCAAGGCCGACATGATGCAGGTCCACGTCCCGCCGGGCTCCCAGTTGCACGGCGTCACCATCAGAGAGCTCCGGCTGCCCCGCAACTCGGTGGTGTCGCTGATCGTCCGCAATGAGGAGCCGTTCACCCCGAAGCCGGACGACCCGATCAAGTCCGGCGATGACCTGCTGATCGTCACCCAGGCCGACGACCGGCGCCGGGTCGAGCGGCGGTTCATCTCCATCTCGCGGGACGGACGACTGGCCCGCTGGCGCCACTAGCCCGTCGGGCTACTTCTTCTTCGGAGGCTTGCTGGCCTCCGGGGTTGGCGTGGGCAGCTTGGTGCTGGGCGGCAGGCAGACCGGGCCGTCCACCTTCACGGTGGTGACCTTGGGGTTGGAGATGCGCACCGAGTTGGTGCCCAGCAGGACGTCCACCACGCCGTCGATCCGTCCGTCGCCGCGCACCTGGGCGTCCTTGAAGAAGTTGGTGAGCAACTGCACCTGCGGATCGTTCTCGGTCTTGCCGACGATCACGGTGTTCTCCAGCCGCTCGTCGGTGTTGCCGTACTTGATCACCTTGAAGTCGAAGGCCCGCAGCAGGCTGGCGGTGGTCTTGGCCATCGGCTGGGTGCCACCGTTGAAGACCCGCACCTGCACCATCGCCGGGATCAGGGTGTCACCGACGTCCAGCGGCTCGCACGGCACCGGCGGCCGCGGCGGGATCGGCGCCTTGGCCTGCGCCACCCCCCACATTGCGACATAGCCCACGAAGGCGACCAGCAGTAGCAGCATCACCGGGGTCTTGATGACCCGGACGACCTGCCTGAATACCTGCATCGACTACTCCCGTGGTTCGACTGGGCCCGATTCTACGTGAGCTCCAAGACCCGGGCGTGCATGGTCTGGCGCTGCTGCAGGGCGGCTCGCAGCGCGCGGTGCAGCCCGTCCTCAAGGTACAGGTCGCCCTGCCAGGAGACCACGTGGGCGAAGAGATCGCCGAAGAACGTGGAATCCTCCTCCAGCAACGCCTCCAGATCGAGGGTCCGCTTGGTGGTGACCAGTTCGTCCAATCGAACCTGCTGGGGCGCGATCACCGCCCACTGCTTCTGAACGTACCCGTGCTCGGGGTAGGGGCGGGAATCGCCGACGCGCTTGAAGATCACGTCGCTAGCTTATGCGAGCCCGATGAGAGTTCCCTGAACCCCACCCGGCCTCCCGGCAACCCGGATCAGATCCACTTGCAGTCAGATAGCCGCCGTGGCTGCCAAATATGGCGGCCAACCGCGCTATCTGGCGGAAAGTGGATCGGTCAGCGGCCGGTGCCGGCGTAAACGACCGCTTCCTCGTCGGCGTCCAGGCCGAAGGCGGTGTGGGCGGCGCGGACGGCGCGGTCGACGTCGTCGATCGCCACCACCACCGAGATCCGGATCTCGGAGGTGGAGATCATCTCGATGTTCACCCCGGCGTCGGCCAGCGAGCGGAAGAAGCGGGCGGTGACGCCGGGGTGCGAGCGCATCCCGACGCCGATGATCGAGACCTTGCCGATCGCGTCGTTGTAGACCACGTCCAGGAAGCCGATCGACTCCTTGGCGGCCTGCAGTGCGGCGATCGCCTTGGCGCCGTCGTTCTGCGGCAGCGTGAACGAGATGTCGGTGCGGCCGTGCTCGGTGGAGACGTTCTGCACGATCATGTCGATGTTGATGTCGGCATCGGCGACCGTGGTGAAGATCATCGCGGCCTCGCCGACCCGGTCGGGCACCCCGACCACGGTGATCTTGGCCTCGCTGCGGTCGTGCGCGACGCCCGAGATCAGGGGTTCCTCCATGCCGTCCTCCTGGTAGTTGATGTCCTTCACCCACGTGCCCGGTCGCTGCGAGAAGGACGACCGGACGTGCACCGGGACGTTCTCCCGCCGGGCGTACTCCACGCACCGCAGGTGCAGGATCTTGGCGCCGTTGGCGGCCAGCTCCATCATTTCGTCGTAGTTGATCACCGGGATCTGCTTCGCTCCCGGGACGATCCGCGGGTCGGCGGTGAAGACGCCGTCCACGTCGGTGTAGATCTCGCAGTAGGCGGCGTCCAGTGCCCCGGCCAGCGCCACCGCGGTGGTGTCGGAGGCGCCGCGGCCCAGCGTGGTGACGTCCTTGGTGGTCTGCGAGACGCCCTGGAAGCCGGCCACGATCACCACGTCGCCCTCCTCCAGCGCGGAGACGATCCGGCCGGGGGTGATGTCGATGATCCGGGCGTTGCCGTGGGCGGCGGTGGTGAGCACGCCGGCCTGCGAGCCGGTGAACGAACGGGCGGTGACGCCGAGGTCGTTCAACGCCATCGCCAGCAGGGCGGCGGACATCCGCTCGCCGGCGGTCAGCAGCATGTCGAGTTCCCGCGGCGGCGGATTGGGCGAAACCCGCTGGGCGAGGTCCATCAGCTCGTCGGTGGTGTCGCCCATCGCGGAGATCACCACCACCACCTCGTGGCCCTTGGCCTGGGTGCTGGCGATCCGGCGTGCCACCCGCTTGATGCTGTCGGCGTCGGCGACCGACGAGCCACCGAACTTCTGTACCACCCGCACTGTGTGTGAGCCTTCCTCGCCGATCCTGTTGAGCGCGTCCACTGTAGTGGGCGGGACGCCTGCCGCCGGGCGCCGTTCACCCGCCGGGCGACCCTTCCAGGGGAGACCTGCGCAACCACCACGCCTACCATGGGGGTGTGACCAGCAACTGGCAGCCGACCGAACCGGCCGAACCCGGCCCCGAGCCCACGCCGCAGTGGAGCCAGCCGCCGTTCGCGTCGTCCGGTCAGCCGGCGCCGTCCGGTGGCTACCGGACGAGCCCACCCGACCCCTACCCGGTGGTGCAGGGAGCGGTGATCCTGCCCGCCAGCAGCGCCCCGCCGCCGAGTGCCGCGGAGACCGCGCTGCGGGCGTCCGCCAAGGCGATCCCGCTGATCCTGATCGCCGGGGCGATCTTCGGCGGGCTGTCGTGGTACCTGGTCATCGTGGGCATCATCCTGAGCAGCACCGTGCTCGACAAGGTGGCGCGGGACATGAAGCGGCGCCGGATCGCGCAGGCCCAGCAGCAACGGGTGCTGCCGCCCGACGACCAGGACCAGCGCTGACCGCTACGGCTCGACCAGGATCGGACGCTGCCGGGAGAACCGCAGGCTGTCGACGCTGAGCAGCACCAACGCCAGCCACACCAGCCCGAACCCGATCCACCGCGGCGGCGGCATGACCTCGTGGTTCACCCACACCCCGAAGGAGAACTGGATCACCGGGGTGAGGTACTGGATCAGGCCCATCATGCTGAGCGGGATCCGGCCGGACGCCTCGGCGAACAGCAGCAGCGGGACGGCGGTGATCACCCCCGCGCTGGCCAGCAGGGTGGTGTGCAGCCCGCCGTGGCCGGTGAACGTCCCGCTGCCGGTCACCTGCAGCCAGACCAGGTAGCCCAGCGCGATCGGGGCCAGCGGAGCGGTCTCGACGGTCAGCCCGACCAGCGGTGAGACCCTGCCGCCGACCCGGTTCTTGACCAGTCCGTACAGCCCGAAGCTGACCGCCAGGACGAGCGCCACCCAGGGGATCTGTCCGTAACCCACCGCGATCACGATCACCGCCACGGTGCCGATCCCGACCGCCACCCACTGGGTGGGCCGCAGCCGCTCGTGCAGTACCAGGACGGCCAGCATCACGGTGAACAACGGGTTGATGAAGTAGCCCAGCGCGGTGTCGACGATGTGGTCGTTCACCACGCCCCAGACGTAGACCAGCCAGTTCACCGTCACCAGCACACCGGCCAGCATCAGCCCGGAGCGCAACCGCGGGTTGCACAGCACCGCCCGGAACTCCGGCAGCGCGCGCAACGCCACCACGCCGAGCAGGCAGAACACGAACGACCACAGCACCCGGTGCCCGATGATCTCCACCGGGCCGGCGATGTCGATCTGCTTGAAGTAGAGCGGGAAGGCGCCCCACAACAGGTAGGCGGAGACGGCGATCAGCACGCCACGGCTGTCCGTGTGGTGCTGGGGTGCCCTGCTCTCCGACACGGCTGGTGCCTCCCGTCCGGCCCGGGGCTGGAGTGTCGCGAGCCGGGAGGCAGCCTATGCCTGTCCTGGCGGCCTCCGGTCCGGTGTTCAGGCTGCGTCGGTGGCGGGGGCCCGAGGAGCGGCTTGGTGGAGGTGAAGTGGACAAATCGACCTCTGGATTGCCCAGAACGGCCTGATCGCTGCGCCTGGGAGCAAATCTGGAGGTCGATTTGTTCGGGGAAGCCCGGCTCACACCTCGCCGGCGGCGATCAGTGCGTCGAGCTTGGCGTAGCCCTCGGTGACGCCCACCTCCATGCCGCTGGCCAGCCAGGCGTCCCGTCCCTCGAAGGAGTCGACCAGCGACTGGGCGTGCAGCCGGGTGATGCCGTTGCCGAGATCCTCGAACCGCATGGTCTCCAGCGAGACGCCGTCCGGCATGCCCTCCCAGGTGAAGGTCTGCACGATCAGGTCGTCGGTGATCTCGTGGAAGCTGCCGTAGAAGCTGTATTCCTCGCCGTCCTGCACGTGGGTGAACCGCCAGCTGCCGCCGCGCCGGGCGTCCCAGTAGTCGATCCGGGTGTTGAGCCGGCCGGGCCCGTTCCAACGGGCGTAGAGCTCGGGATCGATGTGGGCCTTGAGCAGTTGCGCCGGGGTGGCCCGGAAGTCGCGGGTGATCCGGATCACCGGGACGGTCGGGTCGGCGGAGATCTGCGCCTGGGTGAAGTCGGTCATGATGCCATGCCTTCCTGGGTCGCGTTGAGGTCGGCCAGGACGGCGTCCAGCCGGGCGTACCGCTCCTCGGCTTGGCGGCGGTAGCGCTCGATCCAGGCGGTCATCAGGTCGAAGACCTGCGCCTCCAGGTGGACCGGACGCCGCTGCGCCTGCCGGGCCTTGGTCACCAGGCCGGCGTCCTCGAGCACCTTGAGGTGCTTGGAGATCGCCTGGACGCTGATCTGGTATGGCTCGGCCAACTCTGAGACGGTGGCGTCGCCGGTGGTGAGTCGCGCCACCAGATCGCGCCGGGTGGGGTCCGCCAGGGCGGCGAACACCTTGGAGAGCTGATCGTCCATCACCGTTCCTCAACTGATTGGTTGATTACAAGGTAGGCGACCGTCTGGCGGTTGTCAACCGGTTGGTTGAATAGTGGTGGGTGCGTCCGGCCGCGACCGATGTCAGACTGTGGCCATGACAGCTGACATGGCGCGACCGGCCCTGGGCGGAGCTTCCCGGTGAGCCGCGGGAGGCCGCTGGCCGGCGCCCGGGTGCTGATCACCGGCGGCACCCGGGGGATCGGACGGCTGATGGCGGCCGGGGCCGCCGAACGCGGCGCGGCGGTGACGATCTGGGCCCGGGACGCCGAACTGGGGCAGCGGGTGGCGTCCGAGCTGGGGGTGCGGTTCCGGTCGGTGGACGTGGCCGACCCGGCTGCCGTCGCTGAGGCCGCCGCGGCGACCGGGCCGATCGACGTCCTGGTGAACAATGCCGGGGTGATCGCGGGCAAGCCGTTCGTCGACCTGACCGAGGACGACGTCCGGCGCAGCTACGAGGTGAACGTGCTCGCGCCCTACCGGGTGACCCGGGCCTTCCTGCCCGGCATGCTGCAGCGCGACCGCGGCGTGGTGGTGAACATCGCCAGCGCGTCCGGGCTGATCGGGACGGCGCGGATGACCGACTACTCCGGCACCAAGCACGCCATGGTGGGCTTCACCGAAGCCCTGCGGGCCGAGTTGCGGCAGCGGCGCTCGGTGGTGAACACCCTGGTGGTCTGCCCGTTCTACATCGACACCGGGATGTTCGACGGTGCCCACACCGCGGTGCCCTGGCTGCTGCCGATCCTGCGGGAGTCCGAGGTGGCCACCAGCGTGCTGGACGCGATCGAGCGCGGCAAGCAGCGGCTGCTGTTGCCGCCGGCGCTGCACACCCTGCCGCTGCTGCGGCTGCTGCCGGTGGGGCTGGCCGACCGGATCGTGGATCTGCTCGGGGTCAACCACACCATGGACGACTTCAAAGGGCGCCAAGACTGACGCGCGGCGGACCGTCCTTCCCTGACACAAACCGGGCAGCAGAGACCAGTCGAGTGGACTATCCACGAGAGTCGGCTCCAGTCCCCGGTTTGTGTCACGGGGGCTGCCCCCGCGCGGTTTGGACACACCTTGGTGGCAGGGTCGCCCGGGTGTCGCGCCAACTGTGAGGTGAGTGGCTGTCACACCGTTTTGAACACAGCTTGAGGATGGCACTCAGTCCAGGAACTGCACCATCGCTCGGTTGAAGGCCTCCGGGTTCTCCAGGGGTGGCTGGGCGGCGGCGGAGATGGTCTCCAGGCGGCCGTTGGGCAACTGGCTGGCCAGCGCCTTGGCGGAGACCTGGCCGTTGGTGTCGGACTGGCCCACGATCACCAGGGTGCGGGCGGTGATCTCGCCGAGTTTGGACGAGAAGTCCGCCTCGGCCATCACGTCGAGCGCCTTGACCAGGTCGTCCTTGGTCAGGCCGGTGTTCTCCAGGCCGCGGACCGGCAGCATCCGCAGCGCGGCCTTCTGCAGTCGCAGCGCCATCCTGCCCGGCAGCAGCATGGCGCCGCTGACCACCAGCCGTCCGATCCGGTCCGGATAGTCGGCGGCGGCCTGCAGCGCGACCATGGCGCCCAGCTGATGCGCGACCACGTCCACCGTCTGGTAGCCGGAGAGGTCGAGGGTGTTGATCAGCTCGGCGGCCGCGGTCTTCAGCGACAGGTCGAAGCGGCGACCCGGACGCAGGCCGGCGATCCACGGCGCCAGCGCCCGGCGGTCGGCGCCGAGCGCCTCGACCTGGCTCTGCCACATGGTGGGCAGCAGCCCGGCGCCGTGCAACAGGACCACCGGGGGCTTCTTCGGCGGTTTCGGCGCTGCGTCGAGCAGATCCTCCGGCGGGAAGTCCGGCACCTCGGGGCTAGACACGCTGCACCGTGAAGGTCAGGCCGAGCTCCGGGTCACCGAACTGCGCTCGGGCGGCAAGGCCTGGGACAGCGGAACCGTCCCCGTGTCCCACCGCGACCTCGACCGCCAGCACCTCGTCGGCGATCAGGGCGGCATGGGCCTCGATCGCCTCCGCCACCGCCCGGCCGGCCGCGGTGTCGTCCGGCGTCCAGCGCAGCACGATCCGGTCGGAAACCTCGAAGCCGGAGGACTTGCGGGCGTCCTGCACCAGCCGGATCACCTCGCGGGCCAGGCCGGCGCGCACCAGATCAGGGGTGAGCTCCAAGTCCAGCGCGACCGTCTCGCCCTGTTCGTTGACCACCGACCAGCCCTCGCGCGGCCGCTCGGAGACGATCACCTCGTCGGTGCTCACCTCGACCGTGCCCAGGTCGGGCACCTCTACCGTTGCAGAGCCGGACTCCGCCAGCGAGGCGGCCAGGGCCGCGGCGTCCGTCGCCGCGATGGCATTGGCGACCACCGGGGTCTGCTTGCCGAACCGCTTGCCCAGCGCCCGGAAATTGCCCTTCGCGGAGTGGTCGACCAGGTCTCCGGCGGAGGCGAACGAGCCCAGTTCGAGCACGTTCAACTCGGCCTTGATCTCGTCGACCAGAGCGGGCTCCAGGCGTCCGAAGGCTGCCGAGGGAACCAGCGCGCGGGCCAGCGGCTGGCGGGTCTTCACCTTCGCCTCGGCGCGGGCTGAGCGCCCCAGCTCGACGATCCGGCGGGTGAGCGCCATGGCGTCGTTCAGCTGGGCGTCGATCAGTGACTCGTCGGCCACCGGCCAGTCGGCCAGATGGACGGACGCGGGCGCGTCCGGCGCCACCGGGACGATCAGGTCCTGCCAGACCCGCTCGGTGACGAACGGGACCAACGGGGCCAGCAGCCGGGTGACCGTGTCGAGGGTCTCGTGCAGGGTCCACAGCGCCGACGGGTTGCCGTCCCAGAACCGGCGGCGGGAGCGCCGGACGTACCAGTTCGACAGGTCGTCCACGAAGGCCGCCAGCAGGGCGCCGGCCCGCTGGGTGTCGAAGTCGTTCAGCGCCGCGGTGACGTCCCGCACCAGCGAGTTGCGGGCCGACACCAGCCAGCGGTCGAGCACGTGGCGCTCGGTAACCGATGGGGCTTCGCCCACCGGAGCCCAGTTGTTCGCCCGGGCGTAGAGGGCGTGGAAGGAGACCGTGTTCCAGTAGGTCATCAGCACCTTGCGGACCGTCTCCTGGATGGTGCTGTGTCCCACCCGGCGGGCCGACCACGGGGAGCCGCCGGCCGCCATGAACCAGCGGACGGCGTCCGCCCCGTGCGAATCCATCAGCGGGATCGGCTCGAGGATGTTGCCCAGGTGCTTGCTCATCTTGCGGCCGTCCTCGGCCAGGATGTGGCCCAGGCAGAGCACGTTGCGGTAGCTCGACTCGTCGAACACCAGGGTGCCGATCGCCATCAGCGAGTAGAACCAGCCGCGGGTCTGGTCGATCGCCTCGCAGATGAAGTCGGCCGGGTAGGCGGCCTCGAACTTCTGCTTCGAGCCCTCGGCCCAGGGGTAGCCCCACTGTGCGAACGGCATCGAACCGGAGTCGAACCAGGCGTCGATCACCTCGGGAACGCGGTGGCTGGGCTTGCCGCAGGTCGGGCAGCCGAAGCTGATGTCGTCGACGAACGGCCGGTGCGGGTCGAGTTCAGAGAGATCCTGGCCGGTCAGCTCGGAGAGCTCCGCGCGGGAGCCGACGCAGACCTGGTGGTCGTCCTCGCACCGCCAGATCGGCAGCGGGGTGCCCCAGTAGCGCGAGCGGGACAGCGCCCAGTCGATGTTGTTGTTCAGCCAGTCGCCGTAGCGGCCCCACTTGATGTTCTCGGGGTACCAGGTGGTGCCCTCGTTCTCGCGCAGCAGGGCGTCCTTGATCTGGGTGGTCCGGATGTACCAGGAGGGCTGCGCGTAGTAGATCAGCGAGGTGTGGCAGCGCCAGCAGTGCGGGTAGGAGTGGGCGTAGTCGAGCTTGCGGAACAACAGGCCGCGGGCGCGCAGGTCGTCCACCAGATCGGCGTCGGCGGTCTTGAAGAACTGCCCGCCGACCAGCGGGACGTCGTCGGCGAAGTGGCCGTTGGGCCGGATCGGGTTGACGAACGGCAGCCCGTAGGCGCGGCAGACGGCCATGTCGTCCTCACCGAAGGCCGGCGCCTGGTGGACCAGGCCGGTGCCGTCCTCGGTGGTGACGTACTCGGCCAGGACGACGTAGTGTGCCTCGCTTCGCTCGTTCAGACCTTCCTTGGCCTCGGGAGAACGCTGCGCGCTCTCCGCTCGGCCTGCGTCGGTATGTGTGCCGCCGACCGCGTCCGGGAACTCGATCAACTCGAACGGGCGCTGGTACTTCCACAGCTCCATGTCCTTGCCGGTGAAGGTCTGGCCGAGTTTCCAGCCCTCGCCGAGGACCTTCTCGGCCAGCGGCTCGGCGAGCACCAGGGTCTCGCCTTCAGGGACGTCCTCAGTCGCGACCACGTAGGTCACGTCGGGGTGGACGGCGACCGCGGTGTTCGAGACCAGCGTCCACGGCGTAGTCGTCCACACCAGCAGGGAGGCCTTGCCGGCCAGCGGCCCCGAGATCAGCGGGAACCGGACGTAGACCGACGGGTCGGTGACGTCCTCGTAGCCCTGGGCCAACTCGTGGTCGGAGAGGGTGGTGCCGCAGCGCGGGCAGTACGGCGCCACCCGGTAGTCCTCAACCAGCAGGCCCTTGGCGTGGATCTGCTTCAGTGCCCACCAGGCCGACTCGACGAAGGACGGATCCATCGTCCAGTAGGCCTCGTCGAGGTTCACCCAGTAGCCCATCCGCTCGGTGAGCTCAGTGAACGCGTCGACGTGCCGGCTGACCGACTCGCGGCAGCGGGCGTTGAACGCCTCGACGCCGTAGGCCTCGATGTCGGGCTTGCCGTTGAAGCCCAACTCCTTCTCAACGGCCAGTTCGACCGGCAGGCCGTGGCAGTCCCAGCCGGCCTTGCGATCGACCCGGAAGCCCTGCATGGTCTTGAACCGGGGGAAGACGTCCTTGAACACCCGGGCCTCGATGTGGTGGGTACCGGGCATGCCGTTGGCGGTCGGCGGGCCCTCGTAGAAGGTCCACGGCTGACCCTCGGCGGTCTTGGCCAGGGTGGCGCTGAAGGTGTCATTGGCCTTCCAGAACGCCAGGATCTCGTGCTCCATACGGGGCAGGTCGATCGCTGCCGGCACTGCGTTGTACTGCGCAGGGCGGTAGCTCGGCTGGGGCGCTGCTTCGGCGGTCATCTCGGTCTTCCTTCGTCGTTCGGTGACGAAGGGACGAGCCGGAGCCCGCGGTACCACCCTTCTTGGACGCTTGCGCGTCCCACTTCGTTACTCGCCGCGGCCGGTTCTAGTGAGCGCTGACGCGCCGTTCTTCCGGCAGCTCCGGGGTGATGGCCCCATCCATGCCTTGCGACAGTCGCCCATCTTACGCGATCTCACCACCTCCCATCGAGCGCTTGCCTTCGCGTCGAGCGCCTGTGCCTGGGGTGTGGCGCTCGACGTCAAGGGTGGCGGTCGATGGGAGGGGAGCGTGGTCAGGAGTGGTCCGGTCGGCGGAGCGAGGTCAGGTGGGCTGGTCCGGTCGCTCGGTCGGGTGCTGGAACTCGGCGCCATTGGGCGGACGGTCGCCCAGCAGGGCAGCCCGCCGGGCGAGGTAGTCGTCCACCTCCAGGTCGCCCCGGGCGAGCCTTTCGTCGAGGATCTGGACGGCGTTCGCCGGCGGCTGAGGCGTCGGCGGCTGGCCGGGATGCCCGGGGCCCGGCTGCCAGTGCGGCTGAGCCGGGAAGCCCGCGGCGGCGGCCTTGCGGCGCCGGATCAGCCACCAGATCAGAGCGACAGTCGCGGTGACCAGCAGGATCAGGAAGACGATCGACACCAACGAGCCGATCAGGCTGGGTGCAAAGTGGGAAGGTCGCATGGGTTCTCCTTTCGGGGAACTCCCACGATGACCGCTGAGCCCAGCCGGTGGCTGGGCCGGGGCTGTCAGTCGGCTGTGAGCGGTCGGCCGGCCAGCAGGGCCTCGACCGCCAGCGCGAAGCCGTCCTCCTGGTTGGTGGCGGTGGTGTGATCGGCGGCGGCGATGGTCTCGGGGATGGCATTGCCCATCGCGACCCCGATGCCGGCCCACCCCAGCAACTCGATGTCATTGCGGGCGTCCCCGATCGCCATCACCTGCTCGGCGTCGAACCCGAGTTGCTCGGCCAGCCGGGCGACCCCGTGGGCCTTGGTGATGCCGGCTCCGCTGATCTCCAGGATCGGCCCGCCGGAGGTGGTGGGATGGAAACCCGGCATGCCGGAGGCCAGCAACGAGTCGAGCAGAACCTCGGGGCGCAGCGAGGGATGGCGGGCGGTCACCTTGATCAGCGGCTGATCGATCTCGGCCAGATCGGTCAGCACCCGGTACTCGATGGGGAAGTTGCGGCGCTCGAGGTCGCTGAGCAGGTCGGCGTAGCCGGGCTGGGCGTAGTGCGTCCAGCCGTCGCCGATCGCCACCTCCGTCCTGGCCTCGGGGAAGTGCTCGGTCAGGTGGGCGATGATCCGTGCCGCGGCGTCGGTGGAGATGGTGTCCTCGAACAGCAGCTTGCCGGTGCTCAGCTGGTAGCACTGCGCGCCATTGCTGGTGACCGCGTAGTCGACCCCGACCGGGGCCAGGATGCTCGGCAGGCTGGCCAGGTAGCGACCGGTGGCGCCGACCACCAGCAGGCCGGCCTGGTGCGCCAGCCGGATGGCCTCGGCATTGCGCGGGCTGACCGTCTTGTCATTGCGCAGCAGGGTGCCGTCCAGGTCGGTGGCGATCAGCCGGATCCGCTGGGGTGGGACGGAGGAGGTCATGCGGAGCGGGTCTCCTCGCTGAGCTTGCGGCGTCCCTGGAAGGCGCGGCCGAGGGTGACCTCGTCGGCGTACTCCAGGTCGCCGCCGACCGGCAGGCCGCTGGCCAGCCGCGAGACGGTGACGCCCATCGGCAGCAGCAGCCGGGAGATGTAGGTGGCGGTGGCCTCGCCCTCGAGGTTCGGGTCGGTGGCCAGGATCACCTCGGTGACGGTTCCGTCCGCCAACCGCAGCACGAGTTCGCGGATCCGCAGGTCACCGGGGCCGACGTTGTCGATCGGGCTGATCGCGCCGCCCAGCACGTGGTAGAGGCCGCGGAACTCGTGGGTGCGTTCGATCGCGGCGACGTCCTTGGATTCCTCGACCACGCAGATCGCCGTCCGGTCGCGGCGGGGATCGCGGCAGACCCGGCAGGTCTCCTCGGCGGAGATGTTGAAGCAGGTGTCGCAGAACCGCACCTTCTCGGTCACCTCGCGCAGCGCGTGCGCCAGCCGCTCGACGTCGGCCTTGTCGGTGGTGAGAATGTGGAAGGCGATCCGCTGGGCACCCTTCGGCCCGATCCCGGGCAGCCGACCGAGTTCATCGATCAGGTCTTGAATCGGACCCTCGTACACGTTTCTCCTTGGCGGTGGTGAACCCTTCGACCCTGCGACAGGCTCAGGGTAAACCAAGCTCAGGGAGCGAGCCGGCCGGCTGGCCCTGAGCGGCGAAGGGGCGTTGAGCGGCTAGAACCCGATCTCCGGCATCGGCGGCATGGTCGCCTGGGCGAGCGCGGTGGCCCGGTTGGAGGCGTCCCGGACGGCGGCGACCACCAGGTCGGCCAGGGTCTCGGTGTCGGCCGGATCGACGACCTCGGGCGAGATGGTCAGCGCGAGCAGTTCGCCGGTGCCGGACACGGTGGCCTCGACCAGCCCTCCGCCGGAGGTTCCGGTGACGCGCTGGTCGGCGAGCTCGGCCTGGGCGCGCTCGAGTTGGTCCTGCAGGGCCTGGGCCTGGGCCATCAGACCGGAGAGGTCGAGGCTGCCGGGATCGAACATGATGGACTCCCTTCGAGGGTCGGACGCCATGCTATCTGCTGCCACTCACATCCCCGCTCCGAGGCCGGTGACGGGAGGGTCCGGCGCGCCTGCCCGCTCCGTCCGTCCGGACCGGTCAGGCGGAGAACGGCGCCAGGTGCCGACCGAGGTGACTCGCCAGGAAGTCGCCGTACTCGGTGGCGCGGACGGCCAGCAGTTGCCGTACCGCGGCTGACAGCTCCGCCGCCCGGGGGTTGTCGGCCAGCACCACGCCGTAGCCGACGTGCAGCAGCTGACGGGAGTCGTGGGCCGCGACCAGCCCGGGAAGATCGGCGTCGGGGACGCTGGCCGGCTCCGGGGTCTTCGAGATGTCGGCCGACACGTGATAGGCCAGGCTGGTGGTCCGGTAGTCCTCGCGGGCGATCGCGTAGATCTCGCGGAACAGATCGGGGGCGTAGTGGGCGGCCAGGTCGCAGGCCACCAACCAGGTGGTACCCGATGTCTTCAGGTGTAGCGCCCGCTCGGTGGCCGCAGCCACCAGGGGGTAGATGCTGAACTTGTCCGAACCGGAGTGCAGGCTGATCTTGTAGGGGCCGAGTTGCTGGGCGACGGCGTGGTGCCCGAGCAGGTTCGTCCGCAGCGCTTCCAGGTCGCCGATGTACTCGGTCCCCTTCTCGAACAGTCCGACGTAGCGCGGCGCCACGCTCACGAACCGACAGCCCAGCCGGGTCAGCTCGTTGATCATCCAGGCGTGCTCGCCGACGGTGGTGACGTAGTCGGTCTCGTCGATCGCGAACTCCACGTCGAAGGGGCGATCGACGCTGGCCACCAGGTGCCGGTACATTCTCGCGCCGGCCGCGACGACCGCGCCGTACTTCACCGCGGCGGTGCAGACCTCGTCGGCGGAGAGGGCGAGCTTGTCGTCCCCCAGGTCGACGGCGAAGTCGGCGTACCGGCTCAGCATGCCGGCCAGATCGGTCTCCAACTCGGCCCACGGCACGGCGTCCAGCTGGCTCTGGGTCGGGGGGCCGTCGATCGGGACGACCTCGTCGCCGGGGTCGATGGTGAACATCGTGAACCCGGCCGGCACGCAGCGGTCGATGTCCTCGATGGTGTGCAGATGGTCGGCGTCGGAGCCGTGTGGACCGTCCCAGCCGCCCTCCAGGATGCCGAAGGTGGCGTCGTCCATCACCTGCTGCGGGCTGCGGTGCAGCTTGCCCATCTCGCGGGCGGACTGTTGGGTGAAGAACGGGATCAGCCCGGAGCCGTGCTCGCGGAAGGCGCGGACGTGGCCCGGGGTGGAGAGCCCCAACCGGTCACCGGTGCCCGCCGAGGCCAGCAGTCCGACCGGACGGGGGTTCAGCACCGGAACGTGGCTCCGCAACGCCGCGGCATTGCCGGGGGTCAGCGGACCGATCAGCAATGAACCGCCATCGAACTCGGTCGCCTCGCCCTCGAACCCGGCCAGCGAGGCGCCGTCCGGCCCGGCCACCCGCAGTGAGCGGGTGCCTGCCTGATTGACCACGGCCACCCGCAACGCGGCACCGTGGGGGGTGGCTCCGGGGAGCTCGTAGTTGCCGAGCGCGGTCACGCGAACCTCCTGATCTGGCGGCTTGGACGACATCGTCGAGCCTCGTCTTCAGCACCTGCCGAGCAGCCGTTCCGCTGAGCGGCAGGTGGTGGGGAGTCTAGGGGCGGAGGCCGGGAAGCCCCCCGGTCAGTGGGGCAACAGACGGCAACTCCGCGGGCCGCCGGGCAGCCGGCCACATGGTCTGGTCGCCCAGCTGTACCGCGGACGATCAGAGCCCGGCTGTGCTGCTCGCTGGGCAGGGTTCGACCGGCACCGCGGAATGCTTCTAGGCGTCCGGCTCGTCGATCAGTTGGGCGCCCAGATGCTTGATCAGCAGCTCGTCGCTGGAGACCTCGTCGTCCACCGAGACGTCGTCCCGGCTCGGCTCGGCCTCGGGTTCGGACGGCGAGCCCCCGCTGCGACCGCGGCGGAGCTGCTCGCGGGCCTCCTGGGCGGCTGCCGAACGCTGCGGGACGGGCGCCGGGGCGGGCGGTGGCGCGGTCGGCGGCGCCGGTGCGTCCCCGGCGTTGGCGTCCACGATCGGCTCGATGTGCAGGGTGAGGCCGGCGACCTGTTGCAGGGCGGCCTTCAGCAGGTCGGCGTGGGTTCCCCGGACGAAGTTCTCCCGGACGCCGGAGTTGGCCAGGCCGAGGGTGAGGGTGCCGTCGCGGACGTCCACCACCTGGGCGTTCTGGCTGAGCAGGATCCAGGTGACCCGGCGACGACCCTTGACGTCCTCCAGCACGTCGGGCCAGATCCGCCGCAGGTCGGCCACGCCGAAGCCGCCGCGCGGGGCCGGTTCCGGGGTCGGCTCGGGGTCGGATTCCGGTTCGGGCTGGGGTGCTGCCGGCTCGGCGGGCGAGACCACCGGCGCTGCTTCGACCCGCTCGGCGGACGGCGCGGACGGCTGCGGCGCGGGCAGCTCGTCCGGGCGCGGTGCGGGCGGTGGGGTGGTCGGCGGTTCGGCCGCCTGGGGTGCCGGGGCCGGAGCGGCGGGCGTCGGCTGGGCCGGGGCAGCGGACGTCGGCTGGGCCGGGGCGGGGCGGGGCTCCACCGGTCTGGTGCGGACACCGGCGTCGGCCGGCGGGGGCGCCTGATCGGCGCCGGGCAGGGTGCCGAGCTGGACGAGTCGTTCCAGCCGGTCGAGCCGGGCGTGGAGGCCGCGGTCGTCCACGTCGGCGCCGGGCAGCAGGACGCGGGCGCACATCAGTTCCAGGTGCAGCCGGGGGGCGGTGGTGCCGCGCATCTCGGTGAGGCCGACCGCGATCACCTCGGCCGCCCGGGTGAGTTCGCCAGGGCCGAGCGCGCTGGCCTGCGAAGCCAGGCGTTCGGCCTGGTCGGCGGCCACGTCCACCAGCCCGCTGGAGAGGGCGTCGGGGACGGCGGCGACGATGATCAGGTCGCGCAGTCGGCGCAGCAGATCCTCGGCGAACCGGCGCGGATCCTGGCCGACCTCGATCACCTTGTCGATGGCGGCGAAGACGCCGTGGGCGTCGCCGGCGGCGAAGGCGTCCACGATCTCGTCCAGCAGGGCGTCGGGGGTGTAGCCGAGCAGGGCGGTGGCCTGCTGGTAGCTCACCCCGGTCTCGGCGGCGCCGCCGAGCAGCTGGTCGAGCACCGAGAGCGCGTCGCGCACCGAGCCGGCGCCGGCGCGGACCACCAGCGGCAGCACGGCTGGCTCGACCGTCACGCCCTCGGACTCGCAGAGCTGGGCCAGGTAGCCGGAGAGCACCTTGGGCGGAACCAGCCGGAACGGGTAGTGGTGGGTGCGGGAGCGGATGGTGCCCAGCACCTTGTCGGGCTCGGTGGTGGCGAAGATGAACTTGACGTGGGGCGGCGGCTCCTCGACCACCTTCAGCAGCGCGTTGAAGCCCTGCTGGGTGACCATGTGGGCCTCGTCGACGATGTAGATCTTGTAGCGGCTGTGCACCGGGGCGAAGAAGGCCCGCTCCCGCAGGTCGCGGGCGTCGTCCACGCCGCCGTGGGAGGCGGCGTCGATCTCGATCACGTCGATCGAACCGGGGCCGCCGCGGGCCAGATCGCGGCAGGACTGGCACTCGCCGCACGGGATCGGCGTCGGACCCTGCTCGCAGTTCAGCGCCCGGGCCAGAGTGCGGGCCGAGGTGGTCTTGCCGCAGCCGTGCGGACCGGAGAACAGGTAGGCGTGGTTGACCCGGTTGTTCACCAGCGCGCGCTGCAGTGGCTCGGTGACGTGCTCCTGGCCGATCACCTCGGCGAAGGTGTCGGGGCGGTAGCGGCGGTAGAGCGCCAGCGGGGTGTCCGGCCGTTCGACCGCGGTCGTGGCGGTGCGGCGGGCATCGACCGCGTCGCGCAGCGCGGCGTCCACGTCGGCCCGCGGGCGACCGGTCAGCGAACTGGCGTCCGGCGGGTCCTCGACGTCCAGTCGGTCGTCCGGTTCGTCTCCGGGTTCATCGAACAAGCCAGGACCCTCCTGAACCAGGAGGTCAGGCTCCTCGTCAAAGAGATCGTCTTCGCGCTCGTCCACGCAGTGAACCTTACGGGGTGCCGCTGACAGGCGCATCGCCCGGCCAGGATGGGAAAAGAAAACGGCCCCCGCGCACCCGGAAGAGCTCACTTACCCTTGCTGTCTTCCGACCCTGGGGGAGTTGGGCGAGGTACCGCCGCGCGGGGAACCGCGTCCCAGTCTACCGGACCGCCCGCCGCGCTTCGACCGATCGCCCGAGGCGGTGGCGGAACCTGACGCGATACTGCGTCTCGATGTTCCGCGGCAGCGGATTTCGCCGCTGCGCAGCGATCGACTTGCAGTAACCCGTCAGAAAACTCGAGCAGCCCTGTCACAAACCCGCCCGACGGTGCGTGTAACCCATGTGGGCACCCAGCCCGCCGTGACCGAGGGACGCTCATGACCGTGGCGCAATACGCTTGGAAGGTGGCCGTGCCGTCGACGTTGACTTTCGAGGACTTCGTCGCGACGTACGGCCGGACTCTGGGTGGGTTCGCGCTGTTGATCACGGGCAATCCCCACGATGCCCAGGACGTGCTGCAGGAGGCGCTGATCGGGCTCTACCCGAAGTGGCAGCGGGTGGCAGGGCAGGGAGATCCGCTGGCCTACGTCCGGCGCTCGATCATCAACCGCCACGTCTCCGCCGGCCGCAAGCTGCGGCGACTGGTTTCCCTGGAGCACAGTCGGACGCCGACCGCCGATCCGATCCCGGCGCTGGACGGACGGGACTGGGCGCTCCGGCTGATCGCCGCTCTGCCCGAGCGGCAGCGGGTGGCGGTGGTACTGCGGGTGATGGAGGACCGGGAGTTCGACGACATCGCCGCCGCGATGGGGGTCTCGCCCACCAATGCCCGCAAGCTCGTGTCCCGTGGACTAGCCGCCTTGCGCGGCAACCTGGCCAAGGAGAATCCCGATGTTCGATGAGATCGATGACCTGCGGGTCAACCTACGTGAAGCGGCGGACGGCTTCCGTCCGTCCCTGGACGCGGACGGTCTGGCCAAGGCCGGCCGCCGGGTGCAACGCCGGAACCGGATCCTGGGCGGGATCGCCGGGGTGGCGGCGGTGGCGCTCGCGGCCGGTTTCGGGCTGCCAGCGGTGCTGAACCCCCGAACCGGAATCCCGGCGGCACCGGCTCCGGTCGGGGTGCCTGGCCCGGTCGACAGCCCCGCGGAGAAGACCACTCCCGAGCCGGAGGCGTCCAGCTTCCAGGTGGACATGGCGGGCTGGCTGACCTTCAGCTCACCGGAGTATCCGGTCACCTTCCAGTACCCGCCGGACTGGACGGTGGACGACAACCTCTACGGTGACGGCAAGAAGCTCACCAAGACCGACGGCTGCGACACCATCAACTGCGTCCTGTTCATCAACCCACCTGATCCGGACAAGGCAGCTCCGATCGAGCTGATCCGCAGCGGCTTCGACGAATCCGACTCGATCGGCGGCGGAGTGACGCCGTCGGCCGAGGAGTTGGTCACCGTTCCCGACCTGCTGGTGTGGGGGTCGGGCGATGCGACCACCCTGACGCAGGCCGTGGTCCTCCAAGAGCCGGACGGCGGGGGCGGGGTGGCCGACTACCTGTTGGGCGCCAGCCAGGCCGGAACGCACCAACCGACTCGCGGTCGGTGACTCGAACCCTGGGACCAAACATCCCGAGGCGTGGTTCAGCTTCGGCACCAATGTCGGCAATGTCGGCGGTGACTACGACCAGACCGGTCGGGAGCAGGTGATCGGAATCCTGGCCTCCGCGCGTCCCAATCCCGCGTTCAACCCGACCCAGCTGGTGGAGGACGAGTCAGGCCGGCAGGTCATCGAGGTCTACGACCGGATGGGCAAGCCCGATCTGACGGTGTCGACCGACTCCTGGAAGACCCTGGAGGTCGCGGAGGGGAACATCAGCGTCCGGGTGCCACCGAAGTGGAAGGTGACCGACGAACACGACGGCGTGATCTGGATCAAGGCACCCAGCGGCTACATCGTCGATCTGCTCACCAACGGCATGGCCGAGTCGTGCGATGCCGGTCCGCTGCCGGGCTCGAAGCGTCTCGCGGTGGTGGACGGACTGAGCGTCAAGGCCCCGGGCGCGGCCGGAACGCCGGAGATCCGCTGGGTGAACGGTGGCGAGTACCCGGTCTGGCTCGGGCTCACCCTCCGGCCCGACAAGCCCTGCTTCCAGCACTACCTCGACTTCGGGGGAGAGAAGCCGGTCTACCTCGGCTCGGCGGACAACAGCGCCAACCCGACCGCCAAGGAACTGAACCAGGCGGTGGCGATCCTGGCCAGTGCCAAGCGGCTCAACTGAGGCCGGTTACCCGACCACGATGGCTTGGAGTTCGCCGACTGGTAGTTGGCGGCCGGCCGAGTGGGTGCCGGGCAGCGTCCCCGAGAAGCCGGCCACGCTCCAGTCGACGTCCCAGTGGGTGGTGGCCGTGACGGTGTAGCGGCCGTCCCGGGGCGCCTTGAGATAGGTGTAGCCGCAGGTGGGGGACGGTGAGCCCGGCTTGGTGGATCGCTGGTAGACGGAGGTCTGGGTGCATTGTTTGGTGGTGCCGTCGCCCAGGTCGAAGTTGGTCGATCGGTAACGCGCCCGCAGGGTGAAGGTGTACCCGTGGGCGGACTCGGAGGCGGTTACCGTCTGCGGCCCCTCGGTCCACAGCCAGATCGGGTAGCCGACCGCCACCATGTTCCACTCGTTGTCGGACGGATCGGGGCCGAACTGCGGCGTGGGGGTGGGAAGTTCGAGACGGACGGTGAGTTCCCGCGCCCACTGCTCGGCGGCCGCCCGATCAAGAGAGGCGCCGACGTCACTGGAGCCGCAGTCGCTTTGGAGAGGTTCGTGGTCGCACTTGCCCGTAGCCGGAGTCGTGGGCTTTCCGCGGTTCCCGTCAGGTGACTTGGGCCCGCTTGGGCCGCTGTCCCGTTCGCCCTTCGGCTTTCCGTGCGACTGGTCGCCTGCGACAAAGACGCCTTCCGTATAGCCGTCGCCCGCCCACACGTCCGCATCATCCGCGAGCGCACTCGAGTTGGCCTGCATGAACAGAGCGATCGATGCCATCACGAAAGCAGCTACTCGCTGTCGGGCAGGCATGAGGTCACCCACTTCCCCTCCGTGTAGATCATTTTTAGCTGTTCGTGATCGCGGCCGAAATAGACTCGTTCTTGGGCTGGGCGCCCGTGGGAGACCAACCCATCAGCGTCGTAGAAGGACCAACCGCTAGCGTCAGCGCAGACCTCAAGAGCTACGACCGAGCCTTCTCGTGAAAGCCCGTGTCCACGATTGATGGTCAGGATTGGGTCCTGCCCTTTCGCCCGCACGCCTCGCCTCGCCATGTCCCGGAACACCTCCATCACGTTCTTTTGTACGGAGCCAGCCGTGGTGTTGAGGATGATCTGGCTCGGCTCCGTCACTCCGCCCGCGCGGCTAATGCGGATGTTCTCTGCGAAGAACTCCCGGTATACAGCTTCGGCTTCGGTGTAGA
This sequence comes from Propionicimonas sp., assembly GCA_049840415.1. Taxonomy (GTDB): domain Bacteria; phylum Actinomycetota; class Actinomycetes; order Propionibacteriales; family Propionibacteriaceae; genus Propionicimonas. The sequence goes on along the minus strand of JASGLB010000014.1, from coordinate 283,265 downwards.
GGGCGTCTTTGGCCTTCATCTTTTCGTAGTCGATCTGGCTGCAGGGTGATTCTTTGCCTCCGGCTTCGGGGGTGCATTGGTAGGTCGGGGTGGGTGGTGCCATGGTCGGGGATGGGTCAGTGGTGGTTGGGGTTGGTGTTGTGGTGGGTTGGCAGGCTGCGAGCACGACGGTGGTGATGGCCGCGGCGGCCAGGTTCAGAGAGCGCCTCATTGGCCCTCCTGGGGTGGGAGAGTGCCGGTCAGTCTGGCAGATCGGTCGGGGTGACGGAAGGGCCACCCGGAGTTATCCACAGGTTGTGGGGTTACCCACAGGTCAGCTGTGACTAATGGGACGTCTGTGACACCCGGGAGTTCGCGAAGAGCCAACCCATCGGTCGGGTCGACCTAGGATTCAAAACGACCGCGCGTTGCGCAGCACCGGCACCGCCGCGCGGGCCTGCGACACCAGACCCAGATCGAGTTCCACCACCGCCAGCTCGGGCTCGTCCCCCAACTCCAGCAGCACCGTCCCGAACGGATCCACCACCAGGGAGTGGCCCACGCCGGTGGGTCGCGAGTCGTCGTCATCGAGCCGGGCCTGGCCACAGGCCACCACGAAGCAGGTCGAGTCCATGGCCCGGGCGGTGGCCAGCGTCCGCCACTGGTGGACCTTGTTCGTCCCGGGCGCCCAGGACGCCGGCACCACGATCGCCTCCGCGTCGAGTTCCGCCAGCCGGGTGAACAGCGCCGGGAACCGGATGTCGTAGCAGGTGGCCAGCCCGAGCCTGGCGCCGTCCAGGTCGACCACCACCGGTTCGGCTCCGGGTGCGATCCGCTCCGACTCGCGGTAGCCCAGCGCGTCGAACAGGTGGATCTTGTCGTAGTGCGCCTCCGCGGCTCCGGTGACCAGCAGGGTGTTGCGCACTCGCTGCGTTGGAGTGGTGGTGAACATCCCGACCGCGATCGTGATCCCCAACTCGGCTGCGATCGAGCGGACGGCAGACGCCCACGGTCCGTCCAGCGGTTCGGCGGCGGCCACCGGTGACCGCTCGAAGGAATGCATGGTGGCTTCGGGGAACACCACCAGTGCGGCGCCCTCGTCCGCGGCCCGGGCGGCGTGGTCGCGCACCAGGCCGAGGTTGGCGGACGGATCGGTGGTCGACGACAGCTGCGCCAGGGCGACTTTCATGCCCCCATGGTGCCCGACGCGCAACGTGACGACCACGACGCCAGGCAACCTTTTCGGGACCGCCGCGCGTAGGAGAGGGTGAACAGGCAGAGAGGTGGCGATGGCCGGCAAACAGCAGCGGGACGCGGAGTTCACCGCGTTCGTCCGTGCGTCCTCCCCGGCGCTGACCCGGACGGCGTGGTTCATCTGCGGCGATACCGAGATGGCGCGGGATCTGGTCCAGGAGGCCTATGTGAAGACCTACCTGGCGTGGAGCCGGGTCCGGCTGGAGGATGCGGTCGGGTACACCCGCAAGGTGCTGGTGAACCTCAACATCGATCGGTGGCGGCGTCGGCGTCCGGAGACGTCTGGGCTCGTGCCCGAGCGTGCGATCCCCTCCGCCGAGGCTGCGGTCGACGAGCGCGACCGGGTCGCCCGGATGCTGGCCGACCTGCCCCGGCAGCAGCGCGCCGTGGTGGTGCTGCGCTATCTCGACGACCTGTCCGAGCAGGACACCGCGGCTCACCTCGGCATTTCGGTGGGTGCGGTGAAGTCGGCCGCGTCACGCGGCCTGGCTGCCCTGCGTGCCCACCACGTCCCCGAAGGAGAACTCCGATGAGCGTTGATTTCGAGACCCGGCTGCGGACCGAGTTCGCCTCCCTGCCGGTCGACATCCCGGTGGACGCCGAAGCCACCCTGGCTGCCGGACGGCGCGCCCGCGGCCGCCGGATCGGCGCGGTGATCGGTGGGGTCGCGGTGCTGGCGGCGGTGGCGGTGTTCAGTCTGCCGGGCGCATTGCGGACGTCCATTCCGGCGGTACCGGAGCCGATCGGAACCCCCGGGCAGGTGAGTTTCGGCGAAGTCGGCAATCCCTCGCCGCAGCGCGTCCAGGACGCCCGGCTGACGGTTGAACGGGCAGGAGGCGCGCTCCGGATCAACGTCACCGCGACCTTGAACTCCGGCGACGAGTTGGCCCAGGAGTTCACCCACCCCGACGATGGCTCCACCTGGGTTGCCGGGCTGAGCGAGCAGGTCTGGGTGGCGGTCCTGCCCAGTGAGGCCAGCTGGGTCCAGCTCGTCAGCCATGGGGAGAACGGCGGCTGGGCTTGGGAGGAGAAGACACTGTCGGGGCTCGATCGCACCGTGGTGTTGGCGGTCGCGGACCAAGCTGGGACGCTCGATGGGCTGATCTGGAAGCGCCCGGACGGCACCGCGTGGAACTCGTTGGGTGAACAGATCTCGATCCTGGGGAACGCCGGCAGCTCTGACTCCACCATCTACGCCGACCCTGCCCTCGACATCATCGGGATGGACTCCGACGTCGGCGGCATGTCACGACCGCTTTCCCAGGTGGGGCCGGACCTGCTGGTGAAGGCAAACATGGCGAGTGCCCGCGATGGTATGCGGGAGTTCCGCGGCTTCTTCCTGCTGCCGGAAGGTGACTACCCCCAGGATGGGCCGGACCCCGAGGTGGTGGTGTCGGCTGACGCCGAAGGCCTGCGGGTGGTTCCGGGCACTCTTTCCGGTGGTGCCCTGGCGGGACGGTTCGTCGTGGTGGTGAGCTATTCCGCACCCGAGGGCGTCCCGGTGGAGGGTACTTCGCTGATCGATTCGCTCAGCTACACCGCCCCCGGCGGAAGGCGCGTGACGGTGGTGCCGGGCGTGGGAGAGGTGCAGCGGTAGGGAGCGTGGTTACCGGTTGTCGGCACCCGGTTGGTCTTGAGGTGGGAGTAGCCGGTATCCTCATCCGCGGAGGATTCGCCTAGAGGCCTATGGCGCTCGCTTGGAAAGCGGGTTGGGTTCACGCCCTCACGAGTTCGAATCTCGTATCCTCCGCCACCATGAAAGCGGCTCTGCCAAGGTTGGATACCTCGGCAGAGCCGCTTCGGTTCCGGCGAGGTTCCTTTCAGTGCGGCGGGTAACACGCTCAGGTCGGCCCGACTTGCGCGTGCGGTCTGCAGGCACTACGGAACTCCGCAACGAAGTCAGCCACGCGTGAAGGGTTCAGCTGATGGACTGGCACGGGGCGGCAAATGGATCAATCACATCGATGAAAGTTTCCATAACGGCCAGTAGCGCTGCATCGTGGTCGTCTAACTGTTCCAGAAGGCGCCGTTCGGTGAACTCGTTCCGATTGGCGGGTCGCTTCCCAGCGGTGGTGTGTGGGAGCACTGGGCCTTCCTCCCCAACCCGCTAACGGACGACAGCCCGGAGCTGAGCGGTCGGGCGTACCGGCACGTCGGCGACGCGCACGACGGTAACGGGCGACTCGGACGATTGCTGATCGTCCTGCAGTTGTACGCGTCCGGCGTCCTTACCGAGCCGACCCTCTCGGTATTGCCTTGGTTCGAGGCGCGGTGGACGGAGTACTACGACGCCCTGCTCAGTGTTTCCACCGATGGTGACTGGTCCATCTGCTAGGACGTCACCAGGTAGGTCTGGATCCGCTCGATGTGGGCCGGGGGCTTCAGTTCGCCCGCGGTCACCGGGAACGGCAGGCGATTCTGCGGCGGCGCGAGCGGGCAGGTGACGTAGTTGGTGAACGCACAGGGGAACGAGTACGCCTTGTTGAAGTCGATCACCGTGTCGGAGTCGGTCTCGATGTGGTCGATCGGCACCAGGCGTCCATTGCCGTAGGTTTCCTTACCGCTGGTGGCGTCGGTGAAGTGGACGCTGCCCTCGATGATGCCGGTGATGTCGTTGGGGCGTCCGGTCACACTCAGGACGTAGCTCTGCCCGTCCAACTCGAAGGCGAGGGTGCCGATCACGAAGCTGTCCTCCTTCACCCCCTTCTCGATTGTCTCGACCTGGAGGTGCTCGCCGGCGGTACGGGTGAACCGGGCCGGAATCACCCAGCGGTCGTAGAGCGGGAAGGTGGCCAGGTCATCGATCCGACGGCGCTCGGCCTCCTTCGGGTCGCGCACCCGGACGCCGTAGATGTTCTCGCCGTCGTAGTCGGTCCGCTTGATGGTCTCGACCTTCTTGCCCTGGTAGAGCACCGGCACCAGCGAGTACTTGTAGCCGTAGGGGATCGGCGTCGGCCCGGTGGCCGGGACGCCGTCCACCTCAATGGTGTCGTCGTCGCCGGGCAGGTAGGTGATGACATCCCCGTTGAGCAGGAAGGAACCCGGAATGCCCTCGACGCTCAGCGGCTCACCCTCGATGAGCCAGTCCTGGCTGACCATGGCCATCCAGCCGTGGGGAGCGGTCAGCGCACTGACTCGATCGGCGTGCCACTGCCGCCACTCCGCCTGGTACTCGCTCGTCACCGCAGCCATCCTGGATCCTCTCCTCGTGCTCTACCATCACTAAAATACCGGAACCAGCTTACTGATACATCAGAGAGTGGGGGCGGCGTCCCAGTAGTATCAGGAACGACCTGAATCTCAGCGAAGGGTTTGGCCAATGGCGCACCAATGGCAGCAGCCTCACCGGCGGAGCGGGGACCTCGCGTGAGCGCCGCGCTGGCTTCGGACGCGATCTACCACGAGTTGAGGCGCCGGATCGTGTTCGCCGAGCTGCTTCCTGGCGCCGAGATCGATGTCGAGCAGTACGCCCACGAGTTCCACTCCTCCCGCACCCCGGTCCGCGACGCTCTCCGCCACCTCAGCCACGACGGCCTGGTGGACGTCAATCCCCGCGCCGGCTGCCGGGTCTCGCGGGTCTCGATGAAGGACCTGGTCGATGCCCTGGACGTCCGGGAGGCCACCGGCCCGGTGATCAGCCGGCTGGCCGCCGTCCGCGCCACCCCGGCGGAGATCGACGAGCTTGAGGCGATCGCCGAGGGGGAGTACCTCGGAGCCGAGAACAATGTGCACACCCTGCTGTCCGCGTCGCACCTCTTCCACTGTCGGGTGGCCAAGCTCTCCCACAACCAACGGCTGCACGAGATCACCGAGCACGTGCTGGAGGACCTGGAGCGGGTGATGCGGCTGTGCGGCCAGGAGCCGCTGGAGTCCGCCCCGCCGCTGAACGACCACCGTCGGCTGATCGCCGCCTTCCGCGCCCGGGACGCCGAGGGCGCGGCTCAGATCGATCTCGAGCACATCCAGCGCAGCCGCAGCCGGCTGATCGACCTGGCGACCAGCACCCTGGCGCTCTTCGAGCACGGCGCGGATCCGGTCCGGACGGCCCGGTAGCGGCTCAGTTCACGATCGCGGGGCCGGCGTCGAGCTGAGAAAACGCACGATGGCCTCGAACGACTCCGCGCCGGCCACCGCGTTCCCCCACGCCGTGCCGCCGTTGGAGTACGGCACCCCCGACACCGGGTGAATGGTGGCGAACTGGGTGCTGTGCAGGTTCGGCAGCCCGATTGCGTGCCCGGCATCGGGATAGTCACAGTGATGGGCTTCCCCACCGCTGCGGCGCACCGCGTCCACCACGATCCGCGAGTACAGACTGGACGGCCAGGCGCGGTCGTCCATCCCCGAAACGCACAGCACCGGGCCCTGGATGTGTTCTACCGGAATCCTCACCTGCTCGGCGAAGCCGGCGTCACGCAGCCCGTCGATGAACACATTGCGGTGCCGCTGCGGCGGCGGCTCTCCGTCCCACGGCTGCCAGCTGACCCCGGGATTGCGCTGCCACAGGTGGGGGAGTGGCTCGCCCTGCCAGGTCCACGCCGGCGCATCCCAGCCGGCACCGCCGGATGCTCCCTGCGCGCCATGGACGTACGCACCGGGGACGATCGCGGCCACGGCGTCCACCAACTCCGGGAAGCGAGCTCCCAGCAGCAGGGAGAGCTCGCCGCCCCGGGACTGGCCGCTGACCGCCACCCGGCCGCCGGCCGGATTGAGTTCGGACGCCGCCCACCGTAGTCCGCGCTGGAGGTATTCCAACGGGGTGTGGGTGATCGAGTCCGGCAGGCCGGGAGCGCGGAAGTACCCCAAAGCGAACGCCTGGAGACCCCGCGAGGCGTACAGGGACGCCCTGGCTTCGTTGATCCCGCCGCCGGAACCGTTGAGTACCACGACGGTCCGGAACGGCTCGTCCCCGGGCGGGGTGAACAGGGTGCCGACCAGACCCGCGTGCCGAATCTCGCTGCGCCGGACGCCCTCGGCCAGGAACCGCTGGGACACCTCCGCGGTCGCCGGGGTGTCGGGACGGAGGGTCTCCTCCCAGGCGGTGAGCTGGGTGCGGAGCGGCTCGGTGACCTCGCGTGGCCACGGGTTCGCACCAGCCTGTTCGGGTAGCTGCGCCCACCACAGCCCCATCGGATCGACCCGGCCGATGTCCCCGCTGACCGGCGCGTCCCGGCCGAGATCCACCTCCCCGGTGTCGGACGCCAGCCAGCTCGCCTGCGCGCTCCAGCTGACGCCATTGCGCTCGGTGGTGGCCCGGACGCTGACCACCCGTCCCGGGCTCGCCCCGCTGACGGTGATCCGACGAGGAAGGTCGAGCAGGCCGTCGGGGTGGTCGACGTGGAGCTGGAGGCTCATCGGCCAACTCCGACCTGACTGAGGAACAGGTCCCACTCGGCTTCGCTCACCGGAGCCTCGGCCGGCAGCTGCTCTACGGCCCCGGGCAGGTGGCCCCCGGCAGCCTGCCAGCGTGCCGCGATCGCGCTGACCTGGCTGGTGAGGTCGGTTCCGACCGCCTGGGGGTCGAGGCCGAGCACCAGCAGTCCTCGGCCCGGGGTGTCCTCGACGCCCAGCAGCGCGCCGGCGACCACCTCGATCGCCAGTCCGGCCAGTGAGCCGATCAGGCCCCGGGCGAGCAGGGTCGTGGCCGCCTCGGCATCGGTGGTGGGCTGGCCGGTGGCGTCCAGCGCGGCGCCCTCGGGCAGCGGCGTCCGGTCGGCGCGGTGGCTGGTCAACGCCGCCTTGGTCAGTTCCGAGGTGGCGGTGTCGAGCACCAGCAGACCGTCGGCGTGGGGTGCGGCCAGGCAGAACGGATTGGTGCCGATCGCCGCCCGGTCGCCCGTCCAGGGCGCCACGGCCGGGGCGGACTGGGCCAGGACGATCCCCACCAGGCCACGGCGGGCCAGCCCGGCGGCGTAACCGGCCAGTCGCCCCGTCCCGGTGATCGCGGGCAGCCCGATCGCGGCGACGCCGAACTCGGCGGCCAGTTCGGCGACGTGGCGGACGCCGCCGGCCAGGCAGAGCGGTCCGGGGACGCCCTCGCCGGAGATCCGGCGGAAGCCACCGGCCCCGGCAGGCTCGCCCGGCAGGCCGCGCGGCCCGGCCAGTTCCCGGCCGAGCAGGGCCAGACCGGCCCACCCCTGACCGTGTTGGTGGGCGGCCAGCGTGGCGCGGGCGATCAGGTCGAGGTCCGCGTCGTTCGCGCCGGGCAGGGCCCGGCCGAGGACGTCGCCGAGTTCGGTGTGGGTCAGGATCATGGCTCGGCCGTTCTGGTTGGCTTCGGCAGCATCATGCCTCCAGCAGTGCCCCGGTCGAAATCGCCAGGTTGATGGTCACCGTCCGGGCTCGGCGGATGTGATCGAGATCCAGCTGGTAGGCCAGGTCCGCGTCGCGGGCCCGGAAGGCGACCAGCAGCTTGCGGTGGTCGTCCAGCGGTGTGGACGCTTCCAGCGGCTCGCGGCCGACGAGCCGCAGCACGCGGTCGAGATCCTCCAGGGCGTGTTCGGTGATCTCGTGCAGTCGCCGGTTGCGGGAGAGCTTCGCCACCCGGCAGTGGAAGAGGTGGGAGGCGGAGAGGATCGAATGCACGTCGCTGGCCGCGGTGTAGCCGTTCTCCGCGATGGCTTCGAGGGTGTCGATGTCCTCGGTGGTGGCGTGCCGGGCGGCCAGCCGGCTGGTGGTCGGTCCGGTGGCCTCGCGGACGTCGAGGATGTCGACCAGCGACTTCAAGGTGACCGGCGAGACCCGACAGCGGGCCCGCGGAAGGACGTCCACCAGCCCATCGTGGCTCAGCCGCTGCAGGGCGTCGCGGACCGGGGTGCGGGAGGAGCCGAACTCCTCGGCGTACTCGGCGACATTGATGTCGGCGCCGGGACGCAGCTCGGTGTGGATGATGCGGCGGCGGAGCTCCCGGTAGATGGTGTCGCCGGCTGGGGCTGGGCTCATCGGCCGGCCCCCTTCCGCTCGCCTCCCGCGGTCGACCCGCCGCTGCTGAGCTTCGCCCGCCGGAACCTGGTCACTGTCGCGACCAGGGTACGAGCCAGCGCTCCAGCCAGCCCACCAGGGCCGACGCAAGGTAGCCGAGCACCGAGATGGTCACGATCCCGACGTACATCTTGGCCACCGCGAAGGTGGTCCAGGAGGTCCAGATCAGGTAGCCCAGCCCGGAGCGGGAGCCGACGAACTCCGAGGCGGCGATGATCACGAAGGCGCCGCCGACCGCGAGCCTGGCCCCGGTGAAGATGCTGGGCAGGGCCGCCGGCAGGGCGATCGTCGACCACCGCTGCCACCGGCTCGCGCCGTTCGCGGTGGCCACGTCGAAGTAGATCGGCGGGGTCTGCAGCACGCCGCTCATGGTGTTGTAGAACACGTAGAAGAAGACCCCGATCGCCACGATGGCGTACTTCGACGACTCACCCAGGCCGAAGATCAGCAGCAGCAGCGGGTAGATCGCCACCTTCGGAACCGGCAGCAGGCTGGCGATGATCGGACCGATGAACATCCGCAACCCGCGCACCGAGCCGAGGGCGATGCCGATCACCAGCGCCGGGATCGCGCCGAGTGCGAAGCCGACGGCGATCCGGCTCAGGGTGATCGCCGTGTGGTTGAGCAGCACCCCCGAGGCGGTCAGCTCGACCGCGGTTCCGATGATCGAGCTGGGCGCCGGGAAGAACCGGGCATCGACCAGCCCGCCGCGGGAAGCCAGTTCCCAGGCGAGCAGGATCAGCAGCGGGCTGAACGGCGCGATCACGCCGAGCGGGCCGGGCCGACCCTTGCGGCGTAGCTCCTCGCCCAGCGCCTCCGCCTTGGCCGCGAGCTCGAAGGCCTGTTCGCCGGTCGGCGTCCGGGTGGTGGTCATGCCGAGGTCCCCGCGACGTTGTTCGGGAGAGCGCAGCGGCGGAGAAGAACGTCGGGTGGTGGTCATGCGGCGGCTCCCTCGTCCAGCAACTGCCACAGGTTCGCGGTGATGTGTCCGTACTCGGGGTGCTCGCGGATCTCGTGCACCGAGCGGGGACGTCCGAACGGCACCGTCACATCGGCGACGAACCGGCCCGGACGCGGCGACATCACCAGTACCCGGTCGCCGAGCAGCAGGGCCTCATCGACGGAGTGGGTGATGAACAGCACCGCTTTGGAGGTGCCGGACCAGATCCGCAGCAGTTCGTCCTGCATCCCGACCCGGGTCAGCTCGTCCAGCGCCCCGAAGGGTTCGTCCATCAGCAGCAGCCGTCCGTCGTCGGCGAGCGCCCTGGCCACCGAGGTCCGCTGCCGCATGCCGCCGGAGAGCTGGTGGGGGTAGTAGCCGGCGAACTCCGACAGGCCGACCAGGTCGAGCAGCTCCTCGACCCGCTGCGCGCGGGCGGCACGGTCGGAGCGACGGAGCTTGAGCGGGTAGGCGACGTTCTGCGCCACCGTCAGCCAGGGCAGGACGCCGTGCTCCTGGAACACCACCGAGGGACGGCCGGTGACCTCGACCGTCCCGGCGTCCGGCTGCTCCAGCCCGGCCAGGATGCGCAGCAGGGTCGACTTGCCGCACCCCGACGGGCCGAGGACGCAGACGAACTCGCCATCGGCCACGTCGAGGGACAGATCCTGCAGAGCGATCAGCGACTGATCGCGGCGACGGTCGTAGAAGCCCTTCCACAGGCCGGTGACCTTCGCTGCGAAGTCGGTCATAGCGGGGTTCCCGCGAGGTTGTGCGGGGGTGGGGGAGCAGAACGTCGTGGGGTGCTCACGCGTTCGCCTTCTCCTGGGCTTGCTTCAGCAGGTCGGCCTGGAAGATCGACTGGATGTCGGCGCTGCCGTCGTACTCCAGCGAGCCGCGCTGGCGGAAGAACTCCTCCTGCTTGGCGACGTCCGCCCAGTCGATCTGGCCGGTCGGATCCTGCTCGGTGAGACCGATCGAATCCAGCGTCTCCACCGGCAACTCGGTGTACTTGGAGATGATCTCCTTGTTGGCCGCGGCCGTCCAGCCCCCGGCCTTGAGCTCAGCCGCGGCCTTGAGGTACGCGCTGGTGAAGGCGACCACGGCATCGGGATGCTGCTGGACGTACTCGCTGTTGAACACCAGCGCGCCAAGCTCGGTGCCGGCGTGGTGGCTGACGTCGGTGATCTCGACGGCCAGCTTCTCGCCGAACAGCGCGCTCGAGATGGGTTCGATCGTCCAGGCGGCGTCAATCGAGCCGTTGGCCAGCGCGGGGCCGGTCTCCGGCGGGCCGACGTTGACCAGTTCGACGTCCTCCAGGGTGAGGCCGGCGGTGGCCAGCGCCAGGCTCACCGAGTAGACGCCGAAGCCGCCGTCCCCGGGGATGCCGACCTTCTTGCCCTTGAGCTCGGAGACCTTGGTGATTCCGGAGAGGGTCGAAGCCACGAACGGCGAGGGATCCTTGCCGGACTCCGGGACGCGCGACACGCTGGCGATGACCGACAGCGAGGCGCCCGCCTTGGTGGCGTTGAACAGGCCGGCTCCCCAGGTTGCGCCGCCGGCGATCACATTGCCGGTGCTGACCAGCTGGTAGGTCTCGCCGGAGGTTCCGCCCTTCGGGATCAGCTCCACGTCGACCCCGGCGGCATCGAAGTAGCCCTTGTCCTCAGCGAGGAAGAACGGGGCGTAGTCGGCGTAGGGCGAGTAGAGGAAGGAGATCGTCGGAGCGGGCGCGCTCGCCGAGTCGGTGGGGCCCGGCGCCGAGGGACTGGGTGAGGTCTGCGCGGCACACCCGGCGAGCATCAGCACGGTGGCTGTGGCGCCTGCGATGAAGGATGCTCGGGTGAGGGACATGGTGGACCTTTCCAGTGATGAAGCCCCGGGGGCTGATGTGCCAGGAAGACTACATGAGTCCATCAGATCGCATAACTGATGTATCAGTGATGAGATTCGGATCGGTTCGCCGATCCCCACCGGATGGTGCGCGGGGGTTTGCGCCCCTGCGCCGGTGTGGCAGGACGTTCTGGTCGTGCCACCAAGCGGCGTCGCCGGTGTCGGCCACCCCACCCGTCGATGTCTGGTTGGTGAACAGTCGCGGAACTCTTCCATAACCCGGCTGACTACGTCACTTAGGCGTGGGAAGCTCCTCTGCGTGACTGCAGAGGTAATCATTTTGGCGCTGGTCGTCATCACCGCCCTGGGCTTTGACTTCACCAACGGCTTCCACGACACCGGCAACGCGATGGCGACCTCGATCGCCACCGGAGCGCTCAAGCCGAAGGCTGCGGTGGGGCTGTCGGCGATCCTGAACCTGGTGGGCGCGTTCCTCTCCGTCGAGGTCGCCGCGACCATCACCAAGGACGTACTGACCATTCAGACTCCGCAGGGCGACCTGCTGCCCGGAATGTCCGGCGAGATCGCGATGGTGATCATCTTCTCCGGGCTGGTCGGCGGCATTCTGTGGAACCTGCTGACCTGGCTGCTGGGCCTGCCCTCCAGCTCGTCACACGCCCTGTTCGGCGGGCTGATCGGCGCGGGCATCGCCGGCGCCGCCACGATCAACTGGGCGGGCATCCTGAGCAAGATCGTCATCCCGGCCTTCCTTTCGCCGGTGATCGCCTGCATCATCGCCGCGGTCGGCACCGCCCTGGTGTACGCGCTCACCAAGGGCGTCCACGAGAAGCACCGTGAGGTCGGGTTCCGCTGGGGACAGATCGGGACGGCCTCGCTGGTCTCGCTGGCCCACGGCACCGGCGACGCGCAGAAGACGATGGGTGTGATCGCGCTCGCGCTGATCGCCCACGGTTCCCTGACCGGCGACTCCATCCTCGAGCAGGGGCTGCCGCTGTGGATCATCCTCACCTGCGGTGGTGCGATCGCGTTGGGCACCTACCTGGGTGGCTGGCGGATCATCCGGACCCTCGGCAAGGGGCTGGTCGAGATCGAGTCGCCGCAGGGCCTGGCGGCGGAGGCGTCCTCGGCGGCGATCATCCTGACCTCCAGTTCGATGGGGATGGCCCTTTCCACCACGCACGTCGCCACCGGTTCGATCCTGGGCTCGGGCATCGGCCGTCCCGGCGCGGAGGTGCGGTGGGGGATTGCCGGACGGATGGCGACCGCCTGGCTGATCACCATGCCGCTGGCGGGCGTGGTGGGTGCGCTGTGCTACTTCATCGCCGCGGGCATCGGCGGTCTCGGCGGCGCGGTGACGGTGTTCGCCCTGCTGCTGGTCTCGTCCGGTCTGATGTACCTGCGCAGCCAACGGCAGAAGGTCGACCACAACAACGTCAATGCCGACTGGGACGACGAGGCCGCACGGCTTCAGCAGGACCAGGACACGGTCACCGCGTAGGCGTTTCACCAATCGGATACGAAAGAACGGCCAAGAGATGACCATCGATGTCGCTGCCATGGCGTTGGCTGCCGGACGCGTCCTGCTGATCGGACTACTGTTCGGCGCCGGACTTCCCGCGCTCTTCGCGATCGGCATGCGCCTGCAGTCTGCCGGCACCGGAGAGATCGACGGCGAGGCACCGGGTGAGCGTCACCCGGTCTACACCGCGCTGGGCTGGACGGTGTTCGCCGTCGTGGTGGCGGCGGTGCTCGCCGGGGTGCTGTGGATCACCCGGCTGAGCCTCTACCACTACTTCGGCATCTCGCTGTTCGGAGCCGGCGCATGACCGAGGGCATCATCGCCCAGGTGCTGCGCTGGCTGCGGGCGGGCTACCCCGAGGGTGTTCCGCCCAAGGACTACACCCCGCTGCTGGCCCTGCTGCGTCGTTCGTTGACCGAGGACGAGTTCGAGGAGGTCCTGGCCGAGATCGAGCGGGCCGACCCGGACCCGGTCCGGCTCAGCACCATCCGGGAAGCCATCACCAAGGTCAGCGACGCCGCCCCGGACGACGAGGAATTGCGCGAGGTCGCGGCCCGGCTGGCGGCAGCCGGCTGGCCGCTGAGCACGAACGTGCAGCGGCTGGTGGTCGGGGAGTCGCCCGAGGGGGTTTCGCCGATCGACACGGTGCCGCAGGGGACCGGGCTGCTGGCCCAGGCCTTCAAGTGGCTGCAGGTCGGCTACCCAGAGGGGGTGCCGCCGGCGGACCGGGTGCCGCTCCTGGCGCTGCTGCGGCGTCGACTCACCGACGCCGAGGTGCGCAGCGTCGCCGAGGCGATCGTCGCCCGTGCCACACCGGGGCCGACGGTCTCGGCCAGCGAGGCGCAGCAGTTGATGGCGACCATGCTGGACGGCGTCGCGGAGGAGGCGGACGTGGAGCGGGTCCGCGCCCGGTTGGCCGCCTGCGGGTACGAACTGCGCTAGTTCGGTCTGCCCACGACCGGTTTCGACGCCAACCGGCGTAACACCGGCGCCAGGTAGTACCAGCGTCCGTCCTCGCGGACGAACCGGGAGCGTTCGTGCAGAACCTCCACGCCGCCCGGGACGAGGTAGGTCGCCCGGAACTCCACGATGCCGGTGTCGTCGTTGATGCCGCCGGCGACCGTGTCGATGATCTGGAGGCCACGCCACCGTGGGTTACCCGAGGAGTCGAGCGCAGCCGGACGAGTGGAAGGGTGCCAGGACGCCTGCAGCCACGCGAAGTCGCCGTCCCGGAATGCCTCGAACCGGGAACGCATCAAGGCCTCCGCGGTCGCGGGCCAGGCCGGTCCGTCCGATCTGATCACGGCCGCCACTCTGCCAGCGATCCCCCACCGAGGCCAGCAACTGACCCCGCGCGAGGCCGGGCGCCCATCCGAGAGCCCGTCCCGTGGCGATCTGCCCGCTTCGTTCCGAGTTTGTGCACCGAACTCGGTGCACAAACTCTGAATCAACGGGCTCGGCCAGAGCTTGACGATCATCTGCACGACCCTGTGGAGAACGTCCGGGACCTCCGAGTTATCCACAGACGGGCAAAGTCGATGGCACGATCCGCGATCGAGTGCCAACCATGATCGGCATGACGACCTATCAGGACATGTTTAGCGATACACAGGATCGTGCCCGGGTGATCGGCCAGATCCTCCAGTCTGGGCCGAGGGCGGCAGGCACGACGCTGGTTGCCCTCGTCGATCGGGACACCAAGTCGTTGCTCGGGGTGCGCAGTCTGCCGACGCCCGTGCCGATCATGGACCCGGGTCACCGGATCAACGAGCGCCAGATTCTGCGGTTGAGCGATGAACTGCGTGGCATCGCCACTGACTTGGCGCCGCCCCGACCGTGGAACGGACGGGGCTGGGCGGTGCCCACCAGTGAGCTGGTGACGGTTGTGTGCCGCGCCGGCCCGGCCACCATTACTACCGCCGAGCAGCAGTTCCATTGGGGCTGGCGCTACAGCAATCATGGCGTCGCCGCCTTCGACGGCGAGATCTTCGTCGTCACCCCTGCTGGCTGGGCCTCCCTCTACGGCGAGTGGGCCGGGACGTTGCCCGCCCTCGATGCGGTCGAGGACGGCGATCAGCTGACGCCAGAGGTTCAGGACGCCGAGCTGTTCCTCGCCGAGCTGTCGGCCGGGCTGCTCGGGCCCCATCGCGGGGAATGCCTGCCCTGCTACGTGTACCGCATGTTGCAGGACTACGAGTGCAACGGGCAGCTGAGATTCGCCGGCTACTTCCGGGAGGTTCGGGCGCCCCGCGCGACGGCCCTGGCGGACCGCTTGGCGCGCCAGGGTGCGTACTGTGACTGCGAACTGCTGCTCAACGCCTATGCCCCGCGTCCGATCTTCTTGATGCCGGACGGGGAGCAAGACTCCGACGATGTGGTGTGGCCTGTGACCCTTCCACCCTGCCGCGGTGTGCGCGGTGGCTCCACCCGGCCGTGTGAGCTGTGGTACGGGCACAGCTGGTAGCCAGCGCGATATCGAGCGCCAGTCGCTGGTTGGCGGAATGCTTCGTGTATGCGAAGCTATCTGTTGTGGCCCTCATGTCCGTGGCCGAGGCTTCGGAGCGCCTTGGCGTTTCAACCCGACAGGTGCAGCATCTTGTCGCGCGAGGGGAGTTGTGCGCGCTGGCCCGCGGTGTTGTCGATCGGGCCGGAGTCGACCGGTTGCTCGCGGTCCGCGGCGGCTCACACACGCGAGCGTGGACGGAGCCCACAGCGTGGGGCGCGGTCTCGTTGCTGTCGGGTGGTGCCGCCGAGTGGATGGGCGACACTCAGCGATCCCGACTGCGTTCGCAGTTGCGCGTGATGACCTCGGTGGAGTTGGTTCAGAAAGCCCGGAATCGCGCGGTGGTGACGCGATACCGGGCTCACTCCAGTGCAGGTCAGTATCTGCTTGGGTTCCTTGTCTATCCGACCAAGGTGGCTGGTCGGCTGGGGCTTGCCGACACGAACGACATCGACGGCTACCTCGCGGCCAACGATGTTGCAGGCATGGTCAGCGTCCACGGCCTCGTTCACGACCAGGAGGGTCGAGTCACCCTTCGGGCAACGGCCATGGATCTCGACGTCGTGAGGGACCTCGCCAACCAGGGTGTCGTGTTGGCTGCGCTCGACCTCGCGGAGTCACTGGATGTCCGGGAGAGCCGCGCTGGCCGGGCCGCTCTTGACCAGGCATTGGAGAGGTTCCGTGGCTGACCGCCTCACCGTCGACGTGCCAACTCCGCCGGGCGGGTGGCTGCCGCCCTGGCCGAACGTCGCTGAAATCGCGTCCGTCCTTCCGCACCAGAAGTGGACGCTGGTCGGCGGGCTGATGGCTCAGTTGCACAGCATTCGCCGCGGGGTTGCCGTGTTGCGTCCGACACTCGATGTCGACATGGTTCTGCACATCGAGACCGTCCACGGGGTTGTAGCCGAAGCGGCGCGAGTGCTCGAGTCCCTCGGCTATGAGTTCGCGCCGTCGATCGACGACCGCAGCAACACCGCCCACCGCTTCACGCGCGACGACTCCACGGCTGGCGTTGTCGACCTTCTGATCGCCGACCACGCTGCCCCCAGGGTGATTCAGTCTCTTCGAGGTCGGCGCATGGTGGCCATCGAGGGTGGTACCCAAGCACTCAAGCGCACAGTCAATGCCCGGCTCGAGATCGTCCCCGGGCGTATGACCACAGTCAGCGTTCCCTTGCCATTCGGTGCGACCGTCCTCAAGGCAGCCGCTTACTTGACCGATACCCGCGACCGGGAGCGGCACTTACGGGACGCCGCGCTGCTGCTCGCGGTGATCGACGACCCGTACGCCGAGCGGGCTGGATTCGCCGGATCGGACCGTCAGCGACTGCTTGCCCTCGCGAATGTGCTTCCAGACGATGCTCGGGAGTGGCATGGACTCCCCGAACCGTGGCGGACCGACGGTCAGGCCGCGCTGCGCATTCTGACCGCTTAGTGCGGAGGTGAGGCGCCGGTGGTCCCATCGGGTCTGAATCAGTTGGACACTCCAGTGCGAGGATTCAGGCATGTCGATGAACGCCGAACTCCTCCACGATGTGTTTCGCGCGACGTACGAGGAGCAGGGATGGCGCGCTCTGATGTCCGCAATCCACTGGGCGGTGGAGACCCAGGGTGACTTGCCTGAGAATCTGCGGCCGGCGGTTGACGAAGCCATCAGCATCTGGCGAAGTGACGCACCGGACCTGGAACGGCTGACAGCCATCAAGGTGGCGATCTGGGAAGCGCTGGAAGCCAAGAATGGCGATTCGATCACGATCGAAGACGCGGTTGACCGCACGCTTCGCGCCTGCCTGTGCTTGGTGGAGGTCGAGGGGGAGAACGACATCGGCGATCTCATGGGTTGGGCCGCCGAGATGCTGTCGAGTCAACCGTGGCCGAGGATGATGCGGTTCTTCTGACCATCGCCACGGGAGCGTCCGGTCCCGATGCGCTGCAACGGCGTGACCCAGGGCGGACGGCCGTCGGATCCAGTGATCTGCTACTGCTTGCGACGAAAAGGTGGCTCGATCGGGGTCAGGTCGAAGCCGTCGCGGGTGGCGCGCTGCTTCCGGGTGAACAGGGACGCCGGACGCCCGCGGCCGCTGGTCGGGCGGACCGACTCGTTCTCGACGCGGTCGAAGACCTCGGTCATCTTGCGCTGGAAGTTGCCGGGATCCAGCGGCTCCCCCCAGATCACCTCGTAGATGCCGCGGACGTAGGCGATGGTGAACCGGCGGGGCAGGAAGGTGGCCGCGATGTCGGTGTACTCCAGCTTGGCGCGGGCTCGTTCGACACCGTCGCGCAGGATCTCGTTGTGGTCGAAGGCCAGCGGTTGGGCCTCGGCGAAGTCGACCGGGTACCAGTCGGCGTAGGCGGCATCGGAGCGGCCTGGAGTTCCGCCTCGATCGGGCCGAGCCCCAGCCAGGCCACGGTGACCACCTCCTGGCGGGGGTCGCGTCCCCGCGTCCCGCCTGCGGGGCAAGCCGGACGAGACCGGCTGGCCGGCCAACGACGACCACGCCTACCACGGCTGGTCGCGCCCGCTGACCGTCCCTGCTGGGGAACACCGCCCACGACCTGCCCCTAGCCGCCCGTGACGGTGGCTGACGGCGGTGACCCGGTGGCCGGGGAGGTGGTGTCCGGGTCCGCAGCCCACCGGGACCGCCTACGCTTGCCGCATGGTGGTGGTGCGACGGGCCGTGCTCGCGTCCTTGGTGGCGCTGGTCCTCAGCGGCTGCACCCAGCCCTGGATGCAGGATTCCTGGCGGGTGGAGTCCACGCCGCCACGGACGCCGTCGGCCACTCCCAGCCAGCCCCCGGCCAGCCCGTCGCCATCCCCGTCGCCGACCAGCCCGCCCTCGCCGACCCCGGACCCGGAGCGGGAGCGCTACCCCTACGACGGCAGCCTGGTGGACGGCGAGTGCGTCGCCGCCACCCGGGCGCTGCTCGACGAGTTGGAGGGCATCGCCGGTCTGGCGCCGGCGTCCTTCAGCCACGGCGCGCTGGTGAAGTCCAACGACCAGTGGTGGACGGTCGCGGTCGCCACCCGGCTCAACCCCGACAACCCGGACGCCGCTAACCAGGGCATCGGCCGGGTGCTCTGGTTCGTCACCAACGGACCGACCCTCGCCGCCGGCCATTCTCGCTCCAGCTGGCCGCTCGACCCGGATCCGGACGACCAGGCCGCCGACCGCGTGCTGACCTGCCTCTACCGCGTCCCCAGCCCGCCGCCCGACCCGCCGGACGACTCGCCCGCCTCCTACACCGGCCAGCTCGCGCCCGGCGCGACCTGCGTGGCGGCTTCGACCGGAATGCTCGCCCACCTCGAACGGGTGGGACGGGTGGGTGGCGCGGTCACCTACCCGCGGGGTCAGCTGGTGGCGGCGAACAAGAACTGGTGGACGGTGGCGGTGGCGACGCAGGTGCACCCCAACAAGCTCGGCCTCACCCGGGAGAACGTCCCCGAGGTAGTGTACTTCGCCACCAACGCGCCAACCAAGCCGACCGGTGCGGTCTACTTCGCGCTGGACTCCATCGAGCAGGACACCGCTGCCGCCGCTGCCCGGGAGTGCCTCAACCCCTAGCCAGGCCCCGAAAGTCCAGCGCCCAACGCGGCGATCAGGACGCGAACACCGGTACCACCAGCTTGCCGGTGGTCCTTCCGGCCGAGTCCAGCAGCCAGCCCATCGACTTGTGGGCGCGCAGCTGGACCACCAGTTCGCTGGGTGCCAGCCCGGGCAGCGTCTTGGCGATGGTCTGCTCGAAGCTGCGCAGGGTGCGCATCGTGTTGGCCCGGAAGGTGAGCCGCAGATTGTGCGCGCCGGTGGTCCATTCGCAGGCCCGCAGCGCCGGCTGATCCTTGAGCAGTTCGGCGATCCGCGGCTTGTGGCTGAGCGCGGCGGTGGCCAGCCAGGTGCACTCCAGCGCCCATCCGGCCAACTCGGGGGCCACATCGCACCGCATGGTGATCAGCCCGCCGGTCAGCAACCGCTGCAGCCGCCGCTGCACGCTGCTCACCGGAGCGTCCAGCAACTGGGCCAGCGAGGTGGCGCTGGCCCGGCCGTCCCGCGCCAGCGCCTCGGCCAGGGCGACGTCGACCCGCGCAGGACCGGCATCGGGGGACGGACGCGGCCGCGCGCTCACCGCCTGACCGGTCTGCGCCCGGTCCAGCGCGTTCACCCGCCAGGACTCGCTGCCCACGATCACCTCGGTGACCAGCGAACTGCGGGTGCCGTGGACGCCCTCCAGGCCGCCCACCCACTCGATGATCAAGGTGGTGAGCGAGCTCATGTCCGGCGCGATGATCCACAGCAGCAGGTCACTGTTGCCGGTGGACTCCTCGACGCTGACCACCAGCGGATGCTGACGCAACTGCTCGATCGCCGACGGTAGCGCGTCGGTGCGACAGTCCACTTCAACGATCGCGGTGAACTGCGTCTCCAGGTTCGGGTAGGTGGTCACCCAGGCCAGCCCCTCGGCGCTCAGCCGGTGCCAGTGGTTGGCGGCGGTGGTGGCGGAGATACCCAGGATCCGTCCGGCGTTCGCCCACGACATCCGGGGGTCGATCTGCAGCAGGTTGACCAGCTGAAGATCCGTCTCGTCGAGCATTTAGGCTGCCCTTCCTTCCCGGACCGGCGCTGGGAAAATCCGCGGCCGGGCCCGGTCGGCGCTGGCCAATCCACAACGCAGCCGCCTGGTGAGTGCGTAAATCCAGCGATGCCGCGAACCTGCCGAATCCGACTGCTGGACTATTCCCGCGGCGTCAGCGATGACGAAGCGGCAAGGCCCGGTGGGCGCGGCAGGCGGCAACGACGTCGAATGCCGGTCAGCCGGATCAACGGTCAATGACGACGAGGGATGACGTGAACACACAGCAGCAGCGTATTCGAGTTGTGCAGTGGGGGCTGGGCGCAATGGGCAGGGGCATGGCCAAGCTCATCCTGGCCAAGGACGGTCTCGAACTGGTCGGCGCGGTCGACGCCAACCCCGAGTACGACGGCAGGGACCTCGGCGAGGTGCTCGGCGTGGACCCGGTCGGCGTCCCGGTCGCCAACGACCCCGCCGCGCTGCTGGCGACCAGGAAGATCGACGTCGTCACCATCGCCACCACCTCGTGGGTGCGACGTCAGCTGCCCGATCTCAAGCGCATCCTGAGCAACGGCATCAACGTTGTGAGCATCGCCGAGGAGATGGCCGCCCCCGAGGCGCAGCATCCCGAGGCCGCCGCCGAACTGGACGCCGTCGCCCGCGAGCACGGCGTCTCGATCGTCGGCGTCGGCGTCAACCCCGGCTTCGTGCTGGATCTGCTGGTCGTCACGCTGACCGCCGGCAGCCAGGAGGTCACCCGGATCGAGGCCAGCCGGGTCAACGACCTCAGCCCCTACGGCCAGACCGTGTTCCGCACCCAGGGCGTCGGCACCTCGCTGGCCGAGTTCGAGGCCGGGGTGGCGGACGGCTCGATCGTCGGGCACGTCGGCTTCCCGGAGTCGATCGCGCTGATCAACGACGCCCTCGGCCTGGGCATCGACCGGGTGGAGCAGCAGCTCACCCCGATCGTCAGCTCGGTGCGCCGCGAGGTCGGCGATCTGGTGATCGAGCCCGGCCAGGTGGCCGGCTGCAACCACATCGCCAGCGGCTACCGCGGCGACACCGAGGTGATCCGGCTCACCCACCCGCAGCAGGTGCGTCCCGAGGCCGAGGGCCAGTCCACCGGCGACTACATCACCATCTACGGCACCCCGGAGATCCACCTCTCCACCGGCCCGGAGATCGCCGGCGGCATCGCCACCGCCGGCATCGCGGTGAACACCATCCCGCGGATCCTGGCCGCCACCCCCGGGCTCAAGCGGGTGATCGACCTGCCGACGCCGACCGCCCTGATGGGCGCCCCGGCGTACCTCCGCCGCTGACCCCGTCCACCACCAGTCAGGAGCCCGACCGATGACGAACCCGGAGCACGACCTCGCCGCCGAAGGAACCTGGGTCGAGATCGAACAGACGGTCCTCACCCCGCCCGAGCGGGCGCAGGGGATCCCGGCCGACACCGCCGCCACCCCGCTGATGCTGTGGCTGAACGGTTTCGCGACCCACCCGGCCAGGGTGGGCGAGCAGGTCACCGTCCGTTCCCTGATCGGACGGACGCACACCGGGACGCTGCGGACCATCAACCCCGGCTACACCCACAGCTTCGGCGACACCGTCGGTGAACTGCTGACCATCGGAACGGAGTACGAGTCGTGACCGACCTCTCCTACCAGGCCGTGCTGGCCCGCAAGAACGAGATCATGAAGGCCTCGCTCGGGCTGGACTACGACGCCTTCGCCACCAGCCCGATCGCCTTCGACTACGAGGCCATGATGGCGGCCACCGGCTTCTCGCTGGCGGAGATCGCCGAGATCCAGCGCGAGACCAAGGTGGGCAGCACCCCGCTGTACGAACTGCGCCGGCTCACCGAGGTGGTCCGGGCGACCGCCGAGCCGGGCAAGGGCGCCACCATCCTGCTGAAGGACGAGGCGGCCAACGCCTCCGGCAGCTTCAAGGCCCGCCGGGCCTCGGTCAGCGCCTACGTCGCCAAGACCAAGGGCTACGCCGGCATGGTCACCGCCACCAGCGGCAACTACGGTGCGGCGGTGGCCTCGCAGGCCGCGCAGCGCGGCCTGAAGTGCATCGTCGTCCAGGAGGTCTACGACAGCCACCGGGTCGGCCAGCCGGAGATCGTGGAGAAGAGCCGCGCCTGCGAGGCCTACGGTGCCGAGGTGCTGCGGCTGAGCGTCGGCCCCGAGCTGTTCTACGTGCTGCTGCGCACCCTGGAGGAGACCGGCTACTTCAACGCCAGCCTGTACACCCCGTTCGGCATCCGCGGCGTGGAGACCCTCGGCGCCGAGGTCGGACGCGAGGTGCGGCAGCGCTACGGCAAGGCGCCGTCCGCGGTGATCGTCACCCACGCCGGCGGCGGCAACCTGACCGGCACCGCCCGGGGGCTGCGGGAGGTCGGCTGCTTCGACACCCAGCTGATCGCCTGCTCGGTCGACCTCTCCGGCCTGCACATGGCCTCCGACACCGACTTCAACAACAAGTCCTTCACCACCGGTCACACCGGCTTCGGCGTCCCCTTCGCCACCTGGCCCGACCGGGTGGACGTGCCGCGCAACGCGGCCCGTCCGCTGCGCTACCTGGACGCCTACCAGCTGGTCACCCAGGGCGAGGTGTTCTACATCACCGAGCTGCTCACCAAGCTGGAGGGGATCGAGCGCGGCCCGGCCGGCAACACCAGCCTGACCGCCGCGGTGGCGGTGGCCCGGGAACTGGGCCGGGACGAGATCGTCGTCGTCCAGGAGACCGAGTACACCGGCGCCGGCAAGCACCACAACAGCCAACTCTCGTTCGCCCGGCAGCGCGGCATCGAGGTCCGCCGCGGCGACCCGGCCGACAACGTCCCCGGCAAGGCGATCGTGATCCCCGACCGGCTCGACCAGGTGAAGGGCAAGCCGCTGGACGTCGACCGGCTGCGGAACAGCTACGTCAAGCACGCCGCCCAGACCCACCCGGCGACGCAGTGGACCGATACCGACCTGTCCTTCGTGGCAGCCGACGTCAACGGCTCCGAAGACCGGGTACGCAGCCTGCTCGCCGCGCTGGCGGGCACCGAACAGGAGTGATCATGACCGACCGGATCGCGCGTTTCGAGGAGCATCGCGCCCGCCTCGCAACCCTCTCCGACGAGCAGTTGAAGGAAAGGTTCTGGGAGCTCAACGAAGAGCTGATGACCCCGGTCGTCGAGCTCGCCCGCACCCACACCAGCCCGTCGATCGAGCGCTCGGTGCTGATGCGGATGGGGATCGACTCGGTCACCTGCCACCCGGTGGTGGACGCCCTGGTGGCCCGCGGCCTGCTGGGCAAGGGCGCCGGGCACGCGGTGCTGAAGCTGGCCACCCGCCGCGGTTGCCCGCTGACCGAGGCCGCCGCCGCGATCGCCGAGGATCCGTCGGTGCTCGACGGCCTGTTCGAGGGGAAGTGACCACCGTGACCTGGGGACCGCTGGAGCCCAACGCCAAGCTCGACGTCGACGCCCTGATGCAGGATCTGGAGCACTACCGGCCGCGCCGCAAGGGCTGGACCTGGCGCGAGGTGCCGCCCGAGGGCGTGGACGCCGGCCCGTTCCACTACGTCGACGCCAGCGTTCCGCTGAAGAACTCGATGCCGCTGCCCGCCGCGAAGTACTTCGACGGCATCGACCCGCAGCCCAGCTGCGTGGTCACCACCGAGATCGCCTCCGGCCAGTTCGAGGACGACGTCCGCCGGATGCGGATGGCCGCCTGGCACGGCGCCGACCACCTGATGGTGATCCGGACCGCCGGCCAGAGCCACATCGAGGGCCTGCTGGAAGGCACCACCAAGGGCGTCGGTGGCACCCCGATCACCCGCAAGATGATCCGGGCCACCCGCAAGGCGATCGACGCCATCGAGGACGAGGTCGGCCGGCCGATCAACTTCCACTCCTACGTCTCCGGCGTGGCCGGCCCCGAGGTGGCCGTGCTGTTCGCCGAGGAGGGGATCAACGGCGCCCACCAGGATCCGCAGTACAACGTGCTGTACCGCAACATCAACATGTACCGCTCGTTCGTCGACGCCGCCGAGGCCAAGCGGGTGATGGCCGACGCCCGGATCATGCAGATCGACGGCGCCCACAATGCCAATGCCACCGCCAAGGCCGGCTGGCTGGTGCTGCCGGAGCTGATGGTGCAGCACGGGATCAACTCGATCTACTCCCGGATGGCCGGCATGGTGCCGGACCTGATCGGTCTGTCCACCGTGCCGCCGAACTCGCCGCCGGCCCGCAAGCTGTGGTTCGACCTGCCCTACGCGGTGGCGCTGCGCGACTTCTTCTCCGAGTACCGGATGCGCGCCCAGCAGAACACCCGCTACATCGAGGCCGACATCGAAGAGGCCATCCGCACCCACACCATCGACACCCTGATCTCCATGCTGACCAGGGCGGACATCCAGTCGACCATCACCCCGGACGAGGGCCGCAACGTCCCCTGGCACTACAACAACATCCGCGGCCTGCAGACCGTGAAGCAGATCTGGTCCGGCCTGGACGGGATCAAGCAGCTGCTCGACCTGCGCCACGACGGCCCGCTGGGCGAGATGTCCCGTGACATCCGGGAACGTGCGGTCGCCTTCATCGAGGAGATCATCGAGGTCGGTGGCTACTTCGCGGCCGTCGAGCAGGGCTTCTTCGTCGATTCCGCCCGCTACCCGGAGCGCAACGGCGACGGCATTGCCCGCGACTCCGCCGGCGGCGTCGGCGCCGACACCATCGTCGAGCGCGACCCCGACTACTACGCCCCGGTCTGCTCGCACTTCGGCAACAGCACCGTGCCGGAGTGGGTGACCGCGGGGGAGAAGGCCTGCGATCCGATCGGCGGCTGCACGCTGTGCGACCCGTCCCGGATCGTGTTCATCGACGAGCTCGACCCCTCCGACACCGCGGAGCGGCGGCTGGCCAGCACCCGCGCCTACCGCACCGGCGGCAAGATCAAGCCGGAGGTCGAGTTCGCCGGCGACGGCACCATCCTGATCCAGCTGTTCGTCCCGGAATCGGCCGACATCGCCGCCGCCTACGCCCTGGAGATGGCCACCAAGCTCGGCCTGGAGGATCCGCAGGTGATCAACGTCCAGGTGATGCAGCCGGCCGAGGGCTGCTTCGTCGAGGTGAAGGGCGCCGTCCAGTTCGACATCGAGCGCTCCAGCCTGAAGATCCCGGAGAAGATCACCCTGCTGCCCGAGGAGGAGGTGCGCGACTTCATCAAGGAGCGCGGGCTCACCGTGGTGGCCGGCACGGTCGGCGAGGACGAGCACTCGGTCGGGCTGCGGGAGATCCTCGACATCAAGCACGGCGGGATCGAGAAGTACGGCGTCAAGTACACCTACCTCGGCACCTCGGTGCCGATCGACAAGATCGTGGACGCCGCGGTGGAGACCGGCAGCGACGCCATCCTGATCTCGACCATCATCAGCCACAACGACATCCACCGCACCATGATGCGCAAGCTGCACGACCTGTGCGTGGAGCGGGGGATCCGGGACCGGCTCATTCTGGTCGCCGGCGGCACCCAGGTCAGCCGCGATATGGCCGCCGAGACCGGGCTGGACGCCACCTTCGGCCGCGGCACCAAGGGCATCGACGTGGTGGACGCGATCGTCAAGGCGATGCGCGCCCGCGGGCTCGACGAGCAGGCCGCGTGACCTCGCCATGACCGTCGTCGTCACGCTCGAGATCGGCTCGACCATCACCAAGGCCAATGCCTTCGTGCTGGCCGAGGGCCGGTTCCGTCACGCCGGGCAGGGGTTCGCCGCCACCTCCGTCGCCCAGGGCGACGTGGGCGTCGGGGTGGACGCCGCGCTGGCCGAACTGCGGGCGAACTGCTCGGCCGAGATCGATGGCGCCGAGGTGTTCGTCAACAGCTCGGCGGCCGGCGGGCTGCGGATGAGCGTCCACGGCCTGACCCAGGGGATGACCGCCCGGGCCGCCCGCGAGGCCGCGCTCGGCGCCGGGGCGATCGTGGCGCTGACCACGGTCGGGGCGATCGACTCCTACGACCTCGACGAACTGCGCGAGCTGCGTCCCAACATCGTCCTGCTGGCCGGCGGCGTCGACCACGGTGAGAAGCGGACGGTACTGCGCAACGCCCGCGCCCTGGCCGAGGCCGGGCTGCGGGCGCCGGTGGTGTACGCCGGCAACGCCGCGGTCCGCCGCCAGGTGCAGGAGATCTTCGCCGCGGTGGACGAGAAGGTCATGCTGGCCGACAACGTCTTCCCCGACGTGGACGTGCTCCGGATCGAGCCGGTGCGCGAGCTGATCCACGAGGTGTTCAACGAGCACATCGTGCAGGCGCCGGGGATGTCCCGGCTGGCCGCGCTCTCCCGCCACGGGATCCTGCCGACCCCGGGCGCCGTCCTGCTGGCCACCGAGATCTTCGCTGACACCGTCGGCGACGCGCTGGTGATGGACGTCGGCGGCGCGACCACCGACGTGCACAGCGTGACCGACGGCAGCCCGGAATGGGTCTCCCACAGCATCGACCCGGAGCCGCGCGCCAAGCGCACCGTCGAGGGCGACCTCGGCGTCTTCGTGAACGCCCACAACGTGGCGGAGATGTCGGAGGATCCCGATGCCGGGGTGAGCATGGAGTTCCTCAGCGCCATGCCCGGCAACGAGCGCGAGGCCAGCGTCACCCGCTGGCTGACCGGACGGGCGGTGGAGGTCGGGATCCGGCGGCATGCCGGCGGCGTGGTCGACCTGTTCACCCCCACCGGCAAGACCCAGATCGTTCGCGGCAAGGACCTCACCGCGGTCCGCTGGATCGTCGGCACCGGCGGCGCCCTGACCAAGATCGACGGCGGCGCCGACATCCTGGCCCGGATCCGGCTGGGCGCCGGTGCCCGGCTGCTGCCGCCGCCCGAGGCCCGGATCCTGATCGACCGGCACTACCGCTTCTCCGCGCTTGGCACGATCGCGCAGTCCTACCCCGACGAGGTGGCGGCCACCTTCGCCGAGTGGGTGGAGAGCTACGTCGACGCCGACACCACCGAGGGTGCGTGACCGGATGCACACCATGACGCCGCGACTGGAGATCCATCCCGACCGGATGGCGCACAACGCCCGGGCGGTGGTCAGCCAGTGCGCCGGCTACGGGGTGAGCGTGGCTCCGGTCACCAAGGTGATGAGCGTCCACCCGGCCATGCTGACGGCGATCGCCGGCTCGGGGGCGACCATGGTCGCCGACTCCCGGATCGGCAACCTGCAGCGGATCGCGTCGGCGGGCCTCGGGCTGCCCACCATGCTGCTGCGTCCGGTGGGCCCGGGTAGCGCAGCCGACGTGGTGCGCTGGGCCGACTACTCGCTCAACTCCTCGGTGGCCACCATCCGGGCGCTGTCGGACGCCGCGGTGGCGGCCGGGGTGACCCATCGCGTGGTCGTGATGGTGGACGTCGGCGACCTGCGCGAGGGGATCTGGCCCGACCGCGCGGTGGACGTGGTCGGCCAGGTCGCCCGGCTGCCCCACCTCGAGGTGGCCGGCCTGGGGACGAACCTGGCCTGCTACGGCGGCGTCGCCCCCAGCCCGGAGAACCTGGCGGTGCTGGTGGCGGTCCGCGACCGGTGCCGGGCGGCGACCGGCCTGCCGCTCGACCTGTTGTCCGGCGGCAACAGCTCCAACCTGCCGCTGATGGCCTCCGGCCGGATGCCGTCGGAGATCAACCAGCTGCGGATCGGCGAGGCGATCTGGCTGGGCCGCAACGTCCTCGACCGGACGCCCTGGCCGGGCACCCGGCAGGACACCGTCCGGCTGGTGGCCGAGGTGGTCGAGGTGGAGCGCAAGCCGTCGGTGCCGCTCGGCCCGGTCGGCCAGGACGCCTTCGGCGGGCACCCGCGGTGCGTCGATCGCGGGGTCCGGCGGCGGGCGATCTGCAATCTCGGCCGGCAGGACGTCGCCCCCGACGCGCTGACCCCGCAGGACCCAGGGGTGATCGTGCTGGGAGCCAGCTCCGACCACCTCATCCTCGATGTCGAGGACGCCACCGAGCCCGTCCAGGTCGGCTCCGAGCTGGGCTTCTGGCCCAGCTACGGCGGGCTGCTGGCCGCCAGCACCTCCCCCTACGTGTGGAAGGTCGCCATGGCCGAGGCCGAGGCGCCCGTACCCACCCCGCCGAGTTCGCAGCACGTCACCGTCTAGACCACCGATAGCCCCATCAACCAAGGAGAGACAACGGCTATGAAAATTGGAATCCCGACCGAGATCAAGAACCAGGAGCACCGCGTGGCGATCACCCCTGCCGGGGTGCATCACCTGACCGCGCGGGGCCACCAGGTGCTGGTTCAGCAAGGGGCCGGGGTCGGTTCGGCGATCAGCGACGAGCAGTACCGCCAGGCCGGCGCCACCCTGGTGCCGGACGCCGCCGGGGTCTGGGGTGACGCCGAACTGCTGGTGAAGGTGAAGGAGCCGATCGCCGCCGAGTACGGCTACCTGCGCGACGACCTGGTGCTGTTCACCTACCTGCACCTGGCCGCCGACCGGCCGCAGACCGAGGCGCTGCTCACCTGCGGCACCACCTCGATCGCCTACGAGACCGTGCAGACCGACCGCGGCGCGCTGCCCCTGCTGCAGCCGATGAGCGAGGTCGCCGGCCGGCTGGCCACCATCGCCGGCACCAACGCGCTGCTCAAGCACACCGGCGGCAGCGGCACCCTGCTGTCCGGGGTGCCCGGGGTCAACCCGGCCAAGGTGGTCGTGATCGGCGGCGGCACAGCCGGCCGGAACGCCGCCCAGATGGCCTACGGGATGCGCGCCGACGTCACCATCATGGACGTGGTCGCGGAGACCCTGATCCAGCTCGACGCCGAGTTCGACGGCCACGTCAAGACCGTGGTGTCCACCGCCTACGCGATCGAGGAGGCCGTCCGCGAGGCCGACCTGGTGATCGGCACCGTGCTGGTGCCCGGCGCCCGCGCCCCCAAGCTGGTCAGCAACGAGCTGGTCGCCGCCGCCAAGCCGGGCTCGGTCTTCGTCGACGTGGCGGTCGACCAGGGCGGCTGCTTCGCCGACACCCACCCGACCACCCACGCCGATCCGACCTACGCCGTTCACAACAGCGTGTTCTACGCCGTCGCGAATATGCCGGGCTCGGTGCCGGTGACCTCCACCCGGGCCCTCACCAACGCCACTCTGCCCTACCTCACCCGGCTGGCCGACGCCGGCTGGCGCGAGGCGCTGAAGGCGAACCCGGCGCTGGCCAAGGGCCTGTCCACCGTCGGCGGGAAGCTCACCAACCAGCCGGTGGCCGAGGCCTGGGAGCTCGACTACACCCCGATCGAGCAGGTGCTCGGCAACTGAACGCAGCGGCGGTGAACGGTGCCGCTGCTCGTTGGTCCTGGCTCGGGCTGACCCCGTCCCGAGCCAGGACGAACCGACAACGAAGGAGTAGGGATTGAAAGTCCAGTGAACCCGACGACCGGGAACCCCCGTTGACTCCGAACTCAACGGGTCCAGCCCGGTCCGCGGGCCCGCGCCGACCCTCCGCCGGCCAGCCCCCGTCCACGGGGTTGGGCACCCGACAGCCGATCGAGCGAGTCCACCGCACCACCGCAGTACCCGGGCAGCAGCGCAGATCCTGGCAGGTCCAGTGGCTGACCCGGTAGACGAGCTACATACAAAGGAGTATCAACATGAGTTCCGTACATGAGGAACTGGTAGAAAAGCCACCCCAGGACGAGCCGCGGCCGGCGCTGCAGCGCTCCATCAAGTCCCGCCACATGGTGATGATCGCCGTCGGCGGCACGATCGGCACCGGCATCTTCTTCGTCAGCGGTAACGCCATCTCGGCGATCGGCCCGATGGGCGCGGTGCTGGCCTTCGGCCTGATGAGCGTCATCGTCTACTTCATGATGCAGGGCCTGGGCGAGATGACCACCGAGCTGCCGATCTCGGGCTCCTTCCAGGAGTACTCCACCCGGTTCATCGACCCGGCGCTGGGCTTCACCTTCGGCTGGAACTACTGGTTCTGCTGGGCGATCACGGTGGCCACCGAGTTCGTCGCCGGCGCGATGATCGTCAAGTACTGGTTGCCGGACACCCCGGCATCGCTGTGGGCGGTGCTGTTCTACTTCCTGCTGCTCGGGCTGAACCTGATCTCCGCCCGCGGCTTCGCCGAGAGCGAGTACTGGTTCGCCGGCATCAAGATCGTGGTCATCATCATCTTCCTGATCACCGGCGTGGCGATGATCTTCGGCGCCATCGGCGGCGGCTCCCCGGGCTTCGCCAACTGGACCCTGCACGACACCGCCTCCGGCAACTCCGCCCCGCTGTTCGGCGGCATCGCCGGCTTCATGGCGATCTTCCTGATGGTGGCCTACACTTTCTCCGGCACCGAGCTGACCGGCGTCGCCGCGGCCGAGACCGAGGATCCCCGCCGGACCGTCCCCAAGGCCATCCGGTCGGTGTTCTGGCGGCTGCTGTTCTTCTACATCGGCACCGTCGTGGTGCTGGGCTTCCTGGTGCCGTTCACCGATCCGCACCTGCTCTCCAGCGACGTCACCGAAGTGGCCACCTCGCCGTTCACCATCGTGTTCCAGAATGCCGGCTTCATCGTGGCGGCCTCCTTCATGAACGCGGTGGTGCTGACCTCGGTGCTCTCCTGCGGCAACTCCGGCCTGTTCTGCGCCTCCCGCATCCTGTACGCGATGTCGGTCAGCGGGCAGGCGCCGAAGTCGCTCAGCAAGCTGAACAAGCGTGGCGTCCCGGTGCGGGCCGTGCTGATCACCAGCCTGGTGGCGGCGGTCAGCTTCGCGACCTCGCTGGTCGGCGACGCCAAGTTCTACATCGCGATCGTCAACCTCTGCGCCACCTCCGGCGTGGTGGTCTGGTTCGGCATCGCCTGGTGCCAGCTGCGGTTCCGCAAGGCCTGGCTGGCGCAGGGCCACACCGTCGAGGAACTGAAGTTCCGGTCGAAGTTCTACCCCTGGGGCCCGTGGATCGCGATGGCGGTCTTCGTCTTCATCATCTTCGGCTCGGGCTACTGGATCTTCACCAGCGAACAGACCCCGTTCGACTTCTGGTTCAACCTGATCACCAACTACGTGCTGACCCCCGTCCTGGTGGCGATGTACGTGATCTACAAGAAGCGGCACAACACCAAGATGGTCAAGCCGGAAGAGGCGGATCTCACCATCCCGGCGCACGAGGCGAACTTCGCCGAGTGACGCTGACCCGCTAGACACCCCCACCGCTCGGGTGCGCTGCCGATCCGGCGCACCCGAGCGGTTCCCGGAACAGCCACCCCTGTTTCGTGAGGAGCCACCGTGCCCAACCGAGTAGCCCTGGTCACCACCGACCGCGCCCTGCTGGGCGACGAGGAACGCGACATCGACACCCTGTCGGCGGCCCTCCGCCGGGTCGGGTTCGAGGTCGACACCCCGGTCTGGCACGACCCGGACGTGGCCTGGGGCGGCTTCGACCTGGCCGTCATGCGCTCGCCGTGGGACTACCCCGGGCGCTACCGGGAGTTCATGACCTGGCTGGAGCGGGCCTCGTCCCAGGTGCGCGTGCTGAACGCACCGGAACTGATCCGGTGGAATATCGACAAGCGCTACCTGGCCGACCTGGCCGCCGCCGGGGTGCGCTGCGCCCCGTTCGAGTTCTGCGACACCATGGCCGAGGTGCGCGCCGCGATCGCCCGGTTCGCCCCCTCCACCCTGATCGTGAAGCCGTCGGTGTCGGTCGGCTCGGCCAACACCGGCTGGTTCGCCGCCACCGACCCCAAGGCACTCGAACTCGCCGAGCTGATCCTCTCGCTGGGCAAGACGGCGATGGTGCAGCCGGCCGTGGAACACGTCACCCGGCACGGTGAGAACGCCCTGCTGTTCTTCAACGGCGAGTACGCGGCGTCCTTCCACAAGGCCCCGATCCTGGAGTTCGGCGGCGGCTACCTCGGCGGCGCCTACACCGAGAACATCACCCGGGGAGACCCGACGCCGGCGGAGATCTCCCTGGGTGAGCAGGCGGTCGCCGCGGTCGGCGCGATCGCCCGGGCGAGGGGGTTCGCCGCGGACGCCGGGCTCCCGCTCTACGCCCGGGTCGACATCGCCCTGGCCGACGGCGTCGAGCCGCAGCTGATCGAACTCGAGGCGTTCGAGCCGTCCTACTTCAGCGACATCGTCCCGGAGGTGGTGGATCCCTTCGTCCGCGCGTTGTCGACCCGGCTGGCAGGGACGGTGGCTGATGACTGAGCTGTACGCCACCGTCGCCCGCGTCGATCTGGACGCGATCTGCCACAACGTCCGGGCGGCCCGGGAACTGTCACCCGGGCTGAAGGTGCTGGTCGCGGTCAAGGCGCAGGCCTACGGCCACGGCGCGGTGGCGGTGGCCCGGCGGCTGGCCGACGAGCGGCTGGCCGACTGGCTGGGGGTGGCCACCACCCCGGAGGGGATCGAACTGCGCGAGGCGGGGATCGAGCTGCCGATCCTGCGGCTCTCCCACGCCTTCGCCGAGGAGTTGCCGAGCGCGCTGGCAGCCGATCTCGCCCTGCCGGTGGTGGACGAGCACACCATCGACGCCGTCGCCCGGGCGGCGGAGCGGCTGGGCCGGGACCGCTACCCGGTGCACCTGGCGATCGACACCGGGATGGGACGGATCGGCTGCCGCCCCGAGGCGGCGACCGCGCTCGCCGCGCGGGTGGTGGCGCGGGGGCTGGACCTGCAGGGGCTGTACACCCACCTGCCGATCAGCGACACCCAGGCGGGCGACGAGTTCACCCGCGACCAGCTGGAGCTGTTCGCCGCCACCGTGGCTGCCGTCCAGCGGGAGCGGACCGCGGCCGGGCTCGACCCGGTCCCGCTGGTGCACGCCGCCAACTCCGGCGCGGTGCTGGGCCATCGGGCCGAGGTCTGCACCATGGTCCGTCCGGGGATCATGGTCTACGGCTACTACCCCGACCTGGCGGGCACCCCGCGTCCGGTGGAGTTGCGGCCCGCGCTGACCTGGACGTCGCGGGTGAGCTTCGTCAAGCGGGTGCCGGCCGGCCGGACCGTCGGCTACGGACGCACCTGGACCGCCCCGGTGGAGTCGTGGCTGGCGACCGTCCCGATCGGCTACGGCGACGGCTACTCTCGGCTGAACTCCAACCGCGGCCGGATGCTGGTCGGCGGCCGCAGCTACCCGGTGGCCGGCCGGGTGTGCATGGATCAGACCATGCTCGACCTGGGGCCGGCGCTGCCGGGTCAGCCCGCTCCGGTCCAGGCCGGCGACGAGGTGGTCGTGCTGGGCACCCAGGGTGAACAGACCATCAGCACCGACGAACTGGCCGAGCTGATGGGCACGATCAACTACGAGGTGACCTGCCTGGTCGGCTCCCGGGTGCCGCGGGTCCACTCGTCCTGAATCGGGCTGATCAGCCGCGTGCTCGACGGGTGCCCCGCGGCCAGGCCCGGATCGAAGGTGGCGAGCCTGACGCCGAGCGAGTCGCCGAGCGCCACCAGGGCGCTGACCAGAAGGCTGGTCCGGTCAGGCCTCGTCGCCGAGGGCGATC
The DNA here is from genome assembly GCA_049840415.1 of Propionicimonas sp. Taxonomy (GTDB): domain Bacteria; phylum Actinomycetota; class Actinomycetes; order Propionibacteriales; family Propionibacteriaceae; genus Propionicimonas. The sequence continues at coordinate 250,173 of JASGLB010000014.1, read as the reverse complement.
GCCTCGGCCTCCGTCTGCGCGGTGACGTGCGGACGTCCGACCTGGGCCAGGGTGTGGCCACCCAGCGCGAGAACCAGGATCGAGACCACCAGCGAGGCGGCGCCGAACCAGTACGGGCCCGCGGCGCCCAGAGCGGCCGCGATGCTGCCCGACACCGCGGGGGCGATCGCGCCACCCAGGAACCGGACGCCGGAGTAGGTGGCCGAGGCGACGCCGTGGGGCAGGCTGGTGGCCACCATCACCGTCTCGGTGAGGGCGGTGTTGAGCACGCCCAGGAAGAGCCCGGCGATCACCACCAGCGTCACCAGGGCGGTGACCGAGTGCACGCCGAGCCCCATCGCGGCCAGGGTGAGGGCGAGCAGGCCGAGCATGGCGAACAGCACCGGGCGCAACCCGAGCCGCCGGGTGAGGACGGGCGCGAGCAGCACCGACGAGACCGCCAGGGCGGCGCCCCAGCCGAAGAAGACCAGGCCGAGTTCGTGGGCGCCGAAGTCGAGGCCGACCGCCGCGGCAGCGCTCTCCAGCGGGTAGGGGCTGTAGGCCAGCAGGGTGAAGAAGCCGTAGTTGTAGAACAGCGCGGTGAGCGCCAGGGTGCGCAGCGCGGGGTCGCGCAGCGCGGTGAGCCCGGCGGTCAGCGCGACCGGTTCGGGGTTGGTGGCCGGGGGGCGCAACAGCACGGCGATCGCGATGAAGCCGATCGCCATCAGGGTGGCGGTGCCGAAGAACGGCCCGCGCCAGGAGATCTCGCCGAGCAGGCCGCCCAGCAGCGGTCCGACCGCCATGCCGATCCCCAGCGCGGCCTCGTACAGGATGACGGCCTGCCGGCTGCCGCCGCTGGCCGCGCCGACGATGGCGGCCAGCGCGGTCGAGATGAACAGCGCGTTGCCCAGCCCCCAGCCGCCGCGGAAGCCGATGATCTGGTCGACCGTGCCGGCGGCACCGGCGAAGGCCGCGAAGACCACGATCAGCGCCAGCCCGATCAGCAGGGTGCGGCGGGCGCCCAGCCGGCTGGAGATGAAACCGCTGAAGAACATCGCCACCGCGGTGATCAGCAGGTAGCTGGTGAACAGCAGCATGGTCTGGGAAGGGGTGGCGTTCAGCTCGGAGCTGATCGCCGGCAGGATCGGATCCACCAACCCGATGCCCATGAACGACACCGCGCAGGCGAAGGCGATCGCCCAGACCGCGACCGGCTGCCGCAGGATGGACGGCGGCGTCTCGGTCTGTTGTTGGTCGCGGGATTGAGTGGCTGTCATCGGGGTGAGGTGTCCTTTCAGGAGTTGTCGGAGGTTCCGGCCTGGAGCCGGCCCAGCCGATCGGAGAGCAGTTCGAAGAGTTCGGCGGCCCGGGCCAGGGTGGCGGCGTCGGCCTCGCTGAGGTCTGCCAGCACCGGACGCACCACGGCCGCGGCGCGGGTCCGGAAGCTCTGCAGCTCGGCCAGTCCCGCCGCGGTCAGCTGGACCACCGACGCCCGGGCGTCCAGCGGATCCGGACGCCTGGTCACCAGGCCGTCCTGTTCCAGCCGGTTGACGGTGACCGTCATGGTCGGCTGACTGACCGTCTCGCGCGCGGCCAGTTCGCCCACCCGGAGGTCGCCGTCGTGCTGCAGGTTCGACAGCACGCGCATCGCCACCAGCGAGTAGCGCATCCCGGCCTGTCGGGTGGCCGTCCGAGCGAACCGGGAGGCCTGCGCGAGCAGTCGGCTGGTCAGTTCGTCGGAGATCACCGGAGCGACGTTCATAGAGCAACTATATAGTTAGCCTATGGATATCGGGAAGCCGTCCACGTCGCGGACGCTGGGTTTGTCGGTGCGACGGCGAACCGCCGGTGGTTGGCGGCGGGAATCGGCTGACAGCGACAGGCGCTGCGGCCGGGCTCGCGGGCTGGGTCGAGCAACCGGCTGGCAACCACAATGTCGGTGGCCCGGGATGAGCCGCGGGTGGACGGCCGTGATGGCCGGTCAGACCCCGGCTTCCAGGTAGGCCATCGAACCCCGGCGCTGCCAGCCGTGACCGCTGAGCCGGGCCAGCTCGTCCGCGGTGCGCGGCGCGGCCACCTCGCCCGCCCGGTGCAGCAGGTTCAGGTAGCGGGTGCCGCGCGGGGTGGCCGCCACCAGGGAGCTGCAGAACAGCCGGCCGCCGGGACGCAGTTGCGTCCGGAGCCGGTCGAGGAAGGCGGCCGGGTCGTCCACCAGGTGCAGGAAGCCGAGGCAGACCACGGTGGCGAAGCCGCCGGGCTGGAACGGCAGGTCGAAGGCGTCGGCCTGGACGAAGCGGACGCCCGGCCGCACCCTGCCGCCCACCGCGATCCGCCGGGCGGCCCGGGCCAGCATGTCGCGGGAGCGGTCGGTGACCACCACCGGACGGCTGCTGCCGGCGTAGGCCGCGGCGGTGGCCAACGCCGTCCCCGCGGCGACGTCCAGCAGCGGTCCGGCGGCCGAGTCGACCGCCCGCTCGGCGAACGCCGCGTACTCCCGCGGTGAGGTCGACCAGGCCAGCCGGTTGTAGAGCTCCCGGCCGATCAGCCAGTCGTAGCCCGCCGCCCGTCCGTCGTACCGGGCGCCCGGATCGAGACCGGGCTGGGCTTCGATCGCCACCCCCGCGGGCAGCCTGGATCCGGACACGCTCAGGATGCTAGCGGGTGGGTCAGCCCTCCGGTGGCGCCACCCGGATGGTCGGCTCGTGCCGCACCGGGAAGTTCACCGAGGAGGCGATGAAGCACAGCCGCGAGGCCTCCTGGTGAAGCGAGCGGGCCAGTTCGGCGTCCCCGGCGGAGATGGTCACCACCGGACGCAGCACCGCCTCGCTGAAGGCGCCGCCGTCGCCCACCTGACGCATGGTCGCGACCGCGTCGTCGGTGTAGCCGGTCACCACGATGCCGTGGCGGGTCGCCACGTGCAGGTAGCTGAGCAGGTGGCACTGGCTGAGCGCGGCGAGCAGCAGTTCCTCGGGGTTCCACCGCTCCGGGTTGCCGTGGAACGGACGGGCGCTCGACCCGGCGATCGGATGCTCCTTGCCCGCCGCGGTCAGCTCGTTCGCGCGGGAGTAGCTGCGGTAGCCGCTCGTCCCGCTGCCCAGGTTGCCCTGCCAGGCGGTGCTGACCGCGAAGTGGTGGTCGCGTTCCAACGGGCCGGTCATGGTCAGCTGGGGTTGGCCGGACGCTCCACCACCACCGTCACCTTGGCGGCCACGGCGGCGATCGCGCCGACGCCGAGCAGCAGCGGGGCGACCAGCGCGGTCACCGCGCCGACGGTCAGGCCGGCGTTCAGCGGAATCTCGACCAGCGTCTTGCCCTCGCGCTTCAGCGTGATCCGGCGCACATTGCCCTCGTGGACCAGCTCCATGATCTTGTTGACCACGTTGCCGAACGTGACCTCGAACTCCTCGGTGTTGCCCTGGTCGGTCATCTCTCACTCCGCGATGCTGGGCCGGTGGCTCCGGCCGGTGACCCCATTCTCCCCGTTCGACCCAAGCGGCGGACGAGCGCGCGTCCCGGCCGGCTACTCCGAACCGAACCGCCGTGCCCAGTCCGCCGGCGGGACGCCGAGCAGCTGCCGGGCCAGGTCGGCGGCAGCGGCCTCGGGATCGGTCTGCCGGCTGGTGAGCTGGAGCACCACCTGCCGGTAGTCCCGGCCCGGACGGTCGAAGCTCAGCGCCACCCCTTCGCCCTCCCAGGAGGGCACCACCCAGCGCAGCCGCAGGTCCGGTGGCAGGACGGGCGCCAGCGGCGCCAGTCGCTCGCGCAACAGCCGGGCCGTCCGACGGCGCGGGGTCTCGTAGGAGAGATCCGCGGAGGCGCGTTCGATCTCGCCGACGTACTGCTCGTGGCGGAACCGAAAGTCGGGCAGCTGCCAGGGCTTGCCCTCCGGTTCACCGATCCCCCCGCCGGTGTCCAGCGGTCCGCTGAACCGGCCGACGAAGTCGCCGAAGTCCAGCCAGTGCACGAACCGGCCGTCGGCGGACGGCAGGATGATCGGCGCGATGCAGCCGCAGCCGGCCTCGCCGCAGGAGCAGCGGTAGACCGCCACCCGGCGTCCGTGGGGCACCGGGAGCAGTGGCGAGTCGCTGCCCAGGATGTCGTTGGGGTCGAAGCCGCCCCAGCCGGGCGCCACCTCGGTGAACGGATCCCGTCCGTCGACCAGGACCTGCACCACCGGTCGGTCGGGATCCTCGGGGTTGTTGATCGTCAGGGCCAGCTCGGAGATCCGGCCGCCCCACATCGGGTTCTCGATCATTGCCAGGACGTTTCGCGGTACGTCCGAACCATCGCCCGGGTCGGCTCGACGACCGACCTCGTCGGCAAGTGTAGGCGGATTGGCGCAGACAGCCACGCCCGCCAGCGTTATGCTTATTATACTATTAATGATCGGAGCGGTTGGGACCGCCCTCACTGGTCCCGGCAGCTCCCCGCTGCGGAGGCTGGTTGACATGGCGCTGCGATCGGCCAACTGGCTGGGTGACGGCGGCAAGAACGGCTTCATCGCCCGCCACCACCTTCGCGCGATGGGGCTGGGCCCCGCCCAGTTCGACGGCAAACCGGTGATCGGCATCGCCTCCACCTGGTCGGAATTGACGCCCTGCAACGCCAACCTGCGCGGCCTGGCCGACCACGTCCGCCGGGGCGTCGTGCAGGCCGGTGGGGTGGCGCTGGAGTTCCCGGTGATGAGTCTCTCCGAGCCCCTGCTGCGCCCCACCTCGATGATCTACCGCAACCTGGCCGCCATCCAGTTCGAGGAGGACATCCGCGCCCATCCGCTGGACGCGGTGGTGCTGCTCACCGGCTGCGACAAGACCACCCCGGCGGCGCTGATGGGCGCCGCCTCCGCGGACGTCCCGGCCATCGTGGTCACCTCCGGGCCGATGCTGAACGGGAAGTACCGCGGCCGGGACGTCGGCTCCGGGACGGACATCTGGAAGATGACCGAGGACCTGCGCGCCGGCGTGATCTCCCCGGCGGAGTTCACCGAGTTCGAGTCCTGCCTGAACCGCTCGGCCGGCCACTGCATGACGATGGGCACCGCCTCGACGATGTCCTGCCTGGCCGAGGCCCTGGGCATGGCGCTGCCGGGGATGGCCGCGCTGCCGGCGCCGGATTCCCGCCGCGCGGTGCTCGCCGAGCGGACCGGAGTGCGGGCGGTGGAGCTGGCCCTGGCCGGCGGGCCGACCCCGTCGCAGGTGCTGACCGGGGCGGCCTTCGAGAACGCGGTGAAGGTGCTGGCGGCGCTGGGCGGTTCGACCAACGCGGTGATCCACCTGCTGGCCATCGCCGGCCGCGCGGGGGTGCCGCTCGACCTGGCCGCCATCGACCGGCTGGGGGCCGAGGTGCCCGTCCTGGTCGATCTGATGCCCTCGGGGCGCTGGCTGATGGAGGAGTTCGCCTACGCCGGCGGCATGCCGGCGCTGCTGGCCGAGCTCAGCCCGCTGCTCGACACCTCGGTCACCACCGTCTACGGCACCCTGGCGGACGGCTGCCGGCCGGCGCCGCCCGGCGAGGTGATCCGGCCGCTGGCCGATCCGGTGCTGCCGGCCGGCAACGGGATAGCGGTGCTGCACGGCAACCTGGTTCCGGACGGCGCGGTGATCAAGGTCTCCGCCGCCACCGCCGAGCTGCTGACCCACACCGGTCCGGCGCTGGTCTTCGACTCGCTGGAGGAGTACCTGGCGGTGAGCGACGACCCCGCCCTGCCGGTCACCGCCGACACGGTGCTGGTGGTGCGCAACCTCGGCCCGCGCGGCTACCCCGGCATGCCCGAGGTCGGCAACCTGCCGCTGCCGGCCGTCCTGCTGGCGCAGGGGATCCGCGACCTGGTGCGGCTGAGCGACGCCCGGATGAGCGGCACCGCCTTCGGCACGGTGGTGCTGCACGCCGCCCCGGAGGCCAGTGTCGGCGGGCCGCTGGCGCTGCTGCGGACCGGTGACCAGGTGCGGCTGGACGTGCCGAACCGCGCGCTGGACATGCTGGTGGACGCCGACGAACTCGAGGCCCGGCGCCGGGCCTGGGCTCCCACCCGTACCCCGCGGACCGGGGAGGACCGCGGCTGGATCCGGCTCTACCGCGAGCACGTCACCGGCGCCGACACCGGGGCCGACCTGGACTTCCTGGTCGGCGCCAGCCCCGACATCGTCCCGCGCCAGGCGTTCTGATCGGACGTCCCGCAGAAAGGTCGGCCATGAAGCTGCAGGGAGTGCTGCCGGTACTGGAGGTGCCGTTCACGCCGGACGACGCCGTCGACCCGGCATCCTTCGCCGCGATCGCGCGGCACAACTTCGAGCTCGGGGTGAACGGGGTGATGTTCCCGGCCTTCGCCTCGGAGTACTACAAGCTGACCGAGGCCGAACGCGGCCGGCTGTCCGACGCGCTGATCGAGGTGGCGGCGGACTTCCCGGAGGCCGGGGTGATCGCCTCGGTGCCCGAGCACGCCACCGCGGTGGCCGTGCCGGCCGCGGTGCGGCTGGTGCAGCGCGGCGCCCGGGCGATCAACATCCTGCCGCCCAGCCTGGCCGGCCCGCCGGCCGGCGCCGTCCTGGCGCACTGCCGGGCGATCCTGCGGGCCGTCGCCCCCACCCCGGTGATCGTCCAGTACGCCCCGCTGCTGACCGGCGCCGCCTGGACCCCCGCCATGTTCGCCGAACTGCGGGCGGAGTTCCCCAATCTCGCCGCGGTGAAGGTCGAGTCCACTCCGCCGGGCGCGCTGATCCGCGCCCTGCGGAACCTGGACGACCCCATCCCGGCCCTGGTCGGCTACGCCGGGCAGCAGATGGTGGACGCCTGGCGCCGCGGCGCGGTCGGGGTGCAGCCGGGCTGCTCGTTCACCGAGCTGTACCTGCGGGTGTGGCAGCTGCTGGAGGCCGGCCGCGAGCCGGAGGCCGTCCAACTGCACTCCCGGCTGCTGCCCTGGGTCTCGTACTGGATGCAGTCGATGGAACTGATCATCGCCGCCGAGAAGCGGATCTCCTGGCGGCGCGGGCTGATCGCCACACCGCGCTGCCGTCAGCCCGCCTGGACGCTGGACGAGGTCGAAGTCGAGCAGATCGAGGCCTTCCTGACCGCCTTCGACCTCGGCTGAGGCGGGAGCCGCCACCCGGCCAGGTTCATTTGCAGTCAGATAGCCGCTCTGGCTGCCAGATATGGCAGCCAACTGCGCTATTTGACCGAAAGTGGATTCGGACGGGAGGCGCCGAAGGCCAGCCGGGCTGACTGCGCAGCGACGACTGGCCCTCGGGGTGGGGGGAGAATGCCTGTCTGAGGCGGATGGTGGGCTACTTGGGCAAGCCCACCCGCTGTTCGCCGGAGCGCAGCTGCTGCAGCACCACCGCCACCACCAGCAACGTGCCCTGGGCGATGTTCTGCCAGAAGGTGTTCACGTTCAGCAGCACCATGCCGTTCAGCAGGATGCCCAGCAGCAGGACGGCCAGGATGGTGCCGCCGATCGTGCCCTTGCCGCCCCGCAGCGCGACGCCGCCCAGCGCGGCGGCGGTGATCGACTGGAACTCCAGGCCCTCCGAGCCGGAGACCGGCTGGCCCGAGCCGGTGCGCGCGGTGATCAGGATGCCGGCGATCGCGGTGACCACGCCGGACAGCATGAAGACGCCGATGATGTACCGGTTGATGTCGATGCCGGAGAGCCGGGCCGCGCGGTCGTTGCCGCCGACGGCGTAGATGTTGCGGCCGATCTTGGTGAATCGGAGCACCACGTGGATCAGCACGGCGGTCAGGATCAGCACCCAGACCAGCGTCGGGATGCCCAGCAGGCTGCCCTGGGCGAGTGCCTTGAACAGGAAGTCCTTGCCGGTGTAGCCCTGCGCGCGGCCGTTCGAGATCAGCTGGGCGACGCCCTTGAAGGCGGTGAAACCGGCCAGCGTGGCGATCATCGGCGGGATCCGTCCCCAGACGATCACCAGCGCGTTGATCAGGCCGCAGATCGCGCCCAGCAGCAGGGCGGCCAGGATCCCGATGCCCGAGCTGCTGGTCCAGGTGAACACCATCGCCGAGAAGACCGAAGCCAGGCCCGCGCAGGAGCCGACCGTCAGGTCGATGCCGCCCATGATCATCACCACGGTCTGCACCACCGCCAGCAGGCCGACGATGGTGACCGCCTGGGCGATGATGATCAGGTTCGAGGCCGACAGGAACATCGGGTTGTTGATCGAGAGATAGGTCGACAGCACCACGATGGCCGCCAGCAGGATCAGGTTCTGCGCGCCGACCCGGTCAAGAATGCTCCGCGTCCGGGGTGGGAGGCTGCTCTTGAGCTCCGGGGGTTCGGTCGCGATCGGGTTAGCCGACATGGGTCTGTTGTCCTTCCAGTGCTTCGAATTCGCTGGCCATGGCGAGGGCCAGGATCTTCTCCTCGGTGGCCTCGGCGTGGGAGAGTTCGCCGGTGATCCGGCCGTTCTGCATCACGATGATCCGGTCGGCCAGGCCGAGCGCCTCCGGCAGTTCCGAGGAGATCACCAGGATCGCCGCGCCCTGGGCGGCGAGCTGGTCGATGATGGTGTAGATCTCGGCCTTGGCGCCGACGTCCACGCCACGGGTGGGTTCGTCCAGGATCAGCAGGTTCGCCTCCCGGGCCAGCCAGCGGGCCAGGACGACCTTCTGCTGGTTGCCGCCGGACAGGCCCTCCACCCGGACGTCGATCCCCGGCGTCCGGATGTTCAGTTGCTCGACGTAGGAGCGGGTGAGCTCGCGTTCGGCCCGCTCCCGGATGAAGGTCCAGCGGGAGAGCCGGTCTAGGATGGCCAGGCTGACGTTCTCCCGGACGCTGCGGATCAGCACCAACGCGTCCGCCTTGCGCTCCTCGGGGGCCAGCCCGATGCCGAGCGCGATCGCATCCTTGGGCTGCTTGAGGTGGGCCGGCTTGCCGTCGATCCGGACCTCCCCGGAGCGGATCGGACGGTCGCCGGCGACCGCCAGCGCGAGTTCGGAGCGGCCGGCGCCGACCAGCCCGGACAGCGCGACGATCTCGCCAGAGCGAACCTGGAACGAGACGTCGGTGACGTCGTCGGTGGTGACGTTCTGCAGGTCGAGGACCACCGGGTTGCCGTCGATCGGACGACGTTCCCGGTCGTGCATGTTGGTGAGGTCGCGGCCGACCATCAGCCGGACGACCTCGTCCGGGGTGGTCTCGGCGATCTCGCGGGTGCCGACCAGCTTCCCGTCCCGCAGCACCGTCACCCGGTCGGCGATGGTGAAGATCTCCGCCAGCCGGTGGGAGACGTAGCCCACCGCCTTTCCCTCGGCGGCGAGGCGCTGGATCAGCCCGAACAGCACGTCGGTCTCGGAGTCGGACAGCGACGAGGTCGGCTCGTCGAGCAGGATGATCTCGGGGTTGTCGATCAGGCAGCGCAGGATCTCGACCAGCTGCCGCTGCGCCGGCGAGAGCTTGTAGCCGATGGTGTCGACCGAGAGCATGCGCTCGAAGCCGAACTGTTCGACCGCGGCCTGGGCGCGTTTGCGCAGTTCCCGGCGCTGCACGATGCCCTTGCCGGGCAGGGCGCCGAGGTACATGTTCTCGGCGACGGAGACGAACGGGACGATGTCGGGCTCCTGCATGACCACCCGCAGGCCGGCCCGGCGGGAATCCAGCGGCGAGCCGAAGTGGACCTCCTCGCCGCGGATCAGCACGCGCCCGGAGTCGGGCTGGTAGTCACCGTTCAGGATCTTCAGCAGGGTGGACTTGCCGGCCCCGTTCTCACCCATGAGAGCGGTGACCTTCCCGTAGTCGAAGGTGATGTCCACCTGGTCGAGAGCCTGCACCCCGGGGAAGCCCTTGGAGAGCTGGTGGGCGTGCAGGCACGCGGTTTCTGGTTTCACGTCCATTGTCAAGGCGTTGTCCTCACGGGCGGTTGATGGGTACGCGTGGTGCTGGGCCGGACAGGTGGGTGGCACGCCCGGGGGCGCGCCACCCACTCCGCGTCCAGGACTACGTGCAGACGACGCCCTGAGCCTCGTAGTTGGTCGCGTCGACCATATGGGTCTCGGCGATCGTCTTGGGCGGCAGGTCGACCCCGTTGCGCACCTTGTCCACCATGGCCTTCACCGCGGCCTTGCCGACGTCGGTGCCGGAGATGTACAGCGCGGCCTTGTTGCCGGAGGCGGTGCCAGCGGCCCAGTCCTTGCAGGTGAGGTAGGCGCCCAGGCCGACCCCGATGATGTTGTCGGGCGAGACGCCGGCGTTCTGCAGAGCGGTGACGGCACCGGTCTCGGATTCGTCATTGCAGCCCCAGACCACCCAGTTCTTGACGCCCTGGTTGGCGGTCAGGGTGGCGCCGGCCTTGTTGATCGCCGACTCGACGTCGGCGTTCGTCCCGACCACGATCTCCTCGGGGGACTTGTCCTCGCCGACGATCGACTTGAACTTGGCGATCGCGCCCTCGACCCGCTGCATGCAGACCGACAGGTCGAGCTTGGTGATCGACATGATCTTGGTGTCGTCCTTGGTCCAGCCGGCCGCCTGGAACAGCTCGGCCGCCTTCTCGCCGACCGACTCGCCCATCTGGGTGCCGTCGAAGCCGGTGAACGGCACCTCGGCGCCGGAGGAGTCGAGCAGGGTGTCGTCCGACGCCATCAGCGGGATGCCGGCGGCGGCGGTCTTGTCGGCGACCTGCGGGCCGATCGCCTGGTCGGGCGCGACCAGGATGATGCCCTGGGCCTTGTTGGCGATCGCGGCGTCCACCTCGGAGATGGCCTTGTTGGCGTCCAGCGCCACGTTGACCACCTTGACCTCGACATTGCCGAGTTCGGCGGCCATGTCGGTGGCCCCCTTGGCCTGGTCGACGAAGTACTGCTGATCACCCTGCTTCTGGATGTAGTAGAGCAGGACGGGGGCGTCGCCCGCCGGGGCCGACGACTCCCCGCCGGCGGCGGGGGAGGATGCTGGCGGCGAGGCCTCCTGGCCGGTGCTACAGCCGGCCATCAGCACCATTGCCGCGATGCACGTGGTGGCCGCGAGTGGCCGCATGATTCCTGTTTTCACGTTTGCCTTCCTGTCGGTTACGCGGAGGCGGGTCCTGGTTGACCCGCCCATCGTGTTGCTGTCCATCAGAAGGATGCTGCGCATGCCTTCCCGGTTCGGGCAGCCCTCGCTGGCTGCCGTCCCGCGTTCTGTACCTTCCCTCCTATCGTTGAACCCGTCCGGAGGCCGAACCGGCCGCAAGCGCTGCGACCTCGGCCACACTGACGTGATTGAAATCGTGCTCGATGGAATGTTTGAGACACGAAGCGGCCACCGCGAAGCCGATGGCCTGGTCATCCGGCATCCCGGTCGCCAGGGCGTAGATCAGGCCACCGGCGAAGGAGTCGCCGCCGCCCACCCGATCCACGATGGTCATCCGGTACTCCGGCGCGGTGTGCACCCGCTCGCCGTCGTAGAGCAGACCGGACCAGGTGTTCACCGAGGCGCTGACCGAGCCGCGCAGGGTGATCGCCACCTTGCTCAGCCCGAACCGGTCGGCGAGTTCGCGGGCGACGTGGGTATAGCCCTCCAGGCTCAGCCGGCCGGCGGCGACGTCGCTGTCCGGCGCGGTGATCCCGAAGACGTCGGCGGCGTCCTCCTCGTTGCCGATGCCGACCGTGACGTACTCCATCAACTGGCTCATGGTGGCGCGGGCCTGCTCCCGGCTCCACAGCCGGGAGCGGTAGTTGAGATCGCAGCTGACCGTCACGCCCAGCCCGGCCGCGGTGCGGACCGCGTCCAGGCAGGCGGCAGCGGCATTCTCGCCGAGCGCCGGGGTGATGCCGGTGACGTGCAGCCAGTCGGCCCCGGCCAGCGCGGTCTCCCAGTCGTAGTCGGCGGGGGAGGCCAGGCTGACCGCCGACCCGGCCCGGTCGTAGAGCACGGTGGAGGGACGCTGGGAGGCCCCCTTCTCGACGTAGTACACGCCCAGCCGGTCGCCGCCGCGGTAGATCGACGAGGTGTCGACGCCGTAGCGCCGCAGCGCGTTCACCGCGGCCTGGCCGATGGCGTTGGCCGGCACCCAGCTGACGTAGCGGGAGGCCAGGCCGAAGTTGGCCAGCGAGACCGCGACGTTCGCCTCGCCGCCGGCGAAGCTGGCCTCGAACAGCTCGGTCTGCACGATCCGCTGGTAGCCGGGCGGGTTGAGCCGCAGCATGAGTTCGCCGAAGCACACTACGGTCGGCGTCGGGCCGGTCATGCGTCCCTCCGTTCGTCGATGCTGGTCAACAGCGCCCGCGCGGCGGCCGCCATCTGGTCGTACTGGCCGGCGTCCGCCAGGGCCCGGCTGACCATCCGGCCGCCCACCCCCAGCCCGACCGCCCCGGCGTCCAGGAAGGCCCGCGCGTTGTCGGCCCGGATGCCGCCGACCGCCACGAAGGGGATCTGCGGCAGCGGGCCGCGGAGCGCCTTGAGGTAGCCCGGGCCGAGCTGTTCAGCCGGGAAGAGCTTCACCAGGTGCGCGCCGGCGCGGCGGGCGGCGATCGCCTCCGACGGGGTCAGGGCGCCGGGCAGCACGGCCAGGCCGCGTTCCCGGGCGGCGGCGATGATCGCGGGGTCGGTGTTCGGCGAGACCACGAAGCGTGCGCCGGCGGACTCGGCGGCCGCCAGCTGGGAGAGCGTGGTGACGGTGCCGGCGCCGATCGTCAGCCGGTCGCCGAACTCGGCCAGCAGGCGGCTGATCGTGGCGGCGTTCTCGGCGACGGCCGCGGGGGTCTCGGCGGCGAACGTCACCTCCAGGACGACGATGCCCGCTTCGGCCAGCGCGGCGGTGGTGCGGAGGGTCTGTTCGGTCGTCAGGCCGCGCACGATCGCCACGACGCGGTGCGCCCTGATCAGGTCTGCGACCGGATGGCCGAGGCCGGGAACTGCATTGTTCATGACACTCCAGGTGGATTGCCGAGGCGGCGTGCTCTCTGCCTATAATACTATTATTATCGTACTAATGGCAGCAAGGCCATCATTCCCCGCAACGTAGCGCGAGCCAACGAGAGGCAGGCAATGACCGCGACACCGCCGGCAGGCGCCCTTTCCGGAGTCCGTGTGCTGGACGCCACCCAGATGCTGGCCGGCCCGCTGGCCGGTTCCCGGCTGGGCGACCTGGGTGCCGACGTGATCAAGATCGAGGCCTGCGCCTCGGGCGAGTTCAACCGCACCCACGGCTTCGAGGACATCCGGGTCCACGGCGAGATGACGACCTTCCTGGCGGTCAACCGCAACAAGCGCTCGTTGGCGATCGACCTGAAGAACCCCGAGGCCGGCGAGGTGATCCGCGGCCTGGTGGCTCGCTCGGACGTGTTCATCCAGAACTTCCGGCACGGCACCGCCGAACGGCTCGGGGTGGGGTACGAGCAGCTGGCCGCGATCAACCCCGGCCTGGTCTACTGCACGATCAGCGGCTACGGGCCGACCGGGCCGTACCGCGACCGTCCCGGTCAGGATCTGGTGATCCAGGGCTACTCCGGCTCGATGTTCTCGGTCGGCGCCCAAGGTGACATTCCTGTCCCCGGCGCGCTGTGGGCGGGGGATGTCGGCGCCGGCTATCAGGCGGTGATCGGCATCCTCGCCGCGCTGCTGTCCCGCCAGACCCACGGGCAGGGCCAGCACGTCGAGGTGGACATGTTCTCGCTGGTGCTGGACGCCCAGTTGCAGGAGCTGGTCACCTACCTCAATACCGGCCGCAAGCCGCCGCGGACCCAGGAATGGAGCGCCCACGGCTCGCTGCCGGCGCCCTACGGCGTCTACCGCACCAAGGACGGCTGGCTGACCCTGGCGATGGCTCCGCTGCCGGCGCTGGGCGAGGTGCTGGACGACGACTGGCTGCGCGGCCTCACCGCCTACAACGACGGCCACGACCACCGCGACGAGGTGTACCGCCACATCCGTCCCCGGTTCACCGAGCGGACCACCGCGGAGTGGCTGGCGGAGTGCGACAAGTACAACGTCTGGGCCGGCCCCGTCTACGACTACGACGACCTGGCCGACGATCCGCACGTGGCGGCCACCGGCATGATCGCCGAGCAGCCGGTGGCCGATGGCGGCACCATCCGCACCATCCGGCCGCCGCTGTCGATGTCGCTCACCCCGCCGGCGATCACCCGCGGTGCCCCGGCGCTGGGCGCCCACACCCGCGAGATCCTGCTCGAACTCGGGATCCCCACCGACCGCATCGATCAGCTGGCCCAGGCCGGCGTGGTCCGTACCGATTGACCGCAACCTCCCCTCACCCGTCAAGGAACCAGCCATGAGCGACGAAATCCTCACCAGCCAGGACGGGCACGTCCTGACCATCACCCTGAACCGTCCGGCGAAGCTCAATGCCATGACGGTTGCGATGGACGAGCGGTTCAACCAGTTCGTCTACCAGATCAACAATGACGACTCGGTCCGTTCGGTGGTGCTCACCGGAGCGCCGGGACGCGCGTTCTGCGCCGGCAGCGACCTGACCGACCTGGACAACTACGGCACCAACTGGCAGTACCGCAACCGGTTCGACGCCCGTAAGGACTACGCCCGGGCGGTCTACCTGATCCGCAAGCCGATCGTCTGCGCGATCGACGGCTACTGCATCGGCGGCGGGCTGGAGATGGCCTGCGCCTCCGACATCCGGCTGGCCACCGCCCGCTCGTCCTTCGGCGCCGGCGAGATCCGCTGGGGCTGGCACGGTGGCTCCGGCCAGACCCAGCTGCTCACCCACCTGCTGGGCCCCGGGCAGGCCGCCCGCTTGCTGCTCACCGGTGACCGGATCGACGGCGCCGAGGCGCTGCGGATCGGCCTGGTCGAGCAGTTGGTGGAGCCCGAGCAGTTGCAGGCCGCCGCCCACGAGTTGGCCGCGACCATCGCCTCCCGGTCGCCGATCGCGGTGCAGCGCACCAAGTACATGGTGCGGGTGGCGCAGAACGTCCCGCTGGACGCCGGCCTGCTGGTGGAGAACGACTCCTTCGCCTACTGCATGACCACCGAGGACGCCGCCGAGGGCCAGGCGGCGTTCGCCGAGAAGCGCGAGCCGCAGTTCAAGGGGCGGTAGTCATGGAGATCGCTGCCGGAGTGCATCGGATCGCCACCCCGCTGGGCGACCGGCGCTGCGACGTCTACCTGTTCGTCGGGGACGAGCGCGCCCTGCTGTTCGACGCCGGCGTGGCCGGCTCGGTCATCGACTTCGTGCTGCCCGAACTGGAGCGGCTCGGCCTGGCGCCGGAGTTCGTCAGCCACGTGGTGCTGTCGCACTGCGACGTCGACCACTACGGCAGCCTCGGCGAGGTGCGGACGGCGCTGCCGGCCGCCACCACCGTGGCCCACGCCGCCGACGCGGCGCTGATGGAGAACTTCGACGCCTACCTGGCCGGCCGCGGCCGTCCGTTCCGGTCCGGCTACGACATCGACGACACCCCGGAGGGGCTGGCCTGGCTGCGCGAGGTGACCGGCGAAGGCCCGGTGGAGCTGCGGGTCGAGGGTGGCGAGAGCATCGACCTCGGCGGCCGCCACGTCCAGTTGGTCGCGGTGCCCGGTCACAGCCGCGGGCACCTCGCGCTGCGGGACGACAGCGCCGGGCTGTGGGCGATCTCGGACGCGGTGCTGGGCACCGCCGTACCGCTGGCCGACGGGACGGCCGCCTTCCCGCCCACCTACCGGCATGTCGCGGAGTACCGCGCCGCCATCGCGCTGGTCCGGGCCGCCCGCCCGGCCGTCCTGGCCACCGCGCACTACGGGGTCTTCGAGGGGGCCGACGCGGACAAGTTCCTCACCAGCTCGCTTGACTTCACCTACCTGCTCGAGGCCCGGGTGCTGGCCGCCGTCCGGCGCGCCGGACCCGAGGGCACCTCGGTCGCCCGGCTGTTGGACGACGTCGACGCGACGGTCGGCGACTGGCGCCATCCGGCGCCGCCCAATGCCCTGGCCTTCCCGGTGATCGGGCATCTCGAGGAGCTCGCGGCCCGCGGGATGGTCCGGCTCGACCTCACCACCAGCCCGGCGGCGGTGAGGGTGCTGTGAGCCACGCCGCCCGCCTCCGGCAGCTCGCCGACACCCTGTGCGACCTGCCCTACGAAACCTGGAACTTCGGCGACTCGGTCGCCTTCGAAGCGCTGATCGAGGCCAGCGAGGTGCTCGGCGAACCCCAGTGGGCGGCCTTCGCCCGGGGCTGGGCGCGGGCCTGGGCCACCCGGGCGACGCCCTACCGCGAGTTGGACTGCACCGCGCCGGGCTGGGCGATCGTCCACCTGGGCGAACGGTTCGACGACCGGCTGCTGATCGACGCCGCGGTGGGCCTGGCGGAGGAGTTGGTCTCCCGGCCGACGCTGCGCGGGCTGTTCCGCACCTGGCGGCATTCCCCGCTGATGCTGCCCTACGGGCCGGCGACCCTGCCGCCCTCCCAGGCCGAGCTGGTGGCCGACCCGCCGGCCGGTGCCTTCCTGGACTGCCTGCACTTCGACCCGCCCTTCCTGACCGCGGTCGGCCGGGTGGCTGGGCGGCCCGATCTGCTGCGGATCGGGATCGACCAGGCGCTGGCCTACGTCCGGGTGCTGCAGCAGCCGAACGGACTGTTCGACCACTTCATCCTGGACGGCCTGTCGGGCAGCTTCGGCCCGGGCTGGGGCCGGGGCCAGGGCTGGGCGCTGCTCGGTCTGCTGGACGCGGTGGCGGAGATCGAGGCCACGGCCGACCCGGAACTGCAGGCCGATGCCGACCGGCTGCGGCTGGCGGCGGACGCGCTGATCGCCGGGATGATCCCGCTGCAGAGCGCCGACGGGCACTGGCCGGCGGTGGTCGACGTGCCCTCCTCGGGGGTCGAGTCGTCGACCGCGGCCTTCATGGCGGCCGGCTTCTTCCGCGCGGTCAGCCTGGGCATCGCCGACCGTCCCGAGGTGATCGAAGCCGCCCGCCGGGCGGCGGACGCGGTGGCTGCCTCGCTGGATGAGAACGGCGTCCTGACCGAGGTGTCAGCCGCGGTGATGGCCTGCACCGAGCCCACCCACTACGAGCACGTCCCCCGGGGCTTCACCGTGCCGTGGGGCCAGGGCCCGGCCCTGCTCGCGCTGAGCTGGGCGGATCGATGGGAGAGGGAACAGTGAGGTTCGACGCCAAGACCATCATCGTCACCGGAGCCGGCAGCGGCATCGGCGAGGCTGCCGCGGAGCGGTTCGCGGCCGAGGGCGGCCAGGTCGTTCTGGTCGGCCGGACGCCGGCCAAGCTGGACGCCGTGGTGGCCCGGATCCGGGCTGCCGGCGGGGTAGCCGAACCCTTCGCCATGGACGTCGGGCAGAGCCAGGGCTGGCAGGCGCTGCGCGACCAGCTGCACGCCGCGGGCCGGCGGGTGGACGTGGTGGTGAACAACGCCTACGTGCTGGAGAAGCTGCCCGCCCATGAGCTGACCGAGGACTCCTGGGATTGGCAGCTGGGGGTGAACCTGTCGTCGGTCTACCACAGCGTCCGCGCCTTTCTGCCCGACCTGCGGGCGGCCCACGGCGCGATCGTCAACGTGGCCAGCGTGCACGGCATCATCTCGTGGAAGTCGCACCCCGCCTATGGCGCGGCCAAGGGCGGCATGTTGGCGTTCACCCGGCAGCTCGCCATCGAGTACGGTCCACAGGTTCGGGTGAACGCGGTCGTCCCCGGCCCGATCCTCACCCCGACCTGGGACACCGTCACCCCTGACGAACTGGCGGCCACCGCCGGCGAGACCGCGCTGGGACGGCTCGGCGAGCCGAGCGAGGTGGCGGCGGTGATAGCTTTTGTGGCCTCGGACGAAGCTTCCTACGTGACAGGGGCACAGCTGGTGGTCGACGGGGGTCAGACGGTCAAGGCACGAACGTGAACAGCGGCACCGCTTTTTCCCGCCGGGGCCTGCACGGCCAGTTGCTGAACGCGCTCGGCAGCCGGATCGTCAGCGGCGAGCTGGCCGCCGGCCAGATCATCAATATGGAACAGGTCCAGACCGAGTTCCAGGTCAGCCGCACCGTGGTGCGGGAGGTGCTGCGGGAGCTGTCGGCCAACGGACTGGTCGACGCCCGGCCCCGCTACGGCACCTTCGTCCAGGAGCGATCGGCCTGGAACCTGCTGGACGCCGACGTGATCGCCTGGCGCAATGCCGCCGGACCCGACCTGCGGCTGCTGCGCGAGCTGAGCGAGGTGCGGATCCTGGTGGAGCCCGGGGCGGCCCGGCTGGCCGCCGAGCACGCCACCGCCGAGCAGTTGGCCGACATCCAGCGCGCGCTGCTGGCGCTGGAGGCGAACTACGGCGCCGCGCTGGATGCCAGCATCGACGCCGACGCGGCCTTCCACCTGGGCATCCTGCGGGCCTCCGGCAACGAGTTGCTGGAACGGTTCGAGGTGCTGCTGCTGCCGGCGCTGAGCGTTCGGAACGCGGTCACCCTGCAGCACTCCCACGACCGGCGCTATCTCGACCTGCACCGCACCGTCTACGACGCCATCGCCGCCCGTGACCCGGACGCCAGCGAGGCCGCGCTGCGCACCCTGCTGGAGGAGGCGCGGAAGGACACCGAGACGGACCTGGCCGGCCTGCTGGCCGGGGCCTGAGCCAGCGCTATGAACCGGCCCGAGCCGCCGGCCGACCCCGGGTACGTCCGCCAGCTCAGCTGGCACGGCGAGCCGGCGGTCGAAGTGCGCGGTGACGCGGCCAGCCTGGTGGTCAGCCCGGCCCGCGGCGGCAAGATCGTCTCGCTGCGGGACCGGACCGGCCGGGAATGGCTGGCCCAACCCGCCGCCGACTGTCCGCTGCCGCCGCCGGCCGAACCGGGCGCGGTGTTCACCGACGCCGAGCTGTGCGGCTGGGACGAGTGCGCGCCGTCGATCGTGGCGTGCCCGGTCGCCGGCGCCGAACTGCCCGACCACGGCGAGCTGTGGACCCGCCGGTGGTGGGCCCAGGGCGGTGCGGCGGGCGTCTGGGCGCCGTCCTTCGGCTACCGGTTCAGCCGCCGGATCGAGCCGATCCCGGACGGCTTCGCGCTGCACTACGAGGTCGCCGCCACCGACCGGTCCTTCCCCTTCCTCTGGGCCGCCCATCCGCAGTTCCTCGCCCCACCCGGCAGCGAGGTGGTGGTGGACGCCGGGGAGGTGGTGTGGGACGTGCTGCCGGAACCGGCCGAGCAGCTGGCCTGGGAACCGGGCCTGGCCCGGCTGGACACCCTGCCGCCGGGTGGCTGCCGGAAGTTCTACCTGCCGCCGGAGCGTCCGGTGTCGGCCGCGGAGTTGCGGTTGGCCGACGGTCACCGGCTCCGGTTCGGCTGGGACGAACGCGTGCTGCCGTACCTGGGGGTGTGGTTCGACGCCTGCCGCTACTCCCGGGAGAACGTGGTCGCCCTGGAGCCCAGCACGGCCTTCTACGACAGCCTGGAGCGGGCGGTGGCCTTCGGCCGGGTGCCGACGGTGCACCCCGGCTCCCCGCTGACCTGGACGCTGTCGGTCACCTTCGCCTGATACCCGGCGGCGGAGTCCGGCGAGCTGGAGTGTCGGTGGGTTCGGCTAGCGTCGGGCCATGGGGAAGATCCTTTTCGACACCGCGACCAGCCTCAACGGCTGGATCGCGGACGAGGGCAACTCGCTGGACTGGTTGTTCGCGGTGGAAGGCGGCGAGCAGCCCGCCGAGGGGTTGGTGCCGCGCGCCGCGTCCGTCCTGGTGGAAGGCTCCACCACCTACCAGTGGGTGCTGGCGGCCGAGGACATCCTGGCGCACCCCGAGCGGTGGCGGAACTTCCACGGTGACCGGACCACCTTCGTGTTCACCACCCGCGAGTTGCCGAAACCCGAGGGCGCCGACATCAGGTTCGTCTCCGGGTCGGTCGCCGAGCGGCTGCCCGAGATCCGCCGGGCCGCCGGCGGCGGGGACATCTGGGTGGTCGGCGGCGGCGAGCTGGCCGGCCAGTTCCTCGACGCGAACGCGCTGGACGAGATCGCGCTCTCGGTCGCGCCGGTCGTGCTGAGCGGCGGCGCGGCGCTGCTGCCACGGCGGCTGGAGGCGGATCGGCTACGGCTGGAGTCGGCGACCCAGGTGGGGCAGTTCGCCCGGTTGATCTACACGGTGAAGCCGCGAAGCTGACGCCGCGCCGCCGGAGCGTCCGGCCGTGGTCAGGCGTCCGCGCCGAGCCGGCCGGCGATCTCGGCCGGTAGCGGGTAGGGCCGCTCGGCCGGTAGCGGGGCCTGGCCGGCCCGGATGGCCGGGAGTTGGTCGGTGAGGTCGGCCAGCCCGACGATCCACTCGTCGACGTAGCGGGCCACCAGCGGTCCGGCGATCCCGACCTGCAGCGACCGGTACGGCAGCGGGTCGCCGGTGAGGGTCCGTTCCGGATCCCACTGGACGCGGGCCGGACGGCGCTCCAACTCGGCCTGCCAGCCGGCCCGTTCGCCGTGCACCGCCGGCTCGTGGTGGGTCAGGCAGGCCGACCGCAGCAACTCCTCGAACCCGGCGCGGCTGATCCGCACCGCCACCACCCGTTCCTGGCCGGGCTTGTTGGCCCAGCCGGAGCGGTAAATCATCCACCGGAAGGACGGCTTGATCCAGGTCATCCGGGTGCGGCTGAACGGCTCGACGAAGCCGCCCGCGGCCAGCGCGGGCTCGACGATCTCGGGACGGAACGCCTGGTAGACGGTGATCGTCTCGGCGTCGAAGTCCGCCCGGATCTGGCGATAGGGCGGGGTCATGGCCGGATCCACGACGCCAACTCCTCTGCCGGGGCGTCCGCTGGCGGGACCTGGCCGAAGAAGGACGACTCCCGGCACTGGTCGACGTGATCGGCGTCGTCGAGCAGGGGATCCGCCCCGACCCAGTCGGCCAGCTCGGGCAGACCGTGGGCCCTGGCGAACTCGACGGTGGCAGCACCGCCCCGCGGCGCCAGGAACTCGCTGTCGATGTAGCAGTGGGTGTCGAAGTTCAGCTGCTTGGCCCGCCAGACCAGGGCGCTGTCGCCGACCTCTCCCAGCCGGAACAGCAGCCAGCAGCAGGCCAGCAGCACATCGCCACAGCCATCGCCCAGAGCTTGCACGTGGTCGATCTCGAGCTGGGTGAGGTGCCGGATCAGGGTCCGGTCCGAGTCGGTGTGCTGGGAGAGCAGTGCGGCCACCAGCGCCGCTCGGGCGGCACTGCCGTCCGTCCCCCGACCGAAGCGGGCAGCCAACTCGATGGGCTCCGCAACGCGGGCCGCGGCGAGTAGTTCGGTGCCGGTGGTCATGCCACCAGAGTCACACACCACGGAGTTCTCCCACTCACCTCCCACACCCGGCGTCCGTCCCCTCCTCCCCCTCGAGGCCCCCCGCTGCCCCCACGCACCACCGGTCCCAGCCCCCTCCTCCCGTCGAGGGCTCCCCTTATCGTCGAGGGCTCGTGTCTGGGGAGGAGCCCTCGACGATAGCGGGAGCCCTCAGTGGGGTGGGGACGGATGGGGCGGGACGGCGATCCTGGTCCGGAGGGCGGGAGGTCGGTGCTTTCCCCACGCCACGGTGGGGGCGGACGGGGCACACTGGTCCGGTGGTGACCGAGTTGGAGCGGGTGGGGCGAGGCGATCGCGTCGTCGGGGCGGACGCGGAGCGATGACCGACAGCGATTTCGCCGGCCCGTCCGGCCTGCCCTATCTGAGTGAGCTGCTGGACGAGTTGGCCTGCCCCTGGCCCGGGAACCGGACGGTGAACATCGTCTGCCACGGTCACAGCGTGCCGGCCGGCTACTTCGCCACCCCGTTCGTGAACTCGCTGGCGGCCTATCCGGCGCTGCTGCACCGGCTGGTCAAGGAACGCTTCCCGTTCGCGGTGCTGAACTGCATCGTCACCGCGATCGGCGGCGAGCACTCGGTGGCCGGTGCCGCCCGCTTCGAGACGGACGTGCTCCGCCACGCGCCGAGCATGGTCACCATCGACTACGCCCTCAACGACCGGGTGGTCGGCCTGGACGCCGCCCGGGCCGCCTGGGCGGCGATGATCGAGGCCGCCTTGGCGCGGCAGATCAAGGTCATTCTGCTGACCCCCTCCTGGGAGCGTTCGTACTTCGAGCAGAACGACGACTGGCAGGCCCTGGAGGCCCACGCCGAGCAGGTCCGGGGATTGGCCGCCGAGTACCAGGTGGGCCTGGCCGACAGCTTCGAGGCCTTCCGCCGGCGGGTCGCGCGTCCGCAGGACCTGGTGGGCCTGCTCTCCCACGTCAACCACCCCTCCGAGGCCGGCCACCGGCTGATCGCCGACGAACTGGGGGCGTTCTTCCTCGCCCGCTGACCGGCACCTGCTGACCCATCCCGCTCACCGAGGGCTCCCGTTGTCGTCGAGGGCTCCTGCCTGGGTGGAGGCCCTCGGCGTTAGCGGGAGCCCTCGACGGGGTGAGGCGTGGGTGGGACGAGGGGGGCGGCGCCAGCGGGTGGGGGGTTAGGGGGTGCGATCGAAGAGCAGCAGCTCCGGCAGGCTGGTGGCGAAGTAGTCGGTCACCCCGTCCTCCCGGACGGCGGCGGGCGGGACGTACCGCGGGCGGGCCTCGCCGAGGTTGGCCGGCGGGTCGGACGGCGGCAGCCCGAGCGCTGCCCGGGTGGCGTCCCAGGCGGCCAGGGTCCGGCCCTCGCCGCCCTCCCAGGGGTGGAAGGAGCGGGTCAGCAGGATCCGGTGGGCCCGGTCCGGCTGGCCGGTGGCCAGCAGTAGCCCGAGGTACTCCACGGTGAGGTCGTCGCGCCGCAGCACCAGCTGCTCGATCGGTTCCAGCCGGGCCAGCCGGTCGGCGGCACAGTGGCCGAGCCGGGCGGCCAACTGGTCCTGTTCGTAGCGCAGCCGGGCGTCCTCCGGAGCCAGTTCGACGGCCCGCTGGTAGTGCCGCCAGGCCAGCTCGGTGTCGCCGGCGACGTTGTAGGCGGCCAGCGCGGCGTTCCGCAGCAGCACCGGGTGCGCCAGCCCCAGTTCGATCGCCCGCTCCCAGTGCCGGTGGGCCTCGGCGCGACGACCGTGGGCGTACAGCAGGGTGCCGAGCAGGTAGCGGGCGGCCCGGTCGTCCGGATCGGCGGCGAGCGCGGCGGTCAGGGCGTCGTAGTGGTCCAGGCCGGACGGGAACGCCCAGGTGAGCTCGGTCCCACCGGCCAGGGAACGCTGCGTGGCTGCCGCCGCCGGGCGTCCGAGCTGGTCGAGCAGGGCGGCGGCGAGGTAGCGCGCCATCGGAGCGGGGTTCCCGGCGTCGGACGGAGCGAGCCCGGCCACCCGATCGAACAACTCCAGCGCCTGGTCGGCGTCGCCGGCCTTGGCCAGGTCGAGCGCGACGTCCAGCAGCAGGCCGGCGTCGTCGGCCAGCCGCTGACCGGCCAGCTGGCGCAGGGTGGCGTCCAGCGGATCGGCGGTCAGCCCGTCGCAGAGCGCCGCCTCGGCGGCCTCGTCCTCCCCGACCCGCCGCAGCAGGACGACGGTCAGCGCGGCCCGCCGGGCGTCGTGGCCGGTCACCGCCAGGGTGTCCAGCACCCGCAGCGCCGCCCGGTTGTGGTGCTGCCCGGCCAGCAGCTGGGCCAGCTCGAAGCCGGCGGCGGCCGCCCAGGTGCCGTCCCAGCCGGCCTTGCCGAAGGCCTGCGCGGCCTCGGTCAGCCGGCCGAGCCGGCGATGCACCAGGCCCAGCAGGTAGAACGCCTCGGCGTCCGCCGGGTTGGCGTTCCGCCTGGTCAGCCGGGTCAGTGCCAGCTCGATCCGGCGCAGCGCCGCGTCGTAGTTGCCGGCCCGGTAGTCGCGATCGGCCAGCGCCAGGTTGGTCCGGATCTCGCCCGGATCGCGGGCCAGCGCCTCCTCCCAGTAGGGCAGCGGCGAGCGGGTGGGGTGGCGGTACTGGGTGAGGTGCAGCCCGGTCAGGTAGAGCTCCTCCACCGAGTCGAGGTCGGCCGGCGCGGCCGGCTCCTCGGCCATCCACGGCTCGGCGTCGTCGACCTCGACCGGCGCCCAGCCGACCAGCAGCCGGCCGGAGGCGTCCCGCAACTCCACCTGCAGGTCGTCGCCGGCGACGGCGTCGGCCTCGATCGTCCCGACCTCGCCCGGCACCAGATCCTGGCTGGTCTCGGCGAGCAGCCTTCCGCCAGCCAGGATGCGCAACTGGGCGCCGGGCCGCGGCGAGGTGACCGCGAACCGGGCGCGCACCCGACCCTCCCGGTCGATCCCGACGGCGGCGTCGGGGGTGGCCTGGTGGGCCGGCCCGATGGCCGGGATCGGATACCAGTACTGGGTGAAGGTCTTGGTCTCGCCGGGCAGCAGCCAGGCGAAGTCGGGCTGGTTGTCGGTGTAGACCCCGGCCATCAACTCCACGTACGGCCCGTCCTGATCGGTCAGCTGGGCGTCCCAGGCATGACCGAACGGGGCATTGCCCCAGGTCCACTGCTTCTTACCGGGGGAGAGCCGCCGCTCGGCCCAGTGGACGAAGCCCGCCCCGGCGGCGTGGTCGTAGCCGCCGAAGAAGTCCTGCTGGGAGTCCACGATCATGTACGAGGTGGGCACCGGGATATTGCGGTACCAGTCGATCCGGTCGGCGCCGGGCTGCTCGGCAGCCAGCGCCGGGTAGTCAACCCCGTAGTAGGGACGGTCCGCGCAGGGGAAGGCGGTCAACGCCCGCCGGGCGTGGTCGGCGACGTAGCGGACGTCCTCGGGGAAGAAGGACTGGTAGTCGTCGTGCACCCGGGCGGCGACATTCGCCCACCACAGGAAGGTCTGCCGCTCCGGCGTCCGGTTGTGCAGCCGGACCACCAGTTCGACCACCGCGGTGTCGGGCCGCAGCCGGACCCCGTGCTGGGCGGACATCCGGGTGAACGGGTCGTGGTCGGCGCACCACACCGTCACCGAGCCGTCGTCGTCCTGCTCGATGGTGGTCTCCACCGGCAGCCAGGTGGCCGGCCGGTGGTGCTGCGGCCAGTTGAACTCGATCCCGCCGCTGATCCACGGCCCGGCCAGGCCGACCAGCGCCGGCTTGATCACGTTGTTGCGGTAGAAGAAGTCGTAGCCGGTGGTCTTGTCGTAGCCGACGTGGATCCGTCCGCCGAGTTCGGGCAGCAGCATCAGCCGCAGGTAACGGTTCTCCAGGTGGACGGCCTGCCATTCCCGGACGGTGGGCTGGTCGGAGACGCTGTCGATGAACGGCAGCGGGTAGACCTTGCCGCTGGAGCCCTGGTACACCCGCTGGTCCAGGAACATCGGGTAGCGGCTGGGCTCGCCGGCCGGATAGGTGCGGATCGGCACCGGCTCGCTCCAGGCCGCCGCGCGACCGTCGGCCAACTGGTCGCGCACCTTCGGCGGCGCGTCCGGCAACTGCAGCTTCCCGGGCATGGTGGCGGTGCTGTCGGCCGTCATTGGCGGACCTCCTCGGATCAGGGCTGGAACCGGGCCGTTTCGTCGGTGCGCTCTCACCCTAGGAGTCGGACGGGTGCCGCCAGATGACTGCTCCTGCGGACTACTTGGATAAAACTGCGATGGACGTAGCCGGTCGTGGTTGGGCTCGCGAAGACCAGGAAGGCGATGCCCGACGCAGCCCGGAATCGGGCGAGCTGACGGTCCGGCCTCGACCGGACCGGGAGCAGGGCTGGACCGGCTGTGCGAGTTGGACGATACTCTGACGATGGAGCAGCCGAGATATCGCCGGGAGGGGTTCGCCGGCCAGCGGCTCCGGGTCGTCCCCCGCTCGATCATCGCGGCCGCGCTGCGGGCGCCGATCACCTCGCAGCTGCTGGTCACCGACTGCGGCCACTTCCCGCACGCCAGCGCCCACCGCCGGGTGCGGCCCAACGGCGCCGGCCAGACGGTGGTGATCGTCTGCTCGCAGGGCAGTGGCTGGGCCGAGGTGGACGGCGTCCGGCACCGGATCGGACCGCGGCAGGCGCTGCTCGTGCCCCGTCGTGCGCCGCACGCCTACGGGGCCGATCCGGACGACCCGTGGACGATCTGGTGGCTTCACCTGGCCGGCGAACAGGCAGCCGAATTGGCGGCCGCCACCCGCGCCACCCGGCAGCGTCCGGTGATCCCGGTGGCCGCGCTCACCCGCTGCACCGGGCTGATCGACGAGGTGATCGACCACCTGGAGCAGGACGAGACCCTGGCCCGGCTCCGGGCCGCCTCCGGCGCCGCCTGGCACCTGCTCACCACCCTGGCCGAGCCGCGGGCCGGCGAGGACGGCGGCGACCCGGTGGACCGGATCCGGGAGCGGCTGGCCGCCGATCTCGACCAGCCGTTGTCGATCGCCGAGGTCGCCGCCGAGGTGAACCTGTCGCCCTCGCACCTGACCGCCCGGTTCAAGGCCCGGACCGGCTACGCGCCGATGCGGTACCGCACCCTGCTGCGCATGCAGCGGGCCCGCGAACTGCTGGACACCTCCGACAAGCCGGTGGCGACCATCGCCCGGGAGGTCGGCTACGACGACGCCGCCCACTTCTCCCGCCGGTTCAGCAGCCTGCACCAGGTCAGCCCGCGGGCCTACCGCAACACCGGCAAGGGCTGAGCCCAGGCGGCGCCCCGCCCCTATGCTCGCGGTGTGGATTCCCTGCTGCTCGGGCTGACGATGGGGGTGGCCGCGGGCATCAGCCCGGGGCCGCTGCTGGTGCTGGTGATCGTCCAGACCCTGCGTTCCGGGCTGCGGGCGGGGGTGGTCACCGCTTTCGCCCCGCTGGTGTCGGACGCCATCGTGGTCACCATCACGCTGCTGGTGCTGAGCCGGCTGCCCGGCTGGGTGCTCCCGGCGATCGGGGTGGTGGGCGGGGGCTACCTGCTCTGGCTGGCCTGGGAGACCTGGCGGGACGCCGGCAGGCCGATCGACGTGACCGCCGCGGCGCCGCTGAGTTCGGCCGCCGCGCTGCGCCGGGCGCTGACCGTGAACCTCTCCAACCCCCACCCCTGGCTCACCTGGGGGACGGTGCTCGGCCCGCTCGTCCTCGGCCTGGCGGCGGACTCGTTCGGCCTGGCGGTGGCCTTCGTCGCCGGCTTCTACGCCACCCTGGTGGGGGCGAAGGTCGTGCTGGCGGTGGTGGTGGCGCGCAGCCGCCGGGTGATCGCCGGCAGCGCCTATCAGTGGGTGATGCGGATCGCCGCGCTCGCGCTGGCGGTGCTGGCCGGCTTCCTGATCTGGGAGTCGGCGGTGCAGCTGCGCGGTTGACCGTCAGGCCGCGACGACCTGGACGCCGGCCGCCCGGATCCGGTCCAGCTCGGCCGGGTCGGCCGACTCGTCGGTGACCAGGATGTCGATCTCCTCCAGCCCGGCCAGCCGGGCGAAGGCCGCCCGGCCGATCTTCGAGCCGTCGGCCACCACGATCGTCCGGTCGGCCTTGGCGACCATGGCGTGGTTCGTCCGGGCCTCGGTCTCGTCGTAGGTGGTGACGCCGTCGGCCGCGGAGACTCCGTCCGCGCCCAGGATGGCGGTGCCGATCCGGGTGACCGCGTTGAACGTCCCCTCGGCCAACACGCCGACCAGTTCCTGCGATTGCGGACGCAGGATGCCGCCGGTCATCAGCACCTTCAGCCGGGGGAAGCGGGTCAGCATGGTGGCGATGCTGAGCGAGTTGGTGATCACGGTCAGCTCGGTGTGCCAGCCGAGTTCCCGCGCGACGCAGGCGGTGGTGCTGCCGCCGCAGAACGCCACCGAATGCCGCTCCCGCGGGATCAGCGCGACGGTGGCCTTCGCGATCTGCTGCTTGGCGCCGGCGTAGCGGGTGTCCCGCAGCGCCACCGGTACCTCGATCGCACCCTCCACCGGACGGGCGCCGCCGTGGGTGCGCAGGATCACCCCCTGATCGGCCAGCACGGCCAGATCCCGCCGGATGGTCGCCGACGAGCTGCCGAAGTGCTCGGTCAGGTCGGTGATGGAGGTCTCGCTGCGGCCGCCGATGTACTCCAGCAGCTCCGCCAGTCGCCGGGCGCGTTTGCCGGGTTGTCCGACGGTGATCGGCGCGGAGGAGGGGCTGGACACGAAAGTGATCATTGCAGCTGACGATTTGCTCGTCAATCCGCTCATTTTGTTGCTCGGATCGCGCGGTCTGACCAGAATCGGACCATGCCCAGCATCACCTTCATCGGCGCCGGCAGCGTGGTCTTCACCCGGCAACTCGTGGTCGACCTGCTCCGCTTCCCCGATCTGCCCACCCTGACCCTCGTGCTGCACGACATCGACCCGGGACGGCTGGAGGTGGCGGTCGGCACCGCGCGCAACGTCGCCCACCAACTCGGCCGGGAGCTCGTCGTCCGCGGCGAGGCGGATCGGCAGACAGCGCTGACCGGCGCGGACTTCGTGGTGAACATGATCCAGGTCGGCGGCATCGACGCCACCCGGTGCGACCTGGAGATCCCGGCCCGCTACGGGCTGCGGCAGACCATCGGCGACACCACCGGGGTGGGTGGGGTGTTCCGCGGGCTGCGCACCTTCCCGGTGCTCGCCGCGCTGGCCGCCGACATGGCCGCGGTCTGCCCCGACGCCTGGCTGCTGAACTACACCAACCCGATGGCGATGAACGTCTGGTGGCTGGCCACCGTCGCCCCCGAGCTGAAGGCCGTCGGGCTGTGCCACAGCGTCTACTGGACGGTGCACGACCTGTGCGAGCTGATCGGCGTCCCGCTGGAGGGTACCCACTACCGTGCCGGCGGCGTGAACCACCAGGCCTGGCTGACCGAGTGGAGCCGGGACGGCGAGGATCTCTACCCGCTGCTGCGCGCCCGGATCGCCGCCGACCCCGAACTCGAGCGCCGGGTGCGGGTCGAGATCTTCTCCCGGGTCGGGTTCTACCCCACCGAGACCAGCGAACACTCCTCGGAGTACCTCGGCTGGTTCCTGCGCTCGCCGGAGCAGATCGAGCGCTTCCGGCTGGTGCCGGGGGAGTACCTGGGGATCTCCGAGGGCAACGTCCGGGAGTTCGAGGAGGCCCGCGCCACCCTGGCCGCCGGTGGCGACCTCGCGCTGCACGACGAGGGGGACGCCGCCGAGTACGCGCCGCAGATCATCCACTCCATGCTGACCGGCACCCCGCGGACCATCCACGCCAACGTGGTCAACCGCGGGCTGATCGACAACCTGCCGCAGGGCGCGGTGGTCGAGGTGCCGGCGCGGGTGGACGGTGACGGCGTCCACCCCGAGCACTACGGCAGCGTCCCGCTGCTGGGGGCCGCGCTGAACCGCAACTACCTGTCGGTAGCCGAGCTGACCATCGAGGCCGCGCGCACCGGCGATCCGCGCTATGTCCGGCAGGCGGTGCTGGCCGACCCGAACGCCAGCTCGTCGCTCACCCCGGAGCAGATCTGGGCGCTGTGCGACGACCTCACCGCCGCCCACGCCCGCTACCTGCCGCGCTCGCTGGGCGGGAGCCTGGAGGCATGACGCTGGCCCGGACCGCCGACCTGGTCGCCGCGGCGGCCGAGCGGGGCCGGGGGGTGGCCGCCTTCAACGTGATCACCCTGGAACAGGCCGAGGCCGTGGTGGCGGCGGGGGAGCGGGCCGGCCGCGGGCTGATCCTGCAGCTCAGCCAGAACGCGATCGCCTTCCGGCGCGGCTTCGCCCCGCTGCTGGCGGCCTGCCGGGAACTGGCCATCGCCGCCGCGGCGCCGATCGCCCTGCACGCCGACCACTTCGACGACCCCGAGCTCACCGCCGCGGTGCTCGCCCGGGCGGATGAACTCGGGCTCAGTTCGCTGATGTTCGACGCCGCCGGGCTGCCGTACCAGCAGAACCTGGCCGCCACCGCCGAGGTGGTGACCGCCGGCCATCGGCTCGGGCTGTGGGTGGAGGGTGAACTCGGCGAGGTCGGCGGCAAGGACGGCGCCCACGCGCCCGGCGTCCGGACCGATCCGCGGGACGCGGCCGACTTCGTCGCCCGTTCCGGGGTGGACGGCCTGGCGGTCGCGGTCGGCAGCAGCCACGCCATGCTGGAACGCACCGCCGCGCTGGACCTCGACCTGATCGGCCGGCTGGACGCGGCGGTGCCCGTCCCGCTGGTGCTGCACGGCAGCTCCGGGGTGCCGGACGAACTGCTCAGCGCCGCCGTCGCCGCCGGCATCCGGAAGGTGAACATCGGCACCGCGCTGGCCATCGCCGGCACCGCCCGGCTACGGCAGGAACTGACCGATCAACCGAAGGCGGTGGACCCCCGCAAGTACCTGGCCGGGGTGCGGGAAGCGACCACGGTGGCGGCCGTCCAACTGCTCGACGTGGTCGGCTGAGGCTCCGCGGTCGTTCAGGCCAGGCCGAGCAACCGGGCCGCGTTGTCCCGGTAGACCGCGGCCAGCACATCCTGCGGCAGCGCCAGCGCGGAGACCGCCCAACGGCCCTGCGGCGGGATCTCCGCGCCCGGCGCGTAGTCGAAGCCCTCGTCGGCGCTCTCCAGGAACCGGAAGTGGAGCCGGTAGGCGTCGGCGGTGATCGGGTACGCGTCGGTGCCGAACAGCACCCGGTCGGGGTGGGCGGCGATGAACCCGGCGGCGCGGCGCGGCTGGCGGCCCAGTTCGGCGATCCGGCCGGCGAGGTCGACGTGGTAGTTCGGGGCACGTTCGATCAGCCGCTCGACCCGGTCCAGGTCCTCGGCGCAGCAGCCGACGTGGGCGCCGATGAAGGTGGTGCCCGGGCAGGCCAGCACCAGGTTGGCGTGGGCGGTCAGCAGGGTGTCGAAGTCGGGGTGGCGGGAGCGGTCGCCGAACCACCAGTCGGGCACCTCCGCGAGCTCGTCCAGCCGCTCGTTCCGCTCGTCCAGCGGCTCGAAGAAGGCGATCGGGTCGGCGGTGTGGATCAGCACCGGCAGGCCGAGTTCCCCCGCCCGGCTGAGCACCCGCACCACCCGCGGGTCGTCCGGCCGCAGCAGCTGACCCTCGCCGTCGCGGTAGCTCAGCCCGAGGTTCTTCCACACCTTGATGCCCTTGGCGCCGCGCCGGGCGCAGTCGTCGAGCAGCCGAACCAGGCGGTCCTCGCCGTCCGGCTCGGCCAGCATCGCCCAATCCAGCTGGCAGAAGGTGAGGAAGCGGCCGGGGTGGGCCAGGTCGAGCCGAGCCAGGTTGGCCTGCAGTTCGTCGCCGGCCATCCCGTCCAGGTTGACGATCGTCGCCACCTGGCAGGCGTCCATCATGGCCAGCAGGCCGGGTAAGTCGGGGACGATCCAGTCGCCGTCCTCGCTCAGCCAGCGGCCGAGGTGGTTGTGGGCGTCGATGCAGGGCACCGCGGGAACCGGGACCTCCGAGACGCGGGCGCGAAGCTGGCTGCGCGGGCGCCAGTCCCGCAGCCGGAGCTCGTCCAGTGTGAGCATGTGCCCATGGTGGTCGGCAGCGCGCCGGTTGCGCACCTGATCTGCGATATCGCTCAACAAAAATGCGCAAATCAATCAATCTATTGCGTGAACGATCAGTCGGTCGTGATGATAGAAGCCTCCGGGGTTCCGGTCGGCCAGCTGGTGGATTCCCGACCGCCACGGAGCCCGTCAGGCCACTCACCGAAGAGGAATCATGAGCATTCGTCACCTGAGGACCGCCGGCGTCATCGCCATCACGGCATCCCTGATCACCCTGACCGGCTGCTCGCCGAGCAGCCCCGCCCCGACCGCCGCCGCCGATCCCAATGCTCCGGTCGAGCTCACCTGGTGGACCGGCCAGGCCGACGAGGCCGAGAAGCTGCTGGAGGGGCTGGCCGCCGAGTTCAGCAAGGCCCACCCGAACGTCACCATCAAGGTCTCCTCCGGCGCCTCGTCCACCGAGGAACTGCTGCAGAAGCTGTCGGCCGGCTTCGCCTCCGGCACCTACCCCAACATCTCCTACGCCTTCGGCTCCTGGGCCAGTGAGCTGGAGTCGTCCGGCAAGATGCTCGACATCACCGAACTGGTGGCCGACCCGGCGGTGGGCTGGGACGAGTTCTCCGCCGCCGCCCGCGCCACCGTCCAGCCGACCGGCAAGGCGACGATCGGCTTCCCGGCGCTGGTGGACAACATCTCGCTGATCTACAACAAGACCGTCTTCGATGCGGCCGGGGTGAGCTACCCGACCGACCAGTGGAGCTGGGACGACTTCCGCGCCGCGGCCAAGCAGCTGACCAGCACCGCCAACCAGACCTACGGCTACGCCTACTCCGTCTCCGGTTCGGAGGAGACCACCTGGCAGTTCTGGCCGCACCTGTGGCAGCACGGCGGCAAGATCCTCAACGACGACCAGACCAAGGCGGCCTTCGCGTCGCCGGAGGGCGAGGCCGCGCTGGAGTTCCTGCGGGCGATGGCGGTGGACGACAAGAGCGTCTACCTCGACCAGACCGACACCAAGTTCACCCAGCTGTTCGCCGCCGACCGGATCGGCATGGTGACCTCGGGCCCGTGGACGCTGACCGACCTCAACACCGCCAAGACCAAGTACGGGGTCACCGTCCTGCCCGGGCTGAACGGCAATCACCAGACCGTCTCCGGCCCCGACATCTGGGCGCTGACCGACAGCGGGGACGCCAACCAGAACTACTGGTCCTTCGAGCTGCTGAAGTGGCTGACCTCGCCGGCGCAGGACGTGCGCTGGAACGTCGCCTACGGCAACCTGCCGCTGCGGGCCTCCGAGACGGAGTCGCCGGAGTTCTCCGAGCAGGTGGCGGCCATGCCCGGGCTGGACGTGATGGCGGCCAACAGCGAGAACGCGGTCCAGGCCCGTCCGACGGTGGTCGGCTACGTCGGCCTCTCCGAGGCGATCGGTTCGGCCATCTCCCAGGTGCTGCAGGGCAAGGGGACGCCGGCCGAGGCGCTGCAACAGGCGGCCGCGAAGGCGGACGAGGCACTGTCCGGCGAGTAGCCACCCATCAACCACCGCTGCGGCGCGGTGCCCGCCCCGCCGTGCCCAGAGAAGCAAAGGAAGCCGAACCCGTGACCATCACCACCTTCGAGATCGAGAGCCAACCCGATGTCTGGCGCCGGGCGCTGGAACTCACCGCCGTCGCCACCGAACTGCTGCGCCGTCCCGGCGAGCGGATGCTGGTGATCGGCTGTGGCACCTCGGAATTCATGGCGGAGTCCTTCGCCGTGCTGCGCGAGACCGCCGGCTACGGCCTGACCGACGCCGCCTATGCCTCCGAGCCCGCCCGGCCGCGGGAGTACGACGCGGTGGTCGGGCTGACCCGCTCCGGCACGACCACCGAGGTGGTCGACGCCCTCCAGGCGCTGCCTCAGGGGGTGCGCAAGATCGTGGTGACCGGGGTCGCCGACTCCCCCTGCGCGGACCTGGCCGACGACGTCCTGGTGCTGGACTTCGCCGACGAGGAATCGGTGGTGCAGACCAGGTTCCCGACCAGCTTCCTGCTGCTGGCCCGGGCGGCGCTCGGCGAGGACGTCTCCGGCCTGCCCGACCTGGTCGCGGCGGCGCTGGCCGACGAGCCGGCGGTGCTCACCGAGCCCGACTACGACCACTTCGTCTACCTGGGACGGGGCTGGACGAACGGGCTGACCATGGAGGCCGCGCTGAAGATCCGGGAGGCGGCCCAGGCCTGGGCGGAGTGCTACCCGATGCTCGACTACCGGCACGGCCCGCTCGCGGTCGCCCACCCGGGCTCGCTGGTCTGGCTGCTCGGCCAGGACGACCCCGAACTGCGGGAGCAGATCGCGGCCACCGGCGCCACCGCGATCGGCCAGGTGGCGGCCGACCCGCTGATCGAGCTGGTGCTGGCGCAGCGGCTCGCGGTGCGGATCGCCCAGCGGCGTGGCCTCAACCCGGACAGCCCGCGGTACCTCACCCGCGCGGTCGTGCTGGGCTGAACGCGTGCCGCGAGGAGCGACCATGGCTAGCCTGGCTGAGGTGGCCGAACCCCGAACCGATCGGCGCAGCGCGCGGCGCCGCAAGCGGGTGCTGGCGGCCGTCGAGGGCTGGTCGTTCATCCTGCCCGGGATGCTGTTCGTGCTGGGGCTGTCGATCTTCCCGGCCGCCTGGGCCTTCCTGCTCTCGCTGCAGAAGTGGAACGGGTTCTCCGCGCCGAAGTTCGTCGGCGCGCGGAACTACACCAAGCTGATCACCGACGAGGAGTTCTGGAGCGCGGTCACCCACACCGGGGTGTACCTGGCGCTGTTCGTCCCCGCGTCGGTGCTGGCCGGGCTGTTCCTGGCGGTCGCGCTGAACCGGAAGATCCGATTCATCGGCTTCTACCGGACGGCGATCTTCGTCCCCTTCGTCGCCTCCGCGGCCGCCACCGGGATCCTGTCGACCTACCTGTTCAGCCCGCAGTACGGCCTGGTCAACAACCTGCTGCGGTTGATCGGCGTCCCGGCGCAGGGCTGGCTGGAGGATCCGAACCAGGCGATGCTGGTGATCGCCTTGATGTCGCTGTGGGGTCAGGCCGCGTTCACCACGGTGATCTACCTGGCCGCGCTGCAGGACATCCCGCCCGAACTGCTCGAGGCGGCCCGGGTGGACGGGGCCAGCCCCTGGCAGGCCTTCTGGCGGGTGGTCTGGCCGGACCTCGCCCCGGTGACGGTGTTCGTCACCATCTGGCAGGCGATCGGCGCGCTGCAGCTGTTCGATCTGGTCTACACCACCACCCGCGGCGGCCCGCTGGACGCCACCAAGACGATCGTCTACTTCCTGTGGGAGAAGGCGTTCAAGGGGCTGGAGTTCGGCTACGGCTCGGCGGCCGCCTACATCCTGTTCCTGGTCACCCTGGTGATCACCCTCGGGATGGTCGTCTACGCCCGCCGCAAGGGAACGGAGGCCTTCTGATGGCGATCGCCGTCACCGCGCCGGGCCGGCGCCGCCGCCGGATCAGCGGCTGGCACTTCGTGCTCGCCCCGCTCGCGCTGATCTTCCTCACCCCGTTCGCCCAGATGGTGCTGGCCTCGCTGTCGCCGGCCGAGGAGCTGGTGAAGTTCCCGCCGCCGTTCATCCCCTCCCGGCTCACCCTGGACGGCTTCGCCGGGCTGTTCGCCGACACCCAGATCGTCCGCTGGTTGACCAATAGCGTGATCGTCTCGCTGATCGCGATCGGCTCCCACCTGGTGCTGTGCTCGATGGCCGGCTACGGCTTCGCCCGGCTGCACTTCCGGGGACGCGACTTCGGCTTCATGGCGGTGGTCGCCACGATCATGATCCCCACCCAGTTGCTGATGATCCCGACCTACATCATGTTCTCCCGGCTGAGCCTGATCGACACCCTGGGCGCCGCCTTCGTGCCGTGGCTCTCCTCGGCCTTCGGCATCTTCCTGATGAGGCAGTTCTTCCTCTCGCTCCCGGCCGATCTGGAGGAGGCCGCCGCGCTGGACGGCTGCAACCGGTGGCAGATCTTCCTGCGGGTGATCCTGCCGCTGGCCCGGCCGGCGATGGCAACGCTGGCGATCTTCACCCTGCTGGGGTCGTGGAACGACCTGGTCTGGCCGCTGATCGCGATCAACAACGAGGACCTGTTCACCGTCCAGCTGGGGATCGCGAACTTCCAGGGCACCCGGCGCACCCAGTGGTCGCTGCTGATGGCGGGCAACGTGGTGGCCACCGCCCCACTGATCGCCTTCTTCCTGTTCGCGCAGAAGCATTTCATCGCCACCATGACCATGTCAGGCTTGAAGGGATGAACCGCCAGCCGCCCTCCGGCCCGGTGCTGGTCGCCGGGGATGCCAACCTCGACCTGGTGCTGCGCGGCGACGTCCGTCCCCGGTTCGGGCAGGCCGAGCAGTTCCTCACCGCAGCCGACCTGGTGCTGGGATCGAGCGCCGGGATCGTCGCCGCCGGGCTCGCCCGGCTGCAGGTGGCGGTCGGGCTGGTCGCCCGGGTCGGCGACGACGCCTTCGGGGCGCGCACCGCCGAACTGCTCGCCGAACGGGGAGTCGACCTCACCGAGCTTCGGACGGTACCCGGCGCCACCGGCCTGTCGGTGATCCTGTCGGCCGACGATCGCGCCATCCTGACCCTGCCCGGGGCGATGGCCGACCTCAGCCTGGACGAGGTGCGCCAGGCGCTGGCCCGGAGCGGCGCCCGGCACCTGCACGTCGCCTCCTTCTTCCTGGTGCCGGCCTTCGGCCGCGGCCTGGCCGGCCTGCTGGCCGAGGCCCGGGCCGCCGGCGTGACCACCAGCCTGGACTCCAACTGGGATCCCGCCGAGACCTGGACGGGCGTCGCCGACTGCCTGCCGCACCTCGACCTGTTGCTGCCCAACGCCACCGAGGCGGTCGAGCTCGCCACCGCGCTGACCGGCGAGCGGCCGTCGGACGCCCTCGAAGCCGCCCGCCGGCTCGCCGCCGCCGGCCCGACCGTCGCGGTCAAGGACGGGGCCGCCGGCGGCTTCGCGGTCAGCGGGACCGAGCTGGTGCGGGTGCCGGCCGTGCCGATCTCGCCGGTGGACACCACCGGCGCCGGAGACAGCTTCGACGCCGGCTTCCTGACCGCCTGGCTGGAGGGGCTGCCGGTGGCCGAATGCCTGGCGTGGGCGGTCACCGCCGGGTCGCTGTCCACCACCGCCACCGGCGGCACCGCCGGCCAGCCCACCCGGGAGGCACTGCTGGCCGCCAGGAGCGCCGGGCGATGATCGCCTGCCTGGGGCTCTCGCCCGCGCTCGACCTCAGCTACGGCCTGCCCGCCGTCGAGGTCGGCCGGATCCACCGGCCGCAGTGGGTGGTCGAACTCGCCGGCGGCAAGTCGCTCAATGTCGCCCGCGCCCTGGCGGTGCTGGGCACCCCGGCCCGGGCGATCGCCCCGCTCGGCGGGCCGGTGGGGGCGGGGATGGCCGAGACGCTGGCCGCCGCCGGCATCGAGGTGGACCGGGTGCCGGTCGCCGCGACCCGCCGTTGCGTGTCGGCGTTCAGCGAGGCGGACGGTTCGGTGACCGAGTTCTACGAGCCGGCCCTACCGCTGGACGAGCCGGCCTGGCAGGGCCTGTCCGCGGCGGTCGACCGGGTGGCCGACGGCTGGCTGGCGGTCTCCGGCTCGGTGCCGGCCGACCGGGTGACGTCGCTGGCCGGATTGCTGGCCGGGGCGTCGGCGCGCGGCGTCCGGGTCGCGCTGGACGTCCACGGCCCGGCGCTCGCCGCGGTGCTGGCGTCCACTGCGGTGGCGGTGGTGAAGGTCAACCGGGACGAAGCCGCCGAGCTGCTGGGGGAGGGGGACGCCGCCGGGTTGGCGGCCGGGCTGCGCCAGGCCGGTGCCGGTTTGGCAGTGGTCACCGATGGCCCCCGCGGCGCGGTCGCAGCCTCGGCCGCCGGCCGGCTGCGCGCCGTCCCGGGGGAGCGGGGCCGCTACACCGTGGGCTCCGGCGACTGCTTCCTGGCCGGCCTGCTGCACGGGCTGGCCCGCGCCGCCGAGCTCGGCGACGCGCTCACCCTCGCCACGGCCGCCGCGGCCGCCAATACCCGCGAACCCGGCGCCGCCCGGTTCAGCCGCGAGCAGGTGGAGCAGGCGCTGCCCGGGGTGACGCTGCGGAGTGAGGAAGGATGACTCCGCGGCGCTCGCTGGCCGGCTGGCTGGCGCTGCTGCTGACAGGTGGTGTGCTGATGGGATGTTCCGCTCCCGCGCCGGTCGGG
The DNA here is from genome assembly GCA_049840415.1 of Propionicimonas sp. GTDB lineage: Bacteria > Actinomycetota > Actinomycetes > Propionibacteriales > Propionibacteriaceae > Propionicimonas. The sequence goes on along the minus strand of JASGLB010000014.1, from coordinate 212,811 downwards.
CCGAGCCCGAGCGAGGCTCCGTCCGGCTCCGTCACGCCGTCGGCCGAACCCGGCGGGCCGGCGTTCCCGCTGGTGGACGCCGGCCCGATCGGCGTCCGGATCGCCGAGGGGGACGACTGGTCGCTGCCAGGCTGGCTGCGTCCGGCCCCGAACTCCGGGTTCTTCTCCGAAGCGGCGTCAGCCAGGTACGGGGTCGAGGTCCGCTCGGTCGACGTCAACTGGCGGCAGCTCCGTCCGACCGCGGACGGCCCGCTGGACCGCACCGCGACCGGCGAGGCCCAGGAGATGTCGCTCCCCGGCCTGGACGACCAGTTGGCCGATCCCGGACCGTTCTGGATGCGGCTGTTCGCCAGCGGTGAGAGCTGGGCGCCGGACTGGGTGGCAGCCAGCTGCCAGGTGACGACCTACGGCCCCGACTACGACGGTCAGCGGCACCTTCCGCTGTGGAACGAGTGCGTCTGGTCCGCCCTGCTGGACACCTACCGGATGCTGTTCGTCGACACCGGGCTGGCGGCCGACCCGCGGCTCCGGTTCGTGTACGTCCCCGGCGGCTTCACCTGGGCGGAGTACGACTACGACATGATCGCCGCCGCGGTCGAGGCCGGCGACCTCACCGAGGCCGACTACCTGGCCTGGTACGGCCATGCCTGGACCGACCTGGTCGAGCTCTTCGGCGAGCAGTCGCACAAGCTGGTGTTCACCGGCGAGGACTATCCGTTCGGGCCGTTCCAGGAGGCCGACGACCTGCTCGCCCAGCAGGCGGTCGCGGCCGGGCTGGGGATCCGCACCGGCATCACCGAACTGGCCAACTTCCACCTCAACGAGGCGCCGGCCTACGGCTCCCGGATCGAACCCGACGGCCACCTGGTGGTGGACGAGACCCTGCCGATCCACTCCGGACGCTACGTGGTGGCCACCGAGAACGAGTGCTACAACGACTGCGGCTACGCCACCGACGACCCGTACTACGCCGTCCGTCAGTCGAACCTGAAGGCGCTGCAGCTCCGGATGAACTGGATCTACGTGGTGCCCGGGCCGTCCTACTTCGCCGAGTACCCCGAGCACTGGGACTGGGTGCGGCTCTCGATCGGCCACACCGCCGCCGACTCGGTGGACGCCTGGGCGGCCTTCCGCGATGCCGAGGACACCTACTGGCAGGCGAACGGCCTGGCGCGGTTCGCCGATCCGGCGCAGTGGCCGTCGCTGCCCTACGTCCGCAACCTGGAGCGGTGGCTGGTGCAGCGCGACGAGCCCGGCTCGGTCGCCCATCGCAGCGAGGCCGACGTCCATCGCGAGGTGTTCGAGGCCGACAACGGCACCGCCTACGAGGGGCTGAGCACGGCGGTGGCCGAGGGCGACACCGGATTCGTGCTGGAGGCCGATCCGGCCTTCGCCGAGGCCGCCGGGCGGGGGAAGAACCTGATCAAGATCACCTACCTCGACCAGGGCGCGGGGGAGTTCGCCGTCACCACCGACGCCGGGGCGACGGCCACGGTCGGACGGGAGAACTCCGGCAGTTGGCGCACCGCCACGCTCGCCCTGCCGGACGGATCGCTGGCCGCCGGCCATCGCCGGCTACGGATCGCGCTGGCCGATGGGGCGGACGATCTGGTGGTCAGGTTCGTCCGGGTGGTGCGGCTGCAGGCGCCTGAGTAGGACGCCGAAGAAATTCAGGTTTTTTTCAGAAAACCTGGGTGAGATGCCGCTGGCAAGGTAGTCTGCTGCGCGTGACACCCCCCAGTCGCGAGATTTCCTGCCCTGCCGTCCAACTGGCCGCTGAACCGATCGCCCCCGCCGGCGATCCGGTTGCCGCGCTGCCACGTCCGCCGCGATCGCCCGGCGTCCTGATCCGGGCGGCGGCCCTGCTGGCCACGGTCGGGCTGATGCTGAGCGGCGCGGCGGCCCCCGCCCAGGCCGCCGGCACCGACGTGATGAGACCCGAGATCAACACCCCGGCCATGCAGCTGAAGATCCAGCAGGAGGTGCTGGCCGAGGTCAACCTGATGCGCAGCAAGCCGCGGACCTGCGGCGCCGGCTCGGCTGCCACCACCTTCCCCGCCGCCGGCCCGGTGAGGCTCGACTCGGCGCTGACCAGCGCCTCGTTCACGCACGCCCGCAACATGGCCACGCTGAACTTCTTCAGCCACACCGGCCAGGACGGCAAGGGCATGACGCAGCGGGTGGCGGACGCCGGCTACGACGGCTGGCAGCGGCTCTCGGAGAACATCGCGGCCGGCTACGCCAGCGCGCAGTCGGTGGTGAAGGGCTGGATGGAGAGCGACGGCCACTGCCGCAACCTGATGAACGCCGACGTGGCCGACATGGGGATCGGGGTCTACTACGACGCCGGCGCCAAGTACCGGGCGTACTGGACGCAGAACTTCGGCAGCCGACCCGCCGCCGATCCCCCGGCTGCCGCCCCGCAACCGGCGGCTTTCACCCCGAGGACCCCGAAGCTCACCGGCACGGCCAGGGTGGGCGTCCCGCTGACCGCCAGCCCGGGCGACTGGGGCCAGGGCGTCACCCTGAAGCTGCAGTGGTATCGCGACGGCAAGAAGATCAGCGGTGCCACCGCGTCGCGATACGTCCCCACGGCGAAGGACCGCGGCAAGCGGATCACCGTGACGGTGACCGGGTCGAAATCCGGGTTCGCCACCACGTCGAAGACCTCGGCCAGGACGGGCAAGGTCGGGTACGGCACCCTGACCGCGGCGACCCCGCAGATCACCGGCACCGCGAAGCTCGGGAAGAAGCTGAAGGTCACCCCGGGGCAGTGGAAGCCGAGCGGGGTGAAGCTGAAGTACCAGTGGCTGGCCAATGGCAAGAAGATCAAGAAGGCCACCAAGTCGACGCTGAAGCTCTCCAAGGCGCTGAAGGGCAAGCGGATCACCGTCAAGGTGACCGGCTCCAAGAGCGGCTACAAGACGGTGAGCCGGACCAGTGCCCGGACCGCGAAGATCCGCGCCTGACCGTCCCGGGCTGTCAGCCCCACCGGCTTCGTACCCCACCCGAACCCGGCTGCCGCACCGTTGTCGCGGAGTCCGCCGACGCCGAACGCCACTGACTCCAAGTTTGTGCACCGAAGTCAGTGCACAAACTCGGAGTCAGAGTAGGTCGAGCCCTTCGCGGCTCCCGCGGGGGGAGCTCCGGGTCGCTGGCGGTCAGTCTTCGGCGAGCAGGGCGTCGATCTGGTTGATCGACTCGCGGCTGCCTTCCTCCATACCCATCTCCAGCACCTGCTGGAGCGCCTCGGCGGTCTCGTAGACGGTGGTGTAGGTGGCGGTCGTCCCTTCCGCGTCGGCTTCGAAGACGTAGTTGCAGCGCGACACCGGCATCGCCGCCGCCGGGGCGAAGTGCTCGTCGGCGAAGAAGTCCTCGAAGCTGAACCCGCGCGGCTCGTCCACGGTGAGGACGCTCCAGCCGCCGTAGAACCGGTCGCCCTCCGGTCCGGTCATGTAGTAGTGGACGCGGCCACCGGGGGTGAGCGAGTGCTCGACCACCGTGGCCGGGTAGCTGGGCGGCCCCCAGACCCGCTCCAGCTGGCGGGGATCGGCGTAGAGCTGCCAGACCCTTTCCACTCCGGCGGCGAAGTGGGCGGTGATGACCAGCGACCGGGTGTCGAGATCCTTGGTGATGTTCGTGACAGGCATGGTTCAGCCTTCCTTGAGGAGGTCGTCGATACGAGCGATCCGGCCGCGCCAGACGTCTTCCAGCTCGGTGAGCATCGAGGCGACCGAACGGATCGCGTCGACGTCCCCGCTGGCCAACTGTTCGCGGCCGCTGCGTCGCTTGGTGATCAGGCCGGCTCTTTCGAGCACGGCGACATGTTTCTGCACCGCGGCGAAGCTCATGTCGTAGTTCGCCGCCAGCGCGGTGACGGAGTGTTCTCCGGCCAGGACCCTGCGCAGAATGTCCCGCCTGGTGCGATCGGCCAGGGCGTGGAAGAACGCGTCCGCCCGTTCCTCGTCCTGCTCGATCATGGACTTAATATACAACCAGTCGGTTGTATGTTGTCAAGGGGTCGCGGTCGACTCGCTGAGGATCACCAACTCCTGGGTGGCCCTGGTCATCGCCACGTACCGGTCGACCCCGCCGGAGACGCCGTCGCCGAAGCTCTCCGGCTCGATCAGCACGACCAGGTCGAACTCCAGCCCCTTCACCGTCTCCGGGGTGAGGGCCTGCACCCGGGTGGGACAGGGGACGGTTCCCGGCGCCCAGGAACCGTCCCCGGCGCCCGGGAACCGTCCCCGGCGGCCAGGAACCGTCCCCGTGTCCCAGGTTGTCAGGCCGTGATTGGTCAGTGCTTCGGGGGTGCCGATCAGGCAGGCGACGCCCTCGTTCGCCGCCAGCCAGTCGGTCAGCAGTTGGTCCAGCCGGTCGACGGTGTCGTGGCGCACCGGGATGCCGTTGGCGCGGATCGACTCCGGCACGTTGGCGTCCGGGTAGACCTGCCGGATCACCGGCTCGGCGGCCGCCATCACCTCGGCGGGGGTGCGGTAGTTGAGGTTCAGTGACGTGGTCGCGACCTCCGTCCAGCCGAGCGAGCGCAGCCGCTCCGGCCAGTCGCCGGCGAAGCCGTGCCGGGCCTGGGCGCGGTCGCCCACGATGGTGAAGCTGCGGGACGGGCAGCGCCGCAGCAGCATCCGCCATTCCGCGTCGGTGAGCTCCTGCGCCTCGTCCACCACCAGGTGGGCGAACGGGCCGGCCAGCTGGTCGGGGTCGGGACGCGGGGCGGCGGCCTCGTCCACCAGCGCCTCCCGGACGCTGTCCCGCCGCAGCAGGTCCAGGCCGCTCTCCGGGTCGTCGTTGGTCGCCAGCAGGTACTCGATCAGGTCGTCGACGTACTGGTGCTGTTCGGCCAGCACGGACTCCCGGCGACGTGCCCGGGCGGGGGTCTCCGGGTCGCCCACCCGCAGCCGGGCGGCGTCCAGCAGCGGCAGGTCGGCGGTGGTCCAGGCCTGTGCCTCGGGCCGCTGCAGCGCCGCCACCTGCTCGCGGGTCAGCCAGGGCGCGCAGCGCCGCAGGTAGGCGGGCACCGTCCAGAGATCGCCGACCAGCTCGGCCGGGTCGAGGATCGGCCAGGCCCGGCTGAAGGTCTCCCGCAGTTCCTGATCCCGGCGGATCAGCCGGCGGACCTCGTCCGCGGAGAGCTCGTCCACCGCCACCTTCTCGGCCAGCAGGTCGACCAGGGCCTGCCAGACCTCGTCCCGGGCGTCGTTGTGGGCGGTCGCGGGTTCCCGGCCGCCGAAGGCCTCCGCCCAGTCGGCCGGCTCGACCTCGACGTCGAACCACTCGGTCTCCACGGTCAGCGGCTCGGTGGGCGGCTCCTCGTAGAGCGCCACCGCGGGCTCGATCGCGTCCTGCAGCCGGGCGGAGGCCTTCAGCCGGGCGACCGTCGGGTCGGGTTCGGGACGGGCGTCCGCGCCCTCGGGAAGGAGGTCGGCCACCGTGCAGCTCAGCACGCCCTCCTCGCCCAGGCTGGGCAGCACGTCCGAGACGTAGTCGAGGTAGGACTGGTGCGGCCCGACGATCAGGATGCCGCCGCGATGGCCCTTCAGCCGGGGATCGGCGTACAGCAGGTAGGCCGCCCGGTGCAGCGCCACCACGGTCTTGCCGGTGCCCGGCCCGCCCTCCACCACCAGCGCGCCGGACGAGCTCGCCCGCACGATGGCGTCCTGGTCGGTGGCCAGCGTGGCCAGCACGTCCCGCATCCGGCCGGAGCGGCTGCTGCCCAGGCTGGCCAGGAAGGCGGAGTCCCGGTCCAGCGCCAGTGGCGTGTCCGGATCGGGCTCGGTGAGCGCCTCGTCCCAGTAGTCGCGGATCCGGCCGTCCACCCAGCGGTAGCGGCGCCGGCTGGCCAGGCCCAGCGGGTTGGCCGTGGTGGCGGCGAAGAAGGGTTCGGCGGCCGGCGCCCGCCAGTCGACCAGCAACTGCCGGTCGTCGGCGTCGATCAGCCCGACCCGGCCGACATAGACCGGTTCGCCGCCGCCGGCGGGCACCATCCGGCCCAGGCAGACGTCCAGCCGGGAACGCCGGAACACCCGCAGCAGGCCGTTCAGCCGGTGGATCTCCTCGTCGCGCTCCATCGCTCCCCGGCCGCGCCGCTCCGGGGTGACCAGCAACGCGTCCCGGCGGGCCACGGTGGCGGCGATCCGCTGCTGCAGGCAGGCCGCCACCGCCGCGAAGTGCGCCACATCGGAGCCGATCAGCGCCGGATCAGCCTTCTCCGCCGCCACCTCGAAGACCTTGACCTCACCCATCGCGCACCCGCTTCCGTCCCTGGACCGACGGACATTCTGCGCCTCGTGGGGGGCCTTGCGGCAAGACCCCCCACCAGCTATAAGTTGGAAGTGGAAGGACGCGGCACCAGTCGCTGCTAGCATCCCGCCCCATGTGGGAAGCACTAGGAATCTACGCTCTGATCGCCCTCGTCATCGCGCTGTTGATCGCCCGTCCGCTGGTGAAGCGGTGGGCGCGGCAGAAGGGCCGGGAGGTCGGTGAACGGCGGTTCGCCGACAAGCAGACCCAGGCCGCCGGCGCCGGTGGGCTGGGCGACACCCTGCTGCTGGCCACCGACCTGGCCACCGCCACCGCGCTGGTCGGCCCGGTGCTCGAGGCGGGCAAACGGGTGAAGCGGCTGGACGACAGCTCCTGGGCACAGACCCACTACAACGACGACGACGTGGTCTACCAGCTGACCGCCGGACCGGACGGGGTCACCCTGGCGGTCTCCCGGGCGATCGAGTTCGCCCACACCGTGAACGGCGCCAAGGCCTGGCAGAAGCTGCGCGCCGAGATCGCGACCCAGGCTCAGCAGCGCGGCATCGCGGTCACCGAGGGCGTCCGTCCGCTGGCCCCGGCCGAGGGTGTCGAGATCAACGGTGCCCAGGTCTGGCTCCCGGTCGGCTGATCGGCCAGGATGGCAGCGTGATACGAATCGCCACCATCGGGGGCGGACCGATCGTCCGCCTGTTCGTCGCGGAGCTGGCCGAGGTCGCCGGCCTCGAATTGGCCGGCGCCTACTCCCGCGATCCGGAGCGGGCCGCCGCGCTGGCCGCCGAGTTCGGCGGGCCGCACAGCTGGTCGAGCCTGGACGCGCTGCTCGCCGACGACCGGGTGGACGCGGTCTACGTCGCCAGCCCGAACTCGGTGCACTACAGCCAGGCGCTGGCCGCCATCGAGGCCGGCAAGCACGTCCTGGTGGAGAAGCCGGCGGTGACCTGCGCGGCGGAATTCCTCACCCTGCTGGAGGCGGCGGAGCGGGCCGGCGTGCTGGTCTTCGAGGGGATGCGGAACGCCTACGACCCGGGGACGGCGAAGCTGCGCGAACTGCTCGCCGAGCTCGGTCCGATCCGGCGGGTCTCGTTCGGCTACAGCCAGCGTTCCTCCCGCTACGACCAGGTGCTGGCCGGCGAGCGGGTGAACATCTTCGACCCCGAGCTGGGCGGCGGCGCGCTGTTCGACCTCGGGGTGTACTGCGTCAGCGCGCTGGTGGATCTGTTCGGTGCGCCGGACAAGGTGCTTGGGGTGCAGGTGCCGCTCCGTTCCGGCGCGGACGGGGCGGGAGCGGTGCTGGCCGGCTACCCCGGCTTCGTGGCCGATCTGTCCTACTCCAAGATCACCGCCAGCCAGCGGCCCAGTGAGATCCAGGGCGAGGCGGCGACGCTGGTGATCGACCACATCGCCACCCCCCGCCGGCTGGAGGTGCGCACCCTGGCCGGCGAGGTCCGGTGCCACGAGATCGATCAGCCGGCCACCAACCTGCGCTACGAACTCGCCCGGTTCGTCGAGTTGGTGGAGCGGCAGGCGACGCCCGAGGCGGACCACGCCCGCACCCTGGAGACGCTGCGGGTGCTGGACGCCATCCGGGTGGCCGGTTGAGCCGCCGCGTAGTCTCGCTGGCATGAAGCGAGCGCTGGTTCTGCTGGTCCTGCCGCTGCTGGTGGCGCTGGGCGGTTGTTCGTCCCTGCTGGGCACCGGCGACTGGGACGAGGTGAAGGTCAGCTACGCCGCCGGGTTCGAGGCCGAACGGGCGGGCGACTACACCCTGGTGGTCACCCCGAAGCAGGCCAGCTACACGCTGGACGGCAAGGCCACCAGCTACGACCTCCCCGAGGGAACCTGGGAGGTGCTCACCACCGGCGTCCGGGCCCTGGGCGGTCATGAGAGCCAGGAGTGCCTGGACGGCGCCCAGCTGACCATCGAGGCGTCCGCGGCCGGGAAGTCGAAGCAGTCCTTCGAAGCCACCAGCTGCGATGCCGACGGCCTGCTGGAGCGTGCCAAGGGCGTGATCGAGCAGGTGATCAGCCAGCTGAAGTGAGCCCGAGCAGGCCGCCCTCGAGGACCGAGACGTCCAGCCCGCGGGCGGTGAGAGCGGCGGCGGCCACCGTCGCCCGGGCGCCGCTGCGGCAGATCACCAGGATCGGACGGTCGCCGGGCACCTCCGCGCCGGCCAACACCTGCTGCAGCGGGAGGTTGACCGAGCCGGGCAGGTGGGTTTCGGCGAACTCCGCGGGCTCGCGGACGTCCAGCAGCAGCGTGTCGGACGGAATGGGCGACCCGACGGTCGAGAGCCCGATCGCCGGGTCGACGGTCGGCGCCGGCTCGTCGGCAGCCACCTGGGTGGACGTGGTCCGCGGGCCGCGACCGGCCGGCAGCAGCGGGAACTCGTCCCAGCGTCCGGCCAGGGCGTCGACCACCAGGACGCGGCCGAGCAGGGGAGCGCCCAGCCCGGTGAGCAGCTTGATCGCCTCGCTGGCCATGATCGAGCCGACCTGACCGCAGAGCGCCCCGATCACGCCGGCCTCGGCGCAGTTCGGGACGCTGCCCGGCGCGGGTGGTTCGGGGAACAGGTCGCGCAGCTGGGGGCCACCGCCGGCCGGCCAGAACACCGACAACTGGGCGGCGAAGCCCAGCACCGAGGCCCAGACCAGCGGGATGCCCAGCGCGACGCAGGTGTCGTTGACCAGGTAGCGGGTGGGAAAGTTGTCGGTGCCGTCCAGCACGATGTCGTAGTCGGCCAGGATGGCCGCCGCGTTCTCCCCGGTCAGCCGGAGCTGGTGCGGGACGACCGTCACGCCCGGGTTGAGAGCGGCCAGCGCCGTGGCGGCGCTGGCCACCTTGGGCTGCCCGACAGCGGCGACCGGATGGATGATCTGGCGGTGCAGGTTGGATTCCTCCACGGCATCGAAGTCGACGATCCCGATCGTCCCCACCCCGGCCGCCGCCAGATAGAGCAGCGCCGGCGACCCGAGCCCGCCGGCGCCGAGCACCAGCACCTTCGCCGCCCGCAACCGACGCTGCCCCGCGATCCCGAACTCGGGCAGCACCAACTGCCGGGAGTAGCGGGAGAACTCCGCCACCGACAGTTCCGGGCCGAGGTCGAGTGGCAGGGGCCGTGGCATGCCAGCACCCTACCCCCGCAGGTTGGCTCCGGGCGGCAGAGCCGAGCCGAAGGCATGGTGGCTTCGGAAGTCGCAGGTGGGGCAGAGGGAGCCGGCCGGGCCCGGGTGCCGGGTCCGGCAGCGGGGGCAGGTGGCTGTGGCCACGGTGGCCAGGACGGCCCGCGGCTCCCGCCAGAGTTCCTGCAGCGTCAGCCCGCCAGCGTCGGTGATCGCCGCCACCGGGCACAACCGGACGCAGGCCAGCTCGCCCCGGCAGGTGTCGCGAGCCTGGCTGAGCGTGCTGGCCCGGTCGGTGTGGCTCAGTTGCAGGGCGTCGTGCGGACAAGCCTGGACGCACACCCCGCAGGCAGTGCAGCCGGCCACCACGAGCTTGTGGGCCGGACTGTTCTCGTCCGGTTCGGCGACCGGCTCGGCGTCACCGGTTGCCACCGGCTGCGGTGCTGCCTGGCCCCGCTGCTGCAGCAGGGCCAGCGCGGCCAGGGTGCGTCCGGTCTCGTCGTCCGCGGGGTCGAGCGGGAAGTCCGGCCGGCCGCCCAGCCCGAGCAGCATCCGCCGGGGCACCGGAACCTGGCCGAGGACGAGCTCCTCCGGGCTGCGCTGCCAACGGCCCAGCGGTGGCGCGTCGTCGAGCAGCTCAAGCCCGGCGAGGATCACCCGCCGCCACTGCGCCAGCCGATCCCGCACCGCGGCACCGTCGCTGGGGCAGGGCAGCACCGCGACCTCGGCCACGCCACCCGCCAGCAACTGCGCCGGCAGCGCGATCGAGGCCTCGGCCAGACAGCCCGGCACGCGGATCATCAGCGAGTGACGTTCACCGCCGGGCAGGACGGCGTCCTGGCAGAGCAGCACCACCCGCCGGGGAATGTCATGAGCCGACAGCCAGCGCACCAGCGGCCGGGTGAGGTCGGGTGCGGGGTCGGCGCCGCCGGCGGTGGTGGTCATGACCGGACCAGTTGCCCGCTGGCGCGGCGGTGTTCGGCGAGGAAGCCGCGGGTGAGCGGCGGCAGGGCTCGGTAGAGCGGGGTGTGCGCCCGCTGCTCGATGGCGTCGAGCACCTCGTTGATCACCGGATCGAGGTGGTTCTCGCGCAGCCACAGCCCGGCCCGGGCGGCCTGGTCGGCGGCTTCGGCATCGCCTCGCAGCGCGGCCTGCGCGGCACTCGCCAGCCGATCGGCCAGGTAGAGCAACTGGGTGCCCACCTGGTCGTCGTAGACCGACACGGTGCCCGCCACGCTCAACCGGTCCCGCCGGTAGATCTCGCGCAGTTCGGCTCGGGTGGCCGCGGCGTCGACCTCCCTGCGGCGTACCGCACTGCGCAACTCAACCCGGGTGGCCGACTCCCGGACGAACAGCCGTTTGTACTCCACCTCCAGAGCGCTGGGCTGGCCGGTTCCGTCGGACAGTATCGCCAGGCCCCGCCTGCTGTCCGGATCGTCGAGCGGCCAGGCAGCCTGCATCGCCTGATCGCCCAGACTGGCCACCAGGGCGGCAGCGGGTGGCTTCAGCAGCAGGCGTCCGAGGACGAAGCCCGCGGTGGCTGCCTGAACGCCGAGTGGGAGCTGCACTAGATGCCGATGCTGAACATCGAGTCGTAGTGCAGCGACCGGCCCATGATCTCCGCCACCACTGCCAGGACGAAGGCCGCGGTGATCAGCCAGGTGAGCACCTGGGGACGTTCCCGCAGGGTCTGGCCGGCGGTCTTGAAGACGAACAGCGCTAGCAGGCCGGTGGAGAGCGCTAGAAGGACCAGGCGGACCACGAAGAAGGTGCCGGAGAACACGCCCGCCGCTTCCTGCGCGGCCTCGTTGCCGGTTGCCAGCGCCGAGATGTGCAGCGGGTACGAGATCAGCACCAGCAGGCCGGCGACGGCGGTCGCTACCGCGAGCCATTGCACCACGCGGGTGATCAGCGTCCATTCCTCCGCCGTGGTGGGCGCGTTGATCTGGTTGATCCGGTCCTTCACCAGTCCCAGCACGGGTTGCTTCGTCGTGGTCGGCTTCGCGGCGGTGGCTGTGGCCACCGCGGTTGCGCGTCCGCCGCTGACGGGTTCGTCGGTGCCGGCTGGTTCGGCCGGGCCGGTGGCGAGCTTCCGCTCGTTCCGTTTCCGGATCCAGACGGTGAACATGAGGGCGCAGCCGACGGCGAGTGAGCCGAGGATGGCTGTGGTCATGAAGAAGTGGAAGGGGACGATGGGGGTGTTCCAGGCGGGGATGGTGACCAGGGTGTAGTAGATCATCGACATGGACCAGATCAGTCCGATGCCGATCAGGGCGGTGAGGCCGCCGAGGAGTCGGCGGAGCAGTTCGCTGCCGAGTTGGAACCATTCCAGGAAGGCGAACCCGAATCCGAGGCCGGCGAAGGTGATGCCGAACAGGATTTCGCGGGTGAGCCAGGAGGAGTCCCAGTGTCGGATCACGTTGAAGACGTGGAAGACGTCGTTCATGTGCAGCATGGAGACCACCAGGCCGAGGATCAGGGTGGGTCCGATGGCGTACAGCACGGGTCGGGTGATGCGGGCGACGGTCTGCTTGTTGTGGGTGCGGGCGAGCGCCAGGTCGATGATGCCCAGGGCGATGAAGGTGCCGACGCTGAGTTGGGCGATCACGGTGAACAGGATCATCGGCAGTTCGTGGGTGTTCATCAGATCTCTTTCGGGTTCGCGATGTCGCCGGTGCCACGGTCCCACTGCTGTGCGTCCCGGTGTGGGGTGATGACCAGGTGGGGCCGGGTGATACTGGGATCGGGCAGGGGGGCGATCCCACTCTCGGTGCCTCGTTCGTTGCGCAGTTCCTCGATCGGGCCCCAGCCCAGCGCCCGGGAGGGGCAGGCGGAGACGCAGGCCGGGTCTTGGCCGGTGGTGCGGTAGTCGTAGCACAGGTCGCATTTGGTCATGTGGCCGGTTTCGGCGTTGAACTGGGGTGCGGAGTAGGGGCAGGCCCATTCGCAGTAGCGGCAGCCGACGCATTTGCTGTCATCGACGAAGATGGTGCCGTCCTCGCGTTGGGTCATGGCGGTGGTCGGGCAGACCTGCACGCAGACCGGGTTCTCGCAGTGGTTGCAGGCGATCGACGTGTAGTAGGTGAACACGCGTGGCGTGAACGTGTCGTCGTGGACCTGCCAGGTGCCGCCGGCGTATTCCACGACCCGTCGCCAGTTCACCCCGATCGGCAGATCGTGCTTGTCCTTGCACGCGATCTGACAGGCCTTACAGCCGTTGCACAACGTCTGATCGAAATGGAAACCGTAACCGGCACCAGCCTCAACAAAGTTCTCAGTCATGGGTCAGTTCGCCTTCTTGATCTCCACCAGGGCGGTGTGTCCGGGGTTGCCCTTCGCCAGCGGTGAGGGGTGGTACTTCATGATCGTGTTGACGCAGCCGCCCACGTCCACGCCCTCGGCATCGGGCCGGTACCAGGCGCCCTGCGGCAGCGACACCACCCCGGGTGCGATCCGGGGGGTCACCCGGGCGATGGTCCGCACGGTTCCGCGGGCGTTGAACACCAGCACCTCGTCGTCGTTGCGGATGCCGCGGGCCCGGGCGTCCATCGGGTTCAGCCACACCACCTGGGGATGGGCCTCGTTCAGCCAGGCGAGGTTGGCGTAGCTGGAGTGCGTCCGTCCCTTGAAGTGGTGCGCGATGCACTGCAGCGGGTACTCCGAGGTACGCGCCTCCGCGGCGCCCTCCCAGGTGTCCAGGTGCTCGGGTAGCGGGGTGATGCGGTCGCCGGCCCGATCGCCTTCGAACACCCAGGTCTTCGACTTCTCGTACACGAGCTGGGAGAAGATCTCGATCTTGCCCGACGGGGTCATCAGCGGGTTGGCCACCGGGTCGTCCCGGAAGTCCTTCATCCCGATCACGTTGCCGGCGGGGTTCTTCTTCCGGAAGACGCCCATTTCGGCCAGCTCGGATTCGGTCGGCAGGTCGGGTACCAGTTCCCGGGTCTTGTCGATCAGGTAGGTGCGCCACTGCTCCTGGCTGCGGCCCTGGGTGAACTCCTGTTCCACCCCCAGGCGACGGGCGATCTCGGTGCACATCTGGTAGCCGGTCTTGGCGTCGAACAGCGGCTCGATCGCCTTCTCGCCCCAGATCACCCAGCCCATGTCGCTGCAGGATCCGCCGGGAACGATGTCGTTCTCCTCGAAGTTCGTCGTGGCGGGCAGCACCAGGTCGCCCCACTCGCAACTCGCCGTCCACTGATGGTCGATCACCACGATGAACTCGGCGTTGGACTCGTTGCGCAGCGCCTCCTGGGTGACGTGGACGTCATTGTGCTGGTTGATCAGGGTGTTCGAGGAGTTGACCACCATCAGCTTGATGCCGACGTCGAGCTTGGCCTTGCCGCGGACGCCGTCCTTCTCGGCGGTCATCTCGGGGCCACGGTTGATCGCGTCGATCCAGTTGAAGCAGGAGATCTTGGTGGCGACCGGCTCGGCGTCGCCGTCGAACATGGGGAAGGGCACGACCGGCAGGCTGAAGTTGCCCTCCCGCCAGCCGTTGCCGCCGCCGGGAATGCCGATCTGCCCGACCACCGCGGCGAGCGTGAACACCGCGCGTGCCGCGTTCTCGCCATTGGCGCTGCGCTGCGGCCCCCAGCCCTGGGTGATCGCACAGGGCTTCGTGGTGGCGATCTCGCGGGCCAGCCGGCGGATCTGGTCGGCCGGGATGCCGGTGATGCTCGCTGCCCACTGCGGCGACTTCTCAATGCCGTCCGGACCGCGTCCCTCGACGTAGGCCCGGTAGGAGGAGTTGGCCGGGACGCCCGCCGGCAGGGTGTGCTCGTCGAACCCGACGCAGTACTTGTCGAGGAAGGCCTGGTCCTGCAGCTTTTCGGCCAGGATGACGTGGATCAGTGCTGCCACCAGCGCGGCGTCGGTGCCGGGCCGGATCGGGATCCACTGGTCGGCCACGTCGACGGCGGTCTCGGAGTAGCGCGGATCGATCACGATCGACCGGATGCCGTACTCCTTGCGGATCTTCTGGACGACGGCCAGTTCGCCGCCGCCGGACATCCGGGTCTCCAGCGGATTGTTGCCGAACATCACCTGCAGGCGGGTGTTCTTGGCGTCCTCGAACGAGTTGGACGGAATCCGGGCCACGCCGTAGTGGACCTCGCTGCCGGCGAGGATCTGGGCGGTGGAGTAGGTGCCGTACTGGCCGAGGTAGCCGCCGAAGGCGTTCAACAGCCGAGGCCAGGTGCCGCGCTGGGTGATGTTGCCGCCGGTGGAGCCGGAGCCGTAGTGGTACCAGATCGCCTCGTTGCCGTAGGCCTGCTTGACCCGCTTCAGCTCGCTGGCGATCAGGTCGAAGGCCTCCTCCCAGGAGACCTCCTTCCACTGACCGCCGCCGCGAGGACCGGTGCGGCGCATTGGCTTCTTGATCCGGTCCGGGCTGTAGATCCGCTGCCGCTGGGCGCGACCGCGGACGCAGGCCCGGATCTGGAAGTCGCCGAGCTCGTCCGATCCCGTGGTGTCGGGCAGCACCCGCACCACGGTGCCGTCCTTGACCTGGAGTTGCAGCGGGCAGCGGGACTGGCAGTTCGCCAGGCAGGCGTTCCACACCGTCTTGTCCACCCCGGCCATGCCCAGCGTCGGCTCCTGGGCGACCGCCTTCTCGGGCATGCCGAGGTTCGTCACCGTGGAAACCAGCGCGGCGGAGCCGCCGACCACCGCCGACCACTTCAGGAAGGTGCGGCGCGAACTCCGTCCGAAGGTCTCCACCTTCTGGGCCAGCGAAGCTTCAGTGGGCATGGTCTGCCTCCGGGATCGGGAAAATCTGCTATCCGGCAACTACGGTACAGTCGTCGGATAGTTGGCGTGGCCGGTTTGGAAAAGTCCCTGGAACCGGTATGTGACACCCGGCCCGGTGGAGCGTTACGTTTCGTGGTGGACGCAGTTGAGGCAACGGCGGGAGGGATCGGGGATGGCGCGGATCACCGAGGAGGATCCTCGGTACCTGCGCGTGCGCGCCAGCCTGACCGCGGCGATTCTGGAGCTGGCCACCGCTGTGCCGCCCGAGGAGATCCCGGTCTCCCAGTTGACCGCTGCCGCCGGGGTGTCGCGGACCACGTTCTACAGCCATGCCTCCTCGCCGGCGCAGTTGCTGGCCGAGGCGCTGGTGGCCGAACTGCGGCCAGGCCTGGACGTGCTGGCCGAGCGGATGAGCGAGTCGGGCGCCGACTATCTGGGGCTGTGGCGGGAGATCTACCTGGTGCTGCTCGGCCATGTCGAGCACCATCGCGGAATCTACGAGACCCTGCTGGCCACCAACTCCTTCGCGATGTACTCGCTGCTGGGCTATTTCGAAGAGGTGGCCGGACGCTATGTCGACGCGGTGAGCGAGCACTTCGCCGACGGCGGCGTCACCCGGCTGTGGCGCATCATGGCCGTCCAGCAGCAGGTGCACAACATCATCGCCATGATCACCGCGTGGTTGCAGACCCAACTGGCCGATCCGCCCGAGGTGGTGCTGGAGACCTACCTGACGCTGGCCCCACCGTGGCAGCTCGCCCGGCCGGATGCGTCCGGCCACATCTCGCTGCGCCGCGGCGTCCGGCACGCCTCCGACCCGCAGGCGTAGGTCTCGACACTTCGCGCGGTGCGACCCGCGGATCTCAGATGCCGATGCGGAACATCGAGTCGTAGTGCAGCGAGCGTCCCATGATCTCGGCAACCACGGCGAGGATGAAGGCCGCGGTGATCAGCCAGGTGAGCACCTGGGGACGTTCCCGCAGGGTCTGGCCGGCGGTCTTGAAGACGAACAGCGCTAGCAGGCCGGTGGAGAGCGCTAGAAGGACCAGGCGGACCACGAAGAAGGTGCCGGAGAACACGCCCGCCGCTTCCTGCGCGGCCTCGTTGCCGGTTGCCAGCGCCGAGATGTGCAGCGGGTACGAGATCAGCACCAGCAGGCCGGCGACGGCGGTCGCTACCGCGAGCCATTGCACCACGCGGGTGATCAGCGTCCATTCCTCCGCCGTGGTGGGCGCGTTGATCTGGTTGATCCGGTCCTTCACCAGTCCCAGCACGGGTTGCTTCGTCGTGGTCGGCTTCGCGGCGGTGGCTGTGGCCACCGCGGTTGCGCGTCCGCCGCTGACGGGTTCGTCGGTGCCGGCTGGTTCGGCCGGGCCGGTGGCGAGCTTCCGCTCGTTCCGTTTCCGGATCCAGACGGTGAACATGAGGGCGCAGCCGACGGCGAGTGAGCCGAGGATGGCTGTGGTCATGAAGAAGTGGAAGGGGACGATGGGGGTGTTCCAGGCGGGGATGGTGACCAGGGTGTAGTAGATCATCGACATGGACCAGATCAGTCCGATGCCGATCAGGGCGGTGAGGCCGCCGAGGAGTCGGCGGAGCAGTTCGCTGCCGAGTTGGAACCATTCTAGGAACGCGAACCCGAATCCGAGGCCGGCGAAGGTGATGCCGAACAGGATTTCGCGGGTGAGCCAGGAGGAGTCCCAGTGTCGGATCACGTTGAAGACGTGGAAGACGTCGTTCATGTGCAGCATGGAGACCACCAGGCCGAGGATCAGGGTGGGTCCGATGGCGTACAGCACGGGTCGGGTGATGCGGGCGACGGTCTGCTTGTTGTGGGTGCGGGCGAGCGCCAGGTCGATGATGCCCAGGGCGATGAAGGTGCCGACGCTGAGTTGGGCGATCACGGTGAACAGGATCATCGGCAGTTCGTGGGTGTTCATCAGATCTCTTTCGGGTTCGCGATGTCGCCGGTGCCACGGTCCCACTGCTGTGCGTCCCGGTGTGGGGTGATGACCAGGTGGGGCCGGGTGATACTGGGATCGGGCAGGGGGGCGATCCCACTCTCGGTGCCTCGTTCGTTGCGCAGTTCCTCGATCGGGCCCCAGCCCAGCGCCCGGGAGGGGCAGGCGGAGACGCAGGCCGGGTCTTGGCCGGTGGTGCGGTAGTCGTAGCACAGGTCGCATTTGGTCATGTGGCCGGTTTCGGCGTTGAACTGGGGTGCGGAGTAGGGGCAGGCCCATTCGCAGTAGCGGCAGCCGACGCATTTGCTGTCATCGACGAAGATGGTGCCGTCGTCGCGTTGGGTCATGGCGGTGGTCGGGCAGACCTGCACGCAGACCGGGTTCTCGCAGTGGTTGCAGGCGATCGACGTGTAGTAGGTGAACACGTTCGGGGTGAAGGTCTCACCCTCCCTGCGCCAGCTACCACCGGAGTACTCCACCACGCGACGCCACATGACGCCGATCGGCAGGTCGTGCTTGTCGATGCACGCCACCTGGCAGGCCTTGCAGCCAGTGCACAACGACTGGTCGAAATGGAAGCCGTAGTCGGCGCCGGCCTGGGTCAAATCTCCTGACATCTCGGAGTCCTCCTAGCTCTTCACCACGTTGGCCAGCGTGGTGTGGGACGGATTGCCCTTGGCCAGGGGCGAGGGATGCAGCGACGTCAGGGTGTTCACGCTGCCGGCGATGTCCACCGGCTTGTCGGGATTGGCCCCGGCCGGCGGCCTGACCTCGGAGGCCGGTCTGGGGTTGTACCAGGCGCCCTGCGGGATCGAGATCACCCCGGGCATGATGCGTTCGGTCACCCGTGCCTCCAGCCGCACCGTGCCGCGATCGTTGTAGACGAACACCTGGTCGCCGTTGCGGATGCCGCGCGGCCCGGCGTCAGCCGGGTTGATCCACACCGTCTGCGGGTGCGCCTGCTTCAGCCAGTCGACGTTGCCGTAGGTGGAATGGGTGCGTCCCTTGTAGTGGTGGCCGATGACCTGCAGCGGGTGGGTGGTGGACTCGCGCGCCTCCTTGGGGCCCTCCCACACCTCCACGTACTCCGGAAGCGGGGTCAGCTGGTCACCTGGGAGCTTGGGACGGAAGACGCCGAACTGCCACTTCTCGGACATCCGGCGCAGCCGATCGGAGTAGATCTCGATCTTGCCGGACGGGGTGGGCAGCGGGTTGGCGACCGGATCCTTCCGGAAGTCCGCCAGCGCGACGATCGGCCCGGCATTGCGGCGGTAGATCCCCATCTGCTTCCAGTCGTCGAAGCTCGGCAGTTCGGGATCGGCCGCCCGGCTCTCGTCGATGGCCTGCCGCAACCACTGTTCCCGGGTCTTGCCCTCGGTGAAGGCGCTCTCGGTGCCCAGCCGCTTGGCGAGTTCGACGCAGATGTCGTAGACCGTGCGGCACTCGTAGAGCGGCTGGATGGCCTGGGTGGAGATGATGCCGTAGGCCATCGGCGAGGCGCTCTCGCCAGCGTGGTAGTCGTCCTCCTCGGCGGCCGAGGTGCCGGGCAGGATGTAGTCGGCATACCGGGCGGAGACGGTGTACTGGATGTCGCAGACCACGATCAGCTCGGCCTTGCTGTCGTCCTGCAGGATCTCGACCGAGCCGTTGTTGTCGCCGGTCTGGTTCACGATCGAGTTGCCGCCGTACTGCCAGACCATCTTGACCGGAACGTCGAGCTTGATGTTGGTCGGCTCGCCGGTGACGTCATCGACCGGCACCTTCCCCCACCGCACCCCGGGGGCGACCTTTTCGTGCACGCCGGCGTTGAAGGTGTCCATCTGGTCGCCGTGGTCGACCGCGTCCAACCAGGAGAAGACCGAGATCATCTTGTTGGACGGGTTCTTCAGGCCGCTGTTGAACGGTGATCCCACCGGTAGCCCGGGGGCGTCCTCCCGGGCGCCGATCCCGCCGCCGGGGACGCCGACATTACCGGTGACGCAGGCCAGCATGAAGATCGCCCGGGCGGAGTTCTCGCCGTTGGCCCGGCGCTGCGCTCCCCAGCCCTGGTTGATCACACAGGGCTTGGCGGTGGCGATCTCCCGAGCCAGCCGGCGGATCCGTTGGGCGGGGATGCCGGTAATGTCGGCCGCCCACTCCGGGGTCTTCTCCACCCCGTCGGGCCCCTTGCCCTCGACGTAGCTGCGGTAGGACCCGTTCGCGGGTGCGCCCTCGGGCAGGGTGTGCTCGTCGAAGCCCACGCAGTATTTGTCGAGGAAGGCCTGATCCTGCAGGTTCTCCTTCACCATCACGTTGATCATGCCGGCGATCAGCGCGGCGTCCGTGCCGGGTCGCAGCGGGATCCAGTCGTCCCCGATCAGCGCGGCGGTCTCGGAATAGCGCGGGTCGATGATGATGGTGCGGACGCCGGACTTCTGCTTCACCTGCTGGCTGACGAAGGTCTGTCCGCCGCCGGACATCCTGGTCTCCAACGGGTTGTTGCCGAACATCACCTGCAGTTGGGAGTTCACTGCGTCGTCGAGGGAGTTGTTGCTGTACCAGGTGCCGTAGAAGTAGGGGTAGGCGGCGGTGATCTCGGTGGTGGAGTAGTCCGAGTAGTGATCCAGGTAGCCGCCCCAGGTGTTCATCAGCCGGGCGAAGGGGGTCTCGTCCGGTGGCCAGGAGCGGGCCATCGTGGCGCCGAGGGTGCCGGTGCCGTAGTTGATGTAGAAGGCCTCATTGCCGTACCGGGCCTTGATGTCCTTCATCTTGGCGGCGATCTCGTCCAGCGCCTGCTCCCACGAGATCGTCTCCCACTGCTCTTCGCCCCGCTTGGTGCCCGGCTTGCGCTTCATCGGCCGCTTCAACCGGTCCGGGTTGTAGATGCGGTGCCGGATCGACCGGCCGCGGACGCAGGCCCGCACCTGCTGGTTGCCCAGCTCGTCGCTACCGGTGTTGTCGGGGAGGACGCGGATGACGGTGCCGTCCTTCACCTCCAGCCGCAACGGGCAACGGGAGCCGCAGTTGACCGTGCAGGCCGACCAGATGAACTCCGACGATCCGACCTCGGCGGGTGCCGCGTCCGCTTGCGCGGTCGGTGCGGCGTCCGTGACCGAGACCAGGCCAGCCGCCCCGGTGAGAGCGGCAGACCACTTCAGGAAGGTGCGCCTCGAACTCCGTCCGAAGGTCTGCACCTGGTCGGCCAGTGATGCTTCAGTGGTCATGGTCTGTCTCCGGATCGGGAAAAATCTGCTATCCGGCAACTACGGTACAGTCGTCGGATAGTTCGCGTGGCTGGTTTGCGAAAGTCCTTCCGCCGACTCCGAGCTTCGGTGTTCTGGACGCATCGAGGGCTCCCGTTGTCGTCGAGGGCTCGTGCCTGGGTGGGAGCCCTCGGCGCTAAGGGGAGCCCTCGGCGAGAGTGGGGCGCGGGGAGAGAGAGTTGGGCCGGGGGAGGGCCGCAGCGGCTACTCCGACCAGCCTTCGCCGATCAGTTCGGCGTAGCTCTGCAGCGCGCCCAGCGAGAGCAGCGCGAGGCCGCGCATGAAGTGCGTGCCGGCCTCATCGACCACCCGGGCGAGCATCTCCGGAGCCCACTGCTGCAGGTGGTCGCGGAGGAAGTCGGCGCCGGCCCGGCTGTAGCGGTGAGCGTCCTGGATGCTGCCGGCGTCCAGCGCGTCCAGGGCCTTCAGGTTGGCCTGGGAGATGAAGTCGAACTCCAGTCCGAGGTGATCGTCAGGCTCCTGGTTGATCCGCGGTGCCGCCAGGGAGAGCGACCGGTAGGCCTGCCGTACCTCCAGGGTCTGCTCGTCGAACACCAGGCCCTCCAGCCCGCGGTGCACCGACTCGTACGGTGCCACCCTCGCCACCGCGGTGTCGCCGTAGAGATAGGAGTGGTCCTGCCGGATGGCCGCCGAACTCTCACCGGAGCGGCGAGCCGCCTGGAGTTCGGCCAGCCCGGCCGCGGTGGCTGCGGCCCCGGTCAGCGGCCATTCGTCGAGGAGTTCCCACAGGCTCAGCAGCGTCTGCTCGTCGGGGGCGGTCAGCTGCAGCCGGCCCAGCACGGCGAAGGACGCGGCCAGGTTGTCGAGCTGTGCCGGATCCAGTCGAGGGTCCGCGGCACCCCCGGCAGGTGGCTGAGCGGGTGCGGACATGGCCATCATCCTGCCATGCCGGACGGTTCGGCGTGGGCTGTGCGAGGTGATCAGGCGGGGTACAACTCGATCGCGGTCGCCTTCAGTGACAGCACGACCGGTCTTCCCGGGTAGAGGTCGAGTTCGGCGGCGGCGTGCGGGGTGACGTCGGCGGCGAGTTGGTGACCGTGGTGGTCGTCGGCCCGCACCCGCACGATGCCGCCGCGCTGCTCGACCTCGAGCACGGTCGCCGCGATCAGGTTGCGCGGGCTGCCGTGGGGTGCGTCGAGGTAGATCGAGACCGCGGACGGAGCGAACGCCGCCACCGCCGGCGCGCCGGGCTGCAGCGGCTCGGTCGCGATGCCCTGCAACAGCAACTCCGGGCCAATCTCGACGCCGTCGGTGACCGCGGTGCCGCGCACCAGGTTGAGTTCGGAGAGGCGGGCGGCGAACGGGGTGCGCGGACGTTGCAGCACCTGCTCGGTCGGCCCGTCCTCCGCCACCGCCCCGGTGGCCAGGACGACTGCCCGATCCGACAGCAGCAGCGCGTCCAGCAGGTCGTGGGTGACCACCAGGGTGGTCCGGCCGACCAGCACCCGGGCGAGCAGCCGGCGGATCGCCGGTGCCACGCTGACGTCCAGCGCGGCCAGCGGTTCGTCCAGCAGCAGCAGTTCCGGTTCGGTGGCCAGCGCGCGGGCGATCGCCACCCGCTGGGCCTGCCCGCCGGAGAGCTCGGTGGCCCGGCGGCCGGCGAACTCCAGGGCGTCCACCTCGGTCAGCCAGTGTTCGGCGCGGGTGCGGGCCTCCGCCCGGCTGGCACCGCTGGCCCGCGGCCCGAAGGCGACGTTCTCCAGCACGGTGAGGTGCGGGAAGAGCAGCGGATCCTGGGCCAGCAGGGCGACTCCGCGGGCATGGGGTGGTAGCCACGTCCGGGTGGTGGTGTCGAACAGCACCCGTTCGGCCAGTTCGGCTCGCCCGGCGTCCGGACGGAGGGTGCCGGCCAGCAGGCTGAGCAGGGTCGACTTGCCGGCACCGTTCGGGCCCAGCACGGCCAGCCGCTCGCCCGCCTGCAGGTCCAGTTCCAGGTCGAAGCCGCGCTCGGCGACCGTTGCGCGCAGCTGAAGCCCGGTCGCCATCAGATCACCTGGGAACGACGGGTGGCCAGCCCGATCACGGCGAGCGCGATCGCCACCAGCACGAAGGAGAGCGCGACGGCCGCGTCCGGATCCATCTCACGTTGCAGGTAGATCTCCAGCGGCAGGGTGCGGGTGACGCCCTGCAGGCTGCCGGCGAAGGTCAGGGTGGCGCCGAACTCGCCCAGCGAGCGGGCGAAGGAGAGCACCGCTCCCGACAGCAGGCCGGGCAGCACCAGCGGCAGGGTGACCCGTCGCAGCACGGTGGTCGGCCGGCCGCCGAGGGTGGCGGCGACCACCTCGTAGCGCTGCCCCAGGGTGCGCAGCGCGCCCTCCAGGCTGACCACCAGGAAGGGCAGCGCGACGAAGGTCTGCGCGATCACCACCGCGACGGTGGAGAACGCCACCTGGATGCCCAGCACCTCCAGGGTGGAACCGAGCAGGCCGCGGCGGCCGAAGGTGTAGAGCAGGGCGATGCCGCTGACCACCGGTGGCAGCACCAGCGGCAGCAGGACGAGCGCCCGCACCACCGGTTGGCCGGGGAACCGGGTGCGGGCCAGCACCAGCGCCATCGGCACGCCCAGGATCAGGCAGGCCAGGGTGGAGGCGCTGGAGGTCTGCAGGCTCAGCCACAGGGCGGCCACCGACGACTCGGAGGTGATCAGCTCACCGAACCTGGGCCAGTCGACCCGGGTGGTCATGGCCGCCAGCGGCAGCAGGACGACCCCCGCGCCGATGGCGGCAATGGCGAAGATCCACCGCGGCAGGGTGGACTCAGTGCGACTCACCTGCGCCTCCTGGCGTTGACGTTTCGCCGGTGCCAGGGTCGCCCCAAACTATCTGCCAAATACTCGACGGGCGCGACAGATATGTCGCGGAGAGCCGCTATTTGGCAAATAGTGGGGACGAGCCTAGCGAACCGGGCGGCTCGGCCTACGGCTTGCCGAAGCCGGCGGCGACCAGTACCTGCTGGCCGGTCTCGCCGGTCACCAGTTCGACGAACTCCTTGGCCAGGTCGGGGTTCGGCGCCTTGGCCAGCGCGCCGATCGGGTACTTGTTGACCGCGCCGGCGGATTCCGGGAAGTCGATCCCGGTCACCTTGCCCTCGGAGCCGGCCACATCGGTGGTGTACACCAGCCCGGCGTCGGCATCCCCGCTGGCCACCTTGGCCAGCACGTCGGTCACCTTGGCCTCCTCGCTGACCGGCTTCAGGGTGATGCCGGCGGCTTCGGCAACCTTCGCGGTGGCCGCGCCACAGGGCACCTCCGGAGCGCAGATCACCAGCTTCACGCCGTCCTTGGTGAGGTCGGCCAGGCTGGCGATCTTGGCGGGGTTGTCCGGCGGGACGGCGATCGACAGCACATTGGTGGCGAAGATCACCGGCTCGCCGGCCATCAGCTGGTCGTCGGTCGCCTTGGTCATGTTCTTCTCGTCGGCGGAGGCGAACACGTCCACCGGGGCGCCCTGCTGGATCTGGGCGACCAGGTCGGAGGAGCCGGCGAAGTTGAAGCTGACCTTGACGCCGGGGTGCGCGCTCTCGAAGGTCTCACCCAACTCGGTGAAGGTCTTGGTGAGGGACGCGGCAGCGAAGACGGTCAGGGTCACCTCCTGCGGTGCCGAGGTCTCCGGGGCCTGGGAGGGATCGGTGGGCGCGGTCGTCGCCGGTGCGCCCGAGGCGCAACCGGTCAGCGCCAGGCCCAGGGCGGCGGCACCGGCCAGCAGCCGGCTACGAACGTTCTTCATTCTCTGTTCCTTTCAGGGGTTTCCACGATCACGGTGGTGGCTTTGACGACCGCGACGGCGAGCTTGCCGGGTTCCAGCCCCAGCTCCCGGACGGCCTCCGTGCTCATCAGTGAGACCACCCGGTGGGGGCCGCACTGCAACTCGACCTGGGACATCACCCGGTCGGAGATCACCTCGGTGACCAGGCCGACGAAGCGGTTGCGCGCCGAACGTCCGACCGCGGACGGGTCGGCCGGCGGGCTCGCCTGCGCCTTGGCGAACTCGGCCAGCGCCCGGCCGTCGATCACCATCCGGCCCTGCTCGTCGGTCTGGTGGGGGAGTTCACCCTTTTCCACCCACCGGCGGACGGTGTCGTCGCTGACACCCAGCAGGCCCGCTGCGTCCCTGATCCTCAGTTGCGGCATGAAGGCGATCATAATGGCGCAGTTGCGGGGCCCGGGCCGATTTTTCCGAACTCTTCGGTTGTTCCGTGCCGGCCGGCTCTCCGGTCGGCCTAGGGTAGGGCCGAAAGGAGGCGCCGAATGGTGAACAGCACCGTGATCACGGTCTCGGATCGGTGCGCGGCAGGCATCGCCCAGGACCGCTCCGGTCCGATCCTGGCCGAGGTCCTGACCGGCGCCGGACACAGCGTCAGCCAGCTGGTGATCCCGGACGGCGCGGACGTGGTCAGCGAGGCGCTGCGCCGGGCGATCGCCGACGGCGCCCGCCTGGTGGTCACCACCGGCGGGACGGGCGTCGGCCCGCGGGACCGGACCCCGGAGGGCACCCGGCAGGTGATCGACCGCGACCTGCCGGGGGTCGCCGAAGCGCTTCGGGCCACCGGTGCCGCGGTCTCGCCGCACGCCGTGCTGAGCCGGGGTATCGCCGGGGTGGTGGACGCCCGGGAAGGTCACGACGGTGCCCTGGTGGTGAACCTGCCGGGCAGTCCGGCGGCGGTGCGGGACACGATCCCGATCGTGGTGGGGTTGGTCGACCACGTGCTGGCTCAGCTGACCGGGGCTGACCACTGATGGACGAGCGTCTGCTGCTGGCCCAGGTCAGCGCCGAGCCGGTCGATCCGGCCGCCCTGTCGGCTGCGGTGAGCCGCGGCGAGGCCGGGGCGTCGGTGCTGTTCGTCGGCACCGTCCGCGACCACGACCCGCAGGCCAGCGGTGAGGTGGTCGGACTGGACTACACCTGCCATCCGTCGGCGCCGCAGCGGATCGGTGAGATCGTGGCCGCCGCGCTGGAATCCGCCGGGGACGACGTCCGGGTGGCCGCCGTCCACCGGATCGGCCGGCTGGGGGTGGGTGAGGTGGCCTTCGTGGTCGCGGTCTCGTCCGCCCATCGCCGTCAGGCCTTCGAGGTGTGCGAGCGGGTGGTCGAGCGGGTGAAGCGCGAACTGCCGATCTGGAAGCAGCAGTTCGAGGCCGACGGCAGCTACCGCTGGTCGGGGCTGTAGGCGCCCGAGCGGCCCCGGCTGCCGTCGGGATCGCGGGTAGGACTCAACTTGATATCGATTCGGCGGCGGCTCCGGCTGGCCGGATGCTGCGTGGTACACAGGAGGAAGCGCAGGGAAGCGCAGCCGTGCCGAGGGGAGCCGATCGCCATGAGAACGTCACGAGTGATCGCGGCCGCGGTGGCCGCGCTGGCCCTGCTGACCGCGGGCTGTTCCGGCGGGGTGAGCGGCGCCGCCCCGGCCGACGCCGGGATGCCGGAGGCGCCCCGGGCACCGCAGGAGCCCGGCCCGGAGACGGGCCAGCGGCAGATCGCGCGGACCGCCACGGTCAGCCTGGTCGTGCCGGACGTGGAGCCCGCGGCCGCGGAACTGCGCCGGCTCGCGGAGTCGCTGGGTGGCCTGGTCACCTCGGAGAGGCTTTCGTTGCCCGACCGGGAGCAGCGCTCGGGTGGCTATTCCGAACTGGTGCTCTCGGTGCCCGCCGACCGGCTGGACGAGGCGCTCGGGCTGATCGGCAAGCTGGGCGAGGTCCGGCAGCGCAGCGTCGAGGCGGTGGACGTGACCGACTCGGTGATGGACGTCGACGCCCGGGTGAAGACCATGCGGGAGTCGATCGCCCGGCTGCAGGAACTGATGTCCCGGGCCGGCTCGGTGGCCGACATCGCGGCGGTCGAGGCCGAGTTGAGCCAGCGGCAGGCCGAGCTGGAATCCCTGCTGGCGCAGCAGAAGAATCTGCGGGACCGGGTGTCGATGACCCCGATCAGCGTCTCGCTGTACCCGCCGGAGCGGGCTGACGAGGCCGGCCGGAGCGGGTTCGTGGCCGGGCTGGCCTCCGGTTGGTCGGCGCTGGTGACGGCCGGGGAGGTAGCGCTCACCGCGCTGGGTTTCCTGCTGCCGTGGCTGGTGCTCGGCGCGGTGATCGCCGTGCCGTTGGTGTGGTGGCGTCGGCGCCGGCGCGCCGCCCGTCCGCCGTCCCCGTCCGGTCCACCGGCACCGGTCGCTCAGCCTCCGTCCGGTCCGCCTCCGTCCGGTCGGCCGACCTCGGCTGCGCCGCCCCCGGCCGCTCCACCGATGCCTCGTCCGGTGCCGCCGAGCCAGCCGCCCACCACACCGCCGTCGGGCGACCAGCCCGGCTGACGGGGGCTGCCCCGCTACCCGAGCGCCACGCCGAACAGCGTCCCGATCAGGTAGGTCGCGGCCATGGTGGCCGAGCCCATCAGCACATTGCGTAGGATCGCCGGCCGCCGCGGCGCGCCACCGAGGGCGGCGCTGATCCAGCCGGTGAGGAACAGGCCGATCACCACCGCCGATGCCGCCGCGACGATCCGGTGGCCGCCGACCGGCAGCAGGATCATCACCAGCGGGATCGCCGCGCCGGCCGCGAACGAGACGAACGACGAGACCGCCGCCACCCAGGGGTCGGTGAGCTCCCGGTGGTCGATCCCCAGCTCGACCTCGGCGTGGGCGGCCAGGGCGTCGTGCTCGGTCAGTTCGACGGCCACCTGCTGCGCCAGCCCGGCGGAGAGCCCGCGATCCCGGTAGAACCCGGCCAGTTCCAGCAGTTCCGCGGCCGGCTGGGCGAGCAGTTCCTGCCGCTCCTGCTCGAGCAGCGCCCGTTCGGTGTCGCGCTGGGTGCTGACCGAGACGTACTCGCCGCCGGCCATGGAGAACGCGCCGGCGGCCAGCGCCGCCACCCCGGCGGTGGCGATCGCCAGCGGCTGATCGGGTGCCGCGGCGGCCACGCCGATCACCACCCCGGCGGTCGAGACGATCCCGTCGTTGGCCCCCAGCACGCCGGCGCGCAGCCAGTTGAGCTTCTGGCCGATGCCGGTGCGGTGCGGCTCGTCGGGGTGCGTCATGGCTCGATTCTGAGCCGTCCGGACGCCCGCCGCAAGCCAGCTTAGGCTGGTCTAACCCCTAGTCAACGTAGGTTTGGCTAGCCTTGCTGACGGCTTCTGGTGAGCCGCGGTCACCGCCGTCACGCCGGGCGGCGCCAGTCGCCGGAGCGGCCGCCGGACTTGGCCAGCAACCGGACCGACTCGATCTCGACCCGCTTGTCCAGGCCCTTCACCATGTCGACCACGGCCAGGCAGGCGACCGAGACGGCGGTCAACGCCTCCATCTCGACGCCGGTGCGATCCACCGTCCGGACGGTCGCGGTGACCGCCACCCCGTCGTCGGTCACGGTCAGGTCGACGGTCACGCCATGCACGCCGATCACGTGCGCCAGCGGCAGCAGTTCCGGGGTCCGCTTGGCCCCCGCGATGCCGGCCACCCTGGCCACCGCCAGCACGTCCCCCTTCGGGACGTCGTCGGCCCGCAGCGCCGCCACCACGTTCTCGGGGCAGCGGACGAACCCCGCCGCGGTCGCGCTGCGCGCGGCCGGCTGCTTGCCGGTGACGTCGACCATCCGGGCGCTCCCGGCGTCATCGAGGTGGGTGAACTGCGACATCGGACTCCCTGGACGTTGTGGATCTGCCGTCAGGCTAGCGCGAAGGCGAGATCAGTATCCGCTTCCTGCCTGGCGACCGGGTTGGCGCCGTCCGCCGCTGCTATCCCGTGGCGGCCCGGTCGGCGGTGGCTCGACGGAAGGTCACGATGGCGGCCTGCAGGTACTCGTCGGTCGCACGCTCGGTGAGCTGCGGTGCGACGGCCCGGATCAGCCGCTCGACCTCGGCGGTCTCGGCGGGATGGGTCAGCCAGTAGTCGATTGGCACTTCGCAGACCGCGGCGAACAGGTCGCCGGGGTAGAAGCCGCCCTCCAGCAGCGGCTGGTCGGCGATCAGCGCGATGCCGAGCGGCACCAGCCGATCGAGTTCGACCTGCTGCGAGATCAACAGCCGCAACTGCCCCGGGTTCAGCTGGTCGACCGGGGTTCGCAGCGCCTCGGAGACCCGGCGCAGGAAGGTCATCTCATCCTCAGGGGCCACGTGGTCAGCGTAGAGGTTTCCGCGATCGGCGGGTGGGGCTTGGCGAAGATTGGGTCCGGCGTCGGAAGTCCGCGATGTCGGCCCGCAGCGCCCGGTCCGAGGGCTCCTCGCTGAGGTCCGGTGGGGTGGCGTCCAGCAGGCGGCCCAGTTCGGCGGCGTCCTCGGGATGGGCCGACCAGTGGTCGGCGGGCAGCCGGCAGAGCGCCGAGAGCAGGTCGCCGGGGTAGAAGTCGACCTCCAGCAGCGGATCCTCCCGCAGCAGGTCGAGCGCGATCGGCACCAGCCGGGCGCAGTTCTCCTGCTGCCCGATCAGCAGCCGCAGCTGGCTCGGGGTCAGCTGGTCGACCGGCGTCGACAGCGCCGCCAGCCCGCGGCGCACCAGCGTGGTCTCGGCATCCGCCGGCTGAGCTTTCCGTCCCCTTTTTCCCACCCGTTCAGGGTAGGGGGCGGTTGCGCCGCTCGCTAGATCGGCTACCCGGCATCCGTCGGAGGACGGGGTGGCAACTCGATTCCCCAGTGGCCGGCGTCGGCTGGGGTGTCGACATCGGCGGTCAGCCCTGGTTCGGTGCCCCTGCCGCGCAGCCGCAGCGGTGCCAGCAGGCGGTGCATCGCGGTCACCGGCGGATCGCCGCGGTCGGCCAGCCGGGCCAGCAGCGCGGCCGTCCGGTAGTAGCCGAGCAGCCACTGCAGCCGGCCGTCCTCGCCGGTCAGGCAGACCCCGTCCTCGTCGTCGGTGGGCTCGGTTCGCAGCAGGTGGTCGACCGCGGCCTCGACCTCGGGCAGATCGCTGGCCAGCACCAGCGTCCAGGGGGCGTGTCCCGACAGGAAGGACATTCCGGCGGCCAGGCCGGCCACCGGACCGCCGTAGGGGGGATCCTCCCGGGTGCGCGGTACCCCGTCCGGCACCTCGGCGTCCCCCACCACCACGACCCGCTGTGCCTCGGTCACCGCTGCCAGCGCGCGGTCGACCAGGCGGCGTCCGGCCACCGCCAGTTCAGGTTTGCGCAGCCCGCCCAGCCGGCTGCCGCGGCCGCCGGCCAGGATGATCGCGTCGAACTCGATCACCCGAACAGCCGCACCCGCAGCAGGTCGCCGGCCTTCACCTGATCGACCTCTGCGGGCACGACGCCGATCGCGTCCGCGCCGCCCAGCGCGGAGGTGAGGTGCGATGCCGATCCACGGGCGTGGACCGGGGTGGCCAGCAGTAGACCGTCCTCGGCGGAGCTCAACCGAACCGGCAGCAGCTGCATCCGGCCGGGCGGGCAGCCCCAGTCGGCTCCCGCCACGGCGACGAGTTCGGGCGGGCCATCGGTGCCCAGCAGGCGCTCCACCACCGGCCGGACGAAGAACTCGTAGCACAGCGAGGCCGACAGCGGATTCCCGGGCAGCGCGATCACCGGCGTGCCGGCCCAGCGGGCCCAGCCCTGTGGCTTGCCCGGCTGCACCCTGACGTGCCGGAAGACGCCGGCCGCGCGCTCGGTCAGCAGATCGCGCACCACGTCGTAGGTGCCGACGCTGGCGCCGCCGGTCAGCACGATCAGGTCGGCGGTGGCGGCTGCCTCGTCCAGCCAGCCCGCCAGCGCCGCCGGACGGTCGGGCACCGGCCCGCCGCGCAGCACCCGGGCGCCGTCGCGGCGCAGCGCCGCCGCCAGCACGTGGGAGTTGGACTCGTACAGCTGCCCTCGGACCAGCGGAGCACCGTCGGCCACCAACTCGTCCCCGGTGGCGCAGACCGCCACCACCGGAGCGGGCCGGACGGCCACCTGGGTGGCGCCCGCGGCGGCGATCGCGCCGAGCACCCCGGGGGTGATCCGCAGCCCGGCGGCAGCGACCACCTGTCCGGCCGGATAGTCCTCGCCGGCCCGCCGGACGTGCCGTCCGGGGGAGGCGGCCCGGATCTCCACCCAGTCGCCGCCGGCGTCGGTGTCCTCCACCGGGACGACGGTGTCCGCCGAGGTGGGCAGCGGGGCACCGGTCATCACCCGGGCGCACTCTCCGGCACCCAGTTCGGGGTCGGCGCTGCTGCCGGCCGGGATGTCGGCCACCACCCGCAGCCTCGCCGGCAGCTCGGCGACAGCGGTGGCGCGCACCGCGTACCCGTCCATCGCCGAGTTGGTGAAAGCCGGGTTGGGCACCGACGCCGCGACGTCGGCGGCGAGTACCCGGCCGAAGGCCTCGTCCAGCCGGACCTGCTCGACGCCGTCGCCGGGCGGGACCAGCGCTAGGAGTTCGTCGCGGTACTGCTCGGCGGTGAGCTTGGCGCGGGTGAGCGACGGTGATGCGGCTGGAGCGTCCGGCATGTGGGTCCGATCAGGTGGTGGACGTGCGTTGGATGCGGGCGAGGCAGGTGCTGGGGGCGACCATCGGCTCCAGGTCGGTGACCGTGAAGTCGGGGTCGTCGGCCACCAGCCCCCGCATCAATCCCAGGTGCAGCAGGCAGACCGCCGGGGTCGTCCCCGGTCCCATCTCGTCCAGCAGGCTACGCAACGGGCACATGGTCAGCGCGATGGTGTCCTCGGACTCCGTCTGCTGGGGCTGGTAGCCGAGCGTGGTGAGGGTGTCCATCACCCGTTCGATCGGCGGGGTCTCGGGCATGGTCGCGGCGAGTTCCTCGCCCCACATCCGTCCGGCGGCCTCGGCCTGCTCTCCCGGTCCGTGATCCAACCGACCCAGGTGGCGCACCAGCGCGCGGGCAACCCCCTGCAGGGCGTCGGCCTCCGCCGGCGGGTGGGGAGTCGCCCGGTACAGCGTGCGGGGGCGCCCGGGCCGGTCGCGGGCCTCGATATTCCGCTCGGCCAGACCCTGCTCGGTCAGCGCGTCGAGGTGGAACCGGGCACTGTTGGGGTGCAGGCCGACCAGCTCGGCGATCGTCGTCGCCGGCAACGCCGTCCCCGAGTTACGCAACTCGGCCAGCACCTCTGCTCTGGTCGGGCCCAGACCGGGGCGCCTGGCGCGCTCCCGCACTGCCACCATCGAACCCACGCTCCTCATTTCTACTAGTTGATCGTAACAACGTGGCGCGGTGGCCGCTGGAGTTCTCGTCGGACGACCACCGCCGAGCACTTCCCGGCCTGGGCCCGGAACCCGACCGGACAGCGCCGATCAGGACGGTTCCAGGCCACCGCAAGGGCCGGGTGGTCGGGGGACCGAAGCTCTTTCGCCAACCCTGCCGATTGGAGCTTTCGCCGCTCCCGGGACGGCGGACCGTGGCAGAATGTCGCTCCGGAACGCAGCGGAGAGGATGTCGAACCATGCATGCCGACAACCCGGAGACGATGGCCGCGATGCGGCAATGGCTAGGCCTGGTCGAGGGCGAACTCGGGGTGGATCCCGACGTGATCCGGCGCGTCGAGGCGCCGCTGCTGGACCTGATTTCGACGGTCGCCCACGGCCCTTCCCGGCCGGGTGCCCCGCTGACCGCCTTCCTGGTCGGGGTCGCGACCGGCCAGGGGAAGGACCCTCAGGAACTGATCACCCGGGTCTCGGAGTTGGCCTCCCGAGCCGGCTGACCGGTCGCGGGATCGGTCTGCTGCGCAGGCACCTCCTCGCCGCCGACCCGCGACATTCCTGGTCAGCGGTACAATGCCTCCATCTCGATGTCAGGAGTAAGACGATGCGGTTGTCCACTCGCAACCAGTTCCCCGGCAAGGTGATCTCGATCACGCTGGGCGAAGCGATGGCGGTGGTGAAGATCGCGGTCGACGGCACCGACCTGGTGGTCACCGCGGCGGTGACCCGGGATGCCGTGGAGGATCTGGGCCTGGTGGTCGGCAGTCCTGCCTACGCGCTGGTGAAGGCCACGGAAGTTCAGCTCGCGGTTGACTGACCGCCCAGCCGTCGGATCCGGCCCGGACCGGGCGGCGACCCGCGGTGGATCGGCTCAGCCGGAGAACCCGACAAGCTCAAGGATCGGAGGCGAGTCGTGACGCTCACCACGTCGCCCGCGCTGGCGTTGGCCGATCACCATGGCCGGATCGCGCAGGACCTGCGGGTGTCGGTGACCGACCGCTGCAACCTGCGCTGCAGTTACTGCATGCCCGCCGACGGGCTGGACTGGCTCCCCGGGCGGACGATTCTCAGCGACGACGAGATCGTCCGGCTGGTCAGGGTGGCGGTGGAGTTGCTCGGTGTCCACACCGTCCGGTTCACCGGCGGGGAGCCGTTGTTGCGTCCGGGCCTGGCTTCGATCATCGCCGCGGTGCGCCGGCTGACAACGCAGGTTGGCGGGTCGCCGGAGGTGGCGTTGACCACCAACGGCATCGGGCTGGAAGCCCGGATCGACGAGTTGCGGGCCGCCGGCCTGCAGCGGGTGAACATCTCGCTCGACTCGCTGGATCGGCAGCGCTACGCCGCGCTCGCCCGGCGGGACCGGCTGCCCGCGGTGCTGGCTGGGCTGGCCGCCGCCGAGGCCGCCGGGCTGCGTCCGGTGAAGGTGAACACCGTGGTGATGCGCGGGGTGAACGAGGGTGACGTGCTGCCGCTGGCCGAGTTCTGCCTGGAACACGGCTACGAGCTGCGGTTCATCGAGCAGATGCCGCTCGGCCCCCGGCACGGCTGGGATCGTTCGGCCATGGTGCCCGCCGAAGAGGTGCTGGGCCAGCTGCGGCAGCACTACCGGCTGGTCGCGGTGCCGGGACGTGGCGCGGCCCCGTCCGAGGACTGGCAGGTGCTGGACGCCGCCGGCCGGTCGCGCGGCCGGATCGGGGTGATCGCCTCGGTGACCCGGCCGTTCTGCGGAGCCTGCGACCGCACCCGGCTGACCGCGGACGGCCAGGTGCGCAACTGCCTGTTCGCCAGCACCGAGACCGACCTGCGCACGCCGCTGCGGTCCGGCGCCAGCGACCTGGAGCTGGCCGGGCTGTGGCAGGGCGCCCACCTGACCAAGGCCCGCGGTCACGGCATCGACGACACGGGCTTCGAACCCCCTGCCCGCACCATGAGTTCGATCGGAGGTTGACCGTGGACGTCCGCTTCTACGCCGGCGCGGCCGATGCCGCCGGCCGTCATCTGGCTGAGATCCCCGGCCCGCTCAGCGTGGCCGAACTGGTGGCCCGGCTGGGCGATGAGCGCCCGGCGCTGGCCGACGTGCTGACCCGCTGCTCGATCCTGGTGGACGGACGCCAGATCGCCGACCCGTCCGTCCCGCTCCCGACGGATGCCCGGGTGGACGTGCTGCCGCCCTTCGCCGGCGGCTGACCAGCTGTTTTTCGACCCTCCCGCGTGTCGGAAATGAGCCGGAGACGAGCGTCCATGGCCGCCAATCTCACCGGCCGCGGAGAAAATCCCAATATTTCGTAAAAAACCGGGACAGCGGCCTTCCGCCGGTGATATGCAGTACCCATGACGACCGAGCGCGCCCAGATCGACGGCCCGGCAGCCGATGCATTGCTCAAACTTGGCCGCTACTTCACCAAGTGGGACGAGACCGACGACGGACGTGCGGTCTTCCGTGAAGGCGGGCGTCAGGGCGACGTCTTCTACCGCGACCGGTGGAGCCATGACAAGGTGGTTCGCTCCACCCACGGGGTGAACTGCACCGGTTCGTGCTCGTGGAAGGTGTACGTCAAGGACGGCATCATCACCTGGGAATCCCAGCAGACCGACTACCCGACCACCGGGCCCGACCGTCCGGAATACGAGCCCCGGGGCTGCCCCCGCGGCGCGGCGTTCAGCTGGTACACCTACTCGCCCACGCGCGTCCGCTACCCCTACGGACGAGCCGCGCTGGTGGAGGCCTACCGCGAAGCCAAGGCCCGGCTCGGCGGCGACCCGGTCGCCGCGTTCAAGGAGATCTCGAGCAACCCCGAGACCCGGAAGCGTTACCAGCAGGCCCGCGGCAAGGGCGGCCTGGTGCGGATCAGCTGGAACGAGGCGATCGAGATCGCCGCCGCCTCCTACATCAACACCATCAAGACCTACGGCCCCGACCGCTGCGTGTCGTTCTCGCCGATCCCGGCGATGTCGATGGTGTCGCACGCCATCGGCACCCGGTTCAACCACCTGATCGGTGGCGCGATGACGTCGTTCTACGACTGGTACGCCGACCTGCCGGTGGCCAGCCCGCAGGTCTTCGGCGACCAGACCGACGTCCCCGAATCCGGCGACTGGTGGGACGCCACCTACCTGATGATGTGGGGCTCCAACGTCCCGGTCACCCGCACCCCGGACGCCCACTGGATGGCCGAGGTCCGCTACCGCGGCACCAAGGTCGTCACGGTCAGCCCCGACTACGCCGACAACGTGAAGTTCGCCGACGAGTGGCTGCCCGCCCAGGCCGGCACCGACGCCGCCCTGGCGATGGCGATGGGCCACGTCATCCTGAAGGAGAACTACGTCGACCGGCAGGTCCCGTTCTTCACCGACTACGTCACCCAGTACACCGACCTGTCCATGCTGGTCACCCTGGTAGAACACCCGGACGGCCACGGCCTGACCGCCGCCAAGTTCCTCACCGCCGAGGAGTTGGGGACGAGCGAAGCCGCCCTGCCGAACGGCGCCCAGGCCGACCCCGGCCCGGATGCCGCGTTCAAGACCGTGCTCTGGGACACCGTCACCGGCCAGCCCGTCGTCCCCAATGGCACCATGGGCGACCGGTACAACGAGCAGGGCAAGGGACGCTGGAACCTCGACCTGGGCGACCTCAAGCCGGCGCTCAGCCTGCTGGATGTCGAAGGCTCCGAGGGCGTCGAGATCGCGCTGCCCTGCTTCGAGGATCCCCGTGGCGAGGGGACGATCATCCGCCGTGGTGTGCCGGCGGTGAAGGTCGGCGATCACCTGGTCACCACCGTGCTCGACCTGATGCTGGCTCAGTACGGCGTGGGCCGCGACGGGCTCCCGGGTCAGTGGGCCGAGAGCTACGACGATGTGAACACGCCCTACACCCCGGCCTGGCAGGCGGAGATCACCTCCGTCCCGGCCGAGGCCTGCATCCGGATCGCCCGCGAGTTCGCCAAGAACTCCGAGGATTCGAAGGGCCGGACGATGATCATCATCGGCGCCGGGATCTGCCACTGGTTCCACGCCGATGTCACCTACCGGGCGATCATGGCGCTGCTCATGCTCACCGGCTGCATCGGACGCAATGGCGGTGGCTGGGCGCACTACGTCGGTCAGGAGAAGTGCCGGCCGATGACCGGCTGGTTCAACCTGGCCAACGCGCTGGACTGGTCCCGTCCACCGCGGACCATGATCGGCACCGGCTACTGGTACATGCACACCGACCAGTGGCGCACCGACGGCTACTCCGCCGACCGGGTCAAGTCGCCGCTCTCCACCGGCAGCCTGGACGGCCTGCACACCGCCGACGCGCTGGCGCTCAGCCACCGGCTGGGCTGGATGCCGTTCTATCCCCAGTTCGACCGCAACCCGCTCGACCTGGCGGACGAGGCCAAGGCCGCGGTCGACGCTGGTGAAGCCGCTTCCGTCGGCGAATGGGTCGCTGACCAGCTCAAACAGGGCAAGCTGACCACCGCCCTGGAGGACATCGACGCCCCGGAGAACTGGCCGCGGACCATGGTGGTCTGGCGGTCCAACCTGTTCGGCTCGTCGGCCAAGGGCAACGAGTACTTCCTCAAGCACCTGCTCGGCACCGGCTCGAACCTGATGCCCAACGAGCACGCCGCCGAGGCCAAGCCGACGGTGGTGAAGTTCCGCGACGAGGCGCCGGAGGGCAAGCTCGACCTGCTGATCAGCGCCGACTTCCGGATGACCTCTACGACGCTGCTCTCCGACATCGTGTTCCCGGCCGCCACCTGGTACGAGAAGCACGACATCTCGTCCACCGACATGCACCCCTACGTGCACGCCTTCACCCCCGCGATCGACCCGCCCTGGGAGGCGAAGAGCGACTTCGAGTTCTTCACCCTGCTGGCGAACGCGATCTCGCAGCTGGCCAAGGGACGCCTCGACACCCGTAGTGACATCGTCGCGGTGCCGATGCAGCACGACACCCCGGGCCAGATCAGCCAGCCCGGCGGTCACGTCTACGACTGGCGGGGCACCGACCTGCCGGCCGTCCCGGGCAAGAACCTGCCGGCGCTGATGGTGGTGGAGCGCGACTACACCGCGATCGCCGACAAGCTGGCCACGGTCGGTCCGCTGGCCGACCGGCTGGGCTTCACGGTGAAGAACATCACCTACGACATGAAGGGGGCCGTCGAGCGGCTGGGCAAACTGCACGGCGTGATGCCGACCGGCGCCAGCCAGGGCCGGCCGGCGATCGACACCGACGCCCGGTTCGCCGAGGCGATCCTGACCTGTTCCGGCACCACCAATGGCGAGCTGGCCACCTACGGCTTCCACGACCTGGAGGCGAAGACCGGACGCAAGCTGGCCGACTTCTCCGAGGGCCAGGAGGAGCGGATCGTCACCTTCAAGCAGACCCAGGAGGCGCCGCAGCCGGTGATCACCTCGCCGGAGTGGTCGGGCTCGGAGACCGGCGGACGCCGCTACGCCGCGTTCACCATCAACACCGAGCGGCTCAAGCCCTGGCACACCCTGAGCGGACGGATGCACTTCTTCCTCGACCACGACTGGATGATCGATTCCGGCGAGCAGCTGCCCACCTTCCGTCCGCCGCTGGACATGACCCATGCCTTCGGCGAACCCGAACTCGGCCCGACCGGGGAGAAGGCGATCACGCTGCGCTACCTCACCGTCCACAACAAGTGGTCGATCCACTCCGAATACCAGGACAACCTGTTCATGCTCAGCCTGGGCCGCGGTGGCCCCCAGGCCTGGCTGAGCGTCAACGACGCCACCTCCATCGGGGTGGCGGACAACGACTGGATCGAACTGACCAATGCCAACGGTGTCTTCGTCGCCCGGGCGGTGGTCACCCACAAGCTGCCGGACGGCATCTGCTACGTCCAGCACGCCCAGGAGCGGACCATCGACGTCCCGAAGTCGGAGGCCACCGGCAAGCGCGGCGGCATCCACAACTCGGTCACCCGGATCCTGGTCAAACCCACCCACCTGATCGGGGCCTACGCCCACCAGGCCTACGCCTTCAACTACCTCGGCCCGACCGGCGTACAGCGGGACATCGTCTCCACCGTCCGCCGCCGCTCCCAGGAGGTGACCTACTGATGTTCTGGATCCTTCTGGCCCTTCAGCCCCACATGGTGTGGAAAACGGTGCGACATCGCACCATTTCCCACACTATGACGCGGCCTGCGGGTGGCTGCCGCGGAGCACTGGAGGTGACCTGCTGATGGCCCGCAAGCTGAAGCGCGTGATGGCGCAGGTCGGCATGGTGATGAACCTCGACAAGTGCATTGGCTGCCACACCTGCTCGGTCACCTGCAAGCAGGCCTGGACCAACCGGGCCGGCACCGAGTACGTCTGGTTCAACAATGTCGAGACCCGGCCCGGGCTGGGCTACCCGCGGCGTTACGAGGATCAGGAGAAGTGGCGCGGCGGCTGGGTGCGGACCAAGTCCGGCGGCCTCAAACTGCGTAGTGGCGGACGCTTCCAGAAGCTGCTCAGCATCTTCGCCTCGCCCGTCCAGCCCGAACTCGGCGACTACTACGAGCCGTGGACCTACGACTACCAGAACCTGATCTCCGCCCCGCTGGGCGACGACTTCCCGGTGGCCCGACCGAAGTCGCTGATCACCGGTGAGGACACCAAGATCACCTGGTCGGCGAACTGGGACGACTCCCTCGGCGGCGTCCACGAGACCGGCGACACCGACCCGGTGGTGGAGAAGCTCCGCAAGGAGGCCAACGACAAGGTCAAGTTCGAGTACGAGCAGAGCTTCATGTTCTTCCTGCCGCGGATCTGCGAGCACTGCCTGAACCCATCCTGCATGGCGTCGTGTCCGTCCGGTGCGATCTACAAGCGGGCCGAGGACGGCATCGTGCTGGTCGACCAGGATCGCTGCCGCGGCTGGCGGCAGTGCATCACCGGCTGCCCGTACAAGAAGATCTACTTCAACCACCGCTCCGGCAAGGCCGAGAAGTGCACCTTCTGCTACCCGCGGATCGAGGTCGGGCTGCCCACGGTCTGCTCCGAGACCTGCGTCGGACGGCTGCGCTACCTGGGCATCGTCCTCTACGACCCGGACGCGGTGACCGCCGCCGCGGCGGCTCCCGAGGACGAGCTGTACGAGGCCCAGATGGACCTGATGCTCGACCCGCACGATCCCGAGGTGATCGCGCTGGCCAAGGCGGGCGGGATGCCGGACGACTGGATCGCCGCCGCCCAGCGGTCGCCGATCTACGCCCTGATCAAGCATTTCAAGGTCGCCCTGCCGCTGCACCCGGAGTACCGGACCATGCCGATGGTCTGGTACATCCCACCGCTGTCGCCGGTGGTCGACCTGCTGAAGTCGCAGGGTCACGACGCCGAGGCGCCCGGCAACCTGTTCGGCGCGATCGACGCGCTGCGGATCCCGGTGGAGTACCTGGCCGAGCTGTTCACCGCCGGCGACACCCGGATCGTCACCGACGTGCTGCAGAAGCTGGCCGCCATGCGCTCCTACATGCGTGGGGTGACCCTGGGCACCGGACGGGACGCCGAACTGGCCGCCGCCGTCGGGATGACCCCCGAGGCCATGGAGCAGATGTATCGCTTGCTGGCGATCGCCAAGTACGAGGACCGCTACGTCATCCCCAAGGCCCACGTCGAGGAGGCGCACAACCTGGAGGAACTTGCCTGCTCGCTGGACTACGAGGGCGGCCCCGGAATGTACAACTCGGGTCCCTTCGGCGAGGCCTCCGGCCGTCCCATCCCGGTGGCGATCGAGACCTACTCAGCCCTGAAGCAGCGCCAGCAGGCCGAGGCCGCCGCTTCGTCCGCCACCCTGGGCAACCGCGCCGGCATGCTCAACTGGGACGGCAACGAGGACGCCTCATGAGCCCGCTCTCCAGTTGGCTGCGCCGCAACGGCACTGGGACACCGGGGACGGTTCCTGGTGTCCCAGCTAGTCAGCCCGCGGATACCGGCGGCCGGACGGCTTCGCAGGCCATCGTCTTCCAGGCGGCCGCGCTGGTCCTCACCTACCCCGAGGAGGAGCTGCTCACCCGGCTGGGCACCATTGAGGCCGCGCTCGCCGGCACCGGTGCGGCGGAGCAGTTCGCGGACGTCCTGGCCCACCTGGGTGGAAAGACGCTCTCGAAGCTGCAGTCCTTCCACATTCAGGAGTTCGATCTTTCCCGGCGCCACGCCCTGCACCTGACCTACTGGACGGACGGCGACACCCGCCGCCGGGGCGAGGTGCTGGCCGAGATCAAACAGCTCTACCGCGAGTCCGGCCTGGTTGTTGACACCGGCGGGGAACTGCCGGATTTCCTGCCGATGATGCTGGAGTTCGCGGTAGCCGATCCCACTCGCGGGGTCGCCTTGCTGCAGCGGTTCCGGGCCAGCCTGGAACTGCTGCGGCTCGGACTTGTCAAGGACGGCCTGCCGCACGCCGGGGTGCTGGCCGCCGTCTGCGGTTGCCTGCCGGGGGAGTCACCGCGGAGCCATGCCGAGGTGCAGGCCCGCTACGGCGAGACCCGTCCGGTCGAGTTCGTCGGGCTCGACCTGCTGACCCGTCCGCCCAGCGAACCCGCCCGCGGGGGCGGGGATCTCGTCACGTCCCGTGGAGGGAACTGAGATGAACGCCCTCGACATCCTGCTGTGGGGAGTGGTGCCGTACCTGGTGGCGCTCACCCTGATCGCCGGGCTGATCTGGCGGTACCGCTACGACCAGTTCGGCTGGACCACCCGGTCGTCCCAGCTGTATGAGTCGAAGCTGCTGCGGATCGCGTCCCCGCTGTTCCACTTCGGGCTGCTGATGGTGCTGGGCGGCCACCTGCTCGGCCTGCTCATCCCGAAGGCGTGGACCGACCTGGTGATCAGCCAGGAGGCCTACCACTTCATCGCGCTCAGCGCCGGCACCCTGGCCGGAATCGCGACCCTGATCGGCATCGCCCTGCTGATCTATCGGCGGCGGACCACCGGGCCGGTCTTTCTGGCCACCACTCGCAATGACAAGCTGATGTACGTCATCCTGGCGTCGGCGATCGTATTCGGCCTGATCGCCACCCTGACCGGCGACCACACCCCGTCCGGCGAGCACCACAACTACCGCGAGACGGTGTCGATCTGGTTCCGCTCGCTGCTGGTCTTCCAGCCGAACATCGAGGCGATGGCCGCTGCCACCTGGCAGTTCAAGGTGCACATCCTGATCGGGCTGTCGCTGTTCGCCCTGGTGCCGTTCAGCCGGCTGGTGCACGCCTTCGCCGTCCCGCTGCACTACCTGTTCCGGCCCTACATCGTCTACCGCAGCCGGGACGCCCGTCCGCCGGTCGCCTCCCAGGGCCGCGTCCGCGGCTGGGATCCGGTCGGCACCCGTGACCGAGACCGAGGAGATCGATGACCAAGCCCACCCCACCTCGCTCGACGAGCGAGGTGGTCGCACCCGTGCACGACACCGGCAAGGGCGCCAACCGCGTCCTGGCGATGTCGACCATGGACTTCACCGTGATGTTCGCGGTCTGGTTGATGTTCGGCATCCTGGGCATCGAGATCCAGAAGGAACTGCTGCTCTCCGACGTCGAGCTCTCCTGGATCAGCGCGCTGGCGGTGCTGAACGGCTCGATGTGGCGGCTGCCGGCCGGCATCATCACCGACCGGATCGGTGGTCGCAAGGTGACCATCGTGATGCTCGCGGTCACCGCCGTCCCGGCCTACTTCGTCGCCACCGCCCACTCCTACGGCGTGCTGCTGGTGCTGGCCTTCCTGGTCGGCTTCGCCGGCAACCTGTTCAGCGTCGGCATCGCCTGGAACGCGGCCTGGTTCGGACGGGACCGGCAGGGCTTCGCGCTCGGCCTGTTCGGCGCCGGCAATATCGGCGCCTCGGTGACCAAGTTCATCGGCCCGCCGCTGATCGCCGGGACGGCCGGGATGACCTTCGTCTTCGGCGTCCAGGGCGGCTGGCGGCTGGTGCCGGTGATCTACGCCGTCCTGCTGCTGGCGCTGGCGGTGCTGACCTGGTTGATCGTCCCCCGGCGGGACCGCGTGATGGGGACCAGCCGTCCGCTCGCCGAGATGCTGGCCCCGCTGAAGCACCTGCGGGTGTGGCGGTTCAGCCTCTACTACGTGGCGGTGTTCGGCGCCTACGTGGCGCTGTCGGCCTGGCTGCCGAAGTACTACGTCGACAACTTCGATGTCGAGCTGTGGCAGGCCGCGCTGCTGACCGCGGTGTTCATCTTCCCCGCCTCGCTGCTGCGTCCGGTCGGCGGTCTGGTGTCCGACCGGATCGGCGCTCGGAAGGTGATGTACGCCACCTTCGCGGTGATGCTGGTCAGCAGCGGCATCCTGATGATGCCGAACGGGCACATCGTGATCTCCCACGCCGACGGGACGCAGACCGAGCACCTCGGCTACGCGATCGACGTGGTCTGGTTCACCGTGCTGGTCTTCCTGCTGGGCTGCGCGATGGGGATCGGCAAGGCGGCGGTCTACAAGCACATCCCGGAGTACTTCCCGGACAATGTCGGCTCGGTCGGCGGGCTGGTCGGCATGCTGGGCGGCCTGGGCGGGTTCATCCTGCCGCCGCTGTTCGCCTACACCAAGGAATGGACGGGGTTCCCGACCAGCACCTTCTTCGTCCTCTTCCTGCTGACCGCGGTCTGCGCGATCTGGATGCACTGGACCATCGTCCGGATGCTGCACGCCAAGGCACCGGAGCTGGCCGATCACTTCGATACCGAGCACATCGACACCCTGGAAGGAGCCGGCGTATGAGCACCCTGGTCGAGAAGCTGCAGGGCGGGCCGGAATGGCTGAAGTCCTGGGATCCGGAGAACGAGCAGACCTGGAACTCCAAGCTGGCCTGGCAGACGCTGTGGATCACCACCTTCACCCTGACGCTCTGCTTCATCACCTGGTTCCTACCGTCGGCGATCGTGCCCAAGCTGAACGCCATCGGCTACGACTTCACCAAGGAACAGCTGTACTGGCTGGCCGCGCTGCCCGGTCTCTCCGGCGGCCTGATGCGGCTGGTCTGGATGGTGCTGCCGCCGATCATGGGCACCCGCAAGATGGTGGCCGCCACCACCCTGCTGCTGTTCCTTCCGGTGCTGGGTTGGGGCGTCCGTTCGATGTCGCCGACCGCGCCGTACTGGGAACTGCTGGTGCTGGCCTTCCTGGCCGGGCATCGGCGGCGGCGCCTTCTCGGGCTTCATGCCGTCCACCTCCTACTTCTTCCCGCGGAAGAAGCAGGGGACGGCGCTCGGCCTGCAGGCCGGGCTGGGCAACTTCGGCGTCTCGCTCGTCCAGTTGCTCACGCCGTGGCTGATCGGGCTGGGGATGCTGTGGTGGATGGGGCAGAGCCAGCTGATGAAGGTGCCCGGCAAGCCCGACCGGGAGGTCTGGTACCAGGCGGCCTCGTTCGTCTGGCTGCCGTTCATACTGGTCGGCGCCTGGATCGCCTGGCAGTACCTGAAGTCGGTGCCGATCAAGGCCAATATCAAGCAGCAGTTCGACATCTTCGCCAACCAGGACACCTGGTGGATGACGCTGCTCTACATCATGACCTTCGGTACCTTCTCGGGGCTGTCGGCCCAGTTCGGTCTGCTGATGGGCAACCTCTACGGGGCGTCCAACCCGGCGATCGTGCAGGGGGCGGGCGAGACCGCGCAGATGCTGGTCGAGGGCTACCAGGTGCCTGACCCGGCCGCCTTCGTCTTCCTCGGGCCGCTGGTCGGCGCCGGCGCTCGGGTGCTGTTCTCGCCGCTGACCGACCGGATGGGCGGCGCGATCTGGACGCTGATCTCGGGCCTCGGGCTGATCGGTTCGATCATCATCACGATTCCGGCGCTCACCCCCGACACCTCCAGCGCGGCCGCGCTGCAGGCCGGCTTCAACCAGTTCCTCTGGGGGATGCTGGCGATCTTCCTGTTCGCCGGGATCGGCAACGCCTCGACGTTCAAGCAGATGCCGATGATCTTCGAGCGCCGGCAGGCGGGCGGCGTGATCGGCTGGACCGGCGCGATCGCCGCCTTCGGTCCGTTCCTGTTCGGCGTCGGGCTCACCCTGATGGCACCGGCCACCTTCTACTGGATCGGGGTGGTCTGGGCCGTGATGTGCGTGGCGATCACCTGGTGGCGGTACGCCCG
Organism: Propionicimonas sp.; assembly: GCA_049840415.1. Classification (GTDB taxonomy): domain Bacteria; phylum Actinomycetota; class Actinomycetes; order Propionibacteriales; family Propionibacteriaceae; genus Propionicimonas. Next base: position 169,235 of record JASGLB010000014.1, on the reverse strand, counting down.
TCCGGGTGCGCCGAAGAAGTCGTGACCGCGTTGCGGGCGGCGGTGATCACCGTCTCCGACGAGGTGGCCAGCGGGCGGGACGCCGACCGGGGCGGCCCGGTGGCGGTGTCGCTGCTGCAGGAGCTCGGCTGCGAGGTCACCTCGGCCGTGGTGCCGGACGATCCGGACGCGATCGTGGCCGCGGTGCGGGCGTCCCTTGCCGAGGGCGCCCGGGTGGTGCTGGCCAGCGGCGGCACCGGGATCGGCCCCCGGGACGACACCCCGCAGACCGTCCGGGGAATGCTGGCCTTCGAGATCCCCGGCATCGCCGAGGAGATCCGCCGCCGCGGCCTGGCCCACACCCCGCAGGCCCTGATCTCCCGCGAGGTGGCTGGGGTGGTGACCGGTGACCACCCACCGGCGCTGGTGCTGGCCGTCCCCGGCTCCCGCGGCGGCATCCGCGACGCCCTGGGCGTGGTCGGCGATCAACTGGCCTACATCATCGACCAGCTCGACGGCGCCGGCCACGCCTGAGGTCCTGGACATATGGGACACGGGGACGGTTCCTGGGACACGGGGACGGTTCCTGGCGCCCGGGGACGGTTCCCGGGCGCCAGGAACCGTCCCCTGTCCCACGTCCATCGAGGGCTCCCCATGTCATCGAGGGCTCGTGTCTGGGTCGGAGCCCTCGGCGTTAGTGGAAGCCCTCGATGGGACGCGGGGACGATTCTGCTGGACCTGGGACAGGGGGACGGTTCCGCTGTCCCACCTGGTCACGTCCCTATTGGGACGCTGGAACCGTCCCCGCGTCCCAGCGGAGCCGGCCAGCCGTCCAGGAATCTCCGAATTTTCCGGAAATAAGCGTGTGAATTACGTATCGTGAGAGTTGTGAAAAAGAGCGACGAAGCCCCCGACCACCTCAGCCCCGAGGAACTTCCGATGGCCGCGCGGCCGATCGAGGACGTGCCGGGGCACTGGCTGCTCGCCCGGTTGGGCAAGCGGGTGCTGCGGCCGGGCGGACGGGAGCTGACCGACGAGATGCTGCAGGCGCTGCCGCTGGCCGGACGCGATGTGGTCGAGCTTGCGCCCGGGCTCGGGCTGACCGCCCGGGAGATCCTGGCCCGCCGGCCGGGCAGCTACGTCGCGGTGGACGAGAGCCCGGAGGCGGCGACCATCGTGCAGCGGGTGGTCGGCGGGACCGGACGGGTGGTGAACGGCAATGCGGCCAGCACCGGGCTGCCCGACGCCAGCGCGGACGTGGTGGTCGGCGAGGCCATGCTGACCATGCAGACCGACCGCGGCAAGGCGGCGATCGTGGACGAGGCGGTCCGCGTGCTGCGTCCCGGCGGCTACTACGCCATCCACGAACTCGGGCTGCAGCCGGACGACCTCGACGCCGACGCCAAGACCGAGATCCGCAAGGACCTCGCCCGCGCGATCAAGGTGAACGCCCGCCCGCTCACCATGGCGGAGTGGCGCGAGACCCTGGAAGCCCACGGCCTGACCGTGGAGTTCACCGCGACCGCGCCGATGGCGCTGCTGGCGGTGCGCCGCAACCTCGCCGACGAGGGGGTCGGGGGAGCCCTGCGGATCCTCGGCAACCTGGTGCGCAACCCCGGTGCCCGCAAGCGGGTGCTGTCGATGCGCCGGACCTTCCGGCGGCATCGCAACGAACTGACCGCGGTCGCCCTGGTGGCGCGGCGGCCATCAACCGAACCGACCGAACCCACCACTCGGAGAGAACCCATGACCGAAGCGCCCTTCACCGCCATCCCCGATCTCGCCGGACTGATCGAGGTGCAGACCGAGGCCACCGTCTCCCGCACCGCCTTCCGGGCGCCGGGGGTGCGGGTGGTGCTGTTCGGCTTCGACGCCGGGCAGGAACTCACCGAGCACACCGCCGCCATGCCGGTGCTGCTGCAGGTGCTCTCCGGCCGGCTCAGCATCACCGCGGACGGCCGCACCGAGGAACTCGTCCCCGGTGGGTTCATGCACCTCGACACCCGGGTGCCGCACGCGGTCTACGCCCACGAGCCGTCGAAACTGCAGCTCACCATGTTGGACGCCCGCTGACCCGGCCCAGCTGATCGATCAGCTGAACTCGATCCGGGCCTGCTTGTTGTTCAGCACCACGATCGGGGTGACCGCGGGGTGACCGGCCGCGGCGATCTTCGCCGGATCGAACCGCACCAGCGGCGTCCCCGCCGTCACCTTGTCGCCCTGGCTGACCAGCACCTCGAAGCCGTCGCCGTCCATCGCGACGGTGTCCAGCCCGATGTGGATCAGCAGTTCGGTGCCGTCGTCCAGCGTGAGGGCGACGGCGTGACCGGTCTTGAACACCATCGCAACGGTGCCGTCGGCGGGCGCGCTGACCAGGTCGCCGGTGGGCTCGATCGCGATCCCGGGCCCCATGATCCCCTGCGCGAAGGTGGGGTCGGGCACCTCCTCGATCGGGATGACGCGGCCCGCCAGCGGTTGCCGCAACCGCAGCGTGACCGCGGCGGGTGGCTCTGAAACCGGCGCTGGCTCGGCGGCCGGCGCAGCTTGCGGTGGGGCGGCGGCCGGCGGCTCAGCCGACTCCTTGCCCAGCCCCAGCGACTTTCCCAGGCGATCCAGGAACCCCATTGTCTGACCTCCAACCGGCTCAGCGTTGCGGACGCATTCGTCCCGGATCGAACTGAATATACCGCCGGCCGACGGGATCGCGGGAGGGGCCTGGCGGCGTCCGGAAGGCTGCCGGGTGGGCTCCGCGACGGGTCGGCCATGAGGCTTCGGTGGTAGACTCAAGGCAGCGAGTTTCCCCCAGTTCCTCGCTGGACCCCCGGGTCGGCGTGACCGTTCCCCAGCATCTACGGGCATCGCCGAAGGGCAGGCTGTCAGGCCGCCTTCACCCCCGGGGGTTCGTCACGCCCCGGTGGTCCCGCCCCCGCCCCGCTCGGCGCGCAACTGGGCCAGGGCTTCGGCGATCGCCGTCCGGGTGCGCTCCCGCAGTTCGGCGACGTCGGTGCCAGCGTCCACCTCGATGGGGTCGAGCACCCGCACTTCGGCGTGGCTGCTGCCGAACCGCCAGTCGTGCTTCAGCAGCGCGTCGCGGGTGCCGATCACGGCCAGCGGCAGGATCGGCACGCCGGCCTCGACCGCCACCGCGAACGCCCCGTCGCGAAACTCGCCCAGCTCGCCGGAGGCGGAGCGGGTGCCTTCGGGGAAGACCATCACCGAGACCCGCTTGGCCAGCCGGTCGCGCATCGCCGCCAGCGCCTGGCCGCGCGAGCCGCGGTCGCTGCGCACCAGCCGGATGTCGCCGGCCATCCGCATCATCCAGCCGACCAGTGGGAAGGCGAAGAAGTCGCTCTTGGCCAGCCACTTCATCTCGAACGGCAGGTGCGCGATCAGCAGGATGTCGACGAAGCTCTCGTGGTTGGCCACCACCAGATAGGGACGGCGAGGGTCGGCCGGGATCGCGCCGGAGACGGTGAACTCCCACAGCGGGTTGAGGGTCTGCGCGACCACCGCCACCTTCCGGAAGGCGTAGCCGGCGCGGTACCGACCGGGGTCGGTGCGAAGGTTGGCCAGCCAGATCAGAGTGACCACCGGGAAGGCCAGCAGGATGGTCAGCCCCAGGGTGAGCCAGGCCCACAGCGACAGCACGGTCCGGCCGGGGAACTTCAACAACGCCTCACGCACCCCAGGAGTCTCCCAGTTCGGACGCGGCTTGCCCAGTCAGCCGCCCCTCGGGAGCGGCCTGGGCGGGGCGCGTCGAGGACGTCCGGGAGGCGCTTCGCCGTTGGCATCGCTAGAGTTGCTTGTGTAGCAACCCTAGCGATGCTAAGCTGAGGTCACTCAGGTAAAAGGCCTGATGAATACGACACGACACAGGTGAAGGAGGAGCCAGTATGCGAACAGCACGAGCAGCAATGCGCGGTGTCGTCCGATTCCTCACCGCCGGCCTGCGCACCGGGGCTCAGTCGAAGTCCGAACTCACGATTCTCGCCGTTCTCGGCCCTGGCGGATACCAGCGCTGACGTAGGTCAGCGGGACCGGGTAGTCTGCGGTTGTGCTGACGACGTCGCAAGCCGCGGAACTGGCTGGGTTGCCCACTGACCAGTTCCGTTCGGCGATGTCCAAGGAGCGCAAGAACGGCAAGGAGTTCCACGCTCCCAAGGAGCATTGGCCCGACAAGCGGACGCCGATGTGGGACGAGGACAAGGTGCGCGCGTGGGCGAAGGCCCGGAAGAAGCGCAAGAAGCGTAAGAAGCACAACAACGAATGACGACAGGTCCGCCCGGACGCCCACCAGCGTCCGGGCGGACCTTTTCGTTGTCCCGGCGAATGGGCGGGAAGATGCTCCCCAAATTGGTTCAACCAATGCTTGACGCCGGGCTGCCCGCTTGACATACTCACTACATTGGTCCAACCAATGGAGGTGGCCGTGGGTATCTCGCAGATCGTGGAAGGCCTGTTGCAGGTTTCCAGTGAAGACCCCGCCGATCCGGGCGTGAGGTGGCTTCCGCCCGAGCGGGAACTGGGCACAGCCCTGCAGATGAGCCGGGGGATGCTGCGCGAGCAGTTGTCGCTGCTGGAGGTGATGGGTGTGCTCACCCGGGTGCAGGGGCGCGGCACCTGCCTCAACCCGCCGGACACCGACTTCATGGCCACCTACTTCACCGTGATGCGCCAACTGGGTTTCCTCACCGACGAGCAGTTCAAGATCGCCCGCCAGCAACTCGAGGTGGGGATCGCCGCCCAGGCCGCGGCCACCGCCACCGAGGCCGACATCGCCCGGCTGCACACCCTGGTGGACGAGATGTGCCGCTGTACCGCCGCGGAGGATCACGTCGGCGCCTTCGAGGCCGACCTGGCCTTCCACCGCTACCTGGCCCGCTCGGTGAACAACCCGATCTTCAATCTCTTCTTCGAGGGCCTGCAGCACGTCCTGCACGATGCGATCTGGCAGCGGCGATCGCTCGCGCTGCGACACGAGGGCTTCGACGCCGAGCACCGACGCAACACCGACACCGTCCACTACGCGATCGTCGAGGCGATCGCGGCGGGCAGCCCCGACCTGGCCCGGACCGCGATGGTCAAGCACTTCAGCGACTGGGAGTTGCTGCAGGGCCTGCAGGAGGAGCGCGACTCGCGCCGGGTGATCGAGACCGCCACCGCCTCCTGAATCCCACCCCGAGAACTTCCCACCCCCACCCAACCGGAAAGGAATGAAGTGACAGCGATTACATTCGTTGGCCTCGGCGCGATCGGGTTCCCGATGGCGTCGCGGATCAGCGAAGCAGGCCATCAGGTGGCGGGAGTCGATCCGCTGCCGGCCAGCCGCGAGCGGGCCGCGGGCATCGGGATCGATGCCTACGAGCACCTCTCGCAGGCTCCGCAGAACAAGACGGTCGTCGTCATGGTGGCGACGCCCGCCCAGTTGAAGACCCTGGTCGACGACGCGCTGACCATCGGCGTGGCCGGCTCGACCTGGGTGGTGATGTCCACGGTCGGCCCGGATTCGATCCGCGAGCAGGGCGCCCGGCTGGTGGCCGCCGGTGCGAACCTGGTCGACTCGCCGGTGACCGGCGGCGTGGCCCGGGCCAGGACCGGCGAGCTCAATCTGTTCACCGCCGGTGACGAGCAGGTCGTCGAGGGCGTCCGGGCGGTGCTGGAGCCGCTGGGCCGGATCAACCTGGTCGGCAGCGGCCTGGGCGAGGGCCAGGCGATCAAGGTGATCAACCAGCACCTGTGCTCGGTGCACATCGTGGCCGCGGCGGAGGCGCTCAGCCTGGCCGAACGCCTCGGGCTCGATCGCGAGCAGGTGCTGCGGCTGGTCGAGGCCGGTGCGGCCGGTTCCTGGATGCTCTCCGACCGGGGCCCGCGGATGCTGCTCGGTCCCGACTGCGAGGTGACCAGCACGATCGGCATCTTCGTCAAGGATTCCGGCATGGTTGTCGATGCCGGTCACGCGGTTGGCGCACAGATCCCCCTGGTGGAGATCGCCAACCAACGCTATCTCGCTGCGGTCGAGCTGGGTCTTGGCCAACGTGACGATTCCCAGGTGGTCCAGACCTATCGGAATCAGGGCTGACCAAGCCCAACCCAACCTCTCCCTCTTCCTAGCTACAGTTCAAAGGAGAACCCCATTGTCCACCATTGATACCGGTGCGCCTAAGCACTCCAAAGCCACCCGGGTGTCGGTCGCTTCCATGATCGGAAGCGCTGTCGAATCCTACGATTTCTTCATCTACGGGACGGCCGCGGCCGCCTACTTCGGTGACGTCTTCTTCCATGCCGAGAATCAGGTCATCGGCGTCCTCAACTCGTTCGCCACGCTGGCCGTCGGCTTCCTGATGCGGCCGGTCGGCGGCTGGCTGGCCGGGCACTACGGCGACAAGGTCGGACGCAAGGCCGTCCTGATCTGGTCGCTGCTGATCATGGGCATCGCGACCATCCTGATCGGCGCGCTGCCGACCTACGCCCAGGTCGGCGCCCTGGCGCCGGTGCTGCTGATCCTGCTGCGGATGGTGCAGGGCGTCGGCTTCGGCGCCGAGTGGGGCGGTGCCGTCCTGATGTCGGTCGAGCACTCCGACCCGAAGCGGCGCGGCTTCTTCGGCTCGATCCCGCAGATCGGCATTCCGTTCGGCCTACTGCTGGCCAACGGCGTCTTCCTGCTCTCCGACGCCCTCTTCGAGGGCGAGTGGGTGTGGCGGGTGCCCTTCCTGGCCTCGGTGATCGTGGTCATCGTTGGCATGGTGATCCGGCTCGGCGTGAGCGAGTCGCCGGCCTTCGTCGAGATGCAGCAGAAGAAGGAGATCCACAAGCAGCCCGCGCTCGAGGTGCTCAAGCGCGACTGGCGGCTGGTGCTGCGGGTCACCTTCATGCGCCTGGCCGAGACCGGCGGCTACTACGTCACCACCTCGTTCATGCTCTCCTACGTGGTGCTGGCGCAGATCACCGAGAAGAACAACGTGCTGATCGGCACCCTGGTCGGCTCCGCGCTCGGCCTGGGCTCCCACCTGCTGTACGGCGCGATCTCGGACCGGGTCGGACGCAAGCCGGTGTTCATGTTCGGCGCCATCTTCACCATCGTGTTCGGCATCCCGATGTTCCTGATGATCAACACCGGCGCGATCATCATGATCATCGTCGCGGTGGCGATGGGGCTGCTGTTCAGCCACGACCCGATCTTCGCGGTGGAGTCCAGCTGGTTCTCGGAGATGTTCCCGCGGAACCTGCGCTCGTCCGGTATCTCGCTGGGCTACAACTTCGCCTCGATCATCGCCGGCCTGCTGCCCTTCCTGGCCACCCTGCTGTTCGCCAACCTGGGCTGGATGGGCCCGGCCATCCTGTTCTCCACGCTGGGCATCGTCTCAACGCTGGTGGCGCGGACCGCTCCGGAGACCGCTCCGATCAAGACTGGGGTCATTGATGACTGACCTGGTAACCGACAAATCGACTGAGAAGAAGACCATGGATTCCGATCGACTCAACCGTATTCGTGCCGCCGCCTACCGCATCCGGATGGGCGTGCTCGACCAGGGAGAGGCGCAGGGTGAGGGCTACGTCGGCCAGGCACTGGGCATCTCCGACGTGCTGGCCGTCGCCTACCGCGACGCGCTGCGCTTCCGTCCGGAGGATCCGGAATGGGTCGATCGCGACCGGTTCCTGCTCTCCATCGGCCACTACGCGCTGGCGCTCTACGCGGCGCTGGCCGAGGCCGGGGTCATCCCGCGGGAGGAGCTGCTGACCTACGCCGCCGACGACTCCCGGCTGCCGATGTCGGGGATGGCGTCCTACACCCCCGGCATGGAGATCTCGGGCGGCTCGCTCGGCCACGGCCTCGGCGTCGCGGTGGGGATGGCGCTCGGCCTGCGGCACCAGGGACGGACCGACCAGCTGGTCTACAACCTGCTCTCCGACGGCGAACTGGACGAGGGCTCGACCTGGGAGGCGGCCTCGGCCGCCGCGCACTGGCGGCTGGGCAACCTGATCGCCCTGGTGGACCTGAACGGGCTGCAGGCCGACGGGCGCACCGCCACGGTGCACTCCACCGAGCCGCAGCAGGACCGGTGGGCGGCCTTCGGCTGGGGCGTGCAGCGGATCGACGGCAACGACCTGCCGGCCGTGGTCGCGGCGTTCGACGCGGCCCGGGCGGCCGCCACCGCCACCGGGCAGCCGCAGGTGATCCTGTGTGACACCCGGCTGGCCAAGGGCGTCCCGCTGCTGGAGAGCCGGGAGAAGCTCCACTTCATGCGGGTGGCCCCCGAGGAATGGCCGTTGTGCAAGGAAGAACTGACCGCTGGCTACCAGAAGGAGAACGGCCGATGACCGCCACCGCCAACCAGCCGCTGCGTTCGGCGGCGATGATCGCCTCCATCGCCGATGCCGGCGTTCCGACCACCGCCGCGCCCTTCGGGCACGCGCTGAACACGCTGGCCGAGCAGGATCCGCGGATCGTGGGGCTCTCGGCCGACCTGGCCAAGTACACCGACCTGCACATCTTCGCCGAACGGTTCCCGGAGCGGTTCTTCGAGATGGGCATGGCCGAACAGGTGATGATGGGCGCCGCCGCCGGTATGGCGGAGGTCGGGCTGATCCCGTTCGCGTCCACCTACTCGGTGTTCGCCACCCGCCGGGCCTACGACTTCCTGTGCCTGGACATGGCCGAGCCGGGGCTGAACGTCAACGTGGTGGCGGCGCTGCCCGGGCTGACCACCGGCTACGGTCCGTCCCACCAGGCCACCGAGGATGTCGCGATCCTGCGGGGGATGCCCGGGGTGCTGATCTTCGATCCGTGCGACGCGGTCGACATCGAGCAGGGTGTGCCGCAGCTGGCGGCCTGGCCCGGCCTGACCTACACCCGGCTGCTCCGCGGCCAGGTGCCGCGGATCCTCGACCAGTACGACTACCGGCTGGAACTCGGCCGGGCGGCGGTGGTGCGGCCGGGCGACGACGCGGTGGTGGTGTCGTCCGGGTTGATGACGATGCGGGCTCTGCTGGCGGCCGAACAGCTGGCCAGGAAGGGCATCGAGGTCAGCGTGGTGCACGTCGCCACCATCAAGCCGTTCGACGCCGCGACCGTGCTGGCCCAGGTGGACACCGATCGTCCGGTGTTCACCGCCGAGAACCACACCGTGGTCGGCGGGCTGTTCGAGTCCGTCGCCGCGGCGATGGCCCAGCGGGGCATCGGCCGGCGGATCCACCCGATCGCGCTGCCGGACGAGTTCCTCGCCGCCGGGGCGCTGCCCACCCTGCACGACCGCTACGGACTGTCGACCAGTTCGGTGGTGGCCAGGATCGAGGACGTGGTCCGAAGCAGCTGAGCACCGGAAGGCCGGCCTGCCCCACGGGGTGGGCCGGCCTCAGGGCGCAACCTCAGTGACCGGCGTCGCTGACCAGCTTCAGACCGACGATGCAGCCGACCAGGCCGGCGATCAGCAGCAGCTTGACCACCGATGCGGCCTCGTCCCCGGTGATCATCGCCCACACCACCGTCATCGAGGCGCCCACCCCGACCCAGACCGCGTAGGCGGTGCTGGTCGGGATCTCGCGCATCGCGTACGCCAGCCCGACCATGCTGACGATCATGGCGCCGCCGAACACCAGCGAGGGCACCAGCTTGGTGAAGCCCTCGGACTTGCCCAGCGCGGTCGCCCAGACGGTCTCGAACAGGCCGGAGACAATGAGAATGATCCAGGACATGATGGTTCTCCCATGGCAAGTCTTGTCGCGTACCGGGTACTTGACCATCGTCCGGGAGCCCACTGCGGGCTCTGCCGCCGATTTTATCAAACCCGTCAGGACGCCCACCCGTTGCCCTCGGCGGCACCCGATCGCCCCAAAAATGTCCCCGTACGGGGGACTGCGCGGGCCGGTTCGGACTCCGTACAGTGATCGACGAGTGAAACTCGCTGCACACCGCTGGGGCGTGTGCGCAGCCCACGGGGCAAATGGGGCGCGATCTTCGGGTCGCGCCCCGTTGCCGTCAGTGGACGGAACCGGGCCGCGTTGGGGGAGTCGTCGGTGAGGCACCACAATGGACCCATGTCGCTGCCGTCCCTGGAAGTCGCCAATGCCCAGTTCGTCACCCCGCAGCTCGCGGTGGGCGGCGACCTGGCGCCCGAGTTCGCGACCGCGCGGCGCCAACTGCAGGACCTGCTGGACGCCGGGATCACCCACATCGCCGACCTGCGCGACGAGTGGAGCGACGCCGACCTGGTGGGCTACTGGGCGCCCGACGTCGAGTACCTCTACCACCCGGTGCAGGACGCCGGCCAGCGGATCCCGGCCGACTGGTTCGAGCAGCTCAACGACTGGGTGAGCCAGGCGCTCGCCGACCCGGCGGCCAAGGTGCTGGTGCACTGCCACATGGGCGTCAACCGGGCTCCCTCGGCAGCTTTCGCGCTGCTGCTGGCGCAGGGCCTGAAGGTGCGCGAGGCGCTCACCGCGATCCGCGGCCACCGGCCGGTGGCGGTGATCGACTACGCCGACGACGCCCTGGACTGGTACCTGGAGCGCAGCGGTGCCGAGGGGCCGGCCAGGGCCGGCGCCCGGCGGTCGCTGACCCTGTGGCGCAAGGCCAACCAGCTCGACAAGTTCTCGGTGATCCGGCAGATCCGGGCCAGCGAGTCGGGCGGCTCGTCCTGGTGCGTGACGCTGAGCCACCGCGGGGTGGCCGCGCTGGCCGAGCTGGTGGCCGACTCGCCCAACCCGACCATCGGGGTGTCGATCGACCGGGAGCCGGCGGAGCTGGCGATCCGCGACGAGGTGGTGCTGTGGGACGACGGCCCGGACGGCGGCGTGGTCGGCTTCGGCCTGGTGGTGGGCCCGCCCCGGGTGGTGGAAGGGGACGACCTGGTGCTGCCGGTGGTGGCGCTGGGCTTCAACGCCGACGGCCTGGTGCCGGGGGAGCTGCTGCGGATGATCGACCCCGAGCTGAAGCTCGGCACCGACGACAATCCGCTGCGGCTGACGCCGGAGCAGGTTCAGGCAATCAACCTCGGACTTCGGGCGATGGTGCAGGTCGGAGCCGACTCGAACCAATCTTGAGGAATTCCCGCGCGCGACGGCGGGGTTGCCTAGGATGCTGTGTGCTCGTACCGTCAGCGCCGCCGGTGCGAGTTTTGTTGTGCGGCCGTGGAGCGGCGCTCCCTTCCGTCCGACATTGGCCGACGGCAGCCGGCCAACCGGGGCGACGAGGCCCGCGAGTGGGTTGGATTGCCCGGTTCCCGCGACGGACAGGACGCCGGGGCGCCCGCTAGCGTGAGGTCATGATCGACGTCCTGACCTCGGACTCGCCGCAGGCCCCGGTCTTCCACCTGCGCGGCGGCGGGATCAGCTACCTGTTCCGGGTGACCAGGTACGGGCATCTGGAACAGCTCCACTTCGGGGCCGCGGTCGACCTCGGCGAGCAGCCGCTGGAGAGCGTCGCCGCGCTGGCGGTGAAGCAGCCGGCCAATGGCTCGGGCGTGAAGTACCACCCCGACGACACCGGCTACTGCCTCGACCGGCTGCCGCTGGAGTACTCCGGGCTGGGCAAGGGCGACTACCGGCTGCCGGCGATCGAGACCACCATGCCGGACGGCAGTTTCGTCACCGACCTGCGGTACGCCGGCCACATCGTCCACGACGGGACGATGGCGTGCTCCGACGGGCTGCCGACCGCGGTGGCCGCGGACCGGCCGTGCCAGACGCTGCAGGTGGAGCTGGTCGACGGCGACCTGGCGGCCACGCTGTACTACACGATCTTCCCGGACTCGAACACGGTCACCCGGCGGGCGGTGCTGACCAACCGCTCCGGGGTCGCGCTGCGGCTGCGGCGGGCGATGAGCCAGCTGATCGACCTGCCTGACCGCGGGTTCGACCTGGTCACCTTCGACGGGGCCTGGATCGCCGAGGCGCACCGGCACGTCCGTCCGCTGGCGCCGGGGATCTACGTCAACTCGTCGATCACCGGGTTCTCGTCCAACCGGCACAACCCGGGGGTGCTGCTGGCCCGGCGCGGGACGGGGGAGGATCGCGGCGAGGTGTACGGCTTCAACCTGGTGTACTCCGGCAACCACTACACCGCCGTCGAGCTCAGCCAGCGCGAGCTGGTCCGGGTGACCTCGGGCATCAACCCGATCGGCTTCGAATGGACGCTGGAACCCGGCGGCCGGTTCGAGACCCCCGAGGCTGTGCTGTCCTGGTCGGACCAGGGCTACAACGGGCTGTCGGCCAGCCTGCACGACTTCGTCGGGCGGCACATCGTCCGCGGGCCGTGGCGGGACGCCGAACGTCCGGTGCTGGTGAATAACTGGGAGGGCACCTACTTCGACTTCGACCACCGGCGGGTGGTGTCGATGGCCCGCCGGGCCGCCGGGTTGGGGGCCGAGCTGTTCGTGCTGGACGACGGCTGGTTCGGCGCCCGGCAGGACGACCATGCCGGGCTGGGCGACTACACGGTCAACCGCGGCAAGCTGCCCAAGGGGCTGGAGGGGCTGGCGGCCGAGATCACCGGGCTGGGGCTGAAGTTCGGGCTCTGGTTCGAACCCGAGATGGTGAACCGGGATTCGGAGCTCTACCGGGCCCATCCCGACTGGGCGATCGCCGTCCCGGGCCGGACGCCCAGCGAGGAGCGGTTCCAGCTCGTCCTCGACCTGACCCGGCCGGAGGTGCGCGACCACATCGTCGAGAACGTCTCGGCGATCCTCGACCGGGTGCCGATCAGCTACGTCAAATGGGACGCCAACCGCAGCTTCTCCGACCAGTGGTCGGCGGTCACCCCGGCCGGTGAGCTGGGGCATCGGTACGTGCTGGGGCTGTACGAGGTGTTGCGGCGGATCTTCGGGCCGCGGCCGGACGTCCTGCTGGAGTCGTGCGCGTCGGGCGGCAACCGGTTCGACCTGGGGATGCTGTGCTTCTCGCCGCAGATCTGGGCCTCGGACTGCACCGACCCGATCGAACGGCTGAGTATCCAGGGTGGGCTGAGCTACCTGTATCCGCCGTCGACGATGGGGGCGCACGTCACCCCGTCCCCGTCCGCGCAGACGCTGCGGGACACGCCGCTGTCGACCCGGTTCAACGTGGCCGCCTTCGGGCTGCTGGGCTACGAACTCGACCCGACCGACCTGACCCGCGCGGAGCGCCGCCGGATCCGGGCCCAGATCGCGTTCTACAAGGAGCATCGCCGGCTGCTGCAGTACGGCCGGTTCCGCCGCCACGACCCGGGGCGGGGCAACCAGGTGACCTGGAGCCTCCACGAACCCGGCGGCGAGCCCCGGCTGGTGGGGTGTTTCCAGGTCGGCTCCCGGGCGGCCTCCCCGCCGGACGCGCTGCCCGTCCGCGGCCTCGACCCGCAGCGGCGCTACCGGGTTAGGGCGCTGTCGCAGGGGACGTCGCTGCGCTCGCTGGGCGGCCTGGTCAGCCACGCCCTGCCGGTCAAACTGAGCGGCCACGGTCTGCCGCTGACCGTGCTGGACTGGTTCCGGTCGCTGGACGACCGTGAGCAGGAGTACCTCGGCACCGGCTCCGCCCTGGCCGGATTGCAGCTCGACCCCCACTTCGACGGCCAGGACGTTACCGCCCGCCTGGTCGGCGACTGGGGTTCCACGCTGTACCTGATCGAGCCCCTCTAGCGACGGCCGGACAGCGGGCTTGGCACAGCAGGGCGGTCCACCGTCCCAGGTGACCCGGCCGGACCGAACGCCGACCTGCCAACACCCCTTCGGCAAGCTCCCGATGGTTGAGCTTCGCTGCAACTTGGTGGTTATGCCGGCGCTGTTGCTCCCCGGTTCACCGGCTCGCTGCAGAATCGTGGTTGTGGCCGGTGGAGTGGTGCTGAGAACAACCAAACTGCAGCGAGCCGCTCCGGCCTACCCCGGCACTGGCGTCATAACGACGATCCTGCAGCGACTCGGAATCCAAAGGCGTCGATCGCCGGGACACCGGGGCAGGTCCCTCGTGTCGCGGGACGCGGGAACCGTCCCTATGGAACGGGGACGGTTCCTGGTCCAAAGTGAGCCGGAGAACCGTCCCTTGGTCCAAAGCGAGCCAGCGGGACAGACCTTGGGACGCGGGGACGGTTCCTGGCGCCCGGGAACCGTCCCCGGGCGCCAGGAACCGTCCCCCTGTCCCAGGCTGGCGTTGACTAGGTGGGACACCGGAACCGTCCCCGTGTCCCACGCTGTCCTGCCAACCCGACTTCTCGCCGATTTGAACTTTGGCCGGGGGAGGCGAGTATCGTGACCTCCGTGTTCACCACCGCCTGCCGCATCGCCCGCCTGCACTCCGCAGCCCCGGCGATGATGTGCATGCGAATGTGCTGTTGCTGAGCAACCGCACTCTCCCCGGCCGCTGACCGGCCACTCTGCTCCGCGTTCTGCCGGGGTGTGCGATTCCACCACCACCGCTGCCGATCCGCCGTGCCCGCGCGCCGGGCCGCCCCGCAGAAAGCCGACCATGATCACAGTCACCGACCTGAAGAAGGTCTACCACCAGGGGAGACGCGAGATCCGCGCCCTGGACGGCGTGACCCTCACCGTGCCCGACAACGCGGTGCACGGCATCATCGGGCAATCCGGCGCGGGCAAGTCCACGCTGGTGCGCTGTCTCGCCCTGCTGGACCGGCCCACCTCGGGCTCGGTCGAGATCAACGGGGTCGAGCTCACCGCCGTCCACTCCGCGGCGTTGCGTCAGGCCCGCCGCCGGCTGGGCGTGGTCTTCCAGCAGGCCAACCTGTTCGACTCCCGCACCATCGCCGGCAACGTCTCCTACCCGCTGGAGCTGGCCCGGGTGCCGCTGCCCGAGCGGAAGGCCAAGGTGGCCGAGCTGTTGGGCCTGGTCGGCCTGGGTGATTCCGGGGACGCCTACCCGGCCCAGCTCTCCGGCGGGCAGCGGCAGCGGGTCGGCATCGCCCGGGCGCTGGCGACCGACCCGGACGTGCTGCTCTGCGACGAGCCGACCAGCGCGCTCGACCCCGCGACCACCACCGAGATCCTCGACCTGATCAGCGCGATCAAGGCCCGGCTCGGCCTGGCGGTGCTGGTGATCACCCACGAGATGCATGTGGTGAAGCGGATCTGCGATTCGGTGTCGCTGCTGGAACAGGGCCGGGTGCTGGAGTCGGGCAGCCTGATCGACACCGTGGGACGCTTCGGCAGCCGGCTCAGCGACGCCCTGCTGGCGCTGCCGCCGCACGACCCCGCCGAGGCTGCCGACGGGACGCTGATCGAGGTGCTGTACACCACCGCTTCCGGCGGGGCGCCCAAGCTCACCGCGGCCGAGCGCCGCTTCGGCGTCGACCTGCCGGTGGTGGCCGGCACCATCGAGCACCTGGCCGGCACCACCTTCCACCGCGCCCGGGTGCGGGTGCCGGCCGGCACCGACGCCCACCAGGTGATCGCCTTCCTCACCGAAGCCGGCGCCTCGGCCGCCTTCGCCGGCCCGGAGGTCGTCCGATGAACGAGTTCTTCACCAACCTGCTGAACAACCCGGCGATCACCACCGCGCTGTGGCCCGCCTTCGGAGAGACCCTGCTGATGGTCGGCCTCTCCGGCCTGGCCACGGTGGCGGTCGGGCTGCCGCTGGGCGTGGTGCTGTTCATCACCCAACCCGGCGGCCTGGCCGAGAACCGACCGGTCAACACCGTGCTGGGCGCGATCATCGTCAACATCACCCGGTCGATTCCGTACGCCATCCTGATGGTCGCGCTGATCCCGTTCACCCGGACGATCGTGGGGACGTCGATCGGCCCGCTGGCGGCGTCGGTGTCGCTGGCCATCGCCGCCGTCCCGTTCTTCGCCCGGCTGGTGGAGGCGGGGCTGCGCGAGGTGCAGGCCGGCAAGCTGGACGCCGCCCACGCGATGGGCTCCACCCGCTTCCAGACGGTGTGGAAGGTGCTGCTGCCCGAGGCGCTGCCCTCGCTGCTGGCCAGCATCACCACCACGGTCGTCACTCTGATCGGCTACTCCGCGATGGCCGGCCTGATCGGGGGCGGCGGACTGGGCCGACTGGCCTACAACTACGGCTACCAGCGGTTCCAGACCGAGGTGATGGTGGTCGTCCTGATCGTCCTGGTGCTGCTGGTGCAACTGGTCCAGTGGACCGGCGATCGGCTGGTGCACCGGGTCGACCACCGCTGAACCGGGACGTCACCCCGACGTCCCACCCCGGCACCGCGAGGTGCCACCCAGCTTCCCGCCGCGGGCGGGGAAGGGCCGGCGACCGCCGGCCGTCACGAAGAAAACCGGGCCACGGCCCACCACACAGAAGGAGCACCCATCATGGGCACCCTCAGTAAGCACCTGACAGCCATCACCGCGAGTTTCGCGGCCGCGATGATGCTGTCGGCTTGCGCGGGCCCGGCCGCCACGCCCGCGCCGCAACAGAACAGCCCCGTGCCGGACACCTCGTCCGCCGCCGAGCCGACCCTGGTCAAGGTGGGCGCCAGCCCCGTCCCGCACGCCCGGATCCTGGAGTACATCGACCAGAACCTGGCCGCCGCGGCCGGCATCGACCTGGAGATCAGGGAGTTCGACGACTTCGTGCTGCCGAACGAGGCGCTCGCCTCCGGCGAGATCGACGCCAACTACTTCCAGCACGTCCCGTACCTGGAGAACCAGATCGCGGAGAAGGGCTACCAGTTCGAGCACGGCGCCGGCGTCCACATCGAGCCGTACGCCGCCTTCTCGAGCAAGTACAAATCCTTCGACGAGGTGCCGGACGGCGCCAGCATCGCCATCACCAATGACGTCGCCAACCAGATCCGCGGACTGCGGCTGCTGGAGGAGATCGGCCAGTTGCACGGGATCACCGACGACAGCACGGTGATCAGCCTCACCGCGGAACAGAACCCGCGGGGCTTCAAGTTCATCGAGAACCAGCCCGAGGTGATCGTGCAGCAGCTGGACGATCCGGCCATCGACGTGGCCTTCGTGAACGGCAACTTCATCCTGAGCGCCGGGCTGAACACCGACAACGCGATCGCCGCCGAGAAGGTGGAGGGCAACCCGAACGCCAACATCCTGGTGTGGCGCACCGACAACACCAACCCCGGCGTCGCCAAGCTGGAGGAGCTGTTGCACAGCCCCGAGGTCGCGGAGTTCATCCGGCAGACCTGGCCGTCGGGCGACGTCCTGCCGCAGGGCTGAGGGACGGCGATCCCCGGGGCGCCAGCTGGCGACCCGGGGATCGTCCACGCCGGACGAGGTTCAGCCGTAGATCGCCCGCAGGTTGCGCTGCTTGCCGGTACGCAGTTGGACGAAGACCCCGGCGCCGGCCAGCACCAGCAGGGCCAGGTTCCACCACAGCCCGTGGCTGAGCAGCCCCGGCGCGGTGGACAGATCGAGACCGAACAGGCTGATCGAACCCACCAGGGCCAGCGCGCCGATGGTCACCGCCCCGGCGCCGGCCACGCCGGTGAGCAGCACCAGAACCAGCTTGGGCAGCTTGGTGATCAGCGACAGCACCACCAGTCCGGCGGCCACCACCAGCGGTATCGCCAGCTCCAGCCAGGCCGCCCAGTCGAACCGCTCCATGATCAGTGCGCCGATCGTCCAGCCGAGCCAGCCGACCGCCACCAGCACGCCGGTGACGAAGAAGGCGTAGGCGACGCTGCCGAACAGGATCACCGAGAACACCACCGCGCCCCAGCGCAGGGCGGTGTCGAAGTCGGGATCGATCTGGATGAAGGTGGCCGCCCAGCTGCCCAGTTGCCACCCGGCGAAGCCGCCGATCAGCGCCAGGATCCACCGCATCGCGGCGAACCCCCGGAAGCACAACAGCAGGCCGACGGCGATCGCGCCGACGGCGGCCCAGGTCTCGATCGTCAGCCGCGGCAGCTCTGGCAGATCAGGCATGAGCCGATGCTAGCCACCGCCACCGACATAACAACCGGCCCGGCCAAACCTTTGGCGAAGCTTCAGCATTGGCCGGGGGCGACCGGTTCGAGCGCCGATGTGCAGGCCGCCGCCGCGAGGTCGGCTATCTGGTCAGCGTCAAGGACGAAGAACGACGAGAGCTCGCTCTCGATCGGGCTGAGGACGCCGATTCGTCGAGCGAAGCGAGACAGAGATCGGCGAGACGGGCGCCCCCGACCACCCGCCGCCGCCCAGAATGGGAGTCATGGCCGGCAATCAGAATGCAGCGATCAACCTTCGACTCGCCCAGGTGGGGATCCACCTGGAGGGGTTCGAGGATTCCGAGAACGCCCGGCTGGTGGCGCCGATCCTGGCCCGCCAGCGGGAGCTCAGCCGGCGGCTGGCCGACCGGCTGTGCGCCGCCGATCAGCGGATCCAGGACTTCCTGGACGACTACCTGGCCGACACCGGGCTGCAGCCCAAGCTGCCCCGCCGCACCTTCGTGCTGGACGAAGCGGGTCTGGCCCGCGAGCTCTCGCTGCCGTTCGACAACGACCAGGTCTCCTCGCCGCTGCTGAGCAGCTACCGGCTGGCCAACGGGGTGCTGCACAACCCGGCCAACGACCGGCGGACCACCGCCGGCGTCTTCCACATCGCCGAGGGCGGGCTGCCCATCCCGGACGACAAGATCGCGGTGCCCAAGGACGTCTTCGCCCGGCTGCTGGAGCGCGCCTTCGAGCCGCCCGAGGTCGACAAGGTGCTGCCCTACACCGCCAACCTGGCCAAGCCGGCGGCCTGCTTCGTCTCGCTGCTGCTGCGTCCGCTGGTGGCGCCGGAGGTGCCCGGCCACGTCCGGGAGAAGCGGCTCGAGGTGCGGTTCATCGTGCCCGGTGGGCTGGTGGCGAACCTCGACTTCGTCGAGGGCATCTTCGGCAACGGCGGTGACCCGTACCTGCCGGAGAACGACTCGTCCCTGGCACCCTCGACCTGGACCGGCCACTCCGGCCTGGTCGTCCTGGCCCCGCACCTGACCCGGGTGACCAAGAAGGAACTCGGCCTGCCGCACATCTCGCAGGCCACCCCGCGGCAGCTGCGCGACGGCGTCGCCTGGGAGCACGAGGACGAGCGGTACAACAACGGCCAGGCGTTCAAGATCTGCGCCCGCGACCAGCGCGGGGTGATCGTCACGGTGATCGCCGACAACTACTTCGGCTACTGCAAGAAGGAAGTGAAGACCCAGATCAGCTACTCGGCGAACCTGTTCGGCAACGCCGAGGAGGAGCACGCCGGCGGTGCCCTGGTCTACCCGTCCTACAACCTGGGGCAGGAGTACCACGAGAACTCCTGCGGCGAGGAGTACACCCTGGCCGAGGTGCTGGAACGCGACCCGGAGCGGTTCGCCGTCCAGCCCGAGGGCCACGCCCTCGACCGGGAGCACCCGCACATCGTCCTGGTGCCGGCGAACGCCTACTACTCGCTGCGCAACCTGACCGCCACCTGGACGAACCCGAACGGCTCGGAGGGCTCCATCCCGCTGCGCGCCGGCAAGCACTACCTCAGCCCGAACGGGTACCGGGTGAACATGGCGCAGATCGCGGCCGACCGCACCCAGTGGAGCCTGATCGGCACGGCGCCCCGGGTGACCTCCTGCCACAAGCCGTCCACCGTCTCCGGCGGCGGCAAGTCGGAGATCTCCAAGGCGATCACCGACGCCTTCATCTTCGGCAACGCCTACGCCCCCAACGTCGAACAGGACATGGACGAGGTCGCCAAGATCCTGGACGGCGACTACTCCCACCGGTTCGCCGACCCGGCGGCCAACGGCATCGACCACCGGCCGATCCTGGCCGACAACCGGTCGATCGGCTCGGTGATCAAGCTGCTCACCCCGTCCGACGAGTTCCACGCCAACTACAACTCCTGGCTGGAGTCGATTCCGCCGCACATCAAGGAACTCGTCTTCGTGGTGAAGCGGTTCTACCGTCCCGAGTGGGGTGGCGACTGGCGCTCCCATTTCACCGTCGGACGGATCAACGGCCGGCTCGGCAACGCGCTGCGGCTGGACGGCGACAAGATCACCGTCAACATGCTGCGGGTCGGCTTCGAGGCGGACGGCTCCTGGCGGCTGTTCGGGCTGCGGCACGACTTCGCGCCGGCGGTGAAGGTGCAGACCGAGGACGACATCACCGCGTCCACGGTGGTGTCGGGGGCGGTGCTGGGGCTGGATCCGTCCCGGTCGTACAAGCTGGTGGAGAACTGCGAGGAACTGCTGTTCCAGCGTCCCGACGATGCCATCCATCGCGGCTACGACAAGCAGACCGAGCGGGATCTGTCGCAGCCGGGCACCTTCCTTTCCAACTTCCAGCCGCTCAGCCGCGACGAGGTCCGGGCGATGCGGGACGACGCGGTGAGCTTCAGCCAGTTCAGCGAGCCGATGGCCAAGCTGCTCTCCGACTTCGCCGACTCGCCGGAGGGCTCCGGGCCGGAGTTCGTGGTGAGCTCGGCCAACCCGCGACTGGTGGACGGCAAGCCGTCGAAGAACCCGCGCTACCTGCAGCAGCGGCCGGACCGGTCCAATGCCGCCGCGACCGCGGTGGCCGACCTGGCCTCCCACCTGTACAACCGGAAGCCGGCCGGGGATCCGTTGCCGCTGCCGATCGACGTGGTGGCCGCCGGCCGGCGGAACAACCCGCCGGAGCCGGGTGTCCCGCCGCTGTCGGCGTTCAACCCGCTGCACTACCTGGAGCTGCCCGAGCTGTTCCTGGAGTTCATCTCGTCGATGACCGGTAAGTCGCCGTCGACCACTGGGGCCGGCTCGGAGGGGGCGCTCACCAAGGGCCCGTTCAACGCCATGCCGGCGATCGTCGACCTGAACTCGGCCTTCCTTTCCTACGCGCTGACCGGCTACGACGGGTGGGTGTCGTGCGCCGGCTTCGTCGGGCCGAAGGTGCGGGTGGACCACGACATCTCGATGCTGGTGCCCGAGCTGTTCAGCCGGATGACCCCGGAGGAACGGGACGCCCGCCGGCTGATCGCGGAGGGCTGTCTGGAGCGGCTGGAGGACTTCGAGTTCGAGGGTCAGCAGGTGCTGGCCAGCCGGCTCGGCTACCGGATGACGGCCGGGTTCGCCCGGAAGTACTTCGGCCGGATCTTCCTGCACCCGCACGTGGTGTTCACCCCCGAGATGCTGCGTCCCGAACTGCAGGATCCGGCGACCTTCGCCGAGTCGATCGCGGTCACGGTGACCACCCACCAGCGGGTGGCGCAGGCGTACTTCGACGACGGCACCATCTCGCTGGCCGTCCCGCCGCTGCGAGCGCTGCTGGAGATCATGGCCCACGGCTCCTCGGCCGAGGGCTGGGGGCTGGATTCGCCGGAGTTCCGGGCCCAGTTCACCGCCGAGAGCGTGCTGGCCGCCGACTGGTACCGGGAGCGGTTGGACGCCAAGCAGGCCGCCGCCGCCGGTCGCGCCGCCGCCGGCCTGGCCGCGATCGAGAAGTTCGTCGCCACGCCCGGCAATGAGGAGCCGTCGGAACGCCTGGGCATGGCCGCCCGGATCGAGGC
This sequence comes from Propionicimonas sp., assembly GCA_049840415.1. Lineage (GTDB taxonomy): Bacteria > Actinomycetota > Actinomycetes > Propionibacteriales > Propionibacteriaceae > Propionicimonas. The sequence continues at coordinate 147,864 of JASGLB010000014.1, read as the reverse complement.
CGCCAAGGCCGAGACCGCCAAGTTCGCCTCCCCGGAGTGGCGGCAGAGCATCATCGGCACCGTGGGAGGCCAGGGCCTGTAACCGCCCTCCACGCCGGGATTCACCTTCTGCCTCCAGAGGACGTTGGCCGACGTATGTGTCGGCCAACGCTGTTATCTGGCAGACAGTGGTGGCCGTCGGTGGAGGCGGGCGGCAACTATCCGATCGAGCACCCCCTGGGTTGCGGGCCATTGGTAGAAGACCTGAGCGAAGCTGAGCCGCAGCACCTTGTTGTCGTCGCCGACCGCTACGAGGTCACGCCTGCGGTCTCGGGCGTAGTTCTCCTCGCCGGTGTGGTGGGCGCGCGAGTCGCATTCGATCAGCAGTGAACGGCCGACTCGCAGGTCGACTCGGCCGACCCCGGGGATGTGGACCTGGGGTTCGACGGGCACCCGGCGCCGCTGGAAGTAGTACCTGACCCGGGTTTCGGTGCCAGCCTCTGCTCGGCCATCCAGATAGCGAAGTACGCGGTGGGTGTACTTGGGACACTGCTTCACGATCTGAACAGCATCGGACTCCGTCAGCAGGCGGCGATTGAGCGCGGAGTCCAGCACGATGAGCGCGGTCTCGGTGTCGTGGTGTCGCACAACCTGCTCCAGGCAGTCCATCAAGGGGCGAACGGCGAAGCCGTCGCCCAAGGTCCCGTTCGATGTGGCCAGCAATCGCCGGTCGGCAGGCTCGGCGGAAGCCGTTCGGTTGAACACCACATGGAGATCCTGATGCGGTGGAACCCAGAGCCCGTGGAGTACGCAGCCGCTCAGGCAGCCGAGTCGTCCGCCCAACCGGACAGCGGTGAGAACGCCCTCGTTCGCGGTCGGGAGTGCGTACCACCCGTATCCGACATGGATGAGCCGGCCCCGACGCCACCAGCGTTCGGAGGCGGTGGGCGCCGAGCTTCGGCCACCAGTGCCGATCTACGCCAGACCTCGATGTTCATGCTGGAGCACCATGGCCAGCATGAGCGCAGTTCGTTCACTTCTCCACAGGATTGGCGACGTCCTGGTCGCGGTCGGATAGCTGTCCACAGGTTCACGTTCTGCCTCCTGAGAGGGTTGGCCGACATATCTGTCGGCCAAGCTGTCCTCACCGGCAGAGGGTGAAGGTGCCCCGGGACGGTGCGGGTGGATCGGGGTCGGGTGCCGATCAGCGGCATAGACTCCTGAGAGTTGTCGTCGCCTGAAGGGGAGCCCCATGCCGAGTACGTCCTTCCGTCGCGTGTTGGTCGGGACGCTCGGGGTCGGGTTGGCGGTCACGCTGGCGGCCTGCGGCAGCGAGGGTGGGGTGACCATCGGCGAGCGGCCCAACCGGCCCACCTCGGTGACGCAGCCGAGCTTCGACCCGGAGACCGATCCCGGCGAAGCTGGCGATCCCGCTGGACGGCCTGCCCAGCTATCGGGCCGGCGTCCCCGGTTCGGACGGCTGGACCTCGGTCCCGATGACCGACCTCGACGGCGACGTCAGTTGGCGGCTCTGGAACAACGACAACCAGGTGATCAGCGACTACACCCCCGACCAGCCGGTGGCCTGGGGTGCCGCGCAGACCTACACCCAGGTGCCGGGCGTCCTCACCTTCCGGGGCAACCACCATCGCACCGCGCCGGCCTACGGCACCGCCGACGTCAGCCAGAAGAAGCTCGACATCGTCTGGACGCAGGAGATCGGCGAGGCCCGGGGCGACGGCTCCTACTTCCCGGGCGCGGGCTGGACCGGCCAGCCGCTGCTGGTGAACTGGCCGGAGCAGACCCGCAAGGCGATGGGATTCGCGCCGGAGTTCGCCGACAAGGACCTGGTCGAGGTGCTCTACCCGGTGTTCGACGGCAACGTCTACCGGCTCGACCTGGCGACCGGCGAGCAGACCAAGCCGCCGATCGAGACCGGCTGCGGCTTCAAGGGCACCGGCTCGGTGGATCCGCGCGGCTACCCGCTGTTCTACGCCGGGCAGGGCCTGGACGACATGGACGACAACGAGGACACCAAGGACTGCCCGTTCCGGTACCGGATCTTCGACCTGATCCAGAACAAGGAGGTCTCCGGCTGGTCCGGCGACGACGACCCGGCCCGCCCCCGGAAGGACTGGGGCGCCTTCGACTCCTCCGCACTGGTGAACGCCGCCACCGACACCCTGATCGAGCCGGGCGAGAACGGGCTGGTCTACAAGGCCAAGCTGAACGCGAAGTTCGACCCCGAGGCGAAGACGGTGAGCGTCGATCCGGTGCTGACCAAGCTGGAGTACAAGACCCCGATCAGCAAGAAGTTCGGCATCGAGTCGTCGGCGGTCGCCTACCGCAACCTGATGTTCGCCTCCGACAACGACGGCAACCTGATCTGCTGGGACGCCACCACGATGCGCATCCTCTGGGCCCGCGACGTGGGTGACGACTCCGACGCGTCCATGGTGCTGGAGGAGACCCCCGACGGCGTCTTCCTCTACCACGGCAACACCCTGGACGAGCGGGGTCACAGCGGCGACGACAACTTCACCTACCTGCGCAAGATCAACGCCCTGACCGGCGAGGTGGTGTGGGAGTACAAGGTGCCGACCGTGGCGTCCTACCCGAACAACGGCGGGCTGCTGGCCACCCCCGTGCTGGGCGAGGGGGAGATCTCCGACCTGGTGATCTTCAACGTCTCCAAGACCACCGAGCCGCTGCTGTGCGTGTTCAACAAGTGCCTGGGCGACTTCGGCGGCGAGTTGCTCGCCCTCGACAAGAAGACCGGCAAGGTCGCCTGGACGCGGGCCCTGGAGCGCTACTCCTGGAGCTCACCGGTGGTGTTCAACGGCAAGGACGGTCACGCCTACGGGGTGTTCGCCGACGTCAGCGGCACCCTGCACCTGTTCGACCCGAACACCGGCGAGGACTACTCCACGGTCAGCTTGGGCAAGAACATCGAGGCCTCCCCGGCGATCTACAACGACATGATCGTGGTGGCCTCCTACGACAAGAAGATCTTCGGGATCAAGATCAGCTGACCGTCCCCGGCCCTCGGCCGTGCTGAGGCGGTCTCCGGTGGTGCGGACAGTTACTGCCAGATAGTCGCGCTGGCCGACAGATGCGTCGGCCAGCGTCCGTATCTGGCAGAAAGTGCCGGGCATCGGGGGCTCGGGATGGTCAAGACTCCTCCCTGCCGGCCTCTGCTGCTGCGCCGGATCGTCCCCTACGCTGCCAGCATGCGGAAGTGGGGGAGGATCCTCGGGATCGTGCTGGGGACGGTGCTGGCGGTGGTGCTGATCGCCGGGACCGCGGTCTACTGGTGGCAACGGCCGATGCTGCTGACCGGGACGGGCTACGCCGCCCACAATGCCTGCGCGGTCACCCACCTGGCCGGACGCGACCACCCGGAGGCCGATCTGCCGTCGAACCCGCTGGTGCCGGTGCTGCGCACCTCCACCGATGACGCAGGGGCCGACAGCAGCGTGCTCGGTGTGCTCGCCCGCCAGCGGGCCTGGTTCATGCCCGGCTACGGCTGCACCGTGGCCGGCTCCGCACCGCAACTGCCCGCCGCCACCCCGGTGACTCCGGACGCCAACCCGTACGCCACCGCGCCGACGCCGCAGACCTCCGAGGCAGTCGAAGCCGCCCTGGACGACGCCTTCGGCACCCACCTCTCCGAAGCCGAACGGCAGGCCCTCGGTACCCGGGCCGTGGTGGTGCTGAAGGACGGCGAGCTGGTCGCCGAGCGGTACGCCGACGGCTTCGACGCCGACACACCGCAGCTGGGCTGGTCGATGACCAAGAGCCTGACCAACCTGTTGGTGGGCCGCCTGGTCGCCAAGGGCGAGGTCAGCCTGGATGACGACCAGCTGCGTCCGGAATGGACCGACGACCGGGCGTCCATCACGATCCGGCAGTTGCTGCAGATGACCAGCGGCCTGCAGTGGGACGAGACCTACGACCTCGGTACCCCGATCACCCGGATGCTCTACCTGGAACCCGACATGGGCGGCTACGTGGCCTCCCTGCCGTTGGCCCATCAGCCCGGCACCTACCTGCAGTACTCCAGCGGCAGCACCACCCTGCTGTGCTCGGTTCTGGCGCCCAGCCGGGGCGGTGCCGACTGGCCGCGCCAGGAGTTGTTCGCCCCGCTCGGGCTGGCCTCGATGACCCTCGAACCGGACGGCGCCGGCACCCCGGTGTGCAGCTCTTACGCCTGGGCGACGCCGCGGGATTGGGCCGCGGTCGGTCAGTTCGCCTTGCAGGACGGGGTCTGGAACGGCGAGCGGCTGCTCCCCAAGGGCTGGATGGCGGAATCGGTGCAGGCGGTTGACGGCGAATCGGAAGAGGACGGCTACGCCACCGGCTGGTGGGCCAACCAGCGCGCCGACGGCACGCTGCGCTACCCGGAGCTCCCCGCCGACACCTACTGGGCCAGCGGCCACGACGGCCAGCGGGTGACCATCGTGCCGTCGCAGAACCTGGTGGTGGTCCGGCTGGGCTTCACCCCGGACGCCGACGCCCGGACGGAGAGCCTGGTCGCCGCGCTGATCGGAGCGCTTGGCTAGGCTGCCAGTGTGCGGAAGGCGGCGAGGATCCTGGGGATCGTGCTCGCCTCCGTCCTGGTGGCGGGGATCGGTGTCTACTGGTGGCAGCGTCCGCTGCTGCTCACCGGCACCGGCTACGCGGCGCACAATGCCTGCGCGGTCACCCTGCTGGCCGGACGCGAGCGGCCGAAGACCGACCTGCCGTCGAACCCGCTGATGCCGGTGCTGCGCACCTCGGTCGGCAGGGACGGTGCGGAGAGCAGCCTGCTGGGCGGGCTGGCCCGGAAGCGAGCCTGGTTCACCCCCGGCTATGGCTGCACCCTGGCCGACCGGGCGCCGGAACTCCCGGACCCCACCCCGGTCAACTCGGACGCCAATCCGTACGCCACCGCGCCCGCGCCCAAGCACTCCAAAGCCGTTCAGCGAGTGCTGGACGAGGCCTTCGGCGCCGACCTGGACAAGGCCGAACGCAAAGCCTTCGGCACCCGCGCCGTCATCGTGCTGAAGGACGGCAAACTGGTCGCCGAGCGGTACGCCAAGGGCTTCGACGCGGCCACTCCGCAGCTGGGCTGGTCGATGACCAAGAGCCTGACCAACCTGCTGGTCGGACGCCTGGTCGCCAAAGGTGAGATCAGCCTGGACGACGACCACCTGCGTCCGGAATGGACCGATGACCGGGCGTCCATCACGATCCGGCAACTGCTGCAGATGACCAGCGGCCTGGCGTGGGGCGAGACCTACGAGTTCAGCACCCCGGTGACCCGGATGCTCTACCTCGAACCCGACATGGGCGGCTACGTCGCCGCTCAGCCGCTGGCCCACCAACCCGGCACGTACCTGCAGTACTCCAGTGGCAGTTCCACCCTGCTGTGCTCGATTCTGGCGCCCAGCCGGGGCGGTGCCGACTGGCCCCGCCGGGAGCTGTTCGCGCCGTTGGGGCTGGCGTCCATGACCCTCGAACCGGACGGTGTCGGCACCCCGGCCTGTGGCTCCTACGGCTGGGCGACGCCGCGGGATTGGGCGGCGGTCGGCCAGTTCGCGCTGCAGGACGGGGTCTGGAACGGCGAGCGGCTGCTCCCCAAGGGCTGGATGGCGGAATCGGTGCAGGCGGTCGACGTCGAATCGGAGGAGGACGGCTACGCCTCGAGTTGGTGGGCGAACCGGCGGGCCGACGGCACCCTGCGCTACCGGAAGCTGCCCGCCGACGCCTACTGGGCCAATGGCCGCGACGGGCAGCGGGTGACGATCGTGCCGTCGGAGAAGCTGGTGGTGGTCCGGCTGGGCTTCACCCCCAAGGCCGACGCCAAGCGGGACGAACTGGTGGCGGCGATGATCAAGGCGTTGAAGTAGCGGTCATCCGGTAGTGCAGCCGTAGCACGGTGGCCGACCAGAGCCGGAGCACGTGGTCGGTGCGCAGCACCCCTTCGTCGTCAACGAACACCCGGAACTCCTCATGCAGCGGCACCCGCGCGGCGTGGTGCACCGCACCATGGCGGACCAGGACGTAGGCGCCGTCCGTCCCGAACCGGCCGGGCGGGGAGGACAGCCGCAGCCCGCCACCCGGCAGCACCGACGGGCGCAGGAAGACCTGCACATTGCCCTGCTCGAGCGGGAACGAGACGTGGACCGACGGCCGGTCGGCGTCCGGCAGCAGGGTGGTGGTGTAGCAGCCGGAGTACACGTACTCGCCGGTCGCCCTCAGGGTCCGCAGCCAGGCGGCGAACTGTTGCCGGCCGGCGGCGTCCAGCACCGCCACCACCCGGGAGTCTATGCCGCGGGCGGTGTCCAGCGGGTGGGTGGGCAGCGCGAGCTGCTGCACCCGGCGTCCGAACAGTCCGGTCACCAGCGCCCCAGCCGGGCGGAACAGCGTCGACCACTGCGTCCAGACGTCCATCCGCCAGCGGGCGGTGGACTGGTAGAAATCCCTGACCAGCGGGTGAAGACCGGCGGCCCGGAAGCTGGGACCGTCCAACACTGACAGGTCCGGCAGCAGGCCCTGGCCGGGCTCCTCAAGGGTGCGGCCGCGCAGCTCGGCAGCGGCGTCGGCCACCCACCCGTCGCCCACCAGCGAGCTGTGCTGGATCGGCGCGCTGAGCCAGGTCTCGGTACCCGTGGGGTCGACCCGCCGCCCCGTCGCCCGCCAGTAGAGGCGGGTGGCACGATCCACGGCAGCGAGAATCACGCGTTCAGCATGGCACGGCTCGAGAACGGAGGGTGGGAGAGCGGAAAGACCCTGGGACGACGGACAGTGCCCTATGGGACACGGGGACGGTTCCTGGCGCCCGGGGACGGTTCCTGGTGTCCCGTGGATAGCGGAACCGTCCTCGCGTCCCAACCGCTGTCTGACAAGCTGGGACAAGGAACCGTCCCCGGGCGCCAGGAACCGTCCCCTGTCCCACCAGGAACCGTCCCCTGTCCCAGGCGGTGTCCTAGCGTTTGCGCGCGGTGCCGAGCATGTCCCGCAGGATCTGGCCGCCGGTGCGGAGCACCTGGTCGCGGAAGCCGGCCGATTCCACGGTCTTCTCCAGCCACGACTTCTCCTGGCGGCGGGTCGGGGTGCGGCGCTCGGCGCGGTCCCGGGCGGCGGCCTCCTTCTGCTGCCGTGCGGCCTCCTCGCGTTGCTGCTTCTCCCAGGCCTTGGACTCGGCCTCGCGCTGGGCGGCCTCGATCCCCGCCTGCAGCTTGGCGGCCAGCAACTCGTAGGCCGACTCCCGGTCGATCTCGGTGCCGTAGCGCGCCATCATCGCCGAGCTGGCGACGCCGGACGCCATCCACTCCGGGTTCATCGGCTCCATCGAAGCCTGCGGGGCGAGGATCCGCGTCCAGGCCACCGGGGTCGGGGCGCCGTCCGGGTTGAGCACGGTCACCACGGCCTCACCGATGCCGAGCGTCTGCAGCACCTGCTCCAGGTCGTAGGTCGAGAACGGGTAGGTCGCGACGGTCGCCCGCAGCGCCTTGGCGTCGTTGGGGGTGTGCGCCCGCAGTTGGTGCTGCACCCGCGAGCCCAGCTGGGCGAGCACCTCCTCAGGGACGTCCTTGGGGGTCTGGGTGACGAAGACCACCCCGACGCCCTTCGACCGGATCAGCCGGACGGTCTGCGCGATCGCGGTCAGGAAGGCCTTCGAGGCGTCCGCGAACAGCAGGTGCGCCTCGTCGAAGAAGAACACCAGCTTGGGACGGTCGAGGTCGCCGACCTCCGGCAGCTCGCCGAACAGGTTGGCCAGCAACCACATCAGGAAGGTGGAGAAGATCGCCGGACGGTCCTGCAGATTGGGCAGCTCCAGCAGCGAGATGACGCCACGTCCGTCCGCGGTGGTGCGGATCAGGTCGGCGGTGTTGAACTCGGGTTCGCCGAAGAACTGGTCCGCGCCCTGCGCCTCCAGCGTCACGATGCTGCGCAGGATGACCCCCACGGTGGCCGACGACACCCCGCCGATGTTCTTCAGCTCGACCTTGCCCTGGTCGGAGGTGAGGTAGTTCAGCACCGCGCGCAGGTCGGCCAGGTCGAGCAGCGCCAGCCCGTTGCTGTCGGCGTAGTGGAAGACCAGGCCGAGGGTGGATTCCTGGGTCTGGTTGAGCCCGAGCACCTTCGAGAGCAGGATCGGGCCGAAGCTGGAGACGGTCGCGCGCAGCGGGACGCCGAGGCCCTGGCCGCCGAGGGCGTAGAACTCGGTCGGCGCGCCCTGCGGCTTCCAGTCCTGGCCGAGCTTGGCGGTGCGGGCCAGCAGCTTCTCGCTCGGGGTGCCGGGGATCGCGATGCCCGACAGGTCGCCCTTGATGTCGGCGGCGAACACCGCGACGCCGGCCGCGGAGAGCTGCTCGGCCATCAGTTGCAGGGTGCGGGTCTTGCCGGTGCCGGTCGCGCCGGCCACCAGGCCGTGCCGGTTCAGCATCGACAGCGCGATCCGCACCTTCGCGTCGGGGACGGGGCTGCCGTCCGCCATCAGCACGCCGAGCTCGATAGCCGGCTCGGTGAAGGTATAGCCGTCGATCACCTTCTGGGTCCATTCCGAACGGACGGGCGGCGGCGGGGTCGCTTCCGCGGGCGCGGTGGGCTCCGGCTGTGGGCTGGGTTCGGTGGGGACGGACGGCTGCGTCATGACGAAAGCCTGCCACAACCCGGCGAGGATTCCGCATGCCCGCTCGTGCCGGATCCCTCGTCGCTCGCGCCTTCGCGCCGCTTATGGCGGGCGGCGGGAGGGCGTCCGAGGACGGAAGCGCAGCGATGCCGGTTCTGGACGCCCTTCACCGTCCGGTATGCGGTGCGAATGCGCGGCTGGGGTGGCCGGCGGCGCCGGGTTGGGTGATAGGCGGTGTGGTTGCGCGGCTGTCATCGTTCCGAGGGTCGATCGCGCTGCCTACTCGGCCGCGCGCCGCGCCGCGCCACTGCTCAACGCTGTCCCGACGAGGTCGCCGCCCGAGCTCACCGAAGCTGACTGGCGAACCGCAGGATGGCGTCCATGGTCAGGGCGAGATCCTGCCGGGCGCGTGGTTTGGCCTCGGCGAACGGGATGGCGAGGTTGTTGATGCTGAACACCGCGCTGACTCCCTGGTCGTAGACGCCTTCGAAGCCGTCGCCGATGTCGCCCACCACCGCCACCACCGGGACGCCGTGCGGCTTGGCCCGGCGGGCGACGCCGACCACCACCTTGCCCGACAGCGACTGGGAGTCGATCTTTCCCTCGCCGGTGAACAGCAGGCCGGCGTCGGCGACCACCTGGTCGAAGCCGACCGCGTCCAGCACCACGTCGATGCCCTGCCGCAGGGTGGCCCCGAAGAAGGCCAGCAGGCCGCCGCCCAAGCCGCCGGCGGCTCCGGCGCCGGGCACCGCGGAGACGTCCACCCCGAGGTCGCGGACGATGGCGGCCGAGCCGGCCCGCAGTTGATCGTCCAGCAATCGCACCAACTCGGGGGAGGCGCCCTTCTGCGGGCCGAAGATGTGGGCGGCGCCCCGTTCGCCATAGAGCGGGTTGTCGATGTCGCACATCACCGTGATGGTGCACTCGCGCAGTTCGGGCGCCAGGGTGGTGGCGTCGATCCGGGCGATCCGGTCGAGGCTGCCGCCGGTCGGGACGAACGGGCTGCCGTCAGTGTCGAAGAACCCGATGCCGGCACCCGCCGCAGCGCCCGCGCCGAGGTCGTTGGTGGCGCTGCCGCCGGCCCCCACGATGAGGTGCCGGGCGCCGGCGCGCGCGGCGGCCAGCATCAGTTCGCCAACGCCGTAGGTGGTGGTCAGGTCGGGGGCGTGGCGTCCGTCGACCAGGGGCAGTCCGGCCGCGGCGGCCATCTCGATCACCGCCGTGGTCTCGTCCAGCCGGCCGTAGAACCCGGTGACCGGTTCGCCCAGGAAGGGCCCGGTGACCTCAACCTCGACGCGTTCGCCGCCGACCGCGGTCAGGAAGGCGTCGACGCTGCCCTCGCCGCCGTCGGCCACCGGCAGCGCCAGTACGTCGGCGGTGGGGAAGTGGGTGGCGATCGCGTCCGCCATGATCCGGCAGATCTCGGCCGAGCTCATCGTCCCCTTGAACGAGTCGGGGATCAGGATTACTTTCCGCATCACGCCTCCGATCAACTTTGCCTGCGAACCTATCCGACCTGGCCGCCGTGCGAGGCTGCTTGGCTGGATCTCCCGTCAGGGATCGGAGTCGGGCGAACAAATCGACCTCCAGATTGGCTTTTGGGCGCCCTGAAGGCCTCGATTCGGCAATCTGGAGTTCGATTTGTTCGGTTCCCCGACCAGACGGCGACGAGACCGGCACGAGTACCACTGCGCCGGGAGTAATCTGGAGGGCAGACAGGGGAGCGCCGCGAGGCGCTGAGAGTGCGGAGACGCAGACCCTCGAACCTGATCCGGTTAACACCGGCGTAGGGAGTCGGGAATCTCCTCGGCCACGGCCGAGCCCTCCGATATCTATTGGAGGAACAACATGTTCAAGCCATTGGCAGTGGTCGGCGCGATCACCCTGCTGCTCAGCGGGTGCGTCGGGGTGCAGGGCGAGGTCAGCCAACCGCCGAGCGGTACGGCCAGCCAGAGCGAATCCGCCCCGCCCACCGAGAGCAAGACCCTGACCGTGCTGACCCACGACAGCTTCTACCTGCCCGAGGAGACCCTGGCGGCCTTCCAGAAGGCGACCGGCTACGAGGTTCAGTACGTCCAGCCCGGGGACGGCGGGACGCTGGTCAACCAGCTCATCCTGACCAAGGACGCCCCGCTGGGCGACGTGGTGTTCGGCATCGACAACACCTTCGCCGGACGGGCGATCGACGCCGGCATCCTGGCGCCGTACACCTCGCCGGCACTGCCGGCGGGCGCGGCTGACCGCGGTAAGGACGGCGCTGGCGTGCTCACCCCGATCGACTTCGGCGACGTCTGCCTGAACGCGGACCTGGGCTGGTTCGAGAAGCAGGGTCTCGCCCTCCCGCAGACCCTGGACGACCTGGTGAAGCCGGAGTACGCCGACCTGCTGGTGGTGTCGAACCCTGCCTCCTCGACCCCCGGACTCTCCTTCCTGATCGCCACCATCGCCGCCAAGGGCGAGGGCTACCTCGACTACTGGAAGCAGCTGAAGGCCAACGGCGTGAAGGTCGTCCCCGGCTGGACCGAGGCCTACACCGTGGAGTTCTCCGGCTCGGCCGGCAAGGGGCCGCGTCCGCTGGTGCTGTCGTACGCCAGCTCGCCCGCCTCCGAACTCGGCGACGACGGCAAGCCACGTACCGCGAACCTGCCGCAGACCTGCCTGCGTCAGGTGGAGTACGCCGGGGTGCTTGCCGGCGCCCAGAACGAGGTCGGCGCCCGGAAGTTCATCGACTGGCTGCTCAGCCCCGAGGTGCAGGCGCAGATCCCGGCCAGCATGTGGGTCTACCCGATCGACCCGGCGGTCGAACTGCCCAAGGAGTGGGCCGAGTTCGGCACCGCGGTGGAGGAGCCCTGGTATCTGCCGGCCGAGCAGATCGCCGCCAACCGGGACACCTGGATCCGGGACTGGACGACCACCGTCATCGGATGACTCAGCCCTGCCCAACCCCGTCCCTGACGGACACAAACCGGGAGGTTCCGGGGAGTCGAGTGGATTATCCACTCGACCGGCCTGTGGTCCCCGGTTTCTGTCCGAGGGGCGGGGTCGGGCGGTGGGAGCCGGCGGGGCCGGCTCGGGACGAGCCAGCTGACACAAACCGGGAGATTCCGGGGAGTCGATTGGATTATCCACTCGACTCGGCTGTGGTTCCCGGTTTCTGTCCGAGGGGCGGGGTTGGGCGGTGGGAGCCGGCGGGGCCGGCTCGGGGCGAGCCAGCTGACACAAACCGGGTGATTCCGGGGGCTCGAGTGGATTATCCACTCGACTCGGCTGTGGTCCCCGGTTTCTGTCGGGGAGGGGGTGGGGGATGACCGACCACACCACCCGGCGGGGACTGGGCGGAGCTCCCTGGGTGTGGGGGCTGGCGGCCGTCGTCCCGCTCGGCTTCCTGGCGGTGTTCTTCGCCTGGCCGGTGGCGGCGCTGGTCGCCCGGGGGTTCCTGGACGGCAGCGGTGCATTCAGCCTGGCCGGCGTGCAGAGCGTGCTGGCCTCGCCGCGCACCTGGCGGATCGTCGGCCAGACCCTGGCCCAGGCGGCGGCCGGCACGGCGGTCGCGGTGCTGCTCGGGGTGCCCGGGGCCTTCCTGCTCTACCGCCGCCGCTTCCCCGGACGGCGGCTGCTGCGCGCGCTGGTGGCCGTCCCGTTCGTGCTGCCGACCGTCGTGGTGGGGGTGGCGTTCAGTTCGCTGCTGGCCCCGACCGGGCCGCTGGGCTGGCTGGGGATGCAGGAATCCTTCGCCGGGATCGTCGCCGCGCTGGTGTTCTTCAACTACTCCGTGGTGGTGCGCACGGTCGGGACGCTCTGGGCGCGGCTCGACCCCCGCGCCGAGGACGCCGCCCGTACCCTGGGCGCCTCCGGGCCGCGGGTGTTCGCCACCGTCACGCTGCCCGCGCTGGCCCCGGCGATCGCCTCCGGCGCGGCGCTCACCTTCCTGTTCTGCGCCACCGCCTTCGGCGTCGTGCTGGTGATGGGCGGAGTCTGGTGGGGGACCATCGAGACCGAGATCTGGTACCAGACCACCCAGTTGCTCGACCTGCCGGCCGCCGCGGCGCTCTCCATCCTGCAACTGCTGGTGGTGACCGCGTCCCTGCTGGTGGCCAACCGGGCGCGGGCCCGCTCCGAACGCGCGCTGAAGCTGCTCGGACGTCCGGTCGACACCCCGCTGCGGACCGCCGACTGGCCGGTCATCGCGGTGACCGCCGTGGTCGTGCTGGGCCTGCTGGTCACCCCGATCGCCAACCTGGTGGTGCGCTCGTTCCTCACCTCCCACGGCTTTGGGCTGGGCAACTACGCCGCCCTGGTCGGCCGGGCGGACGGCACCACGGTCAGTGTCTGGCAGGCGCTGTGGAACTCCCTCGGTATCGCCGCCGCCGCGACCCTGCTGGCGCTGGGCCTGGGCCTGCTGGTCAGCTACGTGCTCTCCCGTCGTCCTGCCTCGCTGATTGGACGCTGGGTGCTCAACCTGGCCGACTCGGTGTTCATGCTGCCGCTGGGCGTCTCGGCGGTGACCGTCGGCTTCGGCTTCCTGATCACCCTCAACCGGCCACCGTTCGACCTGCGTTCCTCCTGGCTGCTGATCCCGATCGCGCAGGCGCTGGTCGCGCTGCCGCTGGTGGTCCGCACCCTGCTGCCCACCCTGCGGGCGATCGACCCCCGGCTGCACGAGGCGGCGGCGACGCTGGGCGCCGGCGCCCGCCGGATCACCCTCACCATTGACCTGCCGTTCGCGCTGCGGGGGGTCGGGCTGGCGATCGGCTTCGCCTTCGCCACCTCGCTGGGCGAGTTCGGCGCCACCTCCTTCCTGGCCCGGCCGGATCGTCCGACCCTGCCGGTGGTGATCTACCGGCTGATCTCGCGCCCGGGGGCGGAGAATTTCGGGATGGCGATGGCGGCCGCCGTCCTGCTGGCACTGTTGACCGCCACCGTGATGGCGGTGGCGGAATGGCTCGGACCCAAGGAGGTCAACCCGTGGTGAGCGGACTGCAGGTCACCGACGCGGTGGTGAGGTACGGCCCGGTCACCGCGGTCGATCGGGTCTCGCTGCAGGTCGGCCCGGGCGAGATCGTCGCCCTGCTGGGCGCCTCGGGCTCGGGCAAGTCGTCGCTGTTGCGGGCGGTCGCCGGGCTGGAACCGCTGGTCGGCGGGCGGGTCAGCTGGGACGGCGAGGACATCACCAAGCTCCCGGTGCACAAGCGCGGCTTCGTGATGATGTTCCAGGACGGCCAACTGTTCCCGCACCTCAGCGTGGCCGGCAATGTCGGCTACGCGCTGACCGCGCTGGATCGCAAGGCCCGGGCCGCCCGGGTGGCGGAACTGCTCGACCTGGTGGGCCTGGAGGGGTACGGGCCACGTCCGGTCACCGCCCTCTCCGGCGGCCAGGCGCAACGGGTCGCGCTGGCTCGCTCGCTCGCCCCGCGCCCCCGGCTGCTGATGCTGGACGAGCCGCTCTCCGCGCTGGACCGCGGCCTGCGCGAGCACCTGGTCGGCGTCCTGGAACACACCCTGCGGGCCACCGGCACCCCCGCCCTCTACGTCACCCACGACCAGGACGAGGCCTTCGCGATCGCCGACCGGATCGCCGTCCTCTCCCAGGGGCGGCTGTTGCAGCTCGCCCCGCCCGACGAACTGTGGCGCCACCCAGCCGATCTGGAGGTCGCCCGATTCCTCGGCTACGGCCCGGTGCTCAGCGCGACGGACGCTCGCGCGCTCGGCTGGCCCGGCACCTCCGGTCAGGTGGCGCTGGGCCCGGACGGCCTGGTGGTCGACCCGGCCGGCGTGATCGTCCCGGTCCTGGAGGTGAAGCCCGGGCGTGGCCGCCACGAGGTGACCGTCCGGCTTCCCGGCGGTGAGCCGGCCGAGCTGCGCACCACCGAACTCCCGGGCTCGGAGGTGCCGGTCAGGATCGAGCCCTCCGGCTGCGCGGCGTTCCCGGCCTGAGGCAGCGCCGGTGTCGCAATTCTGCAAGTCGATTCTCAGGGATGGCCGATTTCGTGCGCTGGACAGCATCGAGATGCAGTAAAGCGACATGCTGCAGGATGGGACCAGGACCCGTCCCCGGTGGTCCGGCGGTTGCGCGGCTGCGGCGGCTATGAGAACTTGACCGCAGATCGACTCGTTCGGGAGGCATCAGTGTTGGTGGTCTGCCCCAACCCCACCATCGACCGGCAGGTGTTCCTGGCGGCGCTGGAAACCGGGCGCGTGCTGCGGGCGCGGGAGAACAAGGCCTTCCCGGCCGGCAAGGCGGTCTCGGCCGCCCGCGGTGCCCGGGCGAACGGCGCCTGGCCCGAGGTCCACATCCTGCTGCCCGAGACCGGCTCGGCCTGGTACGAACGGACGCTCGAGGCCGAGGGGCTGCGGGCCGCCTTCCACCGCTACCCGGGGCAGATCCGGGAGACCGTCCTGGTCTACGAGGACGACGGTCGGGTCACCGTGATCAACGGCACCGGTGCGCCGGTCGACGCCGTCCGCTGGCAGGAGTTCGCCGCGGCCGTGGTCGGACGGGTGGTGCCCGGCGGCTGGGTGATCTGTTCGGGCAGCTTCCCGCCGGGGATCGCCGACGCCGACGTCACCGAGTTCGTCGCCCAGCTGGGCCGGGCCGGCGGACGGTTGGCGCTGGACACCGGGCCGGACTGGCTGGGCGCCGGGATGGCCGGACGCCCCGCGCTGATCACCCCGAACCTGGCCGAGGCCGAGGCGGCGCTGGGCGGCGGCGCCGCCGAGCCGGTCGAGGTCGGCGCCGACGCGCTGCACCGGGCCGAACTGGCCGCGATCAAGCTGCACTCCCGCGGCGTGAGCCACGTCGTGGTCACCGCCGGCTCGGCCGGCGTGGCCTGGGCGAGTTCGGAGGGCACCGGCCGGCTGACCGGCCTGGTGGTCGAGGTGCGCAACCCGATCGGCGCCGGGGACGCCTTCATGGGCGGCCTGGTCGCCGCGCTGGAGACCGGCTCTTCCTTCGCCGACGCCGTCCGCTGGGGGATGGCGACCGCCTGCGCCGCGATCGGCCAGTGGTCGCCCGGTGCCGCCTCAGTCGAGCAGACCGCTCGCTATCACGCCCAGCTCCTGCCATAAGTTCTGACGCCCGCGGCCCGGCACCCGTACTCCTGACGACCGCGCCCGAGGTCTGGCTCCTGACACCCGCGGCCCGGCCCAGTACTCCCGGAACCCGCGGCCCGGTGCACGTCCTCCCGATGTCCCGCGCCCGGCGGCTGACGCCCTGCGCCCGGCGCCGTACTCCTGATATCTGGGGGGGCAGCTCCCGTACTCCCGGCACCCGCGGCCCGGTGCACGTCCTCCCGATGTCCCGCGCCCGGCGGCTGACGCCCTGCGCCCGGCGCCGTACTCCTGATATCTGGGGGGGCAGCTCCCGTACTCCCGGCACCCGCGGCCCGGCGCACGTCCTCCCGATGTCCCGCGCCCGGCGCCTGACGTCCCGCGCGAGGCGCCGTACTCCTGACGCCCGGGGCGCAGCCCCCGTACTCCCGGCACCCGCGGCCCCGCCCCGCCCCCGGCGCTACAGCCTGACACCGCGGCGGACGTCCACGGCCCGGCCCCGTGCCCGAGACTCGTGGCGCGGCGCTTCCTCCGTCCCGTTTCATCGAGGGCTTCCGCTGTCGTCGAGGGCCTGTGCCTGGGGGGAGGCCCTCGGCGTTAGGGGGAGCCCTCGGCGGGGGGTGAGCGTGGGGGAGGGTGCGAGGGCGGCCTGGTACGGACCGGTCAGCGGCGGGTATGATCGTCTCGTGAGTACGAGCTTCGACCTGCGCCTCCCGGTGGGGATGGGCTGTCGAATGCTGTGTTGTCGCTGTTGCTGATCCGACAACCAGCCCCGTGGCGTTGACCCCGTCCGCCGCACCCAACTCGCTAGGACTCACCCCATGACCACCACCCATTCGTCCGCCGCCTCGTCCCCTTCCCAGAAGGCGAGCCGTTCCGTGTCGCATACCCAGATCTGGACCCGGATCCGCGAGGAGGTGGCCGCCGACGCGGTCATCGAACCGGCGCTCGGCGACTTCCTGCGGGTCACCGTGCTCGACCACGACCACCTTGAGGACGCGCTCGGCCACCTGCTGGCCGACAAGCTGGCGACCCCGTCCGTCCCCGCCGAACGGCTGCGGGAACTGTTCGGCCACGCCTTCGCTGATGACCGGTCGATCGGCGTCGCGATCCGGGAGGATCTGCGCGCGATCGTCAGCCGCGACCCGGCCGCCCGCGGCTACGCCACCCCGCTGCTGTACTTCAAGGGCTTCCACGCGCTGCAGGCTTACCGGGTCGCCCACTACTACTGGACGCAGGGACGCGCGCCGCTGGCGCTCTACCTGCAGAGCCGGATCTCCGAGGTCTTCGCCGTCGACATTCACCCCGGCGCCCGGATCGGCAAGGGGATCATGTTCGACCACGCCACCTCGGTGGTGATCGGCGAAACCGCCGTGGTCGAGGACGACTTCTCCATGCTGCACGAGGTCACTCTCGGCGGGACGGGGAAGGTCGGCGGCGACCGGCACCCCAAGATCGGCCGCGGTGTGATGATCGGCGCGGGCGCGAAGGTGCTCGGCAACATCAGGGTCGGCGAGGGCGCCAAGGTGGGCGCGGGCAGCGTCGTGCTGGACGACGTTCCGCCGTACACCACCGTCGCCGGCGTGCCGGCCCGGCCGGTCAGCTACCCGGTCCACGGCCTGCCGGCGCTGGAGTTGGAGGATCTGGAAGGGAGCCTGTGATGACCGCTCCGGTCGGGGACGTCCGGGTGCGGCGTCGGTTCCACTTCCCAAATCCGGTCAACGAGTGGGCGGCCCGCTCGGTCGCCGGCGGCGTGTTCGCGCTCTCGGTGCTGACCCTGCTGACCGGCTGGTACTGGCTGACCGCGGTGCTGTTCGTCGGCTTCGCGCTCCGGCTGGGCTGGGGTCCGCGGTACAGCCCGCTGGGTCGATTCGCCGTCCACCTGATCGCGCCGCGGCTGGGGGAGCCCCGGCCGGTGCCGGGCCCGCCCAAGCGGTTCGCCCAGGGGATCGGCACCGTGGTGACTGGCCTGGCGGCCGTGCTCTGGTTCACCACCGGCTCGGCGATCGGACCGGTGGTACTGCTGGGCATCCTGGTGCTGGCCTCCGGGTTGGAGGCGTTCCTGGGCTTCTGCCTGGGCTGCTGGATCTTCGCCCACCTGATGGCCTGGGGCGTGATCCCCAACTCGGTCTGCGAGGAGTGCGCCAGGGTGTCGACCCGGTACGCCGAGAACCCGGCCTAGGATCTGGCAGGTTGGCAGGACGATCCCTGAGCTTGACGAAGGGTCAGTTCCACCGGGCCAATTCGCGCACCGTCTCGACGGTGTCGGCCTCCGCGGCGGTCTTGTCGTCCCGATAGCGGACCACCCGGGCGAACCGCAGCGCCATCCCACCCGGATAGCGGGGCGATCGCTGGACCCCGTCGAAGGCGATCTCCACCACCTGCTCGGGACGGACGGTGACCACCCAGCCGTCGTCGGACTCCTTGAGCTGCTCGAACCGGGCGGTCTGCCAGGCCAGCATCTCGTCGGTCATCCCCTTGAAGGTCTTGCCCAGCATCACGAAGCCGCCGCTGGCCGGGTCGCGGGCGCCGAGGTGGATATTGGAGAGCCAGCCCTTGCGGCGACCGCTGCCGCGCTCCACCGCCAGCACCACCAGGTCGAGGGTGAGGACGGGTTTCACCTTCACCCAGCCGGCACCCCGGCGTCCGGCCTGGTAGGGCAGATCGAGGGTCTTGATCACCACCCCCTCATGGCCGGCGGCCAGCACCCGGCGGGAGAACTCCTCGGCCGCCTCCCGGTCGGCGGTGACCAGCCGCTCGACTCGCAGTTCTTCCGGCACCAACTCGGCCAGCCGTCGGTGCCGCTGCTCCAGCGGCTCGTCGAGCAGGTCGGTGCCGTCCACCTCCAACAGGTCGAAGAAGAACGGGCTCAGCGCCACCCCGTCCGGTTCGGCGGCGGACGCGCTGCGGGCGGCGGTCTCCTGGAAGGCCCGCGGCCGGCCCTCGGCGTCGTGCGCGAGCGCCTCGCCGTCCAGCACGCAGGTTCGGCAGGGTAGGCCGGCCACCGCGGCGACGATCTCCGGCAGCCTGACCGTGAGGTCGTCCAGGCTGCGGGAGTAGATCGCGACCCGGTCACCCTGCTTGTGGGCCTGGATGCGGATGCCGTCCAACTTCGCCTCGACCGCCACCGGGTCTGCTCCCAGCTTGGCCAGTGCCTCGGAAATGGTGGGTGCGCTGGACGCCAGCATGGGCAGCACCGGACGTCCCACCCGCAGCCGGATCGCGGCCAGCGCCTCGGCGCCCTCAGCGGCGGCACCGGCGGCCGCTGGGACGGAGCCGCTCAGCATGGCCGCCCGCCGGACCAGGTCGAGCGGCACCTCGAAGGCGCGGGCGATCGCCTGCAGCAGGACGCCCTCCAGCGCGCCCTGCCGGGTCTCGCCCACGATCAGCCCGCCGAGGAAACGCTGCTCGTCGGCGGTGGCGCGTCCCATCAGCTCGGCCAGCCCGGCCTGCCGGGCGAGCTGGGAACCCGGGCCGGTCAACTCGCTGAGCCGCGCCAGCGCGGCGTCCACCTCGGCGATGGTGAGGCTCGGTTGCGCGGCGGTCGGGAAGCCGGTCAGCGAGCGCCAGCCGATCCCGGTGCGACGCTGCCGCAGCTTCCCGGCGAGGAAGTGGGCGAGCAGGTCGACCTCGGCCGGCTCGGCCGCGGCCAGCAGGTCGGCCAGCACCGCGATCTTGCCATTGCGCGCGCTGGTCGCCGCCACCTGCTGCGAAGCCCGCACCACCTCTGCGAAGAGCATGCCTCTTTCTACCGCGCCCCAGTGACCCTCGGAAGGGCGGGGTGGGATCCAGATTCCGCCAGATAGCCGCATTGGCTGCCAAATATGGCAGCCAAGCCCGCTATGTGACTGGAAGTGGACCGCGGCTCAGCTGAGCGGAAGCTGGACCGCCGGGTGAATGGCGTAGTCGGCCAGGTAGTCGAAGACTCCCCGCAGTTCCACCCGGTCTGGGTCGTGGTAGTAGGGACGCTGAGCGGCGGCGAACTCCTCCCACCGGCCGTCGAAGCCGAAGGCCCAGGTGAACAGGTCCTTGGGCCGGTCGGCGACCGCGAACCGGCAGGGGAACCCGTGCCGCTCCCGCAGCGGGACGATCCGTCGCCAGATCGCCAGGAACTCCTCCCAGTCGCCGACGATGGAGTACCGCCGCATGATGATGGTCTGGACGTCGAGCCGCTGCTCGCTCAGCAGTTCCACTTCGACCGGCCGGAGGGTGGTGTTGCCGAAGACGTGGCCGGCCGTCCGGGCGGCCAGTTCCGCGAACGCGGGATCGGAGCGCAGCGCGGCCAGAGCGGCTTCCGCCTCGGGGTGGGAGTACAGCCAGCTCACCTTCGGCTCGGCGTCGGTCTCGACGAACCCCTGATGGACGGTGAACCCGTGCCGGCGCCGCAGCGCCACCTCGTCCGGCCAGGTCGCCAGCCACTGATCGAGGTGCCCCGGTTTGACCGTGAACCGATGCAGCAGCGTGCCCATGGGTCGACGGTAGCCGATGGCTGGCAGGTCCGTGGTCGCGGCTTGACCGGGACGGGAGCTGCCCTCCCCACCAGTGGCCAACGGGGAGCCGTTCAGCCAAAGCCGCAGCGAGCGGCCAGGCGCGCCGCTAGGCTCCGAGCTGTCTGTGGGGGCGAAAGCGGGATGGCAATGGAGCGGGCTTCTGATGGCCGGGCGGTCGGCAGCAGGATGGGCGACTACGTCTGGGACGGTCGGCAATGGGTGCCCAGCCAGGACGGAGCCGGGAACACCTTCGACGGCTCCCGGTGGAACCGACCACCGGACCCGCGGCTCAACATGCTGCCGCCTGGTCTGACCGGACCGGCGTTCGCGGACCCGCGCTACGCCTACGGGCTGACCAAACAGACCTCGGACGACCTCCAGTTCATCGCCCGGTACGTCAAGATCGTGATCATCGTCGTACTGGTGCTCGTGGGCATCGGGCTGATCGTCAATCTCTTCTTCCTCGGCAGCATTGCCGCCCTGCTCAGCCAGCTCGTGGGTGGCCTACCGCGCTGACCACGGCCCTGGGACGACCGAACGCTCCCGGTAGCCGGTGGTTGAATCTCCGGCATGACGTTCGGGCAGGCGGTGCTTGGGTTCGGGGTGGTGGCGGCGCTGCTGACCATCGTCCCGGGAGTGGACACCTCGCTGGTGCTGCGCAGCGCGCTCACCCGCTCCCGCGGGTACGCCTGGGCGACCGCGCTGGGCATTCTCACCGGGACGATCGTCTGGGGGATCGCGGCAGCGGTCGGCGCCACCGCCATCCTGGCGGCCTCCGAGGTCGCCTACCGGCTGGTCAGCCTGGCGGGTGCGGTGTACCTGGCCGGGCTGGGGGTGTCGTTCCTGGTGCGCAGCTTCCAGCGACTGCCCGACGAGCAGGCACTGCCCACGCCGGCCGGGGGCATCGGACGGGGCTGGGCGCTGGGTCTGATGACCAACCTGCTCAACCCGAAGGTCGGGGTGTTCTACCTGGCGACCATCCCGCAGTTCCTGCCGTCCGGTGTCTCGCCGTTGGCGATGGGGATCGTGCTGGCGCTGGTGCACAACCTGCTGGGTCTGATCTGGTTCGGGGCGATCATCGGCGCCGGCGCGGCACTGGGCCCACGGCTGCGGTCGGCGCGGTTCGTCCGCTGGCTCGACCGGGTGACCGGCGGCGTCCTGCTGTGCTTCGGCGCCCGGCTGCTGTGGGACGTCCGGAACTGACCGCTGGCTGTCAGCAGCAGACCTGGGGACTGCACCGACTGTGCCATCCAGCCGGCGGGGAGTAGCCTGCTCGCCGTTCCAGACCCCGTCCTGCAGCGCGAACTGGCCGACCTCGGCTGACGTCGTAGTTGTTCGGCCTCCAGCGAGGTTTGGCCGAACAGGTACGACACCAACTCACGATAACACTGTTGTTTTACAGTGTTATCATCGCTTCCATGAGTAGTTGGACGTTGGCCGAACTGGTCGAGCTCGCCGCCGGGGCGCTGGCGGCCGATGACGTGCGGGTCGCCAGCGGGCGGGTGGCCGAGGTGCCGAACGAGCGGCTGGTGCGGTGGTACACCACCATCGGGCTGGTCGACCGTCCCACCATCGGACGGGGGCGCGCCGCCCGCTACGGCCGGCGGCAGCTGGCGCAGCTGGTCGCGATCAAGCGGCTGCAGGCGCAGGGGCTGCCGCTGGCGGACATCCAGGAGCGCCTGCTCGGAGCCACCGACGAGGAGCTGCGTCGGGTGGCCGAACTCCCGGCCGACCCGGCGTCCTGGCCCGAACCTGTCCCTGCACCGGACGCCGCTACACCGCGAGTTTCTGCACCGAGTTCGGTGGACAAACTTGGAGCCAAGCCGGCAGCAGCGCCGTTCTGGGAGCGGCGGCCGAGCCGTCCGGAGGTCCAGCCGGTATTCGGGGTGAGGCTGGCGGAGGCCACCCTGCTGCTGCCGGTCGCGCCGACCTCGGCGGATCTCGACGCCATCGCGACGGCTGCGCAGCCGTTGCTCGACCTGCTGGCCTCCCGGGGCCTGCTCGACCCGAAGGGAAGCCACCATGACTGAGCCACTGTTGATCGACCAGACTTTCGCCTCCGACCCCGAGGCGGGCCTGGGTGCCTTGCGGACCGAGCGGGGCAACCTGCCACTGCGGGCGATCGACGCCCAGGTCGCCATCACCGGCCTGGTCAGTCGGACGGTGCTCACCCAGGTGTTCGCCAACCCGCACGACCTGCCGCTGGAGGCGACCTACGTCTTCCCGCTGCCCGACCGGGCCGCGGTGACCGCGATGACCCTGACCGCCGACGGCCGCACCGTGGTCGCCGAGCTGGACGAGCGCGGCCGCGCCCGGCAGGAGTACGACGAGGCGATCGCCGCCGGCCGGCGGGCCGCCATCGCCGAGCAGGAGCGCCCGGGCGTGTTCACGATGCGGGTCGGCAACATCCTGCCCGGGGAACGGGTGAGCGTCGCCCTCACCCTGGTCGGCCCGTTGTCCTTCGAGGACGGCGAGGCGACCTACCGGCTGCCGCTGGTGGTCGCCCCTCGCTACATCCCCGGCACGCCGCTCCCGGACGGCCCCTTCGATAGGCCCCTGGGACATGGGGACGGTTCCGGTGTCCCAGCTTCTCAACGTCAAGTGGGACACCGGAACCGTCCCCGCGTCCCAGCCTCCGACCGGCAAAGCGATGGCTCCGCGGGCGACGGTTACGCCGTCGACACCGATGCGGTGCCGGACGCCTCCCGGATCACCCCGCCGGTGCTGCTGCCGGGCTTCCCGAACCCGGTGAGCCTGAGTATCGAGGTCGACCTCGATCCGGCCGGGCTGCCGGCCCCGTCCGTCCGGTCGACGCTGCACGCGCTGCGCACCGAGGGCAACCGGCTGCGGATCGAGCCGGGGGAGCGGGTGAACCGCGACTTCATCCTGCGGCTGGGCTACGGGACGGCCGTCTCGTCGCTCGTCCTCGCCCCGGACGCCGACGGCGGCAGCTTCCGGCTGACCGTGCTGCCGCCCGAGCCGGACGCACCCCGCCGGCCACGCGACGTGGTGCTGCTGCTGGACCGCTCCGGCAGCATGGGCGGCTGGAAGATGGTCGCCGCGCGGCGCGCCGCGGCCCGGATCATCGACACCCTGACGCCGGCCGATCGGTTCGCGGTGCTGGCCTTCGACCATCGGGTCGAGCACCCGGAACGGCTGGAGGCCGGCCTGGTGGCGGGTAGCGACCGCAACCGGTTCGCCGCGGTCGAGTTCCTCGCCCGCCTGGACGCCGCCGGGGGCACCGAGATCCTGCAGCCGCTGAAGCGGGCGCTGAAACTGCTCGGGGACACCTCCCGCGATCGCTCGGTGGTGCTGGTCACCGATGGTCAGGTGGGCAACGAGGACGAGATCCTGGCGGCCGCCGCGCGCCGGCTGAACGGTGCCCGGATCCACACCGTCGGCGTCGACCAGGCAGTGAACGCCGGTTTCCTGGGCCGGCTCGCGGCCCTCGGCGGCGGACGCTGCGAGCTGGTCGAGAGCGAGGACCGGCTGGACCAGGCGATGGACCAGATCCACCGCCGGGTGGCCGGCCCGATCGTCACCGGGATCAGCCTGGCGGTGTCCGGGCTGTCACTGCTGACCGACAGCCTGACTCCCGCCCGGGTGCCGGATCTCTACCCCGGCGTCCCGCTGGTGATGGACGGCCGCTACGTCGGCCAGCCGACTGCTGCCGCGGTCACCCTGACCGGCCGCACCCGCACCGGCGAACCGTGGACGGCGGCCGTCCCCGGCACGATCGTCGACGGTGCCGCGACCACCGCGCTGTGGGCCAGGGCCCACGTCCGCGAACTGGAGGACCGGTGGGTCTGCCTGCCCGGCTGGGGCGAGAGCTCCGACCAGCTGAAGAACCGGATCATCGACACCTCGCTGCGGTACGGCGTGCTGAGCCGGTTCACCGCCTGGGTGGCGGTGGACGAACGGGTGGTGGTCGAGACCGGCGAGTTGCACCGTGTCCGGCAACCGGTGGAACTGCCGGCCGGCTGGGAGGTGGCCGGTGAGTCGGTCATGGTGGCTCGTTCGCTGGCGTCGGCCGCGCCGATGCCGGCCCCGGCCGCTCCGGTCTCGCGCACCGGCCCGCGACTGCTGGCCGGCCGCGCGACCTCGTCCCGGGACGCCCGGCGGGAGGTCAGCCAGCCCGACACGGAGGCGTCCGATGGGCTCCGTGAGTTCGCTCGCCGGGAGCTGGCAGGCCTCGCCCAGGTGGCCGACCGGCCCGCCTACGAGCGCCGCGAGTATCTCGCCGACCTGGGCACCAGGATGCTGGCGATCCTGGCCGGTTCGCCGATGGCCCGGGCCGGGCTGGAACTCGCCGGGGAGCTCACCGAGGATCAGCTGGCGGCCTTGGACGAGGACGCCCTGGCAGCACTCTGGACCCGGCTGACCGCCCTACTCGACAGCCTGCTGACCGAGGAGCGCTGACAACCGAACGGTCCCTGAGCTTGACGAAGGGCGGGAGTCCTGGACGAGGCTTCGTCGAGCTCAGCCGTCGTGTTGCTGTCGGCGGATCGGTCTCTGAAGTTGACGAAGGGCGAGCTCGTCGCTGGATGAGGCTTCGTCGAGCTCAGCCGTCGTGCTGCTGCCGGCGGATCGGTCCCTGAGCTTGACGAAGGGCCGAAGCGCTCTTCACCGGGGAGGCTTCGTCGAGCTCAGCCATCTGCTGTGGCTCAGCCGCCGTGCTGGGTCGGCGGTCGTGCTGTGGCTCAGCGGTCGTGGTCGCGTTCCCGGCTGTCACGCCTCCCGACGCCGGATCGCCAGCAGTACCCCGGCTGCGATCAACGCCGCCGCCAGAGTGAGCATGCCCAGGGTCTCGCCACCGGTGATCGGCAGGATGCGGTTCTTCTTGAACTCGTTGTTCAGGGTGATCGTCACCTCGGTGCCGGCCTCGCCGGTGACCGTGACGACGATCGTGGTGCCGCTGCCGTCGATGCTGACGTTAGGGTCGGAGGTCGACCAGGTCACCCCACGCCAGCCGACCTGATTCGACACCGCAGGCCGACCCTCGGTGAGGGTGACCTCGGTGCCCAGCGGCAGATCCGCCAGCACCGCCGGCACCCCGGCCCGGAGCGCGAACTCGACCCGCTGCTCCTCACCCGTCAGATCGAGCCAAGTGGCGGTCACCGGGAAGGTGGTGCCAGCCGGCAGGCTGGTGGCGCCGTCACCGCTGAGCGTCTTGAGCAGGGTGAGGCTGCCGACCACCGGGTCGGCCTGGTTGGTCAGCGTCACCTCGGCCACGGTCCCCGCGCCGATGGTGAGGACGGCGGTGCCGTCGTCCCCGACCTGGATCCTGTCGCCGGCCCACCCGGGAGTACCCCAGGTGAAGTGCGGCGAATCCGGCGGAACGATCTCGCTCAGCAGCACCTCGGTGTTGTGGGGCAGGTCCTCACCGAAGTCGACCACGCTGCCGTCGGTGGGCACGGTCAGCTCCTTGGACTGCTCCCGTCCGTCCTGGTCGGTCCAGGTCGCCCGGACGGTGACCGAAGCCGGCGCGTCGGGATGATCCGGCGCGAGCCCGACCACCCGTTTGGTCAGCGTGAAGCTGCCCGGCTTCCAGTTCGCCTCGTTCAGGATGGTCACCAGGGTGACGTCGCTCTGCTGGTCGGAGACGATCACGGTGGCGCTGCCGTCGCCCTGATCGACCACGCCGTTGCCGGTGATCACGATCGTCCCCCAGTCGACCGAGCCGATCTGTGGACGGTCGCCCTCGGTCAGCGTGATGACGGTGCCGGCCGGCAGATCCTCGCCCAGCGGGATGGGCCGGGTGGCGTTGACCAGCAACTGCTTGGACTGGCGGATGCCCCCCGCGTCGGTCCAGGACGCGGTGACCGGGAACTCGACGTCCTCGCCGACCTCGTCGGCGGCCTCGCCCGCGACGCCCTTAAGCAGGGAGATGCCGGCGGTCGAGGTGGCGGCGTGGTTCTCGAGGGTGACGGTGGCGGTGCCGTCCCGGGTGATGGTCACCTCCGCCGACCGGCCGTCGATCTGGACGCCGGTGCCCGACCAGATCGGCGCGCCCCAGGCGATGCTGGAGCCGTCCGGCAGTGGCGTCTCGGTGAGGGTCACGACCGTCCCGATCAGCAGGTCCTCGTCGAATGGGACGGGGGTGCCGTCGGTCGGCAGGGTCAGCGTCTTCGTCCGGGAGGTGCCCGCTTCGTCCCAGGTCGCGGTGATGGTCACCGAGTCGGGGACGGCGGGGTTGCCGGCCTGCTCCCCGGCGACCAGCTTGATCAGCGAGAACGTGCCGGTGGTGCGCTCGACGGTGTTGGTGACGGTCACCTGGGCCGGCTGGTTGGCGTGGCCCGGCGTCACCAGCAGCGGGGACGGCGAGATCACCGGCTGCCCCCAGGTGAAGGTGTCGTCGTCCGCGGGCCGGAGCTCGCTGAAGGTCACCCGCGAGCCGATCGGCAGGTCCTCCAGCAGCACCGGCTGACCGGCCCGCAGGGTGAGCTGCCGATCCGGCTGAGCGGGGACACCGGAGCCGAGGGCCGAGGTGTCGATGGTGGCCGTCACGTCGAAGGTTCGGTCGGCTGGGACCTGCCCGGCGGCGCCGCCGGCGAGCACCTTGACGACCTCGGCCGAGCCGAGCTGGGCGGTATTGGTCAGCGACACCGCGATATTGGAGCCGGGCACCAGGGCCGCGGTGGCGGTGGTGCCGTCCGGGCCCACGGTGACACCGGGGCCGGGGTGGAAGACCGGTGCGCCGAAGGTGACGCCGGGGACACTCGGGAAGGTCGGCTCGGAGAGTTCGATCGTCCACCCGTTGCCGCGGGAGTTGAAGCCGCTGACCGGGCTGCCGTCCAGCGGGACCTGCAGGTCGTACTCGACCTGGGTGACCCCGTTCGGGTCGATCTCCCTGACGTGCACGGTGAACCTGGTGCCGGCGGGAACGAGGTCGGCGCCGGGGGTGTCGGCCAGGGTCTTGGAGAGCGCGACCGTGCCGCGTGGCATGCCGCTGCCCGAGCCGCTGCCCCGGTTGTTCTGGGTGACGCCGCGTTCGTAGGTCTTGCCCTCCACCACGGCCCGGTTCCGGTAGGTGGTGCCGGGGGCGTCCATGCCACCGCTGGTGGTGCAGGTGGTGTAGGTGATGACGTACTGGTACTCGGTGCTGAAGCCGGTCTCGTCATCGCGTCCGTTGGGCATGGGCAGGGTCGGCGGCTGGATCGTGAAGGTCAGGTCGTCGCCGTTCTGGGTGGCGGTGACCAGGTTGGAGATATCCCGGGTGGCCAGCCCGCCGCCGGCGACCTGGTCCCGGGCCTCGACCTTCAGGCCGAGTTGCGACTTCAGCCCGCCGGTGGGGTTGCCGGCGGGGCACACCTGGTGCGAACCCGCGATGGTGTCGGTGACCACCAGGTCGCCGACCACGCCCGCCAGCCGTTCGCCCGGCACGGTGATCGACCAGGTCATGGTGGTCTGGGGCAGTCGCTGGACGCCGTCCAGGGTCACCGAGGCCGAGTTGATCCGGCCCGACTTCTGGTCGGTCCGGTCGGGGACGGTGACCTCCTTGGAGGTCGGCCCGACCCCGTCCACGAAGGCCGAGTTGCCGAACTCGGTGCCCGCCGTGGGCAGGTCGTCCAGCTCCACGCAGGAGTAGTACTCGAAGCCGTAGATCCACGGGTACGGCTTGAACTCGAAGTCGGAGTCGTCCTTGATCTTGACCGTCACCGTGAAGTTCTTGCCGTCGAGGTCGATCGAGAAGTCCTCCAGGTCGAAGTGCTGCTCGATGGGTTCGATCAGCTCGCCGCTGGGGCCCTGCTGCACCAGCATCCTGGCGCCTTCCAGCGGGTTGGGGAAGCAGGCGCGGTGCGGGCCCTGCAGGCTGTCGGTGATGGTGAGTTCGTCCTTGCCGACGGCGTTGTTACCCGAGATGCCGACCTGCCAGCGCAACTTCCCGTCACGGTCGGCGCCGCCGAGCAGCCAGCCGCGCTTGGTGATGGTGCCGGTCCACTCCCAGCTCTGCTCGACGCCGATCACCCCCGAGCTCTCGCCCCAGATGTCGATGGTCGCCTCGTTCTCGTAGATCGTGCCCCGCGGATCGATCTGGCCGTCGGGGGTGCAGGTGTCGTAGGTCACCCGGTAGGTGAGGTCGGGGTCCCAGCCGCCGGCGGGCTCCTGCAGCCGGATGGTGAAGTTCTGCGGGTCGGCGCCGGGAACGATGGTCGCGATCCCCGGCACCTCGGTGGAGTTCGGGCCGCGGACGGCGTGCACCTTCAGGTTCGGCGGATCGCACAGCTGGTGGTTGTCGCTGAGCTTCTCGGCGATGTTCAGCACGTCGCTGCCACTCAGCCGGTCGCCGGGCAGGTCGATCCGCCAGTGCACCGACCAGGCATTGTCGGCCAGTTCGCCGCTCTTGCTCCACGGCGCCGGATCGGGGTGGCCGTCGTCGATCTCGCCGCCACCCGGCAGCTCGACCGGGGTCAGCTCGCCGTTGAGGTCGAACTCCAGTTCGGCCTCCTTGGTGGTCTGGACGGCCTCGGCCTCGAACTGGATGTCGCCGTGGACGAACTCGGGGTTGGCCTCGACCGCGTCGGTCAGGGTGCAGACCACCTGGTTCGAGTCCGCGGCGGCCAGGCAGGTCGCCCACACCGTGTCGACGCCGTTGATGTCCGGACCGCTGAGGTTGAACGGCACGTCAGCCTGGATCTTGATCTCGTCCGGCAGCCCGATGGTGAAGGTGTCGCCCTCGTGCGGATCCGCGTCCGAGGCGTCCCAGCTGCCCTCGATCAACACGGTGTCGCCCAGGACCAGCTGTCCGCCAGGACCGGTGCCGCCACCGATCACCACGTCCTCTACGACAATAGAGGGGTTGGGAGCGGCCATCGCCGAGCTGGGCAGCGACACCGCGGCGAGCAGGGCTAGCAGGGTCGCCGCCAGCAGGGCCAGCGCGCGCCGCACCCCGGTGGTGGGCCGGCTTCGACGATACGGCTTCACTGGCGTCCCCCAACATTCATCTGGCTACCCCTGACTTCATGTCGCGCACACCCGTCGGATCGGCTACGAACCCGGCGGGCGAGAAGGATGCGGTAGAGACTACCGGAGCCGATCTCCGGCGTGGAGGGGCTGCCTGGGCCGGTGAAAGTGCGGGTCGAGGGTTGACCGTTAGCCGAGCGTCCGCTCGGCGGCGTCGGCCAGGGCTACGGCGACCTGCTGCCGGAAGGTCTTCGACTTCAGCAGCTTCAGATCCTTGCTGTGTCGCATGTTGCCGACCTCCAGCATGATGCCGGGGGTGCGGTTGAGCAGGTTCAGGGTGGCGATGTCCGAGCGTGGGCTCAGCGCGGCGCCGCCGCCGATGTAGGTGGAGCGGGGCATCGCGGTGTCGTCCAGCTCGGCGCGGACCAGCTCAGCCAGCTTCCTCGACTTCTTCTCCAGCTTGCTGCCGCCGGCCATGGTGGTGGAGACGATGACATGGAAGCCGCGCGCCCGCTTGGCGTAGCTGCCGTCGGCGTGGATCGAGATCAGCAGATCCGCCTTGGCGTCATTGGCCACCTTGGCCCGCTTGTTCACGCACGGGCCCAGCCCCGAATCGTTCTTCCGGGTCAGTACGACCTTGGCGCCGCGCTGCTCGAGTTCGACCTTCAGCAGCTTGGCCTGGGCCCAGTTGTAGGCGTGCTCGGAGAGCCCCTTGCCGGCGGTGCCGGAGGAGTTGCAGGCCTTCTTCCTGCCGTTGCCGGCCGGCACCTTCTTGGTGTTGAACGACTTGCGGTACTTCCCGTTGTGCCCGGGATCGACCACGATCGTCCGTCCGGCCAGCGGTTTCGGGTCCGGGGCCGGGGTGGCGGTGGGGGTCGGCGTCGGGGCGGTGACCGTGGGCGCTGGACTGGTGACCGCCGCAGTGGGCGGCGCGGTGGTGACGGCCGGAACGGGGGCTGCAGGTTGAGATTCGGGCCCGGCACCGAGTGCGGCCGGTGGGGTGCAGCCCGCGACAGCGAAGCCCATGGCCAGCGCGAGGACAGCCGCGCAACCGGCGGCGCGCCGCTGCCGTCCTGACCGGATCACCCGGGTCACGTCCATGGCCTTCCTCCGCGATCGGCAACCGCCGTCGCTCAGCAGCCTAGTGGTTGCGTCCGCAGCGATTGCCGGTGCCAGCCCGCCGGCATGGGCTGGAGTCGGTGTGTCCGCAGAGGTGGTGGTTCCCAGGGCCAAATCGGGTCTGGTAACGACCAGCTCTGCGGCCGGAGTCAGGCGGCACTGCCGCTGCCTGCCGACAACGACCAGTTCTGCGGAGCACGATCATCGGTTGGCTCGGCGGTCGTCGGCCGCCTGGCCGTAGACGTTCTGGTAGCGGTGGTAGAGGGAGTCGATGTCGGCCTGGGCGATCGGCACGGGTTCGCCCGACTGCCGGGCGAAGTGGACGGTGCGGGCCACGTCCTCCACCATCACCGCCGCCTTCACCGCGTCCCTGGCGGTCACCCCGACGGTGAACGGACCGTGGTTGGCCATCAACACCGCCCGGGAGCGGGAGTTCCGCAGCGTCTCCACGATGCCACGGCCGATCGAGTCGTCCCCGATCAGCGCGAACGGGCCGACCGGGATGTCGCCGCCGAACTCGTCGGCGATCATGGTCAGCACGCACGGGATCGGCTCCCGCCGCGCCGCCCAGGCGGTGGCGTAGTCGGAATGGGTGTGCACCACGCCACCGACCTCCGGCATGTGTCGGTAGACGTAGGCGTGCGCCGCGGTGTCGCTGGACGGCGACCGCTCGCTGCCGGGCGTGCCCGGGATCGCGTTCCCGTCGGAGTCGCAGACGATCATGTTCTCCGCCGTGAGCTCGTCGTAGGACACCCCCGACGGCTTGATCACGAACAGGTCGGTGCCCGGCACCCGGCCGGACACGTTGCCGGCCGTCCAGACCACCAACCCGTAGCGCACCAGGTCGCCATGCAGCCGGGCCACCTCGGCCCGCACCGCCTCGATCCGGGCCTCGATCTCAGCCTCGAACACCGCCATCTCTCCCTCCCAAATCCACTACAGGTTGGTCATCCCGCCGTCGACGAACAGCATGCCGCCGGTGGCGTAAGCAGATTCGTCGCTGGCGAAGTAGACGTAGGCGCCGGTCACCTCGTCCACCGTGCCCGGCCGGCCCAGCGGGATCCGGGCGTCGATCGCGGTGGCCAGCCGGTCGTCCTGCCGGATCTTGTCGACCAGCGGCGTGATGGTGTGTCCGGGGACGACGGTGTTCACCCGGATGCCGTCCTTGGCGTAGTCCATAGCGGTGGTCCGGGCCAGGCCGTGGGTGCCGGCCTTGGTGGCGGAGTAGGCGGCGTAGCCGGCGCCCTCCCCGGTGATCCCGGTGGGCGAGCCGGAGACGATGATCGAACCGCGCATCCCGTCGCGCAGCGGTTGGCCGACCATCCGCTGCACCGCGCACCGGACGGTGTGGAAGCAGCCGGTGAGGTTGATGTCCACCGTGCTCCGCCAGATCTCGGGCGGGACGTCGCCGATCCGGGCGTCCTGCCCGATCAACTGGACGGCCGCGTTGGCGACCGTCACGTCGAGCCGGCCGGGGATCTGGTCGAAGGCCCGCTCCACCGCCGCCAGATCGGTCAGGTCGCACACCAACAGATGGGCGCGCTCGCCGAGCCCGGCGGCCGCCTCGGCCAGGTTCTCCCGGTGCCGTCCCAGAAACCAGACCTGGGCGCCCTCGGCGACGAAGCGTCGGGCGACGCCGCGGCCAATGCCGGAGCCGGCCCCGGTCACCACCGCGTTGAGTCCAAAAAGACGATCAGCCATGCTTGCGAACCTCCTCGATCGGGTAGACGGCCGGCCGGGTCAGCCGGTCACGCTGGTGCAGGAAGGCGAGTGAGTCCCGCACCCACTGCTCCTCAATGGCGCAGGTGTCGGCCAGGGTGTCCTGCCGAGTCAGCCAGTGCTCCACGATCTGGTTGACCACCCGGCCGTGACGCTCGAGTTCGTCCACCATGCTGTCGTAGTCGAGCAGCCCGGTGCCCAGTGGCGCACCGGCGAAGGTGAAACCGATCGCCCCCTCCTTGCGGGTGAAGGCGAAGTCCTTGACGTGCAGGTTCACCACGTGGGGGGCGGTCTTGCGCACCAGCTCGGCCGGCTGCTCCAGCCGGGCGACGGCGTTGCCCGGGTCGAGGCAGATGCCGAGCGCCACCGAGCCGACCGCCTCGATCACCTCGAGCAGTTGGTCGGTGCTGAACTGCTCGTAGGTCTCCAGGCCCAGCGTCACGCCGGCCCGCTCGTAGTCCGGCACCACCTCGCGCAGCGTCGCGATCGCCTCGGCGACCGACGGGGTGCCGCGCGGGCTGCTCAGCATCGACCGGACGAATCGGGCGCCGGTCAGCTCGGCCAGCGCCAGGAACTGCCGCAGGTGTGCCACCCCGACGCCCTTGGTACCCAGCTCCAGCGTGATCCCCAGCGCGGCGGCCCGGGCCGCCAGGTCGCGGGCCACGGCGAGGTCGCCGGCGTCCAACTCCGGACGATCGCAGAGCTGCACCAGGCCGACGCCGAGCGTCGCGGCGGAGTCGAGCACCCCGGCCAGGGTGAGCGGCGTGGGATGGTCGGGATGCAGCCGCCAGGCGTAGGCGTAGGTGCTCAGTCCAGTCGACACAGGTCCTCCTCGCGTCGTTGCGAAATCGTTGTGAACGGCGGGATTCGAGTCCTTGACCTTCCAGCGCGCCACTAATATTCTACTGGCATTCTAGACGGATGACAGTGGGAAACGGAGATGAGTTCCCACCGTCCTAGCGGCTCAAGGGAGAGCGATATGAAGAGAACCTGGCAGATCCTCGCCATTGGCGGCTGCCTGATGGCATTGACCGCCTGCGGCAGCGTGGGCGGCGGAACCACCCCGACGGCGGACCCGGGCCAGACCGGGGCGTCCACCGGAACCCAGGAGCCCCGCAAGCTCAACCTGGACGTGCCCGAGGGCTCGCTCAAGGATCGGACGATCTGCTTCAACTTCCAGGCGCTGGAGACCGAGTTCTGGGCGGCCGGCAAGCTGGCCATCTCCGAGGGCCTGGCGGCCGGCGGCGGCAAGGTGCTGGAGTTCAACTCCAACGAGGACGCCAACCGCCAGCTCGAGCAGATCAAGGACTGCATCACGCAGAACGCCGACGGCATCATCTTCATCCCGCAGGACGGCGCCAGCGCCGACACCGTGATCAAGACCGCCAATGAGGCCAACGTGCCGGTGGTGGCGTTCAACCGTCCGCCGGCCAGCGACACCGGCAAGGCCATCGTGGTGGTGGCGGACAACCGCGCCATCGCCAAGGCCACCGTCGACTACCTGGTCAGCGAGGCGCGCAAGCAGTTCGAGGCGACCGGCAAGAAGCTGACCCCGCTGGTCATGGTCGGCGACCTGGCCGACGTGAACGCGGTCGACCGGCGCGACGGCTTCTACGACGCGATGAAGGGCACCGACGACATCTTCGAGAAGGTCATCGAGGTCGAGACCAAGTGGGACGCCACCACCGCGCAGCAGAACCTGCAGAGCGCGCTGCAGGCCAACCCCAACGTCGACCTGATCTTCACCTCCTCCGACTTCATGTACCCGCAGATCCAGGCCGTGCTCTCGCCGCTGGGCAAGTGGAAGCCGGTCGGTGAAGAGGGCCACGTCATCCTGGGTGGCCTGGACGGTGACAACCGAGCCTGCAACCTGATGCGGGAGAAGTTCGTGGACGCCACCGGCGTGCAGGACCTGCTGTTCGAGGCCCAGGAGTCCGTCACCCAGCTGACCGCCGCGATCGACGCCGGCGACAAGCAGGTCGACAAGGTGGTCAACGACGCCGGCTTCGCGCTCACCCTGGCCAACATGGGCGAGCGGGAGAAGGACATGTGGGGCTGCGTGATCGACCCGCCCCAGTGATCGAGCAACCGTAGGCACCACCTAGTGGGGTGGGTTCTGGCGATAGCGTCGGAACCCACCCCGTCCACCGAGGGAGTCATACCCATGCAAGTCGCGACCCGCGATGCCGCCGCCGCGCCCGCCGAGAAGCAGGCGATCTGGCGACGCTTCCTGGATTCGGATCTTTTCGTCCTGGGGCTGATCGTGGTCCTGGTGCTGGTAATGCTCCCGTTCACCTCCGGACGGCTGCTGAGCCAGGGCAACCTGCTCAACGTGGCCTCCAACTTCTGGCCGCTGCTGCTGGTGGTGATCGGCCAGACCTTCGTGCTGATCGCCGCCGGCATCGACCTCAGCCAGACCGCCATCCTGGCCTTCACCAGCGTCTTCGGCGCCATGCTGGTGATGACGGTGGCCGATCCGGCGATGTACGCCAAGAGCCCGTTCTGGGGGATCCTGTTCCACGAGAACGGCGGTCTGCTGGGCTCGGGTGCCGGGGTGTTCGTCGCCTGGCTGGTGATGATCGCGCTGGGTGGCCTGATCGGGGCGCTGAACGGCTACTCGGTGGCCCGGATCGGGATGCCGCCGTTCATGGTGACCCTGACCGTGATGCTGTTCATGACCGCCTTCACGGTCTGGTCGACCAAGTCGGAGAACATCCTCAACCTGCCGCCGGCCTACGACTGGCTGGCCAACGGCTGGGTGGCCGCCGCGCTCGGCATCGCGATGGCCGTGGTGGCCCACTTCGTCCTCTCCCGGTCGGTCTACGGGCAATGGCTCTACGCCACCGGGATCAACCGCCGCACCGCGGAGGTCTCCGGGGTGCCGGTCCGCCGGGTGATCCTGTTCGCCTACGTGCTCAGCGGTGCCTTCACCGCGCTGGGCGCCGCGCTCTACACCGCGCGCCTGGGTGCCGGACGTCCCACGCTGGGCTCCAACCTGCTGATGGACGTGATCGGCGCGGCCGTGATCGGCGGGATCAGCCTGATGGGCGGACGCGGCCGGATCACCGGCGCCGCCCTCGGCGTGCTGTTCTTCGTGGTGCTGACCAACGCCCTGAACCTGATGGGTCTGGAGTTCTACACCATCATGTGGATCAAGGGCCTGGTGATCCTGGCGGCCGTCGCGATCGACGTGCTGCGCGCCCGATTGGCGGCCCGCTCATGAGCCAGAACCAGACTCCCCGGCTGACCTTCCAGGGCATCGCGAAGAGCTTCTTCAAGGTGCCGGTGCTGACCGACATCAGCTTCGAGGTGCCGCCCGGTCAGGTGCTCGGCCTGGTCGGCGAGAACGGCGCCGGCAAGAGCACCCTGATGAACATTCTCGGCGGCGTGCTCACCGCCGACAGCGGCAGCATGCTGCTGGACGGTCAGCCCTACGCCCCGGCCAACCCGATCGACGCCGGCGGGGCCGGCGTGGTCTTCGTCCACCAGGAACTCAACCTGTTCCCCAACCTCTCCATTCAGGACAACCTGTTCATCACCGGCTTCCCGAAGTCGTGGCTGCCCGGCTTCCTCAGCTCCACCAAGGCTCGTCGGCGGGCCAAGGAGCTGCTCGCTCGAGTGGGCCTGGAACGCGACCCGCGGACCACCGTGGACGTCCTCTCGCCGGGCGAACGCCAGCAATTGGAGATCGCCAAGTCGCTGGCCGGTCACCCCAAGGTGGTGATCTTCGACGAGCCCACCACCTCGCTCACCGCCCCGGAGATCGAGCGGCTGTTCGCGCTGATCCGGGAACTGGTCGCCGAAGGCGCCAGCGTGATCTACATCTCGCACATCCTGGGCGACGTGCTGGAGCTGTGCGACCAGGTGGTGGTGCTGCGGGACGGGTCGCTGGTCGACGCCGGCCCGCGCCAGGAGTTCACCGTCAACCGGATGATCTCCCGGATGGTCGGACGCGATCTCGACCGGCTGTACCCGGAGAAGAAGGCGGTTCCCACCGACGAGGTGGTGCTGGACGTCCAGGGGCTGGGCGAACCGGGCACCATCGAGGACGTCAGCTTCCAGGTGCGGGCCGGCGAGGTGGTCGGCGTGTTCGGCCTGATGGGCGCCGGGCGGTCGGAGATGGCCCGGATCGTCTTCGGGCTCGACCCGCACCACGTCGGCAGCGTCCGGGTGAAGGGGCAACTGCGTCCCCGGATCAGCCCGCGCAGCCAGATCAACGCCGGGATGGGCTTCGTCACCGAGGACCGGCGCAATGAGGGCCTGCTGATGGACACTTCGGTGGTCGGCAATATCGGCCTGGCCGTGCTCACCCGGTTCGCCAACCAACTGGGCCTGGTCAGGCAGTCGGCCCTGCGGTCGGCCGCGCTGGACGCCGGGCAGCGGCTGAACCTGAAGTCGAACCGGCCGGACCGGCAGCCGGTGCGCGCGCTGTCGGGCGGGAATCAACAGAAGGCGGTGATCGCCAAGTGGCTGCTGATCGAACCCGAGGTGCTGATCCTGGACGAGCCCACCCGCGGCATCGACGTCGGCGCCAAGCACGAGGTCTACGCGGTGATCGACGAACTCGCCCAGCAACGCACCGGGGTGCTGCTGATCAGCTCGGAGTTGCCGGAACTGCTGGGCACCTGCGACCGGATCCTGGTGATGCGCCGCGGCGAGATCGAGGCCGAGTTCACCGCCGGCGAGTTCGACGAGGAACGCATCCTGGCCGCCGCCTTCGGGCAGACCGCGGCCGCCGCAGCGACGCCGGAAGCCGGCACTGGAGAGGTGAACTGAGATGCCGCGGATCAGGCGTAATGAACTGGGGCTGTTCCTGCTGAAGAACCTGCCGATCGTGCTGCTGGTCGTGGTGTTCATCGGCTTTTCGCTGGCCGACCCGCGGTTCTTCGACGTCCAGACGCTGATCAACATCGCCCGCCAGGCCAGCTATATCGGCATCCTGGCGGTCGGCATGACCTTCGTGCTGCTGACCGCCGGTATCGACCTGTCGGTGGGCGCGGTGGCCTACCTGTCGGCGGTGCTGCTCTCCCAGCTGCTCAAGAGCACCCCGGTGCCGATCGCGGCGCTGCCGCTGGCGATGATCCTGATCGGGGTGATCGCCGGGGTGGTCAACGGTTCGCTGGCCGCCTTCGCCAAGATCACGCCGTTCATCGTGACGCTGGCGGCGATGAGCATCTTCCGCGGCTACGCGCTGGGCGAATCCCAATCCCGCGAGGCCAACTTCCCGCTCGGCATCACCGACCTTGGCAACCTGCCGATCCTGGGGATCCCGCTGCCGATCGTGATCTTCATCCTGGTCGTGGTGATCGCCCAGCTGGTGCTGTCCCGGACCGCCTACGGACGCCAGCTGTACGCCGTCGGGCAGGACCCGGAGGCGGCCACCCGCGCCGGCATCCCGACCCGCCGGATCCTGGTCTCGGTCTACGTGATCGCCGGCGCCCTGGCCGGGCTGGCGGCCTTCGTCGCGGTGATCCAGATGGGGACGATCGTCCCCTCCTTCGGCACCGGTGACGAGTTCGACGCGATCGCGGCGGCCGTGCTGGGCGGCGCCAGCCTGTTCGGTGGACGCGGCACGGTGTTCCCCGGGACGGTGGCCGGCGCCCTGCTGGTGCAGATGATCGCGGTGGGCATGGTGTTCACCCAGGTGGATCTCTACCTCACCCCGATGGTGAGCGCGGTGGTGATCTTCATCGCCGTCCTGCTGGACACCTTCCGCACCAGGCAGCTGGAGAAGCTCAGCAAACGGACGATCCGGGCGACGGTCGACGAGGGCGTACCAGCCCGTCGCTGACCTGGCTGGACGTTCCTAGCGCTGGCCGCTGCCGTAGCGCTCGCCCAGCAACAGGCAGCGCTTGCCGTTGTTGAGGTGCTCCTCGACCCGGCGCATGGCGAGCTCGCGTTCGCCGTCGCGCAGTGCTTCGTAGATGCCGGCGTGCTCGGCGTAGCTCAGTGGCGGGGCATTGGGATCGCGGATCGCGATCTCCTCCACCACCCGGCTCAGCTTCTCCCGCTGCCGGGCCATCACCCAGTCGATCTGGGAGTTGTTCAGGAACCGGCTCAGGGTGAGGTGGAACTGCGCGTCCGACTGCTGCCAGCCCTCGATGTCGACCTTCTCGGCGGTGACGATCTGCCGCTGCAGTTCCAGGACGGTCTCCACCTCGCGCTGCTGGTCGGCGGTGAGCCGGCCGGAGAGCTCGCGCATGATGAAGGTCTCCAGCGCGATCCGCAGGTCGTAGTGGTCGGAGATCTCGTGCGGGGTGAAGTCCTTCACGATCACGCCGCGCTGCGGCGCGATGGTGACGAAGTCCTGCTCGGCCAGGCGTTCCAGGGCGGCCCGGATCGGGGTCTTGCTCATCTGCAGGGTGTCGCAGAGATCCCGCTCGGAGAGGAAGGTGCCAGGTGGGCACTCCCCGCTGAGGATCAACTGCTTGATGTGAGCGTAGGCGCGGTTCTTCAGCAGAACCCGTGGGCCGCCCTGAACCGTGCTGGTCACTTCTCCCCCTTCAGGAACCTCGACGGGCGTTGGCGACCGCCCGGCCGTGAGCTGTTGGAGCCGCGTCCTCGATCAGCTCGCTGAGGTCAGCCACGCAGAGCCGCTCCACGCCGGACTGTAGCAGCCCGGCCAAGCTGGCGGAGAGCCAATCGGGCGGGAGTTCGGCGATGCCGGGCCGGAAGCCCGGCGGGTCGGTGGGGCGCCGTTCGCGTCCCTGGAAGGGGCCCAGTGCCAACCCGGCGTGGGGAGCCCGGGCGCGCAGCGTCCGCACCACGTCCGGCAGCGCGGTGGCGGTCTCCAGCACGCTGAGCCGGTCGGTGGCGTGGACGGTGGGGGTGAGGCTGCAGGTGAGGGTGGCCAGATGGTCCAGCGGGTGCCGCTGCAGCTCGCACAGGTTGAACGGCGTGCCACCGCCCAGGCGAGTGCCCGGCAGGGCTTCGACCGCCGCGGCGATCAGGGTGGCAGAGGTCTGCTCGCTGGGCTCGCCGCCGCGGGCGTCCGCGGGCAGGACGATGACCAGTTCCGGCTGGTGGGCATCGACCAGCCGGCGAGCCGCCGTCCAGTCGGTGCGCTCATCGCACCACAGGGTGAACTCGATCCCCAGGCCGGCGGCCCGGGCCAGCCGGGCCAGGTCGTCCGCCCGGGCCAGTTCGGGTTGCTGGTCGGGGTGAAGCTCGATCCGGACGGCGTCCACGCCGAGTCGGTGGAGGGCGGCGAGATCGTCCGGGGTGGCGGTGGTCAGCAGCGCGCTGAGCCGGGTCGGACGGGGCCGGACCGGGGGTGCGGCGGGCGTCCGGGTGGCGGGGGAGTTGACCGGTCCGCGGGTCAGCCGGACCTCCTGGTGCAGCGCCTGGCCAGCGTCCAGGGTGAGCGGACGCGGGGTGGCCAGCGGGGTGGAGTAGATCTTGAACGAGGCGTCGGTCCAGTTCCGCTGGTCCTCCAGCTCGAACAGATCGCCGGTGGTGTCCAGGTGGTAGGTCGCCCGCTCGCCGGAGTACTCGAACCGGCGGAACGGTCCGATCGCCGGTTCCGGCCCGGTCGGCCCGAGCGGCTGCGGGGCGATCAGGTCGGGCAGTTCGGTGGCGTGCTGGTTGCCGGAGGCGTCGGTATAGGCCGCCGGCGCGCCGGCCAGGCTGAGCGGCAGCAGCAGGCACCAGCCGATCCGGTTGTACCGCACCGGGCCGTCGGCGGTCGCGGTCATCGCGCAGACCAGTTCGTCCGGGCTCAGCGAGAGGGACGCCTGGATCGCCAGGTCGCTGCCGTCCAGCAGGTAGTGGGCGGTCCATTCCAGGGCGTCCGGGGTCTGCCGGGTGACCTCAACCCGGGCGGGAAGGGTCGCCCAGGCGGGGTCGCGGACGGCGAGGTAGATCCGGTTGCCGAACTCCTCGCCGTCCCACTGCAGGTTGCGCAGGTCCTGGTCGATCAGCCGGGCGCTCAGGCCGCCCGCGCGCAACCGGTCCGTCGCGTCCTGGTGAGGGGTCATGGCCGGAGGCTACCCGCCGGTGATCGACCTGGTGCTGCGCTGGATCTCCGCCGGATCCAGAATCCGGTACCAGTCGTCCTTGAACAGCACCGACTGGGCCTCGTGGGCGGCCTTCACCGCGCCCTCGGAGAGCTTCCAGTCGAGCTGGTCGAAGATCAGCGAGATGGCGATCTGCAGATGGCCCATGAAGAAGTCGTCGACGGCCGCGGCGGGGACGCCGGCCTCCTTCACCCGCTCCCGGGTCTGCTTCATCAGTTCCAGGCAGGCGTTGGTGACGCTCTCGCTCATCGCCGGTTCCAGCATGGCCATCTGATCGACCGTGATCCGGTGGCTGCGGCTGATCGGCGCGAACATGTCGCGGCAGAGCTGGTGGATCATCTCGGCCTTGGCCTCGTCGCCCCAGGCCTTCGCCCAGACCAGCGCCTGGTGGGCCAGGCCGCCGCCCCAGAAGTCGCGCCGGGCCTTCGGATCCTCCTCGGCCAGCAGATCGTAGAGCGGCGGGTGGGTGGGGTGCATCACGAAGTAGCTGATGTCGTCGCGCCGCGGCACCCGGTTGGCGTGCGCGGCGGCCGGGTCCAGGCTGAGCAGGCAGCAGCCGGCGTCCATCCGGGGCACCAGGTCGGCGGCGATCGGGCCGACGATCCGGTCGGGGACGGCGAGTACCACCACGTCCGCGCCGGCCAGGGCCTCGGTCAGCTCGGTCGGGCTGGTGCCGAACTCCTCGGCCATCAGCTGCTGGCCGCGCTCGCCGGGTTCGACGAACCGGAGGCTGTAGCCCTCGAGGTTGATCAGCGAGCGGGTGATCCGTCGGCCCATCGCGCCGCCGGCACCCATGATCGTGACAGTGACCATGGCTTCGTTGCCTTTCACACTCCGACGACCCCGGGTCGTCAACCGTCCAGGGACGCCTATCTGCATCGCCTCTGGCCACCTCGGATATTACTGAGATTCTAGTTAGGCGTCAACGGGACGACGGATTCCCGCCGCGATGACCCGAGGCGGTGGTGAGGGCAGGGGTTCACCCTTCGTTGGTGGTGTGGGACAGGGGACGGTTCCTGGCGCCCAGGAACCGTCCCTGGGCGCCAGGAACCGTCCCCGCGTCCCACCCGGGCGCCGGGAGGGCATCCCCAACTCCACCGGCTGGCCGCAGCGGGCACCGAGCGGGAACAACAACGACGGCCAGCTCGGCGACGCCGACGGCACTGCCGGGTCAACTCGCCGACACAAACCGGGGAGCAGAGGCGACTCGCGGGGATAATCCACGCGAACGCCCGCTGCTCCCCGGTTTCTGTCGCTAGAACCCGCGGGAGAACTCGGTGACGAGCTGCGGGACATCGCTGGAGAACCCGGCGATGTCGAGCATGCCCGCGTCCGAGGGGTCGGCGATGGTGAACCGCGTCGGCGTCAGGGCGAGCACCACGAGCTTGGCCGGGATGCCGGTCTTCTCGCGGTACTGCCGCAGCGCCTGGTGCGGGTGGATGTCGCCGTGCCACGTCTCGTTGTCGGTGATGACGACGAACGTGTCGACCTGCAGCCCCCGCTTCAGGGCCTCGGTCATCGGCAGGGCGCAGTCGGTGGCGCCGAACGGCAGGTCGGAGACCTTCCGGACGACGTCATCGAGCCGCTGCCGGGGCGAGATGCCGAGGTCGGCGAACGCGGTCGCACCCCAGTAGCCCCAGCCGAGCCGGCGCTCCGACTTGGCGGTGAAGCCGTAGACCTCGGCCTGCGGCTCGGTCGCCTTGATTACCAGCGACAGAGCTGCCCCGACCTCGCGGGCGGTGATCCGCGAGGTACGGTCCACCGGCGAACCCATCGAGCCCGACACGTCGAGGCCGACCAGGGTGCGCTTGCCCGCCGGCTCGACGAACCCGAACGCCTGGTAGAAGGCGGCGTCCAGGGCGTCGACGATCGCCGAGGCCGGCTCCCAGGTGGAGCCCGCGCCCCGTCCGGCCGCGTAGGTGCGCTGCGCCACCAGCAGGTTCACCGGGTGGACGCGCGCCCGCCGCAGCCGCTCCGGGTCGGTGAGCTGCGCCGCGATCTCCGCGGTGCGGCCGTGGCCCAGCGCGCCGACCACACCCAGCCGGGTGAGGCGCGGCAGCTGGCGCAGCAGCGCGGTCTGCGGGATGCCGACGTCCAGCAGCGCGTGCCAGGTGGCCGGCCGGGTGAGCGCCTCGTCCGGGAGCGTGTCCCAGGTGAGGCGGTACTCCCGGACCAGCGCCGGGACGTCCGCGCCGGCGTCCTGCGCCTTGAGGTAGCCCTCGACGATCCGCGGCAGCCCGGCGGCTTCGCGTCCGACGATCCAGTCGAACAGCGCCTTGCGGCTCGGCTCGACGGTGGCCGGGTGGGCCAGCCGCAGCAGGTCGCGGTGCGACCAGCCGTTCCGCTGCCGGTACTTGACCGCCTGGTAGGCGACCTGGTCGACCGGCTTGGCGGTGTACCAGGCACCGACCGCGCGGACGAGGCCGCGTCCCCAGCCGCGGAACTGCTCGACGTAGCGCGCGAAGGTCAGCAGGTGGGTACCCGTGCGGGCGACCTCCGGCAGCTTCTCCAGCGCGTAGCCGCGCACCTCGGCGTCCGGGGCGGCCGACGCGATCGCCAGAGCGAGCAGCGCCGGATCCTGCTTCGGGGCCTTGCCGCCCAGGGACACCTCGACGATCAGGTCGACCAGCGCTCGTCCGTCGGTGGCCGCGAGGTCGATGACGGCCTGCGCGTTCTCCCGGGTCAGCTCGCCGGCGCCCTGGTAGTAGGAGCCCGCATCCGAGCCCAGGATGAGGAATCGCTTCACCCGCTCGTGCTCGGTCACCGTGAAGGCGAACCCGCCGGCATGGTTGGGCTGCTGCCGGCGGTCGGACGCAGCGGACTGCGGGGTGCGGCGGGTGGTGAGGGCCGCGTAGAGGTCGTACATGCTCGTCTCCTTTCTGTGATCGATGAGCGGGGTTGGGGTGCCGAGCGTGTGATCCGGACCGGTGAAGCTACGGAGTCCGGACGAACCGCACTCCGGCGGGAGTCGAACCCGCTCCTCCGCGTTGACAACGCGGTGCTCTTACCGGATGAGATAACCGATCCGTGCCGGCTCGACACCGGCTGAGGTCCGCGAACGCCGCGCGGTCTGGTCGCGCGACTGGGTAGGTTTTGCAGTAACCGATCCCTGCGTTCGCGGGAAGAGTGGGGCGTCGAGCGTGGTGGTGCTGACCGATGCTGCTCTACCAACTGAGCTACGTCCCCCGAAGGGGACGGCGGGGCTCGAACCCGCGACCTGCGCGTGAAAGGCGATGATCGATCTGCTCCGGCTCGACGCCGGTCCTGGGGTACGCGAGCGTGGTGGTGGAACCGGAGTGCCCAACCGACGGGCGCAGGCCCTCGGGTGGGCCTGACAGGAGTCGAACTTGTGATAACCGAACTCCGTCCGGCTCGCGGACGTGGGGCTCTGCCGTGGCCCATCGCGACCGCGACCCTGCTGGGGCGGTTTCGCCGGAATCCCACCGGCTCATCAGGCGATTCACCGTCTGTGTCGAGCTGCGACACGGTCGTGCAGGGTGGGATCGAACCACCGGCCTGAGCCTTATGAGGGCTCTGCGCTGCCAACTGCGCCACTGCACGGGTGGGGTTGTCGTCCCCCAGCGCACTCACCAGGACTCGAACCTGGACCGGACGGCTTCGTAGACCGTTGCCCTATCCCGTTGGGCGATGAGTGCTTGAGTGCCTCCGCCCGGCCGCTACCCGGAAGGGAGTTCGGGCCGGCGTCCGTCATTCCTCGCGGCGCGGTGGCCAACTGAGTTGCGGAGGAGAGGTGTCGGAATGGCCGGGCTCGAACCGGCGGCCTTGGCGTCCCGAACGCCACGCGCTACCTACTGCGCCACATTCCGTGGGGTGACCGACGGGACTTGCACCCGCAACAACCTGAGCCACGGCCAGGCGCCTCACTGCTCGGCTTCGGTCACAGTACCTTCGGCCGGAGTCGAACCGGCAACGCACCGGGTTTGAGCCGGCGTCCTCTTCCAGTTGGGATACGAAGGCGTGGAGCCCCCAGCGGGAGTCGAACCCGCACCGTCTGCTTGGAAGGCAGAAGTCCTGGCCGTTGGACCATGAGGACGTGCGTGGACCCACCCGGGTTTGAACCGGGAACCTTCTCCTTGCAGGGGAGTTGCTCTACCAGTTGGAGCTATGAGCCCGGGGCGGGGCCGAACCGCTGGATCCAGGTACCTCCAGTGGGATTCGAACCCACGGCCCGCGGAGTAA
Source organism: Propionicimonas sp. (assembly GCA_049840415.1). Taxonomy (GTDB): domain Bacteria; phylum Actinomycetota; class Actinomycetes; order Propionibacteriales; family Propionibacteriaceae; genus Propionicimonas. Next base: position 103,771 of record JASGLB010000014.1, on the reverse strand, counting down.
GAGTCCGCTGCACAGCCACCGTGCTCTGGAGGTTCGTCGGCGGGGCTCGCGCTCGTTCGGCGCCGAACCCGACCCGTCAGGTTTGCCCCTGTGGCGGCGGTCAGGGTCAGCCACCCCGTCCCTCCCCGACACAAACCGGGGAGCAGAGGTGAGTCGCGTGGATTATCCACAGTGATGATGGTGGTGCCGCCTGATCCGGGAGGATCGGTGTGGAAGTCCCTGGGTGGTTGACCCGATTATCCACTGGCCGGTGTGCCTTGCTCGAGATCTGTCGCTGCCCGGGGACGCACGCACCGGCCGGACGGAGCGTGACCTGATAGGAGCTTGGCCGCGCCTCGTCACTGTGCTGTCCGCCCGACCGGCTGTGCGTGCCGCCCTATCGGCCACGACAGAACGGATGGCATGAGCCATGGTAGGAACAACTCGACCTCGACGCGAGGTCACCGGTGGCGTGGACACTCACGCTGATACCCACACGGTCGCGGCGCTGGACCAGCTCGGCCGGCTGCTGGGCCACACCACGTTCCCGGCAAACAATGCCGGCTATGCCCAGGTGCTGGCCTGGCTCGAAGGCCACGGGCCGATCGTGGCGGTCGGGATCGAGGGAACCGGCTCCTACGGCGCCGGCCTGACCCGGTACCTGACCGCGCACAGCATCAGGCTGATCGAGGTCGACCGGCCCGACCGGCGAGCACGCCGTCAGCGCGGGAAGTCTGACCCCCTCGACGCGATCACCGCGGCCAGGGCAGTACAAGCCGGGACCGCGACCAGTACCCCCAAAACCAGGACCGGGATCGTGGAGTCCATCCGAGTGATCCGGACCACCCGTAACAGCGCGATCAAGGCCCGCACCGCCACAATCAACGCCCTACGCCAACAGATCATCACCGCACCCGACCCGCTCCGCGACCACCTGAAAGGCCTCACCCGAAAGACCCTGATCGACACCTGCGCCCGGCTCCGTCCCGGCCCTGACCTGACCGACCCCACCCAAGCCAACAAACTCGCCCTGCGCCGACTCGCCCACCGCTACCAACAACTCACCCAGGAAATCGACCAAGCCGACACCGACCTGGAAACCCTGACCCGACACGCCGCGCCCACCCTGGTCGCCCAGTTCAGCGTCGGACCAGAAACCGCCGCGCAACTCCTCATCACCGCCGGCGACAACCCCGACCGGCTCCACTCCGAAGCCTCCTTCGCCGCACTCTGCGGAACCAGCCCCCTGCCCGCATCCTCCGGCCGCACCACCCGCCACCGCCTCAACCGCGGCGGCGACCGCGCCGCCAACAGCGCCCTCTACACCATCGTCTTAGTCCGCATGCGCTACCACCAACCCACCCGCGACTACGTCACCCGACGACAAACCCAAAACCGGAACACCCCCGAAATCATGCGCTGCCTAAAACGCTACGTCGCCCGCGAACTCCTCCCCCACATCCGCAACGCCCCTCACCACCACTTGACGATCTATAGGAGCATCTCGACCCGCCGGATTCTCCCGGTTTGTGTCGCCCAGGGACGGGCTGGGGTGACTGTGGCCAGCCGGTTCAGCCGGCGGCCTGGCTGGTTCACGAGGCGGAGGGACGTCGAGCGTGGGTGTGCTGACCGATACTGCTTGCTCTGCCGATTGAGCTACGCCCCCCGAAGGGACGACGGGACTCGAACCCGCAACCCAGCGATTAAGAGTCGATCATCGATCTGCTCCGGCTCGACGCCCGTCCTGCTGCCCCGCATCGCGACCGCGTCCCCCCGGTTGGGGACGGGCGGTTTCGCCGGGATACTCACCGGCTCATCAGGCGATTTGCTCGCGACCACCACGGAGGCTGAGGGGTGCCCAGCCCCCGCACCCGGTCAGGGATCTAACCCAACTCAGGAAGTTTCACCGGCCCGCGTCATATTCGGCCCGATTGGCAGTCCTTACCAATGTGAGGCGTACTTCGGGTTGCAGCACCACTGGTTGGGGGACCAGGGCGCTGTGATCCTTCGGAACCCGTCGTGGGGGCGGGAGAAGGCAGGGAGGGGCGATGGCGGACGCCGTCCAGGATCGGCGACCGACCGGAGACGGTCGGCGCAGGTTGCGTCAGTTCGTTCAGCGGGCCGTGGCTTTGGCCGCCGCCCTGGCGCTGGGGGTGGGCAGCATCGTGGCGAGCGCGACCTCTGCCAGCGCGGAGGGTGATGTCGAACAGGCCGTCGCAGTGGCGTTGCCGACGGCGTAGGACGACGGACCGCTGCCCGTCAAAGGGCTGCGCATCGCGGCCGCGACCGCGTCTGGTGTAGTAGTTGTTCGGCCAAAATTGGCTTGTCACCGAACAACTACTACGCCAGACGGGCGGTTTCGCCGGAATCTCACCGGCTCATCAGGCGATTTACTCGCGACCGCGGAGGATGAGGGAGTCGAACCCCCACGCCCTTTCGGGCAGTCCCGTTTCGAGCGGGGTGCCGCCGCCGGTCGGCTGGATCCTCCTTGACGTACCCGACGGAGAGTCGAACTCCGATTGCCTGGCTGAGAACCAGGTCGCCTCGCCGTTGGCGGACCGGGGCATGGCGCACCTGCCAGGGATCGAACCTGGGGCCTTCTCCTTCGGAGGGAGACGCTCTTTCCGCTGAGCTACGGGTGCCGGGAGCCTCCGCACGGAATCGAACCGTGGGTGTGCCGCTTACTGGGCGACTGGACGGCCATCGTCCACCAGAGGCGCATCCCAGCGGGGAGTCGAACCCCGCTTGCCGGGTTGAAAGCCCGGTCTCCTGGCCGCTGGAGGACTGGGACCTGGTTGCGCGCCAGGGGATCGAACCCTGCTGCCGAAGCGACGGCTTTACGGACCGCTGCCCCACCCTGGGGCCTGCGCGCATCGCTACCGCTACCGCGTCTGACGTAGCAGTTGTTCGGCCAAAATGGCTTGTCACCGAACAACTGCGACGCCAGACGGGCGGTTTCGCCGGAATCTCACCGGCTCATCAGGCGATTTGTCGTTGTTGTTCCCGCGCGGGCCGATTTCCGTGGTCATCGGCCGCTTATCCCAGGGTTGGTCCTGGGCGCATGGCGGTGTCGGTCGGACGTGGCGTCCGCTGGCTTCCCGCACCGCACCGCGAGGTGCCCGCTGTTGAGTTGTCGGTACCGCCCCTGCCCGGGCCTTGTGACAGTGAGCCCCGTTTCCACCGGGTGCCCCGCGCAGGGTTGAGCGGTACTTCGCACGGATCGAGGGCTTCGAACCCCCAACCTGCCGCTTTGGAGGCGGCTGCTCTTCCGGTTGAGCTAGATCCGTATGTTCAGTTGTGGGTGGCGTCCTGAGATGACGAAAGCCGCCCGGTCCGGGTTCTTCCCGGTGGGCGGCTCCTGTGGTGCTGGGTCCACATACGCGTGGTTACCCCAGGGGCGGCCCGGTCTCGTCCCGGGTGCTCGGCTTGACGTTGCGGCCGTCGAAGGATGGCGACGCGTAGGCATGCCAGGGCAGCGCGACGAGCAACTGCTCTCGCATCCCAATGCCCTGAATCCGCAACATGGTTGAGCCCTTCGATCTGTGCCGGTCCTGTTTGGCCAGCCTTACAGGATGAGGCATGGCAGCGGTTGTGTCAACTCCGCTTTTGACAGGTCGCCAGCACGGGCGTCCATGAGCTGGCCAGTTCATAGTTCGCTGTGTCGGGGCGGACCGGTAAAGTAGCGCGGCTCGGCGGCGTAGCGCCGACAGCCGGTTGTCGAGGAGGCGTGATGCGTTGGTTCACCGCGGACACCCACTTCGGGCATGCCAACATCCTGACGTTCGAGCCCGCCCGGCCGTGGGCCGAGACGCACCAGATGAACATCGGCCTGGCCCAGCGGCTGGCGTCCCAACTGGAGCCCGGCGACGAAGTCTGGCACCTCGGAGATGTGGCACTGGGGCAACTCGAGTTCTCGCTGCCGTTTCTCGCTCTGCTCGGCGTCCCGGTGACCCTGGTCGCCGGGAACCACGACCGGGTCCACCCGTGGCACGGGGAGCGTGCCGAGCGGTTTCTCGAGGTCTACCGGGAGAAGTGCCAACTCGTTGACCTGGTTCTCACCAACACCCGGCTGACGCTGGCGGACGGCACCGAGGTGCAGGTCTCGCACTTCCCGTACCCAGACCCGTCCCTGGCTGGGCAGGAGGATCGTCACGGACGGGTGATCGGAGACAAGTTCACCCCGTGGCGTCCGGTCGATGAGGGTGGCTGGCTACTGTGCGGTCACGTCCACGGCTCGTGGCGTCAGCGCGGACGTCAGCTCAATGTCGGCGTGGACGCGTGGGGCGGCCGCCTGGTCTCGGAGGACGCGGTGATCGAACTGATCGGTGAAGGCCCTGCCGATCGGGACCCGCTGCGCTGGGCGTGACCGGTGCGGCCAAGCGTGCCAACCCCTCGCGCTGGTCGAGTTGACCACCGACTCCTGCTGGTGAAGCGCTACGCCGCTGATCCGTTCAGCCTTGGGTCGGGGCAGGCCGTTGGTTCTCGGCGTCGACGACAGGTGGTTGAGTGATCGGCTCCTCGTCCTCGTCGGACGGGTAGAAGTCCATCCAGACGGTCCCGTTCACGGCGGCCAGTGCACGGATGAGTTCCTGTGGAAGGGTCATGGCGTGCTGGCCCGGGGCGGGCGTCCAGGAGGAGAACAGTCGGACCGAGAGTGCAGTGCCGGGTTGTGCCTGGTGGTGGCTGGCGATCGAACGGAGGAGCGTCTCGGCGGCGGTGAGCTGCGACTCCAAGGTATCGCCGGCGACCTCGTGGTGCGTGGTCTGGGACGATCCGTCCCAGACCGAGACAGTCGTGAGCGCCCACTCGTCCGTCATGCGTGCAATGCTCTCAGGCCGGCCCAAGCCAGTGCACCAGCGACGGTGTGGCATTCGGCGCGAGTTCGCACCAAAAGCCACACCGTGCCACCGGTCTGTTCCGGCGGCTCAGCGGGCGGCGTCCTCAACGAAACGAGGGCGACAGGCGAACCAGCCGGCGATCGTGCCGGGGACGACGGTCGCGGCAAGCGTCAGCAGCGGGATCGTCCATGAATCGGTCGCCTCGCGGAGGAGGCCCAGGCTGATGGGCCCGAAGCAGGCCAGGCCGTAGCCGATGCCCTGGACGAAGCCCGACACCGCGGCGGCCGCTTGCGGAGTCCTGGTCCGCCGGTTGATGAGGGTCATGCACAGCGGGAAGGTGCTCACTCCGATTCCCAGCGCGCACACCCAGATCAGCGTGCCCGCAAGCGGGGACAGGAGCAGGCCCAGATACCCGGCGACCAGGGCGACCGAACAGGCGACGACCACGACGAACGGGTTGGCCAGGCGGGTGGCGAGTTGCGGGACCACCAGGGCCGCGAGCATGCCCCATGCCGAGTAGAGGGCGACCATGGTGCCGCCCAGAGCCGGGCTGGCCCCTGCGTCGGTGAGGACGGCCGGCACCCAGGTGACGATTCCGTAGTTGGAGAACGACATCATCGCGAACAGGACCACCAGGCCCCAGGCCGTGGACGACCGGCCGATCCGGAGCCTGACACCGCTTGCCGCCGTGGCTGCGGGCGCGTGATGAGCGGCTGGCAGCCTGAGGGCCAGGATGAGCCAGACCAGAGCGGCGATGGCAGCCGGGCCTGCCCAGACCCCCACCGAGAATCGCCATGTCGTCGCTTCGGCCACCGGGACCGCGATCAGCGGGGCGAGGAATTGACCGGTCTGCATCAGGATCAGGTAGAGCGAGGTGGCGAGGGCGAGCCGGTCGGCGAACCAGGCCTTGACCAGCGGAACGATCACGACGTTCGCGGCTCCGATCCCCGCCAGGGCAAGCGCGGTGGAGAGCACCAGCATGAGCGGCGTCGGCGAGTAGGCGCGGATCAGCAGTGACAGCGCCGTCAGGCCCAGAGCGACGGTGGCGGTGTGCTCGAGTCCGAATCTCCTGGTCACCACCGGGGCGAGGAACCCGAACACGCCGAAGGACGCCGCCGGCACGGTGCCGAGCAGGCCCGCCAACGCCATCCCGAAGCCGAGGTCGGACCCGATGGTCGCCAGGAGCGGAGTGAAGCCCGTCACGGATGTCCGCAGGTTCACTGCCGTCAACGCGATGGCGAGCCCTGCCCACAGGGCCAGACGACTGGGACGCGCCGCGCCGCTCGGAGACGGGGATGTCGCCACGCTAAACTCCCAAGGTCAGTGATCAGCGGATGATGGGATCATGGGATGAATCAGGAGAAGTCTGGCACACCCCGACCGATACGTCGAACGGGACTCATCGACCAGGCTGTCGAGCGCTTCCGGGAAGAGATCGTCTCCGGACGCTGGCCGGTCGGCGAACAGATCCCCACAGAGACGGCGCTGGTGTCAGAGTTCGGGATTGGACGGAACACGGCCCGGGAGGCGCTGCAGTCGCTGGTGCATGCCGGCTTCCTGCGGCGTGAGCAGGGCAGGGGGACCTTCGTGATCTCCGACTCCGAGCTGACCGGCCCACTGGAACGTCACCTCGCCGGCGGCAGCCGGAGGCACTACCTGGAACTGCGCCTCGCGCTCGACAGCGCGGCGGCCTCCCTGGCCGCAACGAACCGTTCGGACGCCGACATCGAGTTGTTGCGCGACCTGTGCCACCGCCGGGAGGCGAGCTGGTCGACCGGTGATCTCGATCAGCGAGCCAGCGCAGACCTCGACCTGCATCACGCGATCGTGGCGGCGACGCACAACCCCCTCTACGTCAAGCTCTACTCCAGCATGCTCGATGTCTTCGCCGCCCACCTGCGCGAGGAGAAGAGCGAGGACGAGGACGCGGCACACCGCCACCACCACGAGCTGGTTGAGGCGATCGCGGACGGGGATGCCGATCGTGCGACCGCGGCGGTGGCTGCCATCTTCCGTCCCTTCGTGGGCTGAGCTCTACGAGCAGGCTGTTGGCGGTCGGGGTTGTGGACGTGGGCTGGGCCCTCGGGCCGGTTGGATCATCTGCTGGAACGGCGCCGCGTGGCGCTGGACGTGATCGGTATCGGCCTTCCTGCTGAAGGTGCCGGTCTCTTCTCTCGCGCAGGATCGTATTCGCGTGGGGCGAAATGGCATCCCTTGCCTCGCAGCCTCAGGTCTGTGCGACCACTGCGCCGTGGGCGCGCAGGAGTGGCCAGAAGACATCATCGATGAAGGTGGTGATGTCGTCTGGTGTGGGCGGCTGGAAGGTGATGAGCATCCGTCCGGCGATGGCCTCGATGGGCAGGTCGAGGACTCGTTGCGGGACGCTGACGAGGTTGACCTCTCCGCGCTGTTGCGCCTTGAGGTACATGCTGGACATCGCCAGGACGCCGACCTTGCCGGTGATGGCGTCGCGCATGGCGTCCAACGAGAACGCCGTCGTCTGCGGCGTGCGCGGCCAACTGGAGTGACACGACGAGCGCGGCGAGGTCGGCGCGGGCGGCGGTGGCCTCGGTGAGGTGGGCTATGAGGTCGGTGCGCAGACTTCCGGTGTCGGGGATGGCAGGGCGTCGCCCCGTGCGCTGACGGTCGAGAGCGGCTTGGGCGAGGGCTTGGCGGGTCGGCCAGCGGCGGTACAGCACGGTGGGTGACGTTCGGGCGCGGGCGGCGACATCCTTGAACGTGAAGGCGCCGTACCCGGATTCGGTGAGCGCCCTCCACGCGGCGTCGAGGATTGCTTCGTCGAGAGCCTCGCCGTGGCGGCGAGTTCGCCGCTGGGGTGCCTGTCCGGTGTGGTCGCTGGCGCCTTCGGCGTGGTCGGTATGGCCGAGTTGCTGGGGTTGCGCGTCGGCGACGGCGCTGTGGGCCGAGCCTTGCCCAGGGGGACGCGCCTGGCCCGCCGCGTGTTCTGTGCTCACACCTCCATCGTAAGGGTTTCCAGGTATCTAGGAAGAAACCAGAAAGGATGTAATAGTATCTTGTAAGATACTTACAAATATCTAAGAGGGATCATGGATCGCAGCTCAGCTCAGACTCACGCAGCTTCCACGGCCCGGCCACCTGGCGCTGAACCTTTCCCGCCAGGACTGGTGCGGCTTGTGGTCGTGCTCACGGTCGGGATGGTGCCCGTCATCCTCGACTCGACCATCGTCAATGTGGCTCTCGCCACGATGGCGCGCGACTTCGGCGCGGCGATGACGACGGTCCAGTGGGTCTCGACCGCGTATTTGCTGGCAACGGCGGTGATGATCCCGTTGGCCGGCTGGGCCGAGCAACGCCTGGGCTCGCGAAACCTCTGGTTGGCCGCGTTGGGCGTCTTCGCCGCCGGGTCGCTGGGCGCGGCTTTGGCGTGGAGCGTGCCCGCTCTCGTCCTCTGGCGTGCCGTCCAGGGAGCAGGTGGCGGCATCGTGGTGACGCTGATGAGCACCATCTCGGTCAAGGCGGCCCACGGGCGCAACCTCGGCCGTCTGATGACGACCATCGGCCTGCCGATTATCGTCGTGCCGGTGCTGGGGCCGATGATCGGTGGGGCGATCCTCACCCACGCGTCGTGGCGCTGGCTGTTCTGGGTCAACCTCCCGCTGGCCGCGGCCGGGCTCGTCCTGGCATGGCGCGGCGTACCCCGCGATCCAGGGCAGGCCGGCGTGAGGATCGATCTCGTCGGCCTCCTGCTCGCCGGAACGGGTGCGGCCCTGACCCTCGGCGGTATGGTCCAGGCGGGCGGACGCGGCACCTTCGCCGCTGTGGAGGCATGGGTTCCGGCCGCCACCGGCATCGTGCTGCTGGCAGGTTTCGTCGTCTGGACGACCCGCCGCTCCCGCCCCCCTCTCGTTGACCTCACGCTCTTCCGCCAGGCGGGTTTCGCCGTGGCAGGAGTCACGCTCACGCTGGCGGGGGTCGCGCTGTTCTCCGGGACCCTGCTGATCCCGCTGTTCTACCAGCAGGTCCGCGGTCAGAGTGCCCTTGCCGCCGGGGTCGCGCTCATCTGGCAAGGGGTGGGCTCGCTGCTCAGCCGTAGCCTGGTGGGACGCATCACCGACCGGTTCGGGCCGCGCTGGGTCGTGACCACGGGAGCCGTCCTGACCGCCGCGGCCACCATCCCGTTCGCGCTCGCCGGACCAGGAACACCCGACTGGCAGCTCGCCTCATGGCTGGTCCTGCGCGGTGCTGGCCTGGGCGGTATCGTCATGCCCGCAATGACAGCGTCCTACGTCGGACTGGCGGAACAGCAAGTCGCTTCCGCCTCGATCATCGCCCGCACCCTGCAACAAGTGGGCGGAGCGTTCGGAGCCGCACTCGCGGCCGTCGTCCTGGAGTGGACCGCTTCGGGCTCGGGGCTGGCCCCAGGCTTCCACACCGCCTTCTGGACGACCGCCGCGCTGACGACCGCCGTCGCCATCACAGCGGTGTTTCTGCCGGGGAGCCGTCGATGACCCGGACGACATCGGCCACCATCGCACCCGGCACGCCGGGGAGGCAGGGCAGCAGATGCGAACCGCTCGACGTGGTGGAGATCGCGCACGCCGATCACATCGCGCCGTTCGCGTATCTCCACCTGTCCTTCGACGGCCCGATCAACACCGGCCGGCTGACCAGAGCCGTCCATCGGGTGACCGAGGTGGTACCTCAGACGCTGAGCCGGATCGATGCGAAGCAACTGCGTTTCTGCCCGACGTCCCTGTCGGCCCGCGACACGGTGTCCGAGCAGACTGGCCCCGTCTGGACCGGCCCGGACTGGGATCTTTGCCAAGGCCCCCAACTGCGCATCACCGTCGGACACCAGCCGACCGGCGACTCCATGGTCCTCGGAGTCAGCCACGTCCTGGCGGACGGGCGCGGGTTGGTGCAACTCGCCTCGCTGCTCGCCGCGGCCTACAGCGGCGACACGGTGCCGCCACGCAACAGCCGATCCGTCGAACCGCTGCTCATCGGCCCGCGTGTCGGGCGCCGGACGCACGCCGAAGACGTCGGACGCCGTCTACCCAGCCTGTCCCTGCCGCTGCCTGGGGACGGAGCCGGGCGGTTCTGCCGCACCGTCACGCTGCGACCCCACACCATGAAGGCACTGCATTCCCAGGCGAAACGGGCCGGGGTGAGCCTCAACGACATCTTCATAGCCGCCTACGCCCGCGTGGTCGGCCGGATCACCGGAGTCACGACGCTCAGCCTGCCCTGCCCCGCTGACCTGAGACGCTTCGGTGACGTGCGACCGTTGACGATCGCCAACCTGACCGGCATGTTCCGCGTGACCATCACAGTGGGCCCAGAAGGTCTGGCAGCCACCGCAGCACAGGTCCACGACGAAATGAGCCGACTACGACAACGGCGGCGCTGTTTCGCTGGCATCACCGACCTGGCCACGCTGCACCGCATCGCGCCCGCCACCTTGACCCGGCACGTCGTGCGCCGCGCGTACTCGATCCTCCCCGTCTCATACACGAACCTCGGCAGGATGGAACCCAGCGACTACAGGTTCGCAGACCTCGCCCCGCTCGGCGGATTCGTCACTGGTACCTACCGAACCCCGCCCGAGTTCCAACTCGGTGTCAGTACGTTCGGCACAGCGACAACGCTTTCCTGCGCCCTCACGGGCGATCAGCGGCGGGCCGACGCCTGTGAAGACGTACTTCACCAGATCGCTCACGAGTGCGAACAATGGACTGACTCCCAACAGAGCCGTAGCTAGCCGCAGGGCAGTTCCGATTCGTTGATCGGCCATTCCCGTGCGCGATCTCCAGCCGGTCGTGGCGCTGACTCGAACGCTTCACGATGTGGCCTTTGCCGTACGTTCTGTCATCGTCGCCAGCCCGACCAACCCGGAGGGGGACGAGCACGAGCACAGGCTCGAAGCGGTGGTTGCGAAGGGCAAAAGGTGAGTTTCAGGTGACTTGGTCAGTTCCTATACCCAAAAAGGCCTAGGGTGAACTGCATTTCACTAGGCAATTCGCGTCGGGGTGACAGGATTTGAACTGCACACCTAACGCCTTCCAGAAGCCCTGCCTGGCTCCGAATTATCGCTCGTTGACTAGGTACTAGTCCGGACGCGGCGGGACGGCGCGCAATGCAGAAGTAGGCAGAAATGGGCCCGAGCCCTCGGTGCCCTGCCGGGTGAACAACGCCCGGCCCTCCAGATACGTCAGGGCGTCGGTGACCGCCTGTTCATGGACCGCCCGCACCCGGGACGCCACCCGCGGGTCTGCGACGGCCCACAGTGCTGAAACGGACTTGGGAGGGGACAGGGTGAGATCGAACCCGGCCACCGGCACCCGCGGGTGCGAGATCGCTTTCGTGATGAACGCGTGCAGTTCACGCGGCCCCTCCGGCAGGGTGCCGTGCTGGGCCAGGAACCATTCCCGCCCCAGCTCTGTGCGTAGCTGGGAGCGGACCTGCTGCGGCACCGTCGCGGCCCGCCCCAGGCCGTGCGCCTCCTGCCAGGCGGTGAGCCGGCGGCCGAGTTCGGTCTCGAAGGGGGTGGGCTCACCAGCGAACACCGAGTAGGCCCGGCCGAGCTTCTCGCCGGTGATCGGGTTCAGGCCAGCGCCGAACAGCAGCTTCATCTGCTCGGCCGTCACCTCCCCGCCTGCGGTGAGTCCGACCGCGTCCAGTCCGGTGCCCCACCACCTGCCGGGAGCCTTACCCTTGGCGGCGTAGTAGTCGGCCAGGCTGACGTGGCCGCGGCCGGTCACGTCCAGCGCCGCGACCTGCCGGGTCAGGTATTCATAGCCCGATCCGGCCGACAAGTTCTGCAGACCAATCGCCACCAGCCGCCTCCCTTCACCATCCCTAAGCCCCGTCGGGCCCCGGTCGGGACGCCGGCCGGGCCACCTTCTTCCCCCGCTTCTCAGCCCGGGACCCGTTCACTTTCCTTAAGCCTCGAAACCGGCCCGTTTCGGACAGCCCAGCTTGGAGACGTTCGACTCCGGTCGGCAGGGCGAGCGCCGGGACCACTTGTGACGCGCCTGTGAAGTAGAGCGGACCGGCGTTGCCACCAACGTTTCCCCGGCCTCTCCAACGCCGGCTTCGAGCTTCGACGGCGAGGTGGTCAGTGCTTGTGGGAGGCGCGTTCCCCAACGTTCCCTTGGTCGCTGGAGGCAACCGTGTGCAGGCACACGAGAAGGGCGCCACGGCAACCTCCGGCTACCCCCGGGCAGGGCAGCCGCGGTGTTTAGCGCCGCTCAGGTGAACGTCCTTGTCAACGGCATGTCCCCCAACATCCCCCCGAACTGCCCGACCAGCGTCCCGATCGTCCAGCAGGGTGGAACTCGTAGTCAGCGGCACCTCCCCGGCCTCCCCCCAGAAGATCAATGGACTCTGACGCGGCCGGTGAGGCCAAGACCCAACCGGGGGTCGAGAATGGCGCCCGCGATTCATCCCGGTCAGTCGGCGGCAGTTGCCTCGGCGGTACCGACATCCCCCTCGCCTCTCCACGATGTGCACTAGGGGATCTTGTACGTCCGGGCCCTACGCTCAGGATGTCCGCGTCACCACGTCGATCCGCTGCCTCGAGCCCGAGGTAGCGATGTGTACGCGAAGCCGACCCTCCCCAGACACCCAGCGCACGCCGAAGCCGCTCACACAACCCTCCCTACCGAGGCTCCAGCAACCCACCCGAAGTCCGACACACCCGGTGCAAATCGGAAGCTGGCCCGGGCGTACCGCCGTACGGGCTGTAACACCAACCTCGGACCCCGACCAACTAGACACTGGCGCCTCGACAGTGACGACACGGACCAATGAATGAACTAGAACTCGGCGGCATGACAATGTGTTTGGTTGTCCGAATCAGGTCGAGACGCGCGGCGCGGCACTCTGGCTCCAGCTCCACGCGTCAAACCGGCGAGGCGCTACTCTCACTATGTGATCGATGATCGTTGGTGGAGACAGCTCCTCCCAGCGACCGTTCGTCAAGCCACCGAGCCCGTTTACCACTACACCAGCCCTGCTGGGCTACTCGGACTGGTGGAGCACCACGAGCTCTGGGCCAGCGAGGCAGCCGCAATGAACGACGTGGCCGAAGTCCGTCAGGGGTGGCGGTTCATCCGCGACTGGGTATCCCGTCGGAAAGGGGACCGTCGAACGAGAGGTGTGCTTGAGTTGATCGCCAGCCACGCTGCAATGAGCGAGGCGGATGAGAGTCCACTGGGTTACCTCGGGACCTCGCCCGAGGGCGTCTACATGTGCTGTGCGTCAACTCGTGTCGATGATGCCAATCAGTGGCGCCTTTACGGCGCAGAGGGGCGGGGATACGCCGTGGAGCTCAATCCGTTGGTGAACCTCAGAGCCGTTGTGCCCGGCGCTCGGCCACCAGCTTTGGTGGACTCCTATGTCGATGATGAAGGGCGAGCCCATTCGTTTGTGCTGCCGAGCGACACGGTTGAGGTTTCTCCGTGGCTTCATGTGCTGTACGCCGATGAGGAGAAGTCGGAAGCGTTGGCTGGTCTCGTTGATGGTGCAAGTGAGGAGTTAGCTAGCGTTGAGGTGCTTGGAGCCCGAGCCGGGTCGGATGATGGTGAGTACTACCGCGCACATGAGGACTTGCTCACGGTCGTCGGTCAGGACCTCGCGCGACTTGCCCAGTTGATGAAGTCGCCTGGGTTTGCGGGCGAGGACGAGGTGCGCGTCCTCGCTGTTGACGCCCGCCGCGAGGAGGACTCGACGCGGGCGGCCAGGTTTCGGTCGACCCCTTTCGGCGTCGCACGCTATGTGCCGCTGAGCGCCTCCCCCAAGTTCGCGGCCGACGATGCAGAGCCGTACATCGACCCCAGGGCGACGTTGTACGAGCACGACGAGGATAGGCAGCTTCCGATAACCGCGGTGCGTCTTGGCCCGCTCATCCGCGCCGACAACAACCAATCCACTGTCAGGGCTCTACTGACATCCGCGGGCTACATCGGCTGCGCCCTCGAAGTGTCGGACATACCGCTCCGGTGACTGATTGGCCGCCGCCACCGGGGAAGCCGCCCCGAATTCGCACGATCACGCGCTGAGCCAATTGAGGGCGGTCGTGCCCGGGCGGCGGCCAGCCGAAGGCCACCCTCGCGCACCGCGGCTAGCTAGAACCGGATGGATTCTGCTGGCTCAACCCGCTCACTCCGGGGATGGAATCGGGTTGGGCTCGTTTTGGTGCTGCCAAGGGTTGTATCCCAGCTCCTCAATGCCTGCTTGGAGCGTGCGTGCCACCATGAGGGCGTCTTGCGCTATGTCAGTTGCGGGGTCGTCGGCGCCCAGAACACGCTCGCTGTCGGCAACGGACGCCTCCAGAAGTGGAATGGCACGCTGGAAATCACCAACGTTCTCGTAGGCGGCGGCGAGGCCCCGACGCGCGAGAACGGTCTCCGGATCGTCGGGGCCAAGTAGGCGCTCGCTGTCGGCAAGGCCGCGTTCCAGCAGCGGGATCGCTCGCCGCGGGTTGCCTGCAGTGATGTAGATGGCTGCGAGGCTGCTTCGCGCTGTGAGCGTAGTTGGGTGGTCGGCACCGAGAGTCTTCTCGCTGTCCTCGAGCAGCCGCCGGTAAAGAGCGGCGGCCCGGGCGTGATTGCCGGCTTCCGCATGGGTGCGCGCGAGGTTGTTGAGCCAGGTGAGGACGTTGGGATGGTCGGGGCCAAGGGCTCGTTCACCGTCGGCCAGTGTCTGCTCCGAGAGTGCGATGGCCAGATCGAGTCGACCCGACGCCGAGTAGCAGACCGCAAGGTTGCCGCGGACTGCGAGGGTCTCTGGGTGATCGGGGCCAAGGGCACCTTCAAGGACGGGAAGTGCCTGTTCAAGCAATGGGGTCGCCTGCGCGGTGTCATCTGCGCGTGCGTAGGCCTCGGCGAGTCCCCTGTAGGCGCGGGCTGTGTCTAGGTCACCGGGTCCGAAAATCCGCTCGCTCTCCGCGACATTCAGTCGGCTCAATGAGATGGCTTGATCGCGGTCGCCTGCTGATGCATAGGCGGAGGCGAGGTTGCTGCGGGACTGGATGACTAGCGCGTCGTCCGGGCCCAGAATGCGCTCCCGGTCACTCAGGGCTCGTTCCAGCAGTGGGATTGCCCTACCAGTGTCGCCGGCACTCAGGTAGGCACCGCCAAGGTTGTTCCGTGAGGTCGCGGTCTGAGGATCGTCTGGACCGAGGATCCGTTCACGATCGCGGAGTGTCTGTTCGTACAGCGGTATGGCGAGATCGAGCTGGCCCGCCAGGTCGTGAGCGCGTGCAAGGTTGTTGCGGAACACGACAGAGTCTCGGTCACCGGGCCCAAGCACCCGAGCGAAGATCTCGTCGTATCCGGCCAGTTCCAGCGCGAGGTAGGGATTCCCGAGTCCATTCGCGTGGTACATGGCAAGCAGCACCAGTTGAAGCAGCTCAGGCAGTTCTGCTAGAGCGCGTGAGTGTGTCTGATCCTTGATCGCGACGAGTTGGCGCGTCAGCAGGTCACATTGACGCCGGGCAGTCCAGTAGTCGGGATTCTCGTAGTCAGCGGCTGCCAGGGTTGCTAGCGCAGCCTGGATCATGCCGGGCGTGTTCTCCGCGAGGGCGATGTCTTCGCGGACGACTTGGGCTTGGAGGCGATGGATTGACACCATTTCGCCGTCTTCGGAAGCAGTCACGAGACTGGATCGAAGAAGCTCGCCGATGGCCTCCGCAGCCACCATCCGTTCGTCAACGAGCGAAGTGAGCCAGCTGCGTGGCGCCCCAGATTCCGCCAGAAAGGACAGCGCCCCGAGCACCCATGCCGCCGATTGACCGCAGTTGGGATTGTCTGCATCTTGGCGGTCGAGGTGTGTCAGGTACGCGATTCGCAGTGCTGTTCCGACCTTCTGGGGGTAGGGGTCTGCCGAATCCTGACGGACGACGTCATCAAGATCCCGTTGTGCCAACAGCTCGCGATAGTCGAGATAGTTGAGGTTCAGCAGGTTAATCGCGGTGGCGGCTTGGGTCAGCGCCACCGGCAGCCTGCCGAGGTCCTCAGATACCTCGGCAGCCCCCTGACGGTCGGTCTGCTTGGTGGCGTTGATGAGGTAGTCGACGGCTTGCACGGAGGTGAACACCCCCACCTCGACAGGGGTGCCGAGCGTTCCAGTGCTGGCGGCCGTGACTATGACCCGCATTCCGGGGCCACGCGGTAGCAGATCGCTAACATCCTCGATCTTTGACACGTTGTCCATTACCAGCAACCGATCGCTCGGCCCGGCGCCATTCAGCCAGACAAGCAACGCTTCTGCGGCCTCGCTGGGGTCGTCATCGTCGCTGAGTGAGGCAGCACGGGCCATCGCCGCCAACTCCGCGATGGCCTGCTCACGGCTTGATGCCGTGACCCATCCAACGAACGGCCAGCCAGCGTTCTCGCACTCCTGTGCGAATGCAGAAGCCAATTGCGATTTGCCCACCCCACGCATGCCATGCAACGCAGACACTGTGGCTACGCCGCCAGCGCTCAGGGAATCGCGCAACGCCGCTAGCTCATCGCGATCAACAAACCCCGCCACCAGCGCGGGACGCGCTCCCACGATGAGCGAACGCTCTCTCCAGTCCCGAACCAAGCCCATCACCTGATCCGAGGTGGGACGGGTGGCGACCTGAGATTCTAGAACTGCGATTCGCTGTTGCAGGACTCTGAACGCGGCCGTCCCGGCAACCCCGAAGACCTCCTCCGACTGCGCGAAACTCAGTACCAACCCGTGAACCCGAATCATGAGCGCATTCAGGTAGCCCTGCCCGTCGTCACCCAACCCTTCGTAGGCGTGCCGGTCACCAACGAGATGCTCTTGGAACTGCGGCTCACCGAGAAGAGCCGCCGCCAGGAGCCCATCACGATGGGACGGAGCACTCAGAAGCTCCTCGAGGCGATGCTGGACAGCTTCAATGTCTGCCTCTTCGAGCCCACGCGCCTCACTTGCGCACTGGTTTTCGAAGTCCTCCATGGCGCGGCCGACGAACACCGCAAGGTTCTTGCGACGCTTGGGGAAGGCACTAACAATGGCGGCTGCGGTAGACAAGCCCCCCGTGACCGCGGGGACGGGTGCGCCCAGCAAGCTCAGCGCCCACGGCACGGCAGCCGATGCGATCGACAGCTTCTTCCCCACGAGAGACTCCTTCATCGCGGCCCGGCCAACGATCTACCAGCAAACCCGCTGGTCTCTCGCTCGCTCACCGAATAATCATTCACCCTGCCAAGTGACAGCACCAACCACGCGTTCCTCTCCACGGTACGACCCAGCCCGACGCCGACGCCCGCGGGCGCAGTTCGGCCGCATCGTCGACGCCCTGGCAGGCAAGGCGCCGGTGTGGCGGGACGCTCGCGACTAGCTCGCGGTTCGTTGGACGAAGACAGCTGCTGGGTGCTCCATGATGTCGGCTATGAGCGTGCTTCCGGCCTCAGGCTCGATCAACGGGGACTCGGGGTCACAGTGTGCGCAGAAGTCCGCAGAAGCCCGCACGAGTTTGGCGTGCTTAGGATGCACAACGCCGAAAGCCGCCCTGGCTGGGAATATGCTCCCTAGTCGGAGCGGATTTCCGCTGCGTCGGGGTGACAGGATTTGAACCTGCGACCTCATCGTCCCGAACGATGCGCGCTACCAAGCTGCGCCACACCCCGATCGACCCCGACTTTGCGGTCAGGGCCGGGTGGCAGTCTAGCCCAATCCCACCCGGTTCAACCAACTGAGCGTGCCGTGAGGCTCACCAGGGTGGCCTCCGGGGGGCAGGCGAAGCGGTACGGCGCCATCGGCGAGCTGCCCAGGCCGGCCGAAACGTGCAGCCACGACTTGCGTCCGCCGGCCTTGTGCTTGGAGAGTCCCTTGGCCTGGCGGAGCGGCAGATCGCAGTTCGTGGTCAGCGCCCCGTACAGCGGGACGCAGACCTGCCCGCCGTGGGTGTGGCCGGCGAAGATCAGCTTCACCCTGTCGGCGGTCATGGCGTCCAGCACCCGCTGATAGGGGGCGTGGGTGACGCCGATCGCCAGGTCCGTGCCACGGGCGGGCTTGCCGGCGATGGCGGCGTAGTCGTCCAGACCCAGGTGGGCATCGTCGGTACCCCGCAACTCGAGCGTGACCCCGCCGATCTCCAGCGTGGTCTTCGCCTGGGTCAGGTCGATCCAGCCGCCGGACGACAGCGCGGCCTTCAGCCGGGACGTGGGCAGCGGACGGGCGTCGCCGTGCCCGTCCCGGGTGGTCGGACGCACCAGGTAGCCCAGCGGGTTGGAGAAGCGCGGCCCGGTGTAGTCGTTCGACCCCATCACGTAGACCCCGGGACGCTCCAGCAGCCGCCCCAAGGACCGGGCCAGGACGTCGATCGCGGCGGCCTCGGCGACGTTGTCGCCGGTGTTCACCACCAGGTCGGGCTCCAGGCCGGCCAGACCGGCGATGAACCGGGCCCGAGCCCGGTTGCGCACCAGCAGGTGGGCGTCCGAGATGTGCAGGACGCGGAGTCGCGGCGCCCCGGGCGGCAGGACGGGCACCCGTACCCGGCGCAGCCGGAACGCCTGGTTCTCGATCAGCGCGCCGTAGCCGATACCGGCCGTGCCGGCGAGCGCCAGCCCACCCAGCAGCCGGCTAGCGGCGCCCACGGCCGCCGCCACCGCCCTGATTGCCCTGCGGCTGTTGCTCAGCGGGCAGACAGACCCCCGGTGGCGGATCGGGGTACAGCACCTCGCCCTCCGCGCAGACCGGCGGTGGCAGGTACTTCAGGCACTCCTCCCGGCCCTCGTTGCCGTCGAGCTTGCACCACGCCTCGGAGCCCTTCTTCGGACCCTTCGAGACCTGTACCGCGATGCCGGAACCCTTCGGGGCCTTCCCGCTCGGCTGAGTGCCGACCAGCGTCCCCTTGGCGGCGTCGGAGTTGACCTTGATGGTGTACGCCGGGAAGCCCGCGTCCTGCAGCTTCTTCAGGCAGCGGTTCACGCTCAGCCCGGAGCAGCTGGGCACGCTGACCTGCTCGCCCCGCAGGATGGACTCCGGCGGCTCCTTGAACTTGGTGCCCTTGTAGTCCTCGAGGTGCTTGAGCGCGTAGGCGAAGGCCGGCTTCAGCAGCATGCCACCGGCCTGGCTGCCCGATCTCGCCAGGATGGTCCGCCCGGAGTACTTCATGTGGGCGTAGTTGATGTTCTTCTTCTTCGGGTTCCAGAACGACGCCCATTCCGGGCTGCTGTCGTAGGAGATCACCGCGCCGCCGGCCAGTTCCGGGGTGTAGCCGATCGTCCAGACCGCCTTGTTGCCGTCCACGGTGCCGGTCTTGCCCGCCATCTGCACGCCGTAGATCTTCGCCGGACGGGCGGTGCCGGCGTTCATCGGCCCCTGGAAGATCTTGTTGATCGCGTCCGCGACGTCCTTGGAGATGACCTGCTCGCACTTGGTCTCCGGCGGCTTGATCTCCTTGCCGGTGGAGGTGGTGATCGAGGCGATGATGTTCGGCTCGCAGTGCTTGCCCCGGTTGGCGAAGGTGGAGTAGGCCGACACCAGCGACAGCGGGGTCACCTCGACCGCACCCAGGGTGAAGGCCGGCGAGGTGTCGTACGACATGATGTTCGGGTTCTGGGGGGTGGGCCGTCCCATCTCCAGGCCGAGCCGGGTGGCCATGGTGACCGACTCGCACACCCCGACCGCCTGGATCAGCTGCGCGAAGTAGGTGTTCACCGAGCCGGTGACGCCCTGGAACATGTTGATCGACCGCCCACCGGCGCCGCCGACCGGCTCCCACTTGTTGGTCTGGGTGAACGGTCCGTCACAGGACTTGAAGACCTTGCCGGTCATCTTCACCTGACGATCGGCCTTGTAGGTGCCGTAGGCGCCCATGCCCTGTTCCAGCGCGGCCGCGGCGACGAAGGCCTTGAAGGTCGAACCGCCCTGGAAACCCTCGGTACCGCCCATCGCGTAGCTGGCCGCGTAGTTGAAGTTGGTGGTGCCCTTCTTCAGCTTGTCGCCCCATTTCGGACGGCTCTGCGCCATCGCCAGGATGTTGCCGGTGGAGGGCTGGATCATGGTGATCACCGAGATCGCGGGATCGCGCGGGTCCAGGTAGTCGGCGACCGTTGCCTCCGACTGCTTCTGGATCTTCGGATCGACGGTCAGCTTGATCGTCAGGCCGCCGCGGAACAGGTAGTCCTTGCGTTCGGCCTCGGTGGCGCCCAGCTGGCTGGACTGGGTCAGCAGGACGCGCTTGGCGTAGTCGCAGACGAACGGGTACTTCGAGTTGGCACAGTTCAGGGTGTTCTTGGTGACCTTGCTCTGGTCGAACTTCTCGGCCTTGGCCGCCGCGGCCTCCTCGTCGGTGATCAGGCCGAACATGCCCGAATCCGGATCCTTGGAGAGCTGGAGCATCCGGTCGATCACGTCGTTGCGGCGCTCCTCGGCCAGCAGCGGGTTCTTCACCGGGTTGTTCAGCACCGGGTTACGCACCAGGCCGGCCAGCATCGCGGCCTGGGCGAGGTTCAGCTTGCTGGCCGAGACGCCGAAGTAGTGGCGGGCGGCGGCGGCGACGCCGTAGGCGCCGTCCCCGTAGTAGCTGAGGTTGAGGTAGCCCTCGAGGATCTCCTGCTTGGTGAGCTTCTTCTCCAGCGCCATCGCGAACCGCATCTCGCGGATCTTGCGGGACAGGGTGTTCTCGGTCGCCGCCAGCCGGGCGGTGGAGTCGTTGGTGGCGTCCGCCAACTGCAGCTGCAGCAGCCGGACGTACTGCTGGGTGATGCTCGAACCACCCTGGGTGACGCCCTGCGAGGTGCTCAGCAGGGCACGCATGGTGCCGGTCAGGTCGATCGCGCCGTGGTCGAAGAACCGGTGGTCCTCGATCGCGACCTGCGCCTGCTGCATGATCGGCGCGATGTTCTCCAGCTTCTCGACGACCCGGTTCTCCTCGTAGAAGTAGGTGAGGAAGGTGCCGTCGGCCAACTCGACCCGGGTCCGCTCGGCAGCCGGGGTGGTGGGGAAGTCCGCCGGCAGGGACTCCAGGCTCGCCGCGGCATCCCGACCGGTGTTGGACGCCATGCTTACCGCAGGGATCACCAACCCCGCCAGCAGGCCGCCGCCGAGGATCGAGACGCCGAGGAAGATCAACAGCGAGTACAGTCGCTTACCCAGACGCATGGCATCTAGGGTACGCGACGCGGAAAAGCACTTCACCTGTCCGCTCCGGCGATGCGCCGGTTGAGCGGAGTCAGGCGTACCAAACCCCAATGTCTCAGTATCTGAGCAAATTCGTCTCAGGGATTGCATCTCACGTAGCCAGAGGCCTGGTAAATGGCCTAACCTTTGAGAGCAGCAGGGCTCGAGAGACTTCCCCAGCAGTTTCGCGTGAGAGGTGTAGTGCATTGACGCTGACGAATACTGAGGACTGGACGCTGCTGGCGCGTTGTCGGGGGATGCAGGACGACCTCTTTCCCGAAGGTGCCGATCAGAAGCGCGTGCGAGCCGTCTGCTATGCCTGCCCGGTCCGTAACGAGTGCCTGGCAGAGGCCCTCGACAACCGGATCGAATGGGGCGTCTGGGGCGGCATGACTGAACGCGAGCGCCGCCAGTTGCTCCGCCAACGCACCGACATCACCTCGTGGACCTCCATCCTGTGCCCGAAGGGCGGCACCCGCTGAGAACGGACCGGGGGTAGGGGACGTCGGACCCCTTCACTACTGTGTACCCATGACGAAATGGGAATACGCGACCGTCCCGGTGCTGATCCACGCCACCAAGCAGATCCTCGACAACTGGGGGATGGACGGCTGGGAGCTGGTGCAGGTGATGCCCGGCCCCAACCCGCAGAACCTGGTCGCCTACTTCAAGCGTCCGCTGGAGCAGTGATGGACGAAGAGGTCGGCGGCGTCCTGCCGTCCACCCGGTTGGCCGAACTCGGTATCGAGCTGCCGCCGGTGGCCGCCCCGGTGGCGGCATACATTCCCGCGCTGGCCTCGGCCGGCCAGGTGTTCACCGCCGGACAGCTGCCGTTCGTCGCCGGCGCCCTGCCCGCCACCGGCAAGGTGGGGGCGGAGATCGCTCCCGACCAGGCGGTCGGCCTGGCCCGGATCGCCGCGTTGAACGCGGTCGCGGCGGCCGCCAGCGTGACCGGCGGGGTCGACGGCATCCGGCGGGTGGTGAAGGTGACGGTGTTCGTCGCCAGCGATCCCGGCTTCACCGGCCAGCCGGCGGTGGCCAACGGCGCGTCCGAGCTGCTGCAGGAGATCTTCGGCGCCCACGGCCGGCACGTCCGCAGCGCGGTCGGGGTGACCGTCCTGCCGTTGGATTCACCGGTCGAGGTGGAGCTCGTTGTCGAAGCCAACGCCGCCTCCTTCTGAACCGACCACGAGCCGGCTCGCGCTGGTGCGTCGCGCCCGGGCGATCAACCGCGTCCTGGCGGAGACCTACCCGGACGCGCACTGCGAACTCGACTTCACCACGCCCCTGCAGTTGCTGGTGGCGACCATCCTGTCGGCGCAGTCGACCGACCGGAGGGTGAACACGGTCACCCCCGAGCTGTTCCGCCGCTACCCGGACGCGGCCGCGCTGGCCGGCGCCGACCGGGCCGAGTTGGAGGAGCTGATCAGGCCGACCGGCTTCTTCCGCGCCAAGACCGACTCGCTGATCAGGCTGGGAGCAGCCCTGCAGCGTGACTTCGGTGGCCAGGTGCCCGGCCGGCTCGACCAGCTGGTCACCCTGCCCGGGGTGGGACGCAAGACCGCCAACGTGGTGCTGGGCGACGCCTTCGGCGTCCCCGGGATCACCACCGACACCCACTTCATCCGGCTGGCCCAGCGGTTCGGCTGGACCAAGCAGACCAAGCCCGAGGCGATCGAACGCGAGGTCGGCGAGCTGTTCCCGAAGTCCGACTGGGTGATGCTGAACCACCGGGTGATCTGGCACGGCCGGCGGCGCTGCCACGCCCAGCGTCCGGCCTGCGGGGCCTGTCCGGCCGCGCGGCTGTGCCCCTCCTTCGGCCTGGGGCCGACCGATCCCAAGGTGGCGGCCAAGCTGATCCGGGAACCCCGCCGATGAGGCGGATCAACGGCCGGGTCGCGGGGGTGGTGCTGGCGGCGTTGACGGTGCTACCGGCGGGGTGCACGGCGGTGGTGCCGGGGACGTCGCCCAGCCCGTCGGTGTCGCCGTCGGTCGACCTGGTGGCCGCCCGCCGCGCGGCCGGCATCGAGGATTGCCCGCAGCCGACCGGGGAGCCCGTCCCGGACGGCCTGCCCGACCTGACGCTGGACTGCCTGGGCGGGGACGCGACCGTCCCGCTGGGCGCGCTGCGCGGTCCGCTGCTGATCAACCTCTGGGCGCAGTGGTGCCTGCCCTGCCGGCAGGAGGCGCCGGTGCTGGCCGCCTTCGACGCCGCCCGAGACGACGTCGGTGTGCTGGGGATCAACTACGACGACCCCGAGCCCGACTGGGCGATCGAGTTCGCCCGGATCTCCGGCTGGACCTGGCCGCAACTGGCCGACCCGGACAAGACCATTCGCGCGTCGCTGGGCATCCCCGGACTGCCGGTCACGTTGTTGCTGGACGCCGACGGACGGATCGTCCGCCGCCACTTCGGCGCCTTCGAGGATCTCGACCAGCTCTCCGGCTGGGTGGACGAGGGGCTGGCATGAGCACCCCCGGACCCCGCAGGAACGTCCCGGCGGAGTTGCGCGAGAAGGTGGGCAGGTTCGACGCCACCGACGCGCTGGCGCGCATCCAGGGCGCCCGTCCGCCCGGGGGTGGCCGTCCTGCCGCCGTCCTGATCCTGCTGTCGCGGGCCGGGGACGACTACGAGATCGTCTTCGTCGAGAAGAACGCCGACCTGCGCAATCACGCCGGGCAGATCGCCTTTCCCGGCGGCACCATGGAACCGGACGAGCGCGACCCGGTCAGCGCCGCGCTGCGCGAGGCGGAGGAGGAGGCCGGAATCGATCCGGCCAGCGTCGAGGTGCTGGGCGCGCTGCCCAAGGCCCACATCCGGCGCAGCGGCTTCGACGTCACCTCGGTGATCGGCTGGTGGCGCGCGCCCCGCCGGCTGGTGCCGACCGACCCGCTGGAGATCCAGGCCGTCCACCAGCTCGGGGTGGCCACCCTGCTGGACCCGGCCAACCGGCTCACCTGGGAGCTGCCCAACGGCTACCGCGGCCCCGCCTTCGTGGTGGGCGAACTGTTCATCTGGGGATTCACCGCGTACCTGCTGGACGCCCTGTTCGATCTGCTGGGCTGGACCCTGTCCTGGGACGAGACGGTGACCGCGCCGATCCCGCCGCGCTTCTTCAGCGAGCGACTGTGACTACGGCAGTTCCGGACGTTTGGGGGCGCCGGTCAGCGACAGCGAGTTGGCGTCGGCGATCGCGCCCTTGACCGCGTCGCCGAGCACCTGCTTGGTCTCCTCGGCCTGGCTGATCGAACGCTCCGGCTTGGTGAAGACCAACTGCTTGCGGCCGACCAGCACCAGCAGGCCGGCGATCAGCAGCAGCAGGACGGCCATGATGCCGAACCCCCAGGCGGCGCCGCCGAACAGCGGCAGCTCGAACCACTCGACGAAGCCCAGTGAGAGCAGGAACGACAGCGCCAGGAAGATCAGCGTGCCGGCGGTGATCGCCAGGTAGGCCGCGGCGCCGAACAGGCCGCCGCCGACCGCGGCGTGCTTCGCCTGCGGCACCAATTCGGCCTTCACCAGGTCGATCTCGCCCTTCACGATGGTGCGGACGTCGTCCTGGATGTCCTTGATGATGCCGGCGAGATCCTGCTCTGCCATCTGCGGGCCCCCTCGTACTGGTGGTGGGACCACCCTACTGAGTTACCGCGACCGGCGCGCCCCCCGCGTCCGATCGGGCTTCAGAGCCGGATCCGCAGCCCGGCGTCGTCGGTCTCCAGCGGCGCGGTGAGTTCGGTGTGGTCGACCGCGCCCTGCCAGCAGGTGACGGTGTAGGGCAGCAGCAACGGCTCGGGGACGCGGGCCACCTGGTCATAGAGCGCCCCGGCCTCGGCCAGCACCTCGGCGGCGAGGTCGGGGTCGGCGCCGTCGAAGCCGCCCAGCCGGCGGACCATGGTCAGCAGGTCGTCCCGGGTGGCCGGCACCCAGCGGCGGAACTCGCGCCGGGCCAGCATCGGGAAGTAGGGGTTGTCGTGCAACGCGCTCACCGTGGCCGACATGGCCGAGCCCGACATCGCCTGCGGGTCGATCCGCCGGACGATGCCGGCCAGCCGGCGCACCCAGGGCACCGAGTCGTCCCGGTCGGTGTGGATCACCACCAGCCCGCCGCCGGGACGCAGCACCCGGGCGAACTCGGCCAGCGCCAGCCGGGGCGGCAGGCCGTACAGGGTGTCGACCACCACCACCCGGTCGAACAGGCAGGGGACGAAGGGCAGCGCGTCCGGCGCGGCGGCGACCGCCACCGCGGGGCCGCGGGCCTCGGCCAGCCGGGGCAGTTCCCGGGCCACCAGGGTGAGCCGGTGCAGCCGGGGGTTGAGCCGTCCGGCCATCGCGAAGGACGGAGCGCCGACCGCCAGCACCGAGCCGGCGTCCGCGGTCAGCCACGCGACCGCGGCGGGCGGAAAGGCGCTGGTGGGGGCCATGCCGGCATGGTACGGGGCGTCGTGGCGGTCGTCCGGCAGGCGCGGCCTGTGGATGACGGGAGTTTTCCACAGGCTGACAGATTCGTTGGCACATTTCGGCGCCGGCTGGCAAGAGTGCGGGCGTGGATGGTGTGGATGTACTGGTGGTGGCCGGGCCGGGCGAGACCCAGGAGGCGGTGCTGGCCGCGGCCACGACGCAGGAGCTGACCGCGCGGACGGTGACCAGCACCGCCGAACTCGCCGACGGCTGGCGGGAGGCCGGGGCGGTCTTCATCGCCGACGAGTTCGCCCCGGCGGTGGCCGGCCACGCCCTGCCGCCGCGGGAGCAGGTGTTCCTGGTGGGCGCCGACGAGGCGGCGTTGACCCGCTGGTCGGCCCCGCTGGGCGCCCGGGTGATCGGGCTGCCGGCCGGACGCGCCTGGCTGGGGGTGGTGCTGGGCGGCGGCGGACCGGCCGCGACCCGGACGCCGGTGGTGGCGGTGCTGGGCGGGGCGGGAGGCGCGGGGGCGTCCACCCTGGCCGGGTCGTTGGCCTGCCTGGCCGCCCGCGGCGCGGGCTCGTCCGCGCTGGTGGACGCGGATCTGGTCGGTGGTGGGATCGACCTGCTGCTGGGGGCGGAGCGGGCCGAGGGCTGGCGGTGGCCACGCCTGACCGGGGCGGAGGGACATGTCGGCGACCTGCGCTCCTACCTGCCGGTGGTGGACGGGGTCTCGCTGGTCTCGATGGCCCGGGGGCCGACGGTCGACCTGGCCGGCGATCCGCTGGCCGCCATCCTGGGGTCGCTGCGGCGCAGCCACGACCTGGTCGTGCTGGATCCCGGCCGTTCGCTGGCGACGGCCGCGCGCGAGGCGCTCCGGCTGGCCAGCCGGGTGCTGCTGGTCGTCCCCGGCGGAGTGCGCGCGGTGGCGGCGGCCCGGGAACTGATCCGGGCCCTGCAACTGGAGGAGGCCGAGGTGGTGCTGCGCCGCGGCGTCCAGGGACTGGGGGCTTCGGCGGTCTCCGACGCGCTGGAACTGCCGGTGGTGGCCGAACTGCCCGATGACAAGCGGCTGCCCTTGGCGGCCGAACGTGGGCTGTCGCCGCTGAAGGCCGGCCGCCGCTACCGCGCGGCCTGCCAGCGGCTGCTGGCGCAACTCGACAGGAGGCAGGATGGCTGAGTCGGTACTGCTGGCGGAGCCACGCGGCCGGCCGCGGGAGGCGGAGCCGCCGATCGAGGCGGTCCGGGCGTACCTGGGGCGTCGTGGGCTGCCCGCGGGGCCGGTCGAGGTGGGCCTGGCGCTGCGCGACCTGGGGCAACTGGTGAGCGACCAGACGGTGCGGGCAACCGTCGCCGCGCTGCGGCGGGAGAGCGTCGGCGCCGGGCCGCTGGAGGGGTTGCTGGGGCTGCCCGGAGTGACCGACGTGCTGGTCAACGGCGCGGCGGAGGTGTTCATCGACCGCGGCGGCGGCCTGGAACAGGTGCCGACGCCGTTCGCCGACGACGCCGAGGTGCGACGGCTGGCGGTGCGGCTGGCCGCGTCGGTGGGCAGGCGGCTGGACGACGGCTCGCCCTTCGTCGACGCCCGGCTGGCCAGCGGAGTACGGGTGCACGCCGTCCTCGAGGCAGTGGCCGACCGCGGTACCTGCCTGTCGCTGCGGGTACCCCGGTCCAGCACGCTGAGCCTGGAGGAATGGGTGACCGGCGGCGCGCTGGCACCGGCGGCCGCCCGGGTGCTGCGGCGGGTGGTGGCGCGGCGCTGTGCCTTCCTGATCGCCGGCGGCACCGGCTCGGGGAAGACCACCCTGCTGGCCAGCCTGCTGTCGTTGGTGCCGGCCACCGAACGGATCGTGATCGCCGAGGACTCCCGCGAGCTCAACCCGACCCACCCGCACTGCCTGCGGCTGGAGGGACGGCCGGCGAACACCGAGGGGGTGGGTGCGGTGACCCTGACCGATCTGGTCAGGCAGGCGCTGCGGATGCGTCCGGACCGGTTGGTGGTGGGCGAGGTGCGCGGACCCGAGCTGGTCGACCTGCTGACCGCGCTCAATACCGGCCACGAGGGCGGCTGCGGCACGCTGCACGCCAACTCGGCCGGGGACGTACCGGCCCGGTTGGAGGCGCTGGCCGCGCTCGGGGGACTGGGCCGGGCGGCGCTGCACGCCCAGGTCGGCGCGGCGCTCGACCTGGTGGTGCAGATCCGCCGCTCTCCCGATGGCCGCCGCTGGGTGGAGGAGATCCGGCTGATCCGGGCCGACCCGGACTCCGGGCTCTGCCGGGCGGTGCCCGCGCTGCGCTTCGACCCGGACGGGACGGTAGCCGGGCTGGAGGCTGCCGACGCGCTGCTGGAACTGGTCGGCGGATGATCGCGCTGGCGATGCTCGCGGCGGCGGGTGCGGGTTGGCTCTGGTTGGCGCCGGCTCCCGGGCTCTCCCGGCTGACCGGGGCGACGGCGCGGCGGCGGACCGACCCCGAGCGATACCTGGCCTGGCTGCCGGCGATCGTGCTGGGGGTGGTCGCCGCCGGGATCGGTGGCTGGGCGGTCGGGGTGGCGATCGGCTGCGTGGCCGCGACCGCGACCTGGGTGGTCCGGCGCAATCGCCGGCGGCGGGCCGCCGTCGGGGAACGGGCGGAGGTGGTGCGGGCCTGCCAGTTGGTCGGTGGGATGCTCGGGCTGGGCCAGGTTCCGGCCGAGGCGCTGCGGGCGGCCGCCGAGCGGGCACCGGTGCTGGCCGAGGCCGCGGCCGTCCAGTCGCTGGGGGGCGAGGTGGCCGCGGTGTTGCGGCAGGCGGCGGTGCAGCCCGGTCGCGAGGGCCTGGGACAGCTCGC
Source organism: Propionicimonas sp. (assembly GCA_049840415.1). GTDB lineage: Bacteria > Actinomycetota > Actinomycetes > Propionibacteriales > Propionibacteriaceae > Propionicimonas. Next base: position 75,598 of record JASGLB010000014.1, on the reverse strand, counting down.
CAGCGCCTGGCAGGTCGCCGAGCAGACCGGAGCGTCCATGGCCAGCACTCTCATGGCGGTGGCGGAACGGCTGTCCGCCGAGCTGGCCTTGCGCGCCACCGTCGAGGCGGAGCTTTCCGCGCCCCGGGCGACCGGACGGCTGCTGGCCGGCCTGCCGGTGGCCGGGATCGGGCTGGGGTATCTGCTCGGCGGTGACCCGATCGGCTTCCTGACCTCCTCGATCTTCGGGCAGCTCTGCCTGGCGGTCGGCGCGGTACTGGGTTGCGCCGGGTTGGTCTGGACCGAGTTGCTGGCCGATCGGTACGGGGGCTGAGGTGTCGGCGTCCGTCTGGCCCGCCGTGCTGCTGGGGGTCGCGCTCTGGCTGGTGATACCACCGGCCGGTGAGCGCCGCCTGGCCGGGCCGCCGCAGCGCCGGCTGCCGGGCTGGCTGGCGCCGTTGCCGGACGCGCTGGGCACCCGGCAGCGAGCGTTGGCCGCCGGGGCACTGGCCGCCGCGGTAGCGCTGTGGAGCTCGGCTCTGGGCTGGGCCGCGGTGGTGCCCGCCGGGCTGGCCGCGGCCACCGCCTTCGTCGGTCTGGGACGGGTGACGCCCGCCGGACGGGCCCGGCGCACCGCCGAACTGGTGAGCGCGTTGCCGCAGGTATGTGACCTGCTGGCCGTGGCGGTGGCGGCCGGTCAGCCGTTGCGGCGGGCCGTCGAAGTGGTGGCGGAGGCGGTGGGCGGGCCGGCCGCGGAGGTGCTGGCGGGGGTCGCCGCCAGGGTTCGGCTGGGCGAACCGGAGGCTCAGGCCTGGGCCGAGCTGGAAGCTGAGCCGGCCTTCCAGTACGTCGCTCGCGAGGTGTCGCGCACCGTCTCCACCGGGTTGGGGCTGGCGCCCCTGCTGCGCGACCTCGCGGTGGAGGCGCGTCGGACCGCTGCCGCGGCGGCCCTGGTTCGGGCCCGCCAGGTGGGGGTGCGCAGCGTGCTGCCGCTGATGGTGGCCTTCCTGCCGTCCTTCCTGCTGCTGGGGGTCGTCCCGGTGGTCGGTGGGATCATCGCGGCGGTGCTGCCGTGAGCCGGGCGTGGCGGGGAGGCTCAGGCGGCTGATAGCCAAGCACAGAGCAGCCTTTGAGGAACTCGCCAGGTGAAGCGGCTCTCCAAGCGGCACATCCTGCGACTGCACGCCCAGTTGCTGGCCGAGACCGGTGGGTCGGACGGAGTGCGGGACGAAGGCCTCTTGGAGTCGGCGCTCGACGCGCCCTACGCCGGTATGGCAGGTGAGGAGTTCTATCCAAGTGTGGCGGCCAAGGCTGCGCGCCCCGCCTGCGGGCTCGTGACGAACCATCCCTTCGTAGATGGCAACAAGCGCATCGGGATACTGGCCCTGCTCGTCCTGCTGGAGATCAACGGCATGACGGTCACAGCTCGCGACGACGAACTCGTCGACCTCGGGCTGGCGTTGGCCGAGGGGAAGGCCGATACCCAGGCTGTCCAGGCGTGTCGTGGTGCATGCGGTGACACCTGAGCCGTGAAGTCGGTCCTGTCTCTGCGCAGCGCCCGGCCGCTGATCGGGGCAGAATCGGGGTATGAGCGATGACCAGTCCCTGCACTCGTGGTGGGAGGGCCTGACCCCGGAGCTGCGGCAGCGCGCGGCCGCGATAGCTTCCCGGCCCGCGCCGCGCGGCATGGCGATCGACGACCTCACCGCCACGATGGTCGTTGCCGGGCTCCCCATCTCGCGTCAGGTCTGGACCGGCCAGCCCGAGCACTTGGCCGAGATGCTCGACGAGGTGGCCGACTTCGTGAAGCGGGTCGACCGGGCGTCCTGACTGGATGGCTTGAACGACCACGCCACTTCAGGGTTCGCCGACGGCCGTGACCGTCGGAGCGGCGGATACCTGAGGACTCACCGTCTCGTTGGCTGGGCTTGGCTTGCCTGGGCTCTATCCACAGGATTTCACCGTCCCGGAGCGTCATCCACAGCCGCCGAAATTCGTTGGCACATTCGCTGCTCGCCTGGCCAAAGTGCGGGGCGTCCACCTCACCGGGGGTGGCAGGGCAGGAGGAAGTAGCAATGCAGAAGCTGGTGAAGCGGCACGACGAGAAGGGCATGACCACCGCGGAGTACGCGGTCGGCACGGTGGCCACGGTGAGCATCGTCGGAGTGCTGCTGTCGATCATCTCCAATCCGGAGTTCCGCAAGTTCCTGATGAACATCATCAACGTGCTGCTCGACCTGATCATCAAGGTGATGGGCGGCTGATCGGGGGGGGGGAAGGGGTGGCCGGAACTGAGGGGATCCGGCCACCCGCCCGGACGTCCGATCGCACGGACGATCCGGAACTCGCGCCCGGTGCCGGCCGGTGGTGGTCACCACGCCGTGCGCCGGTCGGCTTCGGCTGAGGAGGATGAACGATGAAGAACAACGGGTCGAGCCCGAGGCGCTCGGACAGGCGGGCGCCTACAGTTCGAGCCTCGGTCGCGGCGCAGTGAGCGGGGCATGGTCACCGCCGAACTGGGCATGGCCAGCCTCGTGCTGGCGGTGGCGGTGGTGGTGGTCGCCTGGCTGGTGGCCGTGCTGGGGCTGCTGTTCCGCTGCCAGTCCACCGCCTGGGAGGTGGCTCGCCAGGAGGCCCGCGGTGACCGGGCGGCGGTGCAGCAGGCCCGCGACGGAGCCCCGGCGGGCGCCCGGGTGGGGGTCAGCCGCTCCGGTGACCAGGTGCGGGTGGTGGTGGAGTTGGCCGCCCAGCCCTGGGCGGGCTGGTTGCCGGTCGTGCCGCTGACCGCGCAGGCGGTGACCCGGCTCGAGCCGGGGGCAACGTGATGTCGGGGCGGACGGGCGAGCGGTACCGACCCGATCGCCGCGAGCGCGGCTCGGGCACCTTGCTGATGACCGTGGCGGTGGTGCTGCTGGGCGTGGGCGGAGCGATCGCCCTGCTGGTCGGCGGTGCGCTGGCCGCCGTCCAGCAATTGCAGGCGGCGGCCGATCTGGTGGCGCTCTCCGCCGCGGCCGCCCAGGCCGATGGCGAGGACGCCTGCGCCGCGGCCCGGCCGATCGCGCAGGCGAACCGGGTCGAGCTCAGGCAGTGTCAGGTCGCCGGGGACCTGCTCGACTTCGTGGTGACGGTCACTGTCGCGGCCGAGCCCGACTCGCTGCCCGGCCGGCTGGGTTTCACCACCCGATCACACGCCGGCTGGGTGGTTTCGTGAAGCCGGCGAACCGAGGCGGGCTGGAACGGGGTCGTCATCCACTGCGAGGACGACGCGCAGCAGCGCGATCGCCCCCGCCTTGTCGAGCGGGTGGTTGCCGTTGCCGCACTTGGGCGAGACGATGCAGCGCGGGCAACCCTGCTCGCAGGGGCAGTCGCGCAGCAGCTCGAGCGTGGCGGTCAGCCAGTCGGGCAGCACCTGGTAGGCGCGATCGGCGAAGCCGGCTCCGCCCTGCTGGCCGTCGTGGACGAACACCGACAGCAGTCCGGTGTCGGGGTGGCACACGGTGGACAGCCCGCCGATATCCCACCGGTCGCAGGGGGCGAACACCGGCAGCAGGCCGATCATGGCGTGCTCGGCGGCGTGGGCGGCCCCGGGCAGGGCAGCGGCGCTGATCCCGCTGGCGGCGATCACCGTCGGCTCCACCGTCCACCAGACCGCACGCGTGGTGAAGTGACGGACGGGCAACTCCAGCGGGTTGCTGTCCCACACCGTGCTGGTCACCTCGTCGCGGCGCAGGTAGCCGGTGACCTCGGAGCTGAGCTCGACCTCGCCGAGCGAGGCCTGCGCGCCGGGCAGCGCTCGACTGGCGTCGGTGGTGAGGATCCGCAGGTCGGAGGTGCCGACCGCCTGGGTGTACCAGTTGCCGGTGTTCGGCCGGGCCAGGGCGGTGCGGGCGTCCGGGTCGTACTCGACGATCTGCCACTGCTCACCCAGGTGCAGGTAGACCGCGCCGGTGTGGACGGTCCGGTCGGCCGCGGTGGGATCGACCTGGCCGATCACCCTGCCGGTGGCGGCCTCGACGATCTCGACCTGCTCGCCGGTGGCGCTGCGCAGGTCGATGCCGTCGACCGCGCGTTCCGGCCGGGTCCAGAACCAGCCGGCCGGACGGCGGCGGAGCACGCCCTCGCCGGCGAGTTGGTCGGCGAACTCGACGGTGCGCGGGCCGAAGAACTCGGCGTCCGCCTCGGTGAGGGGTTTCTCCTGGGCGGCGGCGGCCAGGTGCGGTTTGAGCACCGCCGGCAGATCGGGGTGCAGCACGGGGGCGTCCGCCCGCTGGCCGAAGACGGCTTCGGGGTGCTCGCACAGGTAGGCGTCCAGTGGTTCGGGACGGGCCACCAGGATCGCCAGCGCGTCGCTCCCGGCGCGGCCGGCGCGACCGGCCTGCTGCCACAGCGAGGCCAGCGTGCCGGGGAAGCCGCAGCTGATCACCGCGTCCATCCCGGCGATGTCGACGCCCAACTCGAGGGCATTGGTGCAGGCGACGCCGCGCAGCTCACCGCGCTGCAGGCCGCGCTCGATCGCCCGCCGGTCATCGGCCAGGTAGCCGGCTCGGTAGGACGAGATCGCGGCCGGGTCGCCCAGCTTCTGCTGGGCGCGCAGCGCGACCAACTCGGCCTGCACCCGCGAGGTGGTGAAGGCCAGGGTCTGGCGTCCCTCGCCGACCAGCCGGGCGAGCAGCGCGGCCGCCTCGGCGTGGGCGTCCTCCTCGGGCTGCCACAGGCAGAACTCCAGCGCCGGACGGCGGGAGGTGTCGGTGTCGACGCACTGCGCCGCGGCGACTCCGGAGAGCGCCGTCAGGTGGGTGTCGACGTCGGCGATGGTGGCCGAGCAGGTGACGAACACCGGATCGGCGCCGTAGTGCCGGGCCAGCCGCCGCAGCCGGCGCAGCACCCCGGCGACCTGGGCGCCGAACACCCCGCGGTAGCGGTGCGCCTCGTCGATCACGATGTAGCGCAGGCTGCCCAGCAGCCGGCTGAACCGGGCGTGGTTGGGCAGCACCGAGCGGTGGATCATGTCTGGGTTGCTGAGGATCAGCCCGGCGTAGTCGCGGGCGAACCGGCGTTCGGCGTCGTCGGAGTCGCCGTCCAGGGTGCTGAACCGGAACCCCGGCAGTTCCAGATCGCGGCAGGTCCGCCACTGGTCGTGCGCCAGCGCCTTGGTGGGCGCGAGGTACAGCGCGGTATGCCGGGGGGCGATCAACCCGTTGCCGGGGACGGGACGGCCCAGCTCGCCGTCCACCAGCGCGGCCAGCACCGGCATCAGGTAGGCCAGCGTCTTACCGGACGCGGTCGGGGTGGCCAGCGCCACGTGCCGTCCGGCGAAGGCGTGCTCGGCGGCCTCCACCTGGTGGCGCCATGGCCGCCGCACCCCCAACCGGCCGAAGGCCTCCCGGATCGGAGTGCTCAGCCAGTCGGGAAAGTCGGTGGTGAGCCCGGCGGCTGCCGGGCGATGGTGGACATGGCGCAGCCGCGGATCGTCGATCATCCACTCCGGCAGCGCCATGCCCACCAGCCTGCCAGCAAATCCGGCGCCCGCCCGCCATCGCGCGCCGCTACCGGGAGGCTCACCGGCCGCGCCGGTGGGCAGCGGGTGCCGTTGTCGGTGGCACGTGGGAGGCTTGGCAGGTGCTCGGACAAGCGGCGATCGAACGGCTGCGCGACGACCTGCTCGTCGCCGGCTACACCCTGGACGCGGTCGCGGAGCGGCTCGGCGAGTCGGCGCTGGCCGCGCTCGGTCGCAACTCCACGGTGGCCGCCAGCCAGGCGCTGACGAACGCGACCGACCCGCAGGCCGCCGCGATCCGGCTCTGGCTGTTGCAGCAGCCCGTCCCCGCCGCCCAGTTGGCTGGAACCGACCTGGAGGGCCTGCGTGCCGCCGGCCTGATCGAGGGGACGGACGAACTGCGCGCCACCGTCGAGCTCAAGCCCTACGGCTCCGAGCGGCGGCAGGGCTGGATCTGTTCCGATCAGACCCCGCTCGACACTCGCAACGCCCGGCCCCGGCCCGACTTCGTGCTCGGCGCCTCACCGGCGTCCACCACGCTGGCGCAGTTGGTGCCGCGCGGACCGGTGGGCTCGGCGCTCGATCTGGGCACCGGCTGCGGCATCCAGGCGGTCCACCTGGCCGACCATGCCGAGCGGATCGTCGCCACCGACCTGAACCCGCGGGCGCTCGACCTGACCCGGATCACCCTCGGGCTGAACCGGGTCGAGGCCGACCTGCGGCTGGGCTCGCTCTACGAGCCGGTCGCCGGCCAGGCCTTCGACCTGGTGGTCACCAACCCGCCCTACGTGATGTCGCCGCCCGGCGGCGAACTGGTCTACCGCGAGGGCGGCTTCCAGGCCGACGGCCTGATGCGGCAGGTGGTGAGCGCGGCGCCGCTGAACCCCGACGGGCTGCTGGTGGTGCTGGGCAACTGGGCGGTGACCGACGGTCAACCCTGGCAGGAGCGGGTCGCCGAATGGCTCCCGGCCGGCCACGACGCCCTGGTGCTGCAGCGCGAGGCGCTCGATCCCTTCGAGTACATCGAGATCTGGCTGGCCGACGCCGGCCTGGCCGGCGGCGACGGCTATCTGCCGAGCTACCGGGAGTGGCTCGACTACTTCCGTCGGCAGCGGATCAGCGGCGTCGGGATGGGCTGGATCTTCGTCCGGAACAGCGGCAGCGCCGAGCCGCAGGTCCGGCTGGAGGAGTGGCCGCACGCCGTCCATCAGCCGGTGGCAGCCGCCGTGCTGGCCGAGTTCGCCGGTGACGAGGTCGCCCGCTGGCCGGACGATCGGCTGCTGGCCGCCACCCTGCGCCGTTCGGACGACCTGGTGCAGGAGACCCTCGGGACGCCGGGGGCGCCCGACCCCGAGCACATCGTGCTGCGGCAGCCGACCGGCCTGGGACGGGCGGTCGCGGTCGACACCGCGCTGGCGGCGGTGGTGGGCGCCTGCGACGGCGACCTGCCGCTGGGCATCCTGCTGGACGCGGTCGCCGGTCTGCTGGACGCCGACCCGCGGGCGCTGACCGCCGACGTGCTCGGCCGGCTGCGTCCGCTGCTGACCCTGGGCATGCTCACCGTTCACAGCGATTCACAGCAATCGCATAGCCATCACCTTGGATCGCCGGGAACACTGGAGGGCGACGCGAGGAGAGTCGATGGCTGAACACGACGAGACCCAACGGATCGATCCGGTCGAGCCCACCAGGCTGCTCGACCCGGAACCGACCGCGCCCCTCGACGTGCCGCCTCCGCCGCCGCAGCGCTCGGCGGGCTATCCCACCGAACCGCCGGCCGGCCCGGCTGCCGCCACCGGCCAGCCGTCCTGGACGCCACCTCCGCTGGGCCAGCCCGGGGCGCAGTCGCCCGGGCCGGGCTGGGGGCGCGCGCCGACCTGGCCGAGCAGCTACCCGCCGCCCTACGGCCCACCCGCCGGCGCGCCGCAGTACCCGGCGACCGCCGCGACCGGTCAGTTCGGCCCCGCCCCGGCCGGCTACGGCCAGCCAACCTACGGGCAGCCGGGGTACGGTCAGCCCGGCTATGGCCAGCCCGGCTATGGCCAGCCCGGCTATCCCTCGTCCGGCCAGCCGGGGTACGGGCCGGGCTACGTCCCGCCCGGTCAGCCCTACGCCGGTTCCGCCGGACCCTACGCCCGCTACGCCTCCCCGACCAGTGGTCAGCTTCCGCCACCCCAGCAGCCCTACGCCTACTACGCCGGTCAGCAGCAGTGGCCCACCGCGGCGCCGACGCAGCCCCGCCGCCGCACCGGCCGGACGGTGCTGGTGGTCACCCTCGCTCTGGCGCTGGCGATCACCGGCTTCGCCTGGGCGCTGCGGCCGATGCTCGAGCAGTCGTTGCGACCCACGACGCCTTCGGTGGCGCCGGCGCAGCCCGATCAGCCCAACCAGCCCGGCCAACCCAACCAACCCGCGCAGCCCGATCCCAACACCTCCCCGGGCGGCTCCGGTGTGATCAGCGAGTCGGCCGGGGTGGTCTTCGTGACCGGCGAGACCTCCACCGGCATCGCGTCCGGAACGGGCATGGTGCTCACCGCCGACGGCCACGTGCTGACCAACTACCACGTGGTGGCCGGCACCCGCTCGCTGGAGGTGGCGATCGCCGACACCGGCGACACCTACACCGCCACCGTCCTCGGTTTCGACCAGACCAAGGACATCGCCCTGCTGCAGTTGAAGGACGCCACCGGCCTGGCCACCGTCACCATCGACCACGACCAGCTGAAGGCCGGCGATGAGGTGGCCGCGGTCGGCAATGCCGGCGGTCACAACGAGCTCGTCCGGGCACCGGGCGAGGTGGTCGGGCTGGATCGCAGCCTGACGGTGAACTCGGATTCGCCCTGGGGCTCGCAGGAGAAGCTCTCCGGGGTGATCGAGACCACCGCCGGCGCGGTGCCGGGTCACTCCGGTGGACCGATGTACGACGCGCAGGGCGAGGTGGCCGGGGTCACCACGGCCGGCTCCGAGAAGGCCGGACGCTCCTACGCGGTGCCGATCGCCGACGCGCTGCAGGTGGTGGACGTGATCACCGCCGGGCAGGACGTCGGCACCGTCCGGGTCGGTCCGGCCGGCTACCTCGGTATCGTGATCGGCGAGGCCACCCGCTACGGGGTCACCGTCTCCGACGTGGCCGAGGACTCGCCGGCCGCCCGGGCCGGGATGGAGGCCGGCAGCACGCTGGTCCGGGTGGGCGACACCCGGGTCTCCGACACCACCAACCTGGCCACCGTGATCCGCGGCCTGGAGCCGGGCGACCAGGTCGAGGTGGAATGGCTTACTCCCAGCGGTGAACGGCAGCAGGCGTCCGTCGTCCTCGAGGCCAGCCCGGTGAACTGAGCGTCGCCCCATAGCCCGTTGCCGGACGCCGGCTTTGACCGCGGGTTCGACATCGTGGCTACGATGCGTCTGGCGCACCATTCGGTGCTCCGTCCGTCCTGCAGCAAGAAGGCAACCTCCGTGGCTCAAGCGACCAAGCGCCGGCTCGTCATTGTCGAGTCCCCCACCAAGGCGACCAGCCTGGCGAGGTTCCTCGGCTCTGGCTACGTGGTGGAGTCCAGCCGCGGCCACGTCCGCGACCTGCCGGAGAAGGCGGCCGACATCCCGGCCAAGTACAAGGGCGAGAAGTGGGCCCGCACCGGGGTGAACGTGGACGCCGACTTCGCCCCGATCTACGTGGTGGACGCCGACAAGAAGTCGACCATCCGCGATCTGAAGGCCAAGCTGAAGGACGCCGACGAACTCTTCCTGGCCACCGATGAGGACCGCGAGGGCGAGGCGATCGCCTGGCATCTGCTGGACGAGTTGAAGCCCAAGGTGCCGGTCAAGCGGATGGTCTTCCACGAGATCACCCCCGAGGCGATCCACGCCGCGGTGGACAACACCCGCGACCTGGACCTCGACCTGGTGGACGCCCAGGAGACCCGCCGCATCCTCGACCGGCTCTACGGCTACGAGGTCTCCCCGGTGCTGTGGAAGAAGGTCATGCCCCGGCTGTCGGCCGGCCGGGTGCAGTCGGTGGCGACCCGGCTGGTGGTCGACCGGGAGTGGGAGCGGATCAACTTCCACGTCGTCGACTACGCCGGCATCGAGGCGCTGCTGGACGCCGGCGCGGACGCCTCGCCGCGACAGTTCACCGCCAACCTCACCCAGTTCGGCACCCGTCGGCTGGCCGTCGGACGCGACTTCGACGCCGCCGGCAAGCTGACCGGCAAGGACCTGCTGCACCTCTCCGCCGAGGCCGCCGCCGAGCTCGCCGAAGCGCTGCGCGGCGCCAGCTACGCAGTCGCCGGCGTCGAGGCCAAGGCCTACCGCCGCAAGCCCTACGAGCCGTTCCGCACCACCACCCTGCAGCGGGAGGCCGGCACCAAGCTCGGCTTCACCGCGCAGCGCACCATGTCGGTCGCCCAGGAACTCTACGAGCGCGGCTTCATCACCTACATGCGAACCGACTCGGTGAACCTGTCGCAGACCGCGATCGCCGCCGCCCGGGCGCAGATCAAGCACCTCTACGGCGGCCAGTTCCTGCCGGACAAGCCGCGGGTGTACGCCTCCAAGGTGAAGAGCGCGCAGGAGGCGCACGAGGCGATCCGGCCGGCCGGTGAGCAGTTCCGCACCCCGGCCGAGACCGGGCTGCACGGCGACCAGGCCCGGCTCTACGAGCTGATCTGGAAGCGCACCCTGGCCTCCCAGATGAAGGACGCCGAGGGCAACACCGTCACCGTCCGGATCGGCGCCACCCTGGCTGACCGGGCCGGCGTGACCGACGCCACCACCGGAGAGGTGGTGGAGTCCGGACGGGCAACGCTGACCGCGTCCGGCCGGGCCATCACCTCCCCCGGCTTCCTCAAGGTGTACGTCGCCTCGGTGGACGACGACCAGGCCGCTGACGACGCCCAGGCGCCGCTGCCGGAGCTCACCGCCGGGCAGTCGCTGGTCGCCGAGCAGGTCACCCCGAAGCCGCACAGCACCACCCCGCCGGCCCGCTACACCGAACCGTCACTGGTGGCGGAACTGGAGCGGAGGGAGATCGGGCGTCCGTCCACCTACGCGGCGATCATCCGCACCATCACCAGCCGCGACTACGTGTTCAAGAAGGGCTCTGCCCTGGTGCCGACCTGGCTGGCGTTCGCGGTCACCCGGCTGCTGGTTGAGCACTTCCCGCGGCTGATCGACTACGACTTCACCGCCCAGATGGAGGAGACCCTCGACGAGATCGCCAACGGCAACGCCGCCCGGGTCGGGGTGCTGCGCGACTTCTACTTCGGCCCCGAGGGGGAGACCGACGAGGGGCTGCGCACCCTGGTGAACGAGCTCGGCGAGATCGACGCCCGGGCGCTGTCCACCTTCCCGCTGGGCGAATCCGGGATCGACGTCCGGGTCGGCCGCTACGGCACCTACATCGAGGACGCCGAGGGCCGCCGCGCCAATGTCGATCCGGAGCTGCCGCCCGCCGAACTGACCGTCGAGCTCGCTCGCGAGCTGCTGGCGAACCCGACCACCGACGAGCGCGAGGTCGGCACCGATCCCGCCACCGGCCGGAAGATCGTGGCCAAGTCGGGCCGCTACGGCCCCTACGTCACCGAGGTGCTCGAGGAGGGCGCGCCGAAGAGCGCCAAGCCGCGGACCGGCTCGCTGTTCACCTCTATGACTGTAGAGAGCATCACCCTGGAGCAGGCGCTGCAGCTGCTGTCGCTGCCCCGGGTGGTGGGCAAGGCCGCCGACGGTGAGGAAATCACCGCCCAGAACGGCCGCTACGGCCCCTACCTGAAGAAGGGGACGGACTCCCGCTCGCTGGCCTCGGAGGCACAGATCTTCGACATCACGCTGGCGGAGGCCGAGGCGATCTACGCCCAGCCGAAGACCCGGGGCGGGCGGACCGCGTCCGGACCGCTGAAGGAGTTGGGCGCCGATCCGGCCTCCGGCAAGCCAGTGGTGATCAAGGACGGCCGGTTCGGCGCCTACGTCACCGACGGGGAGTTCAACGCCACCCTGCGCCGCACCGACAGCGTGGAGACCATGACCCTCGAGCGTGCCGCCGAGTTGCTGGCCGAGAAGCGGGCCAAGGGCCCCGCCCCGAAGCGCACCACCCGCAAGACCACGGCGCGCAAGACCACCACCAAGCGCACCACCAAGAAGGCCTGAGGGAAGTACTGACCAACGCTGGCCGGACGATCCCTGAGGTTGACGACGGGTCGAGAACCAGGAGCTCCGACTATTTGCCAGATACTCGATGTCCGCGACGGATATGTCGCGCGGAGCGAATATTTGGCAGATAGTGGGAGGGCGGTTGGGCGACCGGCCGCCATACGACTGTGGAGTCAGCCCCCAGGGCGAGAAGGGAGAGCCGGATGGCAGGGTTGTTCATCGTCTTCGAGGGCGGGGACGGCGTGGGCAAGTCCACCCAGGCCCGGCTGCTGGCCGACTGGCTGACCGAGCAGGGCCACGAGGTGGTGCTCACCTTCGAGCCGGGCGACACCCGGGCCGGAGCGGTGATGCGCCAGATCGTGCTCGACCCGGCCACCGGCGACCTCGCCCCCCGTGCCGAGACCCTGCTCTACGCCGCTGACAAGGCCCATCACGTCTACGAGGTGGTGCGCCCGGCGCTGGAGCGCGGCGCGATCGTGGTCAGCGACCGCTACGTCGACTCGCTGCTGGCCTACCAGGGAGCCGGACGCGAACTCGGCTCCGACCGGATCGAGTCGATCGCCCGCTGGGCCACCGGCGACCTGCTGGCCGACCTGACCGTGCTGCTCGACCTCGATCCCGAACAGGGGGTCGGCGGCATCGAGCAGCCAGACCGGCTGGAGGGCGCCGGGCTGGAGTTCCACCTGCGGGCGCGCGAGGAGTTCCTCGCCCTGGCCGCCCGCGATCCCGAGTACTACCTGGTGCTGCCCGCCCGGACCGACAAGGAGGGCATCGCCGCGGTGATCCGCGAGCGGGTGGCCTCGCTTCTGTCAGCCCCGCCTGGCACCCTTTCGTAGATGAGCACCGCGACCGTCGAACCGGGTGTCTGGGCCGAGCTGATCGGCCAGGACCACGTGGTTGCCACGCTGCGCCGGGCGGTGGACGGCGAACGGCACGCCATGACCCACGCCTGGTTGTTCACCGGACCTCCCGGGTCCGGAAGGTCCAACGCCGCCCGCGCCTTCGCCGCCGCGCTGCAGTGCCCGGACGGCGGCTGCGGGCACTGCCAGGCCTGCACCACCGCGCTCTCCGGCGCCCATCCGGACGTCACCGTGGTGCGCACCGAGCGGCTCTCGATCGGCGTGGACGAGGTGCGCGAACTCGTCCGGCGGGCGGCTATGGCGCCCACCCTGGGCCGCTATCAGGTGCTGATCGTCGAGGACGCCGACCGGGTGACCGAGCGGGGCGCGGACGCCCTACTGAAGGCCATCGAGGAGCCGGCCAGCCGCACCGTCTGGCTGCTCTGCGCCCCGACCGCCGACGACGTGATCGTCACCATCCGCTCCCGCTGCCGCCGGGTCGACCTGCGAACCCCGAACGAGGCGGCGGTCGCCGAGCTGCTGCAGCGCCGCGACGGGGTGGAGCCCGAGCTGGCCTCCTTCGCCGCCCGCGCCGCCCAGGGCCACGTCGGCCGGGCACGGGCGCTGGCCCGCAACGAGGCCGCCCGGCAGACCCGCACCGCGATCCTGCGGCTGCCGCAACGGCTGCGCTCGCTGGGGCAGTGCCTGGAGGCCGCCGCCCAGGTGGTGAAGGACACCGCCGAGGAGGCCGCCCGGAGCACCACCGAGCTGGACGCCCGCGAGCAGGCCGAACTCGCCGAGGCGCTCGGGATGGGCACCAAGGGCGCCCGGCCACGGAACGCCCAGGCGGCGATGAGCGCGCTGGCCGACGAGCAGAAGCTGCGGGCCAAGCGGCTGCAGCGCGACGCCCTCGACCGGGTGCTGACCGAGCTCACCTCGTACTACCGCGACGTACTGGTGGTGCAGACCGCCGCCGGCGCCGCGGTGATCAACGCCGAGTTCACCGAGCCGATCGCGCGAACTGGCCGGGCACTCCACCCCCGCCCAGACGCTGCGCCGGCTGGACGCCATCCTGGCCTGCCGCACCGCGCTGGAGACCAATGTCGCCCCGCAGTTGGCGATGGAGGCACTGATGATCGGTCTCGCTCACCCCTGACCGCCGGAACCCGCCGCTGTGACCGTTTGGGGGTGTCGCTCGGGGAGGAACCCCTCCGGTGATGTTTTGATAGGCGTGAGCGTGCAGGAAGGACTTCCCCCGTGACCGAGCAGCCAGTGAACGAACCCGGCGACGAGTCGGCCGAGCCGACCCGTACCTGGGCACCCCCCGTTGAGCCGGCGGACCAGCCGGCACCGCCGGCAACCAGCCCGGACGACAGCGTCGAGGAAGTCTCGGACGCCATCGAGGAGGGCATGCCGCTGATCCCCGAGGACGAGCCAGCCTCGCCCGAGGAGCCCGAGACCGTGCTGGTCGAGCCCACCGCACCTGCCGAACCGGTCGAGGTGACGGCGCCCGTCGAGGCCGTCGAGCAGCCCGCTGACGCCGAGCCCACCGCCGTGACCGCGTCCGACCAGCCCGAAGCCGAACCGGCCGCCGCTGCCTGGCACGCGGTCGAGCCCACCGTCCCCGCCGAGCCGGTCGAGGCGGGACCCGTCGAGGTCGAGCCCGTGGCTGCCGAACCCGCCCGGGCGCTGGCCGAGCCGAAACCCGCGCCCGAGCCGACGGACGTCGAGCCCGCGCTCGTCGAGCCCGCGCCCGTCGAGTCGGTCGAGCAGCCGGTGGCCGAGCCCACCCGGGTGCTGGCCGAGCCGGAACCGGCGCAGCCGGAGGCCACGGTGTCCGAGCCGGCACCGGTCGTCGATCCGGAGCCGAGCCCGGTCGAGGTGACCGCACCCACCGCACCGGTGGGCTTCCCCGAGACCCTGGCGTTGCCGCCCGAGGCCGACACCCCGCCCACCGAGGCGATCTTCCGGGATTCGCCGACCGACGCGGTGGTCGATCCGTACGCCGACCCGCTGTCGGAGGAGGCGCAGAAACTGGCCGCCGAACGGGCCGCCCGCAAGGAGGCCCGGGACGCCGCGCTGGCCGCGGAGGCGCCGACCGCGCCGGTCACCCCCGAACCGGTGGTGATCAAGGAACGCACCAACGACAAGTTCCTCGGTTCGCTGGGCATCTTCCTGCTGCGGCTGGTGGTGGCCGGCATCTTCGCGGTCCGCGGCTACCAGATGCTGGCCGACCTGGCCGCCACCCAGGAGCAGCTGGCCCAGACCCTGCTGGCGCCCTACGCCCAGATCCTGGCGATCGTGGTGGGGGTCGCCCACCTGCTGATCGCCCTCGGCCTGATCCTCGGGCTGCTCACCCGGGTGGCCGGCCTCGGCGTGGCGCTGGTCGCCGGCGGTGCCCTCGGCTTCGTCTGGTGGGGTCCGTGGAACCCGTTCGTCGCCGGTCGGCCGGGTTTCCTGGGCGAGCTCGAGCTGGTGCTGACCGTGGTCGGCCTGCTGCTGCTGCTGATCGGCGGCGGCGGTTGGAGCATCGACCGCAGCTTCCGGTCCGCCCGCGCCAAGGACAAGGCAGCTCGCCAGCTGGCGCCCTGAGCCGGGGACGCACCGCGCCGGACGCTCGCTGCCGACCGGCTTCCGGTGGCCCCGCTGACAACCGGTTTCGGCCGTGCCCTAGGCTGGGCGCGTGAATCGGATCCGGCGCGTCGTGGGCGGCCTGCTGCTGCTCGTCCTGCCGCTGGCCGGCTGCACCTTCCCGACCGTCACGCCCACCCCGACGCCGGAGCCCAGCGCCCAGCAGACCACCGTGGCCGGCGTCCCGATCTCGACCGAGATCGGACCGGTGGTCGATCGTCCGTCGCTGCCCGACCCCGGTGTCGTCCCCAAGGGTTTCGTCGACCCGCCGAGTGGTGACGGGCTGACCGGCTACCTCGACCAGTCGCTGAACTGGACGGACTGCAGCAACGGCCTGCAGTGCGCGACCATCAAGGTGCCGCTGGACTACGCCGACCCCACCGGTCAGGCGATCACCCTCGCGCTGGCCCGCAAGCCCGCCACCGCCGCGCCCCGGATCGGGTCGCTGTTCGTCAACCCCGGCGGCCCCGGTGCGGGCGGACGCGGCCTGGCCGCCCACTTCGCCCGCGACGGGCTCGAGCAGTACGACATCGTCGGCTGGGATCCCCGCGGCACCGGCGATTCCACCCCGGTCCGCTGCTACGGAGATGCCGAGACCGATGCCTTCCTGCTGCTCGACGCCTCGCCCGACAACGAGACCGAGCGGGAGCAGCTGATCAGGGGAACGGCCGACTTCGCCGCCAGCTGCTGGCAGCACAGCGGACGGCTGCTGCAGCACATCTCGACCATCGACACGGTCCGCGATCTCGACCTGATGCGCGCCCTGGTGGGGGACGAGAAGCTGCACTACTACGGCTACTCCTACGGCACCGCCATCGGCGCGACCTACGCCGAACTGTTCCCGTTCAACGTCGGTCGGCTCGGGCTGGACGCCGCGGTGAACATCACCGACTCCGATGAGGTGATCCAGGCGATGGGCTTCGACCTGGCGCTGGGCAACTTCGCCGCCTGGTGCGCCGGTGCCGGGTCGGGGGAGTGCAACCTGGGCTCCACCCGGGACGAGG
Source organism: Propionicimonas sp. (assembly GCA_049840415.1). Classification (GTDB taxonomy): domain Bacteria; phylum Actinomycetota; class Actinomycetes; order Propionibacteriales; family Propionibacteriaceae; genus Propionicimonas. Next base: position 59,504 of record JASGLB010000014.1, on the reverse strand, counting down.
TGCTGGCCAGCATCACCGGCCTGTTCGACCAGTTGGACGCCGAGCCGCTGACGGTCGGCAAGCGGCTGCTCACCCAGACCCAGGCCGTGCTCGGGGTGGGCAACCTGTTGTACCTCGGCAAGGAAGGCTGGCAGGCGCTGGGCTCCTACCTGGAGTGGGCCCGGCAGGGCAGCGGCGAGTCGTTGCTGTGGTCGGCCGACCAGATGAACGCCCGCGGCGAGGACGGCCGGTTCTCCACCATGTACTACGCCTTCCCGGCGATCAGCTGCGCCGACGCCCCCGACACCGGCATCGAGGACGCCGACGGGGTGTGGCTGGACGACCAGGGCAAGGCGCCGATCTTCGGCCGCTACTTCGGCCCGCAGTACGGCTGCCCGCTGTGGCCGGTGCGTCCCCGGGTGCAGCTCGACATCCGGGGCGCCGGGGCGGCGCCGATCCTGGTGATCGGCGGCACCGGCGACAACGCCACCCCCTACCAGCAGGCGGTCACCATGGCCGACCAGCTGGAATCGGCGACCCTGCTCACCTACGACGGCGAGGGCCACGGCGCCTACGGCTCCAAGTCGGCCTGCATCGACCGGGCGGTGGTGGAGTACCTGGTGGACGGCAAGCTCCCCAAGCAGGGCACGACCTGCCGCTGAGCCCCGGTCAGGTGCGCTAACTGCCAAATAGCGACCGTGGCCCGACATATCTGTCGCTCAGCGCTGTCAGCTGGCAGAAAGTGCCCGGACCCGGCAGCGTGGCCCTCGGCAGGGTCAGGGATCGCGGGTTCGGCGCAACCGGTGAACTGCCCCTATAGTTGTGCTCCGGCCCGGCTTGCCCGGCCAGGCCGCTGTAGCTCAGTCGGCAGAGCGTCTCACTCGTAATGAGAAGGTCTGGGGTTCGATTCCCCACAGCGGCTCGGTAGCGAAACCTGCACCTGCTACGGGTGGGAGTGTTCGATTTCCGGGCCGCATCGGGGGTAGTGGTGCCGCCTGGTGAGCCATCCGGTGAGCCAAATCGCCCCAGTGCTGTCAGTGCTGGCTGGCACCGGCCGGGTGCTCACCACCGCGGGTCGGGCTGTGCTGGCCGAGGTGGTCGACCGGTCAGCGGCCGGGGTTCACGCCGCCGGCAGCCTGGCATCGAACCTGGTCGCTGCGTCCGGTGGGGACGGCTATGCCCGGGCATGTGCTGCAGCGCTGTCGCGTGAGCAGGCGTCCGCGGTGATCGATCCGGGCTTCAGGCGGTGGGTGGCGGGGTTCGGTGATGACCCTCTCACGCAGTGGCGGCAGGCGCTGTACGATCTGCTGGGCGAGGTCCGCGACCATGTGATGACCGACTACGCCTCGACCGCGGCGATCGTGGGCCGAGAGGTCGACGGCCGGCGGATGGACGCCGGCCTGGCGGAGGTCTTCTATCTGGCCGCCAGGAAGCGGGCCTGCCAGCCCGAGCCCTGACCCCGGACGCACGAAAGCGCCCCGCCCACCAGAGGTTGGTGAGCGGGGCGTTGTGCTGTCACGCGGAGATCTCCGATGCGTCACCAGGGCTGGATCAGGCCGGTCCCTGAGCACATGTAGCCGGCCGCGCCTCGACTGCGGGCGGTGTCGACGGCGGCTTGGTTGGCGCAGATGTGGGCGATGACGGGCTTACCGAGGGCGCCGATGGTGGCCCAGTCGGCGGGGCTGGCATTCCAGTCCATGCCGAGCAGGGTCCAAGGTGCGCAGCGGGCGGCGAGGTTGGGATTGGTGAGGTTGGCGGCGTAGACGTAGCCCCAGGAGGTGTATCCCCGCGTCGTGGCCAAGGTGACCACCGAGGCATTGTCGTAGAAGTACTTCACCACCACCCGCTGCGGACCGAGTCGGGAGTCGAGCAGGTCGAACATCTCGGCCAGGTGGGCGAGCGCGTACTTGGGGTCGACCACGAGGATGTGGGAGCCGCCGTAGGCGTCGATCAGGTCATCGAGTCGGAGGAACGGCTGGGGGGCTCCCGCGGCGCCGACGACGATCTGGTACTGCTGGACCTGCGCCCAGGTCATGGCGGTCGGGTCGAGGGTCTGCGTGGCGGTGCCGAGCGCGACCCGGTCGAGGTACTGGTCATGGCAGCCGAACCACACGCCGTCGAGGGTGCGGGCCAGCGGAATCTCCAGCGCGCCGAATCCGCGCAGCGCGGATTGGGTGTAGGCGTGCAGGGAGTGCTCGGGCCAGCTGGCCGAGCCGCCGCGGTGCGCCCAGAAAAACTCGGGCTCGGCGAGCATGTCGGCCACGGTCGGGTAGCCGCGGGGCAGGTAGGTCAGCAGGCCAGGGGTGCGGATCGTCGGCGCGGTGTCGATGGTGTGGTAGGCGCGGGCGGGCTGCCTGTGGCCGTCTGCGACCCCCACGCCGGGGCCGGCGGGGTCGGCGGCGGGGAGGCCCTGCAGGGCGATGCCGTAGCCGACCGCGGCCAGCGGGGAGCCCCAGGTCAGCGGGGTCTGGGGGCATGGGTCGCCGGCGGCCAGGGTGAGGGACCGCACGTCGATGTAGGTGCGGGACTGGCTGACCGCGACGCCGCCGGCCGAGGCTGCCACCGGCGTCCATCCGGCAGGGGTGGAGGCGGGGGTGTCGGTGTTGCCGCCGCTGAAGTCGGCACCCCAGCCGGCCAGGACGAGCAGCGGCTGGCCGTTGGTGTCGGTGGGGGTGAAGGTGGGGACGGCTGCCCCGCCGGCGACGGCCACGCCGCGGGTGTCGGTGGTGGCGCCGGCGGGCAGTGGGCTGGCCAGCGCACCGCGGATCACCGCCAGCATGCCGATCCGGCGTGCCCCGGTGCTGGGCGCGGTGAAGGTGTAGCTCCCCGGCTCGGACCCGGCGTCGGTGATCGCCCGGGCGAACCATCCGTTCGTGCGGCTGGTCGAGTTAGACGCGAAGGCGGGGCCGATGCGGGAGAACCCGGCCGGCGGGGTCCAGTCCGATGCCCAGCCGGTCGACTGCGAGCGAAGCCACGCCACCAGCACGTCGCCGTCCTGCAGCCCCGTGGGGCGGGCGAAGCCCATGGCGGCGGGGTCGCTCTGTGACTGGTAGACGACCTCGGGGACGCCGGTGACGACCGGTGCCGGCATCACTGCCCCCGCACGACGACGAGGGTGTCGGCGGGGGTGCCCGGCGGCACCTCGGACAGATCGTCCACCCACAGAGTGGTGGCGGGGCCGGGGCTGCCCTGGGGGCCGGTGATGTCGGCCAGCGGGACCAGCGCGGCCCACGCACCGCCGGCCTGCCGCCACTGCAGGTCGGTGCCCTGACGGCGCAGCTCGACGCTCAGCCCGTCAGCACCGTCCGTCCCGTCGCTGCCTGCAGGGCCGGTGAGATCCGCCAGCGAGATCAGGTCGGTCCAAGTGGCGCCGACGTAGCGCCACTGGACCCAGCCGGCGCTGGTGCGCAGCTCGACCTCGCGGCCGTCCGTGCCATCGCCCCCAGGGGTGCCAGGCGCACCGGGAGCCCCAGGCGCACCGGGCGTACCCGGGGCTCCCGGCTGGCCGGCGGGGATACCGAGGGTCAGCACCCCATCATCCAGGGAGGCGGTCGGGTCACTGCCAGCGGGCAGCCCGTGGGCGGTCACACCGGTGATCGACTCCACCGGGTGGGTAGCCAAGTAGTCTGCCACCGCCTGAGCGACCATCTCGGGGTCGACGCCCTCGGTCTCCAGCACGGTGACCCGCACGTCGAGCGCCTCGAGAGCGATGTCCCACGCCGCGGCAGGCTCGGCGGCGGGATCGAGGGTGGCCGGGTCCACGTCGACCAGGTCGGCGTAGGTCACGGTCTGCCCGTCCGGGAGCGCCGGCACGGCCACGTAGCGGGTGCCGCCGGCCATCGCCGACTCAACCACCCGCCAGCACCAGTCGCTCCCGGTCGGGGCGACCAGCACGGGGACATCGACCGGCAGCGTGACCCGGAATCCCTCGGGCAGGACCACCTCGTCGCCGGCGGTGCGGCGACGGGTGGGCGCCCACGACATCGTGCCGGTGACGGGCTCGGTCGGGCCGGCCGGGCTGTCGTGGGTCAGGCGGATCAGGACGGCGGTCACGGGCACCTCCATAGCAGGACGAGTAGGCAGATGAGGACCAGCCAGGTCGCCGCGATGAGGACGGCGACCCGGCGGGGCATGGGGTCAGTCCTCGACCGCCCGCTGCGGGGTGTCGAGTTCGGCGAGCTCGGCCAGGTCATCGGGGGTGATCTCGTCCCACGCGGGGTACTCGGCGATGTCGGCGATCTCGACCATCTGCGGGCTAGACGGCAGGATGGTCAGCGCGGCCAGCACGACGGTCGATAGGGCGGACGCGGCCGCGCCGACGAGCAGGGTGCGCCAGTCCACGTCGGACACCACGACGGCACCGACCAGGCCGGCGGCCACGAACTGCCCGAACTGGCGCAGGCCGCGACTGAGCAGGAGCTGCCACCACGAGGCGGCGTCGGGGTCGGGGATGCCGCGCAGGCTGGTGGCCACGGTCACGACCAGCAGCACCACGATGGTGGACGCTGCCGCCGGCCACGTCTCAGCGGGGTTGGCCGTCAGGCCTGGGATGAACGGGATGACACCGGCGAGGAAGGTGCGGACCAGCGCCCATCCGATGGAGCGCCAGAACTGGGTGGTGAACAACATGATGTTCTCCTCGTGGAGTGGTTGGTGGTGGGAAATGCTCCACATCGGGTCGATGTGGAGTACTTGGACAGGTCAGAGCGGGGTTGCGCCGGCGGGGGTGATGGTGAGGTTGGCGACCAGGCCGTGGTGGTCGGACGCCGCGGTCGGGTAGACGGTGCCGCCGGTGCGGGCGGTGAGCAGCGGCCCGCGGATCCATATCGCGTCCAGGTGCTGAGTCCCGGCCTTGTCGTAGGTGTCGGCCCACGGGGTGACCCGCCGGTAGCCGGCCTTCTCCAGCAGTGCGCGGTGCTCACCGGTCGACCAGTCTCCCCCGATGATCACGGACGGGTACTTCGCCAGGATCGCGAGCGCCTTGCGGATGTCGGCGAGCTTCCCGGCGAGCTTCTGTGCCGTGGTGCCGGGGATGGCGTCGTTGGGTCGGACGTGGATTGACGCGACCAGTACGCGGGCGCCGTTGCGGGCGGTCAGGTCGGTGGCGACCATGCCGTGATACGGGGTGCCGAAGCTGCAGACGTGCCGCTGGGTGTGGGTGTACTTGGCTGGATCCCACATGAGGGCGGTGGTGCCGAGCGGATAGACCTTGGCGAGGGTGCCCTTGGCGCGGATCGCGTCCCGGGCGGACTCCTCGACCTCCTGGGCCAGCAGGATCGACGGCCGCAGCGTCCCGGCGATGAACGTCGCGTCCGCGGCGTAGGAGCCGCCCCCGAAACGCCGCAGCTGGGCGTTGTAGCTCGCCACCCGGAAGTCAATGCCCGGCGCGGGGTCCGACTTCGGCGGGGTCGGGGCGGGCTTCGCGGTCAGCAGCGCCGCCCACGTCTGTGGGCCGTCGATGCCATCTGCGGTGAGCCCGGCAGCGCGCTGGAAGGCCTTGGTGTCCTTGTAGCCGAGCTTCTTCAGCCGAGCCTTGAGGTCAGCAGAGCGCTTGGTGTCGCGGGCCCGGTCGTACTCGAAGTGCCACCGCTCCGACGGCACCGACCGGCGCCAGCCGTAGGTGTGGGCGCGGAGCTTCTCCCCGGTCCTGGGCTTGCTGGCACCGTCGCCGCCGGCGGTCAGCCACCGGTGCGCGGCAGACGGGCTATAGACACCATTCCGGGTGGTCTGTAGGTCCATCGCCCGGCCGTCGATGTGCGGCGCGGTCGCGACCGGGCGCGCCGCAATCGGGCCCTTCCCGGCCCGCCACCGGTCGTAGAGCGCCCTCTGCTCGGCCATGGTCCGGGAGAAGACATCGACGCCACCGGCTGGCATTCCGGCGGCCAGCATCCGCAGGTACGACGCCGCGGCGTCACCGCGGAGTCGATGGCCCTGTGCATCGACGACGGCAGTGCGGGTCTTGGCAGACGGCATGGCGGAGCCTCCCTGGATTTGGCTGATCGATACACGCGGTTCCGCACACCCATGTGACGGAATGCCTAGTCAGTGCCCGATTTGTCAGTTGATGGCTAGTTGATCGGGCCAAAATCTGGCGCAGTTTGGCATTGGTTTGGGGTTCAGATGCCGGCGGGTCGGGCTGGCGGCGGCGGAGGCAATTGCTTCCAGATGTGGTTCTCGAGCACGTCGATGTGGTCGCCCAGGGCGCGCTTCACCAGGGCATCGTCGGCGCGCTTGCCCTCCAGCTCGCCGACCCTGTCCTCCAGCTGTGTGATCCGCGACCATGCTGCGGCGAGCCGCGAGTCCTCCCGGTTCATCGTGGTCTGGTGCGCGATCAGCCACGATCCGCCGATCGACACGGCGGCCGTGATCAGCACGGCGGCGAGCTCGGTAGGCATCAGGCCCTCCACCTGCCGATGACGTGGATATCGATGGGTAGATCACCGGCCGTGGTCCGCTGGCCCCAAACGGTGACGCCTGTGGCGGAAAGGGCGGTGACGGAGACGCCAGCGGACAGGGGGACTGACCCGAAGGTGGCCGCGGTGATCCGCGGCGTCGATCCGGTGACGAAGGGCTGCGGGAAGACGATGGCCTGGCTGCCGGGGGTGTTGGCCGCGAGGCCGTTGATGGCGACCCGGCCATAGACGATCTGGGTTCCATCCGAGAGTCGTTGCGAGGTCAGGGTACCGACCGTGACCGGGTCGAGCCGCTGCCACACCGTGTGCCACGTGGTCCCATCCCAGATCGTCATCTGAGCGGCGGCGCCGGACCCGACTGCGGCCACTTGGCCGGTGGTGGCGGCGGCGGACGGTATCGCGGCGTCGCGCGCCTGGGTGTCGGGATACCAGGGCGGGGTGCTGGCGACTTCGGGCGCCAGCCACACCACGGACGCCGCGCCACCGCCAGACGGCGGCACCACGACTCGGGCCAGGGTCAGTGACCGGGCGGGTGCAGCAGGCATCGCGGGGGAGGCGGCTGCGGTGCCGGCGGCGTAGACGATGGCGACCCCGGGAGCGCCGGTGCCATCGCCCTCACTGGGGTCGGCGAGTTGGACGCTGACCCGGTCCCAGCGGGTGTATGTGGCGTGCGCTGCGGGCACGGCCTTGGTTTCGGCTGCAGTGACCGCGTAGCAGTAGGGGCCGGCGGTGGCACTGGCCTGCACGTCGAGGACACCGGAGTGGGGGTTGATGGTGCAGGTGGACCCGGCGACGGACACGGTAGTCGCCGGGGTGCCCTGCCGGACACCAGAGGCCGCGCCGAGGGGTCGGCCGGTCGGCGGCGGCGGCATCAGCGCGGACAGCGCGCCGCGGAGCATCTTGCCCGAGTATTCGGGCTGACCCGCGATGGCGTTGAGGGGGAAGGCGGTGACGGCCATGGTGGGCTCCTAGATCCAGGTGATGCGGAGGTTGGCGGTGATGGTCATCGACCCTGCGGTGGCGTCAGACGCGAGGTCGTACCGGGCGGGGCGCAGGTAGAGGGTTGGGGATGCGCTCATATCGATGTACTGCGTCCAGGAGTTGATCTGCGGGTCGTAGTCGAGGTCTGTCCACCAGTCCAGGCAGTAGTTCTCGGCCCATGCCGTGACTGGGCTTGCGCTGGGAACGAGAACGAAGTCGAGGCCACCGCCAGTCACGGTGATGTTGGTGATCGCGCCACCACCGTCGATGAAGCAACCGGCCGCCCAGGAAGGCTTTGTGAGTGTGCGCTGCGCGGCGAGCGTGGTGTTGTACGCCACGGTCCACGACTCGACATGGGCGGTGATCATCTCTGTTTGGCGCGCGATCGCCGCAGCGAGGAGACCCTGCTGCGTCGCCAGCTCGGCTTGCTGCGCCTGAAGGTCGGACACGGTGCTGCGGAAGGAGGAGGCGACTGATGCCAAGCCCGTCCGGGACGCTTCGCGAAGTGCGGCGATTTCTCTGGCGAACCACGTTTCGTTCGGCGGCACCGCGTTGGACGGGAGGACCATCACCACACCTCCGTGGATTTGAGGATCGGGGTCACGGTGCGGACGCCGGTCAGGGTGGCCTCCCAGCCGATGCACCGGTCGGTGCCTTCGACGGGCAGCCAGTCGGAGCCGGGGTCGCCGGGGATGCGCCGCCCGGGTGAGATCGAGCGGCAGGCCAGCGACCAGCCGATGTCGTCGCCCAGCCCCCAGTCGGCGCCGAGTCGGGGTGCGGCCTCGGCGGCGGCGGTCAGGGCGAGAGCTGCCGCGCCGTCCTTCATCACGTCGCGGGCGCGGGCCGCGTGGGAGCGAAGAGTGCCGATGTCGGTGATGGACGACGACGGGGTGTAGCGGTACTCCAACGACGGCCGGTCGGGGTCGGCGTACACCTGCACCGCCGACATTGGCAGATCCGCGCCGTCCGCCGTGGAGGTGGCCGTGATGCAGTTCGCGCCGCGACCATCCGTCCAGTCCTCCGAGCGGCTGAAATCGAGCACCGAGCCGGGCAGCGCGAACAGCGCGGCGGCGGACGGCATGCCGACCGGTTTCGGCTGGCCGATGCGGTCGCGGATCGTCAGCACCGGCAGGTACCGCTCAGGGCTGGGCAGGTGCCGCCAGGTCACTGTCCACTCCGGGCCGCCCTCGACCCCGGACAGCTCCTGCATAACTGACGCCACGGTCTTCTGCGAGGCCAGCTCGTACTCGCGGTGGCGAGTGGTGCTGCCGGCGACGTGCTCCACCAGCAGCGCCGGCGGAACCGGCGCCCCGGGGATAGGGGCGAGGACGCACTGGCCGACGAGGTGGGCCAGGAGCCCGCACTGCTCGGAGTCGGGATAGATCAGGTCGCGGACGTAGCGGCGGGCCAAGTAGGCCTCCCACGAGGCGATGCCGAGCGAGATCGAGTCGCCGCTGGTCGAGGTCCGCTGGGTCACCCAGCCGCCCCAGATCGGATCGGCCTGGCCGTCGTCGATACACACCAGATAGGACGCCCACGGCGCTGTGGCTCGCCGCCAGTCCTGCGCGGTCGATTCATCCAGCAGCAGGGACGCCTGCCCGGTCCACCAGTCACACAGCGTCACGCCGATGGTGGGGACGTCCAGGCCGGGCAACTCAGCGATCACGCGTCCGTCGCGGGACGAGCAGGCCAGCCAGGAGTGCGTCATCGGGTCACATCCACGCCGGGCGGGCAGTGACGGTCAGGGTGCCGAGACCCGAACCACCGGCCGCGAAGGCCCACTCGTTGGCCCCGGGCTCGAAGGTGCTCCAGCCGCGGTCGGTGACGTAGGTCATCCGGGACGCTTCCCCCTGGGCTAGCACCTCGCGGCGCTGCATGTCGACGATCAGATACTCGCCGGCGGACAGATCCAGCGACGCCGCGAAGACGAGCGCGCGGCCCGAGTTGACGTGCGTCACCCTCGGCGCGGTCACCGGCCCGTCGATGCGCAGGGTCACCGGCCCGTCGATCGTGCCCGGATTCGTCAGCGAGACCAGACCGGACTGCACCTGAGCCTCGATGGCGAAGGGCACGGTGAATGGCACCGTCAGCCCCCCTGCGGTGGACGGCAGGCCAGTGGACGCCGACAGCACGCCGCCGAGCTTCCGCGGGTCGGCAGCCAGCAGTTGCACCGTCCACTGGGCGAGGCGGTGATTGACCCATCGGACCCCCACCTCACCCGACCGCCGGACGGTCGCGCCAAGCTCCCGTCCCGAGTCGGCGATAGTCAGGGGGGTGTCGGTGAGAGACGCGGCGGCGTGCAGCCGGTCGAGCGCGGCCTGCACCCTCGCCCGGGCGTCGGAGGCGTCCCAGTCGGACACCTCACACCAGCCGCGAAGAGAGATTGACCGCCCCGGCAGCCACGACTCGCCCACCCACACGCCGTGAGTCCGGGGACGCTGCTGCGTCTCCATGACCGGCGCCGGCGAGGACCACCAGCCATCGATGGTGGCGTGCGGGCACCGCCAGGTCACGCCGTCGTCGTCGGGGTCGGCGACCAGCGACAGGCCGCCGAGGGTCACATCGGACCAGATCACTACGACCTCCCCGCCAGCATCTTGTTCATGACTGCCTGCGCTGTCGCCTCGGCGTTGACCGCCTCGTTGACGGTGATGTTGACCGCCGCCTTGCCGGCCTGATCGCCGAGCGCGTTCAGTCGCCCCTCGCCCGCAGCGAGCCGTCCGTAGGCGGCATTCGCCAGGGACAGCGCGGACCGGTCGGCCAGATACAGCCGGGCCGCCTTGGTGCCCTCGACGGTTCCCAGCGCCATCACGTCAGCGATCAGCGCCTCGGACGCGCCGGCCTTGCGGAGTTGACCGAGGAGGTCGATGAAGGTCTCCACCTGGTTCGCTTGCTCACCCACCCGCTTGGCCAGATCGGCGGCGGTCGTCTCGCGCTTCTCCGTCCATACATCCCCGGCGGCGTTGCTGCGGCGCACCTGCGTCGGGTCGAGGGAGATCCCGCCCGATTTGGTGAGCGACTGGGCGGCCTGCTGCCACATCGACGCCGCGTCGTCATAGACCTGCTGCTGCTGCTCGTAGCGGGCCATCCGATCCGCGAGCGTGCCAGACTTCGACTTGTTCGCGGCGGCAGCATCCTTCGCCAGCTGCAGCTGCTCCTGAGCCTCTTTCAGCTCGAGCTGCGCCGCCGTGCGCTCCAGGCCGCGCAGCTTCTGCCGCGACCTCTTCTTCCGCGACTTGCCCTTGCCGGTGTAGTAGGTTTCCCGCTCGCTCAGGCCTGCCTGGAGATCCTTGATGTGGATCCGCAGCCGGGTGTACTCCAGGTCGGACAGCAGGTAGTCGTCCCACCAGTCCAGCGAGTGGCCCTTGTAGGTCGGCATGACAGGGCCGCCGGACGCAAACCGCATCACGCCCTTGCTGGCCATCGCCCGCATCCGGAAGACCGCCGCGTGGCCGCCCATCCGACGCACCTCGTCGGCGGTCAGGACGTGCTCGCCCGGCATAAGCAGAGCGGGCACCGAATCCTTGCCGGGCACGCCGCCACTGATCGGGCCACCCTCGGCGTACCGGCCGCCCTTGACCTTGATGTACGACTTGCCATCGACTACCAGGGAGGTGTCGCCGACGACTTCGACGTTCACGCGGAAATCGACGGTCTTGGGCTTGATGAGGCCGAGTTGGTTGGCCAGATCTTCGGCCTCCCCCTTGCTCACCCCGAGTTGCTTAGCGAGCTTGATGAATTCCTTGCGGCCACGCTCGGCGCGATCGGCGGCCTGCCCGCTGGCCTTCTCCAGGTCGGTCATGTTCAGGATCGCGGCCTCGGTGGTTTCGGCGATCGCGTAGAGCGCTTCCTGATTCTTCCGGCCGGCGTCGGTGTTGATGTCAAGCGCCTTGCCGGACTCGATGGCGGCCGCGACTTCAGCTTTGGCGCGCCTCTTCGCCTGTCGCTCGACATCCTCGTCGGAGATCTTGCGCTTCTTCGCAGCGGCGTCGGCCTTGATCTCGGCCTCGTACTTCTTCTGCAGCTCGCCGGTCCACTCCTTGATCTGGGCGGCACCGTCGTCAATCGCAGCCTCTGCGGCGCGCTCACTCCCTGCCAGCTTCAACTGGGCGCTGTACGTGCCCTGGATGGCCTTGGTGTAGTCCTCGTAGGCGATCTTGGCGTCGCTGGCCGCAGTCGTGGCCATGGTCGTCTGGGTGGTGGCATCACCGGCTGACCGCTGGTAGTCCTCGTAGGCAGCCTGGGCCTGCTGCACCTGGCCCGACATGGCACCAAGGGCGCCGGAGAGACTGTCCGTCTCGACCTTCGCGCCCGAGATCGCGCCCTCGTTGTCAGCGTTGGCGGCCATGTACTCGCGCATCTTCTGCTGCGCGTAGTCCAGCGCGTCGCCGTTGCCCATCACCGCATCGGTGAGCGCCTGGGATGAAATGCCCATCTTGGCGGCGGTGGACACCAGGCCCTGGCTGGCGAGCTGGTTCTCGATCGATGCCCGAGTGTTTTCACCCAGTGCGCCAGAGTCCGCCTCGACGGCCTTTGTGAAGTCTGCGACCGCCGCCTCGGCGGTGGCGTTCGCCTGGGCGAAGTTGCCGTAGATCAGGGCGGCGGCCGTCAGCGCTAGACCTACGGCGCCCGCAGTCGCGGTGGCGATCTTCGCCTTCGTGGACATCGCGGTGAAAGCATCCCCGAGGCCGGCGATGGTGGCCCGGGCGGCCTTCAGTGCCTCGATGCCCTTCGACACCGCGACGAAGCCGCCGATCGCAGCAGTGAGGACACCAACCGTCTTCACCAGGGGGGTGATCGCGTCCTGGTTGTCGATCACCCAGCGCAGGAAGCCGATGCCGGCCTTCTGGGCATTGACGATCATCGGGGCCAGCTTCTCACCGATCTCCGCCGACAGGTTCGCAGACTCGGCAGCCAGGGTCTTCTGCACGTTCGCTGTGGAGTTGGCGGTGCGCTCGAAGTCGCCCATCGCATCGGTTGACTGAGCCAAGATTTCAGCCTGCGCCGCGAGGACGCGCTGCTGCGGAGTGAGCGCGGTCTTGACGTTGTCGACGATGCCGAGAGTGAGCGCCCGCTGGCGCAGAGTGGCGTCGTCGAGCAGGATGCCGTAGCGGCGGATCGGCTCGGACTCGCCGCGCAGGGCGGCACCGACCGCGAGGATCGCCTCCTCGGGGCTGCCTCCCTTGAAGCTGGAGAGTGAGCCGGCCACATCGGTCATCTCGTTGGAGAAGTCGGCCAGGTCGTCGCCGGACAAGTTCGCCGACTTGCCGAGGGTGCCGAAGGTATTTGCGGCGTCGATGATCTGCGCCTTCGACATGCCGAGCTTGGCTGCCGCGGTGTCGCCCTTGGCGACGATCTTGTCCATCGAGTCGCCGAAGACGACGCCGGCCGCGCCGGTAGCGTCCTCCAGGTCAGAGAATGCGTCGACGGACTTGCGGACGAAGCCCGAGATCGCCGCAGTAGCCGACAGGGTCAGCATCGGGCCGACGATGCTCTTGAAGGTTGCGCCCATCTTGGGGGCGGCGTCCTTCACCCCGCGCTCCAGCCCGGCCGACACGGCCTTGCTGGACTGATTCACACCCTGGGAGATCGTGGAGTTGATCTCCCGAGCCGCCCCGGGGGCCATGCGGGCGTAGATCGTCACATACCGTGCGGCAATTTCGGAGCCTTCGGGCATGCGGCGCACCTCCCGTCGATAGGGTGTCGGGCATGAAGCGAGCAGTGGGGATCGCGGTTTCGGCGGTCGTCCTAGTGGGGTGCAGTGCAGCGCCAGTTCAGCCGTCGGCGAGGTGTGAGGCTGTCAGCGCCGACCGAGCCGCGCTGATCCTGGGGTCCAGTGGTGGCGTGTCCGTGGTGAAGGCGGGGGCGGTGAAGTCCCTCGATCACTCGAATGCGTACTACATCGCCATAAAGTTCACCGGCCCCGGACTGGAGAAAGACCCCCCGGTTGGGGTGTGGGCGTCTGCAGGAGGCATTGAGTCGGGCATGGTCGTGTCCGTTGACAGCATGGCCGAGGAGTTCTCCGGCATCCTCAAGGACTCCCGGTTCCCAAGTTCTGACAAGGGCGCCGACGAAGCCCGCACATGCGTCAGCTGAAGCCGTACCTAGCCCGGTAGTCAGCCATGGTCTCAGCCTCGGCTTCGACGATGGCGGGATCGACTGGTGCGGGCGTTGCTGCGATGGCCTGGGCCAGGCGCGACCCGGGATCGAGGAGCACTTCGCCGACCAGCATCTCCACCTCGGTGTAGCTGATCGGCATCCACAGTGAGATGCCGAGGGCCCGCAGGTCATAGACAAGCGGGCCTCGGTACTCGTGCCAGCAGCCTACGAGGAGAGGGCTTTTCCCAGCCTCACGTCGAGACCATCGGACCACTGGCGGCACAGCGCGATCTCGGCGATACCGTCGCCCTCAGTGACCGCCTTGATGGTGGCCAGCACGTCGGCGGGGATGACCTCGGCCTGCCAGGCGGCGATCTGCTCGCGCCAGGTCTTGGCGGTGGCGTTGATCTCCGTCCAGCGCTCGACCACGGGCATGGGGACCACCAGCGACAGCCGCAGGTCGTCGTACGGATGGCAGACCAGCGCATCCCCGACGACCTCGTACTCGGCTGGCGCTGGCGACGGCTCGGGAGCCCCGGCAGCCTTTGCCGCCGGGGCCTTCCTTGCCGCCATCAGACCGCGACCGTGTAGTCGTAGCCGTCGCTGACGCCGTCCGGAGTGGTGACCGTGACCGACACCGTGCCGACCGAGCCGGCCGGGATCTTCGCCACGATGGCCGAGTCGGAGGCGATCAGCGGCGCCACGGCCGAGGTTGCGCCGAACTTCACCGAGGTGGCGCCGGTGAAGTGGCGGCCCTCGATCAGCACCTCGTCGGCAATCTTCTGCCCGGCCGGGGTGATGCCCAGGATGTACGGCTCCGGGGTGTCGTCGGCGTCGATGACCGCATGCCGGTAGTGCGCACGGCCGTCGAGTTCGTCAGACCGGTCCGCGGTGATGGTGATCGGGCGACCGGCCATCGAGCCGCGGGCCTTCTGCGAGGCCGTGACGCCGGTCACGGTCGCCTGCGGCGCCATGTACCGCTCCAGCTTATCGCCGAGCTTGGTGCGCAGCCGATCCTCGGTGTAGACCTTGCAGTCGACGATGCGGTCGATGTCGATGTCGGCCACGCCATCGGTGTAGGTGACGCCACGCAGCAGCGACAGGACGGCCGGGTTCTGCTCGACGAGCGTCTGCTCGCACGTCATGGTGCCGTTCTGCGGGGAGAACTTGTAGCCCTCCTCGTAGACGTCCTCGGGCGCTGCGGGGGCTTCGCTCCAGTTCGGGGCACCACCCGCGGCACGCAGGCCAAGGACGACCCAGCCAGGGATGCTGGTGATCTGGAAGTTGGGGTCCGCCATCTGGGCCTTGGTGGGGCTCGGCGCGTTGCGCAGGGCGATTGCGGTGATGCCGCCGGTCGGGTAACCGACGTCGTTGGGGTTCGCCATGGTGACGATTCCTTTCGTTTACCCGACCAGCACGAGGTCGGTGGTGAGTTGGAATTCGGGCGGGTTGTCCGCCACGCTCATGGGGCCGCGGACGGTGGTCACGGCGGCGATGGGGAGGCCGGGCTGGTCGGCGAGGACGGCTATCCGTGAGGCCACCCAGGCGGCCAGTGCCCGGGTCGCGGCATAGTCGGCGTCCCGGACACCCAGCACGGTGACGCTCAGCAGCCGACTGGGCCACGGTCCGCCGTCGTCGCGGACGATCACGGCAGCGGTGTAGGTGGTGCCGCCGATCGTCACCGGCAGGGTGTCAGGGAAGCGGCGGCCGTAGAGGGTCTGTGGGCGCGTGCCAACGGCGCGGAGGTGAGCGGCGATGATCTGCTCCATGTCGGGCGGCTCGACAGGCAGAGGCTCGTAGGTGATGCTCATCAGGCGCCCCCGATGGCCCGGCCCAGGATGCCCTTGCGGGCCTCGATGATGGCGGCCTTCGGGTCGTCGGCGACCACGTAGGCGTGCGCGAAGTCGTTCACGCCGGTGCGCTTGTCGGTCTCGACGTGGATGGAGTCGCGGTACTCGCCGGTGTCAGCCGGGGCGATGCTGCGGGCAGTGGAGGCGATCTCGTTGGCGATCGGGATGCAGTCGGCATCGAGGACCTCGTTGGACAGGTCGATCAGCCCGGCAATGTTCCACTCGAAGCGGTCACCGGACATCAGCCCTCCCTCAGGGTCAGGTTCCAGGTGGTGCCGGCGTCCGGTCCGGCGATGAGTCCGACACCGAGCAGGTCGGCGTACTCCTCGGTCATGGGGTGGCTTGCCACGTCCCAGTCGTGACCGAGGGCGCGAACCCTGTCGGTGCGCAGTACCTCGATCTGCGGGACGTTGCCCGGACGGACGAGACGGGCCTGCGAGGCAAGCTCGTCACGGTTGACTGTGGGGTCCTCACTGCTGGGCTGCCAGCCGACGAGGTGACCAGGCAGTTCGGTGACCTCGGGACTGTCCCAGTCCTCGCCGGCTGGCAGGCCGCTGTACGGGTCGATCTTCACACCGGGGCGGAGGCGCTGGACGATCACGGCTCGTCCCTGTGGAGATCGACCGGGCTACCCAGCGGGATCGAGCGCGGAATTGGGGGGAAGATCTGCTTCAGTTGGGCCAGTTCGCCGGTATCGAGGCCGCTCTTGGCCTTCCACGCGTCCCAGCCGTAGGTGACGCCCTGCTGGAATCCGGAGGCGGTCTGCTGCTTCTGCTGCTGACCCTCGGCGAGCGCCTGGGGGATGCTGGCGAGGCGCTGGGCGATCGCGCACGTCAGGTCGATCAGGGCGTCCGACACCGGGTTCGGGTCGGTGGGGTAGCCGGCGCCGCGCAGGTAAGTGCGGATGCGGATGGATGCCCGCATGAGGCCGGGCTGCGTGACCGTGTAGCCGAGCATCTCGGCATCTGCGATGGACGCGAAGGGTGGGGTGTCGAGCGTCACGGTCACCTCCTCGGATTTGAGTGCCAGCACCCGCCCGGGAGTCGCCAGGCGGGTGCTGGTTGGTCAGGCTTCGGACTCGGCCTCGGTGGCTTCGGCCTTGTCGGCCTCCACCTCGGTGACAGACTCGGCCTTCTTGGCGGTTCGGCCCGGACGGGCCTTGGTGGCAGGCTTGGCCTCCACCTCGGTGACAGACTTGATTTCGCCCCTAGCAGCCTGCTTCTGCAGATCGGCCAGTTCGCTGTCGCCGACGTACAGCGACACCGAAAGGCCGAGCGCGTTCACGACTTCGACGCGGGTAGCCATCAGGCCACCGTCACATCGACATCGCAGACGGCCAGCGCCTCCGGGCGGACGACCCGGCTGCCGTACAGCTCCAGACCCTTGATGGCGTCGGAGAAGCTGTTCTGCGGGCGGAACGCCTCCACCTTGCTGATCTGGTCGGCGAAGGTGGTGGCGATGCCGTGGCCGGCGATCACGAAGTTCGAGACCTCGGGCGCGGTACCGGCGGTGCCCTGCGGCAAGTTGTTGCTGGTCAGGACGCGGAAGCCGATCGCCCGGCCGATCTCGCCGTTCAGGATCGGGGCGTCCGATCCGTACCGGGAGGCGTCGATGAACCGGTTGTCACCGAGCAGCAGCGCCTCGAGCTCCGGGCTGATCATGGCCCACCGGTTCTCGGTGGGCACGTTGCCCTTGTTGAGGGCCATCCTCAGCTTGCGCAGCAGCAGGAAGGCCGCGTCGGCGGTCGCCACGTCCTGCGCGGGCAGGATGTTGCC
Source organism: Propionicimonas sp. (assembly GCA_049840415.1). Taxonomy (GTDB): domain Bacteria; phylum Actinomycetota; class Actinomycetes; order Propionibacteriales; family Propionibacteriaceae; genus Propionicimonas. Next base: position 42,407 of record JASGLB010000014.1, on the reverse strand, counting down.
GGCGCCGGTGGTCATCTTGGTCAGCAGGTGGGTGTCGACCACCTTGGCGACCTCGCGGGCGGCCAGCGTCGCAGCCTTGGTGAGCAGCTGCCCACCCTGGCCGGTCTGCCGGGCGTCCACGTCGTCAACCTCGAAGGCGAAGTATTTCGCCTGGTCGATGACCATGGTCTCGTCGGTGGTGGTCAGGGTCTCGGGGTTGATGACGGTCACGTTCTTGACGTAGTCGTTCACCGTGGGGGCGCCCAGGGTACCGATGTGGACCGTGTCGCCCTTCTGGGCGATGTCGCCCTCGTAGTCGCGGTTGATGACGCCCGGCTGGGCGGTGACGAAGTTCTGCGCGAGCGCGATCTTGAGTTCGGCTGCCCAGACTTCGGGGATGAAGGTGTCGACGGCCATCGCCGTCTCCTTTCTGGTTGGTGGTTTAGCGGAGTCGCCCGCTCAGCAGATCGTCGAGTTGGCCTGCGGCCTTCGCCTTGACGATCTCCTCGGCGGTCATGCCCTGCACTTGGCCGCGGGTCAACTGCGGACCCTTCGCTCCGACAGGTTCGCCGACATTGCCCTGACCGGTGGCCGGCGGTGCGGCCGGCGGCTTGGGCGCTTCGCCGCGGAAGGCGAGTAGGGCCTCGGCGGCGGCTTCGATCTCGGCCTGCGTGCTGCCGGTGAGCAGCGCCGCGGGCACCCCCTTGGCCTCAGCGACCTGGGCGCGGAGGTTCGAGACCTTCAGCGCCTCGTTCTCGGCGGCCAGCTTGGCCAGTGCGTCGGCCTGCTTCTGCGCCTCGGTCTTGGCCGCCTCCTGGGCGTCATCGTAGAGCTTGGCCTTGTCGGCGTTCGCCTTCGACGCGTCCTCGTGCTTACGGGAGAGCGACTTCCACTTCTCCGCCTCGGCCTTCCAGTCGACCGGCGCATCGCCCGTGTCGGGCTTCGGCGAGTCGGTCGGGGTTGGCGTGGGCTGTGCTGCTGGCACTGCGGGGGTCGGTTCGGTTGTCGGTACGGACATCGGTGTTTCCTCCCTGTCGGGATATCCCGGTCCCTGTCGGGTCCGGCGGGTCTACTGGTTGCCGTTGAGGCGGTCGCGCTCGGCGGCGGTGCGGTCGAGCACCTCGCGGGCCTTCGCCTCGGCTTCGGTGTCGCCCTTGGCTTCGGCGCGGGACAGGCGCTTCTTGGCGGCGTCGCGCTCGGCCTTGATGCGCTGGCGGTCCCCCCACGCTTCGGCCGAGCGGTTACGGCGGCGCTCTTGCCCGGTCTTGGGTCCGGGTCGACGCTGGCCTGTCTGGATGCGCTCCATGCGCCGGTCCAGTCGCTCGCGGTTGCGCTCGTGGACGGTCTGGGCGTAGGCGTTCGGGTTGAAGCCCTCGGGCCAGTCGTATTCGTCGGCGCCGAGGATCACCCGGCAGTCGCAGCCGGAGTGCGGCCGGGTCTGGATGCCCTGCCGCTGCGCCTCGGTGGCGAAGTCGATGTAGGCGCCGTGCGCGGCCCGCTCCAGGCAGTAGGTGCAGGTTTTGGCACCGCTGGGCACCCAGTAGATGACGGCTCCAGCCATCTGGCCGGTGGTGGCGATCGCGGTGGCATTCGCGTCCATCAAGTGGCTGTCGAGGGCGGCGAGGAGGCCGGTCTCCCAATCGTCCTGCCCCAAGGCGAAGGTCAGTGCCGCAGAGGCCGCCTGCTCGTCCCGGATCGCCCGCACTGCGCCAACCGCCGGGGCGGGGTGTCCGATGTCGTCCAGCATGGCGAGCGCCTGCTCCTGACCCAAGGTCGCGGCCGTCGCGCCGTAGGCGTCGGCCACCATCCACCAGCGGTCCCGGATCGACTTGTAGAGGTCGGTGATCTGCTCGGCCGTCATGCGGGCGATCTGGTCCGGGCTGGGCAGGTCGGCGAGTTCGGCGAGCAGTGCCGACTTCGCCGTCTCCGCCAGGTCCGACAGCATCCGGCGCGCCTCGGCGACTTCGGCTGCGGTGACCACCAGTCAGGCTCCGTCGCGGGCGACCAGCGAGGCGGGCATCAGTCCGGGCCGGAAGCTCACCCCGGCCAGGCCGACACGGCTGGCTGCGTCGTCCGGGTCGACCCCGGCGCGGATCAGCACACCCATGGCGTCGGCCTTGCGCTTGATCTCGTCGGCCTCACTCACGCCCGCTGCCCCCCCGTCGGCCTGAGGGGCTGTCGCCGTGCGTGGCGCGGTGAGCGCCGCTCGGGCGGCTGCCCGGGTGCGGTTCCGCTGATCCTCGGCGATCTGGTCGGCGGACCAGCCCAGCACGTCCTTCTGCAGGGTCTCCAGTGAGATCCCGCTGGCCGTGCCCTTGGTGAGGGCGTCGAAGCGCTCGGCCATCGTCACGGCGGCCGGCGGCACGAAAGCCACCTCCACCGTGTCGAGGTCGGGGTCGATCCCCTCAACGCGAAGTGCGGTGAGGATGCAGGCTGCGACTGCAAGCCGGATGCGCTCGATCATCGCCTCGCAGTCGTCGACCTCCTGCTGGGTGGTGGTCGCGGCGGCGGTGGCGGTCTGGTTGGCCGAGTCGGGCATGAAGATCGCGATATTCAGGCCGAGAACGGCGGCGAACTCGCGCAGGTCGTGCTTCTCGGCCTCCAGCATCATCCGGATGTCGGTGGTCGAGGACTCCCAGAATCTCGTAGCCCTCCGGCAGATCCCAGAAGACACCCGGTGCCGCCTCGAATACCTCGGAGAGATCGAAGGGCTTGCCGGTCTTGGGGTTCACGTCGGGCAGGGGCGGGGCGTTCACGTCCTTCTTGATCGCCCGCTGCCGGAATGCCTGGATGGCCATTGTCGAGAGCCGCTCCAGTCGTTCCGTGTTGAGCCGGTCGATGACGTTCGTGTGCGACTCGATGAAGCCCCTGCCGTCGCGGCGGTCGAGAATCCACACCGGCGGATCGCCGTCGAAAGTATCCACGTCAGATGCGGGCTGCCAGCTGCCGACAGCGGAGAGGCGGACCGCCTTCTCGTCTCGGTCGGTGTACGAGTCCCGGCTGAACGCCTGGCGGGAGCCCCCCGCCCAGACCATCGCGTAGTCGCGCATCTCAACCGTGTCACGCCACACCTTGATCGCGGCCCGCGATCGCCACGGGTAGAGCGGGTCCGGCTCGGCATAGAAGAGTTCAGGCCGCTCGGCGGTGATGATCGCCCGGCCGTCCGGGCCGGCGCCGGCCACCAGGTAGCCGCGGCGGGCGGTCAGCATGTCCCACACGGCATCGCCGATCTGCATCGGCAGCCGATTGTCGCGGGCGATCCGGCGCGCGGTGCGCGAAGCCTCGGACTGGTCGTCGTCGCCCACGCGGACATCGCGATACCGAATGCGATTCGCCCGCGAGGTGCAGGCGATCCAGCCGTAGTTCGTCAGGCTCTTACGCTGGAAGGCTATCCATGTCTGCTTCGCCTTCGCGCCCCCCTCGGGTAGCGGGGCGTTGCCGTCAACATAGCCGCGGAGGGCGTACACCTGCGCCGCCTCACGGTCCAGCCGCTGAGCGAGGATCGGGAGCCACTCGGCCGGGGTGCTCGGAGCCACAGTGCCCCCTCTCAGAATGATCTCGGCATGGTCGCCGTCCGTCGTGCGTTGCTGGCCGCCCACACCGCGAGCGCGGCGGCCTCGGTCGGGGTCTCGTCTCCGTCCCCGATCGCTTCCCAGCCGAAGCCGCCGGACGTGCCGATGGCCCGCTTGGTGGCGGTGGCGACCGAGGCGTTTAGCCCCGGCTGATTGGCGTGGGTCAGGGTCGAGTCCTCGACGGCCGTGAGGAATGTGGCATTCGCGGCGATCACCTGCGGGACGGTCGGGGAGATCAGGATTCGGGCGGGGATCCTTGCCCGCTTCAGGTCGGCCAGGAGGACATCGCGGCCGGCCTGGCCGTCCACGACGATCGCGGCGAGCTTGCGCCACTGGGCGATGAGCAGGGTTTCGAGGAGTGCGATCCCCTCAGTGGTGGGCCACTCGCCGAGGGCTTCGACGTGGGGTCCGTGGCCGTCTGGCTTGCGGGCCGCTGCGGCAGCGACCCGATCGCCGTCGCGGGAGAACTTGATGCCGATGGCGACGGGGCCAGCCGCGACCGGCTGGTCGTCCTGCGCTTCTGCTCGGCGGTTTCGCCACTGCTCGGCGCTGATGGTCGGGGTGGGGCCGCTGTCGTCGTCCCAGATGCCGTAGCCCTCGCGCCAGAAGGACGTTGCGCCGAGGTTCTTCCACATGCGCAGGATCGCCGCGCGCGGGGTGTGGGTCGGGTAGGACGGGTTGGCGTTCTCGACCTGCTCCCAGTCGATCCGGTCTCGGGGTGTCTTGTCTTTGTCGGCGCTGAACTCGACGTAGAGCAGATCGTCGGAGGTGCCGCTGAGCGCCTCGGTCCGCTTCCGTAGGAATACCTCGCCCGAGTCGGTTGGTCGGGGCGGGGTGCCGACGATGAAGAACAGCGGGTTCTTGGCGCGGTTCTGTGTGGGCAGCATGTCATCCAGCGCTTTGTCGGAGAGCCGCTGGCTCTCATCGAAGACGATGATGTCAACGTTGGCGAAGCCGAGACCGAAGCCGAACTCGCGGGCGCCGAACATGATCCGCGAGCCGTTGACGAACTCGATCTCGCCCTCGCCGTTCGCCACCCGGACGCCGGCAACGAAGGGCTTGATCGACTTCTTGCGGGCGAAGCCCTGCATTGAGCGCAGGGTCTCCTTGGTGGTGCGGAGCTGGTGGGAGGTCCACAGCGCGGTGGTGCCGGGGAAGATCAGGCAGAGAGCGAAGAGTAGGCCGCCGAGCATGAACGTCTTGCCGACCTGTCGAGGGATCGACAGAACCACTCCGCCAACCCCAGCGGCATACATCCCGTCCGCCCGCTTCGCCAGGGCGAGTTTGGCGATCGCTTCCTGGAACCAATCGAAGACGATGCCGAGGATGGTCAGCCAGCGGTGGACTTCGGGCCATCCGGTGGTGACGATCCCGGACGGGTAGGCGAGCTTGGCTCGGTCAGATAGCCGCGGGGTCGAGGGCTTCGTCGGGGGCGGGCTGCTCGCCATTGCCGCCCTCCTGTCGAGCCAGCGCCTTCAACTCCTCGATCTCCTTGCCGACCTCGATCAGTCGACGGGTCAGTGAGGCGAGGTCGCGCGCCGGAGTCTTGGGGTTCTGGACCGCACCGGCCAAGATGAGGCGCATGGCCTGGAGTTCGGCGAGGCGGTCGCCGTCTGCAGCTGCTTCGGTGATGGTCAGCGGGGTCTTGGCGGCCTTCTCGGCTGCCTCGATATCGGCTGGGGTGACGGCCCTGACGGGTGAGGTGCGAGGCATGGTCACCCCCGGGGTGGTGTGGAAAACGGTCGGGGAGAGATGAACCCTGTGCCTAGTGATATCGACAGCACACCCAGGCCAGGGGTGCCCCCCAGGGGTCAGCCCGGTCTCGGTCAGCCCGCACTCAGCGAGTCGAAGATGCCGCCCCAGCAGTCGCTCAGCGGGAAGGCGTCTGGCGCCATCGGCTCGGGTTTGGGGCCGGCTCCCTTGGCGCGGTTGCAGCGACGGTGCGACAGGGCCGCATTGGCCCGGTCGTACGGGTCGCCACCTTTGGCGATTGGCGTGATGTGGTCGACCTCGGCACGCATCGGGTGTGGCACGCAGCCTGGGCAGCCGTCACCCTTGCAGCGCCGGCCATGCTTGCGCCAGTCCATGGTCAGGGTCTTGTCGACGGGCTCGCCGCAGAGGTGGCAGGCGGACTCCTCGGCGAGCACCCGCTCTCGGAGGTGCTTACCTCGGGCTTCAGTGCGAGGGTTGGGCGCGCTGTTGGTGGATCGCTGACGACTCGACGTGCTCGGCATGCTCACCTCGGCGACAGGCTGGCAGTGGGCTGACGTGGCACACCCCGCCCCGGTGGGTACGGTCGGCGGGGGTGTCCTGGGATGGGGTGAGGCCCCCGGGGCGCTAGGCCGGGGGCCTCACGCGGGGCTGAGTTCAGTCCCGGTGGGTAGGCAGCCGGGCATCTTCCTGGGGGTGTAGAAAGGTCTCGATTCCTGCGTCAGGGCGCACGGAGTCAAGACCTGTCACAGATGGTAGCAGGGCTATGCACCGTTGCGCAGCACGTCGTTCACTCTCAGCACGTCGAGCGGCCAGAACAGGTCTCGCCGTCCCCGCTTGAGTTCGCGGCCGTTGAGGTCCGTGGCCTTCTGTAGGTCGCCCCTCTCGACCCACTTGCGGATCGTGGCAGCCTCGATCCCGTACGCACCGAACGAGTAGGCGTCCATCGGCTGCCCGGTGGCCAGTTCCCGCCGGTGATCCAGTGCCTCGGTCCGCACCGACTCCCCGCAGCCCTCGCAGGTGAAGTAGCTTCCCTCGTCGGCCATGCGTCCTTGGCACTTGGGGCATCGCGGCCGGTACTCAGGCCGCCCTTCCCCGACGACTGCCTGCATGTCGTGGTGGATGCGCCGGATGTCGGGCTCGAACTCGTCGCGTGCCCATTGCCGCTGCCCGATCCAGTTGAGGTGTCTGGCGAGCCAGCCCGCTTCGGTGGTGATGGTGGGCTGGTCGGCGGATTCGATGTGCTCGTAGCCTTCGCCGTCCATCTCCTCCTCGGCGAGGCGAACCCAGTCGGCGAGGCACCGCAGCACGCCTTCGCGCCTCTCGCCGGCGAACTGGTCGAGGGCTGCGGCGTCTCCGGGTTCGAGGTAGGCGCGGCGTCCGTCGAGCTTGGGCCGGTCGTCGAGCAGGTCGAGTACGTCGAGGTTGACGGGCGGCCGGCTGCCTGGGGTGGGTCGTCCGCCGACTGTGGGCCGTTTGGGCAGCAGGGTGGCGTGTTGGGTTTCGACGAGGGCTATCAGGTCGGGGATTTCGTGGAGTCGGACGCGGAGGCGTTCGCGCTGCCGCTGGGTCAGCCATTCGGTCATCGCAGGCATGCCAGGGTCTCTACGGTGGCTGTGGTGGTGGTCACGGTCAGTCTCCTGTGTAGTCGAGTTCGGGCTGGTCGATCTGGTCGGGGTTCATCGTTTTCCGCCGCTGTTCGTCGGCCAGGAGGATGTGCCACATCACCCTGCTCTGCCACTCGTGGGGCGATGGCAATCCCGCGTCGGCGATCGCGTCGAGAAGGGCGACCAGGCGCCGCTCGACCTCCGCTTCGCCGCCTCCCGCAACGCGTGCGCGGGCTGCTGGTGGGTCGCCCGGGCGCGGGCGGAACTCGTCGGCGTAGTAGGGCTCGGTCATTCGTCCTCCTGGTGGCATGTGCAGCCGCACCGCCAGCGGGGTTGGCTGGGGATGGTGGTGGGGCAGCGACGGTGGGTTCCGGTGGAGCACCATCCAGACCTCGACTGGCCGCTTGCTTGCCAGTCGCGGATCTCCCTGGCGCGTTTCCCAGCCCGGACGCGCTGGTTGGGGTTCGGGCGGCTCATGGTGCGATCTCCCGTCCGATCTCGATGTGGGCGCTGATGGCTCGGCGGACTGCGGCGCGCTCTTCGCCGGTCCAGTCCTTGGAGCGCCAGAAGGCGAGTGCTGAGGCTGGGTCTCCGGCTGCGAGGGATCTGCGGAGTCCGTCGATGGGTCTGGTCATAGGTCTGGCTCTCCTGGGAATGGTGCGAGTCGCTTGATGGCGGCCAGGACGCGCCGCCAGTCGTCTTCGCCGATCTCGGGCCAGTCGGCCCAGTCGATGAGCGTCTCGCTGGTGGCGAGGCAGGCGAGGATCTGGCAGGCGATGGTGTCAGTCGATCTCGGCGTCGGGCATTTCTGGTCTCCTTGCACAACGAAGACCGCGCCACGAAATCTCGCGCGTGGTCTGTGGTTACTTAGCTACTTGGTTGAGTTAGTCACCACCTGCAGAGTTCGGCAGGGGTTTCCTTGGCAAGCACCCCCTGGGGGGTGCGCGGCAGCGGGGGGTCTTCTACTTCTCTCTGTCTTCTCTCTGTCTTCTCTCTGTCTATGTCTTCTACTTAGCGGCCCACTAGCGGTCGCTGGAGCGTGCGCTATAGCGACCGCTATAGCGGTAGTGGTTCGGAGGGGTTGCAGAGGGGGCAATCCCGGATTGGCTCGGTGTGATGCCCTTTCGAGTGGTTGGTCTTGAGGGCTCCGAGTCGGCGCTGTTCCTTCTCCTCTTTGATGTCGGCCTGCGACAGGTTCCACTTCATCCAGCCCGTGATCTTCCACCGATCGCCGCAGTCTTGCCAGAGTTTGGCGTCCACCAGGGCCTTGGCTGCGGCTTGGACGCTCGGGATGCCGACGCCGAAGATGGGCAGATCGAACTTCCAAAGAATGCCGTCCGAGGATAATGATTTGGCGTGTTCGTTGCCTCGGCGGAACAGGAGTTCCGCCTTATATCCGGCTGCGCGAATTTTCGGATCGTGGATTGTATTCACGTCGGAAGGGACGAATAGGCCGGGCACTCTCTTGGCCATCTAGACCGCTTCCTCTCCGAAGTCGAGTAGTCCCTGCGTGGGGTGGATGGTGCCGTGGATGGTGGGCGCGATCTGCTCGCGGAAGGCTGTGACGAACTCGCGCTTGATCTCGAATCCCCAGGATGGCCGGCCGATGCTCTCTGCTGCTGCCAAGGTGATGCCACTGCCCGCCACGGGGTCGCCAACCACGTCACCGGGATCGGTGAACATTTCGATGAGTCGGCGGATCACCCCGATCGGCTTCTGTGTCGGGTGGACCTTCGGGGTGGCGTCCCGTTGCCACTCCATGCAGTTCATGATCATCCGTCCGCCGTTTCGGAACTTGGGCAGCTTGTCTCGGTAGAGCACGAGGCCGTACTCGCAGTTGCCGACGATCCGCATGTTCGCCTTCAGCACCTGCGGGGAGGAGTCCTTGCGGAACACCAGGTTGATGTAGTGCGCGAAGCCGTGTTTGCGTGCTTCGGTGATCAGCTCCATCTGCTGCTCGAAGGCGCAGAACACGACCATGCAGCCTGCCTGGCGGCATTCCTTCGGTTCGGGCTTGAGCATCCGGTTGGTGAAGTGCAGGAACTCGGGGATGCGGAAGTCCCGGTCGGTGTCGAAGAACTGTTTGCCGGCGAGGATGCTGGGGCCGTTGCTGGCGTCGCCGTCGATCCACCATTGAGGGTTGGATCCGTAGGCGTCCGCGCCGACGTTGTACGGGATGTCGGCGATGAGGAGTTGGGCTCTTGGGATGTTGTGGCGCTTGAAGTTCTGGAAGTGGTCGTGGATGAGCTGCATCAGGCTGCCCCTCGTCTCTTGATGCGGTCCCACAGGTGGGTTTGTCCGCTGCGTTTCAGTGCGTGTTCGATGCCGCTGATGGACAGTCCAGTGCGGGCTTGGATGCCGAGCAGTGACTCTCCGGCTTCGACCATCCAGGCGAGGTCTTCGGCGGTGCTGCCCGGCTTCCCCCAGCGGCCCGTCATGTACGGCTTGGTGTCGGGCTTGTCGATGGTGGCGTCGTCCCAGGCCAGTGGTGGGAGCCAGCCTTTCTGGCGGGCTGTGGTGCGTCGCCGGCGGGCTTGGGGGGTGTCGGGTGGGAGTGTCATCGAGATCTGGTCGTAGATGTCGCGGACGCGCGCGGCGGTGCCTTGCTGAACTCGGCCGCCTGCTCGGCCGGCGCGCAGGCGGAGCAGGTTGCGGGGGTGGATGCCGAGGGTGTCTGCAATCTGGTTCATCTGCCATCCGAGGGCGGCGAGGGCCTGGAGTCTGCGTCTGGTGCCGATGTCGGGGACCATGCGTGATAGGCCGACGGTGGCGCGTTTGCAGGATCGGGCGTGGATGGTGCGGCAGGGTGTGCAGCGGCATCCGTGGCGGGTGTAGCAGCCGAGCGACCCGGGGGTGTGCTGCTGGCAGGTGTGGTCGGCCATCACTGCTCACCTGCCAGGGGTGGGCCGCCGGCGGCGGGTGGTGGGGTGCCGGCCCCGGTGGTGAAGCGGTGGCGGGCTTGGCGGCATGGGGTGGAGCAGGTGATCGCGTCGCGTCTCGAGGTGGGACGGATCGGGCCGCGGCACCAGGCGCAGAGCCGTTCGGAGTACTCGGGCGACAGGTCGGTCATGACGACCCCCTCCCGTAGGTGGCGCGGCGGTCCTGCGCCCCGCCCCAGATCCAGTGGTCGTCGGTGAGGTCACGGAGGGCGCGGATGTGGTCGATGCGCTGCTCTTCGGTCCACCCGCGGCCGGGGAAGCGGAGACGGATGGTCTCGCCGTTGCGGCCGATCGTGCGGCCCACCTCTTCGTAGGAGCAGCCGTCCGCGAGTAGCTGGTCAGCTCGGGCCAGTTCTTCGTCGGTGAGTCGGCGGGGGCCGGGGTGACGTCCGGGCCACCAGTTCGCGACGGTGCTGTCTCGGACACCCAACCGACGGGCGACCTCCTTGTACGACACGCCCTGATCGAGCCACTGCTGGGCACGCTCACGATCCAGCTCCCCGATCGGCTCGCGGTAGACCCCGCGGCCCGGGAAGTGTTTCTGCAGCCAGTACCGGGAGCAGCCCATGATCTTGGCGACGGCGTAGTAGCTGAGGCCTTGGTCGAGGAGTACGGCAGCACGGTCAAGGTCGGCCTGTGGGCGGGGGCGGGTCATTGCGCGATGCCTTCGACGGCGGCGCGCAGGTCGGTGTAGTTCGGTGCGACGTAGTAGGCCTGGGTGGTGGCCACCGATGAGTGTCCGGCGAGGGTGGCGGTCAGGATGATGTCTTTGGTCTGGTCGTAGGTGCGGGTTAGTGCGCGGTGGCGGAGCTTGTGGCCGGTGTAGCCGTTCGGCAGCGCTCGGGAAACGAGGGTGCCGAGCCAGTGTGGGGTGATGTGTCCGCCGTTTGGTGAGGGGAAGGCGTAGCCGTCGTGGCCGTGGGTGTCGATCCAGGTGAGTAGGTCTGTCGCGAGCTGGTCTGGGACTGGGACCACGCGCTCCTTGCGGCCCTTACCGAGCACCTTGAGCAGCCAGCCATCAGGGGTTTGGATCAGGTCGTCGCGGTGAATCTGCGCGGTCTCGGTGCGGCGGAGCGCGATACCTCCCATGATGCGTATCGCTATCGCCACACGTGGGTCGGCGGCCGCGATCGCCGCGATGTAGTCATCCTCGGGGACTGGTTTCGGTTTCGGCTTCGGGGGTGCGAGTTTGGGTAGGTCGACAGCTGGGCTGGCGGTGATATGTCCGATCTTCACTGCCCAGCCATAGAACACGACGATGGCGGCTTGGGTGGACAGCACGGTATTTCGGGCCCAGTGGGCGTTGCTGGCGAAGTAGGCCAGCAGGTCCGGCAGTGTAACGTCGAACGGCGGCTTGTTGAGGGCGCGAGCTATGTTCGCGAGCCGGGCCCCTCGTAGTTCGATGGTCGGCTCGGTCAGGTCTCGGAGTTTGAGGAATGCCAAGTGGGCCTTGATTGCTGGCTCCCACTCGGGTGGCACGGGCTTTCGGGCGCCGTTGCGGGGCGGGAGCGTGGCTCCGGCTTCTTCGATGCGGCGCTTGCAGGTGGTGCAGAGGCCGCGGGAGTTGATCCGGCGCCAGCACCCATCAGCTTGGCAACAGGTGTCGCCGGGGGTCACCTTGACGAAGCGGTGTTTGCCGTCGTGCCCGGACTCCAGCTTGCAGCGGTAGCGGGTGCCGCTGGACGGGTCGGCGGCTCCGTGGCCGCATCCGCGGGTCATGCTTCCTTCTTTCTGGGGCAGTTCGGATGGGGTTGGTAGCACCAGTGCTGGTCGCGCCAGGTGACCCCGTCCGGATGGGTGATCGCGGCCGCGGCCAGCGCGGTGGTGAGCGCCGCGCAGATGGCCGCGGCTTTGCCGGGGCGGGACTGGCCGAACAGGGAGTCGCCCAGGACGGCGATCAGCGAGTAGAGGTCTTCCCCGGGTGACTCGTCCGAATCACCCCAGGGGGCGGTCCGGTGGACGACGAGGCCGTACTCGCGCACGATCTGGCCATGGGACAGCTCGGCGATCGTTCGCACCGGGATGCCGTTGATGTTGTGGGCGCGGAGCAGCTTGGCCATGCGGAGCGGGACGGCGAACCGGAGGTGCTCGTCCAGGTACTCGGCATTCAGCGAGACGGTGGCGCTCATGCCGCCCTCCTGGCGCATGGGCAGTCGACCACCTTCGTCGGCACAGCCCTGCCCGGCCCGCCCGAGGGGCCAGCGGCGACCGTCACCCGGGCAGGGCACTCCCCGGCGTGGGAGCGGTGGGCACACCACGTGCAATCACCAGACACGGTGCATCGCCTCCAGATGGTCGGCCATCACTGCTCACCTGCCACGTCACGGGCATTGGGCACCTCCATGAGGGCGACGATGCGCCAGCGTCCGGGGTTGAGCGTCTGTACGCGGTGGGCTTCGGCCTCGCCGGCGGTTTCGTGGACGGCGAAGGCCAGGCTCGGCGGACGGCTGGCGTCGGCGAGGAGCGCGTAGCCGAGGGTGTCGACCGGCGGCCGTCGCATCGCTCGCGGGGGCTGGAGTGGCCGCCACTGAAGGGTCAGCGGCCCCCACTTGCGGATCACGTCGGACGCGGGGAAGTGGCCGGTTTCGGGACTGACCATCCAAACGGCGACAGCAGGGACGCCGCTGCGAGTGTCGATCATCCACACGTCGCCGTGCTTGTCGGTGAAGACGGTGCCGAGCGGGTAGTGGACGAGCGCGCCGGCGAGGTTGATTACGGTCATCGCTCAACCTCCACGATGGCGACCGGACGGTAGTTGTGGTCGGGGCTGACGGCGGCATGGATGCGGGCCACGCGGGCGCAGTCGTCGAGGGTCTCGTAGAGCTCTCGGGACACGATGCGCGTCAAGTCTCGGGCGACCGCGTAGCCGATGATGGTTTGGGTCATGGGTTACTCCTGGTGTGGTGGGTGGCGTGTGCGTGCTGGCCGACCATGCGGTCAGCGGATGTCTTACCGGGGCAGCGGTCTGGCCGGCGGCGTAGAGGCGGACGCGGGGCTTGGACGACACCGCCATCACGGTGGTCGTCATGCTGATCTTGATCGTCACTGGCCGTCGATCAGCGGGCCATCGGGCTCGGGCTGCTCCAACTCGGCCACGCGGGCAGTGATGAGCGTGCGGGTAGCGGGACTGGACGCCTGCCACCAGGACCGCAGCGTGGCCTTGTCGGTGCAGGCTGCGATGTCGTCCGGGGTTGGGCCGGGGAGTGCCGTTTCGGCGTCCGGCAGGGGCTCGACGGTGTAGATCGCCGAGCGGCCCTGCGAGACCAGCAGCGGCACCGTCTTGGCCTCGGGAATGTGACTCAAGTGGCTGATTCTCGTCCCGCCGACACGCTCCTTGCCGAAGCACACCGACTCGTCGCAGAACAGCCGGACTCGCCGGCCGACCCACTGGGACGCATCGAAGCCCCAGCAGGCAGCCAAAACCCTCCGCATCGACTTCCCGGGCCGCCACGGACGCGGGAAGTCGGCCAAGTGGACTTGGACGGGCTGCTCGGCGTTGCCCTTGCTGACGCGCTCGATCACAAAAGTTCGGGCACCGCCAAGGAGGTCAACCGCGTCGAGCTGCTGGCTGTCCGGTGCCAGCGAGTCGCTGATATCCATCACGCCACCTCGATCTCTTGGTCGTAGAATCCGCGCTCGGTCGTGGGCATGGCGGCGGTGCGTTCGGTGTAGGCGGCGATCCACTCGGCCGCCGTGTTTTCGAGCATCTGGGCGGCCCCAATGATCCCGGCCTGCCACGCACGATCGGGATACACCCGCTTCACCCAAAGCTTCATGCCGCCGCTGTACGAGATGTAATCGCACCAGGATCGGCCACTCACCAGCATCCCAGCCTGCATCTGCGCCATGGCCAGCGCGGGTATCTCGTCGTCCACGATGGTCAGCACCTGTCGCTTCGACAGGCGGGACTTCACCTCAATGAGGCCCTCCTCGCCCACCAGTCCGTCCGGCGAGAACCCGATCGAGAACCCCCAGTCGTCGCGGGTGATGAAACCCACCTCGACGACCGGCTCCCACGTCCGGCTGTACAGGTCACGCGCCACCGGCTCATCCAGCGTGCCGCGCATCATGTCGGACGTGATGAACACCAGATCCGCCCAGCCATTGATCCGCTCAGCCACCAGCTGAGCCGTGATCAGACGCGCAGTCTCGGTCTGCGCGGGCTTATAGGCGGGCGGCAGCTCGGCAGCCCTTGCTTTGCGTGAGTCGTGCGCCGTCTTGATCGCGGTCGGTGCCTTACGGGCCACACTCACGCACGGCTCGAAGGCGACCGCCTGGCAGGTTGGGCAATCAACCATGGATGCGTCCTGCGGCTCGACACTGATCAGGTGGCCAACCATGGAGGCGGTGACCATTCCCAGCCGGGCAGTAAGCCACTCCTCTGAGCCCTGCTCCATCTGGGCAAACACGCGTATGGTCATGATTCCCTCCCGACGTGAGCCCAGTTGTGCCCGGAGGCAACCCATTGGACCGTCGACTTGGAGACGCCTAATCGCCGTGCCATGGAGATCTGTTCGGGGGTCAATCTCGCCCGCCCATTATCGGCTCCGCGCAGGTATCGATCACGCTCGATAGCGTCCTGCGCGTTCTCCTTGCCCGTTCCGACGATGAGGTGGTCAGGGTTCACGCAAGGGGGGTTGTCGCAGGTCGTCGAGATCCGGCACAGATGGGACCGGAGGCTGGAGACCCAGGTGTGTCGGACCAGGAGGCCGGGCGGGATCGGCCCCTTGTGGATTTGGTAGGAGACCCTATGCGCGAGGTCAGTGCGCCCATTCAGCCAGAACTTGCCGTACCCCCGGCGGTTCCGAGTGCTTTGCCATTCCCAGCACTCGCCTTCGTGTCCTTTCGAGACAAGCCGCAGGAATCGAGTGATCGGGCTTCCCTTCTGGCATCCACAGGATCTGGACTTGCCCCTGACGATTCGCGTTCTGAGCACCTCACGCTCAGTGCCACAACTGCATCGAGCTAGCACGTACCCCGTGCGTGTGCCATGGAGGATCGTCCAGTAACTCTCCAGGATCGACCCCTGCACCAGGTCGTCGCGGACGGTGATACCCATCACAGCCACCGCCCCTCATCAGCAGCAGCCAAGACAGCATCCACAGCCTCAGCCAGCGACTGCCAGCCCAGCGACCGGGAGTAGTTCGCCCACCCCACGGACCGCCTCCGGTAGATGCTCCCGATGTGCTTGCCGTCACGGTAGACGCGCACCCTCTCGGCCTTGTCCTGGTTGGTGGTGCGCACTCGGTCGTGGCGGTACATTCGCAGCTCGACACCCTCATGCGGGGACGGCAATGCGGTCATCGCTCCTCCTCCCACGGCCGCTCCACCTGCAGCCGGTCCCACTCCGCCTTGCGGGCCTTCGCCTGCTCGACCGCGTCCGGATACATCGCCATCCACGCCCGACACAGCGCGACCACCCCTGCCAGCCCCGGCCGGCGCCGCTCGCACTCCTCGCCCTCAGCTTCGGGCCAGCCCTCGTTGCCGGAGATCAGCACCTCGAGGCTGTCGGGGTCGCCGGTCCAGCAGCCGACCTTCAGCTCCCAGCCGTCCTCCCACGGCGCGAACTGGACCGGGCCGGACGGCAGGCTGAGGATCTGGAGCACGGGGAAGACGTCGGTGTCCAGGTTCGCCCCGCGCAGGTTCGCCCCGCGCAGGTTCGCCCCGCGCAGGTCCGCCCCGCGCAGGTACGCCCCGTACAGGTTCGCCCCGCGCAGGTCCGCCCCGTACAGGTACGCCCCGTACAGGTACGCCCCGTACAGGTTCGCCCCGTACAGGTACGCCCCGCGCAGGTTCGCCCCGCGCAGGTCCGCCCCGCGCAGGTACACCCCGCGCAGGTCCGGACGCTCGCCCTTCGCGCGAGCCGCAGCGACCAACTCCAGCACCTCAGCGCGGTTCATGCCTGCACCGCCTCACGCTCAGCGGCGAACAGCATCCCGACAGCCTCGGGGAGCGTGAACGGCCAATCCGCATACCCGGCACACAGACGCACGCTCGATCCCTCTCCGAGGAATGGTGCGTACTGCCCGCCGATGTGCGAGATGCGGCCAATGACGCGGTTGTCCGCCGTCACCATCCACTCCGTGGCCTCGAAGGCCACCGCCGCGAGTTCGTCGGGGGTGACGGGAAAGCCCGCCGTGGTCAGCGCCTGTGCGGCGTAGTCGAGTTCTGTGGTCATGGGATTCTCCTTCGATTGGGGGCCGGGGTGGCGGATGGCGGGAGACGCCACCCCGGCGGTTTGGTGGGGAGCCCAACCCCCCAGCAGGGCTCCCCGGAAGTGCCGCCGGCTGCGCTTCCCCACGCAGACCGGCGGACGATCAGGACAGGCGTGCGGCGACGAGTTCGCCGACCGCGGCATCGACGGGCACTGAGCGGGACACGGCACCACCCGTCGAATTGCTGTGGCCGCGGCGCAGGATCGTCCGCTCACCACGCTGGGAGGCCTCCGAGCCGCGGCGCAGATTCAGGTAGCGGCGCAGGGCCGATCGGGACACCGGCGACCCAGCGTCCCGCAGATAGACCCACATCGACTCCACCCACGCGGCATCCTCGGGGCACAGCTCCGCCGATGCCTGCGGGGCCTGGTCGAGTACCCGGGTGTCGTCAGCGAAACCGTCGCCGAGCGGTTGGTCGGTGCGTCTGGAGCGTCTGCGGCTCATGGCGCGCCCAGCGCCCAGCGGCGAAGCTCTGCCGGGTCGATGAGTGCCCCGCGGACCTCCCTGCCGTTGATGACCGGATGGGAGCAGGGCAGGTCGCCCGCCTTGATGGCCCGCTCGATGGTCGACTTGCTCTTGCCGACGGCCTTCGCGGCGGTGGTGACGGTGTAGGCGACTACCTCGGGCATCAGCGTTTCCCTTCTGCGAGGTCGGCTGCGGTGGTGAGCGCGGTCGCGATGGCACGGGCTTCGGCGGGCGCGAGGCTGTACGGCGGGTAGCCGGCAACCGATATGCCCACCGGCCAGCCGGTCTCGCCAGTCAGCCCCACCTCGTGATCGGGCATCCCCGCCGCAGAGTTCGGGATGATCCACTGGTCGCGCATCACTCGACTCCCTTCATTCCGTGGCGCAGCAGATCAATCAGGACGAGCGCGACCAGCCCGAGGGCGATGGTCGCCAGGGTCGCTTGGACGAGGATGGTGGCGGTCACGATGCGGCCTCGATCATCGGGTCCATGCCGCCGAGGTCGCGGTAGAGCCGGTCCATTCCCTTCGGCGTGACCCGGATCGTCGGCGCCGGCGCGACGTACTCGCCGAGCTTGTGGTTCAGGTAGGGGCTGCCGATCTTCTCGACCAAGAGCCCGGCGTCAACCTTGCTCTGGTAGGCGCGAGGCCGACCGTCCGGACGGCGGAAGGTCCAGCCGTGCGCGGCCATCCACCTGTGGAGCCGCTGCTCGCCGGTGCTGATGCCCGGGTCACGGCTCAGCATCTTCGCGGCGTCGGCCACGGAGAAGTCGCCCTTAGCATCGGCAATCGCGTGCCATGCGGACGCGGCAGGCTCAAGCTCGCGGATGCGGACCTTGGCCAGCTCGTGCGCCTCGACCTCGCTGGCCAGCTCGCGCAGCGCCTCGGCGAAGTTCTGCGGGAGTTGCCGGGCTAGGCCATAGCCGCCGGTCTTGCGGATGGCGGGCAGCACGTCCGAGTAGACCCATGTCTGGAACCGCTCGACCTGCTGGCGGATGCCGAGGTCTGTGATGCGCGCTGCTTGCCGCTGGCCGAGCACTCGGTAGAAGCCGGTCTCGGTGATGTAGCTGACGCGCTGCTCTCCGCCAAGGGTACGAGCCATCTCGTACCCTTTCTCCGACTCGGGGACGGTCCGCAGCATGCTTGGCGCATCGCGGAATCCGAGCGAGCGGGCCAGTGCCGGCGCGAGGACGTGGAAGCTGTCGCCGACCGGGATCACGTCGAGGCTGAACTCGGCGTTGGTGTATGCGGTGATTGCGGCGTTCATGCGACACCGCCAACCAGCTCGACCAGCGCGGCGTAGTGAACCTCATCGAGCGGCCCCCGGAGGCGTCGCATCGCTTCGGCCTGGCCGATCGGCGCGTTCTTCACTAGCACGGCGACGGCTGCCAGGTTGACGACAACCTCGGGCTGGCCGTCGATCGCCACGTCCCAGTCGGGCCCATCGGTGGGGCGACCGCCGGTGTGGTAGATGGGTAGGGTCATTCTGTAGACTCCTTCTTGTTGGGGTGCCCCGTCGTCTGGCAGGACTTGGCGGGGCATCTGCTTTGTCTGGGGCTAGGCTGCGCTTTCCGCGGAGTAGCGCTTGCGCTCCAGCACGGTGCGCGGGCAGTTCAGAACCTCGGCCATGCGCTGGATCACCTCAGGTGTTGCGTTCCGGGTGCCGCGCAGCATCTCCGAGACCAGAGACTGGCTCTTGCCGATCGCGTCCGCGAAGTCCTTCTGCTTCATCCCCGACTTGTCGAGTGCCCACTGGAGGGCCTCCGGGTCGTGGTCGAGGGGGCTCATTCGATGCCCTCTTGGAATCTTCACCATGACCTGAACTGTAGTGCGAAGTGTTGCGAAGTGCAAGAACTACGCAAAAGTCGTGCCTCTATTCGCGGGTGGCTACGAGTGATGTTGAATCACATCGTTGGAATTGCGAAGTCCGGACTAGGTTGGCGCGGTAGCGTTCGCAGAAGTTCGCGTGCATTCTTGAGGTCATGGATGAACTGCGAATCCCACCCGAAGCTGAGCTGCTACGGAGCGCCTACGAGGGGATGGTGCCCAAGCCGAGCGTACGAGCCCTTGCTGCGGACGTCAGCCTCTCCGAAGGACGGGTTCGGCAGATATTCAAGGGGTACCAGTCCCATGGGCGAGGGCATACATCAGAGGCTGTCGCACCACCCGAGACGCTCGCCCGGATTGCCCTTGCCGTTGGGGTGACTGCCGACGAGTTGGAGGCAGTGGGCCGGGTGGACGCAGCCAAGGTGCTGACGACTATCACCGACGCGGGGGGCGCAGCCCTGGCCAGTATCGGCACCGCAACAGCTGATCTGCGGACGTGGCTAGAGAGCGCCGATGAGACGTCCGTCCGGCCGCCCAAGAGCGCGCTCGCACTGTTCGGCGATGATCAACTGCTCGATGAGCTTGCCGGGCGCTTGGAATGGATGGCGAACCGAATCGCTCATCTGCAGGAGGGGGGTTTAGATGCAGGACAAGCTGAGGCTGAGAAGATCCTAGAGTCCACTACTGAGACTGTGGACTTTGAAGTCGAAGTGCGGCAGCGGCAAGAACCTGATCAGTGAGCCGCCGCATCTCATCGTCCGTTAGGTCGGATCGGACCAGGAGGAGATTGTGCTGGGGGACCATGGCCCCAGCACACCCCAGCCCCTCCACCATCACTGGCCGCAGCCCCACCACTTCCAGGATGGACAGCACGTCCTCTGGCATTCGAGTCCCCCTCCCGAGCCCTCTCCATCGAGGGCGTGTGCAATGAAAATAGCTGGCTTCTGCTATCGCTGCTGGCAATTTACGAGAGTAGGCTGACAGTCATGGAACTGACCGAGGCTCTGGGCATCGCCATCGAGTCCGAGCGGATCGCCGCACACATCTCACGGGAGGATCTGGCCGCCGCGGTCGGCGTCTCCATCGACACGCTGGGCCGCCACATTCGCGGCGAGCAGGAGCCCAGCATCAGCAGGCTGCGGAGCATCGCCGACGCGATGGGCGTCACCGCGCAGGAGATCCTCGACCGCGCCGACCAGACCATCGGCCGCGTGACCAAGCGCGCCGAGGTCGCCCAGCAGAACTCCGGCGGCACGAACGTCCAGATCGCCGGCAACGTCGAGGGCAGCGTGACGGTCGAAGCTGAGGGACGCTCCTAACTGCGGAGCTGCAGCCTCCCTGCGACCTTGCCGAGCGCGTCCAGCATTTCGGCTCGCTGGTCGGGGTGCAGGTACGGCCTGGTGGACCGGATGGACGCGTGCCCGACGATCGCGGTAATGATGTCGTCCTTCACCCCAGCCTCGCGGAGCAGCGTGGCGGTCGTGTGGCGGCAGCTGTACAGGTCGTAGGCCCTCACCCCGGCGGCCCCGCAGAGCGTGCCCCAGGCGGCGGTGTCAGCTTTGGGGATGGTGGGCCAGCCTGCCCGCTCGGGGTGGTGCTCGGTCGCGCCCCGCGGCCAGACCAGCCCGCCCCACTCTGACGCCGGCCCCTTCTTGGCGGCCCGCTTGATCAGGTCGGGAGCCCCCGCCTTCCACTTCCGCAGCGACTCGGCCATCCACGGCACCATCGGGATGAGCCGCTGGCCTGCGGACGTCTTGGGTCGCACCAGGTGGTAGGCGCCGACGAGGTGGCGGGCGGTGTAGCCGACTGGGATGCGGAAGCCGCTGGAGCGATCGTGCGGGGTGTTGTAGGGCAGCGAGATCAACTGCCAGGACACGTCCAGCGTCTCGGCGTCGAGGTCTACGAGATCCCAGCACAGGCCGAGCGCTTCGGCCGGGCGCACGCCTTGGAGGAAGGCGGCCATCCAGCGCGACTCGGAGCCGTCTGGCTGCTGCGCGGCGGCGAGGATCTTGATGGCGTCAGCCACTGGGATGTCGTCGCGTCCGGCGTCCTCGTCGGCCTGCGGCGGCTTCACCTTGAGTACCCGCTCGGGGACGGCGTAGCCCTCCAACTGGGCTGCGGTCAGCATCTCGCGCAGCACGACGTGGGCTCGGATCGCGGTGGCGGGTTTGCGGCCGGCGTCGAGCATGGCCTTGGTGACGGCCCGGATGTCGCCGGGGGTGAGCCTGGCCAGCTTCTTGGTGCCGATGGTGGGGACGATCCAGACATGGACTGCGCTGGCGTGATTGCGGTAGGTGTTCGGGTCGAGTCGCTCGGCAATGAGCAGGAGCCACTTCTCCGACCACGCCTTGACTGTCGTGGCCTGCGAGACCGTCTCGGCGGCCGGCTCTTCGCGGAGCCACTCGCGCAGGACACGCCGGGCTTCGGGTTCGTCGCGGATCGGTTTGCCGGTTGCCGGGTTGATCATCCGCCGCGATCTCCGGCGCGTCCCGCTCGTGGACCAGCCGCCGTCGAGACAGACGACCCAGCGCCCCTTCTGGCCGTCGAAATACACGCTGCCAGTGCCGGGCGCCCTGCGAATCCTGCTCATAATCGAACACCGCCTCCTTGGTGAGCCACGTGGTGAGCCATCATCTGATGCATCATGCTACATCCTGACGATTCAGGAGCTGATGTGATGCCTAGTCAATCGGCATTTGAGGTAGTCGTTGGACGGTCGCCACACTCAGACCATATCACTCGTAATGAGAAGGTCTGGGGTTCGATTCCCCACAGCGGCTCGGTAGCGCTCAGGCGGCGATGCCGCGCTTGCGCAGCGCGTCCTCCACGATGGTCAGCCCCTCCATGCCGGGCAGCTTGGCGATGTTGGCGTCGATCCGGCGGATCTCGGCGATCCCGTCCTCGGTGCCGAACAGGTGGCCCATCACGTGCTTGACGTCCTCGGGGTCGGAGATCGAGCTGCCGACCGGCTCCCAGGCCTTGGCCAGCGCCAGCCGGGTGAGCTTGCGGGCCAGCTTGCTCTGCTCCAGCCGCTTGCGGGCCTGGGTGGCGTAGAAGGCGACGTGCTTGGTCTCCTGCTGGGCGATCCGGCGCAACAGCGGTGACAGGGCCGGGTGCTGCTCCAGCGCCGCCAGCCGGCGGTAGGCGGCCACCGCGCTCCACTCGTTGGCCGCTCCCCAGCTCATGTGGACGGCGATGTAGTCGGCCCCCACGATGTTGCCCAGGATCGACTGCCGCAGCGGGGCGAGCTTGTCCCGCCACTCCAGCTTCAGCCGGCTGGCCTTGAGCTTGTCGTAGTCCACCGTGATGCCGTGGCGGCCCAGCACGTCGGCCAGCGCCTCGCCGTGCCAGAACTCCTCCCGGTTCCACATCGTCATGAACGCGTTGACGTCGCGCTCCTTGTGGGACGGGGTGACCAGCAGATCCCGCAGGTAGCACACCGTGTGGTACTCGACATTGCACATGTACCGCAGGGTGCGCAGCGTGATCTCGGGCAGCGGCTGTTCGTCGAAGCTGCCGAAGTCGAGATCCTCCCAGCCGACTCCTTCGGAGTTCTCCGTATAGGTGTCGATGTCGAAAGCCACTGCCTACCTCACTGCCTCGGATTGCTTCCAGTCTGCGATCTCCCAGTGCCTCGAGCGGGCGACTGCGAAGAGCCGTTGGTCGGGGTTGACCGCCACCGGGTGGCCCAGCAACTGCAGCCACGAGGTGTCGGCCTGGCTGTCGCCGTAGCCATAGGACGCGCTCAGTTCGAAGCCCCGGCTCTCGGCGTAGCTCTTCAGCCAGGCCGCCCGCGCCTCGCCGACGATCGGCGGCGAGGCCAGGTAGCCGGTCAGCACCCCGTCGACGGCGTGCAGGCCGCTGGCCACCACCTCGTCGAAGTGCGGCGCGGCCACCTCGGCCAGCAGGTCGACCCCGCCGGTGACCAGCACGGTGTGATGGCCCACCGCGCGGTGCTCGGAGACCCGTTCCAGCGCGTCGGAGAGCAGGTGCGCCCGCAGCTTGCGTCCCACCGGGCCGCGGACGTAGCGCTCCAACTCGTCCAGCCGCATCCCACGGTGCAGCCGCAGGAAGCTGCGGATGAACTCGCTGCGGTCCCGCCGCTCGGCGGCCAGGTAGCGCGGCAGCAGGGCGAGGATCTTGGTCACCTCGCGGGGCAGCGCGGTGATGTCCTGCTCGGCGTCCCGCAGCCACAGGTACTGCTGCACCAGGTTGGCGTGCAGCACGGTGCCCTCCAGGTCGAACACCGCCACCACGTTGTCGCCCGGGGCCAGCGGCCGCCGGGTGCGCTCGCTGCGCTCTCCGCGGGTGGCGAACGCCCTGGTCAGCGTGGTGATCGCCGGCAGGTGGACGTCCTGCAGGTAGTGGTGCCAGTCGATCGCGGCGACGTCGAAGCCGGTGGTGTCGTCCGGGCCGTCGGCGATCTCGGCGTGCAGCGCCCGGGTGGCCGGATCGTCGAACAGCACCTCCGACTGGACGTAGGCCCGGTACAGGTCGGAGAACTTCCGCAGCATCCCCAGATCGCGCTCGGCCGATTCCAGGTTGCCCAGCCACTCCCGGGTGCGTGACCCGGCCGGCAGCCGGGAGAGGGTGCGCGCGGCCAGCTTCACGCCGGCCTCCTTGCGCTTCATCTCGGCCTCGAACCGGACCCCGCCGGGGAACTTCCACGGTGGCACCCGGGTGGGGCCGTTGGCGCCCGGGATCGGGTGCTCGGTGAAGTAGCTGCGGATCGCGTCGTACATCTGGTGGAAGGGCAGCGGGTTGGTCGCTCCGGTGCCCATGTGGAAGTACCGCGCCCGATCCCGCGGTGCCTCGGTCGCCGCCGCGGCCAGCACCGCGTTCACCACGAAGTCGACCGGGACGACATCCAGCACGCTGTCCGGCAGGCCGGGGAACTCCGGCAACTGGCCGCGTCCGTAGGCCATGATCAGCGGGTCGGCCACCTTGAAGCCGTCGATCCAGCCCGGGTAGGGGTGGCGCAGCGCGCTCTCGATGATGGACGGCCGCACCACGCTCAGCCGGTGGCCGTTGCCCAGCCACAGCTCCTCGGCCAGCCGCTCGGCCAGCGCCTTGGTGAGGGTGTAGGCGTCGGTCCAGCCCAGGCTCTGGGCGCGGGCCCGGCCGTGCTCGACCAGTTGCTCGTCCACCCAGGCGCGACGGGCGGACTCGGTGGCCTCGGCGACCGCCTGCGGCCCCACCTTGCCCACCTGCTGCTGGGCCTCCTTGAGGAACTGCTTCAGCCGGGCGGGCTGGCGGGACTGCTCGTCCACCCGGGCCCGGGCGGTCAGCGCCGCCTCCTGCTCGGCCCGCCAGTCGACCTGGTGCTCGACCGGTCCCTCGGTGACCAGTCCCTTGCGGGCGCCGTTGACGTAGGCGGTGGAGACATGGACGACGTGCGGGTCGGCACCGGCGTCCAGCAACGCCTGGTACAGCTTCGCGACGCCGGTGACATTGGTGCCGAAGGCCTGGTCGATCGGGTCGTCGAAGTTCACCGACGAGGCCGAGTGCAGCACCAGGTCGAGCTTCTCCGGCTCCGGCCCGAGATCGCCCAGCGCGCCCTCGGCCACCCGGACCCGTTCGGCGACGATCCGCTTGGCCTCCGCCTCGCCCACCTGCTCGATCCAGCGGGAGAACACCGCCTTGCGCAGCAGGGTCTCCAGCCGACGCTGCGCGGTGACCCGGCCGCGGGGACGAACCAGCACCGTGATCGTGGTGCCCGGGTGGCTGGTCAGCAGCCGCTCCAGGATGGCCTGGCCAACGAAGCCGGTGGCTCCGGTGAGCAGGATGCGGGCGTTGCCGAGGTCGATGCTCACTGCTGCGGGTCTCCCTTGGTCGGCGAGTGGCCGGCGCGGCGGACGGTCCGCGCTCCGGCCCGGCTGATCAGTCCCAGCCCGGCCAGGCCGGGGTAGGCGTCCAGCCGCCGGTCGATGGCGGCCAGGTCGGTGGTGGTCAGGAGCCCGTCCAGCAGCCGGGCGAGGGTCTGCGGCGGCTCGTCGGCCGAGCCGAGCGGCCAGCCGGCCCGCCGCAACCGCCGCCGGGCCAGCTTGGCGGCCGAGGGCGAGGCGTCCAGCCGGCGCCGGGCCTGACCCTCGAAGAACTCCCGGTGGCGTTGCTTCACCTCGAGCAGTTCGCGTAGCGTGCCGGCCAGGTCGGCGTGCCCGGTGGTGTCGGCCAGGCGCTGGTAGGCGGCCTGCACCAGCCACTCGTCCAGCGCCCCGGCCAGGCAGTGGACGGCGATCACGTCCTCGCCGATCAGGTTCGCCACCACCGACTCCCGGATCGGTTCGAAGCGTTCGCCGAGGGCGTGCCAGGCCTGGCGTACCCGCTGCGAGAGCGGCGCCGCGGCGGCTTCGTCCGGCGTGGGGTGGGCCTCGCCGATCGCCTCCAGGGCGTCGGCCAGCCAGTACTTCTCGTACGCCCAGGTGACCAGGAAGGCCGTCATCCGGGCGTCGGCGTGGGTCGGGGTGACCAGCACGCTGCGCAGGTAGGAGAGCGCGCCGCGCTCCAGTCGGGCCAGCAGCCGGACCAGTTCGAGGGTGCCGGCGTCCAGCGGCTCGGCGGCGTAGCCGGTCAGGTCGAGCTGCTCCCGGTGGCTGCCACGGGCGGTGCGGGTGTAGTCGCGCAGGTCGAAGGCCGGGCCTGGCGTGGGGCCAACGCTCGGACTCATCGACAACTCCTCGTGCGCCTCGGGGCAGGTGACAGAACGATCGTTCTGTCGAGTGACCAGCGTATCTCCCACCCCCGGCGCGGGTGAGGGGGGAGTGTTGCGCAGTCACCCAGGTCAGGCAGAAACTCACCGTAGCACCCGGCTCGGCGCCCCCTGGCGGGTGCCCAGCTTCGGTGACGAATGGCGCACCCGGCCCGGAATACCCAAGGGGGTATCGCGGTTTATACTGTCGACGACCGACATCCGAGGAGGGCCATGGCCACCGTCAACCTGACCGCCGACACGTTCGAGCAGACCGTCAACGACAACGACATCCTGCTGGTCGACTTCTGGGCGGCCTGGTGCAACCCCTGCCGAATGTTCGCCCCGGTGTTCGAGGCGGCATCGCAGAAGTACCCCGAGATCGCCTTCGGCAAGGTCGACACCGAGGCCGAGCAGTCGCTGGCCGGTGCCGCCGGGATCACGTCCATCCCGACGCTGATGGCGTTCCGGGAGGGCATCCTGGTCTTCTCCCAGCCGGGGGCGCTGCCCGCGTCCGCGCTGGACGAGCTGATCGGCGCGATCAAGGGTCTCGACATGGACGAGGTGCGGAGCCAGATCGCCGCGCAGACCCAACCCCAGTGACCCGAAGGGCGGACGCATGAAGATCAATCCCGATGACCTGGCGACGGTGGTTCGTCGGCTGAAGCGCGCCCAGGGTCAACTCGGCGGGATCATCAAGATGATCGAGGACGAACGGGACTGCCAGGACATCGTCACCCAGTTGGCGGCGGTCTCCAAGGCGCTGGACCGGGCCGGTTTCGCGGTGATCTCGACCGGCCTGAAGGAATGCCTGGTCAACCCCGACAACTCCGATGTCGACCTGGGCTCGCTGGAGAAGCTCTTCCTCTCCCTGGCCTGACCCCCGAGCGCTGAACCCCGTGGACCGGGGGACGGTTCCCTGGTCCACCGCGGACCGGAGAACCGTCCCCCGGTGCGGCTGCGCCGTGGGTGCCCGAAGGTCGAGATGGGACGCGTTGGGACGCGGGGACGGTTCCGTTGTCCCAGCTGTCGCGGCTGGAGATGGGACGCGGGGACGGTTCCGTCGTCCCACTGCCACGGCTGGACCACCGATTCCGTACCACCTGACGGGTGCTGTCGCCGCAGGGCTTGCGCGCGGCACCGTCCTCGGTGTTAGGTCGGTGCGTGAGCCGGGTTGCGCAGCTTTCCCGGCCACGCGTCCGGCCGCCCCTGGATTGCCTCCGCGGATGCTCTCCCGGGGCTGCTCGCCCCCTCGCCCCATGGGCGGATTGAGCAGACAGGAATGAGGATGGCAGCGACATCCAGCACTGCCGAGCAGATCGTCGAGTACATCGGCGGCCCGGCCAACATCACGAGTCTGACCCACTGTGCCACCCGGCTTCGCTTCGAACTGGTGGATGCCGGCAAGGTCGACGCCAAGGCGCTGGACAAGGTGCCCGGTGTGCTCGGCACGGTCCCGCAGAGCGGCGACCGCTTCCAGGTCGTCATCGGCGGTGCCGTCCAGGGCGTCTTCACCGAGATCATGAACCTGCCGTCGATGTCCGGCGCCAAGCCGGCCTCCGGCGGCGGGCAGAGCGACGCCGACGTCAAGGCCGCCGCCCGGGCCAAGGCCCGCGGCAAGAACGCCTGGCTCGACGCCTTCTTCGAGTACCTCTCCAACAGCTTCCGTCCGCTGCTGGGCGTGCTGCTGGGGGCCTCCCTGGTGATCGCCTTCGCGGCCATCCTGGACGCCCTCGGCGTGGTCGACTTCCGCGCGGCCGACAAGCCGGCCGGCTGGATCTTCATCGACACCATCTGGCACGCGGTGTTCTACTTCCTGCCGCTGGCGGTGTCCTACAACGCGGCGAAGGCGCTGAACATCGACCCCTGGGTCGGCTTCAGCGTGATGGCGGCGCTGATGACTCCCGACTTCGTCAAGCTGGGCAACCCCGATCTGGTCGCCAGCACGGTGTGCAACGCCAACCCCATCCCCGGCGGCTCGCCGATCTGCACCGCGACGATCTTCGGTATCCAGATGCCGGTCAACGACTACAGCGGCGCGGTCTTCGTCCCGTTGATCATGGTCGCGGTGCTGGCGCTGGTCTACAAGACCGCCCAGCGGCTGATCCCGAGCAACCTGCACCTGGTGTTCGTGCCGTTCCTGTCGATGATCATCATGGTTCCGGTCTCCGCCTTCCTGATCGGTCCGCTCGGGCTGTGGATCGGCACCATCCTGGGTCAGGGGCTCTCCTGGCTGAACACCTCCGCCCCATTCGTGTTCGCGATCATCATCCCGATGGTCTACCCGTTCCTGGTGCCGCTGGGCCTGCACTGGCCGCTGAACGCGCTGATGCTGGCCAACCTGGCGCCGCCGCCGGCCGGCCTGGGCTACGACTTCATCCAGGGCCCGATGGGCGCCTGGAACTTCGCCTGCTTCGGCGCCACCGCTGCGGTGCTGGTGATCTCGGCCCGAGAACGCGACCTGGAGATGCGGCAGACCGCGACTGGTGCGCTGGCCGCCGGCCTGTTGGGCGGTATCTCCGAGCCGTCCCTCTACGGCATCCACCTGCGGTTCAAGCGGATCTACCCGCGGATGCTGGTGGGCTGTTTCACCGGCGGTGCGATCATCGCGATCGGTTCGCTGCTGCTGCAGACCGACGGCGTGCACGCGAACACCTTCGCCTTCACCTCGCTGCTGACCATCCCGATCTTCTCGCCGGCGTTCCTGTACGTGATCGCCATCGCCGGGGCGTTCTTCGTGGCCTTCTTCCTGATCCTGTTCGGTGACTACCGGACCGCCGAGGAGCGGGATGCCTTCCGCGCCGAGCGCGATCAGGCCGAGGCCGACCGCGCCCTCGAGGCCGGCAGCGCCGCTGCCCCGGTCGCCGCCGCGCCGGTGGTCGCCGAGGGGACGGCCGCCGCCGCGACCGCCACCGCGGTGGCCGTGGCCGTGGCCACCGAGACGGTGAACGCCCCGATCTCCGGCCAGGTGATCGCGCTGACCGACGTGCCCGATCCGGTGTTCGCGTCCAAGGCGCTGGGCGACGGGGTGGGCATCGTCCCCAGTGACGGACGGGTGATCGCCCCGGTCGGCGGCAACCTGACCACGGTGGCGAATACCGGCCATGCCTTCGGCATCCGGACCGACGACGGGGTCGAGGTGCTGGTGCACGTCGGCATCGACACGGTGAAGATGGCCGGCAGCGGCTTCGAGGTGCTGGTCGCCCAGGACCAGCGGATCGAGGCCGGCGACCCGCTGGCCACGGTCGATCTGGCCGCGGTCAAGGAGGCCGGCTACGACACCACCACCATCGTGGTGGTGCTGAACACCGCCACGCTGGGTTCGGTGACCCCGAAGTCGGGCATCGAGGTGCAGGCCGGCGATCCGGTGATCGCCATCAAGCACTGAGCAGTCAACCTGACGGGGGACGGGGCCGCGGGCTCCGTCCCCCGTCGCGTCGGGACGTCTGCGGGTCACCTCCCGGACAGAAACCGGGGAGCAGCCGGTGGTGGCGTGGATAATCCACGCGAGTCACCGCTGCTCCCCGGTTTGTGTCAGGGGATCCGGGACGGGAGGCCGGTGCGAGCGTGCCGGGAGACCCGGCCCGCTAGTCCGCGGGGCGGTGGACGGCCACCAGCCGGGCGGCGTGCAGCTCGTTCCAGGCGCCGGTGAACTCCAACTCGACCAGGGTGGCGGGGGAGAACGGGCCGACCAGTTGACGCAGCGCGGCGGCATCGGAGCGTCGGTCGGCCAGTTCGTGGGCCAGCGACGGGATGCCGGGGTAGTGGCCCACCACCAGCGCGGTGCGGATCCGCTCCGGCAGCGCGGCCAGGGCGGTCAGGATGCGTCCGGCCGAGCAGTTGTAGAGGGAGTCGACCACCTTCACCGGGGCGGCGAGCCGCAGCCCCGAGGCGGTCTGGCCGGTCCGGACGGCGGGGGAGCAGAGGATCTGCTCGACCCCGCGGTTGGCCAGCAGCGCGCCGATCTGCGCCGCCTGGGCCCGGCCGTGGCTGGTCAGCGGGCGTTCCCGATCACTGCCGGCGAAGCCGGCCTGCCCATGGCGCATCAGGAACAACCGGCGAGTCACCGGAACGCCCGCCATCGGCCGATCAGTCCTCGGCTTCCTTCGCCGGGGTGAACTCGTTCTCGTAGGAGGTGCCGCGGGCCCGGTCCCAGCTGTTGCGGATCTCCCGCTCGGCCTCGGCATGCCCCACCCAGACGGCGCCCTCGACCGACTTGCCCGGCTCCAGGTCCTTGTAGACCGAGAAGAAGTGCTCGATCTCCAGCAGCGTCAGGTTGGGCAGATCGGTGAGTTCCTTGATGCTCTGCTGACGCTCGTCGGCCACCGGGATGCACAGCACCTTGTCGTCGCCGCCCATCTCGTCGGTCATCCGGAACATGCCGATCGCCCGGCACTCGATCAGCGCGCCCGGGAAGGTCGCCTCCGGCACCAGCACCATGGCGTCCAGCGGGTCGCCGTCCTGGCCCAGCGTGCCCTCGATGAACCCGTAGTCGTTGGGGTACTGGGTGGACGTGAACAGCGTCCGGTCGAGCCGGATCCGGCCGGTGTGGTGATCCATCTCGTACTTGTTCTTGGTGCCCTTGGGAATCTCGATCGTCACATCGAAGTGCAGATGCGGCTGAATCTTGGGACGGGCGAAGGAGGGCAGGTCCATCGATGTTCACCTCGGGCTCTCTGTCATCATGGGTGTGCGGCAGAGCCTATCGCCAGCCGCGGCAAAGGAGGAGAGGCGCGATGTCGGGTGGTACGGACGGCGGCAGCCGAACCGCGTCCCGGCGCCCGGCCGACCTCGCCGGAAGGACGCCCCGACTGGTCGCCGCCGGCCTGCTCGCGGCGCTGCTGGTCGGTTGTTCGGTGGTGCCGCCAGCCCCGGCTCCCACTCCGCCGGCCTCGGCCGGGCAGTCCTCGCCGTCCACCTCCGCCGCCCCGCAGCCGCCCGCCACGCCCGAGCCCGCCCCACTGCCGGACGCCGACCGGCTGGCGAAGGTGCTGGCCAAGGTGGCCAAGAGCGGGGTGGGCAAGTCCGGCGTGGTGGTGATCGACCCGGCCAGCGGACAGAAGCTGGCCAGCACCGGCGACAAGCCGCTGATCCCGGCCTCCACCATGAAGCTGCTCACCACGCTGGCGGTGGTCGACACCATCGGCCCGGAGGCCACCTTCACCACCGCCGTGGTCGCGCCGAAGCCCGGCCGCCTGGTGCTGGTCGGCGGCGGCGATCCGTTCCTCACCGACAAACCGTCGAAGTCGGCCGACAAGCCGGCCTCGCTGCAGGCGCTGGCCGAGCAGACCGTGGCCGCGCTGCAGCAGCAGGGCGTCACCTCGGTGCGGCTGGGCTACGACACCTCGCTGTTCGCCCGCCCGACCTGGCACCCCTCCTGGAAGCCGAGCTGGAAAACCTTCACCGCCCGGGTCGGGGCGCTGTCGATCAATGGCGGGCTGGCCAACCAGTGGAAGGCGCACGGCGACCCGGCCAAGGTGGCCGCGGAGGCCTTCGCCACCCGGCTGAAGCAAGCTGGCATCAAGGTCACCAAGATCGCCGCCCAGCGGGCGCCGGCCGGCGCGCAGCGGGTGGCGGCGGTGCAGTCCGCGCCGCTGGCCACCGTGGTGGGACGGGTGCTGCGGCTCAGCGACAACCACGGCGCCGAGGTGCTGGGCCGGCACCTGGCCCTGGCCAGCGGCGGCGAGCCCAGCTTCGACGGCGCCCGGCAGGCGATCGCCGGCTGGCTGAAGGCCCACGGTCTGTGGGCCGATGGAATGCGGATCGACGACGCCAGCGGGCTCTCCCGCAAGTCGAAGGTGCGGCCCTCGGTGCTGGCCGACGGGCTGGCGCGGGCGCTGGTCACCCCCCGCTGGTCGGCGGTGGTGAACGGCCTGCCGGTCGCCGGCGTGAACGGTACCCTGAAGCACCGTTTCAACGACCCCGCCGAGAAGGCCGGGCGCACCGTCGTCCACGCCAAGACCGGCACCCTGCTGGGGGTGGCGACGCTGGCCGGCTACGTCACCACCCGGGACGGCGCGGTGCTCAGCTTCGCCGCGATGGCCAACGACGCCGGACGGGACAGCGCCTACAACTGGCTGGACCGCACCGCGACCGCGCTGGCCAAGTGCGGCTGCCGCGGTACCAGCTGACTCGTAGAGTGGGCGCATGCAGCAGCTGCCGTACATCGATTGGGACCAGGCCGCGCGGCTGGGTGCCAAGGTTGCCCATCCCGGCCCGGAGCTGACCCCCGGGCACATCGCGCAGGTGGTCGAGGCGCTGCGAACCGCCGCGGCGAAGGCGCCGGCCCACGTCGCCGAGGTCTCCGGCATGAGCACCCCGGCCGAGGCCGAGACGCTGGTGGTCGACCGGGCCGGCTGGCTGGCCGCGATGGCCGCCTCGGCGCGGTCCATCACCGCCTCCCTCGGGGCGCCGTCGTCGCCCGCCGGCAACCTCGAACAGCTGCGGGGACGCGCGCTCGGCGCCCAGGTCGGCGCGGTGTTCGCCGCGCTGGCCGGACGCATCCTGGGCCAGTTCGATCCCTTCGGCCAGCCCAATCGGCTGCTGCTGGTGGCCCCCAACGTGGTGTCGGTGGAGCGTCAGCTGGGGGTGAACCCGACCGACTTCCGGCTCTGGGTCTGCCTGCACGAGCAGACCCACCAGTTCCAGTTCGGCCAGGCGCCGTGGCTGCGGGAGCACCTGCTGGGCCTGATGACCGAGCTGCTGGACGATACCGAGCCGCTGCGCTCCTGGCGGGCCGGCGATCGTCCGCACAGCGTGATGGACGCGGTGATCGCGCCCGCCCAGCGGGAGAGCTTCGAGCAGGTGACCGCCATCATGTCGCTGGTCGAGGGCCACGCCGACGTGATGATGGACCGGGTCGGCACCAAGGTGCTGCCCACCCTGCCGGTGATCCGGCGGGCGTTCGAGGGGCACCGCGACCGGGGCGGTTGGTCGGCGATCGTCGGTCGGCTGCTGGGCACCGACCTGAAGCGGGCGCAGTACCGCGACGGCGCCCGGTTCTGCGAGGCCGTGCTGAGCCGGGCCGATCTCGACCTGCTCAACCTGGCCTTCAGCCAGCCGGCGATGCTGCCCACCCTGGCGGAGATCCACGACCCGGCGCAGTGGCTGCACCGGGTGAGCCGCTGACCCAATGGCCCGGCGGGAGCTCGGTCCGGCCACGCTGGCGGTCGTCCAGGCGGTGGAGCGGGTGGCCACCGGGCCGCTGCTGATCGCCTGCTCGGGCGGAGCCGACTCGCTCGCCCTGGCCGCCGCGGCCGGGGTGGTCGGACGGCGGCGCGGGGTGGAGGTCCGCGCGGTGGTGGTGGACCACGGCCTGCAACCCGGCTCGGATCGGATCGCAGCCCGGGTGGCCGAGCAGTTGGCGCCGCTGCCGGTGACGGGGGTTGCGGTCACCGTCGAGCCGGCGGGTGAGGGGCTGGAGGCGGCCGCCCGGGCAGCCCGGTACCGGGCGCTGGAAGCAGCCGCGTCCGGCGACGAGGCGGTGCTGCTCGGCCACACCCTGGACGATCAGGCCGAGACCGTGCTGCTGGGCCTGGCCCGGGGCTCCGGCACCCGCTCGCTGGCCGGCATGCCGACCCGCCGCGGCCGGTTCGTCAGGCCACTGCTGGGGCTGCGCCGGGCCACCACCGCCGCCGCCTGCGCCGAACTCGGCCTGGAGCCCTGGGACGACCCGCAGAACGCCGAGCCCGGCTTCGCCCGGGCGAGAGTGCGGCACCGCGTCCTGCCCGTCCTGGAGGCCGAACTCGGCCCCGGCATTGCCGAGGCGCTGGCCCGTACCGCCGAGCTGGCCCGCGCCGATGCGGACCTGCTGGACGACCTGGCCGCCCAGGCCGCCGCCACCCAGCAGGGCGAGGTTCTGGACGTCCGCTGGCTGGCGGAGCTCCCCGAAGCGCTGCGCGGCCGGGTGGTGCGGGGCTGGCTCACCGCGGCCGGTGGTCGCGACCTGGCCGCGGCCCACGTCCAGGCGGTGCTCGGCCTGGTCTCCGACTGGCACGGCCAGGGCCCGCTCGATCTGCCGGGAGTGCGGGTGGCCCGCCGGGAGGGAACCCTGTACTCCTCTGAACCCCGGCACTTTTGAACCTTGAACCACGCACCCTGAACCCTGAACACCAACCCCACCCCCGAAACCAGTGCAACTTTTCTGCCATATAAGAGCGCTGGCCGACAGATACGTCGGCCGAGTGGCCTATGTGGCATTTTCTGCACCTGCCGGGCAGTTCCAGCCCCCCGTGGCCGGGGGCTGGACGCCGCGAACCACCCCTGCCGAACCGGTAGGCTAACCGGAGTGGAAGCCACCGACATCGCGGGGGATCTGACCCGCGTCCTGTACACCCACGCCGACATCCAGCAGCGGCTGGCCGAGATCGGCGCCCAGATCGATGCCGACTACGCCGGCAAGAACCCGTTGCTGGTCGGCGTGCTGAACGGCGCGGTGATGGTGATGGCCGACCTGTCCCGCAGCCTGAAGATCGACTGCGAGATGGACTGGATGGCGATCTCGTCCTACGGTTCGGGCACCCAGTCCTCCGGCGTGGTGCGGATCCTGAAGGATCTCAATACCGATCTGGAGGGGCGTCACGTGCTGGTGGTGGAGGACATCATCGACACCGGGCTCACCCTCACCTACCTGATGCGCAACCTGGCCTCGCGCAAGCCGGCCAGCCTGGGCATCATGGCGATGTTCCGCAAACCGGACGCGATGAAGACCGACATCGACGTCGCCTATATCGGCTACGACCTGCCCAATCAGTTCGTGATCGGCTACGGCCTCGACTATGCCGGCCGGTACCGCAACCTGCGCGATGTCGGCATCCTGGCTCCGCACGTCTACAGTTGATCGACTGACCCGACGGTTTTGGCCGCTTCGGTATCGTCGCTGATGCCACCGGCTCATGAAGGTAGGAATGAAGAACAATCGGTTCCTGAGGTCGCCGTTCATCTGGATCGTGCTCGCCTTTCTGGCGATCGTCCTGATCGTGGACGCGGTCAGCAGCGCGGGCGGGTACGCCCAGAAGCCCACCTCGGAAGTGATCGCGCTGATCAATGGCGACGCCCCGTTGACCGAGGTCGTCCTGGTGGACGGCGAGCAGGTCATCCGGGTGGAGACCAAGGACAACCCGCCGCAGAAGTTGCGCGCCAACTGGGTGGGCGATCAGAGCGACCAGATCATCGCGCGGCTGCAGCAGCGGCAGGCCGCCGGCACCCTCGACAAGTGGGACGCGCAGAACCCGCAGCCCAGCATCTGGAACACCTTCCTGCTGACCGTGGTGCCCTTCCTGATCATCGGCGTGCTGTTCTTCATGATCTTCTCCAACCTGCAGGGCGGCGGGAACCGGGTGATGGGCTTCGGCAAGTCCAAGGCCAAGCTGGCCAGCAAGGACACCCCGAAGAGCACCTTCGCCGACGTCGCCGGCTGTGAGGAGGCGATCGAGGAGCTGCAGGAGATCCGCGAGTTCCTCGCCGAGCCGGCCAAATTCCAGGCGGTCGGCGCCAAAATCCCCAAGGGCGTGCTGCTCTACGGCCCGCCCGGCACCGGCAAGACCCTGCTGGCCCGCGCGGTGGCCGGCGAGGCCGGCGTCCCGTTCTTCTCCATCTCGGGCTCGGACTTCGTCGAGATGTTCGTCGGTGTCGGCGCCTCCCGGGTCCGCGACCTGTTCGAGCAGGCCAAGGAGGCCGCTCCGGCGATCATCTTCATCGACGAGATCGACGCCGTCGGACGCCACCGGGGCGCCGGCATGGGCGGCGGTCACGACGAGCGCGAGCAGACCCTGAACCAGCTGCTGGTCGAGATGGACGGCTTCGACGTCCACGGCGGCGTGGTGCTGATCGCGGCGACCAACCGTCCCGATGTGCTCGACCCGGCGCTGCTGCGTCCGGGCCGGTTCGACCGGCAGATCCCGGTCGAGGCCCCCGACATGAAGGGCCGGCTGCAGATCCTGCGGGTGCACGCGGCGAACAAGCCGATGGCACCGGACGCCGACCTCGAGACCGTCGCCAAGCGCACCCCGGGTTTCACCGGTGCCGACCTGGCCAATGTGCTGAACGAGGCCGCCCTGCTGACCGCCCGGCTGAACCTGCGGTTCATCGGCAAGCCCCAGCTGGACGAGGCGATCGACCGGGTGATCGCCGGCCCGCAGAAGCGCACCCGGGTGATGAACGAGCGCGAGCTGCTGATCACCGCCTACCACGAGGGCGGCCACGCCCTGGTCGCTGCCGCCATGCCGGGCACCGACCCGGTGCAGAAGGTGACCATCCTGCCGCGCGGCCGGGCGCTGGGCTACACCATGGTGATGCCGGACGACGACAAGTACTCCCAGACCCGCGGCGAGCTGCTCGACCAGTTGGCCTACATGCTGGGCGGCCGGGCCGCCGAGGAACTGGTCTTCCACGACCCGACCACCGGCGCCAGCAACGACATCGAGAAGGCCACCAAGCTGGCCCGGGCGATGGTCACCCAGTACGGGATGACCGAGTCGCTGGGTGCGGTGCGGCTGGGGACGTCCGACTCCGAGCCCTTCCTGGGCCGTGACTTCGGCCACACCCGGGACTACTCCGAGGCGGTCGCCGCGCAGGTGGACGCCGAGGTGGCCAAGCTGATCGCCAACGCGCACCAGGAGGCCTTCGACGTACTCGAGGCCAACCGGGACGTGCTGGACGAGCTGGTCCGCCAGCTGTTCGAGAAGGAGACCCTGGACAAGGAGCAGGTGGCGAAGGTCTTCGAGCCGCTGCGCCGCTGGCCGAAGCGTCCGGCCTGGACGGGTTCGGACACCCGGGTGCCGTCCAACATCCCGCCGATCGACCCGCCGCCGATGCCGGAACCGCAGCCCGACCTGGTTCCGCAGCCTCAGCCTCAGCCGGGTTGGACCGGCGCCGGTCCGGAGCAGGGCCAGCCGCCGTACGGCCAGGCCCCGTACCCGGGCGGCTACGGCTACCCGCAGCAGCCCTACGGTGGCCAGCCGGGCTACGGCTACCCGCCGGCCCAGTACCCCGGGCAGCCCTATCCGCCGCAGCCGCCGTACCCCTACGGTCAGCAGCCGCCCTACGGCCAGCCCTACGATCCGTCCTTCGGTCAGCAGCCGCCGTTCGCCCCGCCGCAGCCCGTGGCGTCCCCGGACGACCGCCCGGCGGCCCCGACCCAGGCCGGGGAGCCGGGCGCCGAACCGACGGCCGCTGAGCCTGACGAAGGGTCGGACCAGCACCCCAAGCAGGGCTGAGCGATGGCGATCGACCACGATCGGGTGGCGGCGGCGGTCCGCGAGATCCTGATCGGGATCGGCGAGGACCCGGACCGCGACGGCCTGCGCGACACCCCGGGACGGGTGGCCCGCGCCTACGCCGAGATGTTCACCGGCCTCGAGGCGGACGCCGGCGAGGTACTGGCGACCACCTTCGACCTGGGCCACGACGAGATGGTGCTGGTGCGCGACATCGAGGTGTGGAGCACCTGCGAACACCACCTGCTGCCGTTCACCGGGGTGGCCCACGTGGCCTACGTTCCGTCCGGCGGCAAGATCACCGGTCTGTCGAAGCTGGCGCGGCTGGTGGACGTCTACGCCAAGCGTCCGCAGGTGCAGGAGCGGCTCACCTCCGAGGTGGCCGACGCCCTGGTCGAGCACCTGAACCCGCAGGGGGTGATGGTGGTGATCGAGTGCGAGCACCTCTGCATGACCATGCGGGGGGTCCGCAAACCCGGCTCCAAGACCGTCACCAGCGCCGTCCGCGGCACGATGCGCAACCCGGCCACCAGGGCCGAGGCGATGAGCCTGATCATCGGCTGAACCTCCCAGCGCTCAGCGCAACCGGGTTCGTCGCAGGCGGGGTGCGATCCAGATCGCCAGCATGAAGACCGCGGCGGTGGCGGCTCCCACCACGATGCCCACGATCAGGGTGCCGCCCGGAGCGTTGCGCAGCCGGACCCAGACATTGAGCCAGGCGGGATCGTTGGCCGGGGTGATCAGGTCGACCTCGCGCCACTGCCGGTCGGCCAGCCGCACGAAGCAACGGTCGTCCTGCGCGATCACCACCTCGTCACTGGCCAGCGGATTGATCGCCAGTAGGGGCAGGTACCCGAACGAGGAGGAGGCTACGGCGGGGGTCCAGCGCACCTCGCCGTCGGCCACCCAGTCGCCGCGGGGCTCCCGGCGCTGCAGTTGGAGGTGGCGTGGCTCCGGGAAGGCGCGGTAGCAGACCTCGTCTGGGGCGCAGGCCTGCACGCCGTCCGGCTCGGTCCGGACCTGCTCGGGCAGCTCGCCCGGATCGCTGCTGCGGGCCCAGGTCAGGCCGCCGTCGCGGCTGCTCAGCCAGCTGACGTCATTGCGCTCGCGGGTGTACACCGCCGCGTGGAAGGCACCATCGGTGAAACCCAGCTCCTCGACATGGGTGGGCGGCGGCGCGGACGTGGCGGAGACAGCCAGGACGCCGGCGATCAGCCCGAGCGCGGCCACCCGCGGCGATCCCGCCGCCACGCGTCCGCGTCCGCCGGCTTCAACAGGAACCAGACCCCCGGCAGGACGGCGAGCGCGACCAGGTCGGTCGCGTCCCGCAAGGTCACCCCGCCGAGCAGCGGAGCCGCGAGCTCCGCCACGCCCGGGACGGTCTTCAGCGCCACGAAGCCGAGGCCCGCCAGCGTGACCGCCCAGCTCCGTCCGACCAGGACGGCGAACAGGGTGGCGATGGCGGCCAGGCCGGCGAAGTCGCTCAGCTTGCCGGTCAGCCACCCCGGCCACATCGCCTTGAGTACGTGGTCGTTCACCGCCAGCAGCGCCACCGCCCTGAGGAACCACGGCCGGGCGAGCCAGCCGATCCGCGCGGCGATCATGAGGGAAGGCTAGGGGCGCCAGCGCCACCGCTCGGCAACTACATCCAATCGTTACCGACCGACCTCAGCCGACCGCTCGGGTGATCAACTCCCGCAGTTTCCGGGTCACCTGGTCGTTGACCTCCACGACGGCGTACGAGGTGGGCCAGATCGGGCCGTCGTCCAGCTGGGCGTCCTGCTGGAAGGCGACCATGCCGTAGCGCATGTCCCACCGCGCGGCCGGCTGGAAGAAGACGATCACCTTGCCGTCGCGGGCGTAGGAGGGGAAGCCGTACATCGTCTTCGGGTCGAGGTCGGGGGCGATCTCGGTGACCAGGTCGTCCAGCAATTGGGCGATCTGCTGGTCGGTGCCGGACATTGCGGCGATCGCGTCGGCGCAGGCCTGCGCCTCGCGTTCCCGCTTGGCGGCGCCCTTGAGGCCCTTGCTGGCGCGCAGTTCGGCAGCGCGCTGTTTCATCGCCTCGCGTTCGGAATCGGTGAAGCTACCCTTGTCAGCCATGTCAGTTCTCCTTGCGTTCCTGGATGCGGATCAGGTTGCCCGCCGGGTCGCGGAAGGCGGCGTCCCGGACGCCGTAGTCCTGTTCGATGGGTTCCTGGACGATGTCGGCGCCGGCCGCCTCGAGCTGGGCGAAGCTGGCGTCCAGGTCGTCGGTCGCCAGGTTGACGCCGAAGTAGGAGCCCTTCGCGATCAGTTCGAGCAGCAGTTGCCGCTCGTCGTCGGTGATGTCGTGGCCGACCGCCGGTGGATGCAGCACGATCGCGGTGTCGGGCTGGTTCTTGGGGCCGACCGTGATCCAGCGCATGTCCTGGTAGCCGACGTCGAGCCGGACCTCGAAGCCCAGCACGTCGCGGTAGAAGGCCAGCGACGCCTCGGCGTCGGTGTGCGGCAGGAAACTGGAGTGAATCGTGATTGCCATGCCACCAACGCTACGAGCCGGCGGCTCCGGGTGCTTCTCGATTCCTGATCGGTCTGGTGACCTGCCTGGCGATGCAGGGCAGCATGCCCGGCCGGAGTTCCGCCCCGCGCTCCCGGAAGACGCTGGGCGGCACGCCGACCAGTTCGGTGAATCGGGTGCTGAACGTCCCCAATGACTGGCAGCCCACCGCGAAGCAGACCTCGGTGACGCTCAGGTCGCCGCGGCGCAGCAGCATCATCGCCCGTTCGATCCGCCGGGTCATCAGGTAGGCGTACGGGGATTCGCCGTAGGCCCGCTTGAACTGCCGGCTGAGGTGGCCGGCTGATAGGTAGACCCCGCGGGCCAGCGACTCCACGTCCAGCGGCTGGGCGTACTCGCGGTCCATCCGGTCGCGCACCCGCCGCAACAGGACCAGGGTCGCCAGATCGGGTCGGTCGGTCACAGACCGATGGTGTCAGGTCGAACCGGCCGATTCCAGCCTGTTGCCCCGGACACAAACCGGGGAGGGGAGAGGAGTGGCGTGGATAATCCACGCGACTGGCCTCTGCTCCCCGGTTTCTGTCGGCTACGGGGGCGGGATGAC
Organism: Propionicimonas sp.; assembly: GCA_049840415.1. Classification (GTDB taxonomy): domain Bacteria; phylum Actinomycetota; class Actinomycetes; order Propionibacteriales; family Propionibacteriaceae; genus Propionicimonas. The sequence continues at coordinate 3,087 of JASGLB010000014.1, read as the reverse complement.
CGGGCCGGAGATAGATCGGGATTGACGATGGATACCGCTGGTCGGACGATGAAGCTATGTCCGACTCCGACACGTTCTGCGAGGTGTTCCCCCAGGCCTACCTGGCCTTCCACCGCCGGGACGGACGGCGCAGTGAGCTCACCAACGCGTCCCGCGCCGTGCTCACCCACCTGGTCGGTTCCGGGCCGATCACCATCGGCGAGGCGGCCGCCCACCTCGACCGCGCCCAGTCGGTGGTGAGCGAGATCGTCAGCCAACTGGAGCGGCATGGCCTGCTGGAGCGGGAACCCGACCCGGTCGACCGCCGCCGCACCCTGGTCTGGCTCACCGAGGCCGGGCTGGCCCGGCTGCGGGACGACTCCGACGTGCTCGACCGAGCACTGGTGGCCCGGGCCATGGCGCACCTGGACGACACCACCCGACGCGGTCTGATCGATGGCCTGAACGCGCTGATCGACGCCGCCCGACGAAAGGAACCACGATGACCACCATGACCATCACCTGCCAGAGCTGCGGGATGCCGATCGAGACCGGCCACTACTGCTCGCACTGCACCGACGCCGACGGCAACCTGCAGGACTTCGACACCCGGTTCGCGGCCATGGTCGGCTGGCAGCAGCGCCGCCACCCCGACCAGTCCCGCGAGGAGGTCGAGGCGCAGACCCGGGCCTACATGGCCAGCATGCCGGCCTGGCGCGGACACCCCCGGCTGGCCGACGACGAAGCCGGAGCCTGAGCTTCGTCGGCAGCGGGCCAAGCAGCTGCCTGTCGTTGGCAGGCCGAATTTCGAACTGAGAACGACAATCTCTGCCGACGCAACAGAACTCCTGAGCGGCACCCGGCTGAGAACAGCAATCTCTGCGGTCTAATTGCAGATCCCCGGTGTCGAGCGGTGCCGCTAGGGTTCTGGACGTGACCGTGCTTCCGCAGACCGGCCGGACCCTGGTGATGGGGATCCTCAACGTGACCCCGGATTCGTTCTCCGACGGCGGGGAGCACCTGCGGTTCGAGGCGGCCATCCGGCACGGCCGGCAACTGCTGGACGACGGCGCGGACATCGTCGACGTCGGGGGCGAGTCCACCCGGCCAGGAGCGGAACGGGCCCCGGTGGAGACCGAGCTGGGCCGGGTGGTGCCGGTGATCCGCGAACTGGCGGCGGCCGGCGCGACGGTCTCGGTGGACACCATGCGGGCCCAGGTCGCCGCCGAGGCGGTGGCGGCCGGGGCGACCCTGGTCAACGACGTGTCGGGCGGGCTGGCCGATCCGGAGATGCTCGACACCGTCGCCCGGCTGGGCGCCGGCTACATCGCAATGCACTGGCGCGGCCACTCCACCGTCATGCAGCAACTCACCCGGTACGACGACGTGGTCGCCGACGTCGCCGACGAGCTGGCGCAGCGACGGGACGCCGCGCTGGCCGCGGGGATCGCGGCCGACCGGCTGGTGCTGGATCCCGGCCTCGGCTTCGCCAAGACCGCCGACCACAACTGGCAGCTGCTGGCCCGGCTGGACGAACTCCAGGCGTTGGGCCAGCCGTTGCTGGTCGGCGCCTCCCGCAAGCGGTTCCTCGGCGAACTGCTCGCCGAAGCCGGCCGTCCGCGTCCCCCCAAGCAGCGCGACGATGCCACCGCGGCGATCACCGCCCTGCTCGCCGGCCGCGGCGTCTGGGGGGTCCGGACGCATACCGTGACCGCCCAGCGGGACGCGATCGCGGTCGCGGGCCGAATGTTCCGCGACTGACCTGCCTGTCCGATCCGTCGGGTAGGGTCGGATCCGGAGGTGGTGTCGTGGGTGATCGGATCCTGCTGACCGGGATAGAGGTTCTCGGTCGACACGGCGTGTACACGTCGGAGAAGTTCAGCGATCAGCCCTTCGTCATCGACCTGGATTGCGTCCTCGACCGTGGGACGCGGGCCGACGACGTCGAGACGACGGTCGACTACGGCCAGCTGGCCGAGCAGGTGGTGGCCGTCGTCGAGGCCGATTCGGTGGATCTGATCGAAACGCTGGCCGATCGGATCGCGGCTGACTGCCTGGCGCGGCACCCGCTGATCAGTCGGATCACGGTCACCGTGCACAAGCCCGAGGCGCCGATCTCGGTGCCGGTGCGCGACACGGCGGTACGAGTGAAGCGGAGGCGCCCATGAGCATGATCGATCTCGACCTCGACACCCTTTCCGGGATGGCCCCACTGCGGCAGGTCACCTACTCGCTGGGTTCGAACCTGGGGGACCGGCTGGAGTACCTGCAGGGCGCCACCGACCTGCTGGTGCAGACCCCCGGCATGAAGGTGACCGGGGTGTCGTCGGTCTACGAGACCGACCCGATCGGCTTCACCGATCAGCCGCTCTTTCTCAATATCGTCGTCCAAGCCGAATCCACCCTCGCCTCCACCGTGATGCTGGAGCGGGCGCACGCGATCGAGCAGGCCTTCGACCGGGTGCGGACCATCCAGTTCGGGCCGCGCACCATCGACGTCGACCTGATCGCCGTGGCCGACCGGGTGATCGACAACGACGTGCTCACCCTGCCGCACCCCCGCGCCCACGAGCGCGCCTTCGTCCTGGTGCCCTGGCTGGAACTCGAACCCGAGGCGGAACTGGTCGGGTACGGCCGGGTAGCCGACCTGGTCGCCCAGCTCGACACCTCCACGGTCCGCCGGCTGGACGATCTGATCATCGAACTCTGATGCCGCAGCAGGCGCCGCCTTCGGTCTCGCTGACCACCTGGCGGACGGTCGCGGTGGCCGGTTTCGGCGGCCTCGCCTTCGGTTGGGCGCTCTACTTCGGGCTGGACCGGTTGAGTCTGCCGCTGCCGGTGCCGCCCTGGCTCGGCGCCGGCGCGATCACCGTGGTGGCGGCCCTGGTGGGCTGGACCGCCCGTCGCACCCGCCGGACGATCCGCCGCCACGAACCGATCGCGCCCACCGCGGGCCTGGCGCTGCTGGCGCTGGGTAAGACCGCGCTGCTGGGCGGCGCGGCGCTGGCCGGGGGCTACCTCGGGGTGGCGCTGCACAGCGCCTCGTTCCTGCAGGCGGACCTGCCGCGGGCGCGGGCGATCGGCGCGCTGGCGTCCGTCGTGGCCAGC
>JASGLB010000013.1:0-16786 GCA_049840415.1 Propionicimonas sp. | reverse complement strand
TTCACCGCCAGAACACCTCGGCTCCGGCCAGCAGGTCGAGCAGCTGGCCGGGGAACAGGCCCAGGTAGACCGTCGCCGACCGCGCCGACCACCACCGGCACCCAGGTCATGCCGCTGGCCCGGCCCACCGTCACCTGACGGTTCGGCTCGCCGAAGAACATCACCACGATCACCCGGATGTAGAAGTAGGCCGCCACCAGGCTGAACGCGATCGCGGCCAGCACCAGCCACCAGTAGCCGCCCCGCCAGGCCGCGGCGAACACCGCCCACTTGCCGATGAACCCACCGGTCAGCGGGATGCCGGCGAAGCTCAGCATCAGGAAGGCGAAGATGCCGGCCAGCGCCGGGTGGCTGCGGCCCAGGCCGCTCCAGTCCGACAGCGAGTTGGCCTCGCCGGCGGCGTTGCGCACCATGGTGACGATCGCGAAGGCCGAGATCACCGCGAAGCCGTAGGCGATCAGGTAGAACATGATCGACCCGACGCTGTTCACCTGGCCGCCCGGGACGGTGGCCAGCGCGCCGACCACCGCGGTCAGCAGGAAGCCGGCGTGCGCCACCGACGAGTAGGCCAGCATCCGCTTGATGTCGGTCTGGGTGAGCGCGAGGATCGCGCCGACCGCCATGGTGATCAGCGCCAGCGTGGCCAGCAGCGGCTGCCAGCTCCACCGCTCGGCGCCCAGCGCCACGTAGAACACCCGGACGCCGCCGACCACCGCTGCCAGCTTGGTGCAGATCGCCATGAAGCCGGTGACCGGGGTGGGCGCGCCGGTGTAGACGTCCGGGATCCAGGAATGGAACGGGACGACACCGATCTTGAACAGCAGGCCGACCGCCAGCATCCCCATCCCGACGAACAGCAGGCCGCGACCGTAGACCGGCGATGCGATCGCGTCGTTGATCGCACCCAGGTCGAAGGAGCCGGCGTAGCCGTACAGCAGCGCCATGCCGAACAGGAAGAAGGCGGACGAGAAGGCGCCTAGCAGGAAGTACTTCAGGCCGGCCTCCTGGCTGAGCAGCCGGCGCCGCCGGGCCATCGAGCTCAGCACGTAGAGCGGCAGGCTCATCACTTCCAGCGCGATGAACAGGGTGACCAGGTCGTTGGCCGAGGCGAAGACCATCATGCCCGAGAGCGAGAACAGCGCCAGCGGGAAGACCTCGGAGTGCTCCAGCCGGGCGTTGGTGGCCTCGGCCTCCAGCGGGCTGCCGGGCACCGACGAGGCGGACGCGGCGAACACCGTGGCCCCGTTGTCCAACTGCCGCTCGGCGAACACCAGGATGCCGAGCAGGCCGAAGACCAGCAGCGAGCCCCAGGCGATGTAGGTCGGGCCGTCCAGGCTGATCGACCCCATCGCCAGCATGCCGGTGCTGCCCCACTGCCAGTTGAGCACCAGCATCACCACGGCGGCCAGCACGGTGATCACCAGCAGGGCCACCTGCGAGCGGTAGCGCCACTGCCGCGGCAGCAGGGCCTCGATCAGGACGCCGAGCATGGCGCCGGCCAGCACGATCAGCAGCGGGGTGAGTTCCAACCATTCGAAGGTCGGCGTGGGAATGTTCACTGTCCTACCTCGCTCACTTCTCCGCGAACGGCACGACCGGGTCGGCGACCTGCGCCTTGGCCAGGGTGTCGGTCACGGTCGGTTCGATCACGCTCAACGCCAGCTGTGGGACGAAGCCGAGCGCCAGGATCACCGCGATCAGCGGCGCCATCACCCACTTCTCCCGGGCGTTCAGGTCGGTGGTGATGTGGGCCTCGACCTGATCGGTCACCGGCCCGGTCATCACCCGCTGGTACATCAGCAGGATGTAGACCGCCGCCAGCACGGTGCCGAGCACCGCGACCGCCGCCACCCAGGGTTCCCGCGACCAGGTTCCGGCCAGCACCATGAACTCGCTGACGAAGCTCGACATGCCGGGCAGCGCCAGCGAGGACAGGCCGGCCAGCAGGGTGGTTCCGGCCAGCACCGGGGCCACCTTCTGCACCCCGCCGAAGGATTCCACCAGCGCCGAACCCCGGCGGCTGATCAGGAAGCCCAGCACCAGGAACAGCGCCGCGGTGGAGAAGCCGTGGTTGAACATGTAGAAGACGGTCCCGCTCATCCCGGCGCTGGTGAAGGTGTAGATGCCCAGCACCATGAAGCCGAAGTGGCTGACCGAGGTGTAGGCCACCAGCCGCAGCAGGTTCTTCGAACCGATCGCGGCCACCGCGCCGTACAGGATGGAGATCAGCGCCAGCACGATCATCACCGGGCCGGCCGCGCGGCTGGCGTCCGGGAACAGCACCAGGCAGAACTTGATCATGCCGAAGGTGCCGATCTTGTCCAGCACGCCGACCAGCAGCACCGAGGTGCCCGGCGTCCCCTCCTCGGCCGCGGTCGGCAGCCAGGTGTGCACCGGCACCATCGGGGCCTTGATCGCGAAGGCGAACAGGAAGCCGATCATCAGCAGCATCCCGGTGGTCGGCGACAGCGCCAGCCCGGCCAGGTCGGAGACCAGGAAGCTCGGCTTCTCCAGCAGCCGGGCCGACTCGGCGTACAGCCCGATCACGCTGAACAACATCACCAGGCCGCCGGCCAGGCTGAACAGCAGGAACTTCACCGCGGCGTAGGAGCGCCGGGCGCCGCCGAAGCCGCCGATCAGGAAGTACATCGGGATCAGCGTGGCCTCGAAGAACAGGTAGAACAGCAGCACGTCGTCGGCCAGGAAGACGAACAGCGCCAGCGACTCCAGCGCCAGCACCAGGCCGAAGAAGACCTGCGCGCTCCACCGGAACGAGCCGGAGTCGAACAGCTTCCATTCCGCCAGCAGCACCGCCGGGACGAGCACCACGGTGAGCAGCACCATCATCAGCGACATGCCGTCCAGGCCGAGCGCCCAGGAGGCCCCGAAGGCCGGGATCCAGGGCAACTGCCACAGTGAGGTCGGCACCTGAGGTGTACAGCGCGGTGACGCCGATCGCGACACCGGCGGTGAGCAGCGCGAAGGCCAGGCCCAGGCCCTTGGCGATCTCCTTCACCGGGAAGCACAGCACGATCGCGCCCAGCAACGGAATCAGCCCGAGGACGGTCAACCACGGAACAGTCATCTCCACGTCCTCCCTCAGCCCAGCTGACTCAGGATCATCACGACACCGACGCCGACCACGCCCAGGGTCAACCCCAGGGTGTAGCGGCGCACCTGGCCGGTCTGCAGCTTGCGTCCCTGGCTCGACAGGCCCTGGAACATCGTCCCCAGGCCGTCGGCGCCGGCGTCGATCAGCCGCTGGTCGGCGGCGACCGCGCCATCGGCCAGCGCCATGGTCGGCACCACCACCAGGGTGTTGTTCACCGCGTCGCCGAACAGGTCGTGACGGCCGGCGACGGTGAACGGGTTGACGCTGGCCGGGGCGACCTCGGGGATCGGACGGCGGCCGAACAGCAGCCAGCCGATCACCACGCCGGCGGCGACCACCGCCATGGTCGCCCAGCCCACCGGGGTGGGCAGCCAGCTGATCTCATGCGGGTGGGCGCCGGTGGCCGGCTCCAGCCAGCCCTGGATCCAGGCGTTCATCGCCACGCCGGCGACCACGCTCAGCGCGGCCAGCACGATCAGCGGGATGGTCATCACCTTCGGCGACTCGTGCGGGTGGACGCCCGGCTGCCAGCGCTTCTGGCCGAAGAAGGTCATCAGCATCAGCCGGGTCATGTAGAAGGCGGTCACCCCGGCGCCGAACAGCGCCAGCCCACCGATCAGCGGGCTGCGGCCGAAGGCGGCCTCGATGATGTGGTCCTTGGAGAAGAAGCCGGCCAGCGGCGGGACGCCGATGATCGCCAGGTAGCCCATCGCGAAGGTCCAGAAGGTGTACGGCATGGCCTTGGCCAGCGCCCCGTAGTGGCGCATGTTCACGTCGTCGTTCATGCCGTGCATCACCGAGCCGGCGCCGAGGAACATGTTGGCCTTGAAGAAGCCGTGGGTGAGCAGGTGGAAGATCGCGAAGGCGTAGCCGACCGGGCCGAGGCCGGCGGCCAGCATCATGTAGCCGATCTGGCTCATCGTGGAACCGGCCAGCACCTTCTTGATGTCGTCCTTGCTGGTGCCGATCCAGGCGCCGGCCAGCAGGGTGACGGTGCCCACCACCACCACGGCCGTGCTGGCGGTGGTGGAGAGGTCGAAGATGGCGTGCGAACGGACCACCAGGTAGACGCCCGCGGTCACCATGGTGGCGGCGTGGATCAGCGCCGACACCGGGGTGGGGCCCTCCATCGCGTCCAGCAACCAGGCCTGCAGCGGAACCTGGGCGGACTTGCCGCAGGCGCCGACCAGCAGCAGCAGGCCGATCAGCGTCGGCCAGAACGGCCCGGTCTGCGCGATGCCGTGGTTGACCGCCTCGAAGGCGGACGAGCCGAACAGCGACAGCATCGCCATCACCGCCATGGTCATGCCCAGGTCGCCGACCCGGTTCATCACGAAGGCCTTCTTGGCCGCGGCCGCGGCGGACGGCTTGTGCTGCCAGAACCCGATCAACAGGTAGGACGCCAGGCCGACGCCCTCCCAGCCGACGAACAGCACCAGGTAGCTGTCGGCCAGCACCAGGATCAGCATCGCGGCGATGAACAGGTTGAGGTAGGCGAAGAACCGGCGCTTGCGCTCGTCGTGGGCCATGTAGCCCAGCGAGTAGATGTGGATCAGCGAGCCGACGCCGGTGATCAGCAGGGCGAACAGGATCGACAGGGTGTCGACCAGCAGCCCGGCCTCCACCGTCCAGGACGGCGTGGCGATCCACTCGTACAGCGGCACCGACACCGCTCGGGCTTCGGTCGGCGAGGCGAGCAGGCCACTGAACAGCGCCACCGCGAGGCCGAACGAGGCCGCCACCGCGCCGACCGCGATCGGCGGACCGACCTTGTCCAGCGCCTTGCCGCCGAGCAGCAGCAGCGCCGCGCCCAGCGCTGGGATGGCGATCAGCAGCCAGGCCCAGTTGAACACCCCCGTCGCGGCGACCGGGGCGATCGTCTCCAGGACAGTCACGTCGTTCCCCTCAGAGTTTCAGCAGGCTGGCCGCGTCGACCGAGGTCGACCGCCGGGTTCGGAAGATGATCACGATGATGGACAGCCCGATCACCACTTCGGCGGCGGCCACCACCATCACGAAGAAGCTGGCGACCTGACCCTCCAGGCCGCCGTGGGCCCGGGCGAAGGCGACCATCACCAGGTTCGCCGCGTTGAGCATCATCTCGATGCTCATGAAGACGACCAGGGCGTTGCGCCGCACCATGACACCCACCGCGCCGATGGTGAACACGATCGACGCCAGGATGAGCAGATTCTCGGTGGTCACTCTTCCTCCTCGTCCTGCACCCGTTCGATGGCATCGAAGGTCGCCTGGGTACTCTGCGCCAGCGCGGCGGAGTCGACGATCGCGCCCCGGCCGGCCAGCACCTTCGAGACCGACTCCGGCGAGATGCTGCCGTCGGGCAGCAGCGCCGGGGTGGCGATCGAGTTGTGCCGGGCCAGCACGCCGGAGTTCGGCAGCGAGCCGGGGTGGGCGCCGGTCTCGGCGTAAGCCTTCATCCGGGCCTGCGCCAGGTCGGCCTGGCCGGGCTTGGGATGGACGCGGCGGCGGTGCGCCAGCACCATCGCCGCCACCGCGGCGGTGATCAGCAACGCCGAGGTGAGCTCGAAGGCGAACAGGTAGCGGCCGAAGATCAGCGCCGCCAGACCCTGGACGTTGCCGCCGTAGGCCGCGTTGGCCTGCTCCAGCCCGACCGGCGGCGCGGTGAGCGCCCCGCCGATGCCGAAGATGATCAGCGCCAGCAGCCCGACGCCGGTGAGCGCCGCCCACACCCGCTGGCCGCGCAGCGTCTCCACCACCGAGTCGGGGGTGTCGACGCCGACCAGCATCAGCACGAACAGGAACAACATCATGATCGCGCCGGTGTAGACGATGATCTGCACCGCGCCCAGGAAGGGGGCGTCCATCGCCAGGTAGAGCGCGGCCAGGTTGAGCATGGCGAAGACCGTGCTCAGCGCGGAATAGACCGCCTTGCGGAACAGGATCAGGCCGAGCGCGCCCAGCACCATCAGCGGTCCGCAGATCCAGAAGGCGACATCTGCCCCGGTCATCGGGTGCCCCCCGTCGCTTCCCGCACCACCGGCGTCCGATTGTCCGGGGTACCGGTGCTGGGCAGGCCGAGGAAGTAGTCCTTCTCGTCGTCGCCCAGCCGGCGCGGATGGGGCGGCTCCTCCATGCCCGGCAGCAGCGGGGCGAGCAGCCGATCCTTGGTGTAGATCATCTTCTCCCGGGTGGTGTCGGCCAACTTGAAGTCGTTGGTCATGGTCAGCGCCCGGGTCGGGCAGGCCTCGATGCACAGCCCGCACAGGATGCAGCGCAGGTAGTTGATCTGGTAGACCCGGCCGTACCGCTCACCGGGGCTGTAGCGCTCCTCCTCGGTGTTGTCGGCGCCCTCGACGTAGATCGCGTCCGCCGGGCAGGCCCAGGCGCACAGCTCGCAGCCGACGCACTTCTCCAGGCCGTCCGGCCAGCGGTTCAGCTGGTGCCGGCCGTGGAACCGGGGCGCGGTGACCTTCTCTTTCCCGGGCTCGGGGTAGCCCTGGGTGAAGGTCTTGCGGAAGATGGTCCGGAAGGTGACGCCGAAGCCCGCCCACGGGTCGAAGATCCCCATCACAGCTCCTTCTGGGTCGGTTCGGCAGCCTCGGCCGCCTCGTCCTCGGCCTGGCTGGTGGACGACACCACGCCGGCCAGTTCGGGGAGCACCTGTCCTGGCATCGGTGGCACCGGATAACCCCCGGCGAAGGCATCGAACGGCTCGTCCAACGCCGGTTCCGGCTGCGGCTCCTTGTCGCCGACGAACAGCAACACCACCATCACCAGCAACAACACCACCGCGGTACCGACCGTGCCGTACCAGATCACATCGGTCATCCCCTGCTGCTGCACCTTGCGGATCACCGAGATCAGTACCAGCCAGCCCAGCGAGATCGGGATCAGACCCTTCCAGCCCAGCTTCATGAACTGGTCGTAGCGGAACCGCGGCAGAGTGCCCCGCAACCACACGAACAACGAGATGAACAACTGCACCTTGACCGCGAACCAGATCGGACCGAACCAGGGGTTGTTCAGGAACTCAATGTTGTTCAACGGCCAGAACGGCAGATAGCCACCCAGGAAGAGGGTGGTGGCGATGGCCGAGACGGTGGCCATGTTGATGTACTCGGCCAGGAAGTAGATCGCGTAGCGGAAGCCTGAGTACTCGGTGATGTAGCCCGACACCAACTCGGATTCGGCCTCGGGCAGGTCGAAGGGTGCCCGGTTGGTCTCCCCGACCATCGAGATCACGTAGATCAGGAAGCTCGGGATCAAGGTGACGAACAACCAGTTCGGCATCCCCCAGGCATCAATCCCGAACGGCTGCAACGGCAACCGCTGGGTCTCCACGATGTCCGCGGTCGACATCGAACCCGCGTACAGGAACACCGCCACCAGCGAGAGGCCCATCGCGATCTCGTAGCTGATCATCTGCGCGGACGAACGCAACGCGCCCAGCAGCGAGTAGGGCGAGTTGGACGCCCAACCGGCCAGCACGAAGCCGTAGATGGCGACCGAGGAGACCGCCAGGAAGACCAGCACGCCGATGTCGAGCTCGGCCAACTGCAGCCGGGTGGTGACCCCGAAGATCTCCACCTCACCACCGAACGGCATCACCGCCCACGCCGTGAACGCCGCGGTACCGGCGATCAGCGGCGCCAGGGTGAACAACACCTTGTCCACCATGTGCGGCATGAAATCCTCCTTGATCAGGAGTTTCATGCCGTCGGCCAGCGCCTGTGCCAGGCCGAACGGGCCGTTCAGGATCGGCCCGAGGCGGTGCTGCATCTTGCCCACCAGGCGGCGTTCGTACCAGACGTTGAAGATGGTCCAGACCAACAGGACGACGAACAGCACGACGACCTTGATCAGCACCAACCACCACGGATCGTTCATTCCGCGACACCTCCCCGGTTCAGCTGGACGGCGTCGCCGGCCAGAACCGCGTACTCGCCCAGGGACACCCCGGGAGCATTGGTGGGCACCCAGACGGCGTCGTCCACCATGTCGGCGGCCACCTCCAGGGGCAGTTCGAAGCTGCCGGCGGCGGTGGTCACCCGCACCCGGTCGGCGTCGGCCAGATCGGCCGCGGCGGCGGTCGCCGGGCTGACCCGGGCCACCGCCGGCTTGGCGGTGGCGGCCAGGGCCTCCTCGTAGTCCATCCCGCGGCCGCCGTCCAGCATCTCCCGCCAGGTGGCCAGCCGGTAGCTACCCTTCTTCGGCTTGGCGGGCTTGGCCTTGCTCGCGGCTGCCGACGGACGCTCGCCCTCCCAGGTGCCGAGTTCGGCGAGCTCCGCCGCGGCCTGCGAGACGGTGCGGACGCCCAGCGGCCTGCCCAGGGCATCGGCCAGGGCGGCCAGCACCCGCAGGTCGGTCATCGGGGTGTTGGGCTGCTTGATCACGGTGTTCACCGTGCCCGGCCGGTGTTCCCAGTTCCAGAAGGTGCCGGCGTGCTCCTCGATCAGCGCGACCGGGAAGACCACGTCCGCCCGCTCGGTGACCTCCGACAGCCGGTTCTCCAGGCTGATCACGAAGCCGGCCGCCTCGATCGCGGCCCGGGTGGCGGCGGCGTCGGCGAAGTCCTTCGGCTCCAGCCCGCCGACCACCAGCGCCTTCAGCTCACCGGCGCCGGCCGCGGCCAGGATCGCCGCGGCGTCCAGACCGGGTTCGGCCGGCAGCGATTCCACGCCCCAGGCCGCGGCGACGTCCACCCGGGCGGCCGAGTCGGCCACCGGACGTCCGCCGGGCAGCAGGGTCGGCAGGCAGCCGGTCTCGATCGCGCCGCGATCGCCGGCCCGGCGCGGCACCCAGGCGTACCGGGCACCGGCCTTGGCGGTGGCCTCGACCACCGCGGTCAGCACGCCGGGCAGGGTCGCCGCGCGCTCCCCCACCAGGACGATGGTGTCGCCGTCCAGGTCGACGTCGGCCAACGCGGCCGGCTCGTCGCCGGGGGCGGTGGCCACCAGGCTGGCGTTCAGCTTCACCGAGCCATTGGACCGGTAGGGCGCGATGGTGGTGACCTTCAGGCCCTTCTTGCGGACCGCCTTGCGCAGCCGCAGGAAGATGGCGCCGGTCTCCTCCTCGGGTTCGAAGCAGACCAGGACGACCTGCTTGGCGGTCTCCAGGTCGGCGTAGGTGACGCCCTCGCCGAGCCTGCGGCCGGCGATCTCGGTGGTGAGGAAGGCGGTCTCCTCGGCGCTGGCCGGACGGGAGCGGAAGTCGATGTGGTTGCTGCCCAGCACGGTGCGGGCGAACTTGGCGTAGCCGTAGGCGTTCTCCACGGTCAGCCGGCCGCCGGGCAGCAGCCCGACCGCGCTGCCGGCCGCCTGCAGCCCGGCCACCGCGGCGTCGATCGCCTCCGGCCAGCTGGCCACCTTGAGCACGCCGTCGCGGCGCACCAGCGGCCGGGTGATCCGGTCCTCACCGCGTCCGGAGACGAAGGCGAACCGCCCCTTGTCGCAGTTCCACTCCTCGTTCACCTCGGGGTTCTGCCCGGCCAGCCGCCGCTTCACCTGGAAGTGCCGGTGGTCGACCCGCAGCGAGCAGCCGCCCGCGCAGTGCTCACAGGTGGAATCGGTCGACACCAGGTCGAACGGCCGGCTCTGGAACCGGTAGGAGACGCTGGTCAGCGCGCCCACCGGGCAGATCTGGATGACATTGCCGGAGAAGTAGGAGTTGTACGGGTGCTCGGCGTACTTGCCGACCTGCTGCAGCGCGCCGCGTTCCACCAGCGCGATGAACGGGTCGCCGGAGATCTGCTCGGAGAACCTGGTGCAGCGGGCACAGAGGATGCAGCGCTCACGGTCGAGCAGGATCTGCGCCGAGATCGGCACCGGCTTGGGGAAGGTCCGCTTGATCCCCTCGAACCGGGTCTCGCCGCGGCCGTTGCTCATCGCCTGGTTCTGCAGCGGGCACTCGCCGCCCTTGTCGCAGATCGGGCAGTCCAGCGGGTGGTTGACCAGCAGCAGTTCCAGCATGCCGGTCTGGGCCTTGGCCGCCACCGGCGAGGTGAGCTGGGTGTTGATCTTCATCCCGGGAGCGCACTCCAGGGTGCAGGAGGCCTGTGGCTTGGGCATTCCCCGGCCGTTGCCCATATCGGGCACCTCGACCATGCACTGCCGGCAGGCGCCGACCGGGTCGAGCAGCGGGTGATCGCAGAACCGCGGGATCGCGATCCCGATCATCTCCGCGGCCCGGATCGCCAGCGTGCCCTTGGGCACCTGCACCTCGGTGCCGTCGATCGTCACCGTGATGGTGTCGACCGGCGCGACCGTTTCGCCGGGTTTGGTGATGACGCTCATGCCTGGCTCCCTTCGGGATCGAACGCAGCGGCAACCTCGAACAGGGCGCTTCGTCCGTACGGGAACAGCTCGTAGGCCGGGGTGTGGTAGCCGGCCTCGAACTCCGGACGGAAGTGCCGCACCGCGGACGTGACGCAGGCCACCGCGCCGTCGGCCAGCGCGCAGAAGGACTTGCCGCCAATGTTGTCGCAGACGTCGAGCAGCTTGTCGACGTCGCCCTCCTCGGCGGTGCCGGCCTCGAACTTCTTCAGCAGCTGCACCAGCCACCAGGAGCCCTCGCGGCAGGGGGTGCACTTGCCGCAGGACTCGTGCTTGTAGAACTCCACCCAGCGCAGCGTGGTGCGGACCACCGAGACGGTCTCGTCGAAGATCTGCAGCGCCTTGGTGCCCAGCATGCTGCCGACCGAGGCCATCCCCTCGTAGTCCAGCGGAACGTCGAGGTGCTCACCGGTCAGGATCGGGGTGGACGAGCCACCCGGCGTCCAGAACTTCAGCTCGTGCCCGGCGCGAATCCCGCCGGAGAGGTCGAGCAGTTCGCGCAGCGTGATCCCCAGCGGGGCCTCGAACTGGCCGGGACGGGCGACGTGGCCGGACAGCGAGTAGATCGTCATGCCCTTGGACTTCTCGGTGCCCATGGACGAGAACCAGGCCGAGCCGTTGGCCAGGATGCAGGGCACCGAGGCGATCGACTCGACATTGTTGATCACCGTCGGCGAGGCGTACAGGCCGGCCACCGCGGGGAACGGCGGACGCAGCCGGGGCTGGCCGCGGCGTCCCTCCAGCGAGTCCAGCAGCGCGGTCTCCTCGCCGCAGATGTAGGCGCCGGCACCGGCGTGGACGATGATGTCCAGGTCGAAGCCCGAGCCGTGGATGTCCTTGCCCAGGTGGCCGGCGGCGTAGGCCTGCTCGACCGCGTTGCGCAGCCGGCGGATGACGTGCAGCACCTCGCCGCGGACGTACACGAAGGCGGTGTGGCAGCCGATCGCGTAGGAGGCGATGATCATGCCCTCCACCAGGGTGTGGGGGTTGGCCATCAGCAGCGGCATGTCCTTGCAGGTGCCCGGCTCGGACTCGTCGGCGTTCACCACCAGGTACTTCGGGTTCGGGTTGTCCTTGGGGACGAAGCTCCACTTCATCCCGGTCGGGAAGCCCGCGCCGCCGCGGCCCCGCAGGCCGGCGGTCTTGACCAGTTCGGTGACCTCGTCCGGGGTCATCGCGAAGGCCTTGTCGATCGCGGCGTAGCCGCCGCCGGCGGTGTAGGCGGCGAGGTCCCAGGACTTGTCGGTGCCCCAGTTGACCGACAGGACGGGGGTCAGCAGGTCGGTCACTTTCCGCTCTCCTCCGGCTTCGGGGCGGTCCAGCCCTTGGCGTCGGCGATGCTCTTGCCGAGCAGCGAGGCCTCGCCCGCGCTCGGGCCCTCGTCCGCCCGGCCGTCGGAGAAGCCGGCCAGCACCCGCTCGGCCTCCCGCCAGGAGGTGATGGTGGCGCCCCGGCTGGCCTTGACGTCCTTGCCGGCGGAAAGGTCGTCCAGCAGCTGTTCGGCCTTCTCGGGGGTCATGTTGTCCATGAACTCCCAGTTGACCATCATCACCGGCGCGAAGTCGCAGGCCGCGTTGCACTCGATCCGCTCCAGGCTGAAGGTGCCGTCGGCGGTGGTCTCGTCGGGGTGGATGCCCAGTTTCTTCTCCACCTTGTCGAGCAGCGCGTCGCCACCCATCACCGCGCACAGCGCGGTGGTGCAGACCCCGATGTGGTGCTTGCCGGCCGGACGCCGGCGGTACATGGTGTAGAAGGTCGCCACCCCGGAGACCTGGGCGGTGGTGATGCCCAGCACCTCGGCGCAGGCCTCCACGCCGGCCGGCGACACCCTTCCGTCCACGCTCTGCACCAGGTGCAGCATCGGCAGCAGCGCCGAACGCGGCTGCGGATACCGGCCGGCCAGCTCGCGCAGCTCGGCCATCGTGGTCTCGTCGATATTCGTCGAGGTGTCGGTCATGTCGACTTCCCCGGATTCGGGGAAGAAGGACTGGAACTCGTGGCCGCTCATCGGTCGACGCCTCCCATCACCGGATCGAGGGAACCGATCGCCACCACGATGTCGGCCAGCATGCCGCCCTCGCACTGGATCGGTACTGACTGCAGGTGGTTGAACCCGGGGTCGCGCATGTGCACCCGGAACGGCCGGGTGCCGCCGTCGGAGACGACGTGGCAGGCGATCTCGCCCTTCGGGCTCTCGATCGGCACGTAGGCCTGGCCGGCCGGCACCCGGAAGCCCTCGGTGACCAGCTTGAAGTGGTGGATCAGGGCCTCCATCGACTCGCCCATGATGTGCTTGATGTGCTCGTGGGAGTTGCCCTGACCGTCCGGGCCGGTGGCCAGCTGGGCCGGCCAGGCGATCTTCGGATCGTCGATCATCACCGGCTCACCGGTGGAGGCCTCCAGCCGGTCGGCGCACTGCTTGACGATCTTCAGGCTCTCCCACATCTCGTCCAGCCGCACCCGGAACCGGCCGTAGGCGTCGGCGGTGTCCCAGGTGATCACGTCGAAGTCGTAGCTCTCGTAGCCGCAGTAGGGCTGCGACTTGCGCAGATCCAGCGGGTAGCCGGCCGAGCGCAGCACCGGGCCGGTGACCCCCATCGCCAGGCAGGCGGACAGATCCTGGATGCCGATGCCGCACATCCGGCCCTTGAAGATCGGGTTCTCGTTGCAGAACGCTGCGTACTCCGGCAGGTGCTTCTCCAGCCAGTCGATCACGTCCCGCAGCTGGGCGATCCCGGTTTCCGGCAGGTCGTTGGCGACGCCACCGGGCCGGATGTAGGCGTGGTTCATCCGCAGGCCGGTGACCGCCTCGAAGAAGTCCAGCACCATCTCGCGCTCGCGGAAGCCGATCGTCATCACGGTCAGCGCGCCGATCTCCATCCCGCCGGTGCCGACCGCCACCAGGTGGGAGGTGATCCGGTTCAGCTCCATCATCAGCACCCGGATGTCCTGGGCGCGCTGCGGGATCTGGTCCTCGATGCCGAGCAGCCGCTCGACCGCCAGGCAGTAGGCGACCTCGTTGAAGATCGGGGCGACGTAGTCCATCCGGGTGACGAAGGTGGTGCCCTGGGTCCAGGTCCGGTATTCCATGTTCTTCTCGATACCGGTGTGCAGGAAGCCGATGCCCGGACGGATGCTCTTCACCGTCTCGCCGTCGCATTCCACCATCAGCCGGAGCACGCCGTGGGTGGACGGGTGCTGCGGGCCCATGTTGATGACCAGCGTCTCGTCATTGCGGTCGGCCTGCTCGGCGGCGATGTCGGCGAAGTCGCCGCCGCCCATCGCGGTGTAGACGGTGCCCTCGGCCTCCTCGCCGGGATTGGCGTAGAAGTCGGTCTGCGAAGCGGTCATCGGTAGCTCCTGCGCTGGTCGACCGGCGGCACCGTGGTGCCCTTGTACTCGATCGGGATCCCGCCCAGCGGGTAGTCCTTGCGCTGCGGGTGGCCGGCCCAGTCGTCCGGCATCAGGATCCGGGTGAGGTGCGGGTGACCGTCGAAGACGATCCCGAACATGTCCCAGGTCTCCCGCTCGTGCCAGTCGGCGGCCGGGTAGGTCGGCACCACGCTGGGGACGTGCGGATCGGACTCCGGGCAGCTGGTCTCCACCCGGATCCGGCGGTTGTGGGTGAGCGAGGCCAGGTGGTAGACGACGTGCAGCTCGGCACCGGCGTCCGCCGGGTAGTGGACGCCGGAGACGCTGGCGCACAGCTCGAACCGCAGGTGGGCGTCGTCCCGCAGCTGCCGCATCGAGTCGGCCAGCTTCTCCCGCGGGATGTAGAAGGTGATCTCGCCGCGGTCCACCACGACCTTGACGAAGGGGTCGTCGATCAGGGTGGCGAGCCGGTCGTGCACCTGGTCGTACCAGGAGCCGAACGGCGGGGTGGACGCCCGCGGGAACGGGATCTCGCGGACGATGCCGCCGTAGCCGGAGGTGTCGCCGGTGCCCTGGCTCCACATCCCGGTGCGGACCGGGGTGGGCTGGACCGGCTCGGGGGTGGCGCCGGGCTGGGCGTCCTCCCGCTCGAGGCCGGCCTTGGGGGCGGCCTCCGGATCGGTGACCGGCTGATCGACGGTCTTCTCCTCGCCGGGCAGCTTCTCCGGGGTCTTGTCGCTCATCGCAGGAGACCCTTCATCTCGTGGGTGGCCGGGGCCTCCAGGGCGAGCTGCTCGGCGCGTTCCAGCGCCTCGATCTCATTGCCGGCCATCGGCCGCTTCATCACGATGTCCTTGCGCAGCTTCCACATCGCGTCGATCAGCATGTCGGGCCGCGGCGGGCAGCCGGGGACGTAGATGTCGACCGGCACCAGGTGGTCGCCGCCCTGCACGATCGCGTAGTTGTTGAACATGCCGCCGCTGGAGGCGCAGACGCCCATCGCCATCACCCACTTCGGGTTCGGCATCTGGTCGTACACCTGGCGCAGCACCGGCGCCATCTTCTGGCTGACCCGGCCGGAGATGATCATCAGGTCGGCCTGCCGCGGCGAGGCGCGGAACACCTCCTGGCCCCAGCGGCCGGCGTCGAACCGGGGCGCGCCGTAGGTCATCATCTCGATCGCGCAACAGGCCAGGCCGAAGGTGGCCGGCCAGAAGGACGCCTGCCGCATCCAGCCGAACACGCCCTCCAGCGTGGTCAGCACCACACCCTGGGGGATCTTGTCCTCAATACCGCCTGCCATGGCTACCCCTCCTCAGTCCCACTCCAGGCCGCCGCGCCGCCAGACGTAGATGTAGGCGACGAAGACGGTGGCCATGAACAGCAGCATCTCGATCAGCGCGAACCAGCCGAGCTGCCCGAAGGCGACCGCCCACGGGTAGAGGAACACGGTCTCGATGTCGAAGACGATGAACAGCATCGCGATGATGTAGTACTTCACCGGGAACCGGCCGCCGCCCTCGGGGGCCGGCGTCGGATCGATGCCGCACTCGTAGGAGTCGTACTTGGCGCGGTTGTACCGCCGCGGGCCGAGCACCGAACTGAGTACCACCGAGACGGCGAGGAAGCCGCCCGCCAGCACCATGATCCCGAGGATGGGGATGTAGGGACTCATCGACAGCCCAACCTTCCTGGAACTCCTGCGAATCTGCTCATGCTGAGGGTGCCACCTTCGTCAGCGTGGTGAGCACCTTGTCCATCCAATCACCATCGCGCGTGTCGTACAGGTGAGCGAGCAACTTCATCGTGAAGCGCATCAGCACCGGCCGGGGCAGCCCGTACTTGGTGCAGATGTGCATCACCTGGGGATGCTCGATCAGCGATACGAAGACCTGGCCGAGCCGGAAGTAGCCGCCCCACTCGCTCTTCAGCCGGGTGACGTACCCCTGCAGGGCGCGCTCGGCGCTGGCCGTGCCGAAGCCACGGAAGTGGGCGTCGGTGATCGCGTCGGCGGCCATCTCGGCCGCCTCCATCGCGTAGCCGATCCCCTCCCCGTTGAACGGGCTGACCATGCCGCCGGCATCGCCCACCAGGATCAGCCCCCGGCTGTAGGCGGGCTGCCGGTTGAAGCTCATCGGCAGCGCGGCCGAGCCGATCCCGCCGACCTGGTTCTCCGGGGTGAAGCCCCATTCCTCGGGGGTGTTGGCCAGCCAGGTGGCGAACATCTGGCGGTAGTTCTGCTTGGTGGATGAGGCGGACGAGTTCACCGTGCCGAGGCCGACATTGGCCCGGCCGTTGCCCATCGCGAAGATCCAGCCGTAGCCGGGCATCAGGTTGGACTCCCCCGGCTTGCCGTCCCACAACTGCAGGTGCGATTCCATGTACTCGTCGTCGCCGCGCGGGCTGTCGAAGTAGGTGCGGACCGCGACCCCCATCGGGCGGTCCTTGCGCTTCTCCAGCCCCATCGACAGCGCCAGCCGGGAGGAGTTGCCGTCCGCGGCGATCACCACCGGGGCGGTGAAGGTGCGGCCGTCCTTGGTGGTGACGCCGACGATCCGGTCGGTGCGCTCGTCCAGCACCGCGCCGGTAACGGTGGTGTTCTCGTGCAGTTTCGCCCCGCCGGCGACGGCGTGGTCGGCCAGGGTCTTGTCGAAGTCGGCCCGGCCCCGGACCAGCCCGTAGGGCGGGAACTCGGCCAGTTCGGGCCAGCGCAGCACGAACGGCTCGGTGCGTCCGCCATAGACCCGCAGGCCCTTGTTGCGGATCCACTGGGTCTCGTCGCTGGTGTCGATGCCGAGCCGGATCAACTGCTTGACCGCCCGCGGGGTCAGACCGTCGCCACAGACCTTCTCCCGCGGGAAGCTGCTCTTCTCCAGCAGCGCCACCTCCAGGCCGCGTTCGGCCAGGTAGCGGGCCGCGGTGGAATCACCGGGTCCGGCCCCTACGACGATCACGTCGGCTTGGGTTTCGGACATCAGTTGAGGCTCCT
>JASGLB010000012.1:0-9858 GCA_049840415.1 Propionicimonas sp. | reverse complement strand
AGCAGACCCCGCCACAGCGACCCGCGAGGGCGCGCCGCCTTACTGAGGTGGCGCGCCCTCGCGGCAATTTCCGGCCCTCCGCGGCGGCTTCCGGCCGACTCGGCAACCCCTGCGTCGTGGGGCTGAGGCGACCCCAAAAGAATTCTTCCAAATTTGGAGGATTCAGCTGACAAGCGATGTTCGGGTGCTCTACGTTGTTCCTGTACGAGGTAAGGAAGCCGGACGGAGGCCCCAGCGCCGATGTGGGACAACGGGCAAGTCCGCTCCGGAGGATCCGAACCGAGTTCCTCGGCGGCCGTCCACCTACGCCGAGATCCACCAAGCTCTATGAAAGGCTTGTCATGCTGATTTCTGCGATTCTGGTGGCGATCATCGCGACGATGACCCAGTGGTGGGTCAGTCACCTGGTCACCAGAACCTGGTTGTATCCGATTTGGGCCGGCTTCCTCGTGGCGCTGGCCATGGGAAAGCCCATCGAAGGCATGGCCGCGGCCGCCTTCATCCAGCTCACCTACCTGGGTTGGATCACCGCCGGTGGCACCATGCCCGGCAACCTGATGGTCGCCGGTGTCTTCGGCACCGCGCTGACCCTGCTCTCCGGGGCGAACCCGAGCCTGGCACCGACCTTCGCGGTGCCGTTCTCGCTGCTGGGCCTGCTGATCAACCAGGCCTACATGACCATCAACGCGTTCTGGGTGCACCAGGCCGACCGGTTCCTGGCGCAGGGCAATATCCGAATGACCCGCGCCATGAACTACATCCCGTCCGGTCTGCTGGCGCTGGTGCTGTACGGCCTGCCCGCCTTCCTGATGGTGATGTACGGCGGCGACTTCGCCCAGTCGGCGCTGGCCGCGATCCCGGCGAACATCATCGCCGCGCTCGAGGTCGTCGGTGCGTTGATGCCCGCGCTGGGCATCGCGATGCTGCTCAGCTACCTCGGTAGCAAGAAGCTGATCGCGTTCTTCTTCGTCGGCTTCTTCGCGACCATCTACCTGAAGCTCGACATCATGGCCATCACCATCTTCGCTGCGGCGGCCGGTGCGATCGTCTACTTCTTCACCCGCAACAAGCAGGAAGGTGCGCTGTCATGACCACCACCACCGAGGTCGAGGAAGCCACCCCGCAGGGGAGCGTCTCCCTCACCAAGACCGAACTGATCAAGCACTGGGCACTCGGCTACTCCAGCGAGACCGCCTACAACTACGAGCGGCTGCAGGCGCTGGGCACCACCAACGCCATGGTGCCGGTGATCCGCAAGCTGTACCCGCCGGAACGCCAGGCCGAGGAACTCCAGAAGTACATGGTGTTCTTCAACACCGAGCCCTCCTGGATCGGCACCTGCATCCACGGCGTCGCCGCCTCCATGGAGGAACGCCGCGCCAACGGTGAGGACGTCACCCCCGAGGAGATCAACTCGGTGCGTACCGGCCTGATGGGTCCGATGGCCGGCATCGGCGACACCGTCTCGCAGGGCATCGCCTACCCGATCCTGGCCGGCCTGGCCTGTCAGCTGGCCATCGCCGGGAACGTGATGGGCCCGATCCTGTTCGAGATCCTGTACAAGGTGCTGATGATCGGGCTGGGCTACACCTTCTACATGATGGGTTACCGGCAGGGCAAGAGCGCCATCCTGCGGTTCCTCAAGGAAGGCACCCTGAACCGGATCACCGAGGTCTTCAGCATCATGGGCCTGATGGTGGTCGGCAACATGGCCGCGACCCGGGTGAACGTGGTCACGCCGATCAGCTTCAAGGTCGGTGAGGTCGAGTTCGTCCTGCAGGACGTGTTCAACTCGTTGCTGCCGGGGTTGCTGCCACTGGCGATCACGCTGACGGTGTGGTGGCTGATCTCCAAGCGGGTCAACCCGTCGTGGATCATCGCGATCATCTTCGTGGTCGGCATCGTCTGCTCGCTGCTGGGGATCCTCGGCGTCCCGACGGCCAGCTAGTTCCCTCCCCGGGTTCCGGGTGGGCACCGCGTCCACCCGGAACCCCGGGCCCATTCACCACACGTCTCATCGGGAGTTCTCGTGATCGGAATACTCATCGCCGGACATGGCGAGATCGCCGCCGGGGTGCTGTCGGCAGCCCAGCTCATCCTCGGCCCGATCGACCAGGTCGAAACCCTCGCGCTCACCGTCGACCTCGCGCCGGAGACCTTCGGCGACCAGGTGGTGGCGGCGGGGGAGCGGCTGGACACCGGGGACGGGCTCGTCATCCTCACCGACCTGCGGGGTGGTACGCCGTTCAACCAGTCGGCGTTGGCCACCAGGGACCGCCGCTGGGCGGTGGTCTGCGGCCTAAGCTTGCCGATGTTCATCCAGGCGATCGAGTCGCGAGTCACCGCGGACCTGCCCGACCTGATCGAGCAGGTCAAGGCCGCCGCGGCCGACGGGATCGTCTCCATCAAGGGAAAGGCAGTGTGACATGGCAATCGAGAATCTCGTTCTGACCCGGATCGACGACCGGCTGATCCACGGACAGGTAATGACCGCGTGGCTGAAGGTAGCCCCGGCCAGCCAGATCATCGCCGTCGACGACGCCGTCGCGGCTGACGAGTTCCTCTCCGAGATCATGGCCGCGGCCGCGCCCTCGGGGATCAAGGTCAAGGTGGTCAGCGTCGATCAGGCCGTCCCGATCCTGCAGCAGCCGCTGGCGGAGAAGACCTATCTGCTGGTGAAGACCCCGATCACCCTCACCCGGCTGGTGGCGGCGGGCATCCCGCTGACTCAGGTGAACGTGGGCGGGATGGGGATGAACCCGTCGCGCAAGCGGCTCTACAAGAACATCGCCGCCTCGGACGAGGAGGTCGCCGCGTTCCGGCAGTTGGCCGACGCCGGCGCCACGGTCAGCTTCCAGATCGTCCCGGCGGAACGCTCGTACGACCTCAGCGTCGTCGTCAAGGGAGGAAAGTAGGGTGCAAGCCTGGCAGTTCCACGCCATCGGAGACTTCCTGCTGGACGACATCCCCCAGCCGGTGCCCACCGGCCAGGAGATCCTGGTCCGGATCCGGGCCGCCGGCGTCTGCGGTTCGGACATCCCCCGGGTGTTCGAGCTCGGCGCCCGGGTCTCCCCGGTGGTACTCGGACACGAGTTCGCCGGCGAGGTGGTGGCGGTCGGTGATCCGGCCGACGAGGAACTGCTGGGCCGGCGCGCCGCGGTGTTCCCGCTGATCCCGTGCCGGCGCTGCGCCGCCTGCGTCACCGGGCACTACGTCCAGTGCCGCCGCAACGGGTACCTCGGCTCCCGTGACAACGGCGGCTTCGCGGAGTACTGCCTGGTGCCCTCCCGCTGGCACCTGCTGCTGGCCGACGACCAGATCCCGTTCTCCTCGCTCGCCATGGTGGAGCCCTCCTCGGTGGCGCTGCACGCGCTGCGGCGGGCCCAGGTGGGGGTGAAGGACCGCGTCCTGGTGATGGGGGCCGGCCCGATCGGGCTGGTGCTCGGCCGGCTGGCCGCGTTGAGCGGCGCCACGGTGGTGACCGCCGACGTGGTGCCGGACAAGATCGAGTTCGCCCGGGAGCGCAGCCTGGTCGCCGTCCGCAACGAACCCGAGCTGGTGCTGGAGGCGCTGGGCGGCGAAGCCGACGTGGTGATCGAGGGGACCGGCGCCGGCGTGGCGCTCTCCTCGGCAGCCACCATCACCCGGCCGGGCGGTCGGATCGTGCTGATGGGCAATCCACACCGCGACACCACCATCCAGCGGGCCTCGCACAGCGAGATCCTGCGCCGCGAACTCTCGCTGCTGGGGGTGTGGAACTCGACCTTCCTGGGCGAGTTCGACTCCGACTGGACGGCGATCCTGGCGCTGATGGCCAGCCACGACCTCGAGGTGGAGGATCTGATCACCGATCGGCTGGCGATGCCCGAGCTGGGGCCGACCATGCGCGCGGTCCACGACCGGGAACTGGCCCCCTGCAAGATGATGCTCGAGCTGCCGTGAACGAACCCTCGGTGATCTTCGGCGTCGTCGTCCTGGTGGTCGTGGTGGCGTCCTTCCTGTGGTACGCCCGCCGCAGCCTGCGGATCTGGCAGGTCCGGCGGAAGCCGGTGAAGCACACCCACGAGGCGCTGGACCGGTCCTTCGCCGAGCTGCGGCACGGCGACCCGGCCGAGGCGTTGCGGATGCTGAACCTGGTGATCGCCAACTCCACCGACCCGCAGGCGCTGGCCCAGGCCCAGTTCATGCGCGGCGTGCTGCTGTCCGAACGCGGCCGGCACCGGCTGGCGGTGGAGTCCTTCGACCAGTGCCTGTCCCACGCCGCGGCCGCCGGCGGGCTGACCATCGGCGCTGCCGGCTGGGCGGCGGTGCGCCGTAGCTACAGCTACGTCGGCCGGACCGACGCCATCGCCAGCTGGGAAGCCACCGCCCACCTGCAGCAGGAGTTGCCATGACCGGACCGGATCGGACCATCGAACTGATCCTGGACGAGATCCGGGCCGGCCTGTCCGGCCTGGACCAGGCCGCCCGGGCGCGGTTCGTCGCGTTGCTCGGGGAACGGAACCGGGTGTTCGTGGTCGGGGTCGGCCGGGTCCGGCTCGCCCTGGAGGCGTTCGCCAAACGGCTGAACCATCTCGGGGTACCCGCCCACGTGGTCGGGGAGAACTCCGAGCCACCGCTGGCGCCGGGCGACCTGCTGGTGGTCGGCTCGGGCTCCGGCTCGTCGCTGATCCCGCTGGCGATCGCCCAGAAGGCACGCTCGCTCGGCGGCACCGTGGTCCACGTCGGCGCCCGCGCCGACTCGCCGATGGCGCCGGTGGCGGAGCTGACCATCTGCCTGCGCACCGGCAACAAGACCGACCGTACCGCGGTGGCCAGCCGGCAGCCGATGACCAGCCTGTTCGAGCAGGCGTTGTGGATCTACCTGGACTCGATCTGCCTGGAACTGTGGGAGAAGCTGACCCCGGAACAGCAGCGGGTCGCCACCGACAATCACGCGAATCTGGAGTAGGGCCAGCACTGATGAGAGCCGCTGTACTGCACGCACCGTCCGACCTGCGGGTTGACGAGGTGCCCCGTCCTCGTCCGGAAGCGGGGGAGGTGCTGGTGCAGGTGCGAGCCTGCGGGATCTGCGGCTCGGACCTGCCCCGGATCCTGACCACCGGCACCTACCGGTTCCCGACCATCCCCGGTCACGAGCTGGCCGGTGAGGTGGTCGAGCTCGGCCAGGGCCTGGACGAGCGCTGGCTCGGCGCCCGGGTGGCGGTCGTCCCGCTGCTGCCCTGCCGGCGGTGCGCGATGTGCGGGGTGGGGGAGTACGCGATGTGCTCCGACTACAACTTTCTCGGGTCGCGGTGCGACGGCGGCTTCGCCGAGTACGTCAGGACGCCGGCCAGCAGCCTGATCCGGCTGCCCGACCAGGTCAGCTACGAGCAGGGCGCCATGCTGGAGCCGCTCACCGTCGCGCTGCACGCGATCCAGAACTGCGGGGTCGGGTACGGCGACACCGTCCTGGTGTTCGGCCTGGGGCCGGTCGGCAACCTGCTCGCCCAGTGGGCGCTGGCACTGGGGGCCGGCCGGGTGCTCGGGGTCGAGCAGAACGACTGGAAACGGGAACTCGCCGCCGCCCGCGGCGTCGAGGTGATCTCCGGCTCGGACGGCCCGCTCGCCGAGCAGCTGCTCGAGGTGGTCGGCGGGGCGGCGGTGAACGTCGCCTTCGAGGCGTCCGGGTTCAGCGGGGCGCTGCCGGCGATCATGCCGGTGATGGCGCCGATGGGCACCATCGGCCTGGTTGGACGTCCGGCCCACGAGATCAGCCTGGCGCCGGAGTACTTCGAGCGACAACTGCGCCAGCAGGTGTCGGTCCGCGGCAACTGGAGCTTCCAGTTCACCGACTTCCCGCACCACGCCTGGACGACCGCGGCCGAAGCGGTGGCCAGGGGCGACATCAGCCTCGACCCGCTGATCACCCACCGGGTGGGCCTGGCCGACCTGTTCGGGACCGTCCAGGCGATGGCCACCGGTGGGGCGGACGTGATGAAGGCGCTGGTACTCCCGCAGCAGTAGCGGCGGCGGGCCGGTCAGTCGGGGACGACCGCCACCTTCAGCCCCGCGCCCGAGCCGGCGAACTCGATCGCCTGCTCGACCCGGGAGAGGCCGAAGGTGTCGGTGATCAGGCCGGCGGCGTCCACCGCCCCGCGTTCGATCAGATCGATCGCCGACTCGAACACCGCCCGGTGGGAGTTCGACGCTCCGGTCACGGTGAGCTCGCGGTAGTGGATCAGGTTGGCCTCCACGCTGGCCACGCCGTCGCCGGCCATACCGGCGAAGATGCTCACCCGGCCCCGGTTGCGGACGGTGTGCAGCGCGGTGCCGACCAGCGCCGGCCGGCCCACGCAGATCACCGCCACGTCCGCGCCCCGGCCGGCGGTGAGGTCGCGCGCCGCGGTGGGCAGGTCGTCGACCGCCGGGTCCACCGCGACGGTGGCGCCGAACCGTAGCGCCGCCTGCCGGCGGTACTCCGAGGGGTCGGAGACGATGATCTGGGCGGCCCCCCGCAAGCGGGCCAGCTGGCAGTGCAGCAGGCCGATCGGCCCGGCGCCCAGGATGGCGACGGTGTCGCCGGCGAACACCTGGTACTGCTGCTGGCCGTTCAGGCAGCAGGCCAGCGGTTCGGCCAGCGCCAGCGCGGCCGGCGACAGGTCGGGGTTGCGGCTGACCACGATCGAGCCGCGCTCGACGGCCGAGGCCGGTACGTGCAGGTAGTCGGCCAGGCCGCCGTCGAAGCTGCCGCCCATCAGGCTGACGTCCTGGCACATGGTGGGCATGCCGCGCTCGCAGAAGTAACAGCGCCGGCAGGTGCGGGTGGGCACCACGCCGACCAGCGCGCCGACCTCGACGCCGCTCACCCCCTCGCCCACCTCGTGGACGTGGCCGGCCAACTCGTGGCCCAGGATCACCCCCGGCACCAGCCCGGAGGTCTTCTCGCCACGGAGGATCCGCAGGTCGGTGCCGCAGACCGTGTTGGCCGCGACCCGGACCACCACCTCACCGGGGCCGGCCACCGGATCGGGCAGTTCGGCCAGTTCGGCCCGTCCCGGGCCGTGGAAGACGAAGCCGCGCATCACGATGCCGGGTTCACGATGCCGCGGAGCGCCCGGGTGGTGGCCGCCGGATCCGGGCTCTGCCAGATATTGCGGCCGAAGACCAGGCCGTGGGCGCCGGCGGTCAGCGCGCCCCGGGCGGCCTCGGCCACCTGCTCGAACGGCAACCGGGAGCCACCCAGGGTCAGCACCGGCACGGCGACCGTCCCGATCACCTCCCGCATGGTGACCGGGTCTCCGGTGTACTCGGTCTTGATCGCGTCCGCGCCCAGTTCGAAGGCCATCCGGCAGACGTGGGCGAGGTTCTCGGGGTCACGCCGGGCAGCGCCGTGGAGGGCGCCCCACAGGGTGGCCTCCACGATCACCGGCAGGCCGAGCCGCTGCGCCCGGGCGCAGGTCTGGGCCACGGTACGGACATTGTCGGCGAACTGCGCGCCCCGCGCCGGACCGGAGATCAGGAAGATGCAGATCGCGTCCGCGCCCAGGTCGCGCGCCTGTTCCGGTTCGATCAGCACCCGGTAGTGCTCGCCGAAGCGCTCGATCCACTCCGGCTCCACCACCGTCCAGTCGGTCCGCAGCACGGCCGCCGGGGCGTGCTGTCCGGTGAGGTGGGCTCGTCCGGCGCGCAGCATCCCGGGGCTGAGCAGCACCCCGTCCGGTTGGCCGGCGACGATGTCGGCGAGAATCTGCAGCGGCGGTCGTGCCCCGGCGGGAGGGCGTGAGGTGGAGCCGTGATCGAAGGCGGTGATCAGGCAGCGCCCGGAGCCGGTCCGCAACAGCGCGTCAAGCGTCGAACTGGGCATGAGGAGCATCCGTCCTAGGTGAGCTTGCGCTCAGCGTAACACTCAATTCTCCAAAAATTGGAGTATTGCTGAGAACCCGGTATACGCTGACGATCGCCGTCTTGTCCGCCCCGATCCAGGAGCCCCGCCGTGACCCGGAAGCCCACCTTCTCGCCGTCCCTGATGTGCATGGACCTGCTGAACGCCGGCGCCGACGTCGACGTCCTCAACCGCCGGGCGGACGCCTACCACATCGACCTGATGGACGGGCACTTCGCCCCCAACATCACCCTCTCGCCCGACCTGGTGAAGGCGCTGACCGCGCACGGCTCGCTGCCGATGGACATCCACCTGATGGTGACCACCCCCGGTCAGTGGGTCGAGACGCTGGCGGCCAATGGCGCCACCTGGCTCTCCCCGCACGCCGAGACGATCAACGTCAACGCCTTCCGGTTGTTCAACCAGATCGAGTCGCTGGGGATGAAGCCCGGCGTGGTGCTGAACCCGTCCACCCCGTTGGCCTGGGCGCAGCACTACCTGGAACGGGTCGACCTGCTCACCTTCATGACCGTCGACGTCGGCTTCGCCGGCCAGCCGTTCATTCCGCAGGTGCTGCCGAAGGTCCGTGAGGCGGTGGAGTTCCGGGAGCGGCACGGGCTGGACTTCACCATCCAGATCGACGGCTCCTGCAACCCCGCCACCTACCGGCAGCTGTGGGAGGCGGGCGCCGACCGGTTCATCGTCGGATCGTCCGGGCTGTGGAACCGGGCCGCCGAGCTCGACCAGGCCTACGACGTGATGCTGCAGGACTTCGCCGAGGCGACGGGCTACGTCTTCGGCTGACGACCCGGGGTCGGCCCGGGTGGCAGCGCGAGCTTGTAAGCTGTCCGAGCGCAACTCGATGGTCCGGTTTCGGCCAGCGGTTGCGCTTCGGCAAACTGCCACCGCGACGGAATCGACACGACCAGGGTTGTCCATGGACCACGTTCTGCCCAGCCGGATCGCCGGCCTGCGTCAGGGGCTCTACCCGGCGGTCCGCACGATCGTGCTGGACGCGCTGGCCGGCGGGGTGGATTCGACCCTGCCCACCAACGAGGTCTACCGGGCCCGCAGCGGCATGACCACCGGCACCATCCAGCGGGCGATCGACCTGCTGCGGGAGCGGGGCGCGCTCGGGATCGCCTCCCGCGGGCAGCTGGGACGCCAGATCAAGAGCATCGACCTGGGCGAGTGCTGGCGCTCGGCGGGCCTGGCCCCGGTCGAGTTGGCGCTGCCGCCGCTGGGCCGGGTGGAGGTCGAAGCGCTGAGCGACTACATCGTGCGGTCGCTGGTCGAGCTCGGGGTGCCCTACACGATCCGTCCGTTCCACGGCGGCCCGACCCGGCTGCGCCAGGTGGTGGCCGGGGTGAGCGACATGACGATCGTCTCGTCGGTGACCTTCGACAACTCGGGGCTGGCTCCCGAGCTGGGGGAGCCGAACGTCCGGAAACTCGCCCCGCACACCTACTACGGGCCGGGAAGGGTGGCCGTGGTGCGGCGGGCCGGCGATACCGAGCCGCCGCGCCGGATCGCGCTGGACATGGACTCGCTCGACCACGTCATCCTCACCAAGACCGAGTTCCCCGACGCGGGCGGCTACGACTACGTTCCGGTGACCTACGCGCAGACCCTGGCCTTCCTGGTCGGCGGACGGCTGGACGCCGCGGTGTGGCACGTCATCCGCTCGCCGATCCCGCCGGCGCTGGCCGGGCTCACCGTCGAACCGATCCAGAGCGAGGCGCTGACCCGCGACGGCGAGGATCTCACCCGCGCGGTGGTGGTGATCTCGCCGCAGCGCCGAGAGTTGCGCAGCGTGCTGCAGCAACTGGAGTTCGGCCCGGTCGCCGAACTGCAGGGCGAGGCGATCGCGGTGGACGCCGCCGCCCAGCAGGCGCTGCTCGGGATCGAGCGGGCGGAGGACTAGCTCCTGGTGTCCGGCTTCCCGGCGGCGGTGGCCCGAGGTGGCGGCTGTTTTGCCCGAACCGCGGAGACCG
>JASGLB010000011.1:0-101105 GCA_049840415.1 Propionicimonas sp. | reverse complement strand
CGCAGACTCGCAAGACCTCGAAGGAAGATCCAAAACTCAGATGCCGAATAGGGAGGACATCCATCGCGGCCGGGGCTGACTGTCGCTGTCCATGTAGCGGGTTCCGCAATAGCCACGGCCGGACTCGCCGATCGGCGCCTGACACTCGTAGAAGGTGGGCGCGAGTTCACGGCGACGCCGATCGCCACAGGTTGGACAGGTTCGCATGGGTCTACTTAGCGCGGCGGTAGGGCGCCGCCAACTCCTCGATGATCACGGTAGCGATCGGGACGGCTCCACGAGCACGATTCGAACTGAATCCCCACGGCGACGCACCAAGCGATCCAGTCAGCCGTAGAGGCTGGTGCCGTGGTCCACGTACAGGATCTGGCCGGTCACCGACCGGGAGAGGTCGCTGGCGAACCAGAGGATGGCCTGTGCCTGATCCTGCGCGGAAGCCTCCGGCAGCCGGACGTCGATGTGCTGCGCGCACATCCTGGCGAACTCGGAATGGAAGGTGGCCACCTTGTCCGGGGTGTTCAGCGCGGTCGGGGTCGGCCCGGGCGCCACCGCATTGCAGCGGATCCGGGTCGCCGCGTACCGGATCGCGATGTTCTTGGTCATCGCATTGACCGCCGCCTTCGCCGCGCTGTACGAAACCCCGGCGACCCCCTGGCTACCGATCGAGGAGACGTTCACGATCGAGCCCTGTCCGGTCGGCGCCATGTGCTCCAGGGCGTACTTGGTCAGATAGAACACCGAGTACTGGTCGATCCTGACCACCTCGTCGAACCACTCCTCCGGGCATTCGTCGATCGGCAGGTGCCGGTCGGCGATGCCGGCGTTGTTCACCAGCACGTCGATCCGTCCGTACTGGGCGATCGTCGCGTCGACCACCCGGCGGCAGCCCTCCGCCCGCGAGACGTCGGCGGCCACCGCGATCGCCTGGCCACCGGCGGCGACGATCTCGTTCAGCACGCGCTGGTTCTCGGTCTGCCGGCGGGCCGCCAGCACCACCCGAGCGCCCTGCTCGGCGAACAGCTTGGCGGTCGCCTCGCCGATCCCGGAGTTGCCGCCGGTGACGATCGCCACCTTGTCCTGCAGAAGTCGCATTGGTTCCCTTTCAGTTCAGATGATGTCCATGGCAGCGCAGAAGCCCTCGTAAGTAGCCTGGTCGACCCGGCGGGCGGCCACGCAGTCGCCGACCACGCGGACGTTCGGCAGGCCGGCGGCGAGTTCCGCGACCACGCTGTGCCGCGGCCGGCTCCCGGTGGCGTAGAGCACGGTATCGACCGCCAGGGTGTGAGCGCCGTCGCGGTCGAGGTAACACACCCGATCTGGCTCGATCCGGGTCACCGTCGCGCCGAGCACCGTGCTCACCGCCTTCTCCAGGCGAGGTAGCAGGGCGCGCCGATGGGAGTCGTTGCCCTCCCGGGCGACCTCGTCCAGGGCTTCCAGAATGGTCACCTGATGACCCTGTTCGGCGAACAGCAGGCCGGACTCGCAGCCGATCAGGCCGCCACCGACGATCGCGATCCGGTGGCCGAGCAGCTCGGGATGCCGGTACGCCCACACCGTGTGGTGGGCGTGTTCAATGCCCGGAACCGGTGGCACCACCGGCTCGGAGCCCACCGCGAGAATGACGTGCTCGGCGGCGAACTCGCGCACCCGCTCCGGGGTCGCCTCCCAGCCGGTGCGGATGGTCACCTCGAGCCGCCGGCAGCGGGCGATCAGCGAGTCCTTGTACCGCGCCAGGCTCTCCTTGTGCGGATCGCGATCGGTGAACCACAGCGTCCCGCCCAGGGTGTCGGCCCGTTCCCACAAGGTGACCTCGTGGCCACGCTCCGCAGCGGTGATCGCGGCGTACAGTCCAGCCGGGCCACCGCCCACCACCAGCACCCGACGCCGGCCGGTGGGCCGGGGTGCGTTCCGCCAGCGCAACTCTCGGGAAGCCCACGGGTTGACCGCGCACGACCAGAGGGGTGGGACGGGTCGCTCGCCGGGATCCGGCTTGAGCGGGTTGAAGCAGGAGCAGCGCAGGCACGGGGCGATCTCGTCGGCGCGGCCGTTGGCAGCCTTGCTGACGAAGTCCGGGTCGGCGAACTGCTGCCTGCCCAGCGCCACCGCATCGCAGTGGCCACCAGCCAGCGCGTCCTCGATCTGCTGAGGGTGGTTGAAGCCGCCCACGCTGATCACCGGGGTCGACACCGCCGCCTTGATCGCCACAGCGAGATCGAGATTGCAGCCGTGGTCATCGAACATCGACGAGAACGCCTTCGACTCGACGTGGTTGTAGTACATCCCCGAGGTGACGTGCAGTAGATCGACATGTCCTTCGAGCAGCCGGCAGTACTCGATGGTCTCGGCCAGCCCCATCCCACCCGGCGTCCGTTCGTCGCCGGAGAGCCGGAACTCGATCGGGAAGTCGGGCCCGACCGCGTCCCGCACCCGGTCGACCACCAGCAGCGGGAACCGGGCGCGGTTCTCCAGGGAGCCGCCGTAGCGATCGGTGCGATGGTTGGTCAGCGGGGACACGAACTGGCTGAGCAGCCAGCCGTGACCGCCGTGCAGCATGACCATCTGGAAGCCGAGCCGGCGGCACAGCTGCGCGGCCGCCGCGAACCGGTCGGCCACCTGGTTCATCGCGGCCTCGTCCATCCCCTCCACCCGCACCCCGTCCGGCCGCACAAAGCCCGAGGGTCCGATCGGGTTGCGCTGCCCGCGGATCGCGTTCGGGTGGTTGACCGCGCCGACGTGGTTCAACTGGACGGAGGCCACCGCGCCGTGGGCACGGATCGCCTCGGTCAGCGTCTGCACCGCCTCGGTGTGGATCACCGACAGCTGCGCGGAATGGACGTCCAGGCCGTGGTGGTGGCGGGCGGCGTACTCATCGTCCACGAAGGCCTCGCTGAGGGTCACCTGGGCGAAGCCGCCCCGGGCCCGGGTCTCGTAGAAGTTGATCCCCTCCGGGGTGGGATAGCCGTTCTCCACCACCCGGTTGGTGGTGATCGGCGAGCCGAACACCCGGTTCCTGAACGTCACCCCGCGCACCGTCAGCGGGGTGAAGAGGTGCGGGTACAGGTCCAGCCCGTTGACCACCGGGGCCGTCATAGCCGGTGCCCCACCGCCGCGCCGGACGCGATCGCGTCCACGATCAGTTGCGGATCCCCCGCATCGCCGACGGTGTGGAGCTCCGCCACCAGCCCCCTGAGCTCATCGACCAGCCGGTCATTCGGCAGCAGCGGCAGGGCGGTCATCACAGTGTCCGCGGCCAGCAGCCACTCGGTGCCGTCGGAGCTGTCGGCCACCACCAGGCCCTCGTCGGTCACCCGCCGGTACTCGACGTCGGTGACGAACTCCACCCCGTTGTCCTTCAGCCAGTACAGCAGGTACGGCTTCAGGAAGACCTCCAGCAGACCCTCGCCGAGTTCGGCCTCGCTCGCGGTGTCGACGATGGTCACCTGCTTGCCCAGGCTGACCAGGTACTCGGCTGTCTGGCAGCCGTGCAGTCGCCCGCCCATCACCACCACCCGCTTGCCGATCAGCACGTCGCGGGCCACCGGGAGCGCCTGCAGGGTGCGCACCGCCTGCGGTGGGGCGAACCGGAGCACCTGCTTCGACAGGGCGTGCAGACTCTCGCCGGTCAGCACGTTGCGACCGTGGATGCCGGGGATCTCGGGTACCTGGTGGACGCCGCCGGCGGCCACCACCACCGCGTCCGGGTGCTCCCGGCTCACCACCTGGCGGTTGACCTCACTACCCAGGTGGATCGTCACTCCGGCCTGCTTGACCTGCCGGGCGAGGTAGCTCACCAGCCCCGGAATGTCCTCCCGCGGCCCCTTCACCAGCGCCGCGACCGGCAGCGAGCCACCCAGGAAGCGCTGCTTCTCGTAGAGCACCACCTCGTGCCCTCGCCGGGCAGCCACTCTGGCTGCCTCCAACCCGGCCGGGCCGCCGCCCACCACCAGCACCTTCTTCTTCACCCGGGCCGGCCGGATGGCGTACTCCTTCTCCTTGCCGAGGCTGGCGTTGACCCGGCACTTCACCGGTGCGAAGTGTTCGCAGGCGTCAAAACAGGTCATGCAGGAGTTGCACGGGTTCACGTCCCGGACGTCGCCGTGCAGCACCTTGTTAGGCAGTTCCGGGTCGGCGATCAGCCGGCGGTTCATGCTGACGATGTCGATCTGCCCCTCGGCGATCGCGCGCTCGCCGATCTCCCAGTCCAGCCGGCCGACGCTGATCACCGGCACGGTGACCACCTTCTTGATCTCGGCCGCCATCGGCAGGTTGGCGCCGGCGCCACGGCGGGAGGCGTCCACGTAGGGATCCACCGGACCGGTGCGGTGCGGGTAGAAGTACAGGTCGGGGAAGTGCAGGCTCTCCCGCCGGTCGACGTCCTTGGTCCAGGTGTAGTACTCAGCCCGGATCTCCAGGGCATCGACGCCAGCGGCCACGAAGGCCTTGGCGAACTCGCGGCTCTCGTCGATCGTGATGCCGTTGTCGAGATCGACCTCTTGGGCGTTGAACAGCATGATCAGCGGCCAGTCGGCACCGTTGCGGCGCTTGATCTCCCGGATCACGTTGACCGCCAGCCGGGTGCGGTTCGCCAGGTTCTGCGCGCCGTACTCGTCGGTCCGGCGGTTCCACGCCCGGGAGAGGAAGTTGTTGATCAGGTGGTTGCAGGCGGCATTGAGCTCGGTGCCGTCCAGACCGGCCTTCTTCGTCCGCTCGGCCGCTTCGGCGAACAGGTCGACCATGTCCTCGATCTCCGGCACGCTGAGTTCGCGGAAGTTGCCGAACCCGGGACGGGGCGACTCGGCGATCGGGATCGCCGAGGCCGACGCGCCGGGCGGCGCGGAGACCAGCAGGGGCGCCATCGGGCCGAGCTGGAAGAGCTGGGCGAGGGCCAGTGCGCCGTGCCGATGGACGGTGTCGGCCCAGGCCCGCCAGCCCGGGATGTAGTCGTTGGTCAGCACCTTGAAGCCCGGCATCCTGGCGTCCAGGTCGCGGGTCAGCGGACCGGTGGCCGAGGAGATCAGCGCCGTTCCGCCCCTGGCCAGTACCTCGAAGTAGTCGAGGTACTGCTGGTTCATGAAGCCGCCGGTGGCCGGATCGTCCCAGAAGAAGCCGGTGCCGTTCTTCATGAACCGGTTCCGCAGGGTCACCGAACCGAGGTTCAGCGGCTGGGCCAAGTGCTGGTACCTGCTCACTGCACGCCATCCTGTATCAGTTGGGTCGGTCGGGCCCGCCCGACCGGGGTGGCACGACAGCGGGCCACCCGATCCTCAGCCTGCCTGGGAGTCCCGGCATGGGGAACGCCGGATTTCGCATAGATCCTCGCCGCCAGGAGGCCCGCGCCAAGCGAGGCTAGAGGCGCTGGAACACCCCCGCCGCCCCCATCCCGCCGCCGACGCACATGGTCACCAGGGCGTGCTCGCGGTCGGTCCGCTCGAGCTCGGCCAGCGCCTTGCAGGTGAGCACGGCACCGGTGGCGCCCAGCGGGTGGCCCATCGCCAGCGCACCACCGTTGGGGTTGACCACCGCCGGATCCATCCCCAGTTCGGCGACCACCGCCAGCGCCTGGGAGGCGAAGGCCTCGTTCAGTTCGATCACGTCGAGATCGGCCAGCCCGATCCCGGCCCGGCCCAGCGCCTTCGGCACCGCGTACACCGGCCCCAGGCCCATATAGGCCGGATCCATTCCGGCGACCGCGAAGCCGGTCACCCTGGCGATCGGGTGCAACCCCAACGCCGCCGCCTTCGACTGGGACACCACCACCACGAAGGCTGCGCCGTCGCTGCGCTGGGAGGAGGTGGCCGCCGTCAGCACACCTTCGGGGTCGAACGCGGGTCGCAGCCCGGCCAGGGCCTCCAGGCTGGTGCCGGGACGGATGCCCTCATTGGTGACGAAGCTGACCGGCTCTCCGTCCGGCCGACATCCGGTGACCGGCACGATCTGCCCGGCGAACCGGCCCTGCTCGGCGGCCAGCGCGGCTCGGGCGTTGCTGATCACCGCCAGTTCGTCCAGCTGGGTGCGGGTCATCCGGTAGCGGGCGGCCACCTTCTCGCCGGTGATCCCCATCGGGAGGTAGGCGTCGGTGTGCTCGACCAGCCAGGGGTTGAGGTACTCCGGGGCGTCACTGAGCACCGGCGTGGACATGTGTTCCACCCCGCCCGCCACGATCACCTCGGCCATGCCAGCCTCGATCAGGGCCGCGGCGGTCGCGATGGTCTGCAGCCCGGAGGAGCAGAACCGGTTGACGGTGCTCCCACTGACCCGGTCCGGCAGCCCGGCGCGCAGCACCAGGTTGCGCCCCGGGTTCAGGCCCATGGTGGCCTCGGGGATGGCGCAGCCGACGATCACGTCATCGATCTCCGCGGGGTCGAGTCCGGGCACCCCGTCCACCACCGCGCGCAGCACCTGCGCCCCGAAATCCACCGGATGCACCGCGGCCAAACTTCCCTTGGTGGCCTTGCCGATGGCGGACCGGCCGTAGCCGACGATCACTGCCCTGGTCACGATCTCCCTCATTCCTGGTCGGTTGTGGCCGCACCGAGGTAGCCGGCGAGCAGGTTCTCGGTGCGGGCGCTGAACGCCAGGATGGCTTCGGGGGTCAGTTCGTCCTGCCCCAGTAGGACGAGGTCGACCAGCTGCTCGGCGGCGAGCGCGGCGCGCTCCGCCGGAGCGTCCGCCAGGCCTCGTACCAGCGGGCTGGCGAGGTTCACCAGCAGGGTGCGCGGCGGCGAAACCGCCTGCTCGATCCGTCCGGCGGCCAGCCCGCTGACCAGCCGCAGTTCCTCCAGCCGGCGCTCCACCTCGGGGACGGTCAGCGTGACCGACAGCCCGGGCGCGGCGATGCTGACCGCGCGCACCGTGGCTTCCGGCAGCCGACGGGCGGCCACCTCGGTGAACACCGTCGTCACCGCGACGGCCAGGGCGGTGTCGCCCGGCTCCGGTTCAGTGGCGAGCACACCGAGCAGGTCGGCATCGAGCCGGCTGAAGCCGACCTCCTTGCTGATCAGCTCCAGCCGCTGCAGCAGTGGCTGGTCGATCACATGGTCCAGCACCAGGGCGGGGATGCCGGCCGCCCGGAAGGCCTGGACATAGCCGGCCTGACCGACCGGATCGGTGGTGTAGAACACGGTGCCGGCGAACTTCTCCGGCAGCCGGGTGAGGTACTCCCCCACCGTCCACAACTCGCCACCGAGGTCGGCGAAGAGCACCTTGCGGGTCATCACCGAGGCGAAGATCCGGTCGGTCAGCACGCCGTACTTCACGAACGGCGCGATCTCCGGCCAGAGCTGCTCGTACCGGGCCCGCTGCTCGGTGAACAGTCGGTACAGCGCGATCGCCAGTTCCTGGCTGAGGCACTCCGAGACCAGCGCGGCGGCATCGCCCTCGGTCGTCGCCCGCAGTTGGGAGCGGGAGACCACCAGGTCGAGCTGGTCGCATTCGATCACGGCGTGCTGCAGGTTCACGAACTTCGGGATCAGCCCGGTCAGGTCACTGCCCAACCAGACACCACGGCTGATCACGTCCACCCGGCCGTCGATCGCCTCGACGCCGGCGTTTGTGTCCCGCAGGAAGACCATGCCACGCAGGCCGAGCTCGGGGCTCTCGATCCGCACCCAGCCCAGCGGATCGCGCGGCTCGCCGAAGTGGTCGCGGTAGAAGGCGTTCAGTTCGGCGTCGCCGGCTTCCCCCTCTGGCAACCGCCAGGCCGGGGCGGGATCGCCCACCGAGGTCGTCCCGGTCGGGGTGGTCAGCTGGATGGCCAGCGCCGGGAACGGGAAGTACTTCCGGACGGCCGCGGTGACCGCCTCGGGTTCGGTCAGGTAGGGCGAGTCCGGAGCCAGGCGAAGGATCACAGAGGTGCCGGGTTCGCTCCGCCGCCCCGGTTCGATCCGCCAGTTCATCTCCGAGTCACCCAGCCAACCGACCGGATCGGCGCCGGTGGCCGAGCAGGTCTGCAGTTCGACGGTGTCGGCGAGCATGAAGGCGGAGTAGAAGCCGACTCCGAAGTGGCCGATCGTCGCCTCG
Source organism: Propionicimonas sp. (assembly GCA_049840415.1). Classification (GTDB taxonomy): domain Bacteria; phylum Actinomycetota; class Actinomycetes; order Propionibacteriales; family Propionibacteriaceae; genus Propionicimonas. The sequence goes on along the minus strand of JASGLB010000011.1, from coordinate 93,086 downwards.
GGCAGCTGGGCGTCCCGGACGAACTCCGCGGTGCCGGAGAGCGCGATCTGGTTGATGTAGTGGCGCACCTCCTCGCCGGACATCCCGATCCCGTTGTCGGCGACCACGATCCGCCGGCCGGCCGGATCGACGGTCACCTCGACCCGTCCGGTGAACTCCTGTCCGGTCGCGGTCCGCTTGGCGATCGCGTCGCAGGCGTTGGAGATCAACTCGCGGAAGACAATGTCGTCCTCGCCGTAGAGGGCTTCCTTCAGGATGCCGAAGATGTTGCGTCCGTCCACCGCGAGGGTTCCGGTGGTGTCGACAGGCGGGTGCAGGACGGTCATGGCGCTTCCTCGGTAGGCGTCCGCCGGCGATCAGGACCGCCGGCGGACGCTTCGGTGATGGACGGTGTGATCAGGCGACCGGCAGCTTCTCGCTGAGCTCGGCCGGCTTGCGCGCCTTCAGGAAGAGCGACACCACCAGGCCACCGATGCAGGCCGCGAACATGATCCAGGTCGACACCGTGTAGAACCCGGTGGCATGCAGCGCGGCGGAGCCGGCGGCCACGCCAGCCAGGCCGCCGAAGATGCCGACGCCCTGAGCCAGGCCGCCCAGCTTGCCGGTGATCTCGGCCGGGTAGTGCTTGGCGATGTAGCCGAGCGCTGCCGGGTTGATCCAGGCGAAGAAGAACAGCGTGACCAGCAGGCTGGCGGTCAACGGGCCCTGGTTGGCGTTGATCGCCGGGGTCAGCAGGGCCAACGAGCCGAGCGCGAGCATCGAGAAGCCGATCATCACCGGCGGACGGACATTGCCGCGGAACAGTCGCTCGACGATGATCCCGATCACCACCGCACCGATCATCTGGCCGAACTGGGCCACCGCCAGCAGGTTCGAACCGGCCGGCCCGAGCCCCAGCCCGACCGGGGCGTCCAGCGCCAGGTAGCCCGGGGTCATGTCGTTGAAGGCCTGGTTGAACCAGGACGCCAGCACCACGCAGCCGATCGCCGCCCAGGTCACCGGGGTGAGCAATGCCTTCTTGAACAACGCGGCATTGGAGACCGGCGCCTGGTCAGTGGCCGGGGCGGCCTGCTCGGGTGCCACCTTCGGGCCGAAGGCGACCACCAGCGACATCACGATCGCCACCACGCCGAACGGCCACAGGTTGAACAGCGCCTGCTGCCAGTTGCCGGTGGCGGCGAAGTTGGCCGGCGAGAGCGACAGCCCGGCCGCGATCCCGACCGACATCGCGAAGCCCAGCGCGCCGGTGGCGATCGAGCGCTCGCGGGACGGGAAGCAGGTGGCGGCGACGTAGACGCCGGCGCCCATGATCGGCCCGCCGCCGATCGCCTGGATGGTCCGCAGGGCGGTCATGCCCCAGAAGGAGTCACCCCAGACCGGCATCAGCAGCCAGCCGATCATGATCAGCGAGATGCCCGCGATGTACAGCGGGATGAAGCCGAACCGGTCGAGCAGGACACCTCCGCCGATCGCCGCCAGCGCGACGAACAGGTTCCAGGTGCCCATGGTCATCCAGGTGATCTGCCCGGCGCTCAGGTCGGGCATGGTCGCCATCATCTCGCCGATCAGCGGCGCCGGTGAGATGAGCGCCATCGCCTGGACGGCAACGACGACGATCAGCGTGGCGAGAATGAACCAGCGGAAGGGCTTGTAGGTCGCCTCCGCAGCAGGCTGCGTTGCACTGCTTGTCATTGTTTTTCCCTTGTCTCAATGGTGTTGTCTGCTGCCTGACCGACCGGTGGGGGCGACGGGTCGGACGGGCGGTTGGTCAGCACGGGCCGGCACCGGCCACTCCGCTGCGTCTTCGCTTCCGGTGGCACCTGTGGCGCCGGATCAGATCGCTGCCTGATTTCACTACGAAGCTAGCTGTCGCGGGGTGGATGGGCTAATCCAAGATCCGCATAGAAACGAACTCGACCATGCCCGGTACCGGACCCGCCGCGATCAGTCTTTCTCCTTGTGGGTTGCTGGTTGAACGACCGTTTCGCCGATCGGCGAGGGGTCGCACAGCGCGAACAGGATCAGGGTGACCACGCCGACCCCGATCAGCAGGCTGTAGGCGCCGGTGTAGCCGCCGAGGTTGGCTATGCCGAAGGCCAGGATCGCGTAGGCGGTCGACCGGACGATCCCCTGCAACGGCTGGATGATCCCGAACGCGCCGACGAAGGTGCTGCGCGGGAACTTGTCCGCGACGATCGAGGTGGTCAGGTTCGTGGCGCCGCCGAAGCTGAGGCCGAGCATCACCAGCGAGATCCACAGGGTGACCGGGTTCAGCGCCAGGAAGGCGTTGATGCCGATCGCCACGATCCACCAGCCGGTGTAGACCATCACGATCGTCTTGGAGGAGAACCTCTGACCCAGCCAGCCCCACAGGAAGGCACCAGGGACGCCGATGAAGGCGGCGATCGACAGGTTGGTGATCGCCTGGCCCTGCTCGATCCCCATCGAGATCTGCCGCGGCACCATCTGGGACATCATGCCGACCAACATCACGTAGACGCCGCCGGAGCCGATCGCCATCAGCCAGACGTCCTTCAGCTTCAGCAACTGCCGGGTGGTGAACGGCGGGCGTTCGTCAGTCAGCACCGGGTCGGCCGGCCCGGTCACCGGAAGGTTGTCCGGGGTCCTGCCGAACTCCTCGGGGTTGTTGCGGACGAAGACCGCCACCACCGGGATCATCACGAACATGATCGCCGCCATCGCCCAGAAGCCGCCGCGGACGCCGCAGGTCGCGATGAACCAGGCCAGGATCGGGACGAACAGCGCCGTCGACATGGTCTGCCCCATGGTGACGAAGCCGAGCGCCAGGTTCTTCTTCCGCGGGAACCAGTTGGCGATCAGGTTCAGGCCGCCGACGTAGCCGTAGCCGGTGCCGAAGAAGTTGACCACGAAGAACAGCGCGACGAAGCCGGCGATCGAGCCGCCGGCGGTGCCGAGCAGTCCGAAGCCGAGGCCGCAGACCAGCAGCGAGATCAGGATGTTGAGCTTGGCGCCCTTGAGCTCGCAGGTCTTCGCCACCACGTAGCCGGCGATCACCCCGCCCCAGGTCGCCGGCGTCGCCCAGTAGAGCAGCAGGTTGTTGTCGATGCCGTACTCGGCCGAGAGCGTCGGTGTGATGATGTTCAGGCCGTGCACCTGCGCGCCGGCGGCGAGCCAGATCAGAATGCCCTCGATGGCAACGATCGACCAGTGCCGGGCACCGAAGTTGAGCGACGTGTCCACCGGGGCGTTCGCCGCCTGCGTTTCCACTGTCATGGAACGGTTCCCTTTCGTGAGTTCTTTCTCGGAGTTGCCGGTACCTGCCGCGAGTCAGGCCATGGACCGCAGCGGGGTGGCGACGGCGAACGGGGCCGCCGTGGCCGCACGGAGTTCGTCGACGGTGAACTCGGGGTTGAGTTCGGTCAGCAGGAGTCCGTCGGGTCCGACCTCGAAGACCCCCATTTCGGTGATGATCAGGTCGACGCAGCACACCGCGGTGAGCGGCAGGGTGCAGCGCGGCAGGATCTTGGCCGCGCCACGCTGGGTGTGCTCCATCGCCACGATCACCCGCCGTGCGCCGACCACCAGGTCCATCGCGCCGCCCATCCCCGGCACCATCTTCCCGGGGATGATCCAGTTCGCCAGGTTTCCCTCGGCGTCCGCCTGGAGCGCCCCCAGCACGGTCGCGTCGACGTGCCCGCCGCGGATCAGGGCGAAGGAGGTCGCCGAGTCGATGAACGCGCCGCCGGTCCGGACGGAGGCCGGCTGCCCGCCGGCGTCGACGACGTAGCGGGCATCGCGGTCGGTGTCGGGCGCGGAGCCCGCGCGAACCGTGCCGACCTCCGCCTGCAGGGTGACCTCGATGTCGGCGGGCAGGAACCGCGGCACCAGGGTGGGCAGCCCGATTCCGAGGTTGACGAAGTCGCCGTCCTTGAGTTCGCGAGCCACTCGCCGGGCGATGAACTCCTTGAGCGCGGTGCGGTCCATGGTGGTGGTCACAGCTCGCCTCCTTCCACGATGTAGTCGACGAGAACCCCGGGGGTCACCACGTCCTCGGGCGGGATGTCACCCACCTCCACCAGCTGGTCCGCCTCCACGATCACCAGGTCGGCAGCGGTCGCCATCACCGGGTTGAAGTTGCGGGAGTTGCCGCGATACCAGACGTTGCCGAGCCGATCGACCTTGTAGCCGTTGATCAGCGCGACGTCGGCGCGCAGCGGCTTCTCCAGCAGGTAGGGCCGTCCATCGACGGTGACCACCTGCTTGCCCTCGGCCACCGGGGTCCCGATCCCGGTCGGGGTGAGGACCCCGCCCAGCCCGGCGCCGCCGGACCGGATGCGCTCCACCAGGGTGCCCTGGGGGACCAGTTCGACCTCCAGTTCGCCGGTGTTCAGCTGGACGGCGACCTCGGGGTTGAGTCCGACGTGCGAGGTGATCAGCTTGCGCAACTGCTTGTGCTGCACCAGCTTCGCCAGTCCGTAACCGGGTACCGAGGCGTCGTTGCTGATCAGCGTCAGACCGGTGAGACCCGCGTCGACCACCGCCTGGATGACGTGATGGGCGTTGCCGCAGCCCATGAAGCCGCCGATCATCACCGTCATGCCGTCGCTGAGCTTCGCCACCGCCTCGGCCATCGGCACCAGCTTGGTCACAGTTCCTTCCCTTCCGGTAGCAGAGCGGTTCGGCCGGCGCCGACGATCACGATGTCGCCGGCAGCGTGGTGGGTCATGTCAGGGACTCCTGGTCTGGTCGGGCGCCGGCAGCGGACAGTACGCTGCACAGCAGGAGGGAGTTGAGCTTCTCCGCCATCGAGGCGCTGCGGGAGGTGAGGCCGACCGGCACCCGCGCGCCGATCAGACAGCCGGCCAGCAGGTTGCGGTGGTCGGCGTTCCAGATCTTGCTCATCACATTGCCGGTGACCAGTTCAGGCACCAGCAGCAGGTCGACGTTGCCGGCGTGGGGGTTGTCGTACCCCTTGATCGCCGCGGACTCCGCGCTGGTGGCCAGATCGTAGGAGATCGGCCCCAGCACGACCGCGTCGCCGAACTCGCCTTCGGCGGCGAGTTGGGACAGGCGGAGCGCGTCGAGCGTCTCCGGCATCTTCTCGCTGACGTTCTCCGCGGCGCACAGGGCCGCCACCACCGGACGTGGGATGCCGAGTTGGCGCAGGGTTCGCACCCCCGCCGCGACGATCCGCACCTTGTCCTCCAGGGTCGGGCGGGGGATGACGGCGGCGTCGCTCATCGCGAGCAGCTTGGGGTAGCCGGCGAGTTGCATCAGGCCGAAATGGGTGATGAAGCCGGAGTCGTTCAGGCCGGTGGCCTTGTTCAGGATCGGACGCAGCAGGTCGGCGGTCTGCAGCCCGCCCTTCAGAATGAAATCGGCCTCGCCCGCCCGCACCAGGTCGACGGCGAGCTGGGCGGGGTTGGCCAGTGGGTCGCAGTCGACCAGTTCGTACCGACCATCGATCCCCAGTTCCTCGATCAGGCCACGGATCGGCCCGGCTGGTCCGATCAGGACCGGCGTGACGTAGCCTTCGGCAGCGGCGGCGAAGACCGCCTCCAGCGCGTGCCGGTTCGCCGCGCCGGCCACCGCGCAGCGCTGCACCGGAAGGGTGGTCAGGGCGTGCTGTCTGAGCTCGGTGAAGGTGGTGAACATGGTCAGTCCGCCCACAGTCGGGCGATGTTGCCGGCCACCATGGTGTCGATCGCGGCCTCGTCCAACCCACGCTCGCCCAGGCCGGGCAGGATGTCGTCGGCGATCCGGTTGATCCGCCAGTGGCGGGCGCCGGGCAGGGCGTGGAAGCCCTCGGCGCTGCGGCCCAGCCAATTGTTCACCGTGTCGTGGGAGAGGAAGATCCGGTCGCCGTAGCCTTCCGCCCAGAGCGCCACGATGGTGTCCATCCGGTCGGCATCGGTGATGTCGTTGAACATCCGGTTCAGCCCGATCCGGTCGAAACCGATCCCCACCCCGGTGGCCAGGGTGGCCCGCTGGTAGTCGAGGTCCTTGGCATTGCCGCACATGTGGCCCACCACGATCCGGGTCGGGTCGGCGCCGGCCTCGACCAGCAACCTGGCCTGCTCCGGTCCCATCGTCCCGGCCTGGGTGTGGGTGATGATCGGTGCCCCGGTGAGCTGCTGGGCGCGGGCGGCGGCCTGGATCACCTTGCGCTCGTACGGGGTGACCACCCCCTCGCTGGTGCCGAGTTTGATCAGCCCGGCCCGGATGCCGGTCCCGGCGACCCCCTCGGTGAGCTCGGTCACCATCAACTCGGTGAGCTCGCTGACGACGTCGGCGAACAGGCTCCGGAACTGTAGGTAGGCCGGCGCCCCGTCACCCTCGAAGTAGTAGCCGGTGGCGCACAGGATGGTGAACCCGGTGCGCTCGGCGACCTCCTGCAGAAACTCCGGATCGCGTCCGCAATCGTTCGGGGTGACCTCGAAGAGGCTGCTGAAGCCGCCGGCCCGCGCGGTCTCCACCGCCCGGATCGCGTTGCCCAGCATCGCCTCGCGATCGGCCCGCCACATCGTCCGATCGCCCTCGTAGCCGGGGTACCCGAACAGCAGATGCTCGTGCATCAGCGTCCGGCCCAGTTCCTCGGGCCGGACCGGGCCGTTGACCGTGTTGACTCTCACCATCGATCCCAACCGGCTCAGGCGCGATCGCGCAGCGGCGGCTGCGGCAGCGACAGGAGCTGACGGGCCTCGTCCGGGGTTGCCACCTCTTTGCCGAACTCGCGGATCACCCGGACGGCCCGCTCCACCAGCGAAACGTTGGTGGCCTTCACGCCGCGGGAGTAGTAGACGTTGTCCTCCAGCCCGACCCGGATGTGACCGCCGAGGGCCAGGGTGGCGTACATGATCTTCTGGTGGTCGCGGCCGATCCCGAAGGCCGACCAGGTGGAGTCTGGCGGCAGCATGCTCTGGAGGTGGACCAGGTTCTCCACCGTCGCTGCCATCGCACCCAGCACGCCGAGCACGAACTGGTAGTGGAAGGGCGGGACCAGGATGCCCTGCTTGGCGTAGTAGGCGACGTTCCCCATCATGCCGGCGTCGAAGATCTCGAACTCGGGCTTGATGCCGAGCTCCTTCAGGGTCTGGCCGAGTTCGGCCAGGAACGTCGGGCTGTTGACGAACACCCCGTCCGGCGTCCAGTTGAAGGAGCCGGCGTCGTAGGAGGCGATCTCCGGCATCACGTACGCCAGGTGGGCCATCCGCTCGGCGTCGCTGGCCCGGTTGTCGCCGGCGGTGGTGCAGTTGATCACCACGTCGCAGTCGGGGTGGTTCACCTTGAGCAGGTCGAGGGTGCGCTTGAACCGCTCCTTGTCCATGGTGCCGAGGCCCTCGTCGTCCCGCATATGGAAGTGGACGACGGAGGCGCCGGCCTGCCAGACCCGGTAGGCGTCCTCGGAGATCTCCTCCGGGGTCATCGGGATGTGCTCGTTGATCGACTTCGGGGTGACCGCGCCGGTCAGGGCGGCGGTCAGGACGACCTTGTTGTTGCTGTCCATCTGTGGTTCCTTCTCGTGTGGGTACTAGGCCAGGAAGCTCGGGTTGGCGATCAGCTCGTCCAGCGAGCCGTAGCCGGGTGGCAGGACGTCGTAGCTGTGCACCGGCTCCTCGCCGCGGAGTACCCGCAGGCCGCCGGCCGCCAGGGCTTCGGCCTCGGCCTCGCCGGGCAGCACGGTCACGCCGGCGATCCAGGAGACCAGGTCGGTCACCCAGCCGGTGAACAACTCGCTGTGCGCGATGCCGCCGGTCAGGATGATCTGGTCGACCTGTCCGCCCCGAATCACTGCCAGCTGGCCGATCCCCTTGGCGACGCCGTAGGCCATGGCGCGGTAGACCAGCTCGGCCTGTTCGTCGCCGGCGGCGATCCGGGCCTCCACCTCGCGGAGATCCTGGGTGCCCAGGTGGGCGGCCACGCCGGAGCGGCCGGCCAGGTACATCCGCATCTCGGCCTGGGACATACCGCAGGTGTAGATGAAGTCGGTCAGGTAGCGGGTCGGCAGCGCGCCGGCCCGCTGCGGCGACATCGGGCCCTGGTCGTCGTAGAGCCAGTCGGCCACCCGGCCGTGATCGTGGAAGGCCATCGTGATGCCGCCGCCGAGGTGAGCGATGATCAGGTTCAGCTCGGCGTAGGAGCGTCCGATCGACGCGGCGTAGCGATGCCCCGCCGCCTTGGGATTGAGCAGGTGGTAGACCGGCAGGTTGACGATCGCCGGCACCCCGGTGAGCTTGGCGATCGGATCGACCGAGTCGACGCAGGTCGGGTCGTAGACGATTACCGGGACGGCGGTGCCCGCCACCAGTTCCAGCCCGATCAGGCAGGAGAGCGCCGAGGCGTGCTGGGCGGCCGGGGCGTACTTCAGGGTCGCCACCATCAGGTCGTTCACCGCGTAGGCGCCGTCCTGCCGGACGTGATGGATGGTCCCGGCCCGGGCCACCACGATGTCCATCGCCGCCGGATCCAGGTCGTGGGCGGTGAGGAAGTCGCGCACCTGGGCGGTCCGGTAGCCGGTCTGGTCGAGCACCTTGGGCATCCCCGCCAGGTCGGCCAGTGGCACGTCCAGCGACGTCCTCGCCAGCGGCCGGTCGTCCTCGAAGGCGGCCACCTTGGTGGAGGTGGAGCCGCAGTTGATGGTCAGGATCCGGCTCACTGCGAAGCCTCCTTCGTGGGTTTGACGCCCGGGTGGGGGCGATCTAGCGTGAGGCGACACCAGGGGCACAATGGCGATGCCGTCGGGAGGGAATGGGCATGGACCTGCAGTCGCTGAAGTACTTCCAGTTCGTCGCGATGTACCGGAACTTCAGCCGGGCGGCCGAGCACTTCTACATCGGCCAGTCCGCGTTGAGCCGGCAGATCGCGAACCTGGAGAAGGAACTGGGCGTCCAGCTGTTCGTCCGCGATACCCGCAATGTCAGCCTGACCGACGCCGGGGAGGTGCTCTACGAGCACTGCGACCTGCTGCTGCGGCACCACGAACTGATCTACCGGCTGCTGGAGGCGACCAAGACCGGGCACACCGGGCAGCTGGGGATCGCGACCGTGGCGAACTTCGGGGTTACCTTCGAGCCGGTGGTCGAGCGGTTCATCGCCGCCTATCCGAAGGTGAAGGCCCGGATCGACGACATTCCGTTCGACGAACTCGCCGACAGCATCGCGCACGGCGTCTACGACCTGGCGATCACGCTGGACTTCGGGGTGCCGCAGAACGACCTGATCGTGCAGCGAACGATCGACTCCGACCACTTCGTCGTGGTGATGCGGGACGACTACCCCTACGCCGGACGGGATCCGATCCCGTTGGCCGAGCTGCTGGAGCAGCGGTTGATCATCCCGCGTCATGTTGATCCGCCCGTCCTGCGGCGGCTGCGGCTGGCCGGCCAGGCCCGGTCGGTGGAGTACGTCCCCAATACCCAGACCGCGCTGTTGCGGGTCGATCTGGGCCTGGGGGTGACCCTGGTGCCCAAGCGGATCATCAGTGCCTCCTCCACCAGTTCCCGGTTCCGTTTCTGTGAACTCGCCGATGTCGACACCGAGTTCGACATCGTGGCGATCTACCGCAAGGACAATCAGCAGCAGACGCTGGCCAACTTCCTGGCGATGATCGGTCGTTGACGCCCGGCACGGGGTCGGCCGACAGCCGGCCGACCCCGCCGGTGTGGCAAGACGTCAGTTGGCCTCGTGGGCGCGCTTGGCGACCGCTTCCCGGTCGACACCGGCCGGGAGGTCGAGCTGGCCCTTGTACTCGGGCTTGAGGTCGAGGTACTCGTTCATCGACTGCATGAACGAGTGCTCGTGGGAGTCGCAGAACATGCCGAAGCACTCGGTGCCGAACGTCATGTCGAGGTCGTCGACGATCCGCTGCTTCCAGCCGCGGCGCATCACCTGGGTGGCCAGCCGGCGGGTGAACCGGTTCTGGGCCATCAGCAGGTCGGCGATCTCGTAGGCGCGGTCCATCAGCTTCTCCCGCGGGACCAGCTCGGAGACCAGGCCGTACTGCAGCGCCTGCTGCGCGGTCATCTTGTCGCCGGTGAGCAGGTACCAGACCGCCATCCGGTAGGGCATCAGCTGGAAGAAGCAGCTGTGGATGCCGTCACCGGGGACATTGCCGACCAGCATGTGCGGGTCGAGGATGGTGATGTCGTCGGCGGCGATCGCCAGGTCGCAGCACAGCGCGAGTTCGGTGTGGCCGCCCGAGCCGCTGAGCACGCCGAGGGTGGGCACCTCGACGTCCTGGATCTGCGCGATCAGCATCCGGCGGCCGTCGATGAACATGTGGTTGTACCGGGTGTTGACCGGATCGACCCCCTCGGGGATCCAGCTCTCCTTCTCGAAGTCGGTGACCCAGACGTCGTCGGTGCCGGTGAAGATGATCATCTCGGTGGAGCGGTCGGTGCCGAGCATCCGCCACATCTTGCCGATCGCGTCGTGCAGTTCCATCGACCAGATCAGCGGTCCGCCGTTGACGTGCATCCGGACGGTAACCACGCCGTCCTCACGCTGATCCATGATGAAGTGCTCTTTGAACATCTCCTTGATCTGGTCGAAATTCGGCCAGTTCACGAAGTTCGTGTTGGGCATCTGCCAGTCTTCCTCTCGCGTGGGTGCCGAGGTCGTCGGCGACCTGGGCCTGGGTTGGCAGCCGGGTCGGAACCCGACCGGGCCGCGGCTGTCGTTGGACAGTTGTGACGCTACGGAGGCGCCGATGCATGAGGAAATGCCGATCCCGCATGAGTGACCGGCAGCGATGGTTGAGCTGGTCGAAACCCGTTGCCACCGGCGATCAGGCGGGGGTGAGCAGCTCCTGACAACCCCGGGTCGCGACGATCCGCCGGTCGTGGGTGATGAAGACCGCTTCGATGCCGGGCGCCGCGCTGACCAGGTCGAAGCCGGTGGCCAGGCCGCCGCGTTGGGCGACCGTCGCCCACAGGTCGGCCTCGAGCGAAGACCGGCTGACCACCGTGACGCTGGCCAGGTCGGTGTCGAACGGGTGGCCGGTCAGCGGATCGAGCATGTGGTGGTAGCGGCGTCCGTCCACCTCCAGTACCCGCTCGTAGACCCCGGAGGTCACCGCGGACGCGTCGGTCAGCCGCAGCGCGGTCAACACGGTTCCGCGGGGGTGGAAGGGGGACTGGATGCCGACCCGCCAGCCGCGGCCGTCCTCGGCGCAGCCCAGTGCGACAACGTTGCCGCCCAGGTCGACCAGGCCGGCGCCGATCCCGAGTTCCCGGTAGCAGGACGCCGCCCGGTCGGCGGCGTAGCCCTTGGCGATGGCCCCGAGGTCCAGCCGCATCCCCGGCAGCCGCAGCCGGACCGCACGGCACCGGTCATCCAGCTCGACCAGGTCGGGATCGGTGAGCTGCAGCAGTTCGTCGAGCTCCGCCGGGGTCGGCACCCGGGCGTCCGCGAAACCGATCCGCCACGCCTTCACCACCGGCCCGAGCAGGGCGTTGAAACTGTCGCGGTACCGGCGGCTGGCCAGCACCGCGGTGCTGACCAGGCCGTACACCTCGTCGTCCACCTGAACCGGCTCGCCACCGGCGGCACGGTTGATCGCCTCGACCTGGGAATGCGCCCGAGCCTCCGGCGGCCCGTTGACGGTCAGTCGTCGCTCCAGGTCGCGCAGCAGTCGGCAGACCGCCCCGGTGACCGCCGGGTCCACCTCGCCGGGAACGCACAGCGTGGCCAGCGTCCCCATCAGGGGGAAGGTGGTGACGGTGCGTTCGGCGATGGTCAGACTCCGTTCACGCAGTTCTTTCCGGCCACATAACCGTAGAACATGCACAGCGAATGGCTGAGTCCCTTCAGGCAGATCGGGTACTCCACGGCGTACCGGTTGCCCTGGATGTTGCCGGCCACGTACAGCCCGGGGATCACGTTCCTGGCGTTGTCGTAGGTTCGGGCCTGTTCGTCGCTCTCCAGGCCGCCGGCGCAGACCAGCATGCCGGTGACGCCCATCCGCACCCCGTAGAACGGGCCCTGTTCCAGCGGGAACAGCCGCTTTCCCGGCTTGCCGAAATCGTCGTCATGCCCAGTCCGGGCCAACTCGTTGTACCGGGCGACCGAGGCAGCGGCGGCGGCGGCGGGCAGGCCGAGCAGGTCGAACAGCTCTTCCAGAGTGTCGGCCCGCTGTACCTGGTTGGTGGCGACCGCCTTGTCGAGGTCGGCGCGGGAGCGGTAGCTCCGGTCCCAGTCGTTGTTCTTCGGCTTCTCCTCCGAGTAGTAGCAGACCGTGCCGTGACTGGCCGGCATGTACTGCAGCTGCTCGGGCCAGCGGTCGTCCCACAACTGGAAGGCCAGCCGGCCGGGCTGCAGCTCGATCTGGTTCTGCAGTTGCTGGCCGGGCACGCTCTCGTTCATGAAGCGCTCGCCGCGGGCGTTCAGGAACAGCCACGGGGTATTGCCCATCACGCCACCGGTGCCGCTGGTGCCGCCCATGTGATGCACCATCGGGGCATGGTTCTGCTGGATCCGGGCGCCCGCCCAGGCGCCGAGCTTGAGCCCGTCCCCGGTGTTGGTCGGTTTGCCCTCGACATCGCGGTTCAGCCAGACCGCGGGTAGCCCGTTCTCGATCACCTCGGGACAGTAGTAGCGCACCATGTCGGTATTGCTGCCGTAGTCGCCGGTGGCCAGGATCACGCCCTTGCTGGCCAGCGCCTTCACGTAGCGTCCGGTCTTCGCGTCCCGGGCGATCACCCCGACCACCCGGCCGCCGTCCTTGAGCAGCTTCACCACGAAGTGGCCGTAGAAGGTCGTGACGTCCCCCTCGGCCACCGCCTTCGCCATGTTCGCTGCGAAGACCGGCGCCTGGTTGGGCAGGAACTCCACCGAGGTCGGGTAGGTGGGGAAGATCTCCTCCCGGTAGTCGTAGTGCGGTGGCAGCGGGTGGTACAGCGGCACCAGGAAGGAGGTGGCCTTCTCGTCGGGGATGTCGGCGCGATTGGTCGGCGCGATGTAGAGGTCGGGCTTGGCGGCGATGTACCAGTCGAACACCTCGGAGCAGTGGTGCGCCCAGCGGCTGATGATCGGCCGCTTGATCCGGTAAGAGCATTCCTTCATCAACCGGTCGGTGATCTCGTCGGGATCCATCGTGGCGCGCCCCCAGGCCTGCTGCAGGGTGCCGTTGATCACCGCGTACTCGCCGCTGCGGCACTGTGGCTCGGCTGCCTTCTCGAAGACGACGACCTTCGCTCCCTCCTCGGCGGCGGAGCGGGTCGCCGTCACCCCGGCCACCCCGGCACCGACCACGATCACCTCGGTCTCGATCACGGTCTCGATCCGGTCCTCGGCCACCGCCGGCTCGGTGCCCAGCCACGGCGGCGGGGTCACCTCCTCGGGATGCTCGGAGACGATCATCGGGTCGGCCTCGCCGGAGGCCTTGGCCAGCGCCCGGTCGACGGCGGCGATCAGCCGCTTGCTGGACATCGTTGCGCCGGTGATGATGTCGACGGATGTGGAGTTCAGCGCGATCATCCGCTCGGGGAGGACCTTCCAGACGTCCTCCTCGCTGAACTTCTCCTCCGCCTCGACCGCGCCCAGGATCGCGATGTCCTCGATCCCTTCGACGTTCACGGTGACCTTCACGGTGATCACGCCGTGCAGGTCGTCGAAGCTCTCCAGGTAGACGTTCGGAACGTACACCCGCGAGCCCAGCCGCGCGGCGTTGACCCGCTTCTCCTCAGCGGCCATGTCACCCTCGACGAAGTTCCACAACGACTCCGGGATGGCCAGCGCCTCGCACTGGTCCCGCCGGACGTAGGTCGCGACCTCCTCGCCGGCGGTGACCTTCTGCACCCACCGGGGTTCGACGATCAACTCCCGTCCCACCGCCACCGCGTCGAAGCCGGCAGCCAGCCCGTCGGTCACCTGATCGAGTTGCATCACCCCACCGACGCCGATCAGCGGAACCTCGGCCAGGGTCGCCGAGCGGACCGCGATCAGCTTCTCCAGCAGGGTCCGGGTATCGCTGGTGTCGACGATGGAGGTCTGCATCAGCTTCTTGGTGGAGAAGTGCAGGTAGTCCACGCCTTCGGCGGCGAGCTGTTCCAGCAGGTGGATGGTGTCGTCGAACCGGATTCCCGGCACCTCGATCTCCTCCGGACTGAACCGGTAGCCGACCGCGAAACCCGCCGCGGGGACGGCGGCCTTCACCGCCCGCAGCACGGCCAGCGGGAAGCGGGCTCGCGCGGTCCGGTCTCCGCCCCAGTCGTCGTCGCGCCGGTTCGAGTGCGGCGAGAAGAACTGCTGCACCAGGTAGGTGTTCGCGCCGTGGACCTCGACTCCGTCGAAGCCCGCCTGGACGGCTCGGCCGGCCGCCGCTCCGAACCCGGCGATCAGTTCCTCGATCTCCTCCGGCTGCAGTTCGCGGGGCACCACTGCCTCCGGGCGGGGCGCCGCCACAGCGCTGGGGCCGACCGGTTGCCGGCCGTTGATCAGCCCGGGGCTGCACATCCGGCCACCATGGAAGATCTGCAGGATGGCGCGGGAGCCTTCGGCCCTGATCGCCGCGGCCACCGCCGCCAGGCCCGCGATCTGACCGTCGTTGTCCAGCCCGAGGCCGCCCGGGAACACCCGCCCCAGCGGATCCACGTGGGCGCACTCCACGATCACCCCGCCCGGACCGCCGGCCCGCAGTCCGTAGTAACGGGCAAGCTCCTGGCCACAGACGCCGTCGTGACCGGCGTTCAGCGTGGTCATCGGCGCCATCAGCACCCGGTTCGGGAGTTCGACCCCCGAGCGGAGGAGGAGAGGATCAGTGAAGTGGTGGGTCATGCTCGTCCTGCCCGTTCTCGTGGTGGTCGCATCGCGGAACCGCATCGACCAGCCACGTCATTGCAGCCGATCAGGTGAGGTCGCCCGTCTCCGAAGACGCTGTCCACGGTAGCCGCCCACCCCCTTCGAGCGGGAGGTGAAAGAGCTCTGACATGGGCATTTATGCAAGAATCGGGCCACGTCATGCAAGCGCCGTCGGCCACCGGTCCGCGATTGGCCGGCCCGGTCAGATCCGACTGGCTCGAGGCGCGCGGCTGATCCGCCCGCGAAGCGGATCGGCGCTGACCGCGGGGCGGGCGAGCAGCTCCCCCACCGCGGCACCGGACGTCCTACCCTCGGACCATGAGCGATCCAACCCCCGGACGGCCCGACTTCACCCCGCCACCGACCTCTCACCCCAACGAGGTGCGCCCGGGCAGACCGGTCCCCCAGCCCTACGGCGGGTATCTCCCGGTGGCACCGACCGATCCGCCCCGCCGGGTGCGAACCGGCTGGCTCGGCCTTCCGCTGATCGCGCTGTGGCTGGTGCTGCAACCCATGGTCATCGAGTGGTACCGGCAGGACTACCTGATCGCCTTCACCCGGTACAGCCCACGCGTCCTGGTTCTCGCGGCGATCACTACCGCGCTCCTCCTGGGCGGAGTGACCCTGCTGGTGCGGACCCGCGCGACCAGCCTGATCGCCAGTGTCATCGCCATCGCGTTGGGGGTGGTTGGGGTGGCCGCGCCCCTGACGCTTTGGCTGCTGGTCGCCCAACTGCGGCTCGGCGCCAGCCCGTCGGTCGGCGAGGTGATCGCCATGCCGGCGGTGATCGGGGTGACCCTGACCCTCGGCATCGCCCTGCTCGGCAGACCTGACTCCCGCTGGGGGCCAGCAGCCCTGGGGATCGTCGCCGGGCTGGCGGCCGGACCGCTCTCCCTACTGCTCCTCAGCGAGGGCCTACGGCTCTACCAACGCACCTTCGTGCGGATGGACGGCGCGATCAGCGAGCAGACCGTCATCGTGTTGGGCCTGGCCGTCCTGACCGGCCTGACGATCCTGCTCGGCCGGCGTGCGCCGGCCATCCTGGTGGGCTGGGGCGGGCTGCTGATCGCGGTCAACCTGGTCACCCTGTTCAGTCCGGCGCTGCCCGCCGGGCCGTGGGCCCAGCAGTTGCTCACGCTCTCCTCGCTGTCGATCCTCGCCGGGTTCGGCGCCACCATGGCCGGGATCGGCCTGGGCGCGATCCTTCGTCCCAACCGCCGCCGGGCCGGCTGACGGATCAGCCGGCGGTGGCCAGCAAGGCCGCCTCCGCAGCCTTCGTCCAGCGGCCGTCCACCATGGCGGCGGCGACCTCCGGCAGCTGCTCCGGCAGGTCGCTCAACCGAACCAGGCCGAGGTTGGTCAGGTGCGGGTAGACCATGATCTTGCCGCCCGAGGTCCGGTTGTTCACCGCGTCGATGGCGTCGGTGAACCCAGCCATGCCGCAGACCGCGTCCAGTGAGATCGAGGTGTCCAGCGCCTGGGTCTCCAGCTTGGTCAGCAGCGTCCGCATGTCGCTCATCTCCGAGCCGGAGGTGCCGATCAGGAACACCCCGCGCTCGATGATCCCCTGCAGGTCGAGTTCGGCCAGGGTGCCGGCCGGGAAGCCCGCGAAGGCGTTCACGATGGCCCCCTCGCCGGCCAGGTCGACGGCCTGGGCCAGCAGCGCCGGGACCGGCACCAGGCAGGTCAGGTAGCTGTAGCCGGGCTGCAGCGGTGACGTGGCCGAGTTGACCACCTGGAACGGGACGCCGCGCTCGGCCGCGGTCGGGTTCACCACCGACGCCAGGTGGGCCAGCCGCTCGTCGTTCACGTCGGCACCGACCACCTCAACGCCGGGCAGGCCCAGCGACACGGTGCGGACGGTGTGCATCAGGCCCATCGGGCCGGCGGCGCCGATGATCGCCACCTTGTCCTGCTCGCGGATCTCGCCGTTGACCGGGACGTGGGTGTAGGCCTCGGCCGGCTCGCTGCCGACGGTGCCGATGTAGCGGGTGAAGTCGTAGTGCACCCGGCCCACGTCCAGGTTCACCCGGCGGTCGATGGTGGCACCGCCCAGCACCACGCAGAGCAGGCTGCGGGCCCCCAGCAGAGCGCTCAACCGCTCGATGGTGGCGGCATCGGAGCCGAAGTAGACGATGTCGTCCAGCCCGGCCCCGACCTGGTCGAGTTCGACGGCGACCGCCTGGGCGTCCACCGCCGCGGGGTCGGCCCCCGCCACCTCGATCGAGGCCGGACGGGCGGCCGCCAGCAGCGACTCCAGCCCGGCCGGGGTCACCCCGGCGTCCGCCACCACCAGCAGCCGGCCACCGGCGGCCAGGGCGTTGCGCTCGCTGCGGGAGTAGGAGGCCTCCACCGTCGACCACGGCTCGACCAGCGCGACCTGCGCGGCGGTCGGCGCGTCCGACACCCGCAGCATGAACTCTTCGCCGTCGTGCACGACGATCCGCTCGTCCACCACCACGTATTGCTGCAGAGCGCCGTCGAAGTTGTAGCCGAAGGCGCCGTTGGAGGCGGCGGTCGGCAGGTGGCGCCAGTCGGCCTGCACCAGCAGCCGCTCCCCCACCCGGTAGTGCTGGACGGCCTCACCGATCGCCACCACCCGCACCACCGGCTCGTGGCCGGGGACGGCCGGCTCGTCGCCGGGGTGGTAGCTGGGCACCTCGGCCAGCTCCTCGGCCGACAGGCCGGAGACCACCGCGGACTTCCGCGGGTGGTCGGCGAAGGCGTGCAGCAGCTTGGTGTCGGAGAAGCAGATACCACAGGCCTCGACCTCCAGCAGCAGCTGGGTCGGGCCGATCGGATCCACCGGCTTGGCGGTGTTCAGGAACACCTCGTCCTTGCCGGTGAACTGAATGGCGTACTGGGTGGTCGGGATGGCCTCGGACACGGTTTCTTCTCTCCTCGTGGTGGTGTCGGGACGAGGCTTCGTCAAGCTCGTCCGGGTATCGGCGGGACGAGGCTTCATCAGTTCAGCCGTCGTCCGCCGGTGTGTCAGTTGAGCATGTTCTGGCCACCGGTCACCGGGATGGCCTGGCCGGTCTCGTAGTCCTGCTCGACGATGTAGTAGATCGCCTTGGCCAGGTCGACCGGGAAGCAGCCCCGGCCCATCGGCACCTGCTTCTCGTAGTGCGCGCGGACCTGCTCGACGGTGGTGGCACCGGGTACCTTGCCGGCCCGGAGGTACTGGACGAAGAGCCCGCGCTCGGGATCGGACCACAGCGGCCCGTCCAGGAAGTTGCCCGGGCAGATCGCGTTCACCTTCACGCCGTGGGCAACCAGTTCCAGCGCGAACGACTGGGTCAGCCCGATCCCGCCGAACTTGGAGCCGGCGTAGGCGAAGTTGGCCTTCGAGCCGGCCAGGCCCGACTTGGAGTTGATCTCGATGATGTCGAACCAGTCGGCCGGACGCACCGCGTGCTGGGCGGCCAGCACCGGCGCCACCGCGCGGACGGTGAGGAAGTAGCCGCGGTAGTTCACGTTGGTGACCAGGTCGAAGTCGGCCACCGGCTGGGTGAACACCGACTCGGCCCGCAGCACCCCGGCGTTGGAGATGAAGACGTCCAGCCCGCCCAGCACGCCGACCACCTCGGCCAACGCCGCCAGGCAGGACTGCTCGTAGGAGACGTCGATCCGGACGGCCACCGCCCGGCCCGGGCCGTACTGCTGGCACATCGCCTCGGCATTGCGAGCGGCGCCGTCGACATTGAGGTCGGCCAACACCAGGGTGGCGCCCTGGGTGATCAGCTCCTGGGCGATGCCCAGGCCGAAGCCCTGCGCGGCACCGGTGATCATCACCACCTTGCCGTCCAGCCGGCCGGAGCTCGGCCGGGCCGCGATCGCCTGCCGGTAGGCCTCGGCCTCCCAGTTCTCGATGAAGCCGCGCTGGGCGGCGTCCATCACCTGGACCCGACCGATCCGGTCGGCGTCGCGGGCCACCCGCAGCGAGTCGGTGAAGGTCGCCAACGCGTTCTGCGCGGCGGCCAGATCCTTGCCGGCGCCGAAGGCCACCAGGCCGGGCACCACCACGATCACCGGGTTCCGGCCGTGCTCGGACCGGAACGCCTCGACCGCGGCGACGGTGGCGGCGGCCGGATCGTCGCCCGGCTGCACCACGGCCGGCAGCGAACCGGCGTAGACGATCTGGTCGGGGATCAGCGGCCCGCCGGTCAGGATCGCCTCGCCAGCCGGCGTGACGGTCACCGACCGCACCAACTCGCCGGCGTCCGAGGTCACCACGGCCAGCGCGTTCTCGCCGCCGAGCAGCCCGCGCAGGGTTGGCGCGACGGCATTGCGGACGCGGCCGAGCTCAGCCTGGTCCAGCGCCGGAGCCGCCGGCGCGGCGGTGCCGTCGATCGCCGCCCGGATGGCGCCGGTCACCCGCTCCGCGCGCTCACTGACCTCCTCGGCGGAGTTCCCGGCGACGATGATCCCGTGGTTGCGCAGCAGGACGATGCCCGGTGCCGGACGGCCGGTCCGGGCGGTGTAGGCGTCGCGGGCGGCGGCGACGCCACGGGCCAGCGGCACGCCCGGGTCGATGTAGGGCACCAGCACCGCCTCGTCGCCGAGCAGGTCGGCGGCCAGCCGCTCGGCCTCGGCATTGCAGGTCAGCGCGTTGGCGACCAGCGGGTGCAGGTGCAGCACCAGGGCTTCGGGGATCAGGGCGTGGAACAGGATCTCGACGCTCGGCCGCCGGCCGGTGTCGCGGACCAGCGCCTTCGCCGCCGCCACGCGCACCGGATCGCCCTCGACCGGCTCCTCGGAGACCAGCGCGTCCAGCAGCACGTCGATCCGCAGCGGCACCAGGTCGTCGGCGGCCAGCGTGGCCAGCGAGACCCCGCTGGGCTTGATGTGCAGCATGCCGTCCAGCTTCACGCTGGCGTTGCCGCCGCCGGCGCGGCAGAACTCCTCGTTGCCGCCGTAACGGTTGGCAACCTCGATCAGTTGCTGGGTCAGCTCCACTGTCACTCCTGGTTCGATTCCTCGGTGCCGCCGATCAGGCGGGCACCCAACGCGATCAGTTCGGCCCTGCGGGCGGCCGGGTCGTCGCCGACCAGCGCGCCGGTGGCGTCCACGTAGCCGGGTTCGCCCGCGGCCACCAGGTGCTGGTGGGCGGCCACCACGCAGGTGGCCTGCCAGAAGGCGGTGCGGGCGGCCTCCGACACCGGGCCGTCCACGCAGGCCGGCAGGTACGGAATCCGGTCGGCGGTGTTGTGCTCGGTGCCGCCCATCACGATGATCCCGGCGGCGGTCAGGTCGCGGACGTACTCGTCCACCAGCACCGACTTGTTGCGCAGCGGGATCAACTCGGCGGCGTACACCCCCCGCTCCAGCAGCTTCTGGGCCAAGGCGGCAGCCGGGTACTCGAACGGGCTGAGGCTCTTCGCCCCATCGGCCAGGATCGGGAAGGTCGGGATGCCCCCCATCGCCAGCACGTAGCCGTAGGCGTCGGCGAAGCTGAGCGGCACCTCGGCGACGTAGCCGGGGGTGCCGACCTTCAGCAGCCGGGAGCGCAGTTCGCCCTGCAGCGCGACCGGGTCGTCCAGGTCAACGCCGGACGGCGACCCGTAGGCGGAGCTGAGCACGGCGGCGCGCTCCTCCAGCGGCAGCGCGGCCAGCGCCTCCTGGAAGGCGCGGGCGATGTGGCGTTCCTGCAGCGACACCCACTCGACCGGGACGCCGGTGCGCGCCGCCACGTCGGCGGCCACCGAGGCCGCGGTCAGCCCGGTGTCCAGACCGTGGCTGGCGAAGTGGGCGGCCAGTTGCGCGATCATCGCCTCGGCGCGAGCGTCATTGTCGGCCCGGATCGCCGCCGCGGTGGCGGCCGCCTGGGCCGGCTTCTCGCGGAACGGGCTGATCCCCTTGCCGCAGAAGTAGACCCGACCCGGGTTGGCCGGGTCGTTCACCAGGGTGCCGGCGGCCTCGAGCTCGGGGTCGAGGGTGATGAACTCCAGCCCGAACAGCGCCACGATGCCGGCCGCGGCGGCCTGCTCGGCGAACCGCGCGTAGACCTGCTGGTCGTAGAAGTTCGAGATCCCGATCGCGGCCACGCCCTCGGCGATCGCGACCTCGATCGCGTCATCGACGGTGGCGAAGGCCGAGAAGTTCGGTGGGAAGTGGACGTGGGTGTTCACCACCGGCCCTCCGACGGGCCCAGGGATCGTCGCGCCGACGCTGTCGCTCATGCAATGCTCCTAGTCAATTCAGGCTTTCGAGGCCAGGACGCGCTCCGCGGCGTCCCACTGGCCGGGGGTCAGGTCCAGCCCGCCGGGGCTGTAGTGGGTCAGCTCAGCGGAGGCGATCGCCACCTCGCGCAGCGCGGTCAGGTCGCCGCTCAACGCCCCGCAGGCCCGGGCCTGCACCAGCAGGCTGCCCATCGCCGTCCCCTCCACCGGGCCGGCCACCACCGGCAGGCCGGTGGCGTCGGCGGTCAACTGGCACAGGAAGCGGTTCTGCGAACCGCCGCCGACCACGTGGACGGTGCGGATCTCGCGGTCGGCCAGCCGACAGGCGGTGCGGATCGCGTTCCGGTAGGCCAGCGCCAGCGAGTCCATGATGCAGCGGGTGATGGACGCCGGATCCTCGCCCAGCGACTGCCCGGTCTCCGCCGCCATCGTCCGCAACCGGGCGGGCATGTCGCCCGGCGGCAGCAGCCGCTCGTCGTTCATGTCGACCACGCAGGCCAGCCCGGGCTGCTGCTGCGCGGCGGCCAGCAGGTCGAGCAACTCGACCTGCAACCCCTGCCCCTGCCAGGTGCGCACCGACTCGCTCAGCACCCACAGCCCCATCACGTTCTTCAGGTAGCGGACGGTGCCGTCCACCCCCAGCTCGTTGGTGAAGTTCTCCCGCCGGCTCTCCTGCGTGAGCACCGGCTCGGGCAGCTCGAGCCCGACCAGCGACCAGGTGCCGGAGGAGATGAAGGCGAAGTCCGAGCTGGTCGCCGGAATCGAGGCGACCGCCGAGGCGGTGTCGTGGCCGCCCACCGCCACCACCGGCACCGGGACGTCCAGCACCTCCGGCAGGGTGTCGCCCAGGATGGTGCCGGGTTCGACCAGCTCGGGCAGGATCCGGGCGGCGGGCACCCCGTAGACCTCGGCCAGGTGGGCGCAGGTCTGCGCCGACCACTGCCGGGTGGCGACCTCCAGCAGACCGGTGGTTGAGGCGATCGTCACCTCGGCGACCTGGCGGCCGCTCAGCCGGTAGGCCAGCAGGTCGGGCATCAGCAGGATGCGGTCGACCTCGCTCCAGTCGCAGTTGTCGGCGACCAGCTGGAAGATGGTGTTGAACGGCATCACCTGCAGCCCGGCGCGACGGTACAGCTCGGCGGCCGGCAGGCTGCCGAACAGCCGCTCCGGCACCCCGGCCGTCCGGTCGTCGCGGTAGTGGAAGGGCAGTTGAAGCAGCTCGCCGGCGGCGTCCAGGCGGCCGTAGTCGACCCCCCAGGTATCCACCCCGACCGAGTCCAGCCGGCCGGCCCGCTGCTGGGCGGCGCGCAGCCCGGTGCGGATGTGCTCGAACAGCGCGGGGGCGTCCCAGTGGATGCTGGAGCCGATCGTCGTCGGGCCGTTCACGAACCGGTGGACCTCGTCGAGCTTGAACCGGCCATCGACGAGCGTCCCGAGGATCACGCGACCGCTGGACGCACCGAGGTCCGCGGCGGCGAAGGAGTGAACAGGCATGTCGCTTCCTCGCGAATCTGAATCGTTTCAATCATCCTAGGTCGTCCGCCTGGACGTGTCAAGACCGCCTCGATCGAGCCAGCATCACAGACCGGATTGGTCACAATCGGATCACACGACTGGCCAAATCGACAAGCCCGCGCCTAGGATGCGGAAATCGATTTCTGCTCGGTGTACTGTCGACGTCGTCGTCGCGCCCGCGGAAGTTCGAGGACGCGTGCAACGCGAGTACGAAGGAGTGCAGGTGACCAAGCTCTTGGAGCTGAGGAATGTCAGTAAGACGTTCCCCGGCGTTAAGGCCTTGCAGGATGTGCATCTGGACCTGAACGCGGGTGAGGTGTTGGGCCTGTGTGGCGAGAACGGTGCCGGTAAGTCGACCCTGATGAAGATCCTGACCGGGATCTATACCCCTGATCCGGGTGCGGAGATCTGGTTGCAGGGTGAGCAGGTGCAGGTTCGGGATGTGAATCACGCTCGTTCGTTGGGGTTGAGCATCATCCATCAGGAACTGAACATGGTGCAGGACCTGACGGTGGCGCAGAACCTCTACATCGGTCGTCCGGGTAGCCATCGGTATGGCTGGATCGACGATCAGGCGTTGAATCGTCGGGCGTCGGAGTTGTTCGAGCGGTTGGGGATGAACATCAACCCGCGGTCGCGGATCGGTGATCTGTCGGTGGCGCGGCAGCAGATGGTGGAGATCGCGCGGGCGTTGTCGTACGACTCCCGGATTCTGGTGATGGACGAGCCGACCGCCGCGTTGACCGTTGCGGAGACCGAGGCGCTGTTCGGCATGATCCGTGACTTCATCACCCCCGAGACCGGTCTGATCTACATCTCCCACCGGATGCCGGAGATCGAGGAGATCACCAACCGGGTGAGCGTGCTGCGCGACGGTCAGTACATCGGCACGGTGAACACCGCCGAGGTCGAGATGCGCGAGGTGATCTCGATGATGGTCGGCCGGGAGGTGTCGGCCGAGGCCCGGCCGCGGAACGTCCGGTTGTCCGACGAGGTGGTGCTGAAGGTCAGCGGCCTGTCCAGCAAGAGCCTGTTGCACGATGTCAGCTTCGAGGTCCGCAAGGGCGAGATCCTGGGCTTCGCCGGGCTGATGGGTGCCGGCCGGACCGAGACCGCGCGGGCGGTGTTCGGCGCCGACCCGCGGACCAGCGGGGAGATCGAGGTGAACGGCCGCACGGTCGCGATCCGCACCCCCGCCGACGCGGTGCGGTACGGCATCGGGTACCTGTCGGAGGACCGCAAGCAGTTCGGTCTGCTGCTGGACCAGGACGTCAAGGCGAACGCCGCGATGGCCACCATGCGCGACTTCAACGTCGGCGGCTACATCCTCGACGGCAAGATCAAGACGGTAGGGATCGACTACTCCAACCGGCTGCGGGTGAAGACCCCGTCGGTGAACCAGTTGCTGCGCAAGCTCTCCGGCGGCAACCAGCAGAAGGTGGTGATCGCCAAGTGGCTGATCCGCAACTGTGACGTGCTGATCTTCGACGAGCCCACCCGCGGCATCGACGTCGGCGCCAAGGAGGAGATCTACGAACTGCTGGAGACGCTGTCGGCCCAGGGCAAGGCGATCATCATGATCTCCTCCGAACTGCCCGAAGTGCTGCGGATGTCCCACCGGATCGCGGTCATGGCCCACGGCCGGATCACCGGCGTCCTGGAGAACGCGGACGCCACCCAGGAAAACATCATGGAACTGGCCACGATCGGGCTGGCCCAACTGACAGGAGAAGCAGCGTGACCGCTGAAACCAAACCCGCTGAGGTCGCACCCCAAAGCGCGCTGTCGCGCTTCCTGCGCTCCTCACTGCAGCAGATCTTCGTCTTCGCAGCGCTGGTGCTGATCTACATCTTCTTCCTGTTCGCCGCCCCGAACTTCGCCCAGTTCGCCATCGTGATCGACATCGTGCAGCAGTCGGCCTACATCGGCGTGATGGCGCTCGGCGCCACCCTGGTGATCGCCACCGGCGGCATCGACCTGTCCTCCGGCACCGGCATGACCCTGGTCGCGGTGATGGCCGGCGTGTTCCTCTCCGGGGAATGGCTGAACATGCAGCTGTGGCTCGGCCTGCTGCTGGTGCTGATCGTCGGTGCCATCGTCGGCGCGGTCAACGGCATCAACGTCGCCTATCTGGGATTGCCACCGTTCATCGCCACCCTGGCCATGATGATGGTCACCCGCGGCCTGGCCCTGATCATCTCCGGCAAGTCCTCGATCTCGATCAAGAACCCCGGCTACGGCTGGATCGCCAACGGCCAGATCATCCCCGGCGTCCCGAACGCCGTCCTGGTCTTCCTGCTATTGGCTGTCGTGGCCTCCCTGGTCCTGAACAAGACCCTGCTCGGCCGCTACGCCCTGGCGATCGGCTCCAACGAGGAGGCCACCCGGCTCTCCGGCGTCAACATCAAGTTCTGGAAACTGCTGGTCTACGTCGTGGCCGGCGTCTTCGTCGCGCTCGGCGCCATCCTCTACTCCGCCCGGTTCGGCTTCGTCCAACCCGCCGAAGGCGTCGGCTTCGAACTGAACGTCATCGCCGCGGTCGTGATCGGCGGCACCTCGCTGGCCGGCGGCCGCGCCAACATCCTGGGCACCGTGGTCGGCGCCCTGATCATGGAAACCCTGAAGAAGGGCCTACTCATGATGGGCATCGCCCAGGAATGGCAATTCGTCGTCACCGGCATCGTCGTGGTCATCGCGGTGTTCGTCGACAACGTCCGCCGCAAGCGGGCGAGCGCTGTCTAGCGCGTCCACCCCCACCACCACAACTGAATACCCAACCGGGAGCATCGATGGCTCCCACACCACCTGCCAGGCGTCGCCGCCTGGCGCAGAAAGGAAATAGAGATGCGTCTCTTGCGTTCCACGCTCGTCGCGTCGTCGGTGCTGGCTCTGGCCCTCGCCGGCTGTTCGACCTCGACCCCGGCGGACACCAAGACTCCGGAACCGGCGCCGTCCAGCGCCGCGACCACCCCGGCGTCCGAGGCTCCCGCCCCCACCGGCGATGTCCCCAAGGGCAACGGCGAGCTGATCTACCTGGTCTCCAAGGGCTTCCAGCACCGCTTCTGGCAGGCCGTCAAGGAAGGCGCCGAGCAGGCCGGCAAGGAGTACAACTACAAGATCGAGTTCGTCGGCCCGGACGATGAGACCAAGGTCACCCAGCAGCTCGACCAGCTGAAGGTCGCCCTGCAGGCCAAGCCGATCGCCATCGGTCTGGCCGCGCTGGACACCGGTGCCGCCGAGCCGGTGCTGCAGGAGATCCAGGCCGCCAACATTCCGCTGGTCGCCTTCGACTCCGGTGTCGACTCCGATCTGCCGGTCACCACCGTGCAGACCAACAACGAGGCCGCCGCCCAGGAGGCCGCCAAGCACATGATCGAGCTGGTCGGTGGCAAGGGCACCGTCGGCGTGGTCTGCCACGACCAGACCTCGCAGACCGGCAAGCAGCGCTGCAACGGCTTCGTCGACTACATCAAGACCAACGCTCCCGACATCAAGCTGCTGGAGCCGCAGGTCGCCGGTGAGGTCGGTCTGGCCGCCAACACCGCCAAGGCCATGATCCAGGCCAACCCCGACATCGTCGGCATCTACGGCACCAACGAGGCCGCCGCCACCGGCGCCGTGCAGGGCGTCACTGAGTCCGGAAAGACCGACATCAAGGTCGTCGGCTTCGACTCCGGCAAGACCCAGCTCGAGGCGGTCCGCGACGGTCGGATGGCCGGCGCCATCACCCAGTCCCCGGTGAAGATGGGCTACGAGACCGTGGTCGCCGCGATCAAGGCGGTCAACAAGATCGAGCAGCCGAAGATCATCGACTCCGGCTTCGCCTGGTACGACAAGACCAACATCGACAACCCGGAAATCGCCGCCAACCTGTACGAGTGATTCCGGCGGGTTCTCGAACCCGGTAGCACAACCACGGTGGGCAGTCGCTGGCAGACAGCGGCTGCCCACCATTCACCTGAGGAGACAAAACGTGCTGTTGAACATCGACCCGATCCTCACCGGCAAGCTGCTGATGGCGCTGGACGAGATGGGCCACGGCGACGGCGTGGTGATCGCCGACGCGCACTTCACCGCCTCGAAGCTGGCCCGCAAGCACCTGATCGACCTGCCCGGGGTGAGCTCGCCGCGGGTGCTGACCGCGATCCGTTCGGTGATGGTGCCGGACGTCCACGGCCCGGCGCTGGACCTGATGGAGTGCCCGGACGGTCTGTTGCCGGTGCAGGAAGAACTGATCGCCGCCGCCGACCTGCAGGGCGCCGAGCAGCGGATCATCGAGCGGTTCGCGTTCTACGACCTGGCCGCCGAGGCCGAGGTGATCATCCGGACCGGCGAGGCCCGTCCGTACGGCAACGCTCTGTTCCGCAAGGGCGTCACCCCGGTCAGCTTCGAGTAGTCCCCCGAACCACCCGTCGCCCGGGGCGACTCCGGCGCGCGGTAGCCGGCGCGGACGCGCCACCGATCCCGCTCAGGCGGGCTTCCGGTGGGCGAACCAGGGTTCGAGACGGCGATAGGCGTCGGTGAAGACGTCTGCGGCCTGACGGTAGAGGGCGGTGCGGGCCGGATCCGGCTCGAAGCTGGCGGTCACCTGGGAGAGCGTCCGGGCGGCGGCGAAGTCGGCCAGCCCGAGGCCGACCGCACCGACCACCGCGGCGCCGAGGCTGTTGGCCTCCTCGACCACGGTCCGGCGGCGCACCGTGACCCCCCAGGCGTCCGCCATCAGCTGCAGCCACAGGTCGTTGGCCGCGCCGCCGCCGATCGCGTCCACGGTGGGGCTCTGCAGGCCCGAGGCACGGAAGGCGTCCAGGCAGAGCAGCAGGTTCAGCGCCACCCCCTCCAGCACCGCCCGCATCAGGTGGCCCGGGGTGTGATGCCGGGCGAGGCCGACGAAGCTGCCGGCCGCGTCCGGGTTGAACCAGGGCGAACGCTCCCCCAGCAGGTAGGGCAGGAAGAACAGCCCCTCGTCCGCCGCCCGGACCTTCGCGGCCTGGGCGGTGAGCTCGGGGACGGGGGCGCCGAGCACCTCGCTGGCCCACTCCACCGCGCCGCCGGCGGCCTGCATGGTCGCGGTCGGGACGTAGCGGCCCGGCACCACATGACTGAAGGTGAACAGTCGCGGGTCGGCCGCCGCGGGTTCGGCGGTGGCGAAGGAGATCCAGGACGAGGTCCCCAGGCAGACGAACGGCGGATCCTGCGGCGCCACCACCCCGGCGCCGACCGCCGCGATCGGGCCGTCCCCGCCGCCCATCACCACCCGGGTGCTGACCGGCAGGCCGAGCGCGCCGGCCGCGTCCGGGGTGAGGGTGCCCACCACCTGGGTGGAGTCGACCACCTCGGGGAAGATCGAGCGGGGCAGCCCGGCGGCCGCGATGATCGGCTCCGACCAGTCGCCGGCCCGGATGTCGTAGGCGTTGGTGCTGGAGGCGTCGGACGGGTCGGTGTGCAGCCGTCCGGTCAGCCGCTGCACGATGAAGTCCTTCGCCAGCCCGAAATGACGCACCCGCGCCCAGGCTTCCGGCTCGTGGTCGCGCACCCACATCAGCTTCGACAGCGAGTAGCTGGAACTCAGCTGGTGGCCCAGGATCTGCAGCGCCTGCTGCTGGCTGAAGTGACGCAGCAACTGCTCGACCTGAGCGGTGCTGCGGGTGTCGGCCCAGATGATCGCCGGCCGCACCGGGGCGTAGTCGCCGTCCAGCAGCACCGCGCCGTTCATCTGGCCGCTGACCACCAGTCCGGCCACCCCGGCCGGGTCGGCGCCGGTGCGGTCCAGCAGCTCGCGGGTGGCCCGGACCACCGCGTTCCACCAGTCCGCCGGGTTCTGCTCGGCCACGCCGCCCTCGGCGAAGTGCACCGGGTAGCGGACGGTCACCGCGGCCAGCAGCTCGCCGGAGTCGGTATGCAGCGAGGCCTTGTTGCCGGACGTCCCCAGGTCGTGGGCGATCAGCATCGTGGGGCCACCTTCCTCGTTCGTGGTGGGCGGCGGTCGGCCACCGTGGGGGTCAGAACACCACGCCCGACACCAGGATGATGTTGGCGTAGGCGGTGAACTCCCCGGTCCGGACGCAGGCCCGGGCGTCCCTGGTGAGCTGCTTGAACTCGGCGTGCGGCACCAGCGCGATGGTGACCTCCCGCTCGGCCAGCCGGGCGCGCATCGCGTCCCACAGCTCGGGGCTGGCCTCGACCACCTCTTCGGCGGCGATCGCGCCCTCCACCGCCAGGCTCTCCAGCACGGTGTCCAGCACGTCGAGGAAGGCCGGCTGGCCGGGCCGGAAGGCCAGGTCGATCCGTTCCATCCCCAGCGGCACCGGCAGGCCGGCGTCGGCCACCACCAGGGTGTCGAGGTGGCCGGCTTCGGAGATCACCCGGGAGAGCTGCGGGTTCAACGTGGAGATGCGGCGCATCGGATCCTCCTCGGCGAGGTGGCGGTCAGGCGCCGGCCGAGGCCAGCAGCGCCTCGACCTCGGCGGCGGTGGGCAGGCTCGGCGAGGCGCCGGCCCGGGTGACGGTCAGGGCACCGGCGGCGGTGGCCACCCGGACGGCCGCGGCCAGGTCGTCCCCGGCGGCCAGCCGCGCCCCGAGATAGCCGGAGAAGGCGTCCCCGGCGGCGGTGGTGTCGACCGGGGTGACCGGGATCGCCGCGACGTGGTGGATGCCCTCGGCGTCGACGATGGTGGAGCCCTGGCCGGCGCGGGTGATCACCGCGCAGGCCGTCCCGCGCTCGATGAACCAACGCCCGGCCGCGGCGGCGCTCTGGTCGTCGCTGACCGCGATGCCGGTGAGCAACTCGGCCTCGGTCTCGTTCGGGGTGACCACGCTGACCTGCGGCCAGATCGCCGGATCGAGCTCGCGGGCCGGCGCCGGATCGAGGATGGTGGTCATCCCGGCCTCCCGGGCCAGCTGCAGGGTGCGCAGGGTGAGCCGGTAGGGGGTCTCCAGCTGGGTGAGCAGGACGGCGTGGGTGGTCGCGCAGTCGGCCAGCGCCCGCTCGATCTGCGGCAGGTCCAGTTCGTCGTT
This sequence comes from Propionicimonas sp., assembly GCA_049840415.1. Classification (GTDB taxonomy): domain Bacteria; phylum Actinomycetota; class Actinomycetes; order Propionibacteriales; family Propionibacteriaceae; genus Propionicimonas. The sequence goes on along the minus strand of JASGLB010000011.1, from coordinate 63,594 downwards.
GGCCAGCGGCACCACCACGATGTTGTTCTCCCCGCTGGCGTCCACCCGGATGTGGGCGATGCCGGTGCGCGGCCCGACCCGGCGCAGGTGGGTCAGGTCGACCCCCGCCGAGCTCAGGCCGTCGCTCACCAGTTCGCCGAAGCTGTCCTCGCCGATGCAGGCCACCATCGACGCCGGCGCGCCGGCCAGCCCGGCCGCCACCACCTGGTTGGCCCCCTTGCCGCCCAGCACGACGGTGAAGTCCTGCCCGATGATGGTCTCGCCCGGCTTCGGCAGCCGCTCGGAGAAGGTGGTGAGATCGACATTGACGCTGCCCACCACCAGCACGCCGTGGCGGCCGGCGGGATCCGTCGCTGTGGTCATGGTTGCCTCTTCATCTGCCGGCCGGCACTGGCCCGCGGAACGATCCGGTAGGACTTCGGAGCGGCCCAGCGGCGATCCGCGGCCCCGCTGGGAGGGCCCGGGTCGGCCGCGTCGGTCGAGCGCGCCCCACCTCGAACCCTAGCGGACCCGATGGCAGCAGGTGGCCGGGAACAATCGAAGATATCACCAGGCGGCTAGGGAATGTTAGCGATAACGCAGTTCCGTGGATTGGCTATCATCCCATCCCGATCGGGCCTATCATGAGCCAACAGCAATCGATATCAGGCAAGGAGGCCCGTGGTCACCATCTATGACGTCGCGCACCGGGCCGGGGTCTCCCCCGCCACGGTCTCGCGGGTCTTCAACGGCATCAAGGTGACCCCGGACCGGGACGCCGCGGTACGACTGGCCGCCGAGGAGCTGGGCTTCGTCCCGAACCGGAACGCCCGCCGACTGCGCACCAGCTCGTCGGAGATCATCGCGATGATGGTGCCCGACATCGAGAACCCGTTCTTCACCGTCCTCACCCGGGCGGTGGAGGATCTGGCCCGGGCGGACGGCTACTCGGTGATGCTGTGCAACACCGACGACGACCCGGGCCGCGAGCAGGAGTACCTGCGGGTGGCGGTGAGCGATCCGGTGGCGGGCATCATCATCGTCCCCAGCTCGCGCACCACCGACCTCAGCCTGCCGCTGGACCGCAACGTCCCGGTGGTCTGCGTGGACCGCCGCGCCCCCGGCGGCGCGGCCGACTCGGTGGTGGCCGACAACGTCGCCGGCGCCACCGCCGCCACCGACCTGCTGTTCGACGCCGGCTACCGGCGGGTGGCCTGCGTGACCGGCCCGGAACGGGTGGAGACCTCGGGCGAACGCCTGGAGGGCTACCGGCTGGCCCACCACGCCCGGCTGGGCAGCTGGCCCGCCGCCGAGCTCGTCCACCAGACCGAGTACACCATCGAGGGGGGCGAGCAGGCCGCCCGCGCCCTGCTGGCGCTGCCCTCCCCGCCGGACGCGGTGTTCGCCGCCAACAACAAGCTCGCCGCCGGCGTGATCCGCGTCCTGGCCGAGGCCGGGAAGCTGCCCCCGGCCGTGGGGGTGGTCTCCTTCGGCGGCCTGCCGCTGGTGCTGCTGGCCCCGCGCGGCATCGGGGTCACCCACCTGCCCGCCCGCGAGCTCGGCCTGCGGGCCGCGCAGATGCTGCTGGAACGGATCCGCGGCCTGTCCGCACCACCCCGCGAGGTGGTGCTGCCGGTGGTGATCGGGGACGAGGAGTCCGGCCTGTCGGTGATCGAGGGGGCCGGTTCGCTGGCCGCTTCCCCGGCGGCCGGGACGGGCTGATCGCCTTGACGCTGAAATCGATTGCTGCGATGCTGGGAAACGTGGGCCGACGCCTGGCACAGCAGCCCGGAAAGGTCGGCCGAACCCACCACTGCGAGGAGTATCAGTGAGCACCTACACCTTCCCGACGATCGCCGAGCGGCCCGCCGCCGAGCCCAAGACGGTCTACGTGATCGCCAACGGCGACCTTCGCCTGACCACCAACGTCAAGACCTGGTCGATGCAGCAGCAGGTCGAGGGCGAGTTCGGCGCGGCCGTCGAGGCGCTGGGCTGGAACGTCAAGCGGGGCCACGACGTCGACCCGGCCACCGGGCACGGCTTCATCGACAACCAGCGGCGCGGCATGGAGGTCTTCAAGACCCTGCCCAAGGACGCCCCGCTGGTGGTCGTCGAGGCGGTCTGGCAGTACAGCCACCACCTGCTGCACGGCCTGCGGGACCACCAGGGACCGATCCTGCTGGTGGCCAACTTCGCCGGCGACTTCCCCGGCCTGGTCGGCCTGCTGAACCTGCACGGCTCGATGGTCAAGGCCGGCATCAAGCACTCCACGCTGTGGAGCAAGGACTTCACCGACGACTGGGCCCGCACCAAGCTGGCCGAGTGGCTGGAAACCGGTGAGATCGTGCACGACACCTCCCACGTCCGCGACCTGCCGGCGCTGCCGGAGTCGGAGGAGAAGAAGCTCGGCGAGGCGCTGGCCACCCAGCTCAAGGAGGAGAAGGCGATCATCGCCGTCTTCGACGAGTACTGCATGGGCATGTACAACGCGTTGATCGACGACGAGCTGATGAACCAGGCCGGCATCTACAAGGAGCGGCTCTCGCAGAGTGCCCTGGTGGCCGAGATGAACACCGTCACCGACGAGGAGGCGAAGGCCGCCCGCGCCTGGCTGGACGCCAAGGGGATGACCTTCCACGTCGACAACGACGGGGACTGGAAGGAGAACCTGACCGACGAGCAGGTGCACCAGCAGCTGAAGATGTACGTCGCCGCCGTCCGGATGGCCGACGACTTCGGCGCCGACGTGGTCGGCATCCAGTACCAGCAGGGGCTGAAGGACATGGTGCCGGCCTCCGACCTGGTCGAGGGCCTGCTGAACAACGTCGACCGCCCGCCGGTCACCTCCCGGGACGGCTCCCGGGTGCTCTACGAGGGTGCCGCGGTACCGTGCGCCAACGAGGTGGACGAGGGCGTCGCGATCGACGCGCTGGTGACCAACCGGATCTGGAACGCGATGGGCATCGACCCGGCCACCACCCTGCACGACGTCCGCTGGGGCGACTGGTGGAACGACGAGTTCGTCTGGGTGTTCGAGATCTCCGGCTCGGTGCCGGCCTCCCACCTGGGCGGCTACGACAAGGCCCACGCCTACCGGCAGAGCTACTACTTCTTCCCGCTCGGCGGCGCCACCCTCTCCGGTGTCTCCAAGCCCGGTGAGATCGTCTGGTCGCGGGTGTTCATCATGGACGGCGCGCTGCACGTCGACCTGGGCCGCGGCACCTGCATCGAGATGCCCGAGGAGGAGGTGCAGCGCCGGCTCGACTCCACCAACCCGGAGTGGCCGATCATGAACGCCGTGCTGCACGGTGTCGACCGCGACCAGCTGATGGCCCGCCACAAGGCCAATCACCTGAACGTGGCCTATGCCCCCGACGCCGAGACCGCCGACAAGGCGCTGGTCGCCAAGGCCGCGATGTTCGAGGCGATGGGCTACCAGGTGCACCTGGCCGGAGACGTGCTGGCCGGCCTCTGATCCAACCCACCAAAGGGGCAGTCCGGCAGCCGGGCTGCCCCTTTGGGCTGCCGCTGCCGTCCCCCACCCCGACAGAAACCGGGGAGCAGCGGCTGTTCGCGTGGATTATCCCCTCGAACAGCCTCTGCTCCCCGGTTTCTGTCAGCGGATCGGCTGCTGGCGGATGGCCGGATCAGCCGGTCAGGGCGGCTTGATAGGTTGGCGCCCATGACACAGCCCGACGGAATCACCCCCGACACCAAGGACTGGACCTGGGTTCTGGAACGCCCCTGCCCCGAATGCGGCTTCGTGGCGGCGACCATGGACCCGCTGGCAGTCGGGGCCGCCGTCCGCGCCGGCCTGCCGCGGTGGCGCGAGGCGCTCGCCCGGGAGGACGTCCGGGAACGGCCGGCTCCCGGCGTCTGGTCGACGCTGGAGTACAGCGCCCACGTCCGCGATGTCTTCCGCCTGTTCGACCGCCGACTCGCCCTGATGCTCAACCAGGACGACCCCACCTTCGACAACTGGGATCAGGACGCCACCGCGGTGGCCGAACGGTACGGCGAGCAGGATCCGGCCACCGTCGCCGCTGAGCTGACCGAGGCCGGCGAGCGGGTCGCCGCCAGCTTCGACGCGGTGACCCCCGACCAACTCGAGCGCACCGGACACCGGTCGGACGGCGCGGTCTTCACCGTCGCCGGCTTCGGCAGGTACTTCCTGCACGATGTCGTCCACCACCTGCACGACATCCAGGGCTGAACCGCGTCGGCATCCGGACGGTTTGCCGCAAAGCCACCCCACAGCCACGCCGGCTGCGCGAGGATATGCCCCATGAACGCAAAGCCGCCGAAGCTGGCCAAGGACGCCTACGAGGCTGAACTGCTGCGACTCCAGTCCGAACTGGTCGAGATGCAGGAGTGGATCCGCACCACCGGCACCCGCGTGGTGATCATCTTCGAGGGCCGCGACGCCGCCGGCAAGGGCGGCGCGATCAAGCGGGTCACCGAGTACCTCAACCCGCGGATCGCGCAGATCGTCGCGCTGCCCGCCCCGACCGAGCGGGAGCGGACGCAGTGGTACTTCCAGCGCTACGTCCAGCACCTGCCGGCGGCCGGCCAGATCCGGCTGTTCGACCGCTCCTGGTACAACCGGGCCGGCGTGGAACGGGTGATGGGCTACTGCACCCCGTCCGAGCACCAGCGCTTCCTGCGGCAGTGCCCGGTCTTCGAGCGGCTGCTGATCGAGGACGGCATCCTGCTGCGCAAGTACTGGTTCTCGGTCTCCGACAAGCAGCAGGAGAAGCGCTTCAAGTCGCGGCTGACCGACCCGATGCGGCGCTGGAAGCTCTCCCCCACCGACCTGGAATCGCTCACCCGCTGGGAGGCCTACTCCCGGGCCAAGGACGAGATGTTCGTCCACACCGACATCCCCGAGGCCCGCTGGCACGTGGTCGAGGCCGAGGACAAGAAGCGCGCCCGGCTGAACATGATCGCCCACCTGCTGTCGTCCATCCCGTATCAGCACATCGAGCGGGAGGAACTGACGCTGCCCAAGCGGCCGCCCTCCACCGGCTACGAGCGGACCGACCGCTCGCTGCAGCTCGAGGTGCCCGACCACGCCGCCAGCCTGGTCAGCGTCGCACCGCCGGCCGAGACCGAGGTGTACCAGGATCCCGAGGACGACGACTGAGCGCTCGGCGGCGGGTCAGCCGGCCAGCACCTCGCGGAGCGCCTGCACGACGGCCTTGCCGCGCTGGTCGGCGTCGTCGCCCATGAAGTTGGTCAGGTAGGCGAACCCCACCCGATGGACGGCATCGGCGAAGGCGATCTGACCGCCCGCCCCGTCGTGGCCGAAGGACGACGCCGCCAGGTACTGATCGGCGCCGTTGGGCACCATGAACCCCGCGCCCCAGGAGTTGACCGACGGCGAGCCGAAGGCCGAGACCCCGCTGGATCGCAGCACCGTGGCAGCCTGCACCGTCGGCTCGTCCAGCAGCCGCACGCCGTCGGTCTCGACCACGGTGGCCGACCAGATGGTCGCCAGCGCGTGCGCGGTGGCGATGCCGCCCGCGCCGCCGATCTCGGCGTGCCACAGCCGGGGGTCGTTGAAGCCGGCGTCGCCGTCCACCAGGTGCAGCGGCAGCGCGCCGCCGAGGGTCATCCCGCGGTCCTCCCACGGGTGGCCCGGCGGGGACGGGGAGCCGGCCGGGCCGCAGATCAGCCGGGCGACCCGTCCGTCCTGGCTCGGCGGCAGGCCGATCCAGGCGTCGGCGTCCAGCGGGTCGGCGATCAGGCTGCGGAAGGCGTCGCCGAGGCTCTGCCCGGTCACCCGGCGGATCAGTTCGCCGGCCAACCAGCCGAAGGTGATCGCGTGATAGGCATGCCCGGAGCCGGGCGTCCACAGCGGTTCCTGGTCGCTCAGCACCCGAACCATCTCGGCGGGGTCCAGCACCTGCTCGAGGGTGAGGTCGGCGCGCGGCGCGGACAGCCCGGCCCGGTGGGCCAGCAGGTCGCCCACGCTGGGGGACGGCCGCAGCCGGCGGCCCAGTTCCGGCCAGTAGCGGGTGACCGGTTCGTCGTAGTCCAGCCGTCCCTGCTCGACCAGTTGCGCGGCCAGGACGGCGACCAGCCCCTTGGTGCAGGAGAACACCACGCTCAGCGTGCGCTCGTCCCACGGCCGGCCGGTCCGGTCGTCCGCCGCCCCGCCCCATCGTTCGAGCACGGTGCGTCCGCCGACCCGGACGCTGACCGCGGCACCCAGCCCGTGGCACTGCGGCAGCCCGGCGTCGAAGGCGGCGGCGACCGGCTCGAATCCCGGTGCCACCAGCCCGGCCTGATCCTGGTTCATTTGGTGCTCCCGGCCAGCATTCCGTTGACGATGTGGCGATTGGCGACCAGCGCGATCAACGCCGGGACGGCCAGCGCCACCACGCCGGCAGCGCTCATCAGCGAGACCGGCACGCTGCGCCTGCCCTGCAGCGCCGCGATCGCGACGGTCAGCGGCTGGGTCGAAATGTCGGTCGACAGCACCAGCGGGAACAGGAACTGCGCCCAGGCGAACAGGAAGGTGATCAGCGCCGTCGAGACGATCGCCGGCCGGACCAGCGGCAGCACGATGTACCACAGCACCTGCAGCTTGGAGGCGCCGTCGAGTTCGCCGGCCTCCTCCAGCCCCGCCGGCAGGCCGGTGATGTAGTTGTTCAGGATCCAGGTGGCCAGCGGCAGGAAGCCCGAGCAGTACACGATGATCACGCCGAGATGGGTGTTCACGATGCCGACCGAGGCGAAGATCTGGTAGATCGGGATCAGGGTGGTGTAGGCCGGCAGCGCCAGCGTCGCCACGATGCAGCCGAACAGCAGGGTCCGGCCGCGGAACCTGAACCGGGCGAAGGCGTAGGCGGCCAGCGTGGCCAGCACGATGGTCAGCGCGGTGGCCAGCGCGCACTGCAGCGTCGAGTTGCCCAGCGCGGTCCGGATGCCGACCGCCAGGTCGCCATTGCCGAGGAACAGTTGCGCGTAGTTGTTCAGCGACGGCGTCGGCGGCAGGTAGTTGGACGGACGGGCGGTCGCCTGCTGAGTGGTCTGCAGGCTGATGTTGATCGCCCAGTAGATCGGGACGATGGTCCAGATCACGATGAAGGCGACGCCCAGCGAGCGCAGCAGGGTACCTCGTCGCATCAGTACTCCACCTTCCGGTAGACGAACTTCAGGATCAGCAGCGAGCCCGCGATGGTGGCCACCGTGACCAGCATCGACAGGGCGTAGCCCTGGCCGAAGTTCAGGTCCTTGAAGCTGACGAAGTAGGTCTGCATCAGTACCGAGACGCCGGTGGTCGCCGACCCGTTGAGCACGTAGGGCTGGTCGAAGATGTTGATCGAGGTGACCAGCGCCTGAACCATCGCCAGCGTCACCCCCGGCAGGGCGAGCGGCAGGGTGATCTCCCGGAACACCCGCCAGCGCCCGCCGCCGTCCACCACCGCCGCCTCGTAGAGCTCGTCGGGGATGCTCTGCAGCGCGGCCAGGATGAGCAGCGCGGACAGCGGAGTCATCTGCCAGACCTGGACGATCCCGATCGCGATGATCGTGGTCAGCGGATCCTGGCCGAGGAAGACCTGGTAGTGGTTGATCAGGTGGAGCGACATCAGCACGCTGTTGAGCAGGCCGGTGTTGCTGTCCCAGATCCCCAGCCAGATGATCCCCTCCACCACGCCGGGCAGCGCCCAGGGCAGGATCATCAGGGCGATCACCAGCCCCCGGCCGCGGAAGCCGCGCTGCAGGGTGACCGCCATCACCATGCCGAGCACGGTGGTCAGGATCACCCCGACCGCCACGTAGCACAGCGTGTTCAGCATGCTGGTGCGCATCGTGGCCGAGCTGAAGATCGCCAGGTAGTTGTCGAGGCCGGAGAACCGGGTCGGCGGATCGAGCAGGTCCACGGTAAAGAAGGACTGGCTCAGGGTGAAGACCGCGGGCAGGGCGGTCAGCAGGATGACGAAGAAGGCCAGCGGCGCGACCAGCAGGTAGGGCAGCGGGCCGGAACTGCGGCGTCGGCGTGGAGGGCTGGCAGGCCTCGCGGCTGCCAGCCCTCCGGGTGCGGCTCGCATCAGTTCTCCCGTCCCGGCGTCCGCGGTCGTGCTGCGCTCATCAGGCGCCGGCGTGCTCGCTGGCGGCCGCGGCCATCGCCGCGATCGCGTCGTCGAGCGACATCGTCCCCGCGGCTGCGCCGTGCAAGCTGGTCTGGACGACGCCGGAGAAGCTCGCGTACCACTCCGGGGCACCGTAGGGCAGGTATGGCTGGGTGCTGTTGGAGAGGATGTCGAGGATCACATCGCCGCCGGGGATCTTACCGGCCTCGTTGAGCTGCTTGATCGCGGTCAGGTTGGACGGGATGCCCTGCGGCCCCCAGGCGTTCTCGGCGGCGCCGCCACCGGAGAACTCCACCTGGGTGTTGGCGTCCACCATCCACTTGATGAACTTCGCCGCCGCCTCCGGCTGCTTGGCGGTGGACGGGATGCCCAGCGAGTCGGCCACGATGATGCTGTTGGCCCGTCCGCTGACCCCGGGGACCGGCAGGTAGGAGACCTGGTCGACCACGGCCGACTGGGCGGAGTCGTTGTAGATCGCCGAGAGGTTGCCGGAGTAGTCGTACAGCGTGGTGGCGGCCAGGCCCTGGGCCATCACGGTCTGCATCCCCTGGACGTCGGTGGCGTTGATCGCGCCGGGCGAGACCAGGCCGTCCTTGACCGCATCGATCATCCACTTGGCGGCCTGGTAGCCGGGCGAGTCGGGCGTGGTGAAGGCCGGCGAGCCGTCCTCGTTCAGCACCGAGGCGCCGCCGAAGGCCGCGGTCAGCTGGATCCAGTAGGCGGTCAGTCCCTCGGCCGCGGCGAACGGGATGTTCAGCGGGTTCTCCACCACGCCCTTGGCCTTGAGGGTCTTGAGATCCTCGGTGTACTCGCTCAGCGTGGTGGGCATCTTGGTGATGCCGGCCTTGGTGAACATGTCGTTGTTCACCGTGGTCACGCCGAAGGCGGAGTCGTAGGGCAGCGCGAGGATCTTCTGATCCCAGGTGTAGCTGCCCAGATCACCGAGTTCGGTGGTGTTGATGCTGAGATCCTTGATGTAGTCGTCCAGCGGGACGAACCACTTCAGCTTGCCGTACTGCTGGATGTTGGTGAAGTTGAAGTAGGTGACGTCGCTGTAGTAGGCGTTGGCCGCGCCGGAGGCCGCGATCTTGGTCATCAGGCTGTCGAAGTCGATGTTGCTCCAGTTCACCTTGACGCCGGTCTCGGCGGTGAACTTGTCGATCATCGACTGCGGCGGGGCAACGTTGGGGAAGGTGACGGTGATCGTCACATCGCCCTGCGGGGCGGCCCCGGATTCCGAGGACGACGGGGCCGGCGCCTGGCTGCAGGCGCTGAGCGGAAGGGAGATCGCCACCAGCGCGGCGGCGAGAATCCTGCGAATCGGGTGTTTCATGGCTCGCGAGCCTCCTTCGGTACGTTGACGTGTTCTTCGGTGGTTGGGTGGTGGTGAGGTCGATGCCGGGGATCCCGACAGGATCGCTGAAGATGTCCATGCCGACGGAGGCGGTGAGTAGGCTTCACCCGGTCTCCCTCCGCTGCCGTGGCGTCTGGGTTCCTACGCCAACGCCAGAAAGCTACGGCAGATCGTCGGGCCACCCCTCGGCGCCCCAGGCCATTGAGCAATTGCCCGAGTGGCTGCGCCATCGCTCACCCGCCCCGCGGCGGACGCGAACAGCCGATCGGCTATCACCCCACGCGGCCCCCAAAAACGCAGCAGGTCCCGGGTCGAGTGACCCGGGACCTGCCTTGCGTTTCGGTCTACAGCGCTGCCAGTTGATCCTCGAGGTTGAAGACCTCCAGCAGCCGTGGCGCGGCCTGGTCGGGCCGGTCGCCGTCCAGGGTGACGAAGAACTTCGCCGCCTCGGCCTCCCACTCGGCGGTGTCGGGGTTGGTCGCCAACGAGCGCTGCGCGGCCGCGTCGTCGTCCACCTCGTAGTAGCCGATCAGCAGGCCGTCCGGACGCAGGAACAGCGAGTAGTTGCGCCGGCCGGAGGCCTCGATCGCCCGCAGCATGGTCGGCCAGACCGCCCGGTGCCGCTCGACGTACTCGTCGATCAACTCCGGCTTGACCTGCAGCTGGAAGCAGACCCGCATCAGGCGCCCCAGCCGGCTTGGGTGCCCCCAACCCGGTCGGCTGCGATCTGACCCAGATAACCGGACGCCGCGAACGCCTTCATGGGATCGGCCGGCAGCCCGCGCTCCTCCCGGAAGCCAGCCAGATCGGCCCGCACGTCGGTGTAGAAGGCGTCCATCAGCACCCCGTTGGCACCCAGCACGTCCCCGGAGATCTGGGCGGCGCGCAGCGCCTCGTGGTCGACCAGCAGTGCCTTGGCGGTCATCTCCTGCACGTTCAGCACCGAACGGATCTGGCCCGGGATCTTGTCCTCGACGTTGTGGCACTGGTCGAGCATGAACGCCACGCCCGAGTCGGGCCCGTACCCGCCACCGCGGATCACCTCGTAGATGATCCGGAACAACTGGAACGGATCGGCCGCTCCCACGATCAGATCGTCATCGGCGTAGAACCGGGAATTGAAGTCGAACGAGCCCAGCTTGCCCAGCCGCAGCAGCTGCATCACGATGAACTCGATATTGGTGCCCGGCGCGTGGTGGCCGGTGTCCAGACACACCATCGCCTTCTCACCCAGCGCCACACAGTGGGCGTACGAGGTGCCCCAGTCGCAGACATCGGTGTGGTAGAACGCCGGCTCGAAGAACTTGTACTCCAGCACCAGCCGCTGGTCGTCGTTCAACCGGGCATAGATCTGCGCCAGCGCATCGGCCAGGCGTTCCTGCCGACCCCGCAGATCCCCCTGCCCGGGGTAGTTGGTCCCATCGGCCAGCCAGATCTTCAGATCCCGGCTGCCGGTGGCGTTCATGATGTCGATGCACTCGTAGTGGTGATCGATCGCCTGCTGCCGAACCGCGGCGTCCTCATGGGTCAGCGAGCCGAACTTGTACGCCTCGTCCTGGAAGGTGTTGGAGTTGATCGTCCCCAGCTTCACCCCCTGATCCGCCGCGTACCGGGCCAGGGCGGCGTAGTCGTCCACCTTGTCCCACGGGATGTGCAACGCCACGGTCGGGGCCAGGCCGGTGTACTTGTGCACCTGCGCGGCGTCCGCGATCTTCTCCTGCGGCGTCCGCGGCGTCCCCGGAGTACCGAACACCTTGAACCGGGTGCCCGAGTTCCCAAACGCCCAGGAAGGCAGCTCGATGGCCTGGACGGCGAGTTGATCAGTGATATCGGCAAACGTAGTCATCAGTCGTTCTCTCAAGGCGGGGGTTGTGGGAGTCGGCGGCCGGCAGGGGAAGTTCCGCCCCGGCGTGGGACGCGGGAACCGTCCCCACGTCCCACGCTGGCGCGAGGGATCCAGTGCCAGGTCGGGTCCGGCCGGTACACCCGGCCGGACCGTCACCGGAATCAGAAGTTGAAGTTGGCGATGTTCTCGGCGTTGAACTTGTACGGGTCGCCCAGCAGCACGGTGCTGTCGGCGCCGACGGTGTAGTCGCCCAGCTTGCCGGCGGTGAACTTGTCACCCTCCTTGCCGGTGATCTCGCCCTTGACCAGGGCGGCAGCGGCGTAGGTGGTGAGGTAGCCCAGATCCTCCGGGTTCCACAGCGCGAACTCCTTCACGGTGCCGTCCTCGACGAAGGTCCGCATGTCGTTCGGGGTGCCCAGACCGGTGACCAGCACCTTGCCCTTGGCGTCCGAGGTCGAGATGTAGCGGGCGGCGGCGGCGATACCGACGGTGGTCGGCGCGACGATGACCTTCAGGTTCGGGTACTTCTGGATCAGCGCCTGGGTCTCGTCGAACGACTTCTGGTCCTGATCGTCGCCGTACACCACGTCAACCAGCTTGATGTCGGGGTGGCTGGCGGCGAGGGTCTCCTTCATGCCGTCGATCCACGCGTTCTGGTTGGTGGCGTTGGCGGTCGCCGACAGGATGGCGATCTCACCGGAGCCACCGGCCTGATCAACGGCCATCTCGACCAGCACCTTGGAGATGCCCTCCGAGGTGGCCTGGTTGATGAACAGGTCGCGGCAGCCGGGGGCGTCGGAGTCGAAGGTGACGACCTTCACGCCGGCGGCCTGGGCGGCCTTGACGGCGTCGCACAGCGCGGTCTGGTCATTGGCCGACAGCTGGATGGCGCCGACCTTCTGCTGGGTGGCGGTCTGGATGTACGGCACCTGCGCGTCCGCGGCAGCGTCCGTCGGGCCGACCAGCTCGGTCTTCACGCCCAACTCCGCGGCAGCAGCCTCGGCACCCTTGGTCGAGGTCTCGAAGTAGGGGTTGCCCAGGTTCTTCGGCAGGATCGTCATGGTGATGTCACCGGCCGGCGGCTGGGCAGGGGATTCGCTGCCGCCCGGAGCGGCCGACGGCGAGGTCGGGGACGCGGGCGTGGTGCACGCGCTCACCAGCACCAAGGCAGCAGCCGCGAACGCGGTTGCGGTCTTCATGTACTTCATCGGATTCCTTTCGGTTGTCGCCGGCCGGGCCCTCCTCGGCCTACCGGACAGATGGGTGAGCTCACCCGGACGGGTTCGCTCCGCGGCGCTAGCCAGCTGGCGTCGCGATCACTTTCTTGCGTCGGTTCTTGAACAGGGCGATCGTCGAGGCGGCCACCACTGAGCCGATCAGCAGCACACCGGTGATGATCTTGATCACTTCCGCGGTCACCCCGACCAGCCGCAACGCGCTGGAGAGGGCACCGATCAGCAGGACGCCCGCGACGGAGCCGTACAGCCCGCCGATCCCGCCGAACACCGAGACGCCACCGAGCACGACCGCGGCGATCACCTGCAGTTCCAGGCCGTCGCCGATGTCGCCGCGGGCGGTGCCCCGCAGCAGCGTCCAGTAGATCCCGCCGAGCGCCGACATGGCGCCGGCCAGCACGAACAGGACGATCCGGGTGCGGTCCTTGTTGACCCCGGAGAAGACCGCCGCCTCGGCGTTCAGCCCGAGGGCGTAGACGCCCCGTCCGAAGGGGGTGAAGTTCAGCACGTACACGAAGGCGACGAACAGCAGCAGGAACAGCACCATCAGGAACGGGATGCCGGTATTGGCGATCTCGTACTTGGTCAGGTCGGTCCAGAACTGCGGGAAGCCGGTGACCGTCTCGGTGCCGAGCAGGCCGACCGCGATACCGCGGAACAGCGCCATGGTGCCGATCGTCACCGCCAGCGCGGGCAGCCCGATCTTCGCCACCAGCACGCCATTCAGCAGCCCGCCCAGGGCGCCCATCACCAGCACCAGCAGCATGGTCAGCTCGAACGGCACCCCGGCGGTGTAGAGCAGACCCAGCACCGAACAGGACAGCCCGACCATCGAGCCCACCGAGATGTCGATGTCGCCGGTGATCATCACCAGTGCCATCGGCAGCGCGATCAGCAGGGTGGCGAACATGTCGCGCAGCAGGTTGTAGACCGTCAGCCGGTCGGCGAAGTAGGGAATCGCCAGGCCCGCCACCAGCAGCGTCAGCAGCAGCAGGGCGACGATGGCCATCTCGCGGTTGAGGAAGATCCGCTGCCACAGCGGCCGTCCATACTCGCGGTAACCCACGGTGGTCGCGGTCACGGCTCCATCCTTTCTGCGATCAGCCGCCGTTTCTGGCGGTCGGCGAGCACGCGGTCGAGAATGATCGCGGCGAGGATCAGCGCGCCGACCACGGCCCGCTGCCAGAGCGAGTCGATGCCGAGTACCGGCAGCGCTGAGTTGATGGTGGCCAGCAGGAAGGCACCGAAGGCCGCGCCGGCCACCGTGCCCACCCCGCCGGTGATCGCCACGCCACCGATCACGGCGGCGCCGATCGCCTGCAGTTCGTAGCCGGTGCCGGCGTTGGAGGCGATGGTGCCGTACCGGGCGGCGAACATCACCCCCGCCAGACCAGCCATCGCGCCGGAGACCACGAAGGACATCAATGCCCGCTGGCTGACCTTGAGGCCGTAGAGTTCGGCGGCCTCGGGGGCCGAGCCGATCGCGTACAGTTCCCGGCCGGAGCGGACGGTGTACAGGTACCAGCCGGCGATGATCGCGACGATCACGGCCAGGATGGTCAGCGCCGGGACCCCCAGGATCTGGGAGTTGCCGAAGGCCAGGAAGTCGGCGCCCATCTGGGAGGCGTTGATCCGGGTGGTGCCGGCCCACAGGATGTTGATCCCGCGGAAGATGTACATCGTGCCCAGCGTGATCACCATGCCGGGAACCTTGGCGATCGCCACCAGGCCGCCGTTGATCAGCCCCAACAGGCCACCGAAGGCGGTTCCGGCGATGAAGGCGACCACGGTCGGCATCCCCGGCCAGGCGATGTACAACGAGCCGATCGCGAACGCGGTCAGGCCCATGGTGGAGCCCACCGAGAGGTCGACCGAGCGGGAGATGATGACGAACGACACCCCGATCGCCAACACGATGTAGATCGCCGGGTTGAGCAGCAGGCTGCGCCAGCCGTCCCCGCTGAACACGAAGGTGGGACGCACCGCGGTGGTCACCACGATCATCGCCACGATAGCCAGCAGGATGGAGGTCTCGCGACGCCGCAGCAACTGGACCAGCCGGCTGCCGAGCGAGCGGGCGCCCACCTGGGGCGCGGTCTGGGTGGTCATGAGGCGACTTCCTGCGCGGCGTGGGTGGCGGCGAACATGACGGTCTCCGGCGTCGCATCGGCGCGGGAGAGTTCGGCGGTGATCCGCCCCTCCCGCATCACCAGGACGCGGTCCGCCATCCCCAGCACCTCGGGCAACTCCGACGAGATCATCAGGATCGCCAGGCCCTCACCGGCCAGCTCCGACATCCGGCGATGCACCTCGGACTTCGTCCCCACATCGATGCCGCGGGTCGGCTCGTCGATGATCAACAGGGCCGGACGGGTGGCCAGCCACTTGGCCAGCACCACCTTCTGCTGATTGCCGCCAGACAGCGTGCCGGCCTTCGCGTCCAGCGCGGCGGTCTTCACCTCCAGCGCCAGCGCCCACTCCTGCGCCGCGGCGTTCTCGGCCTTGCGGGTGATCACTCCGCCCCGCACCAGGTCGCGCCGGATCGCATCGGTGATATTGGTCACCACCCCCGATTCCAACACCAGGCCCTGCTGGCGGCGATCCTCGGGGACGAAGCCAATCCCGGCCCGCATCGCCGCCGCCGGATTGCCCGCCGGCAGCGGAGCCCCCTTCAGCAGCACCTCACCGGCGGTGTAGGGATCCACCCCGAACACCGCCCGAGCGACCTCGGAGCGTCCGGCGCCGACCAACCCCGCCAGCGCGACGATCTCACCGGCCCGGACATCGAAGCTGATGTCAGCGAAGCGCCCCGGGAAGGTCAGGCCACGCACCTGCAGGACCACGTCGCCGATCGGCGCCTCCACCTTCGGGAACAACTCGTTCACATCGCGGCCGACCATCATCCGGACGATCTCCGCCACGCTGGTCTGCTCGGTGCTGACGGTGTCGACGTAGCTGCCGTCCCGCATCACCGTGATGGTGTCGCACAGCGAGAACACCTCTTCGAACCGGTGGGAGATGAACATCAGCGCCCGACCCTCATCGCGCAGGCTGCGGGCGACCGCGAACAGCCGGTCGACCTCCACCCCGGACAGCGCCGCGGTCGGCTCGTCCATGATCAGCACCTTGGCGTCCAACGAGATCGCCTTCGCGATCTCAATGATCTGCTGATCGGCGATCGATAGGCCCTGGGTCGGACGATCCGGGTCGATCGAGACGCCCAGCCGGGCCATCAACTCGACCACCTCGGCCCGCATCGCAGCCCGGTCGATCATGCCGAACCGGGCCACCGGCTGGCGTCCCATGAAGATGTTCTCGGTGACCGACAGATCGGGGAACAGGGTCGGCTCCTGGTAGATCACCGCGACCCCGGCCGCCTTCGATTCGGCGGTGCTGCGGAACTCGACCGGGCTGCCCTCCAGCTTGAACTCGCCGGTGTCCCGGGAGTACAGCCCGGCCATGATCTTGACCAGGGTGGACTTGCCGGCGCCGTTCTCACCGACCAGGGCGTGGATGGATCCGGATCGCAGGGCGATCTGGCCCTCGCGCAGCGCAACCACGGCTCCGAACCGTTTGGATACGCCGCGCAGTTCAAGCACTGGCGTGTCGTCTCCGATCACCATCCGCGCCTCCCTTGCCGTCGGATTGAAACGTTACATGCGAACGTCCCCAACGTATGGCCGGCACCGCGGGTTGTCAAGCGGAAGTCAGGTCACGATTTGATAAGCAGAGGACTGCCGCACCACCAGCTCCGGGGTCATCCGGACGGTGCGGTGGGCGTGCGATCCCTCGGTTTCGACCGCCCTGATCTCGTCGAACAGCAGCTCGGCCGCGCTGGCGCCCAGCTCAGCGCGGGGCTGCCGAACCGAGGAGAGCGGGACGGCGGCGGCCGCCGCGTAGGCGATGTCGTCATAGCCCACGATCGCCACCTCCTCGGGCACCCGGACGCCGGCCAGCGTGAAGCCCTGCAGCAGCCCGATCGCCAGCAGGTCGTTGAGCGCGAAGACCGCGGTGGGCCGTTCCGAGTCGGGCAGCATCAGCAGTTCGCTGGCCGCCCGGCGCCCCCACGAGACATCCAGGAACTCGGTGGACAGCACCAGCAACTCCGCACCGGGCACCTGCTGGACGGCCAGCTCCGCGCCGCGCCGCCGATCCCGCACCTGCGACAGCTCGCCCGGGCCGCCGACGATCGCGATCCGGCGATGCCCCTGCTGAAGCAGGTGGACGATCGCCAGTCGTCCGCCCTCGAGGTCGTCCGCACCCACCGTGCAGAAGCCGTTCACCCCCGCCGCGCGGTCCAGCAGGACGACCGGGATCCCGCGGAGACGCAGCTGCGCCGCGCCCTCGGCGTCCACCCCGATCGGCGCGAACAGCACGCCTCCCACCCGGAGCTGCTGGAAGTGGTCCAGCACGGTCGCCTCGCGGTCCCGCCGCTGGTCGCTGTTGCCGATGTGGACCGAGTAGCCCTGTTGGTAGAAGACATCCTCGGCCCCCCGGACCATGTCGGCGAAGAACGGGTTGGCGATGTCCATCACCACCATCCCGATCGACCGGCTGCGCCCGGCCCGGAGTTGGCGGGCGGACTCGTTGCGCACCCAACCCAGCTTGTGGATCGCCGCCTCCACCCGCTCCCGGGTGGTCGGCGCCACCAGGTCGGGAGAGTTCAGGACGTTGGAGACCGTGCCGATCGAGACGCCGGCCAGCGCCGCGACGTCCTTCATGCTCACCGATGCCCGGCGGTTCACCCAGCCTCCTGCAGACCGACAGTACCGCCAGCCTAGCGGTTGAATCGTCTCAGGGCTGCGTGGGTCGAAAACCAGGGATCCGGGCCCTGCGATCAGCGTCCGGCGGCGCAGACCGTGGCCAGGTCGCCGTGGTAGACCAGCACGGCCGGGCTGGAACCGCAGATCGACGCCGACGCCCGCTGCCCCAGCTCCACCGACTCCGGCAGCGCCTGGCCGCGCACCCGGGACTCCACTCCGAGCAGTTGGTCGATCAGGCTGGGCGGGGCGTCGGTCACGATCCGGGTCTCGTCGGGGTTGAGGCCCATCGTCTCGAGGGCGTGCGGGTAGGCCTCCATCACCCCGAGTTCCAGGTCGATCAGGCCGTGCTGCACCGCGGTCTTGGGGTCGAAGATGTGTGCGCCGAGGGTGTCGACGATGAAGGACGGCTCCAGCCCACGCGCCTTGGCCACCCAGCCGACGAAGTCGTCGTACATGTTCTGGATCGCACCGGTGAAGACCTCGCGCTCCTCCTTGGTCATGTCGCGGAACGGATTGCCGAAGTCCTTGCCGCGACCCATGGTCAGGTATTCCTGGGTGATGCCGCCGGTGGTGACCACCCCGGGCTCCAGGATCGTCCCGGTGATCTCGGTGACGTCCTTGTACCGGCTGACCGGGCCGTAGATCACCCCGATGCTGCCGATCAGGGCGCCGTGGTCGGCGATGATCTCGTCCGCGCCGGCCATGGCGTACATCCCGCCCGAAGCGGACATCCCCTGGACGAACGCCACCACCTTCTTGCCGGTCCGCTGCTGGTAGCGGCCGACCGCGTCGGCGATCGCCTTGGAGCCGTTGATGCTGCCGCCGGGGGTGTTCATCAGCAGCATCAGACCGTCGGTGTCGTCCCCGAGGTCATCGATCGCGGCGGCCAGCTCGTAGCCGTAGGTGCCGCCGGTCAGGGTCGCGCCGTCGGAGGGATCGGCCATGATCGTCCCGCTGATCGAGAAGGCGTGGACGGTCCGGCTGGCGGTGGGCGAGCCCCACACGGTCTGGACGCCGGGCGTCGCCGCGGCCGCGCCGCCTCCCGCCCCGGCCAGCAGCCCGAACAGCAGCGAGCTGACGATCATCCCGATCACCAGGGTGGCGCCCAGGCCGATGCCGATCCCGGAGCCGATGCCGAACCCGCGCCCGAAGCCGCCCTTGGCGGACTGAACGGGCGCCACCGGGTAGGGCACCGGAGCGTGGGAGGGCGCCGGCCCGCCGTAGTACGGGGACGGGGGCTGCGCCGGCCGCGGAGCGGCGGGCGGAAGCTGGCTGGGGTTGGTGGACGGCGTGGGGTGCTGGTCGCTCATCGTTCCTCACCTGGGTTGGGGGGTCGTCCCTCCACCCTACGGGCGCCGGGGGCGGCCCAACCGCTGGCGCAGTCCGTCCCGCGCGGAGGTCGGTGAACAAATCGACCTCCAGATTGTCCTCCGGGGCCGGTTCGGGCGTCTGCGAGGCCATCTGGAGGTCGATTTGTTCACCGGACGGCACGGCCGGGACAGCAGGACCGGGCCGGCGGTCGGCGCCGACTGGCGTGCGAGGCCTCGGTGACGGTGGCTGCGCGGCCATCCCCAGTGACCCGCGCCGGCCGGCGAACGGGCCACGCCGGCGTGGCCGGGAGCCGATAGATTGGCCTCATTCCGTCAGCAGAAGGAGCCCCGCGTGACTGACCCCGCCGCCACCAGCGTCGCCGCCTCGCAGAGCGAGGCACCCTCCTCGCCCTCAGGCGACGCTGAGCAAGCTCGCGTCGCCGCTCGGGCTTCGTCGATCTACACCCAGGCGCTCAGCGTGATCGAGTCGATCGAACCCCGGATCGCCGACGCCACCCGCGCCGAGCTGGCCGACCAGCGAGGTTCACTGAAGCTGATCGCCAGCGAGAACTACGCCTCGCTGCCGGTGCTGATGACGATGGGCACCTGGCTCTCCGACAAGTACGCCGAGGGCACCGTCGGGCACCGCTTCTACGCCGGCTGCCAGAACGTCGACACCGTCGAGTCGGTGGCCGCCGAGCACGCCCGCGAGCTGTTCGGCGCCGAGTACGCCTACGTCCAGCCGCACTCCGGGATCGACGCCAACCTGGTCGCCTACTGGGCGATCCTCTCCCACCGGGTGGAGTCCCCCACCCTGCAGCGGCTCGGCGCCAAGACGGTCAACGACCTCTCCGAGGACGACTGGGAGCAGCTGCGGGCCACCTTCAACGCCCAGCGGGTGATGGGGATGAGCCTGGACGCCGGCGGCCACCTCACCCACGGCTTCCGGCACAACATCTCGGGCAAGATGTTCCGCCAGCACGCCTACGGCACCAACCCCGAGACCGGCCTGATCGACTACGACAAGCTGCGCGCCGACGCCCGCGAGTTCCAGCCGCTGATCATCGTCGCCGGCTACTCCGCCTACCCGCGGCGGGTGAACTTCGCCAAGATGCGAGAGATCGCCGACGAGGTGGGCGCCACCCTGTTCGTCGACATGGCACACTTCGCCGGCCTGGTGGCCGGCAAGGTGTTCACCGGCGAGGAGGACCCGATCCCCTACGCCCACATCGTCGCCTCCACCACCCACAAGTCGCTGCGCGGCCCGCGCGGCGGCTTCGTCCTGGCCACCCCGGAGTACGCGCCGGCGGTCGACCGGGGCTGCCCGATGGTGCTGGGCGGCCCGCTCAGCCACGTCATGGCGGCCAAGGCGATCGCCTTCGCCGAGGCCCGCCAGGCCAGCTTCCAGAGCTACGCCCAGGCGGTCGCCGACAATGCCAAGACGCTGGCCGAGGGCCTGCTGAAGCGCGGCGTGAAGCTGGTCACCGGCGGCACCGACAACCACATCGTGCTGCTGGACGTGAGCAGCTTCGGGTTGACCGGACGGCAGGCGGAATCGGCGCTGCTGGAATCGGGCATCGTGACCAACCGCAACTCGGTGCCGGCCGATCCGAACGGCGCCTGGTACACCTCCGGCGTCCGGATCGGCACGCCCGCGCTGACCTCCCGTGGCTTCGGCGCCGCCGAGTTCGACCGGGTCGCCGAACTGATCACCGGCGTGCTGCAGGGCACCACCCCGGCGCCGACCGCGGACGGACGTCCGGGCAAGGCCAAGTACCTGCTGGCCGACGGTCTGGCCGGCCGGACGAAGTCCGCCGCCGCCGAACTGCTGGACGCCCACCCGCTCTACCCAGGCCTCGAGCTGTAGCCGTCGCCAGGCAGCTTCCGTTGCCCCCCACCGGGGGACAGCAGCCGGGCCGCGCCCGTCCCGATCCTGAGAAATGGCTACGGAGTCCATGAGCGCGCCCGGTCGCTGCTGCGCCGGCTGCTAGGTTCGAACTCACAGCATCCGGGTTACCACGCGCGGACACCCCACCCGACCGGAGGTATGCAGTGAAGCGTCTCGTAGCGGTGCTGGCCTCGGCCGCACTGACAGCAGGGCTCCTGATCGGCGGCGCGGGCACCGCGCAGGCGGCGGCCAAGAAGTACCGGTACAAGGGCGACACCTTCACCTACTACGTGGTTCCGGGCGGTGTCGAGATCGGCGCGGTCTCGTCCAAGGACCGGAAGATCACCTTCCCCAAGGCGATCGGCAAGAGGGCCGTGGTGCAGATCTCCCTGGAGCTTTCCAAGTCGATCTCCAAGGCCGACTTCAGCCGGGCCACCAAGCTGAAGGTGCTGGAGCTGGACGGGCCCTACCTGGGAGGCAAGCTCGACCTGAGCAGGAACACCAAGCTCACCTCGCTGTCGCTGTCCAGTTGGTCGTCGAAGAGCACCAAGGTGGTGCTGCCGAAGTCGAAGAAGTTGAAGAATCTGTGGTTCTCCTCCAACCGGGGCACCGGCGACAAGCCGGCCTACACCACCGATCTGAGCCGAGCCAGTGGCCTGAAGACGATCTCCCTGCGGTACTGGAGCGCGTGGTCCACCGACCCGAAGCGTGCCTGGAAGCTCACCGGGCTGACCAAGCTGAAGCAGCTGACCAGCCTGTCGCTGGACGGCCCGACCCGGAGCCTCGACCTCACCGGCAGCCCCAAGCTGGACGAGTTGCTGCTGCGGTACAGCAACCTGGCCTCGCTCAATCTCAGCGGAAACCCGCAGCTGACCTCGCTGAGCCTGGACTCCTGGCGGCTGAAGAACCTCGATCTGAGCAGGAACGCCAAGCTGACCGACCTGCACCTGGCGTTCTCCCCGCTGGCCTCGTTGAAGCTGGACGGCAACCCGCGGCTCCAGTCGTTGACCCTCTCCCAGCTGCCGTTGACCCGGGTCGACCTCAGCCGGAACCCCGGGCTCGAGTTCCTCTATCTGGACCTGCCGAAGCTCGTCGCGGTGAATCTCAGCAAACAGACCGCGCTGCAGCATCTGACGGTGCGGGACGCGGCGGCGCTGACCACCGTCGATCTCGGCGGGCCAACCCGGCTGGAGTCGCTGAACCTGGATCAGCTGCCGAAGCTGACCTCGGTCGACCTCAGCAAGGCCCCCCGCCTGAACGATCTGTCCCTGGACGATCTGCCGAGTCTGGCTTCGGTCGATCTGCGGCACACCCCTGCGTTGTCGAACCTCCCTGACCTGCTGCCGAAGCTGACCTCGCTCGACGTCAGCCAGAACCGCGGTCTGCAGAGTCTGCGGCTGAGCGACCTGCCCAAGCTGACCTCGCTCGACGTCACCGCGAACCGCGAACTCGGCACGCTGTGGATCTACGGCGTTCCCATCGCCCAGCTGGATCTGCGCAACAATCCGCTGCTGGATCCCGACGACGGCTCGCTCGACGTCGGCGACATCCCGGTGATCAGGTAGCCGACACCGGGGTGCGTCCGGCCGGTCAGCGGGAGAAGAGCGTCCCCTGCACGGTGGTGACGAAGTTGCGGACGGCATCGGGCAGGTCGCGCAGGTGCCAGTCGGAACCGGCGCGGTACCAGCTCAGATCGTCGCCGTCGGCGGCCTGGTCGTCGTCGGTGTCGGCGATCGCCTGCAGCCACCGGTCGACGCCGCCCAGCACCACGGCATAGGGCAGGATCAGCGCCAGCTGCTCCTGCTCGCGGCCCCTCGGGAGCTGGTCGGTGGGCTGGGTGAGCAGCGCCCCGCTGAGCACCTGCAGCCCGCTCAGCACACCGGCTCCGGCGGCCGTCCGGGCGGGCATCTCCGCGGCGACGAAGACCACCCCGAGGGCGATCAGCACCAGCGCCACGCCCGCCAGGCCGAAGGTGGTGAAGGCGGCCAGCAGAATGGTCACCAGCAGCGCCACACCGAGCGCGACCCAACCCAGCCGGGTCCAGGTGCTGCGGGTGGTGTCGGGACGGCGGGCGAACCAGCCGCGGGTGACGACGTCGTCGTACAACGCCGACTGCACCTGCGGGATGACCGGCACCACGGCGGCGGACAGGGTCGAGACGGTCACCGAGCCCTCGACCGGGGCGATCGCGTCCAGCAGCGTCTTCTCGTAGTCGGCCAGCGGATCGTCGCTGGCGAGCCGCTCGAACGACCAGTCGCTGGCGGCGTGGGCCGAGGAGCGCTCCAGTTCGTGGATCCGCAGGTGGCCGCGGACGGCCAGGTCCAGCACGGTCGCGGTGATGTCCACCGGATCGACATGCTCGTCCAGCACGGTACCGACCTGGCCGGGACGGACCGCGTCCAGCACCCGGAACTCGCTCTGGCCCTCGGCGATCGGGTGGAACTCGGCGATCCGGGTCGGGGTGACGGCGCCGGCCGCGTCCCGTCCGACCTTGCGGTGGGCGAACCAGACGCCGACGCCGCCGAGCACCAGCAGGGCGAGCGCGCTGAGCAGCTCGGCCGGGCCGGTGGAGAAGGCCCGCTCGGCGGTCCACAGCGTCCGCAGATCCTCGTTGACGCCGATCGCCCCCTTCTGGAAGCGCAGCGTCGCCTGGACGAACTCGCCAGCCGCCAGGCCCTCGTGATGGAACTCCGGCGCGGGATGGTCATGGGTGCCGCCGCTGAAGAAGGTGCAGGCTCCGGGAGCGGCCGGATTCCCCGCCGCGCAGTCGATCGAGCTGAACAGGGTCGGCGCCATCGCGGTGCCGTCGAACACCTTGACCGGCAGGCTGAGGCCCTGCACCAGCGGCCACTGCACCACCGTGCCGCCGTCGGCGGCGGCCATCGCCGCCCCCCGCACCACGTACTGCAGGACGATCGGCTCGGTCACGCCCTGGGTGGGAATGCTGATCGTGGTGGAGCGCTCGCCGGTGGTGACGCTCACCGCCAGGTCGGTGTTGCCGGCCTTCGCGGTGACGTCGCTGATCGCGAACCGGTACTCCTGGCTGTTCGGGGTCCGGGTGGCGGTGTCCATCACCTGGGTGAGGGTGGGCGGCGGATCGGTCAGGGTGATCGTGGCCGAGATGCGCAGGGTGCCGTCCGGGTCGACCCTGGCGTCGACCAGGTAGCTGTCCACCGTCTCCGCGGCGTGCGCGGTGCTGCCGATGGCGACCCAGCCGACCAGGCCGACCAGCAGGATCATCATCGCCCTCACCACGCGGGTGGCAGTCTTCATCACGGCAATCGTCCTCACGCTTGGTACCGACCCACCCGGGCCGGGCGGCACCAGCGTAACCGGGTGCGGGCCGGGACGCACCCACCCCCAGCCGGGGCCAGCGTCCGGCGACCCCCAAGCAATTACTCCCTTCGGCCGGTCACCCGGTCGACGCTGAGCCGCCCCATCCCTACCCTGGGCGGATGACGCAGCAGTGGGGACAGCAGCAGCCCGGCCAGCCGGCCTGGGGAGCATCACCTCAGCCGTGGAGCCAGGCGCAACCCGCCTGGGGACGTCCGGTCGCCGCGCCGCCCGGACAGCCGACGGGCTACCAGCCCGGTGGCTATCCGCCGCCACCGCCACCGCCACCTGGTGGAAACAGCCCGGTCAAGCTGGTGCTGCTCGGCCTGGTTCTGGTGATCGCGGTCGGCTTCTTCGCGTTCAGCCTGACCAGCTACCTGAATCGTGCCGAGGTGGCCGGGACGCTGCCGCAGATCGGGGAGACCTCGGCGCCACCGACCGGCGTCCCCGAACCCGACCTGAACCCGTCGAAGTGGCCCATCCCCACCGACGGGACGCAGGCCGAGCAGTGGCTGGTCGACAACCCGCTGTACCAGCAGTCGGTGCAGGTGCCGGTCAACTGCACGGTGGGACGGTTCAACCCCAAGACGATCAGCCCCGAGCAGCTGCAGCAGGAACTCACCGTGCTCAGCGGCTGCCTGATGATGGTCTGGACCGAGCCGATGGAGCGGGCCGGCTTCGAGCTGCCGCGTCCGCCGGTCACCACCTACTCCCAGCCGATCACCACCGCCTGCGGCGACTCCGAGACCCACAACGCCTTCTACTGCACCCTGGATCAGCGGATCTACTACGCCACCGACTTCTACGAGGTGTTCTACCTCAGCGATCCGTCGGCGGTGGACAACGAGTTCCAGGTCGCCAACATCATGGGGCACGAGTTCGGCCACGCCCTTCAGGCCCGCGCCGGCATCTGGGCGGCCTACGCCGGGTTCAAGGCCGGCGCGTCGAAGGAGGGGGCGCTGGAACTCGGCCGTCGCAGCGAGACCCAGGCGGACTGCTTCTCGGGGATGTTCCTCAACGCGGTAGCGCAGGCCTCGCGGATGACCGACACCGACCGGGTGGAGACCGCGGACGTCTCCCAGGGGATCGGCGACGACGAGCTCAGCGGCGACCCCGACTACGTCAGCGACCACGGCACCGGCAAGGCCCGCCGGACCTGGTTCGAGACCGGCAACCGCAACGCCCTGGCCGGCTCGTGCAACACCTGGAACGCCCCCTCCGACCAGGTCCGGTAGACGGGTACTCCTACCCCTCGGCGGCTTTTGCCGTCCCGTCCCCGGTCCCGTGGCAGACCCGAGTCGGCTACCCTGACGCTCGTGACTCAGCAACCGTGGGGACAGCAGCCCGGCGGACAGCCCGCCTGGGGCCAGCCGCCGGCGCCGTGGGGCCAGCAGCCGCAGCCGGGATGGGGCCAGCCGGTGGCCCAGCAACGGCCCCAGCCGGGCTACCCGTACGGCGCCCCGACCCAGTACCAGGGCCGGCCCACCGGCTATCCCGCGCCGCCGCAGCCGCCCCGCTCGGGCAGCCCGCTGCGGCTGATGCTGCTCGGCGCGGTCGCGGTGGTCGCGGTCGGCTTCTTCTTCATCAGCCTGATGAACTACCTCAACGACGATCAGGCCGGACCGACGCCCGGTCCGGAGATCGGCCAGACCTCCGCGCCGCCGACCGGCGTCCCCGAACCGGACTTCAATCCGCCGGACATCCCGATGCCCAAGACCTACGGCGAAGCCGAGCAGTGGCTGGTCGCCAATGCCGTCTACGAGCAGGCGGTGCAGGTGCCGGTGAACTGCACGCTGGGCCGGATCGACCTCGAGGCCAGCAGCCCGCAGGAGATGCAGCAACACCTCGACACCCTGACCGGGTGCCTGATGATGGTCTGGCAGGAGCCGCTGCAGCGCGCCGGCTTCGAGATGCCGCGTCCGCCGATCAGCATGTACTCCAAGCCGATCACCACCGCCTGCGGCGAATCGGAGACCCACAACGCCTTCTACTGCTCCGGCGACCAGCGGATCTACTACGCCACCGACCTGCCCGAGGTGTTCGAGTTCACCACCCCCGAGGTGGTCTCCAACGCCTTCCTGATCGACAACGTGATCGGGCACGAGTTCGGCCACGCCATCCAGGGCCGCACCGGCATCCTGGTCTCCTACATCGCCTTCGCCCAGCAGGCCCAGTCCGACGACGAGGTCAACGAACTCGGCCGGCGCAGCGAGCAGCAGGCGGACTGCTTCTCCGGAATATTCCTGAACGCGGTCGCGCAGGCCTCCCAGATCACCGACGCCGAGCGGGTCGGCCTGGCGGCGGTCTCCGAGGCGATCGGCGACGACAAGCTGGCTGGCGATCCCAACCACGTCAGCGATCACGGCACCGGCAAGGCTCGCCGTTCCTGGTTCGAGAAGGGCATCAACAACACCACCGTGGGGGTGTGCAACACCTGGACGGCCCCCTCCGAGCAGGTGCGCTGACCAAGCCTGGTGGACGGCCCCTTTGGCAGCTCTGTTCCTCGGCCCACGGCCGCGGCGCCCAAGCGCCATCCAGCCGGCCGTCGTATCCGGCGCGGATGCGCCGGCCGGAGGCCATCGATGACGCGGCGCACCTCGAGTCAAGGGTCGATGGTTGCACCTGGAGCACCTCACCGAGGGTCATCTTCGACTAGCCCCACCCTCAGCATCGACGACCGTAACCGGATCGGCGAACTCAGGGAGCGTCGGCTGCCAGACCTGAACCGTCCCGGACGATGAGGGCGGTGGCCACCGCCGCCAGTCCCTCGCCCCGGCCGGTCAGGCCGAGGCCGTCGGTGGTCGTCCCGGAAATGCTGACCGGTGCGCCGACCGCCTGCGACAGCACCGCCTCGGCCTCGGCCCGGCGGGGTGCCAGCTTCGGCCGGTTACCGATCACCTGGACGGCGACGTTCACCACCCGGTAGCCGGCCCCGGCGAGCAACCCGACGGTCTCGGTCAGAAAGCTGACCCCCGAGGCTCCGGCGCGGGCCGGGTCGGCGGTGCCGAACCGGCTGCCGATGTCGCCCAGGCCGGCCGCGGAGAGCAGCGCGTCCACCGCGGCGTGGCACGCCACGTCGCCGTCGGAGTGGCCGGCCAGACCGGCCGGCTCGTCCGGGAAGTGCAGGCCGGCGACGTGCAGCGGGACGCCCTCGGCGAAGGCGTGGACGTCGGTGCCGATGCCGACTCGCAGGTTCACGACGGGGTCTCCGTTCGGTGCAGCCGCAGCAGCGCGCGGACCAGTTCCAGATCGGCCGGATGGGTGATCTTCACCGCGCTCTCCGCCCCTTCGACCAGGGTCACCGGATGACCGGCCGCCTCGCAGACGCTGACGTCGTCGGTGGCGTCCAGGCCCCGTTCCGCGGCCAGCCGGTGGCTGGCCCAGGCGGTGGCGAAGTCGAAGCCCTGCGGGGTCTGGATCCGGCGCAGCGGCGTCCGGTCGACGATGGCGTTGCTGCCGTCGGACTCCTCGCGGCGCAGCGAGTCGACCACCGGCAGGGCCGGGGTCACCGCTACCGCGCCGCCGCGGACGGCGGCCACCACCCGTCCGATCAGGGCGGGCGGCACCAGCGGACGCACCGCGTCGTGGATCAGCACCACCTCGGGCGGCTGCGCGGCCAACGTGGCCAGGCCGCGGTACACCGACTTCTGCCGGGTGCGGCCGCCCTCGGTCAACCGCACCGGGATCGGGGCCCCGGCCAGCGCCTCGGTGAAGGCCTGCCGCATCCCCGGCGAGATCAGCACGGTCGCGGCGGTGCAGCCACCGGCGGCCAGCGAGTCCACCGCCACGGCCACCACCGGACGGCCGGCCAGCTCGACCAGCGGCTTGGGAACCGGGCCACCGAACCGCGTCCCCGACCCGGCGGCGACCACGAGCGCGACGACCGACATGGCACGCAGTATAGGTACGCCCGCTGGCCGGTGGGCGGCGGGACTACACTCGACGGGTGCCCGTCCTGGATTCGATCGAGCAGCCGTCCGACCTGCGTGCTCTCTCCGTTGAGGAACTCAACACCCTCGCCGAGGAGATCCGGGCCTTCCTGATCACCACCGTGAGCCGGACCGGCGGCCATCTCGGCCCCAACCTCGGCGTGGTCGAGCTCACCCTGGCACTGCACCGGGTGTTCGACTCGCCGAACGATCCGGTGATCTTCGACACCGGGCACCAGAGCTACGTCCACAAGCTGATCACCGGCCGACGCGACGCCTTTTCGACGCTGCGTCAGCCCGGCGGGCTCTCCGGCTACCCGAGCCGGGCCGAGTCCCCGCACGACTGGGTGGAGAACTCCCACGCCTCGGCCTCGCTCTCCTGGGCCGAGGGCCTGGCCAAGGGGTTCCGGCTGCGCGGCGAGGACCGCTACGTGGTGGCGGTGATCGGGGACGGTGCGCTGACCGGCGGCATGGTCTGGGAGGCGCTGAACAATATCGCCGTCCAGCGCGATCTGAAGCTGGTCATCATCGTCAACGACAACGGCCGCTCCTACACCCCGACGGTCGGCGGCATCGCCACCCAGTTGCAGGGGCTGGGCCAGCAGCTGTCGGCGATCCGGACCGACCGGCGCTACGAACGCTTCCTCAACCGCGTCAAGGAGCGGGTGAAGGCGCTGCCCAAGATCGGCCCGATGGTCTACGGCATCCTGCACGGCATCAAGATGGGCGTCCGCGACGTGCTGGTGCCGCAGGGCATGTTCACCGAGCTGGGGCTGAAGTACCTCGGCCCGATCAACGGTCACGACGTCAACGCCGTCGAGTTGGCGCTGCAGCAGGCGAAGAACTTCGGTGGGCCGGTGCTGGTGCACTGCATCACCGAGAAGGGACGCGGGTACTTCGCCGCGGAGGAGAACGAGGAGGACCGGTTCCACTCCGTCGGCCAGTTCGACGAGGTCAGCGGCGAGCCGGTGGCCGACGGCAGCATCCGCACCTGGACGCACGCCTTCGGCGACGAGCTCGCCCGGATCGGCGCCACCGACGACCGGGTGGTGGCGATCACCGCCGCCATGCTGCACCCCACCGGGCTGGACCGGTTCGCCCGCCACTTCCCCGAGCGGGTGTTCGACGTCGGCATCGCCGAGCAGCACGCGGTCGCCTCGGCCGCCGGGCTGGCCGCCACCGGGCTGCACCCGGTGGTGGCGGTCTACGCCACCTTCCTCAACCGGGCCTTCGACCAGGTGCTGATGGACGTGGCACTGCACCGCCGGGGAGTCACCTTCGTGCTCGACCGGGCCGGGGTGACCGGGCCGGACGGGCCCAGCCACAACGGCATGTGGGATCTCTCGCTGCTCGGGCTGGTGCCCGGGCTGCGGCTGGCGGCACCGCGGGACGAGGAGCGGCTCACCCGGGCGCTGCAACTCGCGGTGACCATTGACGACGCACCATCGGTGCTGCGGTTCTCCAAGGAGGCGCTGCCCGAGCCGCTGCCGGCGATCGCCACCCAGGGCAGCGTGGACGTACTGTTCGCCGAGCCGGCGGACGCCCCGGCGGCGTCCCGGGTGCTGGTGGTGGGCTACGGCCAGTTCTGCGGCCTGGCGGTCGAGGTCGGACGCCGGCTGGCCGACCAGGGCATCGCTGTCACCGTGGTCGACCCGGTGTGGTCGCTGCCGGTCTCGCCCGATCTGCTGCAGCTGGCCGGGGAGCACACCCTGGTGGTCACCATCGAGGACGGCGGGCTGGCCGGCGGGCTGGGCTCCCACCTGTCGCAGCAGGCCCGCGCCGCCGGGATCGACACCCCGCTGCGCGAGTTCGGCATCCCGCAGGACTTCCTACCCCAGGGCAGCCGGAGCGGCCTGCTCGAGGCGCTCGGCCTGACCGCGGCCCGGATCGCCCGGGAGACCACCGAGCTGTTCGCCGAACAGCTGCGCCAGTCCCCCACCCAGCTTCCCTGACCCGGGTTCCCTGACCCGGGCGATCGACCCGGAACCGGCCCCGCTGGACCCCCGCGTCCGAACGCAAAACTGCCCGCCGGCGATCAAGCCGACGGGCAGTTCGTCAGTGTGGGACTAGGAGGCCAGCACCTCGTCCAGCAGGACTTCGGCGCGATCCTCCGCCACCTTCTCGGCCAGCGCGAGCTCGGAGACCAGGATCTGCCGGGCCTTGGCCAGCATGCGCTTCTCGCCGGCGGAGAGACCGCGCTCGCGTTCCCGGCGCCACAGATCGCGGACCACCTCGGCGACCTTCATGACATTGCCGGAATGCAGCTTCTCCAGGTTCGCCTTGTAGCGGCGGGACCAGTTGGTGGGCTCTTCGGCATGCGGTGCGCGCAGCACCCCGAACACCCGTTCCAGCCCGTCGGCGTCGACCACGTCGCGGACCCCGACCAGATCGAGGTTGCAGGCCGGGACGCGCACCACCAGGTCGTTCTGACCGACGATGCGCAGTACCAGATAGAGCTTGTCCTCGCCTTTGATGGTGCGGGTCTCCATTGCTTCGATGACCGCCGCGCCATGATTGGGGTAGACCACCGTTTCACCAATCGTGAACGTCATTGCTACTGTGACCCCTTTCGCAGGCCACTATCATAGCACGCCGCAGTTCGCAGCCCGAATGGCGTTTCTGCTAGCCACGCCGCGATTATGGGGCTGACAAGGGGCGTTGCCGTCTGTCCCGGAGTCCACCGGACGGGACTCGGCCAGCGGAGGGCGGCGGCTAGCCGTAGGTGTCCTCCGAGGACAGCAGGCTGCTGATCGACTCGCCGCTGTCGATCCGCTGGATGGCGCGGGCGAACAGTGGGGCGACCGAGCAGACCGTGAGCCGCTCCAGGCCGGCGGGAGCCGGCACGGTGTTCGTGGTGACGATCTCGCGAATGTCGTCGCGGGCGTTCAGCCGCTCCACCGCCGGGCCGGTGAACAGGCCGTGGGTGCAGGCCACCGAGATCGAGCCGACGTCGTACTTCTTCAGGGCGTCCACCAGTTCGATGATCGAGCCGGCGGTGGCGATCTCGTCGTCGATCACGATCACGTCCTTGCCGGTCACCTCGCCGACCACGGTGTCGATCACCACCTTGTCGTCGGCCAGTCGCTGCTTGGAGCCCGCCGCCACCCCGACGCCCAGCAGCCGGGCGAACCGGCCGGCGTCCTTGGCGTTCCCGAAGTCGGGCGAGACCACCACGGTGTTGCTGAGATCGCGGTTGCGGAAGTGGTGGGCCAGCACCGGCAGCGCGGTGAGCTGGTCGACCGGGGTGGAGAAGAAGCCGTGCACCTGCTGGGCGTGCAGCGCCATGGTCAGCACCCGGCTGGCGCCGGCGGTGTGGATCAGGTCGGCGACCAGCCGGCCGCCGATCGAGATCCGCGGCGCGTCCTTCTTGTCCGAGCGGGCGTAGGCGTAGTGCGGCATCACCACGGTGACCTCGGCCGCCGAGGCGCCGCGGGCGGCGTCCACCATCATCAGCAGCTCCATCAGGTGCTCCTGCACCGGCGGCACCAGCGGCTGCACGATGTAGACGTGCCGGCGGCGGCAGTTCGCCCGCAACTGCACCTGGAGGCAGTCGTTGGAGAACCGGGAGAGCCGGGACGGGGACAGCTCCACGCCCAGGATCTCGCACATCTGCTGGGCGAACTCGCGGTGCGCGTGCCCGGAAAAGACGGTGAGGTCGGTCACAGGCCACCACCCTACTGGTGTTCCCGGCCCCGGGCTGCCAGACGTATTGCGTTGAACGCCGGCCTCGCCGGCGCTACAAAGTGTGCAGAACGGTGCGACGACGCAACAGAAGTCACACCATGATGGTCAGGGTCAGGCCTCGAACCGGTAGCCCAGGCCGCGGACGGTCAGCAGCAGCCGCGGATCGGCGGGGTTCTCCTCGATCTTGCCGCGCAGCCGCTTGATGTGGACGTCCAGGGTCTTGGTGTCGCCGACGTAGTCGGGGCCCCAGACCCGGTCGATCAGCTGGCCGCGGGTGAGCACCCGGCCGGCGTTGCGCAGCAGTAGTTCGAGCAGCTCGAACTCCTTCAGCGCCAGCTTCACCGGCTCGCCCCGGACCATCAGCTCGTGCCGCTCGACGTCCATCCGGACGCCGCCGACCTCGATCACGTCGGGCGCCAGGTCGAGATCGGCGCCCCGCCGCAGCACGGCGCGGATCCGGGCCACCAGCTCGCGGTGGCTGAACGGCTTGGTCATGTAGTCGTCGGCGCCCAGTTCGAGCCCGACCACGGTGTCGACCTCGGAGTCGCGGGCGGTGACCATGATGATCGGGACGTTGCTGGTGGCCCGCAACTGGCGGCAGACCTCGGTGCCCGGCATGCCGGGCATCATCAGGTCGAGCAGCACGATGTCGGCGCCGGAGCGGGCGTAGCTGGCCAGCCCGGCGGCACCGTCGGCCGCCTCGGTGACGTCGAAGCCCTCCCGGCGCAGCATGAAGCCGACGGTCTCGCGGTAGTTGGCCTCGTCCTCGATGATGAGCACGCGGGTCATGCTTGCTCCCTTTCCAGTGGAAGTCGCAGGGTGAAGGTGGAGCCCTGATTCAGCCGGCTCCAGGCGGTGACGTCCCCGCCGTGGGCGGCGGCGACGTGTTTGACGATGGAGAGCCCCAGGCCGGTGCCGCCGCTGGCCCGGGAGCGACCGGCGTCCACCCGGTAGAAGCGCTCGAAGATCCGTTCCAGGTTGGCCTCGCTGATCCCGATGCCGTTGTCGCTGACCTTGATCGCGATCGCGTCGGCGTCCGCCCTGGCGGTCACCACCACCCGGCCGCCGGCCTCGGAGTAGGCGATCGCGTTCTGGATCAGGTTGGTCACCGCGGTCTCCAGCTGCTGGGCGTCGCCCAGCACCCACAGCCCGGTCTGGCCGCCGACCGTCACGCCGACCTCGTGCGAGGTCGACAGCGCCCGGCAGCGCTGCACCGAACCCTCGATCACGGCGTCGACCGACACCCGGTCGGTGAGCAGGAAGGGCTCGGTGGACTGCAGCCGGGAGAGCGCCAGGATGTCGGAGACCAGGTCGTTCAGCCGGCCGGACTCGGTGGTCAGCCGGCCGGTGAACTCCCGGACGGTCTCCGGATCGTCGGACGCGGCCTCGATCGCCTCGGCGAGCAGCAGGATGGCGCCGATCGGGGTCTTCAGCTCGTGGGTGACATTGGCGAAGAAGTCGCGGCGGGTCTGGCTGAACCGCTCCGAGCCGGAGCGGTCCTCGCCGGCGACCAGGATGCTGCGGTCGGGCAGCGCGGTCACCTCCAGATCGAGGTGGATCGCCGGCCGCTGCTGGGTGCGGGGCAGCTCCACGTCCAGGCTGGCGGTCCGTTCCGTCCCGGCGACCTCGGTGGCCACCCGGGCGACCTCGTCGGATTGCAGCAGGGTGCCGCGGACCAGGCCGTTGGCCCGGGCCATCCGGCTGGAGGCGGCCACCGAGCCGTCCGGGTTGAGGATCACCACCATGGCGTGCAGTTGGTCGACCACCGCCTGCAGCCGGGACTGGGCCAGTTCGGCGGTGTTGGCGCTGCGCACCTTCGGCCGCCACGTCCACCAGAGCGCGATCGCGCCGAGGACGAACCCCACGACGACCCCCAGCAGGCCCCACGCGATCGACGACATGACTCGGAGTCTAGAGGTGTCGCGAGGGGTGGCAGGGCATCGAGCGGCGCTCCCGGGGAACAAGATTCACCGGCTGTTCACCTGTTGTTCGTCCGCTCGCCCCGGAGCGGCCGATCGACTCTCTAGGGTTATGCCTAGTGGCCCTTGGGCACCCCACAGCAGGAGGAACTCCCGGTATGCGTGACAGTTATCACGAAGCACTCGACTCCGTCGTCGACGATCTGGTCGAAATGACCGGCCAGGTGCAGGCCGCCCTGCGCGAGGCGACCTCGGCGTTGCTGGACGCCGACCTGGCCACGGCCGAGGACGTGATCTCCGCCGATGCCAGGATCGATGCCCTGCACGACGAGCTGGAGGTCCGCTGCTTCTCGTTGCTGGCCCGGCAGGCGCCGGTCGCCGGCGAGCTGCGCACCGTGGTCGCCGCGATGCGGATGGTGGCCGACCTGGCCCGGATGGGCGATCTCTCGGCCCACATCGCCAAGATCGCCCGGCTGCGCTACCCCGAGAAGGCGGTCCCCGAGGGGCTGGTGCCGAACTTCACCCTGATGGCCCGGGTGGCCGAGGAGATGGTGGCCACCGCCGCCCGCTCGCTGAGCGAGCGCAACGCCCACGACGCCGGCAAGCTGGCTGAGTCGGACGAGGAGATGGACGAGCTGCGCAAGAGCCAGTTCCGCGTCCTGCTCAGCAAGGAATGGCCGTACTCGGTCGAGGCAGCGGTGGACGTGGCCCTGCTGGGCCGCTACTACGAGCGGATCGCCGACCACGCCGTGCTGATGGCCTCGCGGGTGATCTACGTGGTGACCGGCCTGCTCCCCGAAGGGGAGAACTGGCCCAGCGCCTGAGCTGACGTCATCCTCGCGGGCCAGAATCAGTCAGATACCCGCCCTGGCTGCCATATCTGGCAGCCAGGCACGCTATCTGACTGCAAATGGATCCAGGCGAAACGCAAAAGGTGGGCACCAGCTGCGGCTGGTGCCCACCTTCGTGCGTCTGGGCTACTTCTTGCCCTGGTTCTTGACCGCCTCGATGGCGGCCTTGGCGGCCTCCGGGTCGAGGTACTCGCCACCGGGGACAGTCGGCCGCAGGTCGTCGTCCAGCTCGTAGCGCAGCGGGATGCCGGTCGGGATGTTCAGCCCGGCGATGTCGGCGTCGCTGATCCCGTCCAGGTGCTTGACCAGCGCGCGCAGCGAGTTGCCGTGGGCGGTGATCAGGGTGACCTTGCCGTCCCGCAGATCGGGGACGATCGAGTCGTACCAGTACGGCAGCATCCGGATCACCACGTCCTTGAGGCACTCGGTGAGCGGACGGGCCTCGCTGGGCAGGAAGGCATAGCGCGGGTCGTCGACCTGGGTGAACTCGTTGTCGGCCGACAGGGGCGGCGGCGGAGTGTCGTAGGAACGACGCCACAGCATGAACTGCTCCTCGCCGTACTGGGCCAGGGTCTGGGCCTTGTCCTTGCCCTGCAGGTCGCCGTAGTGGCGCTCGTTCAGCCGCCAGGAGCGCCGGACCGGGATCCAGTGCCGGTCGCAGCCGTCCAGCGCCAGGTTGGCGGTCTGGATCGCCCGACGCAGCACCGAGGTGTGCAGCACGTCGGGCAGCAGGCCGGCGGCCTTGAGCAGTTCGCCGCCGCGCTTGGCCTCGCCGACGCCCTTCTCATTCAGGTCGACATCCACCCAGCCGGTGAACAGGTTCTTGGAGTTCCACTCGCTCTCGCCATGGCGGAGCAGGATCAACGTCGAAGTCATGATCGCAGCCTACCGCGCCGACTCCCGGCGGCGACCAAACCGGTCACCGCAACCGGGCTGGGCTGGCAGAATCGGGGGTATGGAACCACGTCCTCTCGCCGTCGTCACCGGAGCCTCCAGCGGGATCGGAGCGGCCACCGCCCGGCGGCTGGCCGCCGAGGGCTTCGACGTGCTCTGCGCCGCCCGCCGCACCGACCGGATCGAATCCCTGGCCGCCGAGATCGGCGGCCGCGCGCTGGCCTGCGACGTCACCTCGTCCGACGACGTGGCGCGGCTGGCCGAGGAGGTCGGCGACCGGCTGGCCGTGCTGGTGAACAATGCCGGCGGGGCGCTGCGGCTGGAGCCGGTCGCGGTGGCCGATCTGGACGCCTGGCAGGCCATGTACGAGGTCAACGTGCTGGGCACCGCCCGGGTCACCCAGGCGCTGTTGCCGGCGCTGATCGCGGCGCACGGCGTGATCGTGTTCGTCACCTCAACCGCCGCCGACGGCGGCTACGAGGGCGGCGCCGGCTACAACGCCGCCAAGTCGGGCGAGCGCTCGCTGGTCGAGGCGCTGCGGCTGGAGCTGTACGACCAGCCGGTGCGGATCACCGAGATCGCGCCGGGCATGGTGCGCACCGAGGAGTTCTCGCTGGTCCGGTTCGGCGGCGACCAGGCCAAGGCGGACGCGGTCTACGCCGGCGTCCCCGAACCGCTGGTGGCCGACGACGTCGCCGACGCGATCAGCTGGATGGCCACCCGGCCGTCCCACGTGAACATCGACCGGCTGACCATTCGTCCCCGTGCCCAGGCCGCCCAGCACAAGGTGCACCGGATCAACCAGGCCTGAGTCAGGTCCATCGGGGACGGTTCCCGCGCCACCGGGGACGGCGGTCCCTGAGCTTGTCGAAGGGTTCCTGGTGGCCCCTCATTCGCTTCTTGGGCGGATGGGCGCCCTCAGCCATCCGCGTCCGACTTTGTGCACCGAACATGGTGGACAAAGTCGGAACAAGCGCCCGAGCCCACCCAATCCGAGTCACCTGGTGCCGGTTTGGGTCAGCCGTCGACGAGAGCGTCAACCCGCGAGGAAGGCCACCCCGGCGCCCAGCAGGGTGATCACCACGGTGGCGGCCACCGCCAGCAGTACCGGACGTCCGCCGGTGCGGCGCAGCACCGACCAGTGCACCGACGTCCCCAGCGCGAACATCGCCGCGGCCAACAGCCAGGCCTGCAGCAGCTTGGCCACCGCCAGCACCGGTTCGGGGACGATGCCCAGCGAGCGGATCGCCACCGTCGCCACGAAGGCGACCACGAACAGCGGGACCAGCGGCGGCCTGGTGCCGGCCTCGCCAACCACCCCGCGGCTGCGTTCCCGCCAGGAGACCAGGCCGAGCATCGGCGCCAGCAGCACCACCCGGGCCAGCTTCACCACCACTGCCACCTTCAGTGCGTCCGGGCCGACGATCCCGGCCGCCGCGACGACCTGGGCGACCTCGTGCACCGACGAGCCGATCCACAGCCCGGCGGTGTGCTCGTCCAGCCCGAACAGGCCGGTCAGGCCGGCATCACCGCGATCATCAGGGTGCCGAAGACCACCACCAGCGCGATCGCGGTGGCCACCTCCTCGTCCTTGCGGCGCGGCAGCACGCCCTCCATGCCGGCGACCGCGGCGGCCCCGCAGATCGAGAAGCCGCTGGCCACCAGCATGGTCTGGGTGTCGGCGATGCCGAGCAGCCGGCCGATCAGCAGGGTGACGAGGTAGGTGCCGCTCACCACGACCAGCACGCCGACCACCACCGGCCAGCCCAGCCCGGCGATGTCGCCCAGCACCAGCTGCAGGCCGAGCAGCACCACGCCCAACCGCAGCAGCCGCCGGGAGGCGACCGCCAGCCCCGGGGACAGGCGGGCCGGAATGCCGCCCGGGATCAGGTTGCCCAGCAACGCGCCGAGCAGGATCGCCACCAGCATGGCGCTGACGGTCGGCAGGAACTGGTTGACGAGGACGGAGACGGCCGCGCCGACGGCGGCCAGCAGCAGCCCCGGCCAGCGGGCACGGACGCCGGTGGCCGGAGTGGGCGCAGAGGAGGAAGGTGCGGGCACGGGGCAACCCTAGTGACCCTGACGACATGTCAGTAGCCATGGATACGCGTTCATGCCATATCGTTCTCGATATGACCGAGCCGGACACCGCCTGGCGCCACTTCCCGCTCAGCAGTGACCTGGTCGCCCTGGTCGCGGTGGCCGAGCACGGCGGAATGGGCGCCGCCGCCCGCGCGCTCGACGCCGCGCAACCCAATCTCAGCCGGGCCATCCGGCGACTGGAACGCGCGCTGCGGCTGCCGCTGGTCACCCGCACCAGCCGGGGCAGCGAGCTGACCGCGCAGGGGGCGCTGGTCGTCGACTGGGCACGCGACGTGCTGGCCGCCAATCAGCGGCTGATCGCCGGCGCCGACGCCTTGGCCGGTGGGCACAGCGGCCCACTGCGGGTGGCGGCCAGTCAGACCATCGCAGAGGATCTGATGCCCCGCTGGCTGGCCGTGCTGCACGCCGCCGAACCCGGGATCGAGATCGCGCTCACCGTGGCCAACTCCTCCGAGGTGGGCCGGATCGTCAGCGCCGGCGGGACGCTGGGGTTCATCGAGAGCCCCGGGCTGCCACCCACCGTGACCGTGCCGGTGCGGCGCCGGACGGTGGCGGTCGACCGGCTGGTGATCGTGGTACCCCCTGGTCACGAGTGGGCCCGTCGCACCCGTCCGGTCAGCCTGGAGGAGTTGCTGGCCACCCCGCTGGTGGTGCGCGAGCCGGGGTCGGGCACCCGGGTCAGCTTCGAATCCGCCCTGGCCGGACGTCCGATGGCGCCGTCCGCGCTGGAACTGGGCAGCAACACCGCGGTGCGGGTGGCGGTGGCCGCCGGCGCTGGCCCGGCGGTGCTGAGTGAACTGGCGGTCTCAGCGGCCGTCGCCGCCGGCGAACTACGCGCGGTGATGGTAGAAGGCCTGCGGGTGGAGCGTCGCCTTCAGGCAATCTGGCCACGGGCGGGTCACCTGCCCGCCACCGCGGCCCGGCTCGTGGAGTTGGCGTCCGAGCTGGGCGTTCCGTCCCGGACCTGACCAGGCGGGACAAGGAACCGTCCCCGCGTCCCGCGCGCCCCAGGGACAGCGGAACCGTCCCTACCTCCCAACCCAAGGCTGACAAGGTGGGACACCGGAACCGTCCCCGGGCGCCAGGAACCGTCCCCTGTCCCAACCCAGGACCGCCGGCACCCCCATGCCGTCCTCACCGCTGGTGACAGAAACCGGGGTGCAGCAGGCTCTCGAGGGGATTATCCACGCGAGTCGTCGCTGCCTCCCGGTTTGTGTCGGCCGCTGGATCGTCCCCCACCGACCTTCGGACGCGACTGTGGCCCGCCCCCGAGGGGACGGGCCACAGTGCGATCTATCAGGCCTCTTCGAGCTCGATCAGCGGCTGACCGCCCTGCACGGCGGTGCCCTTCTCGACCAGGACGGCGGCGACCTTGCCCGACTTCGGGGCGGTGATCTCGGTCTCCATCTTCATGGCCTCGAGCACCACCAGCACCTGGCCGGCCTCGATCTCGTCGCCGGCCTCGACCAGGATCTTGAACACCGAGCCGGCCAGCGGCGCGACCACGGCGTTGGCGGACGCGGCCTGCACCGACGCGGTGGTGGGCAGCACGGCGCTACCGCCGCCACCGCCGATCACGATCGCGCCCAGACCCTGGGTCTCCTCCTCCTCGACCTCGACCTCGATGGAGTAGGGGATGTCGTTCACGGTTACTTTGAGTCTCATCTGGGTTTCCTTTCGGCCGCTCAGCGCGAGTACAGCGGGTGGTGGACGTGCTGGGAGCGCCGGGTGCTGGCGGTCCAGTTGCGGCCGGCGGTCAGGTGGCGCTGGCGCCGCTTGGCCTTGTGACCCAGGTAGGCGGCCACGGCGGCGGCGATCGCCACCAGGGTCTCCTCCGGGACGTCCTTGTCGAGGATCTCGAGCTTCTTGATTCGAAGCTCCAGACCGTCGATCTTGTCGTACAACCCCTTGATCAGCTCGCGGAGTTCGTCATCCTGCGACATCAGTGGCCTCCTAGACCGGCATCAGGCCGTGCTTCTTGGCCGGCCGGGTCTTGCGCTTGTTGGCCAGCAGTTCGAGGGCCTGGGCAACCTTACGACGGGTCTCACCGGGATCGATGATGTCGTCCACCAGGCCGCGGGAGGCGGCCATGAACGGCGTCGAGAAGGTGTTGCGGTATTCCTCGACCAGCTCCTCGCGACGGGCGACCGGATCCTCGGCGGCCTCGATCTCCTTGCGGAAGACCACCGCCGCGGCACCCTCGGCGCCCATCACCGCGATCTCCGCGGTCGGCCAGGCGAACACCTTGTCGGCCCCGAGGTCGCGGCAGGCCATCGCCAGGTACGAGCCACCGTAGGCCTTGCGCAGCACCACGGTCACCAGCGGCACGGACGCCGACGAGTAGGCGTACAGCATCTTGGCGCCGTGCCGGATGATGCCGCCGTGCTCCTGGGCGACGCCGGGCAGGTAGCCGGGGACGTCCACCAGGGTGACGATCGGGATGTTGAAGGCGTTGCAGAACCGGATGAACTTGGCGCCCTTGTCGGAGGCGTTGATGTCCAGCACGCCGGCCAGCACGTTCGGCTGGTTCGCCACGATCCCGACGCTGCGGCCGTTGATCCGGGCGAAGCCCACCACGATGTTCTTGGCGTAGCCGGCCTGCACCTCGAGGAAGTCGGAGAAGTCGACCAGCCGGGCGATCACGTCGCGGACGTCGTAGCCCTGCTTGCCGTCCACCGGGACGATCTCGGCCAGCTTCTCGTCGAACTCGACGTTCGGATCGCCCTCCAGGATCGGGGGCTCCTCGGCGTTGTTCTGCGGCAGGAAGCTGAGCAGCTTCTTGGCGATCAGCAGCGCCTGCTCGTCGTCCTCGGCCACGAAGTGGTTGACGCCGGAGACCGCCATGTGGGCGTCCGCGCCGCCGAGGGTGTCCTGCGAGACGTCCTCACCGGTGACCTGCTTGATCACGTTCGGCCCGGTGATGAACATGTGGGCCTTGCGGGTCTGGATCACGAAGTCGGTCAGCGCCGGGGAGTACACCGCGCCACCGGCGCAGGGGCCGGCGATGATCGAGATCTGCGGCACGACGCCGGACAGCTCGACGTTGGCGTAGAACACCTGGCCGTAGCCGGACAGGGAGTCGATGCCCTCCTGGATCCGGGCGCCGCCGGAGTCGTTGATGAAGACGAACGGGGTGCCGTTGGTCAGCGCCGCGTGCATCATCTCGACGACCTTCTTGTTGTGCGTCTCGCCGGCGGAGCCACCCATCACGGTGAAGTCCTGGCTGGCGACGTGCACCGGGCGGCCCAGCACCGTACCGGCACCGGTCACCACGCCATCGGCGGGCAGGTCGACCGCGTCCATCCCGAAGGTGGTGGTGCGGTTGCGGCGGAACAGGCCGATCTCTTCGAACGAGTCGGCGTCGAGGAAGGAGTCCAGCCGCTCGCGGGCGCTCAGCTTGCCCGCCTCGTGCTGCTTCTCGATCCGCTTCTCGCCGCCGCCCAGCCGGGCTTTGGCGATCGCGTCATTCAGCTCCTTGACCCGCTTGCTCATGGATTCTGGCTTCTTGGCCATGTCGCTCCTCACGCCATCTCAACGGTGACGACGTTCTCACGGCCACCCAACGAAACCTTGTACTTGATGGGGCCGCGGACGGCATTGGCCGCACCGCTGGCGGCCTCGGCCTCAGCCTTCAGCTGATCCTCGGTCTTGCCGACGTTCTTCGGCCCCTCGTCGCGGGTGCTGAAGAACTTCTCGGCGACCTGCGGGAACATCGCGTAGGTGAGGACGTCCTCGTCGGTGCCGTCGTAGCCGTCCAGCTTCGAGGCCTGATCGACCAGGGTGTCCCATTCCGGCGGCAGCAGATCGGCCGGACGGACCGTGATCGGCTCCTTCTTGGCCTGCGCCTGGGCGATCGCGACCACCTCGGGGTTGCGCTCGCCGATGCACTCGCCGTAGTAGCCGAGCATCAGGTCGGCGAACTCGCCGGTCATCACCTTGTACTTGCCCATCAGGACGTTGAACACCGCCTGGGTGCCGACGATCTGCGAGGACGGGGTGACCAGCGGGGGATGGCCGGCGTCGGCCTTGACCAGCGGCACCTCCTCCATCACCTCGCGGATCCGGTCGCCGGCGCCCTGCGCCTTCAGCTGGCTCTCCATGTTGGAGAGCATGCCGCCGGGGATCTGGCTGGAGAAGATGTCGGTGTCCACCAGGGTGGCCGACTCGAAGGCCTTGTACTTCGGGCGGATCTTGGCGAAGTGGTCGCGGATCCGGATCAGCCGCTCATTGTCGAGGTTGGTGGTGTACTCGGTGCCTTCCAGCATCGCCACCAGCGACTCGGTCGGGTTGTGGCCCGGGCCGAGCGACATCGAGCTGATCGAGGTGTCGACCACGTCCGCGCCAGCCTCGATCGCCTTCTGCAGGGTGACCAGGGTGACGCCGGTGGTGGAGTGGCAGTGGACGTTGATCTGGACGTCCTCGCCGTAGGTCTCCTTGATGCCGCGGATGATGTCGTAGGCCGGCTGCGGCTGCAGCAGGGCGGCCATGTCCTTCAGCGCCAGCGACTCGGCACCCATGTCGAGCAGCTGACCGGCGAGCTTCACGTAGCCCTCGACGGTGTGCAGCGGGGAGATGGTGTAGCAGATGGTGCCCTGGGCGTGCTTGCCGGTCTTCTTCACCGCGGCCATCGCCTGGGCCATGTTGCGCGGGTCGTTCAGCGCGTCGAAGACCCGGAAGACGTCCATGCCGTTCTCGGCGGACTTCTGCACGAAGCGGTCGACGACCTCGTCCTGGTAGTGGCGGTAGCCGAGCAGGTTCTGGCCGCGCAGCAGCATCTGCAGGCGGGAGTTCGGCATCAGTTCGCGGAAGGTCCGCAGCCGCACCCAGGGATCCTCGTTGAGGAACCGGATGCAGGAATCGTAGGTGGCGCCGCCCCAGCACTCGACGCTCCAGTAACCGGCCTGGTCGATGTCCTCACAGATGCCGACCATGTCCTCCAGGGCCATGCGGGTAGCGAGGAGGCTCTGGTGGCCGTCGCGTAGGACCAGTTCGGTCACGCCAATGGTTCGCTGACTCATGAGGTCCATCCTCTCAGAATCTGTACTACAACACGTCGTTGATGGCCGATATTCGTGCCTGTCGAGACGATTGGTCCCAATCCGCGAGACAACAGCCCGGATTCAGCCTCAGAATGGTCGGACCATTCTCTGGAGGTTTTCGGACACCGGGCAGAGAATCGGCGGTTTTCGGGCTGGCTAGCGACTTCGCGAAGCC
Organism: Propionicimonas sp.; assembly: GCA_049840415.1. GTDB lineage: Bacteria > Actinomycetota > Actinomycetes > Propionibacteriales > Propionibacteriaceae > Propionicimonas. The sequence continues at coordinate 21,193 of JASGLB010000011.1, read as the reverse complement.
GAGCCGGCCCTCGGGACCCGGACAGAAACCGGGGGAATCCGGTGACTCGGGCGGATTATCCACTCGAGTCGGCCCTGCTCCCCGGTTTGTGTCGGACGACCTGCGGCTCGAGCCGGCCGGAAGCTCAGCCGCGCTGCCGGATGCTGGGCAGCCGCTTGGCCAGCTCCCGCTCGAACAGGTCCTTGACCGCGGCGGTGTCCAGCACACCCCCCACCATCGGGAGCGACTTGGTGGCGGCCCGCTGGCAGACCACCAGCCAGGCCTGCCCCATCGCCAGGGTGAAACCGGAGGCGACCGAGGCATTGATTACCCCGCCCGCGACCGTGCCCGCTCCGGGGATGAACTTCAGCAGGCTGGTGGCCGCGGCCCGTCCGGCGGAGGTGGCGATCGAGGTCGACGCCACCGCCAGCACCGCCGCCCGCTCGAAGCCCATGCCGTGCAGCTGCGCCAGCCGGGCCATCATGCCCAGCTGGATCGGCACCAGAATGGCGGCCGAACTGAACGGGATCGGGACGGCCGCGGCGGCCGCCGCGGCAGCGGTGGCGGCGGCTATGAACTTCTGCGACTGCGACGCCTTGAGCCCCAGGTCGATGGCCTGGGCAGCCGCCAGCGCCGCTTGGACGGCTTCCGGCGCGACCTGAAAGGTGGCCTGCAGGACGTCCATCAAGCCGTGGGGCGGCTGACCGGTGAACTGGTCCCTCATCGCGTAGGTCATGAACGGCCGGCCGCCGACGATCGGCAGGTTCTTCGCCTGGATCTGCCGGGCCAGCTCGACCGCGTCGGGGTGGTACTGGCCGTCCCGCATCGGCACCTGGGTGAGCACCACCAGCACCGGGACGTCCAGGTCGGCCAGGGTGCGGATGAACTGCTCCTCGACCTCCTCGAACCGCCGGTCCATGCCCCGCACGCAGTACCAGGCGACGTGCACCTGCTCGGAGATCGGCTTGCCGCGGCTCTGCTTGACCGCCTTGGTGACCTCCTTGATGATCTCGGCGTCGTCCTTGCCGATCTCCAGCCCGCGGGTATCGATCACCCCCAGGCTGCCGCGCTTGTCGAGGTAGAGGTGGGAGCCCATGGTCACCGGGGCGCCGATCCCGGTGGCCGCGATCGGCTCGCCGAAGATGGCGTTCACCAGGGTGGACTTCCCCACCCCGGTCTTGCCGAAGATGGCCAGGTTGATCCGGCCGAGCTGTTCGGCCTGCTTGTCGAACTCCGCCCGGAAGGTCTCGGTGAACCACTGCGTCACGCGGCCAGCGTAGTGGGCTGGGGCGCCAGAGCACGATGCTGAGGTCGGTGACGGGTTTCTGCACCTCGATCGCTGCGCCGGCCCGATCTGGCGGGTTTCCCACCATCGACATGCAGTAACCCGTCACGTGGCTCGCGAGGGCATGATCAGGCGATGGCGTCCCGGGTCAGCCTTCGGCGGCCATCCAGAACTCGGTCAGCACCAGGTTGAGCGGCACAGCCTCCTGCATGGGTAGCGAATGGGTGGCGTTCGGCCAGGTCTGCAGCTGAGCCTGCGGCAGCAGCCGGCGCGCCTGGTCGGCGACATCCTGCCCGCCGGCCAGCGAGTCCCGTCCGGCGAAGGCCAGGTAGACCGGCATGGTCAGCCGGCCGGCCTGCTCGGCGGAGAGCGGGGACGGGTTGGGCAGCTCCGCGGCGAAGTGCTCGGTGCCGGCGGCGATCATCAGCGAGACCGGATCGGCGTCCTCGCCGTCGGCCCACTCCTCGTCCGCTCCGCCGATCCGGCTCAGCGCGTGCTCCCGAAGCCCCTCCGGGATACCGGGCAGCGAGCCGACCAGCGCCCACCACATCATCTCCGCCGGCGGGTAGGCGACGGTGAAGACCGGGTCGAGCAGGGCCAGCGAGCGGACCCGCTCGGGATGCAGCCGGGCGTAGCTGGCGGCGGTGGCGCCGCCGAACGAGTGGCCGACCAGATGGACGCCCTGCGGCGCGAGCTCGGCGAGCACCTCGTCGATCCAGGCCGCCTGGTCGTCGAAGCTGCGCAGCGGTGCGGTCTGCACCGAGAGGCCGGCGTCCCCCAGCGCGTCGAAGGCCAGCACCCGGTGCGATGCGGCGAAGCCGGCCAGGTTCGCCGTCCACATCGGCACCCCGGACGACCGGCCGGGCAGCAGCACGACCGGCGGTTGCCCGTCCGCGGTTCCCCACTCGTAGACCCGGACGATGCCGTACCGGGTCACGACGTCATGGGTCGCGGTGGGTTCGGACAACTGCTGCATCGCGCGCTGATAGTGACCGAGGTACTCCTGGCGTCCCTCCGCGGACCGGAAGTGGCCGACCCCGGGCGGATCGGCGAAGGCACGGTAGACGCTCAGCCCGCCGATCAGGGCCAGCACCAGACCGATCCCCAGCCCGAGTCGGCGTCCCAGCCGGCGCAACCTGCCGAACCGCACCGGTGACTCCGGCGCCGCCACTGCTCTCCGCTTTCGCAATATGGCCATACTTCATAGTTTCACAGTATGACGATATGGTAAAGGGGTGCCGAAGATCGTCGACCACGAACAGCGCCGCGCCGCCATCGTGCTCGCGCTCTGGCTGGTGATCAGCGCCCGCGGCATCGAAGGGGTCACCTACCAGGCGGTCGCGGCCGCCGCCGGGGTGTCGGTGGGGCACGTGCAGCACTACTTCGCGTCCAAGGACGAGCTGATCCGGGCCGGCTGTTGGGCGATGGTGGACGGTGCCACGGACCGGCATTCCGAACAGACCGCGGGCAGCGATCCCCGCCAGGCCCTGTTCGACCTGCTGGCCCAGCCGATCCCGCGTACCGAGGCGTTCCGGCTGGGCGCGGCGGTCTGGTACGCCTACCTGGCTCGGGGGGTGGTCGACCCCGGCATCGGGGCGATCGTCGCCGAGGCCAGCCGGGGAACCGTCACCGAGACGGCCTCGCTGCTCGACGCCGCCGGGCTGCCCACCACCGAGGCGGAACGGCTGGTCAGCCTGAGCAACGGCCTCACCCAGCGGGTGCTGGTCGGCGCGGTGGCGGCGGACGACGCGCTCGCCGTGCTGTACGACGAGATCTCCCGGCTGCGGCCCGCCGCGGGGTGACCGCCGCCGCTCACTCGGCGGGCTCGATCACCTTCACCGGTTCGCCGATCAGGACGGCGTGGATGGCGTCGGTGCTGACCTCGAGGTAGCTGCGGCCGTCCGGGGCGAAGGTGCTGGCGTCGAAGTAGTGCTCCTTGGCGTTGTGCCGGATCGGGCCCAGGGTGATCACGTCCACCCGTCCCTCGGCCCTGGCCCGCGACCAGGGCGAGCCGACCGCCTTCGGCCACCGTCCGGCGAACAGGATCCAGCCCAGCCGTTCCAGCGGATCCTTGCTGCCGCGCAGGTGGGTGAGGTGCTCTATCCGGTCCATGCCCGGGTCGTCGGCGAACATGCCGCCCAACGAGATCACCCGCAGCGGCAGGCCGGCCAGGCCCAGGTAGGTGCAGGCGCCGAGGGCGATCTGGGCGCCGCCGCTCCAGCCGATCAGGGTCACCGGAACGTCGCTGCCGAACCGGTAGCCGTGGCGTTGCAGCGAGCGGACGATCTCGCGGGCGGTGCCGACGTTGTAGGTTGGGCCGTACCGGCGGTCGGCGCAGACGAACAGCTGGATCGCGTTGCGGGCGTTGATCAGCATGCCCAGCAGGCTCTCCGGCTTCTTCAGCCGCAGCTTCTCCAGCCGCCGCCACAGCCCGGCCAGCACCCGGTGGGCGGTGAGACCGCGGTTGTCCACCGAGTACGGGAAGACGTCGTCGGCGATGCAGTAGGTCGGCAGCCGGCGGCGCAGCTCCTCGACCAGCGGGATCTCCTCCGGCGGCACCCTGGTGGGGTCGATCGCACCGATCCCGGAGAGGTAGACCACGTAGTGGTCGTGGACCGGTTGGTCCTCGGCTGCCGGACCGGCGAGCAACTCCTGGGCCTGCCGCGAGATCTCGTCCGCGCCCTTGGCGCTCCACCAGCCCAACGATTCCAGTGGGCCGAAGACCAGCGCGAGAAAGAGCACCAGGCCGAGGGCCAGCACCAGGTAGCCGATCATGGCGATCGCTCCTCGGCCTCGGTCAGCCCCAGGTCGAGTTCGACCGCGCCGAACAGGTGGCCGGAGAGCAGGTCATGGGCGGAGACGATGCCGGGCAACCCGGTGGTCAGCCGCCACACCACCAGCCCCAATGCGGCCAGCGGACGGGCCAGCAGCCAGGAGGCCAACTGCATCACGCCCCAGCCGGCGGCGACGATCAGCAGCGAGCGCCAGTAGCCGACCTGGTACAGCACGTCGACCACCGCCCACAGGGCGATGAACCCCCAGGCCTGCAGCAGCCGGGCGATCCCCGTCCCCAGATAGGGGATCAACTCGAAGAAGCCGAAGACCAGTGGCGCGGTGGAGAGCAGCACCGCCCAGGTCGCCGCCCAGAGGTCGAGCCGTTCCCCGGTGACCAGGTAGCCGACCACGGCGATGATCAGCGCCTGCACCGCGTACAACAGGACGAAGCCGAGCCCGTTGATCAGCAGGCTGATCGCGAACCGCACCCCGCGCACCCGGTTGACGAACAGCACCACGCTGTTGCCCACCAGCGTGGACGCGCCGGCCAGCACGGCGATGGTGATCGCCACCCCGGCGGGGTTCGGGTCGTCGGCCAACCACCGGGTGCTCTCCGGGTTCAGCGTCCAGACCCCCCACAGGGCGCGGCCGACCGACTCGATGAACTGCAACACACCGTCCATGGGCACTCCCGCCTGCCGGGCACCCTCGACGCTAGCACCTGGCTTGACTACGCCCGCAGACCCGGCACGCCTCCCCACTATCTGCCAAATAGCCGCTCTCTGCGACGTATCTGTCGCGCAGGTCGGGCATTTGGCAGAAAGTAGAGAAGGCCGAGCGAACGGCAACTGCCGGAGACCCTACTGACGCCGCTCGGCTGAGCGTTGAACCGACGACGCGCGGGAACACTGTAAAATCGGACAGCTTTCTACAGATCCGGAGCTCGCATGCCTACTCGCGCAGACCTGCGCAATGTCGCCATCATCGCCCACGTCGACCACGGCAAGACCACCCTGGTGGACGCCATGCTGTGGCAGTCCGGCGCCTTCCGCGAGAACCAGGACGTCAACACCCGCGTGATGGACTCCATGGATCTGGAGCGCGAGAAGGGCATCACCATCCTGGCCAAGAACACCGCTGTGGATCACACCCTGGCGGACGGTTCCACGGTCACCATCAACATCATCGACACCCCCGGCCACGCCGACTTCGGCGGTGAGGTGGAACGCGGCCTGGAGATGGTGGACGGCGTCCTGCTGCTGGTCGACGCCTCCGAGGGCCCGCTCCCCCAGACCCGGTTCGTGCTGCGCAAGGCGCTGGCCAAGAACCTGCCGATCATCGTGGTGATCAACAAGGTCGACCGCCCGGACGCCCGGATCGCCGAGGTCACCGACGAGGTCTACGCCCTCTTCCTCGACCTGCTCGAGGACGACGAGGCCCACCACCTGGACTTCCCGATCATCTACTGCGCGGCGAAGGCCGGCCGCGCCTCGCTGACCCAGCCGGCGGACGGCACCCTGCCCGACTCGGAGAACCTTGAGCCGCTGTTCGAGCTGCTGATGGAGACCATCCCCGCTCCCACCTACACCGAGGACGCCCCGCTGCAGGCCCTGGTCACCAACCTGGACGCCTCGCCCTACCTGGGTCGGCTGGCGCTCTGCCGGATCGTGGAGGGCACCCTGAAGCGGGGCCAGAACGTCGCCTGGTGCCGCCGGGACGGCTCGGTCAGCACGGTGAAGCTCTCCGAACTACTGATCACCAGGGCGCTGGAGCGGGTTCCGGCCGACTCCGCGGGCCCCGGCGACATCGTGGCGATCGCCGGCATCCCGGAGATCACCATCGGCGAGACCCTGGCCGACCCGGCCGACCCCCGTCCGCTGCCGCTGATCCACGTCGACGAGCCGTCCATCTCGATGACCATCGGGATCAACACCTCGCCGCTGGCCGGCAAGGTGGGCAAGCTGCTCACCGCCCGGCTGGTGAAGAACCGGCTCGACACCGAACTGGTCGGCAATGTCTCGATCAAGGTGCTGCCCACCGACCGTCCGGACACCTGGGAGGTGCAGGGTCGCGGTGAGCTGCAGCTCGCCGTGCTGGTCGAGATGATGCGGCGGGAGGGCTTCGAGCTCACCGTCGGCAAGCCCGAGGTGCTCGTCCGGACGATCGACGGCACCCTGCAGGAGCCAGTCGAGCGGCTGACCGTGGACGTCCCGGAGGAGCACGTCGGCACGATCAGCCAGCTGATGGGCACCCGCCGGGCCCGGATGGTCGACATGGTCAACCACGGCACCGGCTGGGTGCGGGTGGAGTACATCATCCCGGCCCGCGGCCTGATCGGCTTCCGCACCGAGTTCCTCACCGAGACCCGCGGCACCGGCATCATGCACCACGTCTTCGAGGGCTACGAGCCCTGGTCGGGCGAGATCAAGACCCGGCTGAGCGGCTCCCTGGTCGCCGACCGACTGGGGACGGTGACCGGCTACGCCCTGTTCAACCTGCAGGAGCGCGGCACCTTGTTCGTCGCCCCGGGCGATGAGGTCTACGAGGGCATGGTGGTCGGGGAGAACCCGCGTCCCGAGGACATGGACGTCAACCCGACCAAGGAGAAGAAGCTGACCAACGTCCGCTCCTCCACCGGCGACGAGCTGGAGCGGCTGATCCCGCCGCGGCTGATGAGCCTGGAGCAGTCGCTGGAGTTCTGCCGCGGCGACGAGTGCCTGGAGGTGACGCCCAAGGACGTCCGGATCCGCAAGACGATCCTGGACGCCAACGAGCGCGCCAAGGCCCGTAACCGGCAGAAGAAGGCCTGACCCTCGCGGCCCGGCGGGCGGCGTCCCAGCCCCGCCGGGCTCAGCCCACCGGCTCGCGTCGTCGGCCCCGGGTGGCGATCAGGCTGGTGGTCACCACGATCGCCAGGATCCCGACGATCACCACCAGGGACGCCCCGGTCTCCACCACCGGCACCCACGGCCAGACCCCGTGCGCCCAGTGCAGCACCAGCTTGGCGCCGATGAAGGCCAGGATCGCCGCCAGCCCGTAGCCCAGGTGCACTAGTGAGCCGAGCGCTCCGGCCAGCACGAAGTACAGCGCCCGCAGGCCGAGCAGGGCGAAGGCGTTGGTGACGAACACCAGGTAGGGGTCGCCGGTGATGCCGTACACCGCGGGCACCGAGTCGACCGCGAACACCACGTCGGTGCCCAGGATGGCGATCGTGGCCAGCGCCAGCGGGGTGAGCGCGCGGCGTCCGTTCTCGGTGACTGTCATCCGCGGGCCACGGTAGCCGTCGGTCACCGGCCAGAACCGCCGCACCAGCTTCACCGAGCGCAGCTCGCCGATGTTGACGTGCGCCTCCTCGGGGCTGAGCGCGTCCCGCAGCACCTTGACCGCGGTGATCAGCAGGATGGCGCCGAACAGCAGGAAGGTCCACGAGAAGGACGAGATCAGCACCGCGCCGAGCGCGATGAACACCCCGCGCAGCACCAGCGCCCCGGCGACGCCGATCAGCAGCACCCGCTGCTGGAGTTCCCTGGGTACCGCGAACGAGCTGAGCAACAGCATGAAGACGAAAAGGTTGTCGACGCTGAGCGACTTCTCCACCAGGTAGCCGGCGTAGAACTGCAGGCCGAGGTCGGCGCCGTGGCCGAACCAGATCCACAGCCCGAACAGCAGCGGTAGCGCGATGTAGAAGGCCGACCAGCCCAACGCCTCCTTCAGGGAGACCTCGTGCGGCCGGCGGGTGACGACGAAGTCGAGCACGAACAGTGCGGCGACCGCCAGCAGGCTGACCGTCCACAGCTCAGCAGAACCAATACCCATGCGTGATGAACCTCACAGTGATGTGGCTGTGAGGTCTCCTTCACCGGGTTCCGGTGCGCCCACGGGAGCATCATCGGATGCTCGGAATGACCACGGACGGCTTGGGAAGTACTCCCCTCGGTGTCCGAGTATACGGGGCCCGACAACGTCGGACGCCCGACCCGGGGTGGAAGTATTACGCTGTCGGCCATGTCATTGCCGGTGCTGACCGCGGAGGAACAGCGGGTGTTGGGTTGCCTGCTGGAGAAGCAGAGGACCGTCCCGGCCAGCTATCCGCTGACCCTGAACTCGCTGCGGCTGGCCTGTAACCAGACCTCCAGCCGCGAGCCGGTGGTCGACTATTCCGAGCGGACCATTCAGGACACCGCGCGCACCCTCAAGGATCGCGGGCTGCTCCGGCTGGTCTGGGCGGGCGCCGGCTCGCGGGTGATCAAGTACCACCAGCTGCTCGACGAGGTGCTGGAACTGGGCGAGGATGAGCGCGCGCTGCTCACCGTCCTGCTGTTGCGCGGGCCGCAGGCGCCCGGTGAGCTGAAGACCCGCACCGAACGGCTGCACCCGTTCGCCGATCGGGCTGCGGTGGCGGACTGCCTGGCGGGCTTGGCCGGCCGGGTGGAGCCGCTGGTCAGGGAGTTGCCGCTGCAGCGCGGCCAGCAGGACCGGCGCTGGGTACACCTGCTCGGGCCGGTGCCGGTGGCCGCAGCCGCTCCGGCGGCCGACGAGGCCGAGCTGGAGACCGTCCTGCGGGACGGCGCCGCGGCCCGGGACGCCCGGGTGCTGGCCGCCTACGACGCGATCGCGGAACCCTATGCCGCGGCGGTGCTGGACGAGTTGATCGACCAGCCGTTCGACGTCTGGTTCCTGGAGCGGGTGGCGTCGCTGACCGAGGGGCCGGTGATGGATCTGGGCTGCGGCCCGGGGCAGATCGCCGCCTTCCTGGCCGACCTCGACCTGGAGGTGCACGGCCTGGACGCGTCCGGGGCGATGGTCGAGCAGGCCCGGGCCAACTTCCCCGATCTGGATTTCGGAGTCGGCCGGTTCCACCAGCTGCTCCGTCCGCGCACCGCCCCGGCGTGGGGGACGATCGTGGCCTGGCAAGCCTTCGGACACCTCGCTCCGTCGGAGTTGGCACCGACCCTGCGGACGGTCGCCGGCACGCTGCGTCCGGGCGGGGTGCTCGCGCTGGCGCTGCAGGTGGGCGGGACGATCCTGCGGCCGTCCGAGCTGTTCGGGGTCGAGGTGGAACTCGAGTTCGTGCTGCCCGACCGCGATCACGTGCTGGCCGCCTGCGCCGCCGCCGGGCTCACCGTGGCGGAGTGGTACGTCCGCGCCCCGCTGCCCGGCGAACCGCAGGCCGAGCGGCTCTATCTGATCGCCCGGACCGCGGCGTGAACCCGCCCGAGGAGCGGGCGAATGCCGTGTGACTAGGTGGGACAAGGAACCGTCCCCGTGTCCCACTGGCCCTGGCGAAGGCTCAGGTGTTGACCAGGAAGTCCTCGACCGCCCGGCGGATCTGCTGCTCGGCTGCCTCGCGGGTCACGGTCGGAACGCCGTCGCCCTGCTGCGGGCCGTAGCGTCCGAAGAAGGCGTGGACGCCGCCGGCGATGGTCACCCGCCGGGTGTCGGACGGCAGCCGCTGCCAGGCCGCTTCCCGGGCGGCGGCGTTGACCACCTGGTCGTGCTCGCCGATCAGGCTGAGCACCGGCAGACCGGCGGCGGCGAGGTCGGCGCTGTCGCCGGGGTAGGCGGCGAACAGGATCAGCCCGGCGAGCCGGTCGGCGTGGCCGGCGGCGTACTGCGCGGCCATCGCACCGCCCAGCGAGTGCCCGGCCAGCACCACCCGCCGTCCCTCGGCGTAGCGCTGGATCAGGGCATCGGCCCGGTCCGGATCGGTCACCACCAGGTCGAAGGAGAACTCCGGGACGACGGTGGGATAGCCGTCGGAGGCCAGCGCCCGGGCCAGCCATTCGTAGGCCTGCGGCCGCACCAGGCCGCCGGGGTAGACGATGACCATCAGGTCGCGGTCCGGCGCCCCGGCCGGGGGACGGGCGACGATGGCCCGGCCACCGGCCTCCTCCAGGGTGACCGACGCCTGTGCTGCGGCCGGGTCGATGATCGCGTCCTGCCCCAGCACCAGCGGGGGCCGGACCAGGATCGGCCAGGCCCAGCCGACCCCGAAGACCAGCGCCAGGCCGAGCAGGACCCCGACCACCTTGAGCACCCGCTTCATGGCGTCAGCGGTATCAGACGGGCTTCGTCAGGCTCAGCCATCGTTCAGCGGCGGCCCAGGCCCGGCGCGGGCCGCCAGTGCAGACCGGCCTCGGGATCGACCAGCACCTCCTGCGCGGCGGCGATCCCGTCCACTTCCAGTACGGCGTCGGTCGGGAGCTGGCGCTTCAGCAGCGCCAGGCCGATCGGGCCGAGTTCGTAGTGCCGCTCCGCGGTGCCCATCCGGCCGACCACCTTCCCGTCGGCCAGCACCTGCGCCCCGACCGCCGGCAACTCCTCGGCGCTGCCGTCCAGGTGCAGCAGGGTGAGCCGCCGCGGCGGGCGTCCCAGGTTGTAGATCCGGGCCACCGTCTCCTGGCCGGGGTAGCAGCCCTTGGCCAGGTGGGTGGCCGGGCCGAGCAGCTCGCCGAGCGGGTTGGCCAGTTCGTTGGGGATCGTCTTCTCATCGGTGTCGAGGAAGGTCCGCGGGTGGCCGGCGGCGATCCGCAGCGCCTCCATCGCCCAGGTGCCCGCCCGGGTCTCGCCGAGCCGCTCCTCTACTTCGGTAGAGGGGATGACCTCGGGTGCCCCGCGGCCGGCCGGCAGGATCAGCCGGTGGTCGGGTCGCTCGGCGATCTCCACCCGGGCGGCGAACACCATCCGGCGCAGCCAGGCCAGCAGCGGGTCGGCGTGGCCGGGTTCGGTGTGCGCCCAGAAGGTCTCGCCGTCGTCCATCCCGCCCAGCGCGTGGACGATATGGCCCTGGTGGTCGAGCACGTAGCCGGTGACCGGCACGCCGGGCTGCAGGCCGTTGAAGTTCTGGCTGGTGATGTTGTTCAGCCAGCTCAGCCGGTCCCGTCCGGCGATCGAGAACACCGGACGGTGGGAGAGATCGACCGAGGCCTCGCCGGCCGTCAGCCGGCGCTGTTCGCGCAGCGGGTCGCCGTAGTGCCGGACGGCGCCGGCGTCCGGGCCGTCAACGTGGCGGACGGCGGTCACCGGCGCTCCAGCGTCGCCCAGAGATGCGGCTGCAGTTCGTGCTGATCGGTGGCCCGGTCGAAGGAGAACATCAGCTTGCCGTCCACCAGCCCGTAGAGCCGACGTCCGGCGGTATAGGCGACAGCGGCGTCCTTGGTGCGGGCGACCGCGTCCGTCACCAGGTCGATCCGGCCCGGCTGGAGCTTGCCGAACCAGATCTCGGCGAAGCCGTCCGGGCTGCACATCATCACGTCGACATTGCCGTCGGCCAGCGGACGCCAGAAGCCGGTCTCCATCGCCAGCGCCTTCACTGGCCGGCCCTGCTCGTCCACCTCGAAGCTCTGCGAGAGATAGTGCAGGTAGTCTCCGCCGTTGTCGGCGAAGTCGACCTGGATCGCGTAGGAGGTCTTCTCCTCCCCGGGCCACTGCCGGTAGCCGGTGCCCTCCCAGCGGCCGCGCAACCAGGCCAGCCCCACCAGGGCGGGGTTCAGGTCGGACGGGATCTCGAACATCTCACTCCTTCTTGGCGCGGGCCAGCCGGACGATACCGATCACCGTCGCCACCAGCACCAACGCGCAGCCGATCACCACCACGGTGACCGTCACCGAATCCCCTAACAGCACCTGGGCAGAATACCTTCCCGGCCGGCGTTCAGGCCCGACCCGGTCGAGCTCGCGGCGCCCTCAGGCATTCAGCAGGCGCAGCAGCCGACGCCGGGGGGCCTCCCCCCAGTCAGCCGCCTCGTCCGGGGTCGCTTCGGCGAGCGCGGCCAGCCAGGTCTCGGCTCGGTTGACCGGGTTGGTAACCGCCGCCGCGGCGATCTGCGATCGCAACTCGGCTGCTGAGGCGAGGTCGTCCCACACCGTGGCGTAGGCATCGAGAACCTCGGCCCAAGGCACCTCGCCCCCGTCCTCGACCACCGCCTGCGGGACGCACAGCACCTCGACCGCCGCCGCCCACTGGGCGTCCCCGAAGTCGAACTGGCTGCGATCGGCGGCGAAGACGTTCCGCGGGTGCAGGTCGCCGTGCTGCAGGGTGACCGGCAGCGTCGCGGCGGCCAACTCGGCAGCGGCAGCGGCCACCCGATCCCGCCGGCCCGCCAGGCTGGCCGCTTCGTCGGCGCTCAGTCGTCCGGGATGGCCGGCCGGCAGCGAGCGCAGTTGGCGGAGCACCGCGTCGAACCGCTCCGGGACCGACCGCGGAGAGCAGTCCGGCAGTCCGGTGCCGAGCAGCGCCTCCCGATGCTGGGCCAGTTGGCGCTGCAGCCGGGCCGCCTGCCCGACCACGAACCGCCAGTCGGCCAGGGTTGGCTGGCGGTCGTCCCCCAGCGTGGGCCCGCGGTCAGCGGTGAGCAGCCAGCCCCGCTCGGCGTCGACCGCCAGCGGAGCGGCGATCCCGGACGGCATCAGCTCGGCCAGCAGTCGGTGCAGCGCGGCCTCGAAGGCCATCGGGGCGCAGTTCGCCTTGAACCACAGCAGACCGTGATCGGTCGGTGCCACCAACTGCGTCGACCAGGGCCGGACCCGCCGCTGCTCGATCGGGCCGGTCAGTTCCCGTCCGGCTTCGGCGACCCGGGCGCCGATCCAGCCGGTGACCTCCCCGAGCCACCCAGCCGACCGCACCCGCACCGAGAACGGCTCCCGCTCGCCCGTGGGATCCACCGCCACCTCAGCCATTCGGACACCGTAGCCCCGAGCCCCCACGCCAACCAGCCTCCCCACCCCGTGACGCCCGGGCGCCTCGCCCGCGTCCATCTCGCCGAGGGCTCCCACTATCGTCGAGGGCTCGTGCCTGGGGAGGAGCCCTCGGCGTTAGCGGGAGCCCTCAATGACGAGGAGAGGGCTGACAGGCCGAGACCGACGCTCGTTCGCGGGGTGCGGCTCAGACCGGCATGTCGGCCTTGGGTGGGCCGAGGCGGTGCTGCAGCATCGTCCCGTCGGCGAACAACACGGCGTCGTCGCAGCGGGCCTCCACGGTGCCGCCGCCGAACTGCTCCTCGTAGAGCCGGGCGTAGAGACCGCCCTTGGCGAGCAGCTCGGCGTGGCTGCCCTGCTCGATCAGCCGGCCGTCGGCGATGCCGAAGATCACGTCGGCGTTCATGATGGTCGACAACCGGTGGGCGATGGCGAAGGTGGTGCGGTCGGCCATGGCGTGCTCCAGGGCCTCCTGCACCAGCCGCTCGGTGGCGGTGTCGAGGGCGGAGGTGGCCTCGTCCAGAATCAGGATCCGCGGATCCTTGATCAGCACCCGGGCGATCGCCAGCCGCTGCTTCTCGCCGCCGGAGAGCCGGAAGCCGCGCTCGCCGGTGATGGTCTCGTAGCCGTCGGCGAAGCTCATGATCCGATCGTGGATATTGGCCGCCCGGCAGGCCTCGACGATCTCGGCGTCGGTGGCGTCCGGCCGGGCATAGCGCAGGTTCTCGGTGATCGTGCCGTGGAACAGGTACGGCTCCTGGGTGACCATGCCGACCGCGTCCGCCAGCGAGTCGAGGGTGACGTCACGGACGTCCTGGCCGTCGATCAGCACCGCTCCCCTGGTCACCTCGTGCAGCCGCGGGATCAGGTAGGTCAGCGTGGTCTTGCCCGAACCGGAGGGGCCGACGATCGCCGCCAACTGGCCGGGCTGGACGGTGAGCGAGATCCCGGCGAGCGCCCAGCGCTCGTCGTCACTGATCCGACCGTCCCCGCTCAGATCCTCGCCGGGGCGGTCGTCGGGTGGCTCCTCGGCCGAGACCGGGCTGTCGGAGCTCGCCACCCCCGCCAACGCGGGGACGGGACCGGCCGGCCCGGCGTCGGTCGGCACTTCGAGCGCCCGGTAGTCGCGGCCGTACCGGCTGGAGCGGCGCTGCTTGCGGGCCTCCTGCCGGGCGGCCTCCTCGGCGGCCTCCGGGGTCGCCGCGGCCGGGCCGGCCAGCGTCCGCGGAGCCGGGTAGCGGAACCAGACGTCCCGCAGCTCCACCTCGCCGCGGACGTCGCTGAGCGGCCGGGCGTCCGGGGCGTCGGCGATCGACGGCTTCAGGTCGAGGTACTCGAACAGCCGGGCGAACAGCGCGAACGAGGTCTGGACGTCCATGGTCACCCGCATCAGGCCGACCAGCGGCTGCTGCAGCCGGGCCTGCAGCGTGGTGTAGGCGATGATCGTCCCGGCGGTCAGGGTCTGGCCGCCGATCAGCGTGCCGCCGTTGATCAGCAGGCCGGCCACCAGGTAGACGATCGCCGGGGTGAGACCGAAAAAGGTGGAGACGATCGAGAAGAAGGTCTGGCCGGTCATCGCCTGCTTCAGCTGCAGCCGGGTCTGCCGGCGGTTCGCCCGGCGGTAGCGCTCGACCTCGAGTTCCGAGCGGCGGAACACCTTGGCCAGCAGCACGCCCGAGACCCCCAGCGACTCCTCGGTGATCGCGGTCATCTCCGAGAGGTTCTCCTGGGTGCGCCGCTGCAGCTGCTTGCGGCGGGCGCCCACCCTGAGCTGGATGACCACGAAGACCGGCATCAGAATCAGGCTGATGATGGTGAGCTGCCAGCTCAGCAGCACCATCGACACGAAGGCGGCGATCACCGTCACCACGTTGGCCAGGATCGAGGACGCCGTGGAGGTCAGCACGTTGCGCACCCCCGAGACGTCGTTGGCCAGCCGCGACTGGATGTCACCGGTCTTGGTGGAGGTGAAGAAGGCCAGCTCCATCTTCTCCAGATGCTCGAACAGCGCCACCCGCAACTCCGACATCGCCGCGTTGCCGACCCGGTTGGTGAGGTAGGTCTGCCCGACCCCGATCAGGGCGCTGACCAGGGGGATCGCGATCAACCCCCGACCAGCCAGTACAGCAGGGGCAGGTCGGGTTGACCGGTGCTGCCGCTGGGCTGGACGGGGAACAGCGCGTCATCGAACACCGCGCGGGTGAGGAAGGGAGCCACCGCGGTCAGGGCCGCGGCAACCAGCACGGCCAGCCCCACCAGCAGCAACCACCACTTGTACGGCGCCAGCAGGCTGGCGACCCGCCGCAGCATCGGCTGGCCGGGAGCACCGGCGACCGGACCGGTACGCACTGCAACCAGGTCTGCCATGGGGTTCACTCTCCCACCGGGGCAACGTCAAGCCAACCATGCCGTCCGAGGGGCATCCGCCGCGCCAGCCGGACGCGACCGCCAGCCCTTGTCGCTCTCAGCACCGCTTCCAGGCCGGCCACCACAGCGCCGGTCGCACCGGACACGCTGCCACAGGCTGGCTCGGCAACCACAACAGCGACGGGTCAGCCCGCCCGGGAACTGCTCGAAGACCTGCCTTGACCGGCTATCCTCGCCGGGTGCGAGCGGTGGTGCAGCGGGTCTCCCGGGCGTCGGTGACGGTGGCCGGCGAGGTGGTGGGACGGATCGACTCCCCCGGCCTGCTGGTGCTGCTCGGTGTCACCCACGACGACACCGGGCAGGTCGCCGAGAAGCTGGCCGACAAGATCTGGACGCTCCGCATCCTGGCGGACGAGCAGAGTTGCTCCGACCGGAACGCGCCCCTGCTGGTGGTGAGCCAGTTCACCCTGTACGCCGACACCCGCAAGGGCCGGCGCCCCTCCTGGAGCGCCGCCGCACCGCGTCCGGTGAGCGAACCGCTGGTGGAGGCCTTCATCGCCGCGCTGCGCACCCGGGGCGCCACCGTCGAGACCGGCGTCTTCGGCGCCGACATGCAGGTCGACCTCAGCAACGACGGCCCGGTGACCCTGATCCTGGAGGCCTGACCTCCCCGCCACTTTCTGCCAAATAGCTGCTCTGGGCGACAGATATGTCGGCGGGGTGCGGTATTTGGCAATTAGTGACGGCAAGCCTGATGCCGCGGACGTCAACCTGACCCGCGCCCCCACGAACGCGGCGATGAAACCGGGGCCGCTGCCAGTATTGTGAGGGGCGGACTCCAAACTGGGAGGTGAGGATGGCGCAACTGCTCGTGGTGAGCAACACCCTCAGCCACCAGAACACCCCGGAGGCCTCGCTCCCGGTCCTCACCCTGCTGCCGCACGACGTCACCATCGTCCCGGCCGACACCGATGCCCTCACCAGCGCCGCCCGCTGCGACGTGGTGGTGCTGGACGGCCGGGCCGACCTGGCCGGCGCCCGGGTGATGGCCCGGCTCTTCACCACCAGCGGTTCGACGGTTCCGCTGCTGCTGGTGCTGCCGGAGAGCGGCTTCGCGGCCGTCTCGGCGGAATGGGGCCTCTCCGACATGATCGTGGACACCGCCGGGGTGGCCGAGTTCGAGGCCCGGATCCGGCTGTTGGCCAGCGCCGCCGCCAACGACGGGGTGATCTCGGCCGGCGGCATCGAGATCGACGAGGCCGCCTACTCCGCGGTGAAGGACGGCGAACCGCTCGACCTGACCTACACCGAGTTCGAACTGTTGAAGTACCTGGTGCAGCACCCCGGCCGGGTGTTCAGCCGGGAGCACCTGCTGGCCGACGTCTGGGGCTACGACTACTACGGCGGCACCCGGACGGTGGACGTCCACATCCGCCGGCTGCGCGCCAAGCTGGGCCCGGAGCACGAGGCGCTGATCGGCACCGTGCGCAATGTCGGGTACCGGTTCTCCCCCGACGCCCGCCGCTGAGGTCGGCGCGTCCATCTGTCGCCCGGGCGAGAAATCGCCCGGATCGCGGACACCGAGTCCGTGCCCCGGTTGGCCGTGAACAGCGCAAGCTCCTCACCGGCAGCAGTGCCGCGGTCTCGCACCTGCCCGGTCGCGACGGTGGACCATCGCCCGCCGGTGGCGGAACCGGTTAGCCTGACGGGGTGTGGGAGAACAGGCTGAGTGCTGAACAGGCCGCGGCGGTGGACGCGCTGGCGGCCCGGGCCGCAGCGACCGACGGCTTCGACCCGTTGAACGAGGAGGCACGGCTCAGCCGGGCCTCGGGCGAGGCTCGGCATCTGCTGGTCACCGACGGCCAGCACCTGGTCGGCTATCTGGTGCACCTCCCGGCCCATCGGACGGCCCAACTGGTGGTCGATCCGGCGCATCGCCGCCGCGGGATCGGCACCCGGCTCGCGCAGGCCCTCGCCGCTGACGCCCCGTTGCGGCTGTGGGCCTTCCACGATGCCCCCGCCGCGCAGGGGTTGGCCCGCCACTTCGGCCTGGTCGAGGGACGTGCCCTGCTGGTGATGGAGAAGTCCTTCGAACACAAACCGGGAGAATTCGGGGACTCGCGTGGATTATCCACGCCAACCGCCGCTGCGTCCCGGTTTGTGCGCGCGGACCCCGGGATCGAACTGCGCGGCTACCGGCCGGACGACGACGCCGAACTGCTCCGGGTGAACGCGGCGGCCTTCGCCCACCACCCCGAGCAGGGCGGGCTGGACGAAGCCGGCCTGGCCGCCCGGATGGCCGAGGAGTGGTTCGACCCCGATGGCCTGATCGTCGCGGCGGAAGACGGCCGGCTGCTGGGCTTCCACTGGACCAAGCGGGTGGGCGAGGTCGGCGAGGTCTACGTGGTCGGCGTCGACCCGGCCGCGCAGGGCCGCGGGCTGGGTCGCCGGCTGCTCACCGCCGGACTCGACCACCTGGCGGGAGCAGGTTGTCGAAGCGTGATTCTGTACGTCGACAGCGCTGATACCGTCGCGGTAGGAATGTACCTGTCAGCCGGCTTCGGCGTCGCGCACCGCGATGTCCTCTACGTGCCGGCATCCGAGGAGAGGCAATGACCGTCGTCGACCACGAGGAGACCGCGGGCCCCGGCCTGCCCGAGCTCCCGGCGGACCGGTTCAGCGACCGTGAGCTTTCCTGGCTGGCCTTCAACACCCGGGTACTCGATCTGGCCCGCGACGCCAAGCGGGTGCCGCTGCTGGAGCGGGCCAAGTTCCTGGCCATCTTCTCCTCCAACCTGGACGAGTTCTTCATGGTGCGGGTGGCGGGCCTGAAGCGGCGGATCGCCGCCGGCGTGGCGGTGCCCAGCGCGTCCGGGATGCTGCCCCGCGAACTGCACGACGCCATCCTGAACCGCACCCGCGACCTGGTCACCACCCAGGCCGCGGTGTTCGCCAACGAGATCCGGCCGGCGCTGGCCGAGCACGGCATCGAGATCCTGCGCTGGGATCAGCTCACCGAGGCCGAGTGCCGCCAGATGACCGAGCTGTTCGAGTCGCACATCTTCCCGGTGCTCACTCCCCTGGCGGTCGACCCGTCCCACCCGTTCCCGTACATCTCCGGGCTGTCGGTCAACCTCGCCGTGCTGCTGCGCAACCCGGCCACCGGCGCCCGGCAGTTCGCCCGGGTGAAGGTGCCCACCAACCTCAGCCGGTTCGTCCCGCTGGGCGGCGGCCGGTTCGTCCCGCTGGAGGACGTGATCGCGCGCCACCTCGGCGAGGTCTTCGCCGGCACCCACGTGCTGGGCTACAGCACCTTCCGGGTGACCCGCAACGAGGACGTCGAGGTCGAGGAGGACGACGCCGAGAACCTGCTGTTCGCCCTGGAGAAGGAGTTGCTGCGCCGCAAGATCGGACGTCCGCCGGTCCGGCTCGAGGTCGAGGAGGACATCGACGACCGGATGCTGCGGCTGCTGGTCAACGAGCTCGACATCTCCGAGAAGGAGGTCTTCCGGCTGCCCGGCCCGCTCGACCTGACCGGGCTGTTCTCGATCGCCGCGGTGGACCGGGAGGCGCTCAGCTACCCCTCCTTCCTGCCCAAGACCCACCCCGAACTGGCCGAGGTGGAGACCGCCCGGCCGGCCGACATGTTCGCGGCGCTGAAGCGGCGCGACGTCCTGCTGCAGCACCCCTACGACTCCTTCGCCACCAGCGTGCAGCGGTTCATCGAGCAGGCCGCCGCCGACCCCGCCGTGCTGGCCATCAAGCAGACCCTCTACCGCACCTCCGGCGACTCGCCGATCATCGACGCCCTGATCGAGGCCGCCCAGGCCGGCAAGCAGGTGCTGGCGGTGGTCGAGATCAAGGCCCGGTTCGATGAGGAGGCCAACATCGAGTGGGCCCGCAAGCTGGAGAAGGCCGGCTGCCACGTGGTGTACGGCCTGGTCGGGCTGAAGACCCACTGCAAGCTGTCGCTGGTGGTCAGGGAGGAGCCCAAGGGGCTGCGCCGCTACGTCCACATCGGCACCGGCAACTACAACCCGACCACCGCCCGGCTGTACGAGGACGTCGGGCTGCTGACCTCGAACCCGGTGGTCACCGAGGACGTCGCCAAGCTGTTCAACCACCTCTCCGGCATGGCTCAGGAGACCCGCTACCGCCGGCTGCTGGTCGCCCCGCACAGCACCCGCAAGGGCATCATCGACGCGATCGACCGCGAGATCGCCCACCACCGGGCCGGGCTGCCCGCCGGGGTGAAGCTCAAGGTCAACTCGATCGTGGACGAGGCCACCACCGACGCGCTCTACCGCGCCTCGCAGGCTGGCGTGCCGGTCGATCTCTGGGTGCGCGGCATCTGCTCGGTGAAGCCGGGGGTGCCCGGGCTGAGCGAGAACATCCGGGTGCGGTCGATCCTGGGACGCTTCCTGGAGCACAGCCGGCTGTTCTGGTTCGCCAACAACGGCCAGCCGCTGGTCGGGATCGGCTCCTCCGACCTGATGCACCGCAACCTCGACCGCCGGGTCGAGGTGCTGGTCGGCCTCACCCACGCCCGGCACGTGGCGCAGGTGGAGCGGCTGTTCGAGCTGGCCTTCGACCCCGGCACCGCCTCGTGGTGGCTGGAGGGCGACACCTGGACGCAGCACACCCTGGACGCCAACGGTGAGCCGCTGCTCGACCTGCAGGAGTACCTGATCGCCACCATGGGCCAGCGCCGCACCGAGCGCTCCGAGGCGACCCGGTAGGCCCATGGCGATCACCCGCAAGCGTCGGATCACCGCCGCCGGAACCGTCCTGGTCCGCACCACCAAGAAGGGCCAGCAGCAGGTGCTGCTGATCCACCGGCCGGGCTACGACGACTGGAGCCTGCCGAAGGGCAAGATCAACGCCGACGAGTACCTGGCCGGCTGCGCCGCCCGGGAGACCCTGGAGGAGACCGGGGTGACCCCCCGGCTGGGCCTGCCGCTGGACCGGATCGGTTACCCGGTCGGCTCCGGGTACAAAACGGTCACCTACTGGCGGGCTGAGGTGCTGGCCAAGCAGCCGCGCAAGGCCGACGCCGAGGTCGACCAGCGGAAGTGGATGTCGGTGGAGAGGGCGCTGGCCACGGTCAGCTACCCCGACGAGGCGCAGCTGATCGAGCAAGCGGTCGGCCTGCCGGACACCGTCCCGGTGCTGGTGGTGCGTCACGCCAAGGCCATGCTGCGCAAGTTCTGGACCGGACGCGACCAGGCCCGGCCGCTGGATTCCCGCGGCCGGCGGCAGAGCAAGCTGCTGGTGCCGCTGCTGCAGGCCTACGGCGTGCAGCGGGCGGTGTCGTCCTCGTCGACCCGGTGCATGCAGACCCTGAAGCCCTTCGCCAAGGTCAGCAAGCTCGACATCGAGGGCTGGACCACGCTCAGCGAGGAGCAGTCGCAGGAGACCCCCGGCGCGGTCACCACCCTGATGCGCCGGCTGGTCGCCGAGACGGTCGACGCCGGCGTCCCGCTGGCGATCTGTGGCCACCGCCCCGTCCTGCCGCTGATGTTCGAGGCGCTGGGCGTCCCGGCCCGTCCGCTGCAGCCGGGAGCCGCCCTGATCGCCCACCTCGACCGCAAGGGCCACACCGTGGCCGTGGAGTTCCACAAGCCCCGCATCTAGCCCGGTCCGGATGAGAGAGCCGGTCCCCGGTTCGCCGGCTCACTGCAGAACAGTGGACGATTCCTCGTGGGACAGGGGACGGTTCCTTGTCCCACCTTGTCAGCGGCATGTTGGGACAGAGGGACGGTTCCTTGTCCCACCTTTGTCGGCGAGCTGTGCAGCTGGGACGGGTGACGTCCGTCACCAGACCGACCTAGGCGGACTTTGACGCCATGCCTGGGTAGCCGGCCCAGCTTCGCTGCAGGATCGTCATTATGGCGCCACTCGCCGAAGGCTCAGCCGAGCCTCGCTGCGAAACAGTCGTTATGCCGAGGATCCCGGTCGCCAAAACGACAGTTCTGCAGCGAGCTGGCCCGGCGAGCCCGGCGAGCATTGCCACAACGACGATTCTGCAGCGAGCTGGCACCGGGGGCAGCCTCGATCCACGAAGTGCCTTCGACCGGGACGATTCCTGGC
>JASGLB010000010.1:0-62140 GCA_049840415.1 Propionicimonas sp. | reverse complement strand
GTAGGAGCCGTGGCCGGGGACAGACACGCACAGTTTCGGCCGCAATTCACCTGCTGTTCATCCCCGGGTACCCAACCGGTCAATCCACGCTGGCAGGTTTCCTCGTAGAGCAAGTAGCTCCTCAGCACATCGAAGGAACGAATGCACGTGAAGACCACCCGCTTCGCCGGCGCCGCGCTGGCGCTCGCCACCGCCGTGAGCCTGGTCGGCTGCGCCACCAACGAGCAGCCGCAGCAGCCCGCCAGCCCCGCTCCCGGTGGCGAATCCACCAATACCAATGCTCCCGCCGCACTCTCCGGCAAGCTGGCCGGTTCCGGCGCCTCCAGCCAGGGCAAGGCCCAGGAGGCCTGGATCGCCACCTTCACCGGCACCAACCCTGACGTCAGCATCGCCTACGACGGTGGCGGCTCCGGCGCCGGCCGTACCGCCTTCGCTCAGGGCGGCGTCGAGTACGCCGGCTCCGACCGCGCCCTCAAGGTCGCCGAGCTGGAGGATCCGGTGACCGCCTTCAAGCTCGGCTCCGGCACCCAGGCCTGGGGCAAGTGCGCGGCCGACTCCGGCATCGTCGAGCTCCCGCTGTACATCTCCCCGATCGCGATCGGCTACAACCTGGAGGGGGTCGCCGAGCTGAACCTGGACGCCTCCACCCTGGCGAAGATCTTCGCCGGCAAGATCGCCAAGTGGAACGACCCGGCGATCGTCGCGCTGAACCCGGACGCCACCCTGCCCGACCTGGCGATCACCACCGTCCACCGCTCGACCAACTCCGGCACCACCGAGAACTTCACCGACTACCTGGCGAAGACCGCTCCGGAGGACTGGACCTACGAGGTCAGCGGCGACTGGCCGGCGGAACTGACCGGGGGTGAGGGCGCTGCCGAGACCGGCGACGTCGCCTCGATCCTGAGCTCCGGCGCCGGCACCATCGGCTACCTGGACGCCTCCCGCGCACCGGGTTCGACGGTCTCCCTCAAGGTCGGCGACCAGTTCGTGAAGTATTCCCCCGAGGGTGCCGCGGCGGTCGTCGCCGGTTCGCCGCTGGAGGAGGGCCGCAAGGCCTTCGACCTGGCGGTGACGCTGGACCGGACCACCACCGATCCGACCCACTACCCGCTGGTGCTGATCAGCTACCTGATCGGTTGCGAGAAGTACGCCGACGCCAACACCGGCGCCCTGGTGAAGTCCTACTTCTCCTACATCGCCAGCCCGGAGGGCCAGGACCTGGCCGCCGCCCAGGCCGGTGCTGCTCCGATCTCGGACGCGCTCCGCACCCAGGTGACCGCCGCGATTGACGCCATCTCCTGATGCGCTCCATGCTCGGTCCCGCCGGCATCACGGCCGGCGGGATCGGGCATGTCCAGGCCGTTCCCATCACTGAAGACACGAGGTAGACGTGACGTCGACCACCGACACCGCGACCGACACCGGTTCCGCGACCAGCCTGAAGGGCAAGCCGCGTCCGGGCGACCGCAACTTCGCCGCCACCGCGCTCGGCGCCGGCATCTCGATCCTGGTCATCCTGGCCGCGGTCACCGCCTTCCTGGTGATCCAGGGCGTGCCCGGCATGCTGGCCAACCCGGCGGACGCCCCCACCACGCTCGGCCAGAGCGCCAGCTTCTGGGAGTACGTCTGGCCGCTGGCCTTCGGCACCATCTGGGCCTCCATCCTGGCCCTGCTGGTCGCGGTGCCGCTCTCGATCGGCATCGCGCTGTTCATCTCGCACTACGCCCACCGCAGCCTGGCCGCCGTGCTGGGCTACGTGATCGACCTGCTGGCAGCGGTGCCCTCGGTGGTCTACGGCCTGTGGGGCAGCACCGTCTTCGCCAAGGCGGTGGTGCCGATCTACGCCTCGCTGAACGCCAACCTCGGCTGGATCCCGCTGTTCTCCGGTCAGGTCTCGGTGACCGGACGGACCATCCTGACCGCGGCCCTGGTGCTGTCGGTCATGGTGCTGCCGATCATCACCGCGATCTGCCGGGAGGTCTTCCTGCAGACCCCCAAGCTCCACGAGGAGGCCGCCCTCGCGCTGGGCGCCACCCGGTGGGAGATGATCCGGATGGCCGTGCTGCCGTTCGCCCGGCCAGGGATCATCTCCGGCGCCATGCTCGGCCTGGGCCGTGCCCTCGGCGAGACCATGGCGGTGGCCATGGTGCTGTCGGCCACCGGCGTGGTGAGCATCGAGCTGCTCACCTCGACCAACCCCTCGACCATTCCGGCCAATATCGCCCTGAAGTTCGGCGAAGCCGGTTACGGCCTAAACGTCAACGTCCTGATCGGGACCGGCCTGGTGCTCTTCGTCGTCACCTTCGGGGTGAACGCGTTGGCCCGCTGGATCGTCAGCCGGCGCAGCGAGTTCTCGGGAGCCAACTGAGATGACCACCACGATGGAAAACACCAAGCCGATCTCCACCTCGCTGACCGCCGGTAAGCTGCCGCGCTGGGCGCCGTGGGCGATCCTGGCCGGCGCGCTGATCGTCTGCGTGATCGCGCTCGGCCCGACGAACTTCGTCGGCGGGATAGTGCTGGGCGCCGTGGTCTACCTGGTCGGGATCGTCACCCTCTCCGGCATCATCGAGGGACGCCGCAAGGCGACCGACAGGTTCGTCACCTCGCTGGTGGTGGCGGCCTTCCTGATCGCCACCATCCCGCTGGTCTCGGTGAGCTGGACGGCCCTCAGCCTGGGCCTGAAGCGGTTCGACGTCGCCTTCTTCACCCAGTCGATGGCCGGCATCATCGGCGAGGGCGGCGGCGCGCTGCACGCCATCGTGGGCACCCTGCTGGTCACCCTGGCGGCGACCGTCATCTCGGTGCCGATCGGGCTGATGACCTCGATCTACCTGGTGGAGTACGGCCGCGGCCCGCTGGCCCGGGCGATCACCTTCTTCGTCGACGTGATGACCGGCATCCCGTCCATCGTGGCCGGCCTGTTCGCCTACTCGCTGTTCTCGATGGCGTTCGGCTCCGGCCACCGCTCCGGCATCTCCGGCGCGGTCGCGCTGAGCGTGCTGATGATCCCGGTGGTGGTCCGCTCCAGCGAGGAGATGCTGCGGATCGTCCCCAACGAGCTGCGCGAGGCATCCTACGCGCTGGGCGTGCCGAAGTGGCTGACCATCGTCAAGGTGGTGCTGCCCACCTCGATCGCGGGCATCATGACCGGCGTCGTGCTGGCGATCGCCCGGGTGATCGGCGAGACCGCCCCGCTGCTGCTCACCGCCGGTTACATCGCGAACATGAACTACAACCTGTTCGAGGGCCGGATGACCACCCTGCCGCTGTTCGTGTTCACCACCTACCGCAACTCCGGCGGTACCGACGCCGCCGACCTCGACCGGGCCTGGACCGGCGCCCTGGTGCTGATCCTGATCGTGCTCGCCCTCAACCTCATCGCCCGGCTGATCGCGCGCTACTTCGCGCCGAAGAAGACCGGCCGCTGATCCCGTCCCGCCCAACCAGAAGGACTCTGTTCTCGAAAGGAACACCGTGTCGAAACGCATCGACGTCACCAGCCTCAACGTCTACTACGGCAAGTTCCGCGCCGTGGAGGACGTCTCGATGACCATCGAGCCCCGCGCCGTCACCGCCTTCATCGGCCCCTCCGGCTGTGGCAAGTCCACCTTCCTGCGCACCCTGAACCGGATGCACGAAGTGATCCCGGGCGCCTACGTCGAGGGCGAGGTGCTGATGGACGGGGAGAACCTGTACGGCTCCGACGTCGACCCGGTGCGGGTGCGGCGGCAGATCGGCATGGTGTTCCAGCGGCCGAACCCGTTCCCGACCATGTCGATCAAGGAGAACGTGCTGGCCGGCATCACCCTGAACGCCCGCCGGATGGGCGCCAAGGAGAAGGACGAGGTGGTGGAACGCTCGCTGCGCGGCGCCAACCTGTGGGAGGAGGTCAAGAACCGGCTCGACCTGCCCGGCTCCGGCCTCTCCGGCGGCCAGCAGCAGCGGCTCTGCATCGCCCGGGCGATCGCCATGCACCCCGACGTGATCCTGATGGACGAGCCCTGCTCGGCGCTGGACCCGATCTCCACCCTGGCGATCGAGGACTTGATCCAGGAGCTCAAGCAGACCTACACCGTGGTGATCGTGACCCACAACATGCAGCAGGCCGCCCGGGTCTCCGACACCACCGCCTTCTTCAACATCGCCGGCACCGGCGCCCCCGGCAAGCTGATCGAGATGGGTCCGACCGACAAGATCTTCTCCACCCCCGACGACAAGGCCACCGAGGACTACATCTCCGGCCGCTTCGGCTGAGCCGGAGAATCCGGGACGCCGGATCCGGACGCGGGGACGGTACGGGACGATCCCCGAGATCTCACCGGGCTCCCCGACGGGTTTCCGTGACACAAACCGGGGCGCAGCGGCCGTTGGCGTGGATTATCCACGCGAGTCGCCGCTACGCCCCGGTTTCTGTCAGTACAAAGACCGTCCTGGCACGAACACACCAGGCCGCCGTCCCACCCGCGAAGGGGCTTCTGGATGCCAACTACACTGGCGGGCGTGAGTGGCGCAGGATGGTATCCGGATCCGGGCAGGCAGCCCGGAATGTACCGGTACTGGACGGGTACCGAGTGGACCTCGGCGATCACCGCCAACCCCGCCACCACCCCGCCGCCGCTGGGCAACCAGCCGCAGAGCCCACCCGGCCTGGTGGAACCGCAGCGGTCGAAGATCGGCTGGTGGATCGGTGGGGTCGGGGTGCTGCTGGCCCTGGCGCTGGTGATCTACCTGGTCGTCCGGGGGCTGGGCCAGACCGTCGTCCCCGGCGTTCCCGACCCGACTCCCGGCGGCCACCCCAGCCAGAATGTCTGCCCGCCGGCTGACCTCACCAAGAGCACCGAGGTGCCGCCCTCCGGCGACGGCCGGGTGCACGGCGGCAAGATATCCTTCCCGCAGCTGCCCTCCCCGTGGAGCGAGCCGTACGGCGACAATCGGGTGCCGTTCGCCCGCAATGTCGCCCAGCAGTCGATCGAGGTCGAGCCGAACTACGACCCGCCCAACTCGTGGGTGGCCTCGGTGCTGGTCGCCGACCTCTACGCCGGCGACGGCTTCTTCAGCCCCGAGCAGGGCGCCGACATCGTGGTGAAGTGCGTGGTCGGCTCGTTCTACGGCGAGAACTCCGAGGTGGAGCGGCAGGATCTGGTCTCCAAGCCGATCACGGTGGACGGCCACGACGCCTGGGTGGTGGAGTCGCAGCTCAGCTTCGACATCCCGAACCTGCAGACCAAGGGCGAGCTGGCGATCGTGGTGATCGTCGACACCGGCCTGGAGTCGGCCTCGCTGTTCTACGCGTCCATCCCCGACACCGTGCCCGAGCTGGTCACCGACGCCCGCCAGGCGCTGGACAACCTGAAGGTCGACGACTGACCGCAGCCGCGTTCCGGCGTGGCCCTATTCCTCGTCCTGGGCCAGGACGACGATCGAGTCACCGCTGCCCAACCGCAGCCGGTCGGACTTCAGCGGGTTGATCCGCACCCCGTAGCCGCGCGCCGCCGAGCGGGCGTCGGCACCGAGCCGGTAGCCGATCGCGGTCTCGCCGCGGGCCGCCGCAGCGGCCGCCACGGTGTAGAAGTCGGTCTCCGCCCCCGGCCGCAGGTACAGCTCGGCCGGCCGCAGGTAGACCTCGCTGCCCTCGGCGCTGAACAGCTCCGCGAACACCTCGGCCAGCCGCTGGTTCTCGCTCACCTGGGCCAGCAGCAAGCCGACCAACCGGTCGCTGACGATGAAGTCGTCGGCCTGGGTGACCTCGGCGAGCTCCCGGTTGCGGTCGTCCAGCATCTCGCTGACGATGTTCAGCCGGACGCCCGCCCGATCGGCGATGTCGCGCAGGTGCAGCAGGGTGACCAGGGTTCTGGCATCGGTGGCCTGGGCGTCCGGCTGGCCGCGGTCGGCCAGCACCAGGATGTGGTCGTAGCCGGCCACGTCCAGCCCCTCCAGCACCGGGCGGCTGGTGATGTCGGCCTCCCGCAGTTCGACGGTCAGCCCGTCCGGCGCCGGTGGCCGGGACGGCGGGGTCGCGGTCACCACGCAGGCCGAGGAGCCGGCCGGGACGTAGCCGGCCAACTCGCTGAGGATCTCGGCCACCCCGGCGTTGTAGCCGAGGATCAGGGTGCGTTCCGGTGACCCGGCGGGCGCCGCGCGGGTGGCGATCACGCTGCGGTCGACCGTTCCCGGGACGGCGGTGTGGATGGTGCTGTCATCGTCCGCGATCACGATCAACCGGTCGCCGGCTGCCACCACCTCGTCGGCCGGCGGGTTCAGCACCAGCCGTTCGTCCTGGACCAGCCCGATCACGGTGGAGTCGGCGAAGGCCAGCTGGGCGGCCAGGTAGGAGTCGCCCACCAGCTGCGGCTGCTCGGTGAAGTAGAGCTCGCTGCCGGCGAAGTCGAGCAGTTCGTTGTAGACAGTGCTCAGCCCGCGCTGCCGGCAGGTCTGCGCGGTGAGGCGGTGGATCAGGCTGGTGGTGAGCAGCCAGCGCACGCCGTCGCGCGAGACCAGCTGGGCGGCGTCCAGGTTGGCCGGATCCTGCAGCTCGGCGACCACCTGCGGGCCGGTCTCCCCCGTGGGCAGGGCGTGGCCGAGCGCGAGCACGGTCTTGATCGCGGCGGCGTCCGGGTCGGTCGCGCCCTCGCCGGTGAGCACGATCACGCTCCGGGCGGCCAGCGGGTTGCCCAGCTGGATGTCGGCCGGCGACATCGGGTTGCCGGTGCGGCAGATGATCCGGGTACGGCCCGGATCGGGCACGTGCTCGCGGATCTCGTCCTCCATCTCGACCTTGTCCCGATCGGCCAGCACGACGATCGCCGCCCGGCCGCGGGAGGCATTGGCCTGGACGAGTTCGTGCAGGATCAGCAGCAGCTGCGGCGACCAGCCCAGGATCAGGGTGTGATCCCGTTCCAGGACGAGGCTTCGGCCCTTGCGCAACTGCTGCATCTGATCGTCGAACCCGCCGGAGACGATGCCGATCAGGCTGGCCACGATGATCAGCCCGCCGATGGTGACCAGCAGCATCACCGCGCGGAAGCCCCAGCCCAGGTCGCCACCCATCGTCCCCGGGTCGAGGGTGCGCATCAGGTTGCCCCAGGCGATGTCCCAGAAGTCGCCGAAGTCGTCGTCGCCGGGGTAGGCCCCCAGCACGACCACGATCATCGCCATCACCAGCACGAAGGCCACCGTCGCCAGGCCGAGCAGGCCCATGATCGCCGCCGTCCCGCGGGACATCAGATTGTCGAAGGCATACCTCAGCCGCTGACCGAGCGCCGGCTTCTCCACTGCGCACCTCCTGTCCGACCTGGTGGCACGATAGCCCGCCACCGCTGGCGGCCGCAGCCCGACCTCGCCGGACCGGCGTCGGCGGCCACCCTCGCCGGACGTGCACGGCGGGCCGGGACGTGACGTCCCGACCCGCGCATGTTCGCTGGTACGGCCTATCCGGCCGCCGGCTCCGTCTCCTTCAGCGGCGGTGCCGGTTGCCGGTGCCGCCGCCATTGTTGGAGTTTGTCCCGGATCGCCGGGCCGGCGGTCTGGACCAGGATGACCAGGATCAGGACCAGCCCCTGGAAGGTGTCCTGGATATCCGCGCTGAGCGCCGGGATGGAGACGATGATGAAGTCGATGGTCGCGTAGGAGAGCACCCCGAACAGCACGCCCAGCATGTTGCCCCGACCACCGGCCATCGCGATCCCGCCGAGCACGACGGCGGCGATGGCGTACATCTCGTAGGCCCGGCCGGAGGAGGCCGGGGTGATGTTGCCGACCTTGCAGGCCTGGATGATGCTGGCGATCCCGACCAGCAGACCGGTCACCATGAAAACCGAGGCCTGGATCCGCTGGGTGTTGACTCCGGACAGCCGGGCCGCCTTGGCATTGGAGCCGACCGCGAAAACCGCCTTGCCGTACTTGGTGTTGTGGGCGATGAACACGAACAGCACCACCGCTGCGGCGAACAGGATGGAGACGAACGGGATGGCGAAGCCGGCGATCACCAGCGAGCCGGTGCCGAACTGCATCCGCAGCCACTCGTAGGCGCCCGACCCCGGCTTCATCGCGAACTGGCTGGACGAGGAGCCGCTGACGTCCGGCGGGATCTCCCGCACCGCCCACAGCGCCAGCGACCGGTAGATCAGCATGGTGCCGAGGGTGACGATGAACGGTGGGATCCGGGCGTAGGCCACCAGTAGGCCGTTGACCGCGCCCAGCAGCAGGCCGGCGCCCAACGCGGCCAGCACGGTCACCAGAATGTTCTCGGTCGCGTTGAACACGATGATGGTGATCCCCGAGCAGAGCACCAGCGCCGAGCCGATCGACAGGTCGATCTGGCCGGTGATGATCACCAGCGCCATACCGATCGCCATCGTGCCCACGATGACCGTGTTCTGGCTGGAGAGGATCGAGGAGACGTGCCCGGCGGAGAAGGCCCGGCCGTTCAGCTGGATCGTGATCGCGTACACCACCAGGATCAGCAGGAACACGAAGATGTAGCTGTGGTTGTGCCACAGCGATGCCACCGCGCCCCAGGCGCTACGGTTCTTCTTCTCGGCCATCATGCACCCTTTACTGCGTTGATCGCGTTCGTGGAGTAGAGCATCACGTCGTGCTCGTTGATCTGGTCGTGCTCGAGGACGGCCACCACAGCGCCGGCGTACAGCACGACGCAACGATCCGAGACCTTCTGGATCTCGGGGATTTCGAGGGTGTTGATCACGATCGTCTTGCCCGCGGTGGCCAACTGCAGGATCAGACCGTAGATCTCCTCTTTCGCGCCGACGTCGACGCCCTGCGTGGGATTGTCCAGCAGCAGGATCTCGGCGTCGGTGTTCAGCCAGCGGGCCAGGAAGAGCTTCTGCTGGTTGCCGCCGGACAGGCTGGTGATCGCGCCGTGGGGGCTCTGCGCCTTGATGCTGAGCGCCTGCTTCAGCACCTCGTACTTCGCGATCTCCTTGGCCTTGTTGATCCACTGCCGCCGGGCCGACAGGCTGTGTTCGGCCAGGTAGCCGTTCTCCAGCACGGTGGCATCGGTGACCACCGAGTTCTCCTTGCGGTTGCCCGGCAGCATGCCGACCGAGCGGCGCATGAAGCGCTGGATCGAGCCGGTCACCGGCTTGCCCTCGACCAGGATCCGGCCGCTCTGTACTCCGAAAGCACCGAACATCGCCTGCATCAGCTCGCTGGCCCCGGAACCGGCCAGGCCGGTCAGCGCGACGATCTCGCCGCGGCGCAGGGTCAGGCTGACATCGGTGAACGCGGTCGACGTCAACCCGTCCAGTTCCAGCACCGGATCGCCCAGCGGACGGGGCTGGTAGACGTCCAGTTCGGCGTACTTCTCCCCCACCATGTCCCGGGTGATGTCGAACGGGGTCACCCCGGCCACCGGGCCGGAGCTGATCGACTCGCCATTGCGGAAGACGGTGTAGGAGTCGGCGATGGCGAACACCTCCGGCATCTTGTGGGAGACGAAGATGAACGACGTGCCCTCCGAACGCAGCCGGCGGACGATCGCGAACAGGTGCTCGACCTCGTCGGTGCCCAGCGCCGTGGTCGGCTCGTCCAGGATCATCAGCTTGGCGTCGGCGTGCAGCGCCCGGCAAATCTCCAGCAGCTGCTTCTGGCTGGTCTTGAGCTCGCCGACCATCAGGGTCGGGTCCAGATCCACCCCGAGCCGCTCGAACAGCGCCCGGGAGGCCTCGACCATCTCCTTCCGGCGCAGGAAGCCGAGCGGATAGGTCAACTCGTGGTTGAAGAAGATGTTCTCGCTCACCGTCAGGTCGTTGACCACGTTGAGCTCCTGATGGACGAACGCCACGCCGGCCTTCTCCATCTGGGTGATCGACGGATGCGGGTAGTGCTCTCCGTCGAACACGATCGTGCCGCTATCAGCCGGCAGCACTCCGGCGAGGATGTTCAGCAGGGTCGACTTGCCCGCGCCGTTCTCCCCCAACAGGGCATGGACCTCACCGCGCTCGACCGAGAAATCGACACCCTTCAACACCTGGTTCTCGTCGAACGACTTGTACACCCCGGTCATCTCCAGGAGACTCACCGGCCACCACCTTCCTCCCACCAGTCCCGTCGGCAGGCACGCGACCGCGCACCCGCCGACGGGACCAGACTGGCCTAGACGTTCCCGGTCAGTGTCCGGTGAATCCCTCGAACTGGCTGACGTTGCTCTTGTCAACGATCCAGGTCGGCTCGTACTCGCCGTCGCCCGCCTTGTACTTCCAGTCAGTACCGTCGAGGTACTGCACCATGTAGTTGATGGCGGTGGTCATCATCTTCGGTGAGAACCACATGCTCATCAGGCCGTCGAAGTACTCGTCGGCGATCTTGGCCTGCGAGGCCTTGCCGCTCATCACGTCGTAGAGCTCCTGCATGCCGCCGATGGCCGAGACGTAGACGTTCAGATCCTTCAGATCCTTCTTCGCGGCGTCGGTGAGGGTGTTGCCCTCGAGCAGGTTCATGAAGCCGAAGGTCATCTCGTCGTCCATCGAGAAGACGTACAGGTTGCCGCCCTTGGCCTTGGCGTCGGCGATGATGTCCGGCAGCTTCTGCTCCAGGTACTGGTAGGCCTTGTCGGCACCCCAGTCACAGACCTCCTTGTAGGTGGCGGTCAGCGCGTCGACCTGCTCCTGCGTCCAGGCCTCGGTGGTCTTGCTGGTCTCCTTGGTCTGGTTGTCGGTGTACTCCCGCTTGCCCATCAGGAACTCTTCGAAGCCGGTCTGACGACGGCCGCTCACGGTGCCGTTGTCGCCGATCAGGGTGATCAGGGTGTCGCCCGGCTTCATGCCGTTCTTCTGCAGCCAGTAGCCGATGCCGGCGCCGACCGCCCAGTTGTCGCCGGAGAAGTTCAGCACCGCGGACTTGTCCGGGCCC
Source organism: Propionicimonas sp. (assembly GCA_049840415.1). Classification (GTDB taxonomy): domain Bacteria; phylum Actinomycetota; class Actinomycetes; order Propionibacteriales; family Propionibacteriaceae; genus Propionicimonas. Next base: position 51,265 of record JASGLB010000010.1, on the reverse strand, counting down.
TCGATGATCCGGTCGAAGGAGATGAACGGGATGTTCGCGCCGATCAGGGCCTCCTGGCCCGACTTGGCCGAGTCATCCAGGCCGAAGAACACCACGCCCGCCGCGTCGCCGTTGGCGATGATGGTCTGGACCAGGTCGTTCTGCGCCTCGCCGTCGGACGAAGCCTGGTATTCGGCCTTGTACTTGCCCTCCTTGGTGATCTCCTCGGCGCGGGCCTGGCCGTAGGTGCCGGCCTGGGCGGTCCAGCCGTGGTCCGGGGTCGGGCCGAGGACGTAGATGGTCTTGCCGGCGGAGGCGCCGGGGCTGGCGGACTGGCCGCCACCACCAGTCGTGGTACTGCAGGCGGCTGACGTGAGCACCATGGCGGCGCCCACCAGCGCGATCAATGCCTTCCTCATGGACTATTCCCTTTCTTGTTCAGCCCCGAGTGCTCCCTCACACTCGTCGACTCTGTGGTTGTTGTTCGCCTACTCCGCAGCGAGCACTGCCTCGTGCTCGTCGGTTCGTTCGAAACCCCATTGATTACGAACGAGCTACGTATATTCACTTACCGAAAGAAGCCTGCCAAGCGTTTGGAAGTTTCCCGCCTGCCAAGCGCGACTCGTTATCACATCGTTACGAAGCCCTCGAGCTCCGCTGTCGTCGTATCCGGTACCTCCTCCTAGTCCACCTTGAGCGCATCGTCGAACTTCATCGTGGAAACCCGGTAGTTCAGCCGGCTGGCGAACCCGAAGGCGTCCCTGGCCCCGTCGATCCGATCGATCACCGAGTCCTCCCACTCGATCGACAGCGGCCCGTCGTAGCCGATCTGGGTGAGTTCGCGGACGATCCCCTCGAAGTCGACGTCGCCGTGACCGAGGGAGACGAAGTTCCAGCCGCGCCGGGTGTCACCGAAGTCGAGGTGGCTGCCCAGCAGGCCGGCCCGGCCGTCCCGGCGCAGCTTCACGTCCTTGAGGTGGACGTGGTAGATCCGGTCGCCGAAGTCGTGCAGGAAGGTGACCGGGTCGACCCCCTGCCACAGCAGGTGGGAGGGGTCGAAGTTCAGCCCGAGGGTGGGACGGTGGTCCAGCTCCTCGAACAGCCGGACGGTCGACCAGTAGTCGAAGGCGATCTCGGTGGGGTGCACCTCCAGCGCCAGCCGTACCCCGCACTCGTCGTAGACGTCGAAGATCGGGCTCCACAGCTCCTTGATCCGGGCGAAGCCGGCCGAGACCTGCTCGGGTGTGGTCTGCGGGAACGAGTACCAGTACGGCCAGATCGGTGAGCCGAGGAAGCAGGTCACCACCTTCACCCCCAGCCGCTGCGCGGCCCGGGCGACGTAGCACATCTCCTCGATCGCCCAGGCGCGGATCTCCTCCGGCTTGCCGGCCAGTTCGGCGGGGGCGAAGTTGTCCAGCCGGGGATCCCAGTTGTCGCCGACGCACTGACCGATCAGGTGGGCGGCCATCGCCCACAGCTTCAGTCCGTTCCCGGCCAGGGTCTGCTCGATCTGCTCGGCGTAGCCGGGCTCGTCCACCACCCGGCGGGGCAGGACGTGCGCCCAGCAGGCGGTCTCGATGCCGTCGTAGCCGATCTCGGCGGCCAGCGCGGCCAGTTCCGGCAGCGGGATGTCGCCGTACTGGCCGGAGACCAGGGTGAGCGGACGGGTCATGACAGCTCCCCTCCCTCGCCGATGGTGACGCTGCGGTGCAGTTCGGCGGAGCGCTGGTTGGCGAAGATGACGTCCATGGCGTGGACCGCGGTGTCGCCCTCGGCAATCGACGGGGTGTCGGTCAGGATGGACGTGACGAAGGCGTCGATCACGCCGGTGGAGGTGCGGCCACCGGAGGTCTGCTCCTTGTTCGAGGTCAGCTGGTCGAGGGCGTAGCGGTCGACCCGGTCGGCGGCCTCCACCACCAGCGAATGCTCCGGGTCGTCGTAGAGCCGCAGCACCCCGCCGCTGCAGTGGATCTGGGTGGAGTTGTCCTCGACGCCGTAGTTGGTCCAGCTGACGTTCATCGTGCCGATCGCCCCGTTCGCCATCGTGTAGATGGCGTAGGCATTGTCGTCCACGCTGATCGGGGAGCCGTCGGGGAGCTTCTTGTCCAAGGTGCCCAGTACGGCAGAGGTGGCCACCACCCGCTGGCCGGTCAGGTAGTGGATCAGGTCGGTCTTGTGCACCCCGAGGTCGGCCATCACGCCGAAGGAGGCGATCCGGCGGTCGAAGAACCAGGAGTCAGCCTTCCCCGTCCAGCCCTCCGGGCCGGGGTGGCAGAAGTTCGTCCGGAAGGTGAGCACCCGGCCGAGTTCGCCGGAGTCCAGGATCTCCTTCGCCCGGGCGTGGGCCTTGGCGAAGCGCTGGTTGAGCCCGATGGTGAGGTGGCGTCCGGTCCGCTCGGCGGCGGCCACCATGTCGCGGCAGCCCTGCGGGGTGGTGGCCATCGGCTTCTCGCACAGCACGTGCGCGCCGGCCTCCAGCGCCGCGATGCTCACCTCGGCGTGCACGTTGTTGGCCACGCAGACGCTGACCGCGTCCACCCCGGCGGCCAGCAACTCATCGATGCTGGCGAACACCCGGCCGCCGAATTGATCGGCCAGCAACGCCGCCCGCTGCGGATCGACGTCGTAGTAGCCGACCAGCTCGCACTCCGGGTTCTCGTGATACTCCGGGGCGTGACGCACCTCGGCGATCTTCCCGCAGCCGATGATTCCGATTCTCAACACTGATGCACCCCTCAGGTAACGTCGACACTGGCGTTCCAACCGATTCCACGCCTACGATAACCGCACCGATAGTGCGCCAAAAGTGCCTGAATAATGTTGTTCACAGCAAAAAGATCGGCGGCCATGATCACCGAACCGGACCACCTCCCCCGGGCTCGCCTGCGCCCTCCCGAACTGGCACGACTGACCGACAAGGCCACCATCATGAGCGTGCTGGCCCAGCTGATCGCCTCGGGCGTGGCCGACACCAAACCGGCCCTGGCCGCCTGCACCGGCCTGGCGCGTTCCAGCATCGACGGCTGCCTGGGCAGGCTGCTCTCGCTGGGCCTGGTGCTGACCGACTCGCCCGCCACCCCGTCCGGCCGCGGCCGCCCACCGCAGGTGCTGCGGATCAACCCGGCCTCGGGCACCATCCTGGTCCTCGATCTCACCCCACACCACGTCCGGGTGGCGGTGGCCCGGATGGACCAGCAGGTGCTGGGCCTGCAGCGCGCCGAGTTCGCGCTGGACGCGGGGCCGAAGCAGACCCTCGACTTCGCCATCGGGCAGGCCGACCAGACTCTCGCCGAACTGGGCCTGACCAGGGCGGACGTGGTGGCGACCGTGGTCTCGCTGCCCGGCCCGGTGGACACCCGGCGAGGGGTTCCGGTGCGACCGCCGATCATGCCCGGCTGGGACGAGTTCGGCGTCGCCGACTACCTGACCGCCGCCTTCACCTGCCCCTGCGTGGTGGACAACGACGTCAACATCATCGCGATCGGCGAGGCCCGGGTGCTGCCGCCGGACCAGTGCCCGATGCTGGTGGTCAAGGTGGGCACCGGGATCGGCGGCGGCATGGTGAGCGCCTCCGGCACGCTGCACCGCGGCGCCGACGGCGCCGCCTGCGATATCGGGCACCTGCGGGTGCCCGGCGCCCAGGACGTGATCTGCTCCTGCGGCAATGTCGGCTGCATCGAGGCGCTGGCCTCGGCCGAGGCGATCACCCGCCGCTACGCCGAGCTGATCGAACGCCCCGACCTGCGGCGGGAGGACCTGCTGGACGCCGCCCGGACCGGCGATCCGCTGGCGATCCGGCTGATCCGGGACGCCGCCGCGCTGCTCGGCGAGACGGTCGCCTCGTTGATCCACGTCTACAACCCCGCCCGGGTGGTGCTGGCCGGCCCGCTGACCTCGGCGACCGACGACCTGCTGGCCGGCGTCCGCTCGGTGGCCTACCAGCGGGCGCTACCGCTGGCCACCCGGAACCTGACCCTGGCCCACTCGGTGATCGGCGACCTGGCCGGGGTGGTGGGCGCGGTGGTGCTGGGCATCGAGAAGGTGCTCTCCCCCGAGGCGCTGACCGCCCGGGCCTCCCAGCGGCAGGCTGCCAGGGGGTAGCCCAGTTCCGGCTGCCGAAGCCGGTTCGACCGCGGGGCTTCGTCGCCGCCGCTTTCCGCCGAACAGCCGTCGTGCCCCCGGGCGGGATCCCGGAGGCACGACGGCTGCTACTGGCGGCCTACTTCGACTTCACCGTGAGGGCGATCGTCTTCTGCGCCGTCCCCGCCTTGACGGTGATCACCGCCGTGCCGGCCTTCAGCGCGACCAGGCGTCCGGACCGGTCGACCCACACCACGCCCGGCCGGGAGGAGTGGTAGCTGACCTTGGGCGTGATCGACCTGGCCGGCGCGAACCGGCTGACGGTCAGGTAGGCGAAGCTGCCGACGGTCAGCTTGCGGTGCTGCGGAACGCCGCTCAGCACGAACTTCCTCGCCTTCGGCTTGCCCGGCTTGACCACCTTGACGGTGACCTTGGTGGAGACCTTCCCGGCCTTGATCGTGATGGTCGCGGTGCCCACCTTCCTGGCCAGGATGACGCCCTGCTTGGTCACCTGGACGACGCCCGGCCGGGACGACTTGTAGGTCACCGGCACCGACGTCCCGGCGGCGGTGTAGCCCGCTGCCTCGAGCTGCCGGAACGAGCCCTTGGCGAGGGTGAACCGCTGCTGCGCGACCGCGACCTTCTTCACCGTCAGGTCACGAACCTGGATGTTCCGGAAGGCGATCCGGTCGGCCGCGGAACCGTGGGTCTGCAGACCGACGTAGCCGACCAGGCCGCGGGCGTCCGAACCGGGATCGGTGGGACGATCCGGGAACGGCAGGCCGGGTGAGTTCAGGAAGGTGTTGATCACCTTGCCGTTGCGAGTGACGGTGTACTTCTGGCCGACCACCCGGATCACCAGTTCGTTCCAGGTGCCCTTCGGCGTGGCGCCGGACTGGGCCAGGGAGAGATCCTTGAAGCCGTAGATCGAGCCCGTGGTCCGGGGGTCGACCGTGCCGTCGTTGATCTGGATCTCGTGCCCGCACTCGATGATCGTCCAGGGTGCCCCGAGCACCTTGCCGGTGGGCGTGTTCAGGCAGGGGTTCTTGGTCGACCACGGATCCGGGAACCGGACGTGGACACCGGAGTTGCCACGGACGTCGGCGTCACCGTCGGCCATATCCTTGAACTGCAGTCGCAGTTCGAAGTCGGCGAACCGCTTCCTGGTGTAGACCAGCGTCCCGAAGGTGCCGCCCTGCTCCTTGCCGCGGCTGACCAGGGAGCCGTCCGGTAGCAGGTCGAAGCCGCCGTTGGACGCGCCCTCCTGGGCGATCCCGGTGTACTTCCAGTGCTTCAGCGACGACTCGGTGCCGTCGAAGATGGTCTTCCAGCCGAGGCTGCCGGGATCCGGCGCGGTGGGCGCGGCCTGCGCGCTCGGGGCCGAGGCGATCAGCGTGAGCGGAAGTGAGATCGCAGCGGCTGCCACTGCGATCCGCCGCATCAGGCGGGTCATGGGGGTGCTCCTTTGCTCCTGGGGGATTTGTTGTGCTCCTCCCGCGGAACGGTCCTGGCCGGCCGTCGGGTCGGCAGCGGGAACCACCCGCGCGAGGTTCTGGCAGCGTAACAACCCGTCGATCGGCCGGAATAGAGCCCGAATATTGTGGATTTCGGCACAACTTCGGCGCTACTTCACGCTGGCCGGTCGGGCTGGGCCGGCTGGTTCAGCGGCAGCTGGCCAGGCCGTGGGCCCGCTTCAGGGTGAGCACCCGGGCGGCCGCCTCGGTCAGCCGGGCGGCGAAGGCGTCGTCCTTCCGGGCCTCGGCGACCAGCCCCTTGGCCATCGCGACCGCCGCCTTCGGCTCGACGCTGATCGCCAGGTCACCGCCGGCCGCGACGAACCGGACCGCGCGCTGTTTGGCCGGGACGCCGCGCACCGCCCGGGCAGCGCCGAGATCGTCGCTGATCACCACCTGGTGGTAGCCCCAGTCCCGCAGCAGGCCGATCACCGCCGGGGAGAAGCTGGCGATCCGCTTCGGATCGATCTTCCGGTAGATCGCGGACGAGACCATCACCGCGTCCACCCGGTCGTCGACCGCTTCCCGGAAGGGCAGCAGCAACCCGCTGTCGGCGGTGGTGGTGGAATCCACCACCTTCGCGGCGAAGTCGGTATTGCCGGTCACCGCCCCCAGGCCGGGGAAGTGCTTGACCGCGGCCCCGACGCCGCCCTCCCGCATCCCGGCGATGAAGGCCTCCACCCGGGCTGACACCCGCTCGGGATCACTGCCGTAGCCGCGGCGCAGTTCGGCGATCGGCTGGTTGCGGCCGGCGTTCGCCTTCGGCACCACGTCGGCGACCGGCGCCAGGTTCAACTGGACGCCGGCCCGGGCCAGTTGCTCGCCCCACTCGGTGGCCCGGCGGGTGAGCTGGGCGGTGGAGAGCTCGGCCTGATCGGCGGCGGCCGGGATGGTGTTGAACCCGGGGCCGGTCAGCCGCTGCACCAGGCCGCCCTCCTGATCGGCGGCGATCAGCAGGCCGGGCCCGTCGGCCAGCCCGGCGAGGGAGTCGGTGAGGGCGGCGGTCCGCTTCACCCCGCGGCCGGAGCCGCCCATCAGGATGACCGCCCCGAGATGACTGCCGGTGATCGCGCGGCGCTCGGTGGCGTCCAGCGAGCCGGTCACGCCCACCATCACCAGCTGCCCGGCCCGCTCGGCCAGCGGGAGCGCCTCGGCCTCGGCGCGGCAGCTCGGCTCCGGCGGCGCGGTCGGGGTGGTCGGCGGCGGGCTGGACGGAGCTGTCGTCGGCGAGGGCCGGGACGCCGTGGCGCTCGGCGTCGGCGGGGTCGGCGGCGACCCGCTGGGCGGCGGCGGAGCGGCGGTGCACCCGGCCAGCAGGGCCGCCAGCAGCAGCCCGGCCAGCCGGCTCGCCGGCCGCCTCACAACGGCAACTCCAGCAGCGCGTTCTCGACCACCTCGGTCAGCGCGGGGTGGATCCAGTACTGGCCGCGGGCCAGCTCGGCCGCGGGCAGGCCGAAGCTCATCGCCTGGATCAGCGGCTGCACCAGGTTGGCGGCGTCCGGGCCCAGCACGTGGCCGCCCAGCAGCAGCCCGGTCTCCGGGTCGGCCAGCAGCTTCACGAAGTGGCCGGAGTCCTCCATCGCCCAGCCGTAGGCCACGCTGGCGTAGTCGCGGCTGGCGGTGACGTACGGCGTCCCAGCCTCCCGCAGCTCCTGCTCGGTGACGCCCACCCAGGCGACCTGCGGGTTGCTGAACACCGCCTGCGGGACGAACCGGTGGTCGCTCTCGATCAGGTCGTCGGGGTGCAGCAGGTTGTGCTGCACCACCCGCATCTCGTGGTTGGCGACGTGCTTGAGCTGGTGGGCGGACGAGACGTCGCCCAGCGCCCAGATGCCGGCCGCGGTGGTGCGCTGGTGGGCGTCGACCACCACCCGGCCGTGGTCGTCGAGGTCGACCCCGGTGGCGCCCAGGTTGAGGGTGTCGCCGTTCGGGGTGCGGCCCAGCGCCAGCAGCACCTGCTCACCCTCGAAGAAGTACTCCACGCCGTCGTCGTCCAGGGTGCCGACCACGACGCCGTGCTGGCTGGTCTCCAGCGAGGCGACGGTCTGGCCCAGCCGGACGGTGACCCGGTCGCTCAGCAGCTCGGTGAACCGCTCGCCGACCGCTTCGTCCGCGATCCGCAGCAGCCGCGGGCCGCGGTTGAGCAGGGTGACCGTGGTGCCGCAGGCGGCGAAGATGTGGGCGAACTCGGTGGCCACCGACCCGCCGCCGACGATCACCAGGCTGCGGGGCAGCTCCGGCAGCCGCATGATGTCGTCGGAGGTGTGGACCCGGGCCGCCACCGCCGGGTCGTCCAGCCCCGGCAGGTCCGGGATCCAGGGACGCGAACCCGCCGCGATCACGAAGCTGTCGGCGGTGATCACCTCCTCCTCGCCGATCAGCAGCCGCTTCTGCCCGACGAAGCTGGCGCTCTCCCGGAAGACGGTGATCCCCTGGTGGCGCTCCCGCTGCGCCTCGGCGGCCTGCGCCGCGGCGTCCACCCGCCCGAAGACCCGGTCGCGCAGGTCGTCCCACCGGACCCGGACCTCACCGACGTCCACCCCCAGGACGGAGGCGTGGCGGGCGGACTCGGCCAGGTCGGCCGGATAGGACAGCATCTTGCTGGGGATGCAGCCGGCGTTCAGGCAGGTGCCGCCGAACCAGGGGGCGCGATCCACGATCGCCACCCGCTGGCCGCGGAAGGCGGAGTTGACCAGCGAGTTGCCGCTGCCGGAACCGATCACGCAGAGGTCGAAGTGCTGCATACCTCCGATTGTCGCACCTCGGGCGAAGCGCCGGACCGCCCCGTCCGCTGGCTACCCTTGCCTGAACGTCACCGAGCACCCGGGTTCGCGTCGAGCCGCCCTGCTCCCCCGGCTGGTTAGGCTGGGGCAATGACCCCGTCGGACCGTCCATCGCAGCAGCCGAGCCGGCGCTGGGCCTGGCAGCTGCTGTGGGTGCTGCCGATCACCGCGGCAGTGCACTTCTTCGCCCTGTTCTGGATGACCCTGGTGTGGTGCGGGGTGAGCGGCTGCTCCGGCGGTGGCTTCGGCCGGATCTCGGATCCCTGGCTGGGCGGGGTGCTGGCGGGTGGCGGGCTGGTCGCGCTGGTCTGGTTCGCCGCGGTCGCCGGCCTGCCCTGGCATCGCAGCCACCGGATCCGGCTGATCACCGCGGCGGCGGTGGGCGTCGGCCTGGCCGTGGTCAGCATGCTGTGGGCCACCTCGTTCTTCATTCGCTGAACGCCATCGGCCGCGGTCGACCCGCCCGTTCCGAGTTTGTGCACCGTGTTTGGTCGACAGAGTCGGAGGCAGTGAGGAAAGCCGGTCGGCTAGATCCAGCCGTGTTCCCGGGCGATCCGGACGGCCTCGTGGCGGGTGGAAGCCTGCAGCTTGTTCATCGCCGCGCTGAGGTAGTTGCGGACCGTCCCGGGCGACAGCGAGACCCGGCGGGCGATCTCCTCCACCGGGGCGCCGTCCTCGGCGGCGTCCAGGACGTCCGCCTCCCGCGGGGTGAGCGGCGAGTCGCCGGCGGCGATGGCGTCCGCGGCGAGCTGCGGGTCGACGTAGCGTCCGCCGGCGTGGACGGTGCGGATCACCTGCGCCAGCGCGGCTCCGGAGGTGGTCTTGGGCAGGAAGCCGCGGACGCCCTGGGCCAGCGCCTGCTTGAGATGACCGGGCAGACCGTGGCTGGTGACGATCACGCAGGCGCAGCCGGGCAGTTCCGTGGCGCAGGCGGCGGCCACCTCCACGCCGGAGAGACCGGGCATCTGCAGGTCGAGCACCGCCACGTCCGGGCGCTGTTGCCGCAGCACGGCCAGCGCCTCGTCGCCGGAGGCCGCCTGGCCGACCACCTCGATATCGCCGGTCAGGCCGAGCAGCGAGACCAGTGCCTCCCGGATCAGGTGCTCGTCCTCGGCCACCACCACCCGGATCATGTCGGTCATGACTGCGATCCTGCCGTGTCGAGCCGGGCCAGCGCGTCGGCGTCCACCCGGGCGGTCAGGATCCAGTGGCCGTCCCGAGGCCGGGAACTGAGGGTGCCACCCACCTCGTCCAGCCGCTCGGAGAGCCCGGCCAGGCCGGACCCGGCGGCGGGCGGGTCGGCGGACGCACCGTCGTTGGTGATCGTGACGGTGACACCGGTGGCGTCGCGGGTGAGGGCGAGCTGGACGGTGGTAGCGCTGGCGTGCCGCAGCACATTGGTGGTGCCTTCCCGGACCACCCAGGCCAGGCAGCGGGCCACCGCGGGCGGCAGCGGGCCGGCCTCGACGATCGTGCTGACCGTGATCCCGGCCGACTCCAGCAGCGAGCGGGCGCCGGCCAGCTCGCTGGCCAGATCGGTCTCCCGGTAGCCGCGGACCAGGCCGCGCAGCTCGTCCAGCGCGTCGGTGGCGATGGTCTGCACCTCGCGCATCGTGGCGGCCGCCTCGGGCTGGCCCCGGTCGGCCTGCGCGGCCCCCAGTTCGGCCTTCAGCGCCACCGCCGACAGGGTGCGTCCGAGAACGTCGTGCAGGTCGCGGGAGAACCGGAGCCGTTCCTCGGCCACCGCCAGCCGGGCGCTGCTGTGCCGGAGCCGATCGAGCTCCTTGGTGGTGCGTAGCATGTTCAGCAGCATGGAGTTCATCCCCACCCACATCGCCGTCCAGACCACGGTGGGGATCGCCAGGGCGATCCGCCCGACGACGGTCTGCGAGACCGGCGCGGCAGCCACGCAGATCACCGCCAGACCCACCGCCGTGGCGTAGCAGGCCGCCCGTCCCCGGGTGAGCCCGAACACCGGGTAGGCCAGCGACGCGGCGAGGATCGACATGAGCAGCGGATCGACGAACCAGATGCCGTCCGGCACCGGTGGGATCAGGAAGGACGCCAGAGCGCAGGTCAGCACCGAGCCCGCCACCCAGACCACCGTGCCCAGCCGCTGCCGGTCCGGGGCCAGGAACAGCCGGTCCCACCCGCTCGGGCCGAGGTCGCCGCCGAGCCGCAGCCCGGTGTGCAACACCACCAGCCCCGCCCACAGCGCCACCAGGCTGGCCAGGATGCTGCCGATCCCGACCCCGATCAACTCGGGCTTGCGATGCATCCCGAAGGCGTAGATCACCAGCAGCAACGGGATCATCCACAGCCCCCAGTGCAACGACTGCAGGGTGTACCGCTCGGTGCGGGCGATCCCCGCGGTGAGATTCGTCATGGTGTTCCTCTGATCATCTGCGTTGAGGCTAGCCGTGTGGACCGGGAGGCGCGGTGGGACAGGGGTGGGACAGGGGTGGGAAGGGGTGGACAGGGGGACGGTTCCTGGCGCCCGGGGACGGTTCCCGGGCGCCAGGAACCGTCCCCGCGTCCCAAGGTCTGTCCCCCTGTCCCACGCCCGGCCAGGATTAGGAGCGGGGGTCCCAGCGGAAGCTGCGTAGACCGAGGTAGATGCCCAGTGCCGTCCAGAGCACCAAGGGGAGCAGCATCCAGCCGGCGGCCAGTAGGGCTCCGCCCAGGCCGTCCGCGGGGGTTCCGGCGGGGGTCAGGCCAGTGTGGGCGAAGGCGACCAGGTCGACCACCGGGGTCATCGGCAGCCAATGTGCCAGCCGCTCGACCGGGTCGGGCAGGGCAGCCAGTGGGATCGAGAAGCCGGAGAGCAGGATCGAGACCAGCATCAGCGGCATGGTGGTGAGCTGGGCGGACTCCACCGTCCGGGTCCAGGTGGCGCTCCACACCGCCAGCGCGGTCCAGGCGGAGGCACCGCCCAGCACCGCCAGCAGCAGCGCCCACGGGTGGGTGAGCGGGGCGCCCAGCAGCAGACCGGCGCCGAGACCGATCCCGGCCTGGACAACCAGTAGCACCCACAGCGGGACGGCGGGGGCCAGCAGGATCTCCCAGGGGGTCGGCTCGCCGGAGAGCAGCCGCTTCAGGACGAGCTGCTCGCGGCGGCCGACCAGGGAGGTCACCAGGGTGTAGTAGACGACGAACAGCAGCCCGGTGCAGAGCAGCATGATGCCCAGCGTGACGCCGAGGAACTGTCGGTCGAGGCTGATCCCGCTGAACGCGAAGGCCATCAGGAAGGGCAGCACCACGGCGATGAACACCGCTGTCCTGTTGCGCAGCAGGATGGTGGTCTCGGCCCGCACCAGGGCCCCGAAGCGACGGCGGTTCACCGGACGGACGGCGGCGGTCAGGGCGGTCATCGGAGCTCCTCGGTGTCGGCGATGGAAAGGAAGACCTGCTCCAGCGAGGCGGAGCGGGCCTCCAGACCGGCGAGCTGGGTGTCGCCGGCCCAGGCCAGGACGCGACGCAGCGTGTCCTGCAGGGTGTGGGTGGTGAGGGTCACGGTGTCGGACGCGGTCACGTCCGCGCCCGGCACGTCCAGGTCGGTCAGCGAGAGCCGCGTCGGACGGACGAAGCTGATCCGGGCCGGCGCGCCGGCGACGATCTCGGGCAACGTCCCTTCCAGCGCCACCACGCCGTCGTGCATGATCGCGATCCGGTCGGCGAACTGCTCGGCCTCCTCGAGATAGTGGGTGGTGAGCAGCACCGAGGTGCCGGCGGCTTCACCCGCTCCCGGACCAACTCCCAGATCGCCCGGCGGCTCTCCGGGTCCAAGCCGGTGGTCGGCTCGTCCAGAATCAACAACTCGGGGTCGCCCATCAGGGCCAGCGCGATGTCCAGCCGGCGCCGTTCGCCGCCAGAGAGCTTGGCGATCTCGACCTCGGCGCGGGCAGTGAGCGCGACCGCGTCCACCAGATCGGCCCAGGGCAGCGGCCGGGTGAGGGTGGCGTGCCAGGTGCGGGCCAGCTCGGCCACGGTCAGGCTGGGCGGGAAGCCGGAGCTCTGCAGCACCACGCCGGTGCGATGCCTGACCAGCCGCCGCTCGGCGACCGGATCGTGGCCGAACACCCGGATACTGCCGCCGCTCGGAGCGGCCAGGCCCTCGACCAGCTCGACGGTGGAGGTCTTGCCGGCGCCATTGGTGCCGAGCAGGGCGAACAGCTCGCCCCGTCCAACGGTCAGGTCGACGCCGCGGACGGCCTCGAACCACTCCACCGGGACGCGGCGTCCGGTGAGCACGTTCCACCGGTAGCGGGTGGGATAGCGGCGCCGGACGCCGGACAGGGTCAGGACGTCAGCGCTCTCGCGAGCCTGAGCCACGGATGCGGTAGCGATCGATGTCATGGCTCAAGCCTCCCGGGGAACCCACGTCGCCCGTAGTGGGAGAGGTCATCGATCCGCGTGCAGAGCACACTGCCGAGGCATGACGGATGTCACACCGCCCGGCGGGGTGGCGGCGCCGGCGACGAGGTCAGCGGCCGTGGGGTTCGAGCCAGGCCTGGCGCAGATCGTCCACCGCCTCCACCGGTTTCGGGGTTCCCCAGGGCTCGGCGAAACCACCGTCCGGGCCTAGGACGAAGCCGAGCCGCTGCTTCTCCCGCCCCCGATCCCCTTTCGCAATATCCAAACTATTCGTATAAATTGCCCGCGTACGCGGCTGTATACTCCATCCGTTTGCCGCAGCTGCGGAAATCGAAGGAGAACCTCGCTATGAAGCGGACCATCGGCGCTGGCCTGACAAGCGTCTTCGCCCTCGCGCTGGCCGTCGCCGGCTGCGGCACTCCGGCCTCCCAACCGGCTCCCCCCTCGTCCCCGTCCGTGAGCGCCTCTGCGACCAGCCCAGCGCCAGGGGCCACCCGCATCATGCGGGACATCTACGGCGATGTTTCGGTCCCTCAGCTCGCGGGACGGATCGCCACCGCCGCACCTGCGTACACCACCGCCGTGCTGCTACTGGGGGGCGCCGACAAACTCGTCGCGCTCGAGGAGAGCTACGGCCAGAACGACTGGATCAAGAACAAGTACCCGAGCTTGGCCGACCTCCCGGTGGTGTTCGCGTCGAACGAGACGAACATGGAGGCGCTGCTCGCCACCTCCCCCGACCTCGTCATGTATGCCCCCCGCTACGGCGAGGAATCGCTGAAACAACTTCAGGATCTGGGTATCGCCGCGATCTCAGGGGCCAAGGACTCTCAGCCCGATGGCTACGACCGCCTCACCTGGGTGCGCGATACCCAGCTCTACTTCGGCGAAGCCATCGGCGGAGCACAACTCGACAACGCCCGTGACTACGCGACGGAATTCACTGCCATGCGTGAGCAGATCGAGGCCAAGACCTCCACCATCAAGGAGGCGGATCGTCCCACGATGGCGGTGTTGGCCAGCGCCGGCGACACGCTGCAGGTCAGCAACCGCAACGCCATGGGGCAGGCACTGATCGATCTCGCCGGAGGCGTCAACGTCGCACGGGACGCTGGCCTCGCCGACGAGAAGGGAACCACCCAGCAGGGCGAGATCGACGCCGAGCAGTTGCTCGCCTGGAACCCGCAGATCCTGATGGTCAACTCACCGGAGATTGCGGAGGCGATCGCCGGCGACGCCGTCCTCTCGGGTCTCGACGCGGTCTCCAGCAACCGGGTGTACGTGGTGCCGAACGGGGCGATGAACTGGGGCTACTTCGGGCCCGAGGTGTACCTCGCGATGCAGTACTTCGCGAAGGCCACGCACCCGAGCCTGTTCACCGACCTGGATCTCCAGGCGAACGCCGCGGACTTCTATGCGAAGCGGTTCGGCTTCGAGCTGAGCGACGCCGATCTGACCCACCTGTTCAACCTGACCGAGGGCCAGACCGTCGCCGACGTCTTCGTCCGCGGCTGAGCGACGGATGAGCCACGAGACGGCGACCGCACGCCAGCGTTCGCCCCGACGATTCGGGGTCGCGTTCGGCATCGCGGTCGCCGTGCTCGTCGTCGTCATCGTGACGTCGTTCCTGATGGGGCGCTTCCCCGTCTCTCCTTTGGAGGCACTCCGGATCATCGCCTCGCACGTGGTGCCGATCGAGCCCACCTGGCAAGCGATGGACGCCAAGGTGGTGTGGGAGGTGCGGTTGCCGCGGGTGATCATGGCGGTGCTCGTCGGGGCTGCCCTGTCCTGCTCCGGCACTGCCTACCAGGGGGTGTTCCGCAATCCGCTGGTCTCACCCGACATCCTCGGAGTGTCGGCGGCCGCGTCCCTGGGCGCCGCCATCGCGATCCTGTGGCGCGACGCCTACTCCCCCAGCGTCCAACTCCTGGCCTTCGTCTTCGGCATCGCCGGAGTGTTCATCGCCTATTTTCTGGCCTACACCCGGGGTACCGTCCCAAACACCACCCTGATCCTCGCCGGCATCGTCACCAGCTCGCTGTTCAACGCGGGCGTCTCGGTCACGAAGTACCTCGCCGACCCGCTCGATGAGCTACCGGCCATCACCTTCTGGTTGATGGGATCGCTCTCCAGCGTGCGTTGGGAGAATCTGACCTTCGCCGCCCCGGTGATCATCGCCGGAGTGGTAGGGCTATGGCTGGCCAGCTGGCGGCTCAACGTCCTGACCATGGGCGACGACGAGGCCCGCTCGCTGGGTATCAACACCACCCGCCTGAAGGCGGTCGTTATCGTGTGCGCCACCGCGCTCACCGCGACCGCGGTGTCACAGGTTGGCACCATCGGCTGGATCGGACTGGTGATACCGCACGCCGCCCGCATCGTCGTCGGGCCCGATCACCGCAAGCTGATGGCTGCCGCGGCCGTGATGGGCGCCACCTTCCTGCTGCTGATCGACAACCTCACCCGCTCCGCCTCTGAGACCTCACTGCCCTTGTCGATCCCCATCGCCTTCATCGGCGCCCCGTTCTTCGCCATCCTGCTGAGAAGGAGCACGCGGCAATGGAGCCGGTGATTCGCGCCGATCATCTCGCCTTCGGATACACCAAGGACGTGCCCGTGCTGCGGGACGTCAGCTTCGAGGTCTCAGCCGGTGAGGTGCTGATGATCCTCGGCGCCAACGGGTGCGGCAAGTCGACCTTGATGCGCGTTCTGCTGGCCGAGCGTCGGCTGGCCTCCGGCCGCGTCACCCTCACCGGTGAGGACGTCAGCCGCCTCACCTCCAGAGAGCTCTCACGGCGGGTGGCGATGGTGTTCCAGGACCACAACGCGCCGTTCCCATTCTCCGTCATCGATGTGGTGGCGATGGGCCGTACGCCCCACCTGCCCGCGCTCAGTTCGCCACGCGCCGCAGATGTCGAGCTGTGCCACGAGGCACTCCAGACGGTGGGTATGCAGCACCTCGCCGACGTCCCCTACACCCAGATCTCCGGCGGTGAGCGTCAGCTCGTGCTGATCGCCCGCGCCCTCGCTCAGCAGACACCGCTGATCATGATGGACGAGCCCACCAGCCACCTCGACTATCGCAACGCCGCCATCGTGATCAGGGTCGCCAACCGGCTCGCTACCGAGCAGGGCAAGGCGATCGTGATGATCACCCATCTGCCCGACCAGGCCTTCTACTACCCCAGCAAGGCCGCTCTGATGCGCGGCGGCCGCTTCTTCGCCTACGGGCCCAGCCGTGAGGTGCTCACCGAGGAGCGGCTCTCGGAGACCTATGACATGCGGATCAAGGTGCTGACCGCGGTGGACCCGGAGACCGGTGTCGAGCACGTGATGTGCAAGCCGATGTTCGAGAGCCTCTGACCCGCCGACGCTCTCCGAGCAGTGAGCGTCCCGCTACCTCAGCGCTTCGTAGCTCTGGCCGTGCGGGCTGGCCAGCGTCACCGGACGTCCGTCCACCGGCCGATCGACCTCGGCGAACCTGCGGTAGGTCTCCGCCACCCGG
Source organism: Propionicimonas sp. (assembly GCA_049840415.1). Classification (GTDB taxonomy): domain Bacteria; phylum Actinomycetota; class Actinomycetes; order Propionibacteriales; family Propionibacteriaceae; genus Propionicimonas. The sequence goes on along the minus strand of JASGLB010000010.1, from coordinate 35,030 downwards.
CTGCCCACGGCGGTGATCCTAGATCCCGGCGTAGGAGTGCAGTCCGTTCAGCACCAGGTTCACCCCGACGAAGTTCCACCAGAAGCTGACCAGGCCGATCACCGCGATCACCGCGGCGCGGGTGCCCTTCCAGCCAGCGGTGGCCCGGGCGTGCAGGTAGGCGGCGTAGACGATCCAGGTGACCAGCGACCAGGTCTCCTTCGGATCCCAGCCCCAGAACCTGCCCCAGGCGTACTGCGCCCAGATCGCGCCGGCGGCCACCGCGAAGGTCCACAGCGGGAAGGCGAAGGCGTGCATCCGGTAGCTCACCCGGTCGAGCGCGGCGGACTCCGGCAGCCGGGCCAGGTAGCCCCTGACCGTGCCCCGGCGTTCAGCGCGTTGCTTGAGCAGGAAGAGGATGGCCGCTATCCCGCCGATGTTGAAGATCGCCCCGGCCAGGGCGGCGGCGACGATGTGGATCACGAACCAGACCGAGTGCAGCGCCGGCATCAGCGGAGCGACGTCCACGTAGAAGACCGTGACGGCCAGGCCGACGCCCACCGAGGCCAGCAGGGTGACCGGCAGCCCGAACCCCTTCCAGCCGAAGAAGAACACCCCGACCAGGTAGATCACCATCGCCATCGCCAGCGACGAGGTGATGAACTCGTACATGTTGCCCCACGGCGCCCGCTGGGCGGCCACCCCGCGCAGCACCACCCCGGTGACGTGGACGACCGCCGCCACCAGGGTGACCGAGAGCCCCAGCCGTCCCCACCGCTCCGCGCTGGCCGACTGCCGTTCCGAGGGCGGCTCGACGCCGCGCAGCGAGGCCCATTCCAGCGAGTGGAAGACCAGCGCGACCAGGTAGAGCACCATCGCGGTCACCATGGCGAGGTCGGAGTACTCGGAGATCACTCGGGCTCCTCCTCATCGTCCGCGGTCGGGTCGTCGGTCAGCGTACCGCCCGTCTCCCCGGTGCTCGTGGGTGGCTCAGCGGGCGTCCGGTCCGGCTCGATGCCGCAGGCGGCGGCCAGCGCGGCGACCGCTTCGGGCAGGCCGGCCCGGCCGTCCACCCGATCCAGGCCCGCGACCTCGACCGAACCGTCGCCGACCCGGACGAACAGCCGCCGCGGACGGACGGTCAGCGACACCGACAGCCCGGCGATCGCGATCAGCACGCTGGCCAGCACGAACCAGCCGCCCGGGCTGGTCGAGATCTGCAGCTTGGTCCACTGCCGCAACTCGTCGAAGCTGATCGAGCCGCGGCCGTCCGGCAGGTCGTAGCTGGTGCCGGGCTCCAGGCCGGCGCGGACGGGTTGACCGTCCGGCCGGATCAGCTGCTCCAGCCCGGTCTTGTCCAGGATGTACACGTTCTCCGGCGCCCCGGTCTCGATCTTCGGCGGTCCGGCCCAGGCGTTCACCAGCAGTTGCGGGTTCCAGGCGGCCGGGAAGACCGAGCGCATCCCGGCGGTGTCGATCTGCGCGGTGGGCAGGAAGATCCCCTCGAAGGCCAGCCGTTCCGGACGGGCATCCGGCGCCTTGATCACGCCGTTGGAGGTGAAGTTGCCGTCCGCCGGCAGGAAGACCACCGGACCGGAGAAGGCCACCTCGCCATTGCCGTCGCGGACGGTGACCACCGGCGCGTAGCCGTGCCCCAGCAGATGGACGTCGGTGCCGTCGATGGTGAGCGGCGCGTTCACCTCCAGCGGCTGTTGGTGGGGCTGCTGGCCGGGCCGGCTGACCGTGATGGTGGCGCGGAAGGCGCGGGCGGCGCCGCGCTGCACCGGGCCGATCTCGAACTCGGCCTCGAAGTCGTCCAGCCCGATGGTGAAGGCGGGCAACTGCTCGGGACGGAAGCCCACCCCGGCGGAGAACTCGTCGTACTGGGTGAGGGTGTTGGAGAAGGCCTTGCCCTCCACCACGATGGCGGTACCGCGGTAGCCGAACAGCGACCCCCACGCCAGCCCGACCAGCACGGCGATCAGGCTGAGGTGGAAGACCAGGTTGCCGGCCTCGCGCAGGTAGCCCTTCTCGGCCGAGATCCCGGACGGCTCCCGCCGCAGCCGGTAGCCGGCCTGGCGAAGGTGGGCAGCGGCGGCGTCCAGCACCTGGTCAGCGGAGGTTTCCAGCGGGCCGGCGGCATGGTCGGGGAAGCGGGAGAACCGGCGCGGCAGGGCGCCGGGCTCGGCCCGCAGCGCGTCGTAGTAGGCCCGGCAGCGCGGCAGGATGCAGCCGATCAGCGAGATGAACAGCAGCAGGTAGATGGCGGCGAACCAGGGCGAGCCGAAGACGTCGAAGAAGCCGAGCCGCTCCAGCCAGGGGCCGGCGTCGGGATGGTCGAGTTGGTACTGGGCGACTCCGAACGGGTTGGTCGGACGCTGCGGCAGCAGCGAGCCGGGGATCGCCGCCAGGCCGAGCAGCAGGAGCAGCAGCAACGCGGTGCGCATCGAGGTCAGCGTGGCCCAGGCCCAGCGCAAGGTCCCGAACCGGAGCCCGCGGGCCCGGTTCATCCGCTGCCGTCCGTCGGCGGTGGGTTCCTCGACCTCCGCCATCAGATCACCACCTCGAAGACGCCGATCCACTGCCGCAGCACCGCCATCACGGCGTCCCACAGCCCGGTGACCAGCAGCACGCCGACCACGATCATCAGGATGCCGCCGGCCCGCTGGACCCCCAGGTGGTGCCGCTTCACCCAGCCGATCGCCCGGCCCATCCGGGTGAAGGCCAGGCCGGCGACCACGAACGGCAGGCCCAGCCCGAGGGCGTAGACCAGGGCCAGCAGCCCACCGCGCAGCGCGGTCGCCTCGTTCAACGCCAGGGTGTAGACCACCGACAGCGCCGGGCCGATGCACGGCACCCAGCCCAGCCCGAACACGATGCCGAGCAGCGGCGCGGCGGCCACCCCGACCTTCGGGACGACATTGAGCCGCAGCGTGCCGCGTCCGAACGGCAGCCAGCCGGCGAACATCAGGCCGAGCAGGATCGCCAGCACGCCCACCCCGATCGCGATCGGACGTTGCCAGCTGAGCAGCAGGCCGCCGAGCGAGCCGGCCAGCACCCCGGTGGCGACGAAGACCAGCGCGAAGCCCGCCACGAACAGCAGCGTGCCGGCCAGGACGCGGCGGCGGGAGCCCCGTCCCTCGGCGATCTCGCCGGCAGCCATCCCGGTGGCGTAGGAGAGGTAGCCGGGCAGCAGCGGCAGCACGCAGGGTGAGAAGAACGATACCAGCCCGGCCAGCGCGGCCACCGGGACGGCCAGCAGCATCGAGCCACCCACCGCCTCCTTGGCCCAGTCGGCCAGTTCCAGGGGAAGCATCACCGACCCGCCGCCAGGTCGTCGATCAGGCCGACCAGGGTGGTCTCGGTGGTGGCCCCGATCACCCGGGCGGCGATCCGGCCCTGCGGGTCGACCAGCAGCGTGCTCGGGATCGCGGTGGGTGGCAGGGTGCCGGCGAAGGCCAGCAGCACGCTGCCGTCCGGATCGAAGATGCTGGGAAAGGTGATGCCGTTGTTGCGGACGAAGGCCCGCGGTGCTGCGCGGTCCAGGTCGCGGGTGTTGAGGCCGATCACCACCGCCCGGTCGGCGGTCTGCTCGGCCACTGACTGCAGCGCGGGAGCCTCCGCCTTGCAGGGCCCGCACCAGGAGCCCCAGACGTTGTAGACGATCACCTTGCCGGCGGCCGTGTCGCTGCTCCACTGGTCGCCGTCCAGGGTCTCGCCAGTGATCGCGGGAGCCGGCTGACGGTCGTCCGGGGTGATCACGGTGATCGAGCCGTCGCCGGTGACGAAGCCGCCGGTGCCGGTGGTGGGCGTGCTGCAGCCCGCCAGCGTCAATGCCGCCAGCGTCGCCAGCAGTACCCGCCGCAGCCCCGCCATCAGGCCCCCGGACGGTACTTCCGGGACTTGCGCACCGGGATCAGGTCGGCGGCCGGCTCGTGGTACTCCACCCCGGCCAGGTCACCGTCGCGGAAGGTGAAGCTGGTGACGCTGGCCAGCCGGGCCTGCCGGCGGCGCGGGTCGTGCACCAGGATGCGGTTCTCGGCCGACAGCCGGGCCATCCAGATCGGCAGTTCGTGGGCGACGATCACCGCCTCCGCGCCGGGGGCGTGGCTGGCGGCGTCGCTGATCGCGGCCTGCATCCGGCGGGCGATCGACGTGTACGACTCGCCCCAGCTGGGCCGCAGCGGGTTGCGCAGCGCCCACCAGGCGCGCGGCTTGAGGAACACCTTCTCGCGGCTGAACGAGCTGCCCTCGAAGTAGTTGGCCGCCTCGATCACCCGGTCGTCCAGCTGCACCTCGAGGTCGGGGTGGCGGGCGGCGATCGGCGCCATGGTCTCCTGCGCCCGCTGCAGCGGCGAGCTGACCAGCCAGACCAGGTTGGCGTCGGCCAAGTACTCCCCCACCCGTTCGGCCATCTGATGGCCGAGGTCGGAGAGGCCATAGCCGGGCAGGCGTCCGTAGAGGATGGCGTCGGGGTTGTGCACCTGCCCGTGTCGGACGACGTGGACGACGCTGGCGACCATGGAACTCCTCGGCTAAGCGGGCCTGCGGCTCAACAATACGTGGCCCCAACGCCCGGCCGGGAGTCGGGCCCGGCCGGCTGGGACGGGGTTTCGCCCATCCCCCTGCCGGCTGCCGTGACAGAAACCGGGGAATCCAGGGCACTCGCGTGGATTATCCACGCGAGTGGCCGCTGCATCCCGGTTTCTGTCCCGAGGTTCGGTCCCGAGCCGGGCCGATGATCCGGAAGTGGACGGCCGGGTCCCGCCTACGGCGCGGTCAAGGCGGAGCGGAGCTGGGCGGGGTCGACGAACCAGCGGGAGTGCACGTCGCCGTCGATCAGCACGACCGGGACGTGGTCGGTGTAGGCGGCACGCAGTTCGGGGTCGCTGTCGACGTCCACGCTGCGCCAGCCGACGCCAAGGTCGGCGCACACCTCGGAAACCACCGAGGTGGCGTCGATACAGAGATGGCAGCCGTCTCGAACCAGCAGCTGGACGCGCTCGTTCGACGGCACTGCCGGAGGACTACCGGCCGGCGCGGCGACGCTGGATGCGCGTCTTCTTCAGCAGCTTGCGGTGCTTCTTCTTCGCCATCCTCTTGCGGCGCTTCTTGATGACCGAACCCACGTGCAGACCTCTCAGGTGCCGACCATGTCGGCGAAGTTGGACAATACGGACGTTTCCGCCCGCCGAATGCCGGTTTCCCGGCCCAAGCACTGAATCTTACTGAACCGGACTGGCTGAGACGAAATCGCCCGGACGGCGCCGCTCAGCCGGCGTTGTAGAACGAACCGCGCAGGTAGGCGTCAACCGCCTGCTCGGGAACCCGGAAGTTGCGGCCGAACCGGACGGCCTCCAGATCGCCGGAATGGATCATCCGGTACACCGACATCTTGGACACTCGCAGCATCGCAGCCACTTCGCTGACCTTCAGGAACTTGACGGACCCCAAGGGGACAACCGAGTCGTTCATCGCTTCCTCTCCGGTGGCTGACGCGCGTGCTTCCGCCACCTTAGCCGTACCGGGGGCGCAGTTGTGAGAGAACTGACGATGTGGTCAAGACGACACGCCGATGTCTTGCGTGCTGCGTCCCGTGGCTCACCGGAGCCCCCGCCGAGCCACCGGTCAGACCGGGTCGGCGGCGTCCGGTGAGGCTTCGACGTCGGCGTGGGTGGTCACCCAGAACCGGCCGGCGAGCACCAGGCCGAGGACGAGCAACGCCGAGGTGAGCAGGAACGGCCAGCTCCGGTCGACGCTCGACAGCCAGCCGGAGATCCAGCCGAACGGGGCGGTGACCAGCATCACGCAGGTGCGCTGGATCGCCATCACCCGGGAGCGTTCCTGCCGGTCGACGTGCAGCGCCACCAGCGACTCGGCCAGCATGTACAGGATGCCCGCGCCGAAGGCGTCCAGCAGCAGGCAGACACCGAGCAGCGCGTAGGTCGAGCCGGTGGCGGCGCCGGCGGTGGCCGGGATGACCACCAGCAGCAGTTGGCCGGCCAGGTAGACCGCGAAGCCGAGCAGGGTGGGGGCGCGCAGCCGCCGGGCGTGGGTGAGCCGCGGGATCACGGTGAAGAAGAACACCACCGAGAGCACCGAGCGGATCATCGGGAAGAACGGCAGCAGGGCGTCCGGCACCCCCAGCCGCTGGTTGATCACCAGCTGCCAGAAGGTGCCGTTGACCAGCGCCACCGCGCCGACGATCGCCGAGATGACCAGCGAGAAGATCGTCCCGGGGGAATGGACGATCAGCCCCAGGACGCCGCGGTAGCCGGCCAGCGAGCGCCAGATGCTCACCCCGCGGGTCTGTTCCATCCGGATCCGGCCGGTCTCGGTCTCGGTGGAGTACCGGTAGAGCAGCCAGATCTTCACCATCATGATCACGAAGGCGTTGAGGTACAGGATCCGGACCGCCGGCTCCAGCCCCCACCGCGAGACCAGCAGCGCGGCGATCGGGGCGAACAGGGCGGAGAACTCCGCCGCCACCTTGACCAGCGAGTACACCTTGGGGATCTCGGCCCGGTCGACGTCCTCGACCAGCAGGCAGTCCCAGGAGTTCTGGGTGACCTGCCAGGCACCGTTGACCACCGAGGCGACCAGGAACCACCAGAAGTTCTGCGCGAAGGCCCAGATCAGGCAGGGAACCGCCCAGGCGACGATGTCGAAGACGGCGGTGGTCAGCCGGCGTCCGAGTTTGTCGGTGATCACCCCGCTGAGCAGCCCGAACACCACCTGGGAGAGCATCGAGATGGTGGCCAGCAGGCCGATCTGGGCATCGTGGACGCCCAGCGCCAGCATGAACACCGACGCGTAGGGCAGCACCAGCATCATCGACAGGCCCCACAGCGGCTCGGTGTAGACGCTGGCCCGGCCATTGCCGCGCAGCCCGATCAGGCTGACCAGCAGCGGGTTGCGGACGCGGGGCACCGCACCAGTCAACACGTAGAACCGGCGAACCGGAAACCGCACCGCCGATCGCGACCGCCGGCCGCGCGGGCGGGCCTGGCGCGGCTGTCCCATCCCACCGGCCCGCGGTTGCGCGCGACCACCGGATCAGGTCACCGTTAGGCATGCGGATCGACCTGAACGCCGACCTGGGCGAATCCTTCGGCGCCTGGCGGATGGGGGACGACGACGCCCTGCTGCGGATCGTGACCAGCGCCAATGTCGCCTGCGGCTTCCACGCCGGCGACCCCCGGACCATGCTGGCGACGGTGGCGCTGGCCGCCGAACGCGGCGTGGTGATCGGCGCCCACGTCGGCTACCGCGACCTGGCCGGCTTCGGCCGCCGGTTCATCGACATCGACCCGGCGGACCTGTACGCCGACATCGTCCACCAGCTCGGCGCGCTGGCCGGCGCCTGCCTGGTGAAGGGCACCGCGCTGTCGTACGTGAAACCCCACGGCGCGCTCTACCACGCCCTCACCCACCACCGGGCGCAGGCGAGGGCGGTGGTGTCCGCGATCGGCGACTTCGATCCCTCGCTGGTGCTGCTCGGGCTGCCGGGCGTGGCCTTCGAGCTGGCCGCCGAGGCCGGGCTGCCGACCGCCCTGGAGGCGTTCGCCGACCGGGGGTACCGGCCCGACGGCAGCCTGGTTCCGCGCGGCGAGCCGGGCGCGGTGCTGACCGACCCCGACCAGATCGCCGAGCGGGTGGTGCGGCTGGTCACCAGCGGCGTGATCGACACCGCGGCGGGCCCGCTCCAGGTGCCGGCCGACTCGGTCTGCGTGCATGGCGACACCCCCGGCGCGGTGGCGATCGCCCGGCGGGTCCGGGAGCGGCTGGAAGCCTCCGGCGTCCAGCTGGCCGGGTTCGCCGGCTGATGCCCGGCCTGCTGCCCTGCGGCCCGGACGCCGTGCTGGTCGAGCCCGCCGATCCGGCCCAGCTGCCCGGGCTGACCGACGCGCTGACCAGCGGCCGGGTGGACGGGGTGGTCGAGGTGGTGCCCGCGGCGCGGACCGTGCTGGCGCGGTTCGCGTCACCCAGTGCCCTGGACGCCGGACGCCCGGCGCTGCGGCAGCTGCTGGCCACCGTGCCGGCGGCCATCCCGGCGCCCGACCCGAGCCGGGTGGTCGAGGTGGCGGTGAGCTACGACGGCCCCGACCTGGCCGAGGTCGGCCGGCTCACCGGGCTGGGCAGCGCGGGGGTGGTGGCCGCCCACACCGCGACCCCGTGGCGGGTGGCCTTCGGCGGTTTCGCGCCCGGCTTCGCCTACCTCACCGGGGGTGATCCGCGCCTGCGGGTCCCCCGCCGGGCCGAACCCCGGCAGGCGGTGCCGGCCGGGGCGGTGGGCCTGGCCGGGGAGTTCTCCGGCATCTACCCGCGGCCGTCGCCGGGCGGCTGGCAGCTGATTGGACGAACCACCGCCGCGCTGTGGGACGCCGGCCGGCAGCCGCCGGCCCTGCTGGCCCCGGGCCGTTGGGTGCGGTTCGTGGCGGTGGCCGGATGACGGCCCTGGAGGTGCTGCGGCCCGGTCCGCTGGCCCTGCTGCAGGACGCCGGCCGGCCCGGCCTGGCGGCGCTCGGCATCACCGCCTCGGGAGCCTTCGACCGGGCCGCCTTCCGGGCCGGCGCGGCATTGCTGGGCAATCACCCGGCTGGCAGCGACGCGGCGATCGAGGTCACCCTGGGCGGCCTGGCGGTGCGGGCGGTCGGCGGTCCGGCGCAGGTGGCGCTGACCGGCGCGCCCGTCCCGGCGACGGTCGGCGGGCTGGCGGCACCCCACGGCCGGGCCTTCGCCCTGGCCGAGGGCGACGAACTGTCCCTCGGCACGCCGCCCCGCGGGGTGCGCAGCTACCTGTCGGTGCGCGGCGGACTGTTGGCCGAGCCGGAGTTCGGCTCCCGATCCCGCGATCTGCTCGCCCACCTCGGCCCGCCACCGCTGCGGGCCGGCGACCGGCTGGAGATCGGGCCACCGCCGTCCTGGCAGCCGGCCGCCGACAGCGTCCTGCCGCCCGACTTCCCGGCCGTCCTCGACGTTCTGCCCGGGCCCCGTCCGGACTGGCTGGCCGACCCCGGGGCGCTGGCCCGCGGCTGGGAGGTCTCCCCGCAGTCGAACCGGGTGGGCGTCCGGCTGCTCGGCGAGCCGCTGCGCTGGGCCGCCACCCGGCTGGGCACCGAACTGCCGAGCGAACCGGTGGTGCGCGGCGGCATCCAGGTTCCGCCGGGCGGGCTGCCGGTGTTGTTCGGCCCGGACCACCCCACCACCGGCGGCTACCCGGTGGTCGGCGTGATCGCCGACCCCGACCGGCTGGCGCAACTCCGTCCCGGCGACCAGCTCACCCTGCGCTGGGCGTGAGCCCACCCGGGCCGGGGTCAGCGGGTGATGATCAGCGGCCCGGACGCCGGACGCAGCCCGTCCACGCTGGTCGCGCCGTCGACCTCGAGGGTCCAGCTGTACTCCCCCGGCTCGACCAGCTTCCCGGCGGCGTCCCGGCCGTCCCAGCTCAGGCCGCGGAGCGACCCGCTCGAACTGGCGTCGACCGGCAGGCTGATCACCGGCTCGCCGGCCGGATCCAGGACCTGCAGCGTGCCCGGCCCGGTCGGGGCGGTGAGGTCGAACTCGGGGTTCCAGGTGCGTTTCCCGCCCACTTGGAACTTGGTCGCCCGCAGTGCGCCGAGCAGCCGGGGCACCGGGGTCGGCAGGCCCTCGATCCGGGCCACCACGCCGTCCTGCTGGCCGGTCCAGGCCAGCGTCCGGACGCCGTCGGTGGCCACGTCCGTCCAGTCGCCGAGGTCGATCTCCTCGCCGGTGTCGAGGCGCCGCAACCACACCCGTTCGGCGGACGGTTCGAGCAGCAGCGCCCAGCCGTCGCCCAGCCCGAGCGGCCACCGGTCGTCGAGGTCGACGGTCTCCCCGGAGCGGTGGTTGAACAGCAGCGCACCGCGGCCGTCGGCGGTCTCGTAGGTGGTCGCCACCCACTCCCCCCAGCTGAGCCAGTTCGCGTCGTGATAGATCCGGCCGGCGGTGTCGGGCAGCTCCACCGGCACCGGTTCGGCCTGTGGACGCGCCAGGTCGCGCACCGTGTAGCTGCGTCCGGCCTTCTCCTGCGCCGAACTGGCCTCCACCACCAGGCTGCCGAAGTTGGTCATCACCGGCCCGGTCTCGTAGCGGTGACCGTCCACCCCGACCACCTGCCCGCCGGCGGCGCCGCCCAGCCGGGCGTACGGCCCGCTCAGCGCCCGGAGTCCCTCGCCGGCACGGACCTTCAGCGAGTTGGTTTGGGTGGTCCCGTCGTAGCAGACGACATCGTTGCGGCCGTCCTCCCAGTCCCGGTCCCACTGCACCGCGGTGCGGTCGCCGCTGACGTAGGGAGCGATCACGGTGCGGTCGACCAGCAGGGCGGGATCACCCAGGCTGCGCTCCGCGATCGCCCTGCTCCAGACCGGCCAGCGGCTCCGGTTGGGGGCGGCGGACTGCTGCAGGTAGACCACCCGGTCCGCGGCCACCGCCGGCGACATGGCGGGCGCCGACTCCGCCGGTGCGGAGAACAATGGCGTCGCAACGCCGACGTCGCTGATCGTCACCGCCACCCCACGCTGCCTGGCGACCGGGGCGGCGGCATCCCGATAGGGCAGCCAGTCCCACTCGCTGCTGTCGTCGGACATCAGGGTCACCCGGCCGGCCCGGACGAACCAGTAGCGGTGCAGGCCGTCCCCCTCCTCGCTGAACAGCGACACCTGGGTGGCGCCGTCGGAGGTGGAGACCACGGCGGTGTAGCGCCGGTTGAGGTAGCTGCCGGAATCGACCAGCACGCAGCTGGCGGTTGCCGGGGTGGCGATCTCCGCGCGGCAGGCGCTGAGCCGGCCGGGGGCGCTGACCAGGTAGTGGATCCGATCGGCGCTGACGTCGGCGGCGAGCAGCCCCGGTACCGTGACGGCGGTGGGGACGGCCTGCGGCGTCAGCGCGCCGAGCACCAACTGCTCACCGGCCGCGGCGGTGGCGGTGCCGACCACGTACTGGCCGTTGCGGGCCAGCCCCCGCCAACGCAGCTCCGTCAGGCCGGGCAGCTCGGGCAGCCTGGGCTCCACCAGCAGCGCGGCGGAGCCGGAGACGTCGAAGATCCGGGAGTCGTCCAGCAGCACCAGGGTGCCGATGTAGTCGATCGGGAAGATCGGGGTGTCGTCGTCGCCGTCCGACGGTGGCGGCGGGTCGAGGTCGTAGGCCAGGGTGGTCAGCTGACCGGTGGCCGGATCCCAACGCTGGAAGCCGGTGTAGGCGTAGCTCGGCTGCGGCTCCTGCCGCACCCCGAGGAAGATCCCGCCGTAGCCGATGAACGACCCGAGCAGCGGGGTGTCCGACTGGTCGCCGCGGACCGACAGCTCGGCGGGGGCGTCCTGCCAGGTGCGTCCGTTGTCGAGGGTGTAGCGGGCCGAGCCGTCACCGGTCCCGCCGCGGATCAGGAACCGGGTGCCGGTGCCCGCCACCGGCTGCAGCAGCGCCGGGACGTGGACCGCGGGGATGGTCGCCACCTGGCTCACCCGCAGCCCGCCGGCCGGCTCGCTGGGCGGCTGCGTACCCGACGGCACCGGCTGATCGAGGGAGCAGCCCGCCAACCAGACCAGCGCCGCCGCTACGACGCCGGCCTGCAGCCAACGGGGATGTCGGTTCATGGGTACCTCGGCTGGGTTCGCGGGTGGATCGAATCTAGCGTCTGTTGCCAGTCGGCGTCCGACTCGGCTGGAATCGGCTCCCGGACCAGGTACCGGCCGGCCGAACCGACCACCGGCCAGGCGGCGATCCGCTCGGCGTTGGGCGTGCCGAGCTGCTGCGGCCGCTGCTTCACCAGCACCGCGCTGGCTCCCGAACCCAGGTAGTCGGTCAGGAAGCGGTCGTACCGGCGGGCCTCCGCCCGCCGGTCGGCACCGGAGGACTCGCTGGCGAACCGGTAGCCGAGCGGGTCGATCACCACGGGGCAGCCGCGGGCCAGGTTGCGCCGCAGGGTGTCGCTCAGCACCAGCGCGGCCGGACGGTCGGTGGTCACGCAGCCCGGGCGCGGGCCCAGTACCGCGGCGAGTTCCCGGCCGGGGAACCGCTCGCCAACCGACTGGCCGAACAACAGCAGTTGCGCCCCGGCCAGGCCGGCGGCCAGCATCCCCAGCGCGATCCGCCGGGGGACCGGACGGGGCAACCGCTCCCGGAAGACCCCGACCGCGTTGCCGAAGGCCAGGCAGAGCGGTCCGGCGACCAGCGCCGGATAGTGGGGGTACCAGGTGGGGGTGGCCAGCAGCACCGCCGTGCCGACGACCGCCAGCAGCGCCGGTAGCCGTCCCTCTCGGCTGCCGAAGCCGATCCCGAGCGCCACCACCGTCAGCATCAGCGCGACCGCCACCGCGAACGGAGCCAGCCCGGGCGGCGCCGGGCCGACCCCCAGCAGGTCGGCCAGCCGGAGGTGCAGCGGGGTGTCACGGCGGGCGCGGCCGAGTTGGTCGATCACGGCCAGCTGCACGAACTGCGGCAGCACGGTGACGAACGGCAGCATCAACTGGGTGGCCAGCGCGACGGCTCCCGCCACCGCCTGCAGCGCGCGGCGCGGACCGTGATGCCACCACAGCCAGCCGATCAGCACCGCGACGCCGACCACGCCCCACAGCTTGACCACCGCGGCCGCCCCGAACAGTGCCCCGGCCAGCAGCGGGGGCAGGTAGGCCCGGCGCGGCTGCCAGCGCTGCACCACCAGGATGCCGGCCAGCACCAGGAAGCCGGCCACCGCCTCCAGCCGGACATCCCGTTCGGTGTAGAAGGCCGGGAACCAGACCGCGTACAGCCCGGCGCCGGTCACCGCTGCGGCCAGCCCCCGCGGCCGCAGGATGCCGTAGATCAGCACCGCGCTGGCCGCGCCGGTGAGCATCATCGCGATCCGGGCGGCGGCCATCCCGACCGGATCGCCGAACAGCGCGCCCAGCCCGGCGAAGGGCAGCAGCACCAGCAGCATCCCCGGCGGATGCAGCAGCAGGAAGTCGCGGTAGGGCAGCCGTCCCGACCACAGGCTGACCGCGGCGCCGTAGTAGACGAACGGATCGTAGGTGTCGCGGCCGAACAGGCCACCGCCGCGCAGCACCGGCACCAGCCGGCCGCAGAACGCCAGCAGGCCGAGCGCCAGCGGGATGGCGAGCCGGCGCAGCCTGGACGGGGGCGTTCTCACCCCCAACCTACGTGCGGCCGGCCCCGAACGTGGCAGCGAATCCCGCCGCTTCAGCGCACCTGTTCGTTGCTGGCGACGATCGCCGCCGGATCGACCGCGCTGAGCACCTCGGCCAGGCTGCCCACCGACAGCCCCCAGCAGTTGAACGGCGGCTGCCGCCGGCAGACCCCGGTGGTGCCCACCCAGCCGTGCACCTCGCTGCCCGGCTCCGGCAGCGGCAGTGGCTCGGCGGCCGACCAGCTGCCGTCCACCGGCCGGTAGAGGTACCCGTTGACCACCGCCAGGTCGGCGGCCTCGGGGAACACCAGCCGTACCCAGCCGGCGTCGCTGGGCTGGTCCCGGAAGATCCGGCCACCGGGCAGCGGCACCGCCACGGTGCGCCAGTTACCCGAGGCCAGCTCCAGCACCAGGGCGGTGTCGGCGGCCGGATCGTCCGCGGTGAGCACCGCGAAGCCGTCCGCCGTGATCTGGACGTCGGTCACCCGCTGGCCCAGGCCGGGGTGCGGGTTGACCCGGCTGACCGTGCCGCTGACCGGATCCCAGCTGCCGGCCAGCACCTCACCGCCGCGTTCGGCCACCAGCCAGACCGCCTCGCGGCCGGCCACCTCCGCCCGGCGGACGGTCACCGCCTCCGGCGGGTCGCCGGCCCCCAGGTAGAACTCGCCCTCCCGCCATCGGCCCGCGGCGGCGTCGTAGACCTGATACTCCAGCCCGGACTCGCCGGTCAGGCAGAACACCCCGGTGGTCAGGCCGACCGGGTCGCAGGCCTGGTCCGGGGGTGCCGGCAGGGTCTTCCAAGCTGAGCTGCCGGCCGAGTAGCGGTACAGCCGCGCCCGCTCGCCGGCGATCACCACGTCGACGCCGTTGCCGCGGGCGAACGTCCGGGGGGTGGCGCACTCCTTCCCCGGATAGGTGGGGCCCGGCGGCAGCGCCTGCCAGGTGTCCACCGCCGGCTGGTAGCGGTAGCCCTGCAGCCGGCAGGCACCGTCCTCGGGCAGGGCAGCGACCAGGTAGACCGCGTCGTCCAGGCTCGCCTGCGCGTAGCCGTCCAGTGCTATCGGGGCGGTCAGCCGGGGGAACCAGCTGGCCACCGGCGGGGTGGTGGCGGTCGGGACGCCCGGGGTGGCCGGAACCACCTCGGTCGGCGCCGGGACCGCCGGCACCGGGCTGGACAGCAACCGGGCGGCGATGAAGCCGCCGGGGACGAGCACCACCAACGCGGCCGCCACGGCGAGCCAGGTCAGCCGACGCCGCCGCGGGGCGGGCTCGGTGGCCGCCCACCGGATCTCTGCCCCGGTGATCGGCTCGAAGCCGACCCGGTCGACCTCGCGGGCGAAGTGCTCCCGCAGCGCGTCGGTGAACTCGGGGGGTTCGTTCAACTCAGGCATGGTCCCTCCCTTCTGCCTGCCGAAGCTGGGTCAGCGCCCGATGCACCAACGAGCGCGCAGTGGCCGCGCTGCAGCCCAGCACGTCGCCGATGTCGGCGAACTCACGATCCTCGAAATAGCGCAGCACCACCGCTGCCCGTTGCCGCACCGGCAACTGCTCCAGCAGCGACCTCAGGTACACCGAGTCGACCACCTGGTCGGCACCGGCGACCGCCGCGCCCCGCACCTCGTCCACCACCAGCTCGCGGCGCCGCTTCCGCCAGCGGGTGACGTTGGCGTTGACGATGCTGCGCCGGATGTACGCCCCCGGGTCGCGGTCGGCGGTGATCCGCGGCCAGACCCGGAAGGCGCCGAGCAGGGCGTCCTGGACGGCGTCGTGGGCGTCCTCGACGTCCCCGATCACCAGGTAGGCGAAGTGCTGCAACGCCAACGAGTGCGCGGCGACGAAGCTGTCGAAGTCCCCCTCGTCCCCGCGGGCAGCGACGACCTTCACGGGGGCCTCCTGCACTGCCAAGGGTGGACTCATTCCTAACTTACGCAGTGCTGGCGTCCAGCGTGGCAGGTCGGCCCAGAAATGGGCACCCCTGGCTGCCGGCCAGCCGCGCGCCGCCAGCTGACGTCGTACCCGTTCGGTGAAAAGCCTCGGGAGGCCGAACAGGTGCGACATCAGATCGGAGTGCGCTCGACTTGCTGTGTAACGTCGCCCCCGATCGCGGCGTGTTGTGCTTGAGGGGATGAGAGGCGGGATCCATGGGCGGGCAGCAGGCCGTGAGCTTCGAGCAGTTCGTGGTGTCACGGTCGGGCGCGCTGCAGCAGTTCGCCTACCTGCTCACCGGTTCGGCCGAGGACGCCCGGGACGTGGTGCAGGACGCCCTGGCCGGGCTGTACCCGCGCTGGCGGCGGGTGATCGCCGCCGGGGATCCGGAGGCCTACCTGCGTCGCAGCATCGTGAACGCCAACATCTCCCGGTGGCGCCGCACCCGGCACGAGACCCCGTGGGATCCGGGGGTCTTCGAGGTGATCGCGGATCAGGCGTCCCCGGACGTGCTGAAGTCACGGCTGCTGGTGGCCGGCTGCGCCGCCCTGCCGGCCCGGCAGCGGGCAGCGGTGGTGCTGCGCTACTACGAGGATCTGGAGTACGACGAGACCGGACGGCTGTGCGGCTGCTCGGCGGGCGCCGCCCGGGTGCTGGTGCACCGGGCGGTGGCCGCGTTGCGCGCCGGCCTGGACGAGGAGGACCGCCATGGCTGAGCTGGACGACCAGACCGAGACCGAACTGCTGCTGCGGGACGGCCTGCGCCGGCAGGCGCAGCTGCCGGTGTTCGAGCCACTGTCGGCGGCTGAGCTGCGGCGTCCCCGGTTCCGGGGCTGGCTGCTGGCGGCGGCCGCGGTGGGGTTGATCGTCGCGGTCGGGATCCCGCTGCTGAACCGGGCCGATCGCATCCCGGCGGTCCCGATCAGCCCGACGACCACCGCTGCTCCCGCCTCCCCGGACGCGTCCTGGGAGGAGCTCCCCCCGCCGCCGCTCACCCCCCGCTACGGCTCGCTGGTCGGCTTCCACCTTGGCTCCTACGTGGTGATCGGCGGCCAGCCGGGCGTCCCGTGCCCGCTCGTCGCCGCCGACGGCTGCGAGCCGGGCGCGGCGCTGGCCGACGCCGCGGAGTACCACCCGGTCAGCCGGGAGTGGACCCGGCTGCCGGAGCTGCCCGCCGGTGTGTCGACCCGGGCCGCCGGCGGTTCGGCGAGCCTGACGATCGCCGGATCCGCGGCGGCCGTCCTGACCTCGGAACGGGTGTATCTGCTGGATCTGGACGGCGGGACGGCGTGGCAGACCCTGCCGTCCCCGGGCGAGGGGGCGCAGTTGAGCTGGCTCGGCGACCGCCTGGTGGCCGTGCTGCCCTGCGCGGCGGAATGTCCGGCGCGGATCCTGCGGTTCGACCCGGCCGCCCATGCCTGGCAGCCGGCGGAGCCGCTCGGCCTCACCCTGCCCGCCGGGAAGAGCACGGTGGCGCGGCTACCGGGGCTGACCAACGTCCTGGCGGTCAGCGTGGTCCGCCCCGGGGAGGACCGGCTGTGGGTCGCCGCCGCCGAGGTGGCTCTGGAACCCGACGACCAGGCCACCCAGGTGATCTCGACCGGAACCCCGGTGCCGGCCGGGGCGGTGGGGCCGATCCCGCTGGAAGGGCCGGAGTTCGGCTGGGCCGAGCCCGGTGGGTCCACGCTGTGGGTGTGGAACTACACCGAGAACAGCTGGCGCACCGAGACCGCGCCGGCCAGCGGTGGCTTCCGCTGGTGGCAGGACGGCGCCGAGTACGCCGGGCCGAGCTGGACCGGGGACGGCGTCCTGGTGGCCGGCCAGCGGTACGACGCCCAGCAGCGCGCCTGGGCAACCGACCGGACGGGCCCGCCCGCCCAGCTCCGTGACCCGGTGGTGCTGCCGACCTGGTTCTACTGCTTCGGCTACGACCCGGCCGCCGGTCGCTACGCCGACGGCTGCTACGCGGCCCGGTGAACGCGACCCACCGACACCTGATCCGCGGGTCGGCTGCGATCAGCGTCCTGCGACCGAGCGGAAGAACGACTCGTGGTTCACGACCGTCTTGCCGGTCGCGGCCGACACCCGGAACAGCCGGCTCGCCGGACCTTCGGAGAAGTCGCCGTAGCCGGCGATCACCAGATCGTCGTTGACCAGGCCGCGATCCCGGACGACGCCCACCACGTCACCGATCCCCCGGTAGCCGGGCTTGCCGGGCAGGCCGTGCCCCTCCCACAGTTGCCTGGCCTGGCAGCCCTTCGCCCTGCGCAGCGGAATCACCCAGACCGAGCCGTCGTCCTGCTCGTGGCTGATCCCCTCACCGGGGCCGCCGACCAGCACCACCGGCACCCCGTTGCAGCCCTGCCCGATCGCCACCGAGAAGCCGAACAGGTCATAGCGCTCGGCCTTGCCCGGAACTCCGGCGGTGGCCTGCGAGAATCCGCCGCACCGGCTTGACCTTGCCCTTGCTCAACGAGAACACCTGGATCGAACCGGTGTCCTTCACCGCGCCGACGTGGTCGGCCCGGGTGCCCACCACCAGGTAGCCGTCGCGGGCCGCCAGGCTCCAGCCGAAGCCGTCGTGTTTGTCGACCGCTCCGGTAACTCCCTTGGTGGCCTGGGTAATGACCTTGACCGACTTGACCCCCTTGCTGTCCAGGGTCACCACCGCCACCGCGCCGGCGCCGGCCTTACCGCTCACCTTGGCCTCCGGAGCCCCGATGAACAACTGGTTGCCCCAGCTCTCCATCGGACGGAAGTAGCTGTTCTTCAGCAGCTTGGGCAGCTTGCCGGAGCCTGGCTGGAGCTTGATCGGGGTTCCGGTCGGACGTCCGGCGGCGCTGAGCCGGTACAGCCGCACCTCGTCGGCGTACTTGCCGGACCCCCGGTAGGTGCTGATCCCCACCGCGAGCCGTCGCACGGGGGACTCGACCAGGGCCAGCGACCGAACCGTGGCGGCCTCGTTGGTCGACATGATCACGGTCTGCTGCGCGCTGGGTTGCAGACCTGTCGCCGAACCCGGGATGACGTGGATCCCGGTGCCCTTCTCGCCCCAACTGGTGGCGATCAGGTCGGTATAGCCGTCGCCGTCGAGATCCGCCGCCAGCAACTCGTTGCCGATATTGGAGTCGGGCTTCAGCTCGGCATAGGTGATGTCGGCCACCCTGCCGGAGCCGTACCACACCCGGACGAAGTAGCGCTCGTCATCGCCGTTCGCCACCGCGGCCAGATCGGCTTTCCCGTCGCCGTCATAGTCCGGCGAGGCGACCTTGGCCGGCTTGGGTTTCGCGGCCGGCGCCGGGGCGGCCTGGGCGGGTGGCGCGATCATCACCGACAGCACCGGCGCCACCAGCAGGCTGGTGGCCAGGCTGACCAGGACGGGGCGGCTGGGCATGGTGACTCCTCGGGTTGGTCGTGACTCACCTACGCACCAGGCCGGTGAAACGTGGCGCCGGTCACCTGATGCCGTGGTTGTTCGGCCAAACCCGCCGGACGCCGAAGGTCTATGACGCCGGCCCGGGTTCCGCGCCCGGCGACCAGGGGCTGCGATCCAGCACGCAGAAGGCCAGGCCGCCGGGTGCCTCCAGCACGGTCCAGGCCTCCCGCACCGCGCGGACGACGGCGCCCTCGCGTTGCAGCCGCTCCACCTCGGCCGGACGGTCGTCGCTGCCCAGGTCGAGGTGGGCACCGACCTCGCGGGAGACCAGCAGCCGCTGGGCGAGGATCTCGAACGGGAAGTCGTCGGGCACCCGCAACCGGGTGAACTCGGGGTGGGCGGGCGACCGCCGCGCCTGGCACCCCAGGGTGGCCGCCCAGAACGCCACCTCCGACTCGAACACCGGCTCGGGGATGTCGAGGCAGACCTGGCTGACCCGGCTGCGGTGGCCGTCCGGCCAGCGGGCGGGGTGTGGCCGTCCGCCGCGCGACTGCCGGACGAGGCAGAACTCGAAGCCGGCCGGGGAGGCCATGACGATCAGGCCGGGCCCGACCTGCCGGGCGAGGCTGGCGCCGCGCTCCTGGGCGAGCAGCGCCGCCGCTTCCGGCTCGGGAACGTGCAGGTCGAGGTGCAGCCGGGTCCGGCCGCCACCGAGCCGCTGCAGCCGCAGGTAGTCGGCGCCGTCCGGTGGCAGCAGGCTGACGAACTCGTCGTGGTCACCCCGGGTGGCCGACTCCGGCCAGCCGGTGACCCGCGTCCAGAACTCCCGGCCGCGGTCGAACTCGGCGGCCGGGTAGTCGATGAAGGCCGTCAGCCAGAACGGCCGGGTGGAGCCGTCCATGTCGGGTTACGACTTGGCCAGATCGCGGCTGCGGTCCCGGGCGGCCTCCATCGCGGTGATGAAGGCGGCCTTCACCTTGTGGCTCTCCAGCTCGCGCAGCGCGGCGGCGGTGGTGCCGCCGGGCGAGGTCACCCGCTCCTTCAGGACTGTGGGGTGCAGCCCGCTCTCCGACAGCAGCTTGGCCGAGCCGTACATGGTCTGGACCACCAGGGTGGTGGCGGTGTCGCGGGGCAGGCCGAGCATCACGCCGGCGTCGATCATCGCCTCGACCACGAAGTAGAGGTAGGCCGGGCCGGAGCCGGAGATCGCGGTCACCGCGTCCTGGTACTTCTCCGGCACCACGACCACCTGGCCGACCGCCTCGAGCAACTCCGAGACGTGCCCGATGTGGTCGGCGGTGGCGGTGGCGCCGGCCGAGATCGCCGCCATCCCCTCCGAGACCTGGGCCGGGGTGTTCGGCATCACCCGGACGACCGGGGTGCCGGCGGGCAGCGCGGCCTCGATGGTGGCGGTGGTGATGCCCGCGCAGAGCGAGACCACCAGGGCCTGCGGACGCAGCGTGCCGCCGATCTGCGGCAGCACCTCGCTCAGATCCTGCGGCTTGACCACCAGCACCACGGTGTCGGCCTGGGCGGCGGCGTCGGCGGTGTCGGCGGTGCGGACGCCGTGCCGCTCACCGATCTCGACCAGCCGGGCGGCATGCCGGTCGGAGGCGATGATGTCGTCGCCCACCCAGCCGGCGCGGAGCAGGCCGGCGATCAGGGTCTCCCCCATCACGCCGGCGCCGATCACGGCCAGCGTGGTCATCGCGAGGCCACCAGTTCGGCGATCTGCACCGCGTTCAGCGCGGCGCCCTTGCGCAGATTGTCATTGCTGAGGAACAGCACCAGGCCGCGGCCGTCCGGCACCGACTGGTCGCGCCGGATCCGTCCGACGTAGGACGGATCCTTGCCGGCGGCGTACCGCGGGTTGGGGACGTCCGCCAGCTCGACGCCGGGAGCGGTGGCGAGCAGACCGGTCGCCCGGGTGGGGCTGATCTCCTCGGCGAACTCGGCGTGGATCACCAGCGAGTGGCCGCTGAACACCGGCACCCGGACGCAGGTTCCGGCCACCAGCAGCTCGGGCAGGTGCAGGATCTTGCGGGATTCGTTGCGGAGCTTCTGCTCCTCGTCGGTCTCGCCGGAGTCGTCGTCCACCAGCGAACCCGCCACCGGGACGACGTTGTAGGCGATCGGCGCCAGGTAGGGCGCGGGATCCACCTCGGGGGCGGCCGAGCCGTCCAGCGCCAGCTGGGCCGGGTCGGTGATCCCGACGGCCTGGTCGGCCAGCGCGCGGACGCCCTTCACCCCCGAGCCGGAGACCGCCTGGTAGGTGGCCACCACCAGCCGGATCAGCCCGGCGGCGTCGTGCAGCGGCTTGAGCACCGGCATCGCGGCCATGGTGGTGCAGTTCGGGTTGGCGATGATCCCCTTCGGCCGGACGAAGGCGTCGTCCGGGTTGACCTCGCTGACCACCAGCGGAACCTCGGGGTCCTTCCGCCAGGCGGAGGAGTTGTCCACCACGACCGCGCCGGCCGCGGCCACCTTGGGCGCGTACTCCCGCGACATGGTCGCCCCGGCGGAGAACAGCGCGATGTCCAGGCCGGAGAAGTCGGCCGTGGCGGTGTCCTCCACCACCACCTCGCCGCCGGCCCACGCCAGGTTCGGACCCGCCGAGCGGGCCGAGGAGAAGAACCGGATGTCGTCCACCGGGAAGCTCCGCTCCGCCAGCAACTGCCGCATCACACCGCCGACCTGACCGGTCGCCCCAAACACACCAACACGCATGGTCGCAAGCCTAACGCGGCTGGCCGGCCGGGCACTCGCCACCTCTCCCACCGAGACCACCGCCGACACAAACCGGGAAGCAGAGCCGGTTCGCGTGGATAATCCACGCGAACCGGCTGGACTCCCCGGTTTCTGTCAGGGGCCGGACGGGCTGGAAGCCGGCCCGGCTCGGGACACGGGGACGGTTCCTGCTGTCCCGGAACCGTCCCCGGTCCCGGATCAGCGCATCAGCTCGCGCTGGAAGCCGAGGTAGCGGGTGCCCTTCATGGTGACCGCGCCCTGGTCGCCGACCACCAGCAGGCCGTACTCCGACGCCGGCACCTTCAGCTCGAAGCGCTCGCCGCCGGCCTGCTCGAAAGTGACGTAGTGCTCCTCGTGCACCGGGGACGAGGTGGACATGCCCGCGCTGGTGAAGGTGCCGTCGCTGGACATGGTCGGGCCGGAATGGGTGGTGCCGCCGCCCGAGATCTCGATCCGCTTGTCGACCACCCTGGCCTGCGCGGTCACCTCCGGTGCCGCGTTGTTCTTGATCCCCTGCCGGGCCGACCGCACCACGCCGGCGACCATCACGCCGAGGATCACCACGAACCCGACGACGACCAGCCCGAAGATCAGGTTGAACATGGTGTCGAACGCACCGAACCCGCCGAAGTCATCGCCCATGCCGCCAGCGTAGGGGTGGCCGGACCGCTCGCGGCGAATCCGGCTCAAACCGTCCGCGGGTCAGAGCCAGTCGACCAGCGGGGCGAGCACCGAGTAGCCGACGAAGGAGGCCACGTCCAGCAGGGTGTGCGCCACCACCAACGGCCCGATCCGCTTGAACTTCAGATAGAGCAGCCCGAAGGCGATCCCCATCACGAAGTTGCCGAAGAAGCCGCCGAAGCCCTGGTACAGGTGGTAGCTGGCCCGGATCGCCGCGCTGCTGACCACGATCAGCCACGGCTTCCAGTTCAGCGAGCCGGCGCGGGAGAAGAAGAAGCCGAGCATGACAACCTCTTCCAGCACGCCATTCATCGCGGCCAGGCCGATCAGGACCGGAACCGTCCACCACTGCGCGGCCAGGTTGGCCGGCGCGACATGGGTGTTGAAGCCCATCGTCCAGGCCAGGTAGTAGAAGGCCAGGCCGGGGATGCCGATCGCGGCGAAGATCAGCGACCCCCAGCCCAGGTCGAAGCCCGGCCGGCGCAGGTCGAAGCCGATCTGCCGCCGCTGCCCGGCCAGGTGCAGCAGGTAGAGCGCCAGCAGCGCCGGCACCACCGGAAAGACGATCGCCGCCAGCTGGTACGCCAGATCGAGCCAGGGCCGGTCCGGGGTGTAGGACGGGTTCATCGTGGTGGTCTGCTGGTTCAGCGGCACCTGGTAGGTGAGCTTGTTGATGATCGACAGGATCGAGTACACCGCCGACTGCCCCAGCGAGACCCCCAGCACCAGCAACAGATCCAGCCCGGGACGCTGCCGGCCCTGGATCGCCGACTGCGAGTTCGTCCGGGCCGGTTGGCGTCGACCGCCACCACCTGGGAGCAGGCGCCGGACCGGAAGGCTGGCGCTCGCCGAGATCCGGGGCGGGGTCGTCAGTCGTCCCCGATGGGACGGGGCCGGGGTCGGTCACCGCTTGTCCTCCTGCGGCAGCCGGGAGTGCGTCCGGGCGAACTCCAGCGCGTCCGCCAGCTGCTGCAGCCGGTCACCGGGGTTGTCGGTGCCGTTGGTCTTCACCTCCAGGACGATCTGGCCGGTGAAGCCGCGGCGGGCCAGCTCGGCCAGCACCTCGTCGGCCCGCTGGTCGCCCTGGCCGGGCATCAGGTGCTGGTCGGAGACGCCGTCCTGGCCGTCGGTCAGGTGAAGGTGGGCCAGCCGGTCGCCCCACCGCTCGACCAGGTCGAGCGAGTTCTGCCGGGCGGTGGCGGCGTGGGAGAGATCGAGGGTGAGGTGGTCGATGTCGAGTTCGGACGGATCCCAGCCCGGCGAGTAGGCCCGCACCTCGGAACTGCGCGGGCCCCGCCAGGGGAACATGTTCTCCACCGCGTAGATCAGGCCGGTGGCGTGGCTGAGCTGACGGATGCCGGTGGTGAAGCTCGCCGCGTAGCTGCGCTGCCAGCGGAACGGCGGGTGGACCACCACCACCGAGGCCCCCAGCCGGTTGGCCGCCTCACCCGAGCGCTCCAGCTTGTCCCAGGGATCCGAGCCCCAGGTGCGCTGGGTCAGCAGCAGGGTGGGAGCGTGGATCGAACCGATCGGAATCTCGTAGTAGTCACGCAGCCGGTGGAGCGCATCGACGTCGCGCGAGGTCGCGTCCATGCCGACCATCACCTCGACGCCGTCGAAGCCCAACTCCCGAGCGATGGCGAAGGCGCGGGAACTCGATTCCGGGTACACCGAGGACGTCGACAACGAGATCATGGGGCCACTCGGAGACTGCGTCACGTCGTCCATCGTAGATTCTCTCGTCCACCCGCTCACGGCAGCCCCGATTTCGTGGATGGGGGCTGACGTGGCAAGAATGGGCGCATGCATGTCGATCATGTGACGTTCGCAGTAGGTCCGGCTGGCCTGGCCGGAGAGTCGCAGCGCCTGGGTGACCTGCTGGGTGAGAAGTTCAAGGACGGGGGCTTCCACCCCCGGTTCGGCACCCGCAACCACATCCTGCCGCTGGCCGGCGACCGCTACATCGAGGTGGTCGAAGTGCTGGAGCATCCGGCGGCCGAGAAGGCCCCCTTCGGCCAGGCGGTGCGCGCCCGGTCCGAGTTGGGCGGCGGCTGGCTGGGCTGGGTGATCTCGGTGGACGACCTCGCGCCCTATGAGCAGCGGCTGGATCGCCAGGCGGTGCCCGGGATGCGCCACTTCCCCGACGGCCGCAAGCTGGAATGGGAGCAGATCGGGGTGAAGGGCCTGCTGGCCGATCCCCAGTTGCCGTTCTTCATCCGCTGGCTCTCCGACCACGAACTGCAGCCGAGCGCCCTGAAGGGTGACATCGAGCTGGTGGCGCTGGAGATCGCCGGCACCCGCGGCCGGGTCGAGGACTGGCTGGGGGTGGAGATCGGTGACGCCTTCGACGGCATCACCGTCGAGTTCACCTCCCCCAATGGCCAGCCGGGGCTGGCCGCCGCCACCTTCAGCACCCCGAACGGCCTGGTCCGGATCTAGCCGCCCGGTCGACCCGGGAGTCCCGGCGACTCGACCGTTCACGGCTGCACAGCACGGTCCGGCCGCCAGTTCGCGCATCCGCGCCCCCTATGCCGTCCTGCTCGGCGGCCCCGAGTGCCCTTGTCGCGCTCGGTACCGGCTATGAGCCCGTTTCAAGGCGTCGGAAGCGGTGTGGCTGCGCAGCGGCCTCGCGGTCGGCTCTGACCGGCGGTCGTATGCGGCGCCAATCTGCGACGAGCAGGCTGGTGAGCAGCACCGTTCCAGGGAATGTCACAGGCACGCCCTACAGTCCCTGACATGGCGAAGAACAACAGCACCTACCGGTGCTCCGAATGCGGCTGGACGACCGCCCGCTGGGTGGGTCGCTGCGGCGAATGCCAGACCTGGGGAAGCGTGGCGGAGGCCGGCGCTCCGACCGCCCGGGTGACCGCCAGCGCACCGACCACCCGAGCGGTCCCGATCGCCGAGGTGGACGCGACCACCACCGCCGGCATCCCGACCGGGATCGGTGAACTCGACCGGGTGCTCGGCACCGGGCTGACCCCGGGCGCGGTGGTGCTGCTGGCCGGCGAACCGGGGGTCGGCAAGTCCACCCTGCTGCTCGAGGTGGCCGCCCGCTGGGCCGGCGCCGGCCGTCCCACGCTGTACGTCACCGCCGAGGAGTCCGCCGCCCAGGTGCGGCAACGTGCCGAACGCACCGGGGCGGTCACCGACGGGCTCTACCTGGCCGCCGAATCCGAACTGGCGACCGTGCTGGGCCACATCGAGGAACTGCGTCCGCAGTTGCTGGTGCTCGACTCGGTGCAGACCGTCGGCCTGGCCGGGGTGGACGGGGTGCCGGGCGGGGTCACCCAGGTGCGGGAGGTCACCGCGGCGCTGATCCGGGTGGCCAAGCAGCGGGCGCTGCCGGTGGTGCTGATCGGCCACGTCACCAAGGACGGCAATGTCGCCGGACCCCGGACGCTGGAGCACCTGGTCGACGTGGTGCTCTCCTTCGAGGGCGATCGGCACAGCGGTTTCCGGATGCTGCGGGCTGGCAAGAACCGCTACGGCCCGGCCGACGAGGTGGGCTGCTTCGAGATGGGGGCCGGCGGGATCCGCGAGGTGCCCGATCCGTCCGGGCTGTTCGTCTCCCGGCATGCCGAGCCGGTGGCGGGCACCTGCCTGGGCATCTCGCTGGAGGGCCGGCGTCCGCTGCTGACGGAGGTGCAGGCGCTGGTGGTGCCGAGCAGCGCCCCGGCGCCGCGCCGGGTGACCAACGGCATCGAGGGCAGCCGGGTGGCGATGCTGCTGGCGGTGCTGCAGCGCAAGGCCGGGCTGAAGCTGCACAACCGCGAGGTCTACGTCTCGACGGTGGGCGGGGCGCGGGTGAACGACCCGGCGACCGACCTGGCCGCCGCGGTGGCGATCGCCTCGGCCACCGTCGAGCGGGCCTTCGACCGGCCGATCATCGCGCTGGGCGAGGTGGGG
Organism: Propionicimonas sp.; assembly: GCA_049840415.1. Taxonomy (GTDB): domain Bacteria; phylum Actinomycetota; class Actinomycetes; order Propionibacteriales; family Propionibacteriaceae; genus Propionicimonas. The sequence continues at coordinate 9,267 of JASGLB010000010.1, read as the reverse complement.
TTGTCCGGTGAGCTGCGCCGCGTCCCCGGGCTGGACCGGCGGCTGGCCGAGGCCGCCAGGCTGGGCTTCGAGCTGGCCCTGGTCCCCACCGGAGCGCGACCCAAGCTGCGTGGCATGCGGGTGGTGGAGACGGCCACGGTGGCGGACGCCCTCGGCCTGCTGCAGCTGCGCCGCGAGGTGCCCCGCACCACCACCCGGCTGGATCCGACCCGCCGCCACCTGACCGTGGTCGAGGGAGCCTGACCGGGGGCGCCAGCACCAGGTCCTATGCTGGCGGGGACGAGAGGGAGCCATGGATCGACCCACCCGGCAACGACTCCGCAGCCAGTTGGCCCTGCTCAGCCCCGGGACGGCGCTGCGCGACGGCCTGGACCGAATCGTCCACGGCCGCACCGGCGCGCTGGTCGTGCTGGGGCACAACCCGGCCGTCGAGGCGCTGGTCACCGGCGGCTTCTCGATCGACGTCCCGCTGAGCGCCACCTCGCTGCGCGAGCTGGCCAAGATGGACGGCGCCATCCTGCTGGACGCCGGGCTGGAGCGGATCGTCCACGCCGGCGCCCACCTGATGCCGGACGCGGCCACCCCCACCACCGAGGCCGGCACCCGGCATCGCACCGCCGACCGGGTGGCGCGGCAGACCGGCATCCCGGTGGTGACGGTGTCGGCGTCGATGTCGTCCATCGCGCTCTTCCTGGACGGCTATCGCTACCCGCTGCAGCGTCCCGAGCAACTGCTGTCCGCCGCCAACCAGGCGCTGGCCACCCTCTCCCGCTACCGGGACCGGCTGACCGAGGACGCCCGCCGGCTGACCGGCCTGGAGGTGCAGGACGCGGTCACCGTCCAGGACGTCACCGTGGTCGCCCGCCGGATCGAGCTGGTGAACCGGCTGGCCGAGGAGATCGCCGACATCGGCGTGGAGTTGGGCACCGACGGCCGGCTGGTCGCGCTGCAGCTGCAGGAGCTCACCGCCGGCGTGTCCGAGACCGCCGACGCCCTGGCCCGCGACTACGGCACCGGCGACTCCCGGCTGCAGTTGGCCGCGCTCGCCGAACTCACCACCGACGAGTTGCTCGACGCCGGGCTGATCGCCCGCCGGGTGGGCCTGGTGCCCGGCACGCTGGACGCCCGGCTGCCGGCTCGCGGCTACCGGCAGCTCGCCCAGCTCGGCCGGCTACCGGACGGCGTCGCCGACGCGTTGGTGTCGCACTTCGGCTCGCTGCAGGCCCTGCTGGGGGCGTCCACCACCGAGCTGACCAGCCTGCCCGGCGTTGACTACCAGGTGGTCAGGCTGCTGCGCGACGGCCTCGCCCGGCTGACCGAGACCAGCTACCCGGCCTCCTAGAACTCTCGTCCGTCGTTCCCGCGAAGCCGGGCTCCGGTTTCCCGAACGGCTCCGGCCGTCGCCGGACGACGACGGGCAGCGGCCTACTTCACCAGCTGCAGGGGCTGCTTGGCGGTGGACTTGCCGGCCAGGCTGGCGGTGGCGACGTAGGTGCCGGCCTTCAGTTGATCCTTGTTGAGCTTGCAGCCCTTGGCGGAGCGGCGCACCGTCCACTTCACGCTGAACTCGTGGGCGGCGCCGCCCTTCAGCGTCGTCTTCTTGGCCGGTAGCCACTTCTCGCAGTCGGCGGTGCTCCAGATCCGGTCCTTGCCGGAGGTGACGGTGAGTTGATAGGTCTTCGGCGAGATGTCCAGCACGCAGCTGTCCTTGCCGTTGTTGGTCACGCTGAGCGTGAAGACGGTGTCCTTGGCGCCCACCTTCACCTTCTGGAAGCCGGCGACGTCCAGCTTCATCAGGGTCGGATCGCAGGCCACCGGACCGGTCGGGGTCGGGCTCGGCGCCGGGGTGGACGGCGGTGGCGCCGTCGGTGAACTGGACACCGGCGGAGTGACGGAGGTCGAGGGCGGGGCCGGTTCGGCGGGAAGGCCGGACCCCTTGGGCCAGATCGCCCAGACCGCGACCACCAGGGCCACCACCACGACCACGACCAGGGACCGGCGGATCCAGTAGACCCGCGGCTCTTCCGGGCCGACCGGCTGGAGCAGTGATCCCATGCCGGAAGGCTAGCCCGGCTGCCATCCACCACCCGGAACCCACGCCGCGAGTCTCGCCAAACACCCGACTGGCGCGAGGCCAGTGGTCATGTTGGTTAGTTCGTTGGCGGTGTCACTGTCCAGATTGGCGTCCGGTGTTCGCCGTCGGCTGTCGGCGTGGGCTTCGCTGCAGAGGCGTGGTTATGACTGGGATGGCGTAGCTCATCGCCCTGGCTCGCTGCAGAACCGTGGTTCTGAGGCGTGGGGTCGTCGGCATAACGACGGTCCTGCAGCGAGGCTCGCCACGGGCTGGCGGAGGCGTCGCCATAACGACGATTCTGCAGCGAGCTGGAAGCTTCGGATCCTTGGCTGGGTGAGTGGCGCGCGTTACCGTGGAATCCACCCCCGCCAGCCGCACCCAACGCCAACCCACACCAGCACTAGTCGTCACCCGGCACCAGCGAGTGCCGGTGGGCCCACTCTCCCGCCTCCACCGGAGGGCCGGCATCGGGCCGCTAGGGTGGCCGGGTGCAGCGCGCCGACATCGTCTGGGAAGTCACCGCCTGGTACGCCGAGCACGCCCGCGACCTGCCCTGGCGGGCCGCCGACGCGACCCCGTGGGGCATCATGGTCAGCGAGTTCATGCTGCAGCAGACCCCGGTCGCCCGGGTACTGGAACCGTGGCGGCAGTGGCTGGAGCGCTGGCCCACCCCCGCCGCCCTGGCCGCGGTGGAGCCCGGCGACGCCGTGCGGGCCTGGGGAAGGTTGGGCTATCCCCGCCGGGCGCAGCGGCTGCACGCCGCGGCGACCGCGATCGTCCGCGACCACGGTGGTGAGGTGCCCCGCGACCTGGCCGCGCTGCGCGCGCTGCCCGGGGTGGGCGAGTACACCGCGGCGGCGATCGCCAGCTTCGCCTTCGGCCAGCGGCAGGTGGTGCTGGACACCAACGTCCGCCGGGTGCTGGCCCGGCTGGAGAGCGGACGGGCCGCGCCGTCGCCCAGCCTGACCACCGCCGAGCGGACGCAGGCCGAACGCTGGCTGCCCGACGAACCCGCCGACGCCGCCCGCTGGGCGGTCGCCGCGATGGAACTGGGCGCCCAGCTCTGCACCGCCACCTCGCCGGACTGCCGCGCCTGCCCGGTGGCCGGGCACTGCCGGTGGCTGGCCGCCGGGCGTCCGGACAATGTCCCGGCCCGCCGGCCGCAGGGCTACGCCGGCACCGACCGGCAGGCCAGGGGCGCGCTGTTGGCGGTGCTGCGCGAGGCGGACGCCCCGGTGGCCCGCGACAACCTGCTGGCCGCCTGGACGATCGACCCCGAGCAGGCCCGGCGAGCCCTCGACTCGCTGCTCGCCGACCGACTGATCCACCAGGTGCTCCCCACCCACTACCAGCTCTGACCGCCCGCTCCCCCGCCGACCGCTCGCCCCGGCGGGAGCGGCGAGCCAGCCAGGACGGAGTGGCCGGACGGCCTAACGTTGGCTCGACGAGGAGGAGTCCAGTGCAGCAGTTGCCGACGGCGCGTCCGTACCAGGGCGGCGTACTCATGGCCGAGGTGGTCAGGTCGGGGTTCGTCGAGAGCTTCCACCACGGTTCGGTGGCGGTGGTCGACGCCGACGGCGCGCTGGTGGCGGGCGCGGGTGACCCGCTGGGGGCGGTGTTCCCCCGGTCGTCCAGCAAGCTGATGCAGGCGGCCGGGATGCTGCGGGCCGGATTCCAGCCGGCGAGCACCGCCGAGCTCGCGCTGGCCGCGGCCAGTCACCACGGCGAGCCGCAGCACACCGAACTGGTAACCGCGATGCTGGCCCGCGCCGGGCTGACCCCGGACGCGCTGGGCTGCCCGGCCGAGCTGCCGATCGACCCGGAGACCCAGCGGCAGGTCAGCCCGGCCCCTATCTACATGAACTGCTCCGGCAAGCACGCCGGGATGCTGCTCACCTGCCTGGCGGCCGGCTGGCCGCTGGCCGGCTACCTGGCCGACGACCACCCGCTGCAGCAGGCGCTGCGCCAGGAGGTCGAGCGGCTCACCGGCGAGACCGTGGCCGCCACCGGGGTGGACGGCTGCGGCGCCCCGGTCTGGGCGATCTCGCTGGCCGGCCTGGCCAGGGCCTATGCCCGGGCGGTCGCCGCGCCTGACCCCGCCCCGGAACGACGGGTGGCAGACGCGATGCGCAGCCATCCCGAGCTGATCTCCGGCACCGGCGCCGACGACGCCCGGCTGATCCGAGCGGTACCGGGGCTGCTCAGCAAGGCCGCCGCCGAGGGGGTCGCCGTGGTGGCGGTGCCTGGGTTCGGCGCGGTGGCGATGAAGGTGGACGACGGCGCCGGACGGGCCCGGCCACCGGTGCTGGTGGAGGCGCTGGCCCAGCTGGGGGTACGCAGCCAGGAACTCTCCGCCGCCGGCGAGGTTCGGCTGCTGGGCGGCGGCCGTCCGGTCGGGGCGGTCCGGGCGCTCTCCGTGATCCGCCCCATCACCGGGTAGCGTTGACCCAGACCCCTAGCTGCGAGAGAGCCGATGACCAACCCGTTCGCCCGCCCCGATCAGCCCGATTCGGACGAGACGATCCCGCTCGTCCCCGACGCCGGCTACCCCGATCAGTCCGCCCCGTGGTCGTCCGGCTACGAGTCCACCACGGTCGATCCGCTGAACCAGACCCGACCGGTCTCCGACGGGTACACCAACCCGGTGGTTCCCGGCCCCTACGGCGCCCCGGCCGCCCCCTCGTCCGGCCCGTTGCCGCCCGCGGCCGCCCCGGCGCCGTACCCGGCCGCGCCCGCGCCCCACCCCGCCACGCCGTCGCCCTACCCGCCGACCGCCCCGGCCCCGACCTACGAGCAGCCGCCGCTGGGCTACGGAAGCGGGCCCTACGAACCCTCCCGGGAGAGCGCGCCGCTGGTGCCGGCACCCACCTACAGCTACGTCTACAGCCCGCAGGTCGACCACCCGAACTCGGTGCCCGCGCTGGTGCTGGGCCTGCTCGGCTTCGTCTTCGGGATCACCTTCCCGATCGCCTGGTACCTCGGGGCGAAGGGCAACGCCGACATCAAGCGGGAGCCGCAGCGCTACCGCTCCAACGGCATGCTCACCGCCGGCATGGCGCTGGGCATCTTCGGCACCATCATGATCGGGATCGGCGTGCTGGGGATGATCCTGTTCGTGGTGATGGTGGTCTCGCTGGGCATCTAGCCCACCCTGACGGCTGAGCCGTCCGTGAACGCCAAGAGGTCCGGCCCCCGTGACGGGGACCGGACCTCTTCGCTTGGGTCAGCCGGTCAGCCGACCTGGCCGAGCTCCGCGGTCGGAGCGTCGGGCAGCGGCGACTTCGGGACGCCGGTGAAGGTGAACGGAAGCTCCGCTCCCTCCTCCGCCACGTCCACCACGACGATCTCGCCGGGGTGGATGTCGGCGAACAGGATCTTCTCCGCCAGGATGTCCTCGATGTCTCGCTGGATCGCCCGGCGCAACGGACGGGCGCCCAGCACCGGATCGAAGCCCCGCTTGGCGATCAGCGCCTTGGCGGCCGCGGTGAGCTCGATGCCCATGTCCCGATCCTTCAGCCGGGTCTCGATCTCGGCGACCATCAGGTCGACGATGTGCTCGATGTCCTCGCTGGTCAGCTGGTGGAAGACCACGATCTCGTCCACCCGGTTCAGGAACTCCGGACGGAAGTGCTGCTTGAGCTCGTCGGAGACCTTCGCCTTCATCTTCTCGTAGCTGCCGACATCGTCATTGGACTGGCTGAAGCCGAGGTTGACCGACTTCGAGATGTCCCGGGTACCCAGGTTCGTGGTCATCACGATCACGGTGTTCTTGAAGTCGACCACCCGGCCCTGGGCGTCGGTCAGCCGACCTTCGTCCAGGATCTGCAGCAGCGAGTTGAAGATGTCCGGGTGGGCCTTCTCGATCTCGTCGAACAGCACCACGCTGAACGGCTTGCGGCGCACCTTCTCGGTGAGCTGGCCGCCCTCCTCGTAGCCCACGTAGCCGGGGGGCGAGCCGAACATCCGCGAGGCGGTGTGCTTCTCGGAGTATTCAGACATGTCGAGGGTGATCAGCGCGTCCTCGTCCCCGAATAGGAACTCGGTCAGCGCCTTGGTCAGCTCGGTCTTACCGACGCCCGAAGGGCCGGCGAAGATGAACGAGCCACTGGGCCGCTTCGGGTCCTTCAGGCCGGCGCGGGTGCGGCGGATCGAGCGGGAGAGCGCCTTGACCGCGTCGTGCTGGCCGATGTAGCGCTTGCCGATCTCCTCCTCCATCTTCAGCAGCCGGGCCGACTCCTCCTCGGTCAGCTTGAAGACCGGGATGCCGGTGGCGCTGGAGAGCACCTCGGCGATCGCCTCCTCGTCCACCTCGGCCGGGACGTCGGAGTCGCCCACCTTCCAGGCCTCCTCCTTCTCGGAGCGGGCCAGCAGCAGCTTGCGCTCGTCGTCGCGGAGCCGGGCGGCGCGCTCGAAGTCCTGCGCGTCTATCGCGGCTTCCTTCTGCAGCCGGACGGCGGCGATCTGCTCATCGAACTCGCGCAGGTCCGGCGGCGCGGTCATCCGGCGGATCCGCAGCCGGGCGCCGGCCTCGTCGATCAGGTCGATCGCCTTGTCGGGCAGGAACCGGTCGGAGATGTACCGGTCGGCCATCTGGGCGGCCGCGGTCAGCGCGCCGTCGGTGATGGTGATCCGGTGGTGCGCCTCGTAGCGGTCGCGCAGCCCCCGCAGGATGTCGATGGTCAGCGCGATGGACGGCTCGGCCACCTGGATCGGCTGGAACCGGCGCTCCAGCGCGGCGTCCTTCTCGATGTACTTGCGGTACTCGTCCAGGGTGGTGGCGCCGATGGTCTGCAGCTCGCCGCGGGCCAGCATCGGCTTCAGGATGGACGCCGCGTCGATCGCGCCCTCGGCGGCACCCGCACCCACCAGGGTGTGGATCTCGTCGATGAACAGCACGATGTCGCCGCGGGTCTTGATCTCCTTCAGCACCTTCTTCAGGCGCTCCTCGAAGTCGCCGCGGTACCGGGAACCGGCCACCAGGGCGCCCAGGTCGAGGGTGTAGATCTGCTTGTCGCGCAGGGTTTCGGGGACGTCGCCGCGGACGATCGCCTGGGAGAGGCCCTCCACCACGGCGGTCTTGCCGACGCCGGGCTCGCCGATCAGCACCGGGTTGTTCTTGGTGCGCCGGCTGAGCACGGTCATCACCCGCTCGATCTCCTTGGCGCGGCCGATCACCGGGTCGAGCTTGTTCTCCCGCGCGGCCTGGGTGAGGTTGCGGCCGAACTGATCGAGGATGGTCGCGGCAGCCTGAGCCGGGCCGGATTCCGGCGCACCGGCGGTGGCGGCCTCCTTGCTCTGGTAGCCGGAGAGCATCTGCAGCACGGTGGAGCGGACGCGGTTCAGGTCGGCGCCGAGCTTGATCAGCACCTGCGCGGCGACCCCCTCGCCCTCCCGGATCAGGCCGAGCAGGATGTGCTCGGTGCCGATGTAGGGATGGTTGATCTGGAGCGCCTCGCGCATCGAGTACTCCAGCACCTTCTTGGCCCGCGGGGTGAAGGGGATGTGCCCGGTCGGGGCCTGCTGGCCCTGCCCGATGATCTCCTCGACCTGGTCGCGGACCGGCTCCAGGGTGATCCCCAACGACTCCAGCGCCTTGGCCGCGACGCCCTCACCCTCGTGGATCAGGCCCAGCAGCAGGTGCTCGGTGCCGATGTAGTTGTGGTTGAGCATGCGCGCCTCGTCCTGGGCGAGGACGATGACCCGCCTGGCGCGATCCGTGAAACGGTCGAACATCGCAGCAGAACTCCTTAATCCAGCTTCGCTGGGCGTCCGACGACAGGTTCCGCCGGAACGCCCTCAGTGTAGTCAACCGAGCTGTGGCCGCCGGAGTTCCCATGTTCGCCCCCGGCTCAATCCGATCCGGTGGCGTCGACCGACCGATCACCTGCTCGCGGGCCCGCGCCGGGCGGCACCGTGGGGCCGAAGGGTGGAAAAGAAAAGGTCCGCGGGCGACCGGTCACCCGGCGCCCGCGGAACCCGTCAGCGATCAGGAGTGGGCGTTCTCGTACGCCTCGCGGACCTCGCTGGAGACCCGGCCGCGGGCCGAGACGTCCATGCCCTGGGCGAGCGCCCAGCTGCGGATCTCGTTGGCGCTGGCACCACCGGCCTTGCGCTTGGCCGAGCCCGCCCGACGGCCACCGGTCAGCTTGCGGGCCGCGCCGACGTACGGCGCGAGCGCCTCTTCGAGCGCCGCGCGATTCGCGTCGGAAAGGTCGATCTCGTAGCTGGTGCCGGCGTAGGCAAAAGTCACGGTGCTGTCGGCCTTGCTCTGATCAAGATCGTCGGTGAGCACAATTTCCACGCGCTGGGCCATGGGCATTCCTCTCGAAATGGGCGGACGTCGGGTGTATGAGTTTCGTTCACCCTATACCACCAGACAAACGCCGAACAGCCGTTATTCCCGCCGCAGCCTGATTTCCGGGATATCGGAATTACGGACGCCCGGCACGGGTTGTCCCCCGATCGGGCGACCCGGTGAAAGGGGTCAGGGCAGCTGGCGCAGCCGCTCTTCAATACCGAATGGCGCGGTGATTGCGGCCAGATCCACCACGGTCGGCAGATTCTCGTCGCTCCACAGCACCTGCTCGGAATCGGAGATCGGACCGGCCACCCGACGGGGCAGCGCCAGCACCTCGGCATTGTTCAGCTCGTTGAGCCGAGCCAGCTCGAACTTGAGGCTGACATTGTCCCCGCGCAGCCGGGCGACTTCGCGGCTCAGCTCGGCCACATTCGCATTGGCCGCGGCCAGGTGGCCGCGCATTTCGCGGTTGCGGGCCGCCAGCACATCCAGCAGCCGGCGGTGCTGTTCGCGCTCGGCGTGCAGCTTGTTGCCGTGCTGCCGCAATTGCGGCCGTGGAACGGAGTTCGTAGGCCAACCGCTGCTTCTTCACTTCCCGCCAGGCCAGCAGGCAGGAAATCAGACCGCCCGCAAAGGCGACCAGGGCACCGGCCCGCGCCCACCAGACATCGCCGGCAATGAGGACGCCGGAGAGCAGCAGGGTAACCACCAGGGTCACCCAGAATTCGCGACCGAGGGTGGCGGCAGTAGCGGCTCGGCGATTGGTGCTCACGCGCGAATCTTAACCCGCTTCCGGCGATTCTCCGGTTTCGTCGCCCGGCGTGGCGGAAGGCTCGTCCGGTGGTGGTGGCGGTATCTCGCAGGCCCGCTCCAGCCGCCGTCCGGCGATCGCCAG
>JASGLB010000009.1:0-395733 GCA_049840415.1 Propionicimonas sp. | reverse complement strand
GCAACCCATGCCCAGGCGATTGCCGCGTTGGCGCCCGAGCTGGAGTTGGTGGCCTACACCGGGAGCCGGGGCCTGCCCACGACCGTCCCGGACGGCGTGCCCCGGGCGACCGAGGCGGAGTTGCTGCGCAGCGATGCCGACCTGATCGTGATCGCCACCCCCAGCAACCTGCACGGCGAGCAGGCGCTGGCGGCCATCGCCGCCGGGAAGGGGGTGGTGGTGGAGAAACCGATCGCCACCACCGCCGCACAGGGACGGGAGCTGGTCGGCGCCTGGCGCCGCGCCGCTGTCTTCGGGGCGGCGATCGCGCAACGCCGGCTCGAGCCGCAGCATCTGGCGATCAAGGCGCTGCTGGATTCGGGCGAACTGGGCGTGCCGCGGCTGGCCGAGGTGTCGGTCTGCTGGTGGCGATCCCCGGAGTACTACGCCCAGGCACCCTGGCGGGCGTTGCCGCCCGGTGGCGGCGTGCTGATGAACCAGGCGCTGCACAATGTCGACCTGCTGGTCTGGCTGCTGGGCGAGGCCGACCAGGTCGCCGCGCTGACCGGCAACCTCGCGCACGACCTGCGCTGTGAGGACACCGCGGTCGCCGCGGTACGGATGAAGTCCGGCGCGCTGGCCACGATCACCGCCAGCACGGCCGCGCCGCCCGGCCGGGCCGCCGGTCTGCGGCTCTACACCGACCGCGGCTACGTCGCGCTGGACCATTCCTCGATCGTGGAGTGGGAGTTTCCGGGCATTGAGCCGCCGGCGGTGGCGACCGCCGCGGTGAGCGGGGCGGGCGACCCGTCCGCGATCGGCGTGGTCGGGCACCTGGCGCAGTGGCGGGACATCGCGGAGGCGATCGCGGAGGGTCGGCAGCCGGCGGTCACGCTGGCCGACGGGCTGGCCTCGATCGAGCTGATCGACGCGATCTACCGGGCCAGTGACGGCGGGACCACGGTGCGGGTGGGAGCGGAATCATGAAGGTCGCGCTCGCCGGGCTGTCCCACCCCCACATCGACTACTTCACCCGGGAGCTGCTGGCCCGGCCGGACGACCTGGAGTTGGTCGGCGTCCAGTTCGATCCGGGGGACTCGCCGGCAAGTCTCGGAGCGGTGCCACCGGCCGCGGTCTTCGAATCCGTGCCCGAACTGCTCGATCGAACCCGGCCGGACGTCCTGCTGGTCTGCGGCATCTATCGCACCCGGGTCGGCGCGGTCACCAGCGCCCTGGAGCGCGGCGTCCACGTCCTGGCCGACAAGCCGGTGGTGGTCGACCCGGCCGAGCTGGACGGGCTGGAGGCCGCCGCCCGGGCCAGCGACGCAGTGCTCAGCATCGCCTTCGAGAAGCGGTGGTACCCGGCGACGCTGCACGCCCGGCAGCTGGTCAGCCGGGGTGCGATCGGGCAGGTGCGTCATCTCAGCGCCACCGGGCCGCACCGGCTGGCCCGCGGCAACCGTCCCGGCTGGTACTTCGACGGCGGTTACGGTGACCTGGTCGCCGACCTGCCGATCCACGACATCGACCTGACCCTGCTGTTCACCGGCGCGGTTTCCGGGACGGTCTGCGCCGCCGCCACCGGACCAGCGGAGTTCCCTACGCTGTGCACCGTGCAACTCAGCCTGGACACCGGTGCCCTGGCCAGCATCGACGCCAACTGGCTGTGGCCCGAGAACAGCCCTTCCCCCGGCCGGTACCAGCTGCGGATCACCGGCGATCGTGGGGTGATCGAACTCGATTTCGCCGAGCCGCGTCCCAGCATCGTCTCCGACCTGGCGGTCGGGGACCTGCCGGACGTGGCGGGCAAACGTCCGGCCGAGGAGTTCTTCGACGCCCTGCTCGCCGGACGCCCGCCCGAGGTCGGCACCGCCGAATCCCTCGCGGCCACCCGGATCGCGCTGCTCGGTGCCCGGAGCGCGGCCGAGGGCGGGACCATCCTGCCGTGGACGACCGGTCCTTCACGTCAAGCCAGAACGGAGTGCTGATGTACACCACCCACCGGATCAGCGGAATCCCGGTCACGGTCTGCGACACCGCCGAGGAGGCCGGTGAGCGGGCCGCCGCGCGAACCGCCGACATCATCCGGACGGCCGCCGCCGACGGCATCGCCCGGGTCATCTTCGCCAGCGCACCCTCGCAGGCCACTATGCTGCAGGCGCTGGCCCGGCTGGACGTGCCCTGGCCCCGGGTCGAGGCGCTGCACATGGACGACTACATCGGGTTGCCGTCCAGCGACCCGCGCTCGTTCAGCCAGTGGCTGGCCGACCGGCTGCCGACCGACCAGATGGCGGCCTTCCACCGGATCGACGGGATGGCCGAGGTGGCCGCGGAGCTGCGGCGGTACACCGACCTGGTGGCAGCGGCCCCGATCACCCTGACCTGCATGGGCATCGGGGTGAACGGCCACATCGCCTTCAACGAACCCGGCGACACCTCGTTCACCGATTCGAGTGCGATCCGGGAGATCGTGCTGGAGCCGGAGTCTCGTCAGCAGCAGGTCGACGAGGAGTGCTTCGCCAGCCTGGCGGAGGTTCCGGCCACCGCGCTGACCCTGACGGTTCCGGTGCTGGTCTCGGCCCGGTCGATCGTGATGACCGTGCTGGGCGAGTCCAAGGCCAGGGGGGTCGCCGCGGCGCTGCGCGGGCCGATCGGCGAGGCGGTGCCGGCCACCGCGATCCGCGGCCACCGCGATGTCATGGTCTTCCTCGACCGGGGTGCGGCGAGCGAGTTGGGGCTGTAGCGCGGTGGTCGCGGTCCGCGGAAGGGACGTCACCGGCCGTCCGATCGAGCTGGCCTGGGAGGCCGGCCGGATCACCCGGGTCTCGCTGCTGGACGCGGCCGCCGACCGGCTGCCGTTTCTGCTGCCCGGCCTGGTCGACCTCCAGGTGAACGGGTTCGCGGGTATCGACCTGAACGCGGACGGCGTCTCGGCGGCGGAGGTCGAGGCGATCTGCGTCGCCTTGGCCGGGCAGGGCACGACCGGCTTCCTGCCGACCGTGATCACCGGCCCGCCGCGGCGGATGCTGACCGGGATCCGGGCGGTCCGGGCCGCTGTCGAGGCCGGTGGCCTGGCGCGGCAGTTGGTGTTGGGCATCCACCTGGAAGGGCCGTTCATCTCCGCCGGCGAGGGCATGCGCGGCGCCCATGACCCGGACTGGATCCGGGATCCAGACCTCGCGGAACTGGACGAATGGCGGCGGGCCGCCGGCGACCTCCCGCTGCTGATCACCCTGGCGCCGGAACGGAAGGGCGCGCCGGCCTTCATCCGCGCCGCGGTCGAGCGTTCGGTGACGGTCGCGATCGGTCACTGCCTGCCGACCGTCGAACAGTGCCGGGCGGCGATCGACGCGGGCGCCCGGTTGGCCACCCATCTGGGAAACGGGTTGCCGGCGCAACTCCCGCGCCACCCGAACCATCTCTGGACGCTACTGGCCGACGACCGGGTCCAGGCCGGGCTGATCGCCGACGGCGACCATCTTCCGGTCGACACCTTCGTCAGCATGGTGCGGGCGAAGTCCCCGGCACGCTGCCACCTGGTCAGCGACTCCGCCGCGCTGGCCCACTGCCCACCGGGCGAGTACCTCTCCCCGATCGGCGGCCGGGTGACGGTGGCCGCCGGCGGCAGCCTGCGGATGACCGGCACGCCCTACCTGGCCGGCTCGGGACGGACGCTGCTGGAGTGCGTCCACTGGGCGCTGCGGCACGCGCCGCTACCCGCTGCCGACCTGGTGGCTATGGCCTCGCGGTATCCGGCCCAACGGGTCGCCGCCGCCGGACGGGGAGTGCTGGCGGTCGGCGCCCGGGCTGATCTGCTGGTGCTTGAGCAGACCGGCACGATCGAGGTCCGGCTGGCCGGCGAACCAGTCGCCACGCTGCCCGATCCCGGGCTGGCAGGCCTGCTGCCGGGGTGAGCCCCGGCTCCTCTCCGCCGCCGCCCCGACGCCGCCCGGCCGCCGGCGGCCCGTTCTCCGCGGGGGTGTCGAAGCCGGCGCGGCACCCCTAGCATCGGGGCATGGCACTTTCCCTTGGCATGGTCACCACCGACTCCACCGATCCCGCTCCGCTGGCGCAGTGGTGGGCCGAACGCTGCGGCGGCGAGATCGTCGCCGACCACGACGGCTGGTTCGTGATCGTGAAGATCCCGAACGGCACGCTGGGCTTCCAGAAGGTGGCGGACCCGACCCCGGGCAAGAACCGGCTGCATCTCGATCTGCACGTCTCCGGCGACCTGGACGAGTCCCTGCGGCAGTTCCTGGCCGCCGGCGCCACGCTGGTCGGCGACCGCGGCGATGAGAGCTTCCGCTGGATCACGCTGGCCGATCCGCAGGGCAACGAGTTCTGCATCGCCGGCGAATGACCGGCCCGTCGGCGACAGCGCGGGTGCGGGACCTGCTGATCCTGGACGGGTCGCTGGTGGTCGCCTGCGACTCGATCGGTGGGATCGGCCCCGGTCCGGCCGACACGGTGGCGGCGGAGGCGGTGACGGTGGGGCACTTCGCGCTCCGCGTCCCGCTGCTGGAGGTGCTCTGCGCCGGCGCCCGTCCGGTCGCCGTGGTGGACGCGCTCTGCCTGGCCTACGAACCGACCGGACGGGTGATGATCGACGAGATCCGTCGGCTCGCCGCCGAGGCCGGGGTGCCGCCCGGGGCGGTGACCGGCAGCACCGAGGAGAACGTGCCCACCCGGGCAACCGGCATTGGCGTGACGGTGCTGGGCCGGCTGGCGTCCGGCACCGGCGTGGGTGGCGGATCGCAGCCCGGCGACGTGGTGGTCTGCGCCGGCCTGCCGCTCTCGGCCCCGCGGGACCAGATCGTGATCGGCCACCCGGGCCAGGTCCCGGTGGCCGCGGTGCGGGCGGTGCTGGCGGCGGGGTTGACCCACGATGCGCTGCCGGTCGGCTCCAAGGGGGTGGCCTGGGAGGCGGGGGAGTTGGCCGCCTCCGCCGGGCTGGGGCTGGAGTGGCTGCCGTCCGGGATCTCCCGGACGGATTCCGGTGGCCCGGCCTCCTGCGTGCTGTTCAGCTGCCCGCCGTCCGTGGTGGAGCGGCTGGCCGGGCTGGTTGCCCCGGCGCCGCTCACCGTGGTGGCCCGGCTGCACGACCGGGCGTGACTCAGCCGGCCAGGGCAGCCTCGGCCGCCTGGACGGCGCCGGCGGAGGGTTCCCGGTCGAGCGCCCGGCGGCCGGCCAGGAACAGCGCCATCCCTAGCCCGAAGGTGAGCAGTTCGGTGACGGTCATCGACCAGATCACCCCGGTGATGCCGAACACCGCGTTGCCGGCCAGCACCACCGGGACGAACAGCACCCCCTGGGCGACCGCCATGATGGTGGCGTTGCGGATCTGCTCGGTGGCCTGGAAGACCGCGATCACCAGCCCGGTGATCCCGTTGAAGATGGTGGCGACCAGCATGGCGGTGAGCACCTGGGTACCGTCGGTCAGCACCGCCGGATCGGCGCTGAACAGCGCGAACACCTGGTCGCGGAAGGCGAAGACCAGTCCGGAGAACACCCCGGTGATCGCCAGGATGGCCACCGCCGCGCCCGCGATGCTGCGATGCAGCCGGCGGTGGTTGCCCGCCCCGAAGGCGTAGGCGAACAGCGGGATGGCGCCGATGAAGACGCCCATGCACATCGTCTCCGGCAGTTGCGAGATCCGTAGCGCGACCCCCATGGAGGCCAGCAGCGCCTCGCCGTAGCCGATCGCGATCCAGTTCATCACCAGCGTGGTGACGATCAGGAAGGACGACTGCAGCAACTCGGAGATGCCGACGCCGAACACCGACTTCAGCAGTTCGCGGTCGGCCCGGAACCAGTGTGGGGCGAGGGAGACCACCTGGCTGCGCCGGGTGAGCCACCAGACGTAGTAGCCGGCCATCACCAGGTTGGAGAGCCCGACCGCGAGGCCGGCGCCCAGCACGCCCCAGCCGAGCACCAGGATGAACAGCACGTCCAGCACCAGGTTGGCGATGGTCGAGGCGATCAGCCCGGCCATGGACGCCACCGCGGCGCCCTCGGCCCGGACCACCTGCTCCAGCGAGAAGCAGGCCACCAGTACCGGGGCGAAGGCGAACATCGCGCCGATGTACTGCGCGGTGGGCAGCAGGGCTTCCCCGGACGCACCGACCGCGGCGGCCAGCGGGGTGGCGAAGCTCAGCCCGAGGACGCCGATCACCGCGCCGAGGGCCAGCGACCCCCACAGCGTGAAGGACGACACCTGCTTGATCCGGTCGGCCGCGGCCGCGGCGTCCGTCCCCTCGTCCTCCTGGGAGCCGAGCAGGCGGGAGATGTAGGTGCCGCCGCCGACCCCGAAGACGCCGCCGATCGCCATGATCAGCGCGAACACCGGCAGCGAGAAGGTGAGGGCCGCCAGCAGCGGGGTGGAATGGAGCGAGCCGACGAAGCCCGCGTTGATGACGTTGTAGATCGTGCCGACCGAGAAGCCGGCGATCATCGGGATGCAGAGGTGGGCCAGGGAGCGCCAGATCGGCGCCCTGGACAGCATGAAGCGATTGTCTGAGGGCATGGTGGAACCTCCGTAGAACGGTGAAGGTGAACGGCGCCGGAGGATCCGGCGGGACAGGATGGGTCAGGAATCTCGGCCGGTCACCCGACCGGCAGGCTCAGCGCTCGCGCCGCTGCCAGGACGGCTCGGGCGGGTCGATCTCGGCCACCACCCGTTGCAGCAGGCTGAGCAGTTGCTCCTGCTCGGCCTCGCTGAGGCAGCCGAAGATCCGCTCCGGCACCGCCCGCATCGCCTCGCCGAACCCCTCGGTGAGCTTGACGCCCTGTGGGGTGACGCTGAGGAGTTTGACCCGAGAATCGTTCGGAGACGGCGTTCGGGTGACCAGCCCGCGCTCCTCCAGCCCCTGCAGCAGGCTGGCGACCGACGCGGCGGTGGTGCCGGACATTTCGGCGAGTTCGCGGGCGATCACCCCGCGGCTCTGGTGTTCTTCGATGTAGCCGATGGTGAACGCCTGCTGCCGGGTGAGGCCGCTGGCGCGCACCCACTCGTCCGCGGCCGTCCGTTCGGCGAAGCCGATGGTCCGGATGGCTATGGTGAGTTCGGTGGCGCGATCGATCACAGTTAGAAATCTAACTGTTAGAAATCTAACTGTCAATCCCCGACGATCGCTGAGCTTGCCGAAGGGTCCTCGGCCGGTGTCCCGGCTACTCGAAGGGGCTGCTCAGCGCCGCCCGTCCCGGCGGGATCGGATGGTGGCGCCCGGGTAGCCGGGTGAGCGCCGCCCGTTGGACGGAGTTGCGGCCGAACCGGTTGTTGATCCGATCGGTGGCCTGTTCCGCTTCCCGCCAGCCGATCTCGGGGTCACCCAGCGCCGGCTGCAGGTGGGCCTGCTCGGCCGGTACCAGCCCGGCCATCCTGATCCCCACCCGGCGCACCGGCTTGGCGTGCATCCGGGGCTGGTCGTAGAGGGTGAGCGCGGCGGCGTACAGCTCGTGGGTGGTGTCGATCGGACTGGGCAGGGTGAGCGAGCCGGAGATCGCCTTGAAGTCGGCGAACCGGACGCCGAGGGTCACCACCCGGCCGAGCAGGCCGGCCTTGCGCAGCCGGCGGGCGACGCTGCTGGCCACCCGTAGGATCTCCGCCTTCACCACGGCCGGGTCGTCGGTGTCGGCGTAGAAGGTCTCCTGGTTGCCCACCCCGACGGCGCCGGCGTGCTGCAGGCTGACGTGGCTGGACGATCGTCCCCAGGCCAACTGGGAGAGCGCACTGCCCTGATGGGGACCGAAGGCGCGCTGCAGGGCGTCCAGCGGGGTGTTCGCCAGGTCGCCCACGGTCATGATGCCGCGCCGGTGCAGCGCGGCGGTGGTGCTGCCGCCGATGCCGTACAGGCTGCCCACCGGCAGCGGGTGCAGGAATTCGGTGACCTGCTCGGGCGGCACCTCGAACAGGCCGTCGGGCTTGGCTGCCCGGGAGGCCATCTTGGCCACCAGCCGGTTGGGGCCGATCCCCACCGAGCAGGGGAGTTGCTCCTGCTCCCGGACCAGCCGGCGGATCCGCTGGCCGATCTGCTCGGCCGACCCCCACATCCGCAGCGCGCCGGTGACGTCGAGGTAGGCCTCGTCGATCGACGCCACCTCGACGATCGCCACCACGCTGCGGAAGATCTCCATCACCGTGCGGGAGGCCTCGAGGTACTCCTCGAAGTTGGGCCGGATGCCGAGCCCGTTCGGGCACAGCCGCTTGGCCCGGGAGGAGGGCATGCCGCCCTCGACGCCCCACTCCTTCGCCAGCCGGTTGGCCGACAGCACGACGCCGCGTCCGTCCCCACCGACCCACATCGGGACGCGGGCCAGGGCCGGCTGCTTACGGATCTCGACCGAGGCGTAGAAGGAGTCCATGTCGACGTGCATGACGACCGCCACTGCACCCTCCGTTCGAACAGATGTTCGATAAAAGTATCGGCGGTGAGGAGTTCCTGGTCAATCCGCCGTGGTGCGGGACTGTTCTTCCAGGCCGACGAAGACGTCCTCCAGGGTGGCCCCGGGGCCGAACGAGGCGCGCAGCTCGGTGGGGGTGCCCTGGGCGATCAGCCGGCCGCCGTGGATGAAGGCCAGCCGATGGCAGTGGGTGGCCTCGTCCATGTAGTGGGTGGTGACGAAGAGGGTGATGCCCTGTTCGGCCAGCTCGTAGAGCAGTTCCCAGAAGTGGCGTCTGGCCACCGGGTCGACGCCGGAGGTCGGTTCGTCCAGGAAGAGCAGTTCGGGGGAGTGGATGGTGGCGGTGCCGAGCGCGAGGCGCTGCCGCCAGCCCACCGAGAGGTTGCGGGCGAGCTCGTCCTCGCGTCCGGTCAGGCCGGCCATCCGCAGGATCCAGGCCCGGCGCTCGGCGAACTCGTCGCGGCCCAGGCCGTGGATCCGGGCGTAGAAGGTGAGGTTCTCCGCCACCGTCAGATCCTCGAACAGCGAGAACTTCTGCGACATGTAGCCGATCCGGGCCCGCACCCGCTCGGGATGGGCGATCACGTCCTCGTCCAGTACCCGGGCCCGCCCGGCGGTGGGGGAGATGCTGCCGGTGAGCATCCGGATGGTGGTGGTCTTGCCGGAGCCGTTCGGGCCGAGGAAGCCGAACACCTGGCCGCGGGGGACGTCGAACTCGATCCCGTCGACCGCGGTGAACGACCCGAAGGTCTTCACCAGGCCGTGAACCGAAATGGCACAGGTCATGGCTACTCCGTGATCCGGCGGCGGGTGGCGAGGACGGCGGAGCCGAAGAAGGCCACCCCGAAGCCGGCCAGCGCCAGCAGTGGGACGGCAAGTTCGGCGAACCCGCTGCCCTTGATGAAGGACGCCCGCAGCACGTCCAGGGCGTGCCGCAGCGGGATCAGGTAGGTGAACGGCTGGATCACCTCGGGCATCGACTCGATCGGGAAGATGAAGCCGGAGAGCACGATCATCGGCAGCATCAGGAACAGGGTGATCTGCACCGCCTGGGAACGGGTCCGGGCCAGCAGCGAGATCAGCAGCCCCTGCCCGATGCAGACCAGCAGGAACAGCGCCAACCCCAGCAGCACCACCGCCAGGTTGCCGTAGAACGGCACCCGGAACCACAGCGTGCCGACCGCCGCCACGATCGCCATCTGCACCACCGCCAGCACCGCGTACGGGGTCACCTTGCCGGCGATGTACTCGCCGGGCCGCACCGGGGTGACGAAGAGCTGCTCCAGGGTGCCCGACTCCCGCTCCCGGACCACCGCCTGGGACATGATCGCGGCCAGGGAGATCATCAGGATGGCGGCGATCAGCGCCGGGATCATGGTGTTGATCGGGTCGAGGGTGGGGTTGAACATCACCCGGATCCGGGCGTCGATGCCGGGAGCCCCCGGGCCCAGGCCGAGTTCGGCCAGCCGGTCCAGGTTGGCCCGGGCGACGATCTGGGACGCGTACCCGCTGGCCACCGAGGAGACCTGGGAGTCCGAGCCGTCCACCACGATGCCGATCCCGGCGGTCTGCCCGGCGTCCAGCTTCTGCTGGGTGCCCTCGGGGATCACCACCGCGACGGTGACCTGGCCGGTGTCCAGCAGGGGTTGCAGCTCGGCCTCGCTGGCCGGCCGCTGCACAATGCTGAAGTACCCCGAGCCGCTGAACGCGTCGGCCAACTCCCGCGAGGTGGCGGTGCCGTCCAGGTCTACCACCGCGGTGTCCAGGTGCTTGATGTCGGCGGCGACCACGTAGCCGAACAGGATCAGCTGGGCGATCGGCATGATCATCAGCAGGCGCAGCAGCATGGGATCGCGCCGCAGTTGGGTGAACTCCTTCCAGATCAGGGTCCGGATCCGCCGCCAGCTCATCGCGACCTCCGGCTGAACAGCACCGACGCCACGGTCAGCGCCACCACGGCGTAGACCCCGAGCGCGGCCAGTTCTGGCCACAGCTCGCCCCAGCCGGCGCCCTTCAGGAAGACCCCCCGGGTGACCGACACCAGGTAGCGGGCCGGGAAGAGCAGCGAGATCCACTGCAACACCGCCGGGATCTGGTTCAGCGGGAACACGAAGCCGGAGAGCAGGAAGGCCGGCAGGAAGGTGAACAGCAGGGCGGCGATGTTCGCCACGTCGAGGCTGGGGGCGACCGCCGAGATCACCAGCCCCAGCCCCAGGCAGCAGAACACGAACAGGGCGGCGCCGGTGGCCAGCAGCGCCGGGTCGCCGCGCAGCGGGACGCCGAACACCGTCACCGCCAGGGCGGAGATCGCGACCAGGTCGAGGAAGGCCAGCGCCGTCCAGGGCAGCAGCTTGCCCAGCATCAGTTCGGGCCGCCGCAACGGGCTGATCGCCAGCTGCTCGGACGTCCCGAGCTCGCGCTCCCGGACCAGCGAGACCGCGGTCTGCTGCACGGTGACGATCGCCAGGATCACCACGATCAGCCCTGGTACGAGGAAGATCGCCGAGCGTCGCTCGGGGTTGTACCAGGTGCGCAGCCGGGGTTCGAGTTGCCCGACGCTGCTCACGTCCACCCCCTGGGCGTCGGCCCAGGCGACGGCGACCCGCTGGGTGGCCAGCAGGTTGAGGGCGTTGGTGTAGGCCTGCGCCACCCGGGCCGAGTTGGGCTGGCTGCCGTCGATCAGCACCCCGACCTGGGCCTGCGAGCCACTGGCCAGGGCGCGGCCGAAACCGGCCGGGACGATCACGCCGACCTCGGCCCGGTTGGCCAGGAAGGCCTGCTCCACCGCCGCCGGCGAATCGGCGTACTCGACGATCTCGAACAGCGGCGAGCCGACGTAGTCGCGCAGATACTCCTGGCTGGCCGGGGTGCGGTCGGCGTCCACCACCACGGTGGGCAGGTGCTCGACGTCGAAGCTGATCGCGTAGGCGAACAGCAGCAACTGGACGATCGGCATCAGCAGCACGATCGCGATCGCCCGCGGGTCGCGCCACAGGTGACGGAACTCCTTCGCCGCCACCGCGCCGATCCGATCCAGGGCGTTCATGCCGCCTCCTCGGCGAAGTAGGCGAACACCGACTCCATGTCCATGCCGATCTCGCGCACCTCGGCGTCGATACCGGCCGCGGTCAGGAGCGCGGTGGTCGCTTCCAACGACGGCTGAGGTCGACCCGCAGGGTCGGGTCCCGAAGCCTCGGTGGGCTCCGCCCCTTCGAGACCCGCGCTGCGCGCGACCTCAGGGACCGCGGTGTGCGTCAGGACGCGGACGGTGTCGCCGAGCAGGTGGGCCTGGCTCACCCCGGGCTGGTCGCGCAGCACGGCCAGGGCGGCGCGGGGGTCGGGGGCGACCACCTCGAGCAGGGTGCCGGGGACGGCGTCCTTCAACTCCTGCAGGGTGCCGGTGTGGCTGATCCGGCCGGCGTCCATGAAGCCGACGTGGCTGCAGCGCTCGGCCTCGTCCATGTACGGGGTGGCGACTAGAACGGTGCGGCCGGCGGCGTGGATGCCGGCCAGGATCCGCCAGAACTCCCGGCGGGAGACCGGATCGACGCCGGTGGTGGGTTCGTCCAGCAGCAGCAGATCCGGGTCGTGCATCAGGGTGCTGGCCAGCATCAGCTTCTGCTTCATGCCGCCGGAGAGCAGCCGGGCCTGCCGCCTGGCGAATGGCGCCATGCCCATGCTCTCCAGCAACTCGGCGGCGCGCTCCCGGCGGCGGGGACGGGGGACGCCGCGCACCCGGGCGAAGAACTCCAGGTTCTCGGCCACGGTGAGATCGGGGTACATCGAGAACCGCTGCGACATGTAGCCGATCCGGGGAGTCAGTTGGGCGGCCGCGCGGGTGACCGAGAGGCCGAAGAGCTCCGCCTCCCCGGCGTCGGGCAGCAGGACGGTGGCCAGCATCCGGATCAGCGTCGACTTGCCGGCGCCGTCCGGGCCGAGCAGGCCGAAGACCGCGCCCTGGGGCACGTCGAGGCTCACCCCGGCGACGGCCTCGAGGTCGCCGAAGCGCTTGCCGAGGCCGCTGAGTCGGATGCCGGGGGTCATGGTCAGCCGAAGGTGACGTCGGCCGGCATGCCGGCCCGCAGGGTGCCGGGATCGTCCACCCGGACCCGGACCTCGAACACCAGGGTGGTGCGCTGGTCCTCGGTCTGGACGGTGTTCGGGGTGAACTCGGCCTCCGCGGCGACGAAGCTGACCGTGCCGGCGACCTGGTCGGACAGGCCGGAGGAGGCGATCCTGACCTGCTGGCCGACCTTCACCTCGCCGATCCGGGGTTCCGGGACGAACACCCGGACGAACACGTCGGTGGGATCACTCAGCGTCAGCAGGGCGCGGCCGGGGGCGGCGTTCTGGCCGGCGTTGGCGGTCAGGCTGACCACCTGGCCGTCCCGGGGAGCGGTGATGGTGGCGTAGCCGAGCTGCAGTTCGGCCAGCTCGACCGCGGCCTCGGCCTGGGCGAGCCGGGCCTTCGCCGCCTTCACGTCGGCCTTGGTGGCGTCGGAGTCGTCCTCGGCATTGGTCACCCCCGCCGCGGCCGCCTTCACCCCCTGTTTGGCCTGCTCGACCTGCAGTTCGAGGGCGCGCCGGTCGAGCCGGACGAGCTCGTCGCCCGCCTTCACGGAGTCGCCCTCGGCCACCTTCACCTCGTCGATCCGTCCCGCCAGGGCGGGGGAGACCTGGTATTCGCGGGTCTCGGCGGTGCCGCTGGCCCGCAGCGCGCCGTCCGCGGCGGCGGGGTGGGTGCTGCTCCACCACCACCAGAACCCGCCGCCGGCCAGCAGCACGACCAGGACGATCACCGGGATCGGCGGACGCTTATGAGTTGCCATGGGGTTCACCTTCTGCGGCGCCGGTCGGCTGCGGCCGGCAGGGTTGGAGGGAGACGGTGACCGCGGCTCCGGCGGGGAGCTCGGCCGAGGTGCTGAATTCGACGGCGAAGGCCCGGGTGAGATGGACCTCGTCGGTGGCGTAGGAGGTGGGTGGGAAGTCGGCCGCGACGGCGATCCGGCGCAGCTCGGCGGTGGCGCTCTGACCCCAGTCGGTGTGGACGGACGCCACGTCGCCCACGCAGGCGGCGGCGACCTGGGCGGGGGAGAGCCAGCTGACCAGCCGACGGGGGCCGCCGGGGCGGATCGTCACCAGCGTGGCGCCGGGCGCCAGCCGGTCACCGGCCGCCGCGACCGCCACCACGGTCCCGGCCAGCGGGGCGCTGATCGCCGCCTGGTCCAGCTGGGTCCGCGCCAGGTCGACCCCGACCGCCGCGGTGTCGACCGCCACCTGGGCCAACCGGTGCAGCCGGGTGAGCTGGGCGCGGGCCTCCCGCAGGTCGGCCGCGGCGTCGGTCAGCTTCGCCAGCCCCTCGGTGGCCTTCCGGATGCCGGTGTCCAGCTTGGCCAGGCCGGTCCGGGCCTGCTTGAGGCCCTTGCCGAGCTTGGCCAGCCCGGCGTCCAGCTTCTTCAGCACGCCGCCCAGCTGGTCGATCCCCTGATTCAGCTTGGCCAGGCCGGCTTCGAGTTGCGGCCGGTTGGGTGCCTGTGGCGGCAGCGCGGCCAGGGTCTGCCGCAGTTGCCGGCGCTGACCGATCAGCTGTTGCCGCTGGTCGCGCAGGTCGCCTCGCTGCTTCTTCAGCTTGGCGCGGGTGCTGGTCAGCTGCTTGATCGCTTTCTTCACCTCGCCTCGCTTCTGCTTCAGCTCGGCCAGCACCTCCTTCAGCTCGGCGCGTTTGTCGGCCAGCTCCGCGGCCGCGTCCGCCGCCTCCGATCGGGCCGAGGCCAGCGCGTCGAGCTGACCCTCGGCCACCCGCGCGTCCGCCTTCGCTGCGGCCAGCCCGGCCCGCAGCAGCCGGTCGTCCAGCCGCAGCAAGGGCTGGCCGGCGGTCACCCGGTCACCCTCCCGGACGACGACCTCGGCCACGCCGGCCACCGAGCCCAGCCCGAACGACGCCTGCGGCTGGTGAACGGCCGCGGTGGTGAAGCCGGCATCCAGATTCACCGTGGGCGTAGCCAGTGCTGGCACCGCGATCACCTCCAGGTCGTCGGCCACCGTGGCCTGCAGCCGCAGCCCGGGCTCCGCGGCGCAGCCGGCGAGCAGCACCGCCACGGCGGCCAGCCCGGCCAGCCCTCTCATGGCTCCACCGAGCGCAGGAAGGTGTCCACCAGGTACTCCAGATCGGCGGTGGCCGGCGGCGGCAGTGGGTCGGCGCGGAGCAGGCCGTCCAGCACCACGAAGCTGAAGATAGGGCCGATGTACATCCGGGCGGAAAGCTCCGGCCGCTCGCTGTGGACCAGCCCGCGGGAGGCGGCGTGGGCGAGTACCGCCTGGGTGCGGTGGAGGAGCTGGCCCGGCAACAGATCGCGGATCGCGTCGCGGAGTTCCGGGATCCGGAAGGCCTCGCCGAGCACCAACCGGATCAGCGCCAGCCTCCGGGTACTCAGCATCTCGTGGGTGAGCGTGTGGGCGATGCCGATCAGCGCCACCCGCAACTCCGCGGCGGTCTCCGGCTGCGGCGGCGGCCCGGAGAAGATCCCGGAGGTGTCGACCTCGCTGGCCAGCACCGCCGCCAGCAGTTCGGTCTTCGACGGGAAGTAGCGGTACAGGGTCTGCTTGCTCACCCCGGCGCGGGCCACCACGGCGTCCATCGAGCTACCGGCGAAGCCGTTCTCCAGGAACAGTTCCCGCGCGGCGTCGATGATCTGCTGCCGTTTGGCAGCGGCTCTGCGGTGGCCTGCCGTCACGAATCAAACTGTACGGTTCAGTTTGATTCCTCGCAAGGTGGCCGTCTCTTCCTGATGGTGTGGCTAACGGCCCGATGTCGCGCCAATTTCCACACCATGACGCCGGCCACGGGAGGGGCGCGGGTGGCACCGGGGTGAGGGCACTGGAACCCGCTTGTACGCTTGCCCTCATGATGTCCACTGTCGAGGCGCGGGCGCGCAGGCTGAACAACCTGCCCAGCGAACCGGTGGACAACCGGCCCTACCCGCAGCGGGTGCTGTCCTCGTGGTGGACCTGGCTGGTGCTCGGCCTCACCATCATCTTCGCGGCCTGCCTGGCGGCGCTCTACTTCGACCTGACCTCCGACCAGGCCACGGTCGGCGGCCGGGTGCCCGGGCTGAACCCCTCGGCGATCCGGCAGAGCGCCTGGTACGCCACCTCGACGGTGCTGTTCTGGATCGTGGTCTACCTGATGGCCGACCGCTGGCGTCCGCAGCGCTGGACGGTGTGGTTCCTGTCGCTGGGCTGGGGGGCCACGGTGGCGACCTTCGTGTCCTACCACGTGAACTCCTGGGCGGCGATGCAGATGCAGGTCACCGGCGACTTCGACCCCGGCACCAGCGCCCGGGCGGCGATCTTCGTGGCGCCCTTCGTCGAGGAGGCCGCCAAGGCGACGGTGCTGTTCGGGCTGGCGATCCTGGTGCGCTACGAACTGGTCTCGAAGGTCTCGCTGGTGGTGATGGGCGGGCTCTCGGCGGCCGGCTTCGCGTTCACCGAGAACATCATCTACTACGCCCGGGCGATCGTGTACTCCACCTCGACCATCGACGTCGGGGACGCCGAGCAGGCGCTGGTCGAGCTGGTGCAGTTGCGCGGCTTCTGGACGGCCTTCGGCCATCCGCTGTTCACCATGATGACCGCGGTCGGGGTGGCGGTGGCGCTGCGCACCCGCAGCAAGGTGGTCCGCGTGCTGGCCCCGCTGGCGGGCTACGGGCTGGCCGCCTTCCTGCACATGGTGTTCAACTCCCAGGCCAGCCTCAGCCAGGGCGACGCGCAACTGTTCATGTACTGGGCGGTGGCGGTGCCGCTGGTGGTCTCGGCGGCGATCTGGGTGATCCGGCAGGTGCTGGCGCAGAGCAAGCTGATCCGGGTGCGGTTGGCCGACTATGTCGTGGTGGGCTGGCTGCGGCCGGACGACCCGCTGCTGTTCAGCCGGCTGCGCACCCGCTGGCGTGCCCTGCTGGTCGCGCTCACCCGGGGCTGGCGGTGCTTCCGGGCCACCCGGGAGCTGCAACGCAAACTGACCGAGTTGGCCTACCTGCGCGACGCCCAGGTGCGCGGCGTGGTGGACGAGGCCGGCAACGAGCGGGCCCACGAACTGATCCACCGGATCCGCGAGGTCCGCCCAGCGGCGATCGACGACCCGCGCGGGCTGAAGCTGGCGCTACCGCGGCTGCGCCGCCGGCAGCAGCTCGACTACCCGGACCCCAGCTATCCCGGTCCGGCCGGGCTGGGCGGCTCCTGGCCGGCGCCGACCACGGCCAGCGCCCCCGGCCAGTCCCCGGTCGATCCGAAATGGGCGCCGCCGGGTTGAGCCTGGCGGCGAACCTGAGGCTATGGTGTGTGACTGCTCGAACGGCCAAGCTGGGCCGCGATACCGGGAGGAGGCGCCATGGGCGAGCAACGCGCGCGGGCGCTGACCGGGCTGCGGGATGCGCTGGCCGGCGTCCGGCTGCCGTTGGCGCTGCCGGGCAGTGAGACAGCCGCCGCCCGGGCCCGCGAGGCGGTCGCCCAACTCGACGACTACGTGCTGCCCCGACTGGGCAGGCTGGAGGCTCCACTGCTCGCCGTGGTGGGTGGCTCCACCGGCGCCGGCAAGTCCACCCTGGTGAACTCGGTGATCGGCCGCGTGGTGACCACGCCCGGGGTGATCCGGCCGACCACCAGGTCGCCGGTGCTGGTCCACCACCCCGACGACGCCGCCTGGTTCACCGCCGACCGGATCCTGCCCGGCCTGGGCCGTAGCGCCGACCGGGTGGCCGACGCCAAGACGCTGCAGCTGGTGCCGGAGCCGACCCTGCCGCCCGGCCTGGCGATCCTGGACGCCCCCGACGTCGACTCGGTGGTGGCCGAGAACCGTGCCCTGGCCGCGCAACTGCTGGCCGCGGCCGACCTGTGGCTGTTCGTCACCTCCGCCGCCCGCTATGCCGACGCCGTCCCGTGGGACTACCTGCGCTCGGCGGCCGCCCGGGACGCGGTGGTGGCGGTGGTGCTCGATCGGGTGCCGCCAGCGGCGATGTCGGAGGTGCCGGTTCACCTGGGGCAGATGATGGGCCAGCGCGGGCTGGGCTCGTCGCCGCTGTTCGCCGTCCCCGAGACCCAGGTGGACGACGACGGCCTGCTGCCCGACTCGGCGGTGGCGCCGATCCGGGGCTGGCTCGGCGAACTCGCCCAGGACGCCGCCAGCCGGCGGGCGGTGGTGCTGCAGACCCTGGACGGTGCGATCCGCGCCCTGGTCGCGGCGGCGCCGCAGATCGCCCAGGCGGTGACCGACCAGGCCAATGCCGTCCACACCCTGCGGCAGGACGCCGAGCAGTCCTACGCCGAAGCGGTCCGCACGGTCGCGGTGCAGACCGCGGACGGCAGCATGCTGCGCGGCGAGGTGCTGGAGCGTTGGCACGACTTCGTCGGCACCGGGGAGTTCTTCCGCGCGGTCGAGCAGAAGATCGGCTGGCTGCGCGACCGGATGATGGCCGCCTTCCGGGGGGAGCCCAAGCAGGCCGCCGAGGTCAGCCAGGCGGTGGAGTCCGGCATGGAGGTGCTGATCCGGGAGGCCGGCGAGGCCGCCGCCGAGCGGGCCGCGTCCGCCTGGCAGGCCCACCCGGCCGGTCGGGAGCTGCTGGCCAGGGCGGGTTCCGACCTGACCCGGGCCAGCCAGGAGTTCGAGACCGCCGCCAAGCAGTTGGTGCGCGACTGGCAGTCCGACGTGATGGAACTGGTCAGCGAGGTCGGTGCGGCCAAGAAGTCGCAGGCCCGGTTCTGGGCGCTGGGGGTGAACGGCGTCGGGGTGGCGCTGATGATCCTGGTGTTCTCCCAGACCGGCGGCCTGGTCGGCGCCGAGCTCGGGGTGGCCGGCGGCACCGCGGTGCTGGCCCAGCGGGTGCTCGAGGCGGTGTTCGGCGAGGACGCCGTCCGCCGGCTGGCCAAGCAGGCCAAACAGCAGCTGGACGACCGGGTGGAGGCCCTGCTGGCCGGAGAGCTGGCCCGCTACGAGACCGCGCTGGCAGCGGTCGATGTCCGGCCCGAGCAGGCGGACGCGATCGCCGCGGCGGTGGCGGAGATCGAGGCCGAGCCGGCTTCCGCCGAGCCGGAACCGGAGCACGAAGCCCGGCCGGAGCTGCCGCGACCGGCACCCGCTCCGCTGCCGCTGGAGGCCGCCGGCCCGGTGCTGGAGGGCACCGTGATCATCGACCAGGAACAGCCGTGACCGGGCTGTCCGACCAGGTGGCGGCGCTGCGCCGCGCGGTGGACGCCGCCGCGGGCCGGAGCGATGCCGGTGTGCTGGCGCAGGCCGACGAGGTGGTCCGGCGGGCCGGCGAGCGGGTGGCCTTCGATGGCGAGTTCACCGTGGTGGCGCTGGCCGGGGCGACCGGCTCGGGCAAATCCAGCCTGTTCAACGCGCTGACCGGCACCGAGCTGGCGCAGATCGCGGTGCGGCGTCCCACCACCGCGAAGGCGATGGGGGTGACCTGGGGCAGCGCGCTGCCGCACGAGCTGCTGGACTGGCTGGACATCCCGCGCCGTCACCTGATCGCCACCGCGGCGGACGATCCGCTGGCCAAGCTGGTGCTGCTCGACCTGCCCGACCACGACTCGACCGAGGTCGCCCACCGGCTGACCGTGGACAAGCTGGTCGAGCGGGTGGACGCGCTGATCTGGGTGGTCGACCCGCAGAAGTACGCCGACGCGGCGCTGCACGACGGCTACCTCAAGCCGCTGGCGCCGTACTCCCACCTGATGCTGGTGGTGCTCAATCAGGCCGACCTGCTGCGTCCCGACGAGCTGGAGCACTGCCTGGAGGACCTGCGCCGGCTGCTGGACAGCGAGGGGCTGCGCTCCACCCCGGTGATGGTGACGTCGGCGTTGCGGGGCACCGGGATCGACGGCCTGCGCGAGGTGCTGGCCCAGACCGTGGCCGGCAAGCAGGCGGCCGTCCGCCGGCTGCAGACCGACGTGAAGGTGGCAGCCGGCCGGCTGGCCGACGAGTTGGGCGGCCGCTCGCCGTCGAAGCACGGGCTGAGCAAGCCGGCCCGGGCCGAGCTCACCACCGCGCTGGCCGAGGCCGCCGGGGTGCCGACCGTGGTGGACGGTGTCCGCCGTTCTTGGACGAAGCGGGGCAGGGCCGCCACCGGCTGGCCGTTCCTGAGCTGGATCGGCCGGTTGCGACGCGATCCGCTGCAGCGGTTGCGGCTGGAGCTGCCCGCCGGTTCGGCCGAGATCGGACGGACCGCGCTGCCCACCGCCACCCCGGTGCAACAGGCCCGGGTGGAGGCTGCGCTGCGTTCGCTGACCGATCAGGCCGCCAGCGGCCTGCCGAAGGGCTGGACCGAGGCCGTGCGGGCTGCCGCCCGGACCAACCAGGCCGTGCTGCCCGCCCGGCTGGACACCGCGATCGCCGCCACCGACCTGCGCACCCGGCGCGGCGCCGCCTGGTGGGGGCTGTTCGGCGTCCTGCAGTGGCTGCTGGTGGCGGCGGTGCTGGTCGGCGGGCTGTGGCACCTCTACAGCCTGCTGGGCCCGCTGTGGCAGTTGCCCCGGCTGCCCGAGCTGCTGTGGCAGGGCACCCCGGTGCCCACCTGGCTGCTGGGCGGCGGCGTGCTGGCCGGCCTGCTGCTGGCCCTGCTGGGCCGCGGCCTGGTTCTGATCGGCGCCGGTTCCCGCGCTCGGGCCGCCGAGAAGTCGCTGCGGGCGGCGATCGCGGTGGTCACCGACGAGCAGGTGCTGCAACCGGTCCAGGCCGAACTCGACCGCTACGCCGCCGCCGTCCAGGCGATCGCCGAGGCCCGCGGCCAGGCTTAGTCCGCGCCAGCCTGTGGATAGCGCAACGGCCCACCCCAGTTATCCACAGCCGGCCGAACTCGTTGGCACATTGCCGCACCGACTGGCCAAACTCCCGGGCAACCGAGAGGAGAGGCAATGGAAGCACAGGTGTGGCTGACCGGACGGGTCGGCGGTGAGGTGGAGTTGCGGGATGCGGCGTCGCCGTGGGCGACCTTCCGGCTGGGGTGCACCCCGCGGACGGTGCGGGGCGGCGAATGGGGTGACGAGCAGACCATCTGGGTGACGGTCAGCTGCTCGCACCGGCTGGCCGAACATGTCCGGCAGAGCCTGCACAAGGGCGATCCGGTGATCGTGGTCGGTCGGCTGCGGTCGCGTCACTGGGTGGACGCCAATGGCGTGGAGCACGACCAGCTGCAGATCCGGGCGTCCACCGTGGGGCACGATCTGACCGCCGGGACGTCAAACTTCTACCGGGTCAAGCGGACCCAGCCCGGTGAGATCGTGGAGCCGGGGGAGAACGACGCCGAGGCGGCGGAGGAGTCCTACCAGCCCGAGGGTGAGGAGACCGGCGAACTCGACATCGAGAGCCTGGCGGCGCTGGCCGCCGAGGAGTTCGAGGCGGACCAGGAGGAGGCCACCCTGGCGAAGGCGTAGCCGGCGGCTACTCGGGGGTGGGGCCTGATCGCCGGGGCAGCGGCGTCCAGGTGCCGGCCTTGGGCAGCCGCCAGCCGAGGTGGTAGGCCAGCAGGCACAGGGTGCCGCCGACCACCGCCGCCGACAGGGTGGTGACGCCTTGGAAGTGGGCCGGGGTGAGGCCGTCCAGCACCACCGCCACCAGCGCGGCGAAGCTGGCGCAGGTGGCGTACAGCGTGTTGCCGCCGAACACCACCGGGGTGCGCTGCACCAGCACGTCGCGGATCATGCCGCCGCCGACGGCGGTGATGGTGCCCAGCAGGATGGCCGGCAGCCAGCCGAGGCCGGCGGCCAGCGCCTTCTGGGCACCGACCGCGCCCCAGGTGCCCAGCGCCACCGCGTCCAGGAAACGCAGGCTGCGGCGCCACCAGGTGCCGTCGGTGAGCACGAAGTAGGCGAACAGCGAGACCAGCAGCGCCACGCTGAGGTAGGAGGGGTCGGTGAGCGCCACCGGAGGGCCGGCCTGCAGCAGGGTGTCGCGCAGCATGCCGCCGCCCAGGCCGCTCACCAGGCCGAGGAACAGAAAGCCCACCGGATCGAACTTCCGGGCGCGGGCCAGCCCCCCGGCCAGCAGGACGTTGGCAGCCACGCCCGCCAGATCCAGGACGCGAACCAGTTCGAGGCTCGCTTCGGTCAACTCCACCCCGGGTCAGTCCCGGGTGAGCCGGCGGTGGGTGGCACGGTGCGGGCGGGCGGCCTCGACGCCCAGCCGGGCGATCTTGTTCTCCTCGTAGTTGGCGAAGTTGCCCTCGTACCAGAACCAGTTCGCCTCGTCCTCATCCGTGCCCTCCCAGGCCAGGATGTGGGTGGCCACCCGGTCCAGGAACCAGCGGTCGTGGGAGATCACCACGGCGCAGCCCGGGAACTCCAGCAGGGCGTCCTCCAGCGACTGCAGGGTCTCGACGTCCAGGTCGTTGGTCGGCTCGTCCAGCAGCAGGACGTTGCCGCCCATCTTCAGGGTGAGCGCCAGGTTCAGCCGGTTCCGCTCACCGCCGGAGAGGACGCCGGCCAGCTTCTGCTGGTCGGGGCCCTTGAACCCGAAGGAGGCGACGTAGGCCCGCGACGGCATCTCGAAGCTGGCCACCTTGATGTGATCCAGTCCGTCGGAGACCACCTCCCAGACGTTCTTGCTGGGGTCGATCCCGCCGCGGCCCTGGTCGACGTAGGAGAACTTGACCGTGGCGCCCACCTTGAGGCTGCCGGCGTCCGGCTGCTCCTCGCCGATCAGCATCTTGAACAGCGTGGTCTTGCCGACGCCGTTCGGGCCGATCACGCCGACGATGCCGGCCCGGGGCAGGTTGAAGCTGAGATCCTCGATCAGCACCCGGTCGCCGAAGCCCTTGGTCAGGTGGGTGGCCTCCAGCACGTCGGAGCCCAGCCGGGGGCCCGGCGGGATGTTGATCTCGGTCAGGTCGACGGCGCGGTTCCGCTCCGCCTCGGCGGCGAGCTCCTCGTAGCGGGCCAGGCGGGCCTTGTTCTTGGCCTGCCGGGCCTTCGGGTTGGCCCGCACCCACTCCAGTTCCTTCTCCAGGATCCGGGCGCGTTTGGCGTCCTTCTTGCCCTCGATCTGCAGCCGGGCCCGCTTGGTCTCCAGGTAGGTGGAGTAGTTGCCCTCGTAGGGGTGCAGCTGGCCGCGGTCGATCTCGCAGATCCACTCGGCGACATTGTCCAGGAAGTACCGGTCGTGGGTGACCGCCAGCACCGCCCCCGGGTAGTTCTTCAGGTGGCCCTCCAGCCAGTTCACGCTCTCGGCGTCGAGGTGGTTGGTGGGTTCGTCCAGCAGCAGCAGGTCGGGCTGCTGCAGCAGCAGCTTGCACAGCGCCACCCGGCGCCGCTCGCCACCGGACAGCACGTCGACGATCGCGTTGCCGGGCGGGCACTGCAGGGCGTCCATCGCCTGCTCCAGCTGGGAATCCAGATCCCAGGCGTTGCGGTGGTCGAGCTCGGTCTGCAGCTCGCCCATCTCGGCCAGCAGGGCGTCGAAGTCGGCGTCCGGCTCGGCCATCGCCAGCGAGATCTCGTTGAACCGGTCGAGCATGCCCTTGGTCTCGGCGACCGCCTCGTGGATGTTCTCCAGCACGGTCTTGCCCTCGGTCAGCGGCGGCTCCTGCAGCAGGATGCCGACGGTCTTGTCCTTGGCCAGCATGGCGTCGCCGTTGTCGGTCTTGAGCATCCCCGCCATCAGCTTCAGCATGGTCGACTTGCCGGCGCCGTTGGGTCCGACGACGCCGATCTTGGCGCCCTCGTAGACCGAGACGGTCACGTTGTCGAGCACCACTTTCTCGCCCAGCTTCTTGCGGACGTTGTGCATGGTGAACACGAACTCAGGCATGGGAACTCCTGCGAAAGGAAGGATGGAAGGCCACCCAAGTATGCCACTGCGACCAGGGTTGATCCCACTCGGGGTCACCGCCCGGGCGCGCGGTCAGTCGGTCGGCACCTCGACGTCCAGGACGCGCTGCATCACCCGGCCGAGGGTGGCGAAGTCGTCGGCGCTGACCGGGTCGACCAGGATCTCCCGGACGGACGCCACGTGGTAGGGCGCCACCCGCTCCAGGAAGGCGAAGCCCTCGTCGGTCAGGGTGGCCAGCACGCCGCGCCGGTCGTTCGGACAGGCGCCCCGGCAGAGCAGGCCCTTGCTCTCCATCCGGGTGACGGTGTGGGTGAGCCGGGAGCGGGACTGGCCAACCTGGTCGGCCAGCTCCGACATCCGGATCGACCGGTAGGGTGCCTCCGAGAGCCGGACCAGGATCTCGTACTCGCCCAGATCGAGGTCGAACTGCCGCAGTTCGTCGTCCAGGTGCTGCCGCACCCGGTTGGTCGCGCCGAGGTAGGCGCGCCAGACCCGCTGCTGATCAGCGGTCAGCCAGGGCGCGGTGTCGATGGTCCTCACGCCGCGGAGCCTACCGATAGACAGTTTAGTTTTCAACTTATTGGTGGAGGTCGCGGCGGCCGAAACTGTGTGTCGGCTGTGTCCGCGGTCGTAGCCGGGAGCCAGCCGGATCGGCCCCGGGTCTCAGCCGGCCGCGCGGACGGTCGATAGCTGACGGCGGGGACGGGTATCCGACCGGGCCACTGGTTACGCTCGCTACAGCCGGGCCGGAAGGATGGGTGGTCGGAATGGGTGCCGTCGACGAGGCGATCCGCGAGCTGCGACGCTGGCAGAACTGCCCGGCCTGCGGCCACCCGGTGCGTTCCGGACGCTGCGACGGCTGCGGCCTGCTGCTCGCCGGCGAGCCGGTCCGGCTGCTGATCCAGCAGTCCGAGGCGGCGGCGCGAGCCCTGGAACAGCGGCAACGGACGCTGGCGCAGCTGGTCGCGGTCAGCCGGCCGGCGGTCGCCGGAACCCGGCCGGTGGCGTCCCCGTCGCCGGTGGTAGCCGGGACCAGCCGGCCGGCGCCGTCCGACCGGCCCGCGCTCCCCGCCGGTGCTCCGCTCGCCGGCCCCGCGCCGGCGGCACCGCCGGTACCGCAACCCGCGCCCCGCGAGGTCAACCCGGTGGCGGTGTTCTCCGCGGTCGGCGTCGGCGCCCTGGTGGCGGCCGCGCTGGTGCTGGCCTTCCTGGTGCCGGCCGACCCCAACCTGGTGGAACTCATCCTGGCCGGTGTCACGCTGGCCTCCGGCGCGGCCACCCTGGCGCTGCACCGCCGCCGTCCGGTCTCCGCCGCCGCGATCGCGGTGGGCGCCGCGCTGCTCTGCCTGCTGGTGATCGCGCTGTTCGTCCGCTGGCTGCCGGCGCAGCAGGCGCTGCTGATCGCGGCCATGGCGGTCGCCGGCCTGGCGGTCGGGCTGGGGGCGGCCGGCTTCGGGCTGCGACTGCGGCCCTGGGTATCGTCCGGCATCCTGCTGGCGCCGATCTCCGTCGCGCTGGCCGCCTGGAGCCAACTCGAGGACCCGTGGTGGCTGGACGGACTGCTGGTCCTGGCGGTCGCCGTGGCAGCGGCCGGACGCTGGGCCGCCCGCCGCTGGCAGGGCGATCAGCCCGGGCCGCTGCCGTTCCCGGTGGAGCGGGCGCTGCTCGGGCTGGGCGCCGCGGTCACCCTGCTGGTCGCCGTCGCGGTCGGCTTCGCGCTGGCCACCGGGCGGCCCGATCCGGGCGCGCCGGCCGCGCTGCTGGTCCTGGCGGCCGCCGGAGCCGCCTGGTTGCACGGTGCCAAACCGGACGCCGGGTGGCGCCGGACGGCGGGTATGGTCGCCGTGCTGGCGCCACCGGCGCTGGTGCTCGGGCTACGCGCCGACGGGCTGGCCGCCACCGCCACCGCCGGGCTGGGCTGGATCGCGCTGGCGGCGCTCAGTTCGCTGCCGCCGCTGCGGGACGGACGCTGGGCCGGCCTGCTGAAGGGCGGCTGGGTGGCCGGCCTGCTGCTCACCCTGCCCGCGGTCGGATACCTGCTGGAGGGGATGACGGCGGGCTCCGGCTGGCGGCTGGACGACGTCTACGGTTTCCCCCGGCTGATGCTCGGCTGGGACCTGCCCACCGCTGGCTACGCCGCGGCCGGGCTGCTGGTCGCTGCCGCCCAGTGCGCGGTGGCGACCGCGCTGCCAGCGGCCCGGTTCGGCCGGACGGCGGACGAGGCCGCACCGCTGCCGGAGCTGGAGGTGACCCGGTTGAGCGGCCGGCTGTGGCCCTGGCTGGCGCTGGCCGGCCTGGCCGCGGTGGCCGCGCTGCCGGCCTGGTCGCTGGCGGTCTCGGTCTGGCTGCTGCTGGCGCTGGCGCTGGGCGGGGGCCTGGTCGCCTGGCGGGTCGGCGAGCGCCACCGGTCGGTCCGGGCCGCCGGACGGATCGGCGGCGCGCTGCTGATCGTCGGCGCCACGCTGGCGAGTTGGGAGTCGCGGCCACTGACCCTGGCGGCCGGTGCCGCCGCGGTGCTGCTGACGATCGGCTGGACGCAACTGGTGCCGCGCGCCGGCCGCCCGCTGCTCGCCGGCCTGGCCTACGGCTACGCGCTCACCCTGCTGGGCTACGCCCTGCACTGGTACCCGCTGGGCTGGCAGCCGGGGGAGTGGACGCCGGTGGCCGGCCTGCTGGCGGTCACCGCCAGCCTGGTCTCGCTCGGCGTGCTGGCCACCACCCCGAGGCTGGCGCTACCGCTGGCCCGGCCCGACTGGTTGCCTCGGCTCCCGGCGGCCGCGGCCGCGACCGACCCGGCTCCGTCCGCCCTCCGAACCCCGGGCGGGCCGGGCTCAGCCCGGCCACCGGTTTCACCCTGCTCGGCCTCGGCCTGGTGCCGTGGACGCTGGCCGTGCTGACCGTGCTGGACGACCGCACCTGGTGGGCGGCGGCCGCCGCGGCCGGAATGCTGGCGGTGGAGCTGGCGGTGACCGCGCGGAAACGCCCGCAACCCAGCTGGCTACGGGTGCTGGCCGCGGCCAGCCTGCTGCCCACCGCCGGGATCTGGCTGGTCAACGCCGGCGGCATGCTGATCCGCACCTCCGGCTCGCCCATCCTGCTGCCGATCGTGGCCGCGCTGGCAGCGACGACGGCGATCACCGCCGCCCACTGGGCCGGCCGGATCGAGCGGTTCGACACCCGCGCCGCCCGGCCGATCCGCGGCGCCTTCGAAGGCGGCTCGCTGCTCACCGCGGTGGCCGCGGTCGGCCTGGCGATCGTCCTGCCGGCCTCCGGCCCGACCACCACCGCGGTGGTCTGCGCGATCCTGGCCGCCGGCGCCGCGGTGGTGGCCACCCAGCCGGACCGCCGCTGGGCATGGTGGCTGGCCGCGCTGGCGGCGTCCGGGGTGCTGTGGAGCGCGCTGGTGCTGCTCGACGTCGGTCTGGTCGAGGCCTACACCCTGCCGATCGGCGCCGTCGCGCTGGGGGTGGGCATGGTGCTGGTCCGGCGACGGCAACGCTGGTGGGCGCTGGTCGCCGCCGGCCTGCAGCTCTCGTTGCTGCCCAGCTGGCTGCTGGCCGCGACCGGACGCGAGCTGCTGCTGCGTGCCGCCGCGCTGACCGGGGGAGCGTTGCTGCTGGCGGTGATCACCTTGCTCACCCGACACTCCGGTGGACGCCGGCGCTGGGTGCTGGCCAGCGGGTTGCTGGTGGCGGGCACCGCCCCGCTGCTGGTGGCCTACCGTTCCAGCCGGACGGTGGCGCCGGTCGATCCGCTGCTCTACCGGCTGCTGCGCGGCCTGGACGCGGCACCACTGGCCGGCTTCGGCTGGGTGGTCGCCGCCGCGGCGATCTCGGCCGGGATGCTGGCCCTGGCCGGCCAGGTGGTCCGCTGGGCCACCGCCGACCACCCCCGCCACCGGGCCGTGGCCGCGTCCTGGCGGTTCGCCCCCGCGCTGACCGTCGCCGCGCTCGGCCCGGTGCTCGGGGTGCGGCCCGGCCAGGCCGTGGTGATCGCGATGTGGCTGGCCTGCCTGCTCTTCCTCGGCGTCACCCTGCTCGCCACCGGCCTGCGGCTGCGCGGCCGGGTGATCCTGCCGCCGGTCTGGTACTGCTGGCTGCTGGCGCTCGGGGTGGGGATCGCCGGCTGGTCGCTGCGCCAACTGCGGGTCGAGTTCCATGCCCTGCCGCTCGGCCTGACGCTGCTGGCCTGCGGCGTGCTGGCCTGGCGGGCCGCGGGTCGCCGGCCGGCGCTGCCTGACCGGTCCTGGCCGATCGGTCAGGCGGATCCGACCCGCGCGATCCTGCCCGGCGTGCTGGCCACCCTGGGGCCGTCCACCCTGGCGATCGGCTCCGACCCGCAGACCTGGCGGGCGATCCTGGTGCTGGTGCTGGCCCTGGCCGCGCTGCTGGTCGGTGCCCGGCGGTTGTGGCGGCCGTGCATGGTCGCCGGCATCGTCGATCTGGCGGTCGCGGTGCTGCTGGTCTTCGTCGCCCGGCGGGGCGCGATCGACGCCATTCCGTGGCTGATCGCGCTGGTCAGCGCCGGCGGGGTGCTGCTCGGGCTGGCCGTTTACAGCGAGCGTCGCCAGCACCTCGGCAAGCCCACCGCCTGAAACGGCCCGGAAACCCGCCAACCCGCCGCCGGAACGCTTTCGCTGCGCCGCGACGGCCACCTAGACTGCCCTGCACAGTCGAGGTCGACGAAGGGGCCGCCACCATGACCACAGCCGAGCAAATCCTCGCCGGAAAGCCAGCCACCGTTGGCGAACTGTTCTACTGGCGGGTTGACCAGACACCGGACAAGGAGGCGTTCCGCTACCCCGACGCCAACGATCAGTGGGTCTCCATCACCTACCGCCAGACCAAGCAGCGGGTGGAGCGGCTGGGGGCCGGGTTGCTGGCCGCCGGCCTGGGCTACGAGGAGCGGGTGGCGATCGCCTCCAGCACCCGGATCGAGTGGATCCTGAGCGACTTCGCGATCAACCTGGTGGGTGGCGCGACCACCACCATCTACCCGAACACCGCCAAGGACGACTTCCAGCACATCCTGCGGGATTCCGGCGCGGTGGTGCTGATCGCGGAGAACGCCGAGCAGGCCGCGAAGATCGTCGACGCCGACCTGCAGCAGCAGGTGCACCACGTCGTCCTGCTGGACGGCGAGGGCGACGGCGAGCGGGTCTGGTCGTGGCAGCAGTTCGAGCAGGCCGGCGACAAGCTGCTCGCCGAGCGGCCGGACGCGATCGCCGAGGCCGCCGCGAAGGTGACCGCCGACACCCTCTCCACCCTGATCTACACCTCCGGTACCACCGGCCTGCCCAAGGGCGTCGAGCTGGTGCACCGCAGCTGGGTGTACGAGGCCTTCGCCGTGGTCAGCCTGAACATCCTGGACGACAGCAAGACCCAGTACCTGTGGCTGCCGCTGTCGCACGTCTTCGGCAAGGCGCTGCTGGCAGCTCAGCTGGGAGTCGGCTTCGGCTCGGCGGTGGACGGCCGGATCGACCGGATCGTGCCCGGCCTGGGCGAGGTGAAGCCCGACCTGATGTGCGGCGCCCCCCGGATCTTCGAGAAGGTGCGCGCGGCGGTGCTGCTCTCGTCCCCGCGGAAGGGGATCAAGGGCCGGATCGCCCGCTGGGCGTTCGCGGTCGGCCGGGCCAGCCGCGAGTACCGGCTGGCCGGACGGCCGCTGCCGCCGGCGATGGGGGTGGCCTACCGGCTGGCCGACAAGCTGGTGTTCAGCAAGCTCAAGGAGCGGGTGGGCGGCAACGTCGACTTCTTCATCTCCGGCTCGGCCAAGCTCTCCAGCCAGGTGCAGGCCTGGTTCTACTCCGCCGGCCTGCTGGTGGTCGAGGGCTACGGCCTGACCGAGACCAGCGCGGTGACCTGCGTGAACCTGCCCACCGCCCCCCGGTTCGGGACTGTCGGCCCGGCCGTCCCCGGCACCGAGATCAGGATCGCCGAGGACGGCGAGGTGCTGGTCCGGGGCCCCGGCGTGATGCGCGGCTACCACAACGATCCGGAGAAGACCGCCGAGGTGATCGTGGACGGCTGGTTCCACACCGGTGACATCGGCAAGCTGGACGCCGACGGCTACCTCACCATCACCGACCGCAAGAAGGACCTGATGAAGACCTCCGGCGGCAAGTACGTCGCCCCGTCCAAGGTCGAGAGCGTGCTGGCCGCCACGATTCCCTACCTCTCCCAGGTGGTCGCGGTGGGCGACGGCCGCAAGTACATCTCGGTGCTGCTCACCATGGACCGGGACAACCTGGCCAAGTGGGCGGCCCGGCACGGCAAGGAGGACCTGCCCTACAGCGAGCTCACCCAGCTGCCCGAACTGCGCGAGACCATCGAGCGCTACGTCGAGGAGGCCAACACCAAGCTGGAGCGGTGGGAGACGGTGAAGAAGTTCGCCATCCTGCCGCAGGAGTTCAGCGTGGACGACGGCGGGGTCACGCCGAACATGAAGATCCGCCGGGCAGCGGTCACCCAGCGGTTCGCCGACATCGTCGCCGGGCTGTACTCCGACGAGATCGAGGAGTGACCTTCCTGGTTCGGGTGCCGCTGCGGTGGGTCGATCTGGACACCCAGGGGCACGTCAACAACGCCGTCCTGACCGACTACCTGCAGGAGGCACGCGTCGCCTTCCTGCTCTCCGGGGAGAACGCGCACATGCTCGGCACCTCGAGCATCGTGGTGAACCATCAGGTGGAGTTCCTGCGTCCGGTGGTCTACGCGGTGGAGCCGGTGGAGGTCGAGCTGAGCGTCGGCAAGGTCGGCGGGGCGACGGTGGCGATCGGCTACACGGTGCGTCAGCAGGGGGCCGAGGTGGCCCGGGCGCGCACCCAGCTGGCGAAGGCCCGCGGTGGCCACGCCGAGCGGATGACCCCGGCGGAACGGGCCTGGTTCACCGGCCACCAGACCGCCCTGGCGCCGCTCCGCGAGCTGGGACGCTGGCAGGTCGGCCAGCAGGCGTGCAGCTTCGAGTTCACCGTCCGCTGGTCCGACATCGACCAGTACGGCCACGTCAACAACGTCCGGGTCTTCGACTACGTCGCCGAGGCCCGCAATCACCTCAACCCCGACGGTGCCGAGCTGACCAGGATGCAGCTGGCCAGCGCCAGCGGCACCACCTGGCTGGTCGCCCGGCAGGATGTCGACTACCTGGCAGAGATCAAGCACCGGGCCGAGCCCTACCGGGTCCGCACCGGCTACGCCGCGGTCGGCCGGACCTCGATGACCCTGGTCGCCCAGGTGGAGGATCCGGTCACCGACCGGGTGCACGCCCGCACCCTGACCGTCC
Organism: Propionicimonas sp.; assembly: GCA_049840415.1. Taxonomy (GTDB): domain Bacteria; phylum Actinomycetota; class Actinomycetes; order Propionibacteriales; family Propionibacteriaceae; genus Propionicimonas. Next base: position 365,252 of record JASGLB010000009.1, on the reverse strand, counting down.
TGGTGCACGGTGACGACCAGGGCCGTCCGATCCCGGTCCCCGAGGCCGCCCACCGCGGCCTGGAGCGCTGGCCCGCGGTGGCGGTGAAGCGGTAGTCACGAGGACGCGCGGATCACCAACTCCGGCTCGAAGACCCGGCTGGCGCCGGGTTCGGCATTGCTCAGCAGCAGATCGGCGGCGGCCCAGCCCAGCTGGCGCATCGGCTGGCGCACTGAGCTCAGCGGGGTGGCGAGTTCGCCGGCCCAGTACAGATCGTCGTAGCCGACGATCGCGAGGTCGTCGGGGGCCTCGATGCCGCGGCGACGCAGCGCCCGCAGCACGCCGAGCGCCACCATGTCGTTGATGCAGAACACCGCTGTCGGTGGTGGGCCATCGGCGGCCAGGGCCGCCACGATGGCCGCCTCGCCGGCGGCCGCGTCCAGGCTGGTCAGGCTGCGCGACAGCAGGATGTCGGCGGGGGAGAGGCCGGCCGCGGTGACCGCCTCCACCGCGCCGCGCAGCCGGTGCCTGGCCTGCTGCAGGTGTTCGTCGTCGCCGAGGAAGAGGATCCGCCGGTGGCCGCGGTCGAGCAGGTGGGCGACCGCCTGGCGGCCGCCGGAGACGTGGTCGACCCGCACCGTCGGGAGCTTGTCGTCGGTGGCGTCGATCAGCACCGACGGGATCCCGAGGTCGCGCAACTCCAGCAGCCGTTCGGCGGTGGCGCTCATCGGGGTGACCAGCATGCCGCGGACGCCGTGCTCGGCGAACTGACGCAGGAAGCCGGCCTCCCGCTCGGCGTCCTCGTCCGAACTGCACAGCATCAGGGTGAGACCGTCGACGGTGAGCCGGTCCTCGATGCCGCGGGCGATCTCGGTGTAGAACGGGTTGCCCAGATCCAGCAGGACGGCGCCCACCGTGGTGGACACCCCGGCCCGCAACTGACGGGCGGAGGCATTGCGCAGGAAGCGGAGCTCGGCCATCGCGGCCTCCACCTTGACGCGGGTCCGTTCGCTGACCGTCTCCGGCCGGTTGAGTACGTTCGACACCGTTCCGACCGACACCCCGGCCAGCTCGGCGACGTCCTTGACGCTGGCGCGTTCCTTGGACAAAACGCCTACCCCTTCCGCCGATGTGGCCCGGAGTCTAGCGCTGAAACGTCGCTAAGACGACCGTGGGTGGCGGTAGCTGGCCCGGCCGGCCCAGAAGGTGGCGACCACCGGATCGGGCAGGTTGAGGCCGTGGTAGGGGTTGTTCCGCGACCGGGAGGCGGAGCTGTCGCGGTCCACCTCGGCGCGGGCGGCGGGATCGACCAGGACCAGGTTCGCCGGCTCGCCGATCGCGATCGGACGGCCCTGGCCGGCGACCCGGCCGATCCTGGCCGGGGTGGTGGACATCCGGGCCACCAGGGTGGGCCAGTCCAGCCGGCCGGGGTTGACCATCACCTCCATCACCACCGCGAGCGCCTGCTCCAGCCCGAGCATGCCGGGCAGCGCGATGTCGAACGGGTGGTCCTTGTCCTGCCTGGCGTGCGGGGCGTGGTCGGTGCCGACGGTGTCGATGGTGCCGTCGGCCAGCGCCTCGCGGATCGCGTCGATGTGTTCGGAGGTGCGCAACGGCGGGTTCACCTTGAAGGTGGTGTCGAAGCCCTCGACCTTGCTGGTGTCGAACAGCAGGTGGTGGGGGGTGGCCTCGGCGGTCACCTGGATGCCGCGGCGCTTGGCCCAGCGGATCACCTCGACGCTCTCCGCGGTGGAGACGTGGCAGACGTGCAGCCGGGAGCCGGCCAGCTCGGCCAGTTGGACGTCCCGGGCGACGATCACCGACTCGGCCTGCGCCGGCCAGCCCGGCAGCCCCAGCCGGCCGGAGATCTCCGACTCGTGGCAGCAGGCGCCCGGTCCGGCCAGCCGGGGATCCTGGGCGTGCTGGGCGATCACCCCGTCGTAGGGCTTGACGTAGGTCAGCGCCCGGCGCATCAGCAGCGAGTCGTTGACGCACCGGCCGTCGTCGGAGAACACCCGGACGTTCGCCCGCGAGGTCGCCATCAGGCCCAGTTCGGCCAGCTCCTCGCCGGCCAGCCCCTTGGTGACCGCGCCGACCGGCACCACCTGGCAGTGGCCGTCCCGCTCGCCCAGCGAGGCGACGTACTCGGCCGCCTCGGCGGTGTCGGTCACCGGATCGGTGTTCGCCATGGCGTGGACGCAGGTGAAGCCGCCGCGGGCCGCGGCCAGCGTGCCGGTGGCGACGGTCTCGGCGTCCTCCCGGCCCGGTTCGCGCAGGTGGGTGTGCAGGTCGACCAGCCCGGGCAGCGCCAGCAGGCCGTCGGCGTCGATCCGCTCTACACCCGTAGGGGCGTCCGCCGGGTCGGCGAACACGCCGTTGGCCAGGTAGAGGTCGCCGCGCACCCCTGCGGCGGTGGTCGCTCCGGTGATCAGCACGCCGGTCACGTGTTCTCTCCTTCGTCCGAGCCGCCCAGCAGGTGGTACAGCACGCTCATCCGGACCGCCACGCCGGCGGCCACCTGTTCCAGAATCAGTGAGTTGGCGGCGTCCGCGGCTTCGGAGGAGATCTCCACGCCGCGGTTCATCGGCCCGGGATGGCAGATCGCCGCGCCCTCCCGCAGCCGTCCCAGCCGCTCCAGGGTGAGGCCGTAGCCGTCGGCGTACTCCCGCGGGGTGGGGAAGAAGCCGCCCGCCATCCGTTCCCGCTGCACCCGCAGCATCATCACGATGTCGCAGCTCTCCAGCACGGAGTCGAAATCCGAGGTCACTTCGCAGCCCCAGGTCTCCACGCCGGTCGGCAGCAGGGTGGGCGGCGCCACCAGCACGACCTCGGAGCCCAGCGTGCGGTGCAGCAGGACATTGCTGCGCACCACCCGGGAGTGCAGCAGGTCGCCGACGATCGCGATCCGCTTGCCGGCCCAGCCCTCGGCGCCGAGCTCGCGGAAGTGGCGGCGCATCGCGTAGGCGTCCAGCAGCGCCTGGGTGGGGTGCTCGTGCTGGCCGTCGCCGGCATTCACCACGTGGGCCTTCACCCAGCCGGCCGCCTGGGCCACCGCGCCCGAGGAGGAGTGCCGGATCACGAAGGCGTCCACTCCCATCGCGTCCAGGGTGAGCATGGTGTCCCGCAGCGACTCGCCCTTCGAGGTGGACGAGCCCTTCGCCGAGACGTTGATGGTGTCGGCCGAGAGCCACTTGCCGGCGATCTCGAAGGAACTGCGGGTGCGGGTGGAATCCTCGAAGAACATATTGATCACGGTCCGGCCGCGCAGCGCCGGCAGTTTCTTCACCGGACGGTTCTGCACCTGCTGCATCTCCTCGGCGAGATCCAGGATGCCGGTGATCTCGGCCAGGCTCAGGTCGCCGGCGCTCAGCAGGTGTCTCATCGTTCCCCCCGGGAGATGGTGACCTCGTCGGTGCCGTCGATCTCGGCCAGCCGGACGCGCACCCGCTCGGCGGCGGCGGTCTGGACGGCGCGGCCCACCGCGTCGGCGGCGATCGGCAGCTCGCGGTGGCCGCGGTCGACCAGCACCGCCAGCCGGACGGCGCGGGGCCGGCCCAGGTCGCGCAGGGCATCGAAGGCGGCGGCGACCGTCCGGCCGGAGTAGAGGACGTCGTCGACCAGCACCACCACCGCGTCATCGACGCTGCCGGGGATGTCGGTCCGGCCGACCGCCCGGGTGGGGTGCCGTCGCAGGTCGTCGCGGTACATCGTGATGTCGAGCGAGCCGACCGGCACCGTGCGTCCCTCGATCTCGGCGATCAGGTCGGCCAGCCGGCGGGCCAGCGGCACCCCGCGGGTGGGGATGCCCAGTAGCAACAGGTTCTCCGCACCGTGGTTGGCCTCCAGCAACTGGTGGGCCATCCGGGTCAGCGCCCGTCCCAGTTCGGCGGAATCAATGATAACCCGGGCGGCATCGGGGCTGTGGTCAGGCTCACTCACGCGGGGCACTCCTCGGCTCTCGGTTCACGGCCCGTGGACCGCTCGCCTCGAACCGCCACAGTACCCAACCCGCGGGGTCCGTCGCGATCGTGCCCAGATTGCCGATGCGCATAGTTCGGTACCGGGCAGGGCACGTCCGGGCGGGGGAGTTCGGTACCCTAGCGGCATGATCGACACGACGTCCCTGCCCGGCTGGCCAGCCGTCTACGATCCCACCGTGCTCGACCTGCTCATGGTCACCCTGTTCGTGCCGCTGGGCATCGCGGCGGTCTTCGCCGTGCTGGTGTTCGGGCCGGCCTGGGGCCGCAGCCAGCGCGAGGAGTGAGCCCGCGGCCGGGTCGCCCGGTTCAGCCGGCGGCCCGCGGTACCCCTTCCTGACACCGCAGCGCGCGCTCGGCGTCGTCCCGGCGCTCGCCGATCTGACGCTGCACCGAATCGGTCGGTGAGGTCTCCGCCACCCACCGCTCCAGCCGCGCCAGGAACTCCCGATCCGCCAGGGTCCGCGGGAACAGCAGGCCCAGCACATGCTGGCGTAGCGCCGAACTGCGCTCGGCCCAGCCGTCCCGGCCCTCCGAGATCGCCTGCGCCACCGTCAGGTAGGCCTCGGCGTAGGGGCGCAGCACCTCGTCCTGGCCGAACTGCCAGAACTGGCTGCAGACCTGGAAGTGGGTCTCGTTGGGGACGTTCGGCTCGGCGGTGGCCTGCTGCCAGGCCCACTGCTTGGCCTCGGGGTCCGGCAGCGCAGCCCGGGCGCCGGCGGCCCGCTCCGCGCCGGCGGCGGTGGCGTCCCGCTGCGCCTCCGCGGCGATCTCGGCTTCGCCGACCGCGCCGCGGCGGGCCAGCTGGGTGACGATCAGCCAGCGCAGGTCGGTATCGACCGCCAGCCCCTCCGGCGCCTCCTGGCCGATCAGCCAGGCCCGGATCACCTCGACCGCCGGCTCGGACTCCGCCGCGGCGATCAGCGCCCGGGCGAAGGCCAACTGGTGGTCGGAGCCGGGTTCGGCGTCCTTCAGCAGCTTGGCCAGCCCGCGGGTGAACCGCTCGTTCAACTCGTCCCGGTCGGCTCGCGGGGTGTACAGGTCGATCGCGGTGCGGCACTGGCCCAGCACCGCGCCGACCGCGGTCAGGTCGGTCTCCACCCCGACCCCGGCCAGCACCAGCGACACGAAGTCGGACGACGGCAGTTCGGCGTCGCGGCACATATCCCAGGAGGCTCCCCAGACCAGCGCCCGGCTGAGCGAGGAGTCCAGGCTGGCCAGGTGCTCGACCAGGGTGGCCATCGAACGGGGGTCGAACCGGATCTTGGCGTAGGTCAGGTCGTCGTCGTTCAGCAGGATCAGGTCCGGCTGCGGCTGACCCACCAGTTCGGGTAGTTCGGTGAGCTCGCCGGCAATGTCGGTCTCCAGCCGGTGGACCCGGGTCAGCCGGCCGTCGGTCACCGCGTACAGCCCCACCGCCAGCCGGTGCTGCCGCAGCGTCGGCCAGGCCTCGGGCGCGGTCTGCCGCAGGGCGAACCGGGTGAACGCCCCGGCCTCGTCGGTGTCGAACTCGGCCCGCAGGGTGTTCACCCCGGGGCTCTGCAGCCACTGCGCGGCGAAGTGGGAGAGGTCGCGTCCGGAAGCCTCGGTGAGCGCGCCCAGCAGATCGCTCAGCCGGGTGTTGCCCCAGGCGTGCTGGGCGAAGTAGGCGCGGACGCCGGCCAGGAACTGCTCCTCGCCGACGAAGGCCACCAGTTGGCGCAGCGCCGAGGCGCCCTTGGCGTAGGTGATGCCGTCGAAGTTGAGTTCCACCGCCTCCAGATCGACCATGTCGGCGGCGACCGGATGGGTGCTGGGCAGCTGGTCCTGCCGGTAGGCCCAGGTCTTGCGCGAGTTGGCGAAGGTCGCCCACGGGTCGGCGCCGGGCACCCCGGAGTCGCGGATCTTGCGCTGCGCGAAGTGGGAGGCCCACTCGGCGAAGGACTCGTTCAGCCACAGGTCGTCCCACCAGGTCATGGTGACCAGGTCGCCGAACCACATGTGCGCCAGCTCGTGCAGGATGGTGTTGTCCCTGGCCTCGTAGGCGGCGTCGGTGGTGCGGGAGCGGAACAGGTACTCGTCCCGGATGGTGACGCAGCCGGCGTTCTCCATCGCCCCGGCGTTGAACTCGGGGACGAAGATCTGGGCGTAGTCGGTGAACGGGTACGGGGTGCCGAAGTGCTCCTCGAAGACCGCGAAGCCGGCCTTGGTGATCGCGAACAGCCGGTCGGCGTCCAGGTACTCCACCAGCGACTGGCGGCAGGAGAGCGACAGCGGCACCTCGCCGCCGCGCCCCGGGTAGCTGTCGGTGACGGTGTGGAACTCGCCGGCCACCAGGGCGGTGATGTAGCTGGAGATCGGGGGCGTCGGCGCGAAGCTGAACCGGCCCAGCCCGTCCTCCTCGGGGGTCGGTGCGACCGCGGGGGAGTTGGAGAGCACCGTCCAGTGCGCGGGTGCGATCACGGTCAGCTGGAAGGTGGCCTTCAGGTCGGGCTGCTCGAAGCAGGCATACATCCGGCGGGCGTCCGCGGTCTCGAACTGGGTGTAGAGGTAGACCCGGTCGTCCACCGGATCGACGAACCGGTGCAGGCCCTCGCCGGTGCGGCTGTAGCGGCAGACCGCCACCACCTCGAGCTCGTGCTCGCCGGCGTCAGCGGTGAAGTACACCTTGTGATCGGCGAAGGCGGCCGGATCCAGCGGTTCGCCGTCCAGGCTCGCGGTGAGCAGCCGGTCGGCGATCAGGTTGAGGTGGCTCTCGCCGCCCTCGCTGGCGAAGCGGACCTTCGAGGTGGACACGAAGGTCTCCCCGGGGGTGTGCTCGGCGGCGTCGGCGACCCGTCCGGAGAGATCGACCAGCACCTCGTAGCTGTGGGTGGTGATGACCTGGGAGCGGAATTCGGCCTCGTCGCGCGTGATGTTCGCGGGGTACATGCTGATCCTAGAAACGTCGGACACGGGCGTGCCGAGGTTACTCGTCCGCTGCCGCGCACTCAACACATTCAGCGGTGCGCGCAGAGCGCTGTCGTCGCCTGGTCGTAGACTCCCAAACCCGAGGAAGGAGCGCCAGATGCCGGAAGGGCACGTGATTCACCGGCTCGCCCGGGGGCTGGAGCAGGCCTTCGAGGGCCGGCCGGTGCGGGTGAGCAGCCCGCAGGGGAGGTTCGCCGAGGCCGCCGCGTTGCTGGACGGGCGCCCGTTGCTGGCCGCCGAGGCGTACGGGAAACACCTGTTCGTCGAGATCGGCGACGCCTCGCTGGTGCACATCCACCTCGGGCTGATCGGGAAGCTGCGGCTGACCGGGCCGCTGCCGGTGGCCAGCCCGGCGACGCTGCGGCTGCGGATCGAGACCGCCGAGGCGGTCGCCGAACTGCGTGGCCCGCAGACCTGCGAGCTGATCACCCCGGGCGAGCGGGACGCGGTGGTGGCCGGGCTGGGCCCGGACCCGCTGCGCGCCGACGCCGATCCGGAACGGGGGTTCGTCCGGGTCAGCCGCTCGGAGCGGGCGATCGCCTCGCTGCTACTGGATCAGCGGGTCGCCGCCGGGGTCGGGAACATCTTCCGCTGCGAGGCGCTGTTCCGGCAGCGGCTGCACCCGATGACGCCCGGCCGGGCGATCACCCGGCAGCGCTGGCGGCGGATCTGGGACGACCTGCTCGAGCTGATGCCGCAGGCGGTGGCGGCCGGCCGGATCGACACCGTCCGGTACCAGCACACCCCGGAGGCGACCGGCCGGCCGCCGCGGGTGGACGCCCACGGCGGCGAGGTCTACGTCTACCGGCGCCCCGGCCTGCCCTGTCTGGTCTGCGGCCAGCGGGTCAGCGCCCGCGCCTTCGAGGGCCGCAACCTCTACTGGTGCAACCGGTGTCAGCGCCAGCGGTGAGCCTGGCCTGGCCGGGTGGTGTCGCCGGGCTGGACGAGCGGGCGGGCGTCCTGCTGCAGGTGGAGGGGGCGACCGCGCCGGTCCGGCTGTCGTTGCGGCCCGACCCGGGGTTGGTCCCGGTGCTGCTGGCCGAGGATGTCGCCGAGCACGCCGGCGCCGGCCAGTACGAGGTGTCGCAGCGGGTGACCGTCGCCGAGCACTGCCAGGTGCGGTGGCTACTGGAGGACAGCCCCGGCCCGCTGGAACTCGAGGTCGAGCTGCCGCAGGGTCACCACGGCTGGTGCTGGCCGAGCGAGGCGGACGCCCTGCTGGCGGTGTTCCCCGAGGACGGACCCGGCCCGGTGCTGCTGCTGCAGGTGCACCAGGGCTCCCTCAACTGGGCGGGGGAGAGCGCCGACGGCCGGCGGCTGCGGCTCTCGCTGGGACAGGCCGGGACCGACCGGCAGGTGACCGTGCTGCGCGCCCACCGGCTGCCGTCCCTGGCCGCCGCCGCCCAGCTGCTGCCGGCCTGGTACCGGCCGCTGGCGATCGGCGCGGGGGACGACTGGGAGGCCGACATCGCCGATCTCGGCGTGGACGCGTCCGATCCGGTGGAGATCGAGTTCCCCGACGACCAGCGGACGGTGCGACTGCGGGCGCCCGGCGGTCGGCACCGGATCGGTCTGCACGGCCGGCGTGGGGTGACCGAGGTGCTGCTGGAGGTCTGTCCCCGCTCCGACCAGCTGATCGCCCAGGTTGCCCGGCGGGCATTGGACGCCGAGCGGCTCAGCTCGGCTGGCGCGGTGGTCGTCCAGCAGGCGGTGGTGCACGGCGACCTGGCCTCCGACCGGTTCGTCGAGGACGCCCTGGACCGGTTCGACTGGACCAGCCGGGGCGAACCGTTGGCGATCGCCTTCGGCTGCCATCGCGCCGTGCAGGAGAGCGAACCGGCGATGGTCGAGGAGGCGGTGCGGCAGGTGCTGGCGCTGCCGGACCGCCGCCAGCAGGCACAGGTGCGGCGGATCGTAGCCTTCACCGCCGCCGCGCTGGGCGCCGACGCCGGGCCGCTGGAGTCGGTGATGCGTCCGATTCCCCGACCGGTGCTGGGCGACCGGCTGCACTTCGGTCAGCGGACCGAGGCCGGCGCGGCCCAACTGAGCGGGGCGATCAACCGGCTGGGCGCGGGACTCCCCGGCCGCGCGGTGGGGCTGAGCCCGGCCGCCACCGCCGAGCTGATCTGCCTGCTGGACGCCTGCCCCGAACACTGGCCGGAGGCGCCGCTGGCCGCGCTCGCCGCGCAGCAGGCCAGGTTCAAGCTGTTCGCCGGCTACGCCGCCGGTGACATCACCGATCCGGCGGCGCTGGCCTGGCTGCTGATCGGCGGATAGCCCAGCTTGGGCAAAGCCGCGCATAACATTGCCGCAGATTGTTACGATCAGCGTGTGACTAGGCGTCGGCGACCAGTTTCGATGGCGGACATCGCGCGACAAGCGGGGGTGTCCGCCACCACGGTCTCGCACGTGCTCAACCACACCCGCCGGGTGGCGCCGGCCACCGAGGCCGCCGTGCTGGCCGCCGTCGCGGCCACCGGCTACGTCCCGGACGCGGTCACCCGCTCGATGCGCACCGCCCGACAGCGGATGGTCGGGCTGGCGATGTCGTCCATCTCGAACCTCTACTTCAGCGATGTGGTGCGGGGGATCGAGAAGGCGGCGCGCGCCGACGGCTACTCGATCATGCTCTCGGAGACCCACGACGAACCGCATCAGGAGCTCCGGGCGGTGACCGAACTGCTGGCCCGCTCGGTGGACGCGATCATCCTGGCGGCCTCGGCCGACCCTTCCCTGGCCCTGACCTACTGCGCGCAGCGCAATGTTCCGGTGGTGCTGGTGGACCGGCTGCTCCCGCTGGAGTACGACCAGATCGGAGCCGAGAGCATCGAGTCGACCGCGATGCTGGTCGGCCACCTCGCCGAGTTGGGCCACACCCGGATCGGCATGGTGACCAGCCAGCCTGGACTGAGCACCACCCTGGAGCGCCTGCAGGGTTTCCGGATCGGCATGGCCCGGGCGGGGCTGGCGATCGATGACAGCCTGATCGCCGAGGGTGGATCGACCGTCGAGGAGGGGGAACGCGCGGCCCGCGCCCTGCTGCAGCGCAGCGACCGCCCGACCGGCCTGGTGCTCGGCAACAACCTGATGACGATCGGCACCCTGCGGGCGATTCGCGGGCTCGGGCTGGCCGTCCCGCAGGATGTCGCGCTGGTGGCCTTCGACGACTTCGAGTGGGCCGATCTCTTCGAACCCCGGTTGACCGTCATCGCCCAGCCGGTTCAGGAGATGGGGGAGCAGGTCTTCCAGTTGGTCGCCGACCGGCTGGCGAACCCGGACGCCCCGGCCCGGCGGGTGGTGCTGGCGTCAGGCTTCCGGCATCGCAACTCGTGCGGCTGCGGGGTCTGAGCCGGCCGGGTCGGCGCCGAAGTCGGTGATGATCAGATCGGCCCGTTCCCGGGCGTTCTGGACCTTCTCGGCGTTGCGCTGATCGGTGCCCTCCGCCCAGGCCCGAGCCGCCGGTTCGTCCATTCCGAACTCGACATGGCGGCGGGTGAGCTGACCCAGCCGAACCTGATCGGGGATGTCGACGTACCAGGTCTCGTCCAGCAGTTCCGCGACGGTCGTCCAGCCCGGCTCGGGCAACAGCAGATAGTTCCCCTCGGTGATCACCAACGGGACCGAGGCCGGGATCAGGATCCGGTCCGGCACCGGGTCGTCGACCACCCGGTCGAAGGCCGGTGCGAGGACGTCCCGCTCCGCCTGCCGGATTCGCTGCAGCAGGGCGATATAGGCCTGGACGTCGAAGGTGTCCGGTGCGCCCTTGCGGTGTTCCCGGCCGAGTTCGACCAACGCCTCCTGGCGCAGGTGGAATCCGTCCATTCCGACCACGACAACGCTGCCGGGGCGATCGGCCTCCAGGGTGCTGGCGAGAGCCTCGGCCAGAGTGGACTTGCCCGCCCCGGGCGGCCCGGTGATTCCCAGGACGCGGCGGCCACCCGCGGCGGCGAGCTCACCGGCCCGCCGCACGAGTCGCTCGGGCACCGTGACGGCGACCGGCGGTTCTGGTGAGGTCATCGCGCTTCTCCTGAAAAAGGGGCCGCGCCGGGAGGAGGCCCGGCGCGGCCCGTCGAGTCGATCGGGATCCTAGAACTTGAAGGTGCTCAGGTTCTCCGGGGTGACGATCTTCGCCTCGCCCAGGATGACCTCGCCCTTGGCGCCGACCTTGTAGGTGCCCAGAGAGCCGGCTTCGAAGGTGTCACCCTCGGCGCCGGTGATCTTGCCGGTGGCCATGGCCTGAGCGGCGTAGTAGGTCAGCGTCCCGAGATCGGAGACGTTCCACCAGACCGACTGCACCTGGCCGGACTCGATGAACTTCGAGATCAGGGTTGGCGGCGCGAGGCCGGTCAGCTTGATCCGTCCGAGGTCGCCGGTCTGCTCCAGCGCGTTGGCCGCGGCGGGCAGGCCGATGCCGGCCGGCACGATGATGCCCTTCAGGTTCGGGTAGGACTGCACCAGCGCGGTCGCCTGGCGAGCGTTCTCGTCCGCCTTCTCCTGGCCGTAGACCACCGTGACCAGCTTGATCTTGGCGAAGTCGGGGTTGCTCTCCAGCTGCGACTTGATCGACTCGATCCAGGCGTTCTGGTTCACCGCGGTCGGCGTGGAGGACAGGATGGCGATGTCGCCGCCGTCCGGGCCGAGCATCTTCGACATCGAGACCAGCATCTGGTCGCCGATCGACTTGGAGTCGGCCTGGTTGAGGAACACCGAGCGGGCCGACGGGTCGACGTCGGAATCCCACGAGATGACCTTGATGCCCTTCTGCTGCGCACCGAGCAGGGCCTGCTTGGTCGAGTCGGTGTCGCTACCGGCGATCGCGATCACGCAGACGTTCTGGGCGACCAGCTGGTTGACGAACGGGATCTGGGCGGCGCCGGTGGCCTCGCTCGGGGAGGTGAAGATCACCGAACCGCCGATCTCGGCGGCGGTCGCCTCCGCGGCCTCCTTGACCACCACCATGTAGGGGTCGGTGCCGAGCTTGGGAATCAGCCCGACGGCACCCTTCCCGTCCTTGCAGTCCTCGCGGACTCCGTTGCCGTTGCCGTCGGGAGTGGTGCCCGGGGCGGTCCCCGAGCTGCACCCTGCGAACAGCAGGCTCGCTGCGACGACCGCGAGGCCCGCCGAGCGAAGCAGTCTGTGCTTCATAGTTGATCCTTCCTTGGACCCGAGGCGCTGTCTGCCTGGGGGATTGTGGTCACCGGACGTGATCAGGCGGCCTGTGCCGCGGCCCGGAGTCTTCGGTTGGTGATCCACGCGCCGACCCGCTGCGAGACGTTCGCGAGCAGGAGGGAGCCGATCAGGAGCAGGCCGACGGCCAGCCCTTGGGCGTACTGCCCCTGGCCCTGCAGCAGCAGGGTCTGGCGCAGCATGACGATGAGCAGCAGCGACCAGAGCACACCGGTCATCCGGCCGGCGCCGCCCAGGAAGGAGACCCCGCCGAGGAAGACCACGGTGATCGCGTCCAGCTCGTAGCCGACCATCGAGTCGGGAGTCACCTGGCTGGTCCGGCCGATCGCGATGATGCCCGCGATCGCGGCGACCGCGCCGGAGACCACGAACAGCCAGAACCGCAGCCGCAGCACCTTGACGCCGGAGTAGCGCGCCACGTCGGGGCCGCCGCCGATCGCGTAGATCTGCCGGCCGATCGGCCGGCGGTGCAGGGCGATCGCGAACACCGGCACCAGCACCAGGAACGGAATCAGGTTGTTCGGCACCCAACCGAGGAAGGTGCCGTACGACCAGGTGATCAGATCCGGCGGGATGGAGGCGGTGATCGGGGTGCTGCCGAGGAAGACGTAGCACAGCCCGCGGAACAGCGCGAGCGAGCCGAGGGTGACCACCAGCGACGGCATGCCGAGCACCGCGACGCAGAACCCGTTGAGCGCCCCGCAGAGGCCGCCCACCACCAGGCCCAGTACCACGGCGAGCGCGAACGGCACGCCGGCCTGGGTGAGCAGCCCGACCGCCACCGCGGCGAACGCGCCGACGCTGGCCACCGAGATGTCGATCTCGCGACCGATGATCAGCAGCAGCAGCGGCAGCACCAGCAGGGACTTCTCCGCCACCACCTGGAAGGCGTTGGTCAGCGACGCCGGCGAGAGCAGCCCCGGCGTGGTGGCCGCGGCCAGGGCGATGAACAGGATCGTCGCGATGGCGAGCAGCGACTCCCACCGGGTGAGGTAGGAACGGATCGCCTGGGCATCGATTTTCATGTCAGATCACCGTCTTCCGGTGGTTCGCGCGGCTGGAGACGACGGCGTCGATACCGACCGCGATGAGGATGGCGGCGCCGTAGAACGCCTGGATGGCCAGGGAGTCGACCCGGGCCAGGGTGAGCGCGTTGTAGAGGCTGAACAGCACCAGGACGCCGAGGACGACGCCGCCCACCGTGCCGCTGCCGCCGCGCAGCGCCACCCCGCCGACCACGACGGCCGCGATGACCTGCAGTTCGCCGCCGTAGGCGGTCTGGCCGTCCACCGTGCCGTAGTGCGCGGCCCAGAGGATGCCACACAGTGCCGCCAGGCCGCCGCAGATCACGAAGGCCACCAGCAACGTCCGCTCCACGTTGAGGCCCAGTGCCCTGGCGCCCTCGGGGTTGGAGCCGACCTGGTAGAACTTCCGGCCGAATACGGTGTTCTTCAGGATGAAGGCCAGCGCGACCGCCAGCACCACGAAGATCCAGGTGAGCATCGGGATCTTCAGCGGGGCGGCCTCGACGAAGTCGATGAAGCCCTGCGGGATGGAGCCGGCCGAGATCTGGTCACCCTGGGAGAGGATGGCGTCGATGCCGCGGAACACGTACAGCGTGCCCAGCGTCACCACGATGGACGGCACCCGCCCATAGGAGACGATCAGGCCGTTGATCGCGCCGATCGCGATGCCGACGACGACCCCGACGATCAGCGCCACCGCCAGCGGCCAACCGGGCGGTCTCACCACGAACCCGAAGATGTAGGCGACCAGGCCGATGTTCGAGGCGATCGACACGTCGATGTTGCGGGTCAGGATAACCACCATCTGGCCGAGCGCGACCACGCCCACCAGCGAGGCCTCGGCGATCAGCCGACTGAGGTTCACCGGGTTGACGAAGTTGCCGTTGACGGCGGTCGCGATGATCGCGATGGCCAGCAACACGCCGACCAGACCGGTCTCCCGCCGGCGGAGGAAGCCGGCCAGCCCGCGCTTGGCCGCGGCCCCGCCCGGCGGTGGGGTCTCGCCGGCCACCGGGGTGGCCGATGCCGACCTGGCCGCGGACGAGGAGTCGGCGGCTCCGGTCGCCGCCGTCGTGACGTTCTCCTCGGTGGCCTCGCCCCGGGCGAACTCGGCGACCAGCTCGCCCCGGCGCATCACCAGCACCCGGTCACCCATCCCGAGCACCTCGGGGAGGTCGGAGGAGATCATCAACACGCCGATGCCCTGTTCGGCCAGGCCGACCACCAGCTTGTGGACCTCGGCCTTCGCGCCGATGTCGACGCCCTGGGTGGGTTCGTCCAGGATCAGCAGCCGCGGGTTGGTCGCCAGCCACTTGGCGATCACCACCTTCTGCTGGTTGCCGCCGGAGAGCTCGCTGACGTTCTGGTCGTAGGAGGCGAACTTGAGGCTCATCCGGCCCAGCGGACCGGAGATCAGCGCCAGCTGGAGCTGCCGCAGGATGAGCTCGAACCGGGTGGCCTTGCGGATCACCGGCAGGGTGGCGTTCTCCAGGATCGAGAAGTCCTCGATCACCGACTGCCCCCGTCGGTCCTCCGAGACGTACGCGATGCCGTGGGCCATCGCTGCCGCGGAGGAGGACGGCGCGATCTGGTGGCCGTCCAGGGTGATCGTGCCGGAGGACGCCTTGTCGATGCCGAACAGCACCCGGGCCACCTCGGTGCGGCCGCTGCCGACCAGGCCGGCCATGGCGACGATCTCGCCGGCCCGCACCTGGAAGGAGACGTTGTTGACGCCGGCGTCGGAGCTGAGGCCGGCGACGGTGAGCACCGGATCGCCGAGCTCGGCGTCGTTGACCGGGTAGATGTCGCCCAGTTCGCGGCCGACCATGTAGGCGACCGTGCCCTCGGGGGTGAGGTCCTGCGCCAGGCAGGTGTGGATCAGCTTGCCGTCGCGGAGCACGACCAGATCGTCGGCGACGTGGAAGATCTCCTCCAGCCGGTGGCCGACGAAGAGCATCGCGACGCCCTTGGCCCGCAGGTCGTCGATCACCTCGAACAGGCGGGCGACCTCACCGCTGGAGAGGGTGGCGGTCGGCTCATCCAGGATCAGCACCTTGGAGTCGGCGGCCAGGGCCTTGGCGATCTCCAGCATCTGGTGCTCGGAGGTGCTCATCCGCGACACGATGTGCGAGGGGTCGTAGTGGAGGCCGACCCGGTCGAGGTAGACCTTCGCCTCCTGCTTCATCGCCGCGTGATCGAGCAGGCCGAACTTCTTGCGCAGTTCCTTGCCGGCGAACATGTTCTCCGCGATGGAGAGGTCGCCGAACAGCGTCGGGTGCTGGCTCACCACCGCGATGCCCAGCGACTGGGCCTCCAGCGGACCGCTCAGCCGCACCTGCTGGCCGTCGATCTCGACATGGCCGCCGTCGGGTGAGTAGAGGCCGGAGAGGGTCTTGACGCAGGTCGACTTGCCCGCGCCGTTCTCACCGACCAGAGCGACCACCCGACCCGGCCGCAATTTCACCGTGACATCGGAGAGCGCACGGGTTGCGCCGAAGGTCTTGCTGACCCCGATCAGCGCGGCCACCGGCTGGCCGTTGGGATCCCCTGCTCGTCCTGCCCGGGGGGCCGTCACCTGGTCCCGATGGGCCACCTCTGCTGCATCGCCCACATCAACTCCTCTTCGAGTCCGTGATTGGTTTCTGTAGCGTACGCAGGGCGAAATGTATTGCGCAATAGCATGCGCGAATCTGTGACCTCGGGTTTTCGAGGGCCGTTTTGGGGGTTTGGACGGGTCGTCGGGCGGGGTTACCGCTGGTCGGCCCACTGCCGCAGCAGCGGGACGCCGACCGCGGCCAGGTGCCGGTAGTCGTCCAGATCGTTGTAGGCGTGGGCGGACAACCGGAGGTAGCCGAGGCCGTCGAAACTGGTGAAAGCGCAGGCCACGCCGGTCTCCCGCAGGAACGGGATCCGCAGCCCGTCCGCCTCCTCCCGGGTGGAGCCCAGCCGGCCGGGCAGCCGAAGCAGCCGCATCGGACCCACCGGCTGGCCGACCTCGGGCACCGGGTCGCCGACCTCGGGCGCGAGGGCGTCGGCGAGCAGCGCGGTGGCGTCGTCCAGCAACTCCGCGGAGTAGGCGCGCAGCCGTGGCCAGCCGATCTCGCGGTCGAGGTACTCCCAGGCGAAGGGGGCGGTGAGCCAGCCGGTCAGGTCGCTGGTGCCGTGGTGGTCGAACCGCTCCGGGAAGCCCAGCCCGGTGCCCCAGGAGTCGATCAGCGGATGGACATCCGGTTCGGGCTCGCGGCTGACCAGGACGGCGCTGCCGTGGGGTGCGCAGCCGAACTTGTGCAGGTTGCCCACCCAGTAGTCCGCGGCCGCGCAGACCGCCGGGTCGACCACGCCGGGGGCGTGGGCGCCGTCCACCAGGCTGAGCACGCCGAGCTCGCGGGCGTCCTGGCAGAGTTCGGTGGCTGGCAGGGCGCGCGCGGTGGCGGAGGTGAGTTGGTCGATCACCAGCAGGGTCGGCGGACGGCGGTGCAGTTCCGCCCGGACGATCCGCCTGGCCTCGGCCGCGTCGGCGTCCAGCGGGATGGCGACCTGGCGGAAGCTGCCGCCGGTGCGTTCGGCCAGCCGCCGGGCGCCCATCACCACCGCGTCGTAGCCGTGGTTGGTGGTCAGCACGTCGACCTGACCGCGAGTCAGCAGCGAGTGGTAGACCACCGAGCAGCCGGCGGACGCGTTGAGCACGAAGGCGAGCCGATCGGCGTCCACCCCCAGCAGCGCGGCCATCCGGGTACGGGCCTGGGCCACCCGCTCGGGCAGAGCGGCGAACCAGCCGACCGGATTGCGGTCCACCAGTGCCCGCAGCCGTGCCTGTTCGGCCGCCACGGCGCGGGGAACGGCGCCGAAGGAGCCGTGGTTCAGGTGGCGGACGGCGGGGTCGAGATCCCACAGCGAGCGCCAGTCGCCCGGCTGCCGGGGTGGCACGGTGTCGTCCATCGGGCTGCTACCTGACCCCGCGGTTCTCGTCGTTGGCGTAGGCGTAGTAGGCGCCGATCAGCAGACCGCCACCGATGTAGTTGCCGAGCAGCGCGATCGCGACATTGGCCGCGGCCAGCAGCGGATCGACCCCGGCCGACAGCCCGACCACCCAGAACAGCACCGTGTTGGCGACCGAGTGCTCCAGGCCGAGGAAGGCGAAGATGAACACCGCCATCACCATCGCCAGGGTCTTGGTGACGTCGCTCTTGATCGCGCCGTTGTAGACCAGCAGCACCGCGATGTTGATCATCAGGTTGCACAGGATGGCCCGCATCAGCAGGTCGGCCATGCCCGGCAGGCCCGCCTCGATGTAGCCGACCTTGGTCGCCACCGAGTGCGCCATCTGTTCCAGCACCGTTCCGGAGGCCAGGGTGGAGAACCGGACGATGGTGGCCAGCAGCAGGCCGCCCAGCGCGTTGCCGAGGTAGCACAGGGTGAGCAGGCCGAGCACCCGTCGCGGCGTGGTGCGGCGGTAGTACAGGCCGATGGTCGCGACCATCATGTTCGAGGTCAGCAGTTCGGACTTGCTGTAGTAGATGAACACCAGCGCCCAGCCGAAGACCAGCGCGCCGAGGAACCTGCCGACCCCGATCAGCGTGCTGTCGCCCGCCGGGATGGCGGCGAAGGTGGCCACCACGGCGTAGTAGGCGCCGTAGAACACCCCGATGATGATCCCGGCCATCGCCGCCCGCTGCAGGTAGGGGACGGTGAGCTCGCGCGACATCCGGGTCTTGGAGTCGAGCGCATCCAGGGCCGTGTCGATGAACTGGCGGCCGGGGTAGAGCTGCTCGCGGGGGCTGGGCATGGGGTCAACTCTGACATGCGGCATCGCCCTCCCGCGAACGTCCCGCTGGAGACGGGTCCACGGTGAAGTTCGTGGTCAGGGGATGGTAGGGGTGCGGCCCGGGTCGAGCAGGGGAGGTTCCAACCGACTCCTGTTCTACGGTGTAGAAGCAGGTCTACATCGTAGAGGAGAGCCCTTCATGACCGAACCCAACCCCGCTGCCGGCGGACCTCCGATCGCTCCGGTGGCGGCGCGGTACGACCGTCCGGTGCTGTTCTACCTGCTCGCCACCGCGATTCCGTGGGCGTGCTGGTTCGCCGCCGCCCACCTCAGCAACCTGCCCGATCAGACCCCGGTGGTGGGCTGGTGGACGGCCGGGCTCGGGCTCGCCGGCCTGCTCGCGCCGGTCGGCGTGGTGGCCTGGCTGGTGCGCCGCCGACCGGAGTTGCAGGCGGACATCCGGAGCCGGCTGATCTGGCCGCGCGGCCTGCGCTGGGGGTACGTCGCCGGCGCGCTCGGCCTGTTGCTGGCCAGCCTGCTGTTGGCGCAGGCGATCTCGCTGTTCTTCGGGTACGGCGCCGATCAGTTCCTGCTGCGCGGCGGCTTCAGCTTCTCCGCCGGGCTGCTGCCGGCCTGGGTGACCCTGATCGGCGCCGCCGTGCTGGAGGAGTTGGCCTGGCACAGCTACGGCACCGACGCCCTGGTCAGCCGGATGCGGGTGCTGACCGCCTCGCTGGTCTTCACCGTGTTCTGGGCGCTGTGGCACCTGCCGCTGGCCTTCATCAACGGGTACTACCACCAGGAGGTGGTGGAGTCGGGCTGGCTGCAGACGCTCAACTTCCCGTTGTCGATGATCGCCTTCGTCCTGATCATGAACTGGCTGTACTTCCGTACCGGCCGCAGCATCCTGGTCACCGTACTGTTCCACGCCACCGCCAACCTGGTGAACGAGGTGTTCCGGACCCACCCGGACAGCAAGGTGATCCAGACCGGGCTGTTGCTGGTGGTGGCGGTGGTGCTGGTGGTTCGTGACCGGGAACTGTTCCTCAGCCCGCCCCGGAGCCGACGGGTGTGACACAGTGAGGCCATGAGCGCCGCCGGGTCTGCCCGCCACCCGGTGACCCGGGAGCGGATCATCGAGGTGGCGCTGGCCATCGTGGACGAGGACGGCGCGGAAGGCCTCACCATGCGGCGGCTGGGCCAGCGCCTCGGGGTCGACCCGATGACCGTCTACCACCACCTGCCCAACAAGGCGGCGGTGCTGGACGGCATCGTGGAACACCTGTGGGACGGCGTGGAGCTCCCACCGCCTGCGCCGGGGGAGGGCTGGCAGGAGGTGATGGTGGGGGTGTTCACCGCCTTCCGGGCCCGCCTGCTGCAGCACCCGAGGGCGGCGGCGATCATCGGTACCCGGCCGTCGACCACCCCGGCGCTGTTCCGGCTGATCGAGGTGTGCCTGCGGCGGCTCGAGGACGCCGGGCTCTCCGGCAGCGACGCGATGCAACTGATCGACTGCCTCTCGGCCTTCACCATCGGCAAGGTGCTGGCGGAGACCAGCGAGGTCGCTGGCGGGCACTCCGAGAGCATCTCCGTCGCGCTCGGCTCCCTGACCCCCGACTCCCACCCGACCCTGCTGGGGGCGCTGGCAGCCGGCTACCGGTTCGCTCCCGAGGAGGAGTTCGGCCGGGGGCTGCGCGCCCTGGTCGGCGGCTGGCGAACGGACGCTCCCTGACTCGCGCTTTGGTGAGCGGGCGGCCAGCGGCCTAGACTGACCGCCGGTATCCGGGGCGTAGCGTAGTGGCTAGCGCGCCTGCTTTGGGAGCAGGAGATCGCAGGTTCGAGTCCTGTCGCCCCGACCGCTGGAAAGCTGCTCTGGCCAGGTATTTTACTCTAGCTTAGGGCTGCTTCAGTCACTCTTGCACAACATATGCACAACATAGCCACGGTTGGGACACACGCATAGGTGGCCGCGTCTGGGTCGTAGAGCGGCGGAGTCCGCAGTGCCTCACTCGTCCTGGAGGTCGCGGGTGATTAGCTTGAGTCGTGGGCAGTGAGATCGACGAGAGGCTTGAAGGGTGCCTGACCATGGCTGAGGCACTCGCTGATGCGATGGCTACCGCGGTGAGTGGCCGGTCCGACACATGGCGACACGCGAGCTATCGCCAGTTCATGCGCAAGTACAACGAGTTGGTCGAACGGGCCAACTCGGTCGAGCGGCTCGACGCTCCGTTGGACGTATGGGATCTGGATCGGGTGCCGGGCATCGGTGACACGATCCCGATGCAGCAGGAGGCGTACTTCGAGAGTGTCCGCGCGAACCTGGCCATCCTCATCGCCTACCTCAAGAACCGCGTGAAGCCCAAAGAGCGGCGGGTATCAGAGATCGCAGACTTCCTCCAGGCCAACCTTCGACGGGCCACGCTTCGGCTGCCGGAGCGCGAGAAGGACGTCCAAGACACCATTGAGCAGCTATTGATCGGGCGCGGCATGGAGAAGGGCCTGGACTACGATCGTGAGGTCGGCCGAGTCAAGGTGTCCTCGAAGGAAGTGATCCCGGACTTTGTCCTTCCGCTGCTTCAGACTGCGATAGAGGTGAAGCTCGTCAAGGAGCCTGGGGCCCCGAGCAGGGTGATCGATGAGATCAATGCCGACATTCGCGCCTACGGACGCGAGTACGGGTCAATCGTGTTCGTCGTATACGACTCAGCTGGTGTAGTCCGGGACGAGGCCGAGTTCCGAAGGGATCTGGAGGATGCCGACGGCGTAAAGGTACTTGTCATTAAGCACTAACGACCCGCGCGCGTTCGGCAAGTTGCCCGGGCGCGGTCTCCATTCCGAAACTAGGTCGGACTGCTGACGGCGCGGTGAAAGTCCAGGCCACGCGGTGTGGCCTCGAGCTTTCCCTTCTGGAACTCGATCTTCCAGGTGGGTTCGGACCCATCCGGCGGGGCGGGTTCGGCGGCGAGCGCGTCAACGTACTCAGGACGTGACTCAACCCATTCGTACAGATCGGCGTCCGGACGGATGAGGTGAGTGCCGAAGTCTAGGTCGACCAAGCCGAGGCGCTCCCAGTTCGTAACCTAACTCGGAAGGTACGGCAGCCTGAGCGGCGCGCGGACTGGCTTCGTTGTGTAGAGGTCAAGCAGGCACGGGACGAGCACGTTGAAGCCCCCGTCGCTGATCCTCGTGCGCTTGATGCGCGCAGCCGTTAGGCGCCAGGCCCTCAGAGTGAAGTCGAGGACGGGTGCCTCCTCGGCCGAGAGTTCGCGGACAGTCTCGACGAAGGACGGGTGGATGAGTGGTGCCTTGGCCTGCGTTGAAGCGCCTGCTAGGAGATTCAGGTACATCTCCTTGAGTGATGGGTCGTCCAAGCTGTAGCCGAGCGCCTCCATCGCGGGTGCCACCACCGAGACCTTCGGGGTCTGGAGCTCCCCTTCTGGGACGGATTCGAGTTTCTGCGCAAGTTCCTTCGGGAACTGGAGCTCAAAGTAGTCCTTCGAGACACCGAAGAACCTGGCTAAAGGCTTCCAGAGATTGAGGAGCATCTGCTCGCGCAGGACAAGCCGCTTCGCTCGAATCCTGCCGGCTTCGGCTAGCTCGGCAGACGCCTTTGCGGCCTCGCGAATGGCGTCGCCGTCGGAGGAGTGCTCCTTCTGCACGGCGTCTGCGAGTTTGCCCACGGCAGCCAGTGTGGTGGGGATGATCTCGGGCCCGGTCATGCGAAGAGCGTACGGGCTGGCGGTGACGCTCGAGTTGAAGGCGAAACACAACTCGTCGGGTAGGAGCAGGAGTCCACGGGTAACCCAGTTCATCGTCCCGGGGGACGGGGCTAGGCCGTCGCGGTCGGAGCAAACGGGAGTCGGCCGCGGCTGGCTAGCGCCTTCTGGATGCCACCCTGGTCGCCGTGATGTGCGAGTGGGTTGCAGTTGCGCGACGTCGTCGCGCGAAGAGGACTGACAACCGGATCCCGAGCGTTCGTCGATCACCAGTGGTACCTGTACTCGTACGGGTCAGCCGCTGGGATCGGGCGGAAGAGATTGTCCAGGTGCTCGCGGCGGACCCGGATGGTCTTGTAGCCCAGCTTGACCGCGGGCAGCTCTCCGGTGGAGATGCGACGACGGAGGGTGTCGGTGCTGACGCCGTAGATGTGGCTCGCCTCGCGCAGCGAGATCCACTCGGACTCGGCAGGCGGCTTCCGGTTCGACTTCTTGGCCATGACTGGCTTCCTTTCCTAGGGATGGGCTCCCCGCCGGCGGGTGCTGGCGGGGTCGGAGTTCAGCGCGGGATGCCGCGGTCAGGTCTGGATGGCCTGTGCTCGTCGCGGCGGTGGTCGTGGATGGGTTTGGGCTCGACGGTCTCCCAGAAGGTGTTGGTCCACTGATCCAGGCGGTAGCGCAGGGCATCGGCCTTGTGGTCGTCGGGCAGCGGTCTGCGGGCTTCGTCCTGCAGGTGCTTGACGAGCCATGTGCCGTCGGGATCGGCGGCTGCGCACTCGCGGGCGGCACGGATGAGGCTGGGGTCGCCGATCGTGTCGGGCGCAGCGTGCTGGATGCGGTCCAGCCAAGCCAGGACGGCCTCGGACTCCCCGGCCAGCAGGGCGTCGAGCCGATGCTGTTCGCGGGCTTCGGCGAGACGGTGCCGGGCGTGTCCAGTGGGCCGCAGGTCGTTGCTGGGGACGTGGTGTGCTGCGCGCCACACCTCGATCTCGGCGACCGCCTCTGAGTTGGGTGGAGTCCCGAGCGCGGCAGCCCAGGCGGGCGCCGAGCCAGGCGAGCGTGAGCTGTCGCGGGTCTGGCCGGTGAGGCTGATGATCAGGTCACGGCGCCGGGCGAGGTAGTCGCCGGCGCTGCTGTCGACGAGCTGGGTGGGGACGCCGGGCAGCCACGGCAGCGGGCGGTCTGTGTCGCGGCTGCGGACGTCGAAGACATCGAGTCGGTGGTCGATGACGGCAGCCGGGTCGCGGGCGTCCCCGAGCGGGTCCTGGAGTGCATAGGCGAGTGCCTGGAACGGGTCCCAGCCGTTGGCGTGCAGGACGAGCAGGTGACCTTTGGCGACGGGCCAGGCGTCTGCGTCTGTGAGGGGGATGCCGGTGGCGTCCGCTGCCTGGTCGAGTCTGGCGGCCAGCTCAGGCCCGGCGTGGCCGGCGGCGATCTGGCGGAGCGCATCGTTGTACCGATCGACGGCCTCGCCGAGCAGGATGGCGGGGTCGTGTGCGCGGGCCCACTGGGTGATTGCGGAGACTGGCGAGTCGTCGCGGGCAAGCACCTTCTCGAGGATCTCGGTCGCCGTCGATGGCGTGAGCGTCTCGGTGGTCAGCAGCGCGTCAGGGTCGCCGTTGCCGGTGACCTGGACCCACGCGTGGTTGGCGTACCGCCCGCGGGACAGCATCGTGTAGGCCTGCTGGCGGGCCTCGGTACCGGTGATCAGTCCGTGGCAGGTGTCGGCGGTGAGGCCCTGCGCGCCGTGGATCGTCGTCGCGTAGCCCAGTTCTACGTGGGCGGCCACGTAGCTCGCGGGCAGGGTGGCACGACGGTGGCCGCGCTGCTGGCGGACGCCGAGGCTGCCGTCGCGTCCGACCTTGGTGATGATCCAGCGGTCGCCGTTTTGGACCCAGCCGTCGCCGACCCGGAGCCGCCTGTCGTTGCGACGGGTTATGATCTGGTCGCCGGCGGAGGCCTGGTTGCTGTCGGAGAGCGGCATCTCGCGGCCGGGTCGGCGCCCGTCGAGCCGGCGGTCTCGGGCGCGGGCGTTGAGTGCTGCAACCTGGTCGCGGGTGGGCGCGAGCATGAGGGCGTCCAGCCCCGCGCGCTTGTCGACCAGCCAGGCATCGAAGAGTCCGTCCACAGCGGTGTCGACATCGCCAACGTGGACGCGTCCGTGGTCGAGGTAGAACCCGAGTGCGGCCGGGTCGCCGTCGCGCAGAGCGATGGAGGCGGCATCCTCGGCGGGCGTGTGGAAGCGGACGACCTCGTCGAGGCGCCGCGCGCGGTGCTGGCGGGCGATGTCGCGCAGCACGCCGCCGGACGCGATCGCGCCGAGTTGCTGGTCGTCGCCGATCAGCCGGACGCTGCCGCCGAGGTCGAGCACCCGGCCGATGACCCGGTCGAGGACCAGGGTGTCGGCCATGCCGGCCTCGTCGATGATTACCAAGGTGTCCGTCCCGAGGGCAGCGACCCAGCCAGGCGGGTCGGGCCGGTCGACTTCGTGGGCGAGCTTGTGGAGGGTGTCGGCGTGCACTCCGGCAGGGAGTTCTCGTCCCAGCTGGGTCGCGGCCGCCGCCGTGGGTGCCAGGGCGAGGACGCTTCCGCCGCTGTCGAGCCACGCGTTGCTGAGCCCGCGCATCGCGGTGGTCTTCCCGGTTCCCGCCGCGGCCACGGCGAGTTGCACGCGCCGTCCGGAGGTGGCCATGCCCGTGATCAGGTTGATCTGACCGGCGTTGAGCTCCGTGCCGTTGGCGAGTTCGGTCAGCAGCGCAATCTGGACGGAGTCGATGCTTGCGGTGCGGCCGCCACCGCGTCCGGCGCTGGCGACGATCCGCTGCTCTGCGCCGAGGATTCGCTGCGAGGTGTACCAGTCCGCGTCGACTCGGCGGTACACCGAGGCGCCATCTGAGCGTCGCAGCCCGGCTGGTTCCTCGATGCCGTCCCTAGGGGGTGTCAGGCACACCGACCGGCCGAGCGTCATCGCGGTGAGCTGCTCGACTGTGGTCTCAAGGTGCTCGATCGGGACGCCGGCCGCGCGGGCGTGACGCTGCACCTCGGCGCGCACATGGTGTTCCTGCCACTGCCCGCGGTGCTGCTCGACCTCGGCAAGCACCATCTCGGTGGAGCGCACGAACCAGGCTCGATCAAGCTCGGGAGCGGGGACGGGAGGCGCTGGCTGAAGACGGCACGAAGCATCCGGTAGACCCCGCCGCGGCCCAGCAGCTGGTCGGCTTCGGCTTTCCACGTTTCCCGCTGCTCGCTCCGAGACCGCGGCGCGTGCTTGGCCTCGCGGGTGGCCAGGGTGGCGGACTGATACAGGTCGTTGCGCTCCGCCGGGGTGGGCGGACGTCCATTCACCTGCTGGAACGCTGCTGACAGCTCGGCCGCCTTCCGTTTGATCTCGGTCCGGCGGCGAGACCACACCTCGATGAGGTGCCGGTCGACTCCGACGACCTCGCGGACGGGGCGGCGTCCGTCCGAGCGTGGCACGTCGGCGAACCTCCAGCCGAGCATGCGCGCCAGGTGGCGCTCGAGGGCTGTGTTGTAGGTCTCCGACGCCGACGTGATCGCCTTGTGCAGGACGCGGCTGTCGAGAGCCCGCCACTGGCCATCGCTGACGGCCTGGACCTTGTTCGCGACGACCACGTGGGTGTGCAGGTCCGGGTCGCCCGCGCGGGTGTCGCGGTGGGTGAAAGCGGCCGCCACGAGACCGACGACTTCGACCTGCTCGACTCCGGCGTGGCCCGTGCGGGTGAACAGTGCGTGCTTCTCGATGGACCTCAGCGCGTCCCGCACCGCGGCATCGTGAGCGGCCTCGACGACTGCGGCTGTCTCGGGGTCGAGCAGAGCCCACATGGCCGACACACTCTTCACCGGAGAGAAGGTCAGGTCGAACCCGGCAACCGGCTCCGCTGGTTTGCTCGACATCCGGGTCAGGAAGCCGTGCAGTTCGCGGGCGTCCGGTGCGCGGCCTTCGCGGGCCGTGAACCACTCGAGTGCGAGGTCGGTGCGGATCTTGGCTCGCACGTCCGCGGGGATCGTCGCCTTTGCCTTGAAGCCGTGTGCCTTGTTCCAGGCGACGAAGCGGCGCCCGAGTTCGGCGCGGAACTCGACGATGTCGGTGTTGGGTTGCCGGAAGGGCCGGCCCAGCCGGACTGCCTCCAGCACCTGCTGCCTGGTCGGGTTGGGCCCGAGCGCAGCCAGCCGTTGCGCAGCCAGTGGGTGCAGGCCCTCACCGAACAGCGCCTTCATCTGCTCGGGTGTCACGGGGTCACCCTCGGCGAGTCCCTCGATGCCAGCCAGGCCGGAGCCCAGCCACGCGCCGGGCGCCTCGCCCTTCTCGTGGTAGTAGTTCGACAGCACGGTGTCGGCACCGACGGCGGCGTCGTTCACCGCAACCTGCCGGGTCAGGTAGTCGTACCCACTCCCGGCGGCGATCTTGTGGATCGTCGCGACCATCGTGTTCCCTCCTACCCTTCATAAGCAGATGAGCGAGGAGCGATTCGGACACCCTGTGCGTCCTTCGCGCCTTGTCTGCCTCGGTCTGCCTTCGCCGGCGGTCGTCGGCTCGTTGGCAGTTCGTCTCACTTCTCACTACCTACAGGCAGATGAGGAGGCCTTCGCCGGACAAGCCGAGCAATACAACGTGGCCGCGCATGTGGTCACTCCCGCGGCACGCCGCCTTCACATCTGTGGATGACGTCGCGTTTTCCCTTGTCAATGGCACGTCCCCCATGTCCCCCCTTCCGGTTGGGCGAAGGGCCTGCGGACGCTCGATTCTGAGGGAGATTCGGCCGACCTGCCCCTGATTGGCTTGATGGGAGCTAAAACAGGGCGGCGTTACCAAGAACGTTCCCCCTCGCCACGGATCCGGCCCTCCGGGCCTGTGGATGCATGGCGTTTGGCCTAGCCAGAGAAACGTTCCCCACGTTCCCCCACTCGTGATGTGGGAACGGTTGACGGGCGTGCACGAAGACGGTGCCAGTTGTGTGCTCCTGACGCGAGGGACGGGGAGTGTCGGTCGCTACCTCTACATTCGAGTCATGGCGACGTTCATCACTGGCATCCACCACTGCCCTGACTGTGGTGAAACACACGTTGGATCGCGCGCGTTCGAAGAGTCGACGACGAGCGGCCCGCGAATCGATTGGTGTGCGTTCCAGTGCCGCAACGGTCACATCTGGGCGAGACCGGGAATGCAGGCAGTGAAGTGAACACGGACGGGCAGCGCGCAGTCGATCCATACGGACTGTGGCCAGGGCACGAAGAGACCTCCGGGATCGAACAACTGTGACGGTTGCGAAACGACACCATACGGTCCCGCAGTTCTACCTGCGGGGCTTCGCGGACGGCGACCGGATCGCAACCGTGCGCTTGCCTGGCGAGGCCCGGTTCGTTCAGTCAGTGCGGAGGGCTGCGAGCGAGACCAACTTCTACTCGGTGCATGGGCATGAAGACGGCCCGGATGTGTTCGAGAAGTTGCTGGCGACGCTGGAGGGGGAGGCTGCGCACGTCTTCGAGTTGATTCGGGGCGGGACTTGGCCGCTCGATACCGAGAGTCGCACGACACTCGCTCACTTCGTGGCACTTCAGGCCGTCCGTGGCCCTGAGCAACGCCGGAACATGGAACACGTAGCTGCGCAGATCACTCGCCTTGAGATTGGCTACGGAGGCCGCGACTCCGTTCAGGATTGGATGCTCCGAAACCGAGGAGTCTCGATCACCGAGGAGCAGGCCCAGGTTGTGTGGGAGCAAGCAACTAGGCCTAATGGCCCACCCATCCACTTCGCGCCGATCGCACACATCCGCCAGATGGCGGAGCTTGTCGACAAGTTGCTCCCGTACCTCGTTGGGCGCCCATGGACCCTAGTCCGTTTCGACAGACGTTCGCTCATCACTTCGGACTCGCCGGTCGGCCTTGTTCCACATCCGGATGACGAGACGTGGCTGGGTGCTGGCTTCATGACCGCCTGGGGCGTCACCTATCCCTTGACGCGGAAGCTCGGTTTGCTCATGAGTGACCCCATGGTGTTCGCCGAGGGTGTACCAGTAGAGCGTGTGTGGGCGGGAGAGCTTGACCATGCCGAACCCGGTACGACGAAGATGGAGCGATTCTTCAACGGATTCACCGTCAACTCCGCGAGCGAGTGGTTGTTTCACCATCCCGACGATGGGCGGTTCGTTCCCGACCCCCTTCCAGAACCGAGTCCGGTAACCATGCGCATGTCAGGCGGGGCTGACGCAGTTCACGGGTCGACCACTGTTCGAGCTCCCCCAACCGGGCTAGCGGTGGGTGGGCCGCTGTTCCAGGCCGATCGACGCAGCTCGAAGGTCTGACAAGCAGATGCAGGCTGTTCCATGGTGCCGAGGGTGTGTCCAGGCCTTTCGGGACTTGCCAGGAGGCGGAGCGGACGGTGAGGGGTGGATCTGCTGGCCAGCGTCAAGGCAAGTGGATTGTGGTCGCTGGGTCAGGTATAGGTGGCGCGGCGGGCACTCGGGCAGAGATTCGGATGGCATGATCTCGCCATGGGTGAAAATCGTCTGGATCCCCCAGTTGAGTCGACGGCGCAGGTCGTCGTCGCGAAGAGTGTTGAGGCTGCCGCATCCCTCCTCCCAGTCGTCGGAGGACCCCTCTCAGTGGTCATCGCCACCCTATTCGGCGTGTCCTATGAACGGCGACTGCATGAGTGGCGCGACGAGGTGACGGCACGGATTCGAGAGCTCAACGAGAGCCTCGGAGTTCGCATCGAGGATCTCGCACAGGATGGTGCATTTCTTGATGCGCTAGCTGCGGCGACGAGGATCGCCGAAATGAGCAGCAGTGCCGAGAAGCGGGCGTACCTGGCGAACGCGCTATACAACATTGGCGCCGGCAGCGACCTGAGCGACGACAAGCAGACCATTTACCTTCGCTACATCGAGGAGCTAACCGCCAGCCACATGGTGATGCTTGAGTTCCTGGGCGACCCTCCGGCATTCCTGAAACGGCGAGGTATCCCATGGCCTAACATCCTCATGGGCGGTCTTGGAGCGGTCGCGAAGGTGGCGCTTCCGGAGTTGTGCGACGACGGGCCGTTGCTCGAGACCGTCCTGACAGATCTGGAGAGACTTGGGTTGGTTCAGCGACTCCCCGGCTTCAACACAGTGATGACCGACCAGGGCCTCCGAACAGGGCGTGGAACCCGTAAGGGTTCGGAGTTCCTCGCGTTCATTACCCGACCTATCTGACGAAGTGGAACACGCACAGGCATAGCTCCCGGATCGCCTCGATGTGCTCCGACGTCCGCAGCGGCGGGTTCACCTTGAAGGTGGTGTCGAAGCCCTCGACCTGACTGGTGTCCAGCAGCAGGTGGTGCGGGGTGGCCTCGGCGGTCACCTGGATGCCGCGCCGCCGCGCTGGCTCACCCTGATTCCGCCCGGTTCAGTCAGTGGCGGTGCGGGCCTCTAGCGCGGCTGCGACAGCCTCGAACTCCTCGAGCGCTGCTGTCAGGTCCTCGACGATCTCGCGTGCGATGACCTCCGGTGCAGGCAGGTTGTCAAGGTCCTCAAGGGAGTTGTCGCGGAGCCAGGTGATGTCGAGGTTGGCCTTGTCTCGGGCGATGAGTTCGTCGTATCCGAAGGGGTGGAAGTGCTCAGTCTCGACCCGTTCATCGCGCGATCGGCCGACGGCGAAGGACGTCACGAAGTCGTCCAAGTGGGCGCGGGTGAGGGGGTTCTGCTTGAGGGTGAAGCTCTGGTTGGTGCGCAGGTCGTAGATCCACAGGCGGGACGTCCAGGGCTCCTCGCGGGCGGGCCTTTTGTCGAAGAACAGGACGTTGGCCTTCACTCCCTGGGCGTAGAAGATCCCCGTCGGCAACCGCAGCATGGTGTGCAGGTCGAAGTCGTTCAGCAACCGTCTGCGCAGGGTCTCGCCGGCCCCGCCTTCGAACAGGACGTTGTCGGGCAGAACGACCGCGGCGCGTCCGTTCATGTCGAGGATCGTCATGATGTGCTGCAGGAAGTTGAGCTGTTTGTTGGACGTCGTGACGGAGAAGTCCTGTCGCTCGATCTCGCTGTCCTCGCGTGCCTCGCGGCCGTCCGCGCCGACCATCGTGAGGCTCGACTTGCGACCGAACGGCGGGTTGGTGAGCACCACCGACCAACGCTTGCCGGGGTCGGCGAGGAGCGAATCCTTCACCTCGATCAGCGATTGGCCGTTGGCCTCGCCGATGCCGTGCAGCAGCAGGTTCATCGCCGCCAAGCGGGCGGTGCCGTCCACCAGTTCCACGCCGTGGACGAAGCCTGTGCGCAGGTGGTCCCGCTCCGGCGGAGTGAGGTTCTCCGCGCCTTCGGAGGCGTATTCGTGTGCGGCGAGCAGGAACCCGCCGGTGCCGCAGGCCGGGTCTACGACGGCGTCCTTCACGGTCGGACGAACCACGTCGACCATCGCGGAAATGATCGGCCTCGGGGTGAAGTACTGGCCGGCGCCGGACTTGATGTCCTCGGCTCCCTTGGAGAGAAGCGACTCATAGGCGTCGCCCTTGATGTCGGTTCCGGTCTGCGACCACTCCTCAGCGTTGATCAGATCGTGCACCAGGCGCTTGAGCTTGGCAGGGTCCTGAATGCGGTTCTGAGCCTTGCGGAAGATCGTGCCCAACGTCCCAGGTTGAGACGCCAGGCCGACGAGGATTCGGGTGTACTCGTACTCCAGGTCGACTCCATCAGCGTCGAGCAGTCGCTGCCAGGAGAACTCGGGCGGCACGATCTGCTCCGGACGGAGCTTCCGGATTGCGCGCTCGTGGGCCATCTTCAGGAACAGCAGGTAGGTCAACTGCTCGGTGTACTCGATGACGGACACACCGTCGTCGCGCAGCACATTCGCGTACGACCAAAGCTTGTCGACCAACTGGCGACCGTTAGCCACGGGCACTCCTCCCTGCGCACATCCGACTCAGCTGCCGATCGCGGCGAGTTCAGTGAGCGGGCGAGGGCCAGCCTCGGTGTCGGCCAGCCAGAACCGCCAGCCATCTTCCTCTGCTCCCGCAACTGCGATCGCCGCGTGGTCCGGAGATTCATAGACGTGCCCCTCGATGTCGAGTCGGCCATCCTCGAGAACAGTGGCGAGTGCATCGAACGAGTCGTCAGTCGGCATCAGCACGTCACCGATCTCTAGCGCGCCAGCCTCTAGAAGCGCCACGACGGTCGGACGGGAGCGCTCCTGGGATGGCTCGGCAACTTCTTGGACCGGTTCGGCCTGGCCCGCGGGCGGGTAGGTTGCCACGTACGTACTGCTGCGCAACTGATCGAACGCCTCGCGGACGACCTGCGCCATCAGTCCCCGTCGGGCGACGAGGAAGTCGCCGTAGGTCAGGTCTGTCCAGCCGTCAGGCAGAGCATGGTGGCGCATCTGCCGCTGGAGGACATCAGGTGGTAGCTTCGCAGAGAACTTGGGCCAGTAGACCGTCGGCGGCTCGTCCGACACAGCGATGTTCTCAGGCCAGTCGACCAGCGCCATGTTGGCGATCTGGTTGATCTGTTTGGTGTCGGTGATTCCGAGACGTTTCTTGAGGTGTTCCTTCGGGAAGATGTGGTGCCGCTCGACACCCTTCTTCGCAGTGATCGCAGGATCAAGTCGGGACCTGACCTTCGCGGTTCCCATGAGCGCGTCGGCGTCGAGTATGTTGAGCGAGGCAATGTAGGCACTTAGAGCGGGGCTCTTCGATGCGGAGGTTGCCAAGCTGTTCGGCAATGTGATCGACCAGAAGTCTGAGGTAAGCGTGTCGTTGACGATCTGGTCGAGGATTGCGATGAATCCGCCGGCCGTCGTCACCCCGTCCAGTTTTGCGACGTCCGCCTCGAACTGGGTCTCGAACGAGCCGCTGTAGCGGCTGGTGGCGTGCGCCATGAAGAACCATCGGGCGATGACCTCACGCAGGTCCGAGATCGACATCGAGTAGTCCACACGGCCGATCAGCCACATCGCGTAGCTGTAGAGCACGGCGTTCGCGCCGGTGATCATTGCGGCGCCGCGGTAGCCGGCACGTTCGAGGCACTGCAGGAACTCGTGCCAGTTCGTCAGATTCAGGACATGCGCCTGCGCGGATTCGAGTCGGGCGAACTGCGCCTTCCGGGCATCCTCTGACACGATGCCCGTCTTCAGGTCCTTACCGCGCAAGAGGGTGTACGCCTGTTGCAGCACGGCCCGCCGGATACCTAGGGCAATGCCCACGCGCAGCAGCTGGTCAGGTTGCGGCTTGATGAACCAGTTGAACGGAGACGCCCCCTTGAGAGCGGGCATCTTCGCCTCACGGCAGAATGCCTCAAGGTCGACTCGCCCGTGCTCCCAATGCACACTCATCAGAGTGAGGATGAAGTCGGCCCGGTTGAGCTTCACGCCCTCGGAGTTGATCCGGACAAAGACCTCGGCGACCTGCTCCTCGTCGACCTCTGCCGAGAGCTCGATGACCTTGAACGGATAGTTGCGAAGGTCAAAGAGCCTGTCGATCGCATCGTCCAGGCGGTCCTCCTCGTCCTGGTCGATCACTCGCTTCTTGGACAGGGTCTCGAAGTAGTCCCGGACGGTCTGCTTCCGCCCCTTTCCGTTCCAAAGTGTCGAGATGTCGGCGATGTACTCCGGATCCTCACGCGTGGCGGCGCTGGTTACAACAAAGTTCGCGTCGGACGGCCGGAACCCGATGGTGATCCGTGCGGAGGAGTAGTCGGACTTCAACACGGGCTGTCCAGTCAGCACCGCGTACAGCGAGGTGAGCCGTTGCTGTCCGTCGACCACAAGCAGGCGCGGCACCGCCTCTATGTCCCCAGTGCCTATCTGTCGGGCGCCAGATGGAGCCCCCGTTGCCCAGAACAGCAGGTAGCCGACAGGGAATCCCTGATACATCGAGTCAAACAGCGCGCGGACCTGGGTCGCCTGCCACACGAACGGTCGCTGAATATCAGGCAGGGCAACCTCGCCTCGCCTGATGTCCTCAATGAGCCCGTTCAACTGGTAGGTGGTGTCCTTGAACAGCGTGATCGGCATAGCTAGATGGCTCCCTCGACGGCGGTGAAGAGTGCATCCCCATTCTGGCGGACGACCTGAGCGGCGGCTGATGAAGTGAGTCGCCCTGAGAACGCGGCGGACAAAGGGTTCGGCGCAGCGCGTCGCACCTGGCGATCGCGCGAGTGACCTCTGCGCGAAGGCGCGTGCTGGCAGAGACCGCTTCCCGGATCCGCGCGAGCCGCCGATCCTGGACCTCAAGAGGAGGGAGCGCGATCGGCATGGTGCGGATCACGCTGAGGCTGATGGACGCGAGGTTCACGCTTTGCTTGCCATGACGCTGCGCCCAGCGCGCGCCGTAGGTGTTCCCACACCATGACAACCACTCCGGCCGGATCAGACTGTTCGGGCGGGCCCGATAGACGTGGTTCTGGTGGATGCAGCCGGGAATCTGGTCCTCCCACACCCAACCGCGAGCAAGCTTGTCGCGATCTCCGCCCTCATTCATGAGCACGTCGCCGGGCTGGAGGGTCAGCGCCCTCGCCTTGGCGGGTGGAACGCGGATCGTTCTGATCACATCGAGCTCCAGCCTGGCTCGTTGCACGTTCGCGACCCGTAGGTAGGGCACCTCGATGAACGACGGGTCGGACTGCTTCGCTGGTCTTTGGTAACGCCGCCTACGACCTCTGCTACCTCGCCGAGAGTCACCCAAGACCAGCCCTCCTCCAGTTGGGGCAGGTCACCGGCGATGATCCTGGCCACGGCCGAGCCGTCGCCATTGGCGCAACCGAGCATTGCCATGACCGCGGCTTCGTCATAGCGATGAATTCGACGCAGACTTGCACGGAGGTACTCTTCAGCGGCGTCCAGTCGTGACAGGTGGTCCTCGAGGATTTCGACGATGCGCCGCTGTTCATCGATCGGCGGCAGCGGGAGGGACAGCCGTCGGAGACTCTGCTGCGGTAGGTGCTTGATGGTCGAGCCGGTGGTCAGTGGGTTGAGGGCACCCGTCGTCGCCGCGTGCTCCAGGTAGTACCGCAGGAACCGCGAGTCGAGCCGGTCACTCGGGCGGATGCGGTGGAGGGCCTTCTGATAGGCGATGTAGGTGTGATCGCGTTCCCAGATGGCTGCCCTGCCGACTTCGCCGCCCTCACACACCAGCAGATCTCCGCGAACAACCGCAAAGCGTTCTCGTTCGTTGTCGGCGAGTTCCATTGTGAGGAGGTTGTCGGTGTCGATCCGTCCCCACTGCACGTTCACGTTCCGGAGATACGGCACATGGCGATAGCCCTTGGGCCGTCCCTTGTCGAGCATTTTTCCGAGGGCGGTCTCAGCCACCTCACTAAGGGTGACGACTTCCCAGCCGCGGGGGACCGACATCACGCGGTCAACTCCTCGTTGAGGCTTTCAAGGAGGTCTCCAGCATCGTCACCGAGGTCGCGGAGGGCGCCGTCGACGCCTCCTCGTTCGAGGAACGGAGCAGCGTCGAGGTCTGCAGGATCGATGCCCGCGGACGTGGCGATGACGGTGGCCATGTTGTCGAGCCACCAGCGTTGGGTCGGGGTGAAGCTCGCCCCAGCCTGCTCCTGCTGCAGCAGCCAGCCGTCGTAGCGTTCCTGCACCTGATCGGCGTAGGGGATGAGTTCGTCGTCGATCTCAACTGTGAACCGCAGCAACTGGACGAGGTCAGTGACGCGGGTGTGGTCGGTGTGACGGACGCGGCCGATTTCCACTTGCTCGTAGGCGTTCCAGATCAGGTCGAGGGTCCAGTTGCGGGGTGGGCGGGCGATCCGGTCGGCGAGTTCCTTGATGGCGTCAAACAGAACCCGACGGGTGCGGGCGGTCTCGATGACCTGCAGTGCGGTGATCTCATCGCGGTGTTCGGCGAGGTAGTCGCGCCAGGAGTCGACGATGTCCCTGGCGCGGTTGGGGTCGATTACGCCGTAGGCGTCGAGCAGGGTGTCGGGGTTGGACTCGTCGACGATCCGGTCGTGGGAGCGGCGCAGTTCGAGGATGCGTCCGCGCAGGTCGGGATTCGCGGCCAGCGGCCGGATGGCATCCTCGATGAGTTGCTCGACCACCTGCTCGGGCGGGGTGTCCGGGTTGGCGTGGATGGCTGCGGCTTGGGTGTCGGGGTCGACGGCGTCCACCAGGACGCGGACGATCTGTTTGACCGGCTGGCCGGCAACCTGGTCGAGTTCGGCCCGCTCGGCGTCGGTCAGCTGAAATTCGAGGGCCGCCAACCGGGAGGCGAGCGTGGCAGTCTCGGCCTCGGTGATGGTGAGCGCGGCCACCTTCTGCAGCAGTTGGGCCAGCGAGACGTTCTTCTCGCGGTTGAGCGGCGGTTCGACGAAGTCGTGCTCGGTGACTCCGACCGCGTCGATCAGCACGAACCGGGTCTTTGCCTCCGCGTCCGGGGTGACGGCCTGGAAGTCGGCGGGCGCGATGGTGCGCGCGCCACGTCCCTTCATCTGCTCGAAGTACTGGGCTGAGCGGACGTCGCGCAGGAAGAACACGCATTCAAGCGGCTTCACGTCGGTGCCGGTGGCGATCATGTCGACGGTGACGGCGACCCGCAGAGTGGGCGAGTTGCGGAAGGCCTGCAGCTGGTTCTTGGGGTCACGCGCCTGGTAGGTGATCTTGGCTGCGAAGTCGTTGCCCTTGCCGAACACCTGCCGCACGTGTGTGACGACCTCCTCGGCGTGGGCGTCGTCCTTGCAGAAGATCAGGGTCTTGGGGACGGTCGAGCGTCCGGGGAAGATCTCGGTGAACAGCCGGTCGCGGAAAGTCTCCAGGATCAGCCGGATCGTTGACGGGTTTGTGACCGCGCGGTCGAGCTGTCCCGGGAGTAGTCGACATCGTCCTCGAGGGCCTCGTAGCGGGTGACGCGGGTGCGGCGATCGACTTTGGGTACGACCGTGCCGGACTCGATGGTGGCGCCCTGCTCGGAGATCTGGGTTCGGATCCGGTAGATGTCGAAGTCGACGTTCACCCCATCTGCGACCGACTGTGGGTAGGTGTACTCGCTGACCAGGTTCTGGCGGAAGAAAGCGAATGTCTGCCGGCCTGGGGTGGCGGTCAGGCCCATGACGTGGGCGTCGAAGTAGTCGAACAAGGGCCGCCACACCCCATAGATCGAGCGGTGCGCCTCGTCCATGATCACCAAGTCGAAGGTCTCCGGCGGCATCAAGGCGTTGTAGGCGATGGTCACCGGCTCGCCAGGGACGAAGTCGTCGAGCTCGGGGTCGTCGGTGTCGGGAACGTCCGTGCTGTGGAGCACCGAGTAGACGCGCTGGATGGTGGAGATCACCACATTGGAGGATGCGAGCATCCCCGCCCCGGTGAGCTTGTCGACGTTGTAGACCTCAGCGAATCTGCGGCCGTCGTCGGGAAGCGTGTAGTTGAGGAACTCGGCTTTGGTCTGGTCGGCCAGGTTGTTGCGGTCGACCAAGAACAGGATCCGGCTGAACCCGCCCCACTTCAACAGGCGATAGGCGAGGGTCACTGCGGTAAAGGTCTTGCCGGCGCCGGTCGCCATCTGGACTAGCGATCGGTCGAACCGCTGCTCGGCCAGCGATCGCTCGATGCCTCGGATCGCCGTCTTCTGCGCCGGACGTAGACCCTCCTCGATGAGGGGTGGGAGGTGGCGAACCTTGCCCCGCCAGGTCGGGTTGGCGGCGTCACCGACCTGCGCGGCATCGGCGTCCCGCAATGTGCGGGCCAGGGTTTCGGGCCGTGGGAACTGCCAGATGCGGCGCGCCCGCGGTTCGGGGTCGAACCCGTTGGTGAAATGGGTTTCGCTACCGGACGCCTCGAACACGAATGGGATACGGCCATCGACCAGAACCGCGCGTCGGCGATACTCGTCAGGGAGCCCGGTGGCGTACATCGCTGACTGCCACTCGACCCCCGACAGGGTCGTGCCCTGGGGCTTGGCCTCGATGACGCCGACGACCTTCTGATCGATGTAGAGCAGATAGTCGACCCGTCCGTGGCCGGGGGACAGGACCACCTCGCGGACGGCCACGCCGGTGCTGGCGAATAGGTTGCGGGTGGTTGCGTCCTGGACGGCCCAGCCGGCCTCGGAGAGGTGCCTGTCGATCAGCACACGCGCCCGAGCTTCGGGAGGCAGCCCTGGCCCATCGGTCATGCTCGGAACTCTATCGGTCCTGCATCCACGACCCAGCCTGATGTGGTCGGACACGTCGGCGAATGAACGCTGTCTAGTCGGTGTCCGCCGCACTACCGTCGGGTCGGTCCTCCTGGCGCGGAGCAGGGGGCGCATTACCCGCGCGAGCGTTGGCACGCTCCTCTGCGATGATCACGACTCCAACCTGCGACAGCGTCTGGACCACGATGACCAACTCGAACACGGCGTAGAAGAAGACCATGAGCCCGAGGACGAGACCAACAAAGTGAGTTGGCGTCATTCCTGAAGGAGCGAGTGGGTACGGCCCGCCAACGGCAAGCGCCAGCACGCAGACCACGATCAGTGCAACCTGGGAAAGCGCAGCCCACACAAGGACAAACACAAGGTCGGAGAGGGCGCTCTTGTCAGGGGTAATGCCGTTTCTACGTGACCAGGTTCTCAGCCTCTCGGCACCCGGCAGGCCAAGCGCGAGCACTATGGACGAGAAACACGCACCAACTGAGATTGATGCAAAGGTGAATCCAAAGCCGACGACCTCGGAAATGGGCGCGTTGGCTGATGGGAGCCAGGGCAGGGCAGCCGCCAGCGCGAGGCCGCAGGCGAGGGCCAAGTACGGAGGCCAACTCTTGGCCAGTTGGCCCAGCCGAGGTGCGACCTGACCCCGAACCAGGCGGAGATCCCGTTCTACGCCGTTGAGCCTTCTCATCTCACGATTGTGAGGTGCCGAGTTCTGGTGCGCCCAGGGACTCAAGAGCTTCATCGACGTCCGGTATCTGCTCGATCATTTCGGCGGCGAGTGCATCCAGAGGTGCCAGTTGCTCGACCGGCGACGCGCTCGGGTCGATTCGCGCTGTCCCCTTAACGGTGTGTTTCGCCAGGCTGACGGTGCGCTCGCCTTCGAACGCTGGTGTCTGGCCTTTGACGATGGCGTTCTTGAGCGCGTTGATCGGCTGTCGGGCAAGCTGGAGCAACTCCCCGGATGATGCCGCGATCTGTCGAGAGGCTCTGGCCGCGATCCGCGTTCAGTTGGAGCTGAACCTCTGCTGCGTTGGACTCTGCGAGCTCGCCCAGCATTGCCTCCGCACTGGCGGTCCAGCTTTGGTTCGGACGCCTCAGCGTCAGTGAAGCCTCCCGGATCCGTGTGAACCGCTTCACCTCCTCTGTGAACGAGTCGCTGGGGATTGGGTTGAGGGAGACCGCAATGTCTCCGATATCCAACTGTTGCCGACCGAACTGAGTGAGGAACCTCTCGATCTGGAAGATCGGGACGCCTGGTCGCTTGCGTTCGATCACGAGGACACGCCGCTCGGGGGCGACAATCACCCAAGCACCGCTCACCACAAGGCGATTCGAACCCGGATCCACCTCTTCGACCTCACCAGTAGTGGCGTCGTAGACAAGTGGCAACTCTTGGGCATTTCCGGTGACAAAACGAAGCGCCAGTCCGCGCTCGGTCTGAACGCGGTCGGCGATCGCGACCGTGTCGGACCCGACTGCGAACCGCAGACTGTGCGGATCTGCACCCATGAGTTGCTCGAAGAACCACGTGTACGCCATGAGTTCCTCGCCCGACGACCCGGGGTTGATATGGCCGTGGATGCTGTACGCCTCCATCGTGCGGACAATTGGTGCCACAACTACCCCCTGATCCGGATTCACAAGCGAGTCTCGGGTGCATTGTTTCGCATGGCATCGGCGGCGGGGGAGGAATCGTGCAAGAACGCGGTGGCGAGCCTGGCCCTGAGCCACAGATCGACCGACTGCTCGACATCCGCGCCCTGCGGCAACCCGGCTGCTCGGTTGTGGCGGATCTCTGACCAGCCCAACGCCTCTGCCCGCGATCGATGATTGAACTTCTGTTTGACTGAAGTTATATTTCAGTTATGAGAACTGAGGCGCCCGCGCTGCTGCCGATCTTTCGCAGCCAGGCGCAGGCTGAGCTTCTCACCTGGCTCTACCTCCACCCCGGTCAGCAGTTCAGCCTGACCGACCTTGCTCGACGAGTGGGCGTGTCGGTGCCGACAGTCCATCGTGAGGCCGAGCGACTGGTGGAGTCCCGGCTGGTCACCGAGACGATTCTGGGCCGGAACCGGATGCTCAGCGCGAACCTAGGTCACCCGGCGGCTGATTCGCTGGGTCGGCTCTTGGAGGTGACCTTCGGGCCTCGTCAGGTGGTTGCGGAGGAGTTCGCCGAGGTTCCCGGCGCAGACCGGGTCCTGATCTTCGGATCGTGGGCGGCCCGCTATGCCGGTGAGACCGGCCATACCCCGAACGACATCGACGTGATGGTGGTCGGTGACGCCGTCGATCGCGCCGATCTCTATGCCGCGGGCGACCGTGCTCAGCAGCGGCTGGGTATCCCGGTCAATCCGGTGATCCGCAGCCACGAACAGTGGGAGGATCCGTCCGACCGGCTGTCGGCCCAGCTCCGCACCCAACCGCTGGTCGAGGTCGGCACTGATGGGAGGGAGACGTAGATGCCCCGCTGGAAGCGCGGAGAGGCAGCAGTCGAGCGGCTGCTTGCGTCCGGCGACCTCGATGCGATCGGGAAGTCGGCGTCGGACGGTTCGGCCGTTCTGGAACAGGCCAAGCGTCGGCTCAAGGTCGCCGAGGCTGCGCTGACCATCGACCCGGATGCTGCGTACACGAACGCCTACGACGCGGCACGGCTTGCAGCTACCGCTCTGCTCACTCAGCAGGGGCTGCGGCCCACGACCGCTGGTGGGCACAGGGCGGTGGAAGAGGCGCTCTTGGCCCAGTTCGGTCAGGGGTTCTCGAAGTTCAGTGTGCTGCGACGCCGGCGCCACGAACTCGACTACCCGGACACGACCTACAGCGAGGCGTCCGACAGTGAGGCGCAGGATGCGTTGGGCACTGCCCGGTTGTTCGTGGAGACGGCGGCCCGGATCCTGCCGGAACTCGGCTTCTTCGGCGATACCGGATAGTCAGGAGTCGACGGGCAGCGTTGCCAGCTTGCGGTTCTCCACAACAAGTGCGTCATATGCGTCGAGGTCCTGGAGCAGGTTGGTTGCCAGATCGCGAAGCTCGGCCGTGAGCGCGACTGAGTGCTGCGCTGCCATGTCGATTGCGGCGTCGAGAGCGAGCACGGGCCCGGCCTCGGCGAGCAGGATGTCCAGGTAGCCGCCGTAGGAAATCTGCTCGGCGATGCGGTCGGTGATTGGTCGGGCGCGGTCGGTGAACGATGCCAGTTCGGCATCCGTCATCCGCCGACGCCGAACGATCCGCTTCTGGGCCGGGGAGTTGGCTGGCTCGGCTCTGCGAGCTGAGCCATGCGCTCGGCGATCACCGCGTCCCGTCCGGCTGCGACGTGCTGGTAGACCATCGCGGCATCGACGGTCGACTGGCCCATCCGCTCCATCATCTCCTTGAGCGTGGCTCCGGCCTGGGCGGCGAGAGTCGCATGGGTGTGGCGCAGGTCGTGGATGCGTAGATCCTCGCGGCCAGCCTTCGCGCGTGCCTTCCGGTAGGTCTTCATGATGGTGGACGGATGGAGGTGGCCGGTCCCGGCAGCGTTGGGGAAGACGAGCCCCTCCGGTCCGGCCTGGGCGAACTTGTCGAGGTGGTGCTCCAAGGGCGCCTTCACGTTCGGCGGGATCGCAACGGTGCGGATCCCGGCCCGCGACTTCGGTGTGCCGATGATCGTCTGATTCTTGCGCCAGACCACGCCTCGGGCGACCCGGAGGGTCATGGCCTTGAGGTCGAAGTCCTTGCGGCGCAACTCGGCGAGTTCGCCGTAGCGCAACCCGCAGAACGCCGCTACGAGAACGAAGGCCCGGTACTTCTCGGGCATCTCAGTGGCGATGGTCCTGATCTGCTCGGGGGTGGCAGGCTTGGGCTCGAACTTGCGCTCGACGTGGGCGGCGCCGTCGATCTGGCAGGGGTTCTCGCGGATCAGCCGGTGCCGTCCGGATGAGGCGGTCTTCAGGATGGAGAACAGCAGCGCGTAGGCGTGCGCACGCCGGGTGGGCGCAGCTGGCAGCAGCTGTCGGTGCCAGTCGTCGACGAGGTCGGGCGTGATCGACACCAGGTGGAGGTCGCCGAAGGTCGGGAGGATGTGCCGGTTGAGGAGCCCCTGGTAGAGGTCGACGGTTCGAGGCTTGAGGGGTTCCCCGCGGCGGTTGCGTCGCATCGAGAGCCAGGTCGCCGAGTACTCACGGAAGGTCTGTCCACGCTCGAGCTTGACGACGCGCCGCTGGGCTGGGGGAGTCCACTCCTCGCGACGGATCAGGTCGCGCTCGTTGTTCAGCCATCCGATAGCGTCGTCCTTGGCGTCATAGGTGGTGGTAGGACGATGCAGCTCTCCGTCGGGACCGACATAGGCGACCGACCAGCGTCCGGAGCGTTCCAGGCGGATGCGGCCGAAGCCTCGCCGGGTGTGCTCGTCAGCGCGCCGCCTGGCCATCTGAACCCCCGATCATGCACAACATATGCACAACATAGTACGGGAAAACTGCCGAAATTTGAGGTCCTTGACCGGCGCGGAAACGAGGTCGAAAGGATGCATAATCCCTAGTCAGATGCCTGCAAATGTCAGCGGAACTCTGTCGTCTCAGATCGGCCCAGTAACAGGTTCGAGTCCTGTCGCCCCGACCATCGGTGCCCAGGCCGCCGAACGAGACTTAACTGACCCCGGCTCCAGGTCCTTCGGCAGTATCGAGCGCCGAAGGGGGTACTTCCGGGCGCGTCCGTCCCGAGGACCTCGAAGCGATGCCGTGCCCGTTCTGGCTAGGGTGACCACGAGACCCCAGTATGCCGAAGAGGTATCATTTGGGTATGACTGATGTGGCCACCATCAAGGTTCCTCGCGTGGTGCGGGACCGCGTGCGCGACGCTGCCCGAGCAGCACACCTGACCCAGGCCCAGCTCATCGAGGAGATGCTTGAGGAGCGGCGCAAGGCAGAGTTCTGGGCTGCACTCGAAGCCGAGACCCCCGACCAGGAGTATCTGGACGACCTCGCCGAGGCAGATGCGGCATTCGCCGGCGACGCCGAGGAGTCCATCGCCCGGTTCGAGGCGGGTCAGTGACCCAGCAGATCGCCCGTGGTGATGTCGTCTGGGCGAACATGGACCCAACCATCGGCCGCGAGCAGGCCAAACACCGGCCCTGGCTGGTGTTGTCCGAGCCGGCGCTGCATCGCGCCCGCGGACTGCTCATCGCGGTGCCGCTGACACACACCGACCGTGGATGGTCCACGCACGTGGAGCTCACGTCGCGCGACTCGGCAACCACCGTGGCGATGTGCGAACAGGTCAAGTCGATGTCTATCGGCCGCGTCACCCGCGTTGACAGCGCGCCTTACCCGCTGGCCCAGGTCGATCAGGTCTACCAGATCCTCGCGCTGCTCACGGGCGGCCGGTAGGCGCACACTGGAGCTGCAGATGAGTAGCGCCGAGAATGAGGTGGCTGGGCTCGACCAATCGGCGGCAACTGAGCGACCCGCATTGGGGGAGCGTGCTCCTCGACCTCCGATAGCTCGACCCCGGGAGCATGGGATGTCCGGCCCCTCCGCGAGCACAATCCAAACCACCATTGAACGGACGAAGTCCGCTTGCGCACTACCCTGATGCCAATTGGACGGCCGGGAGCGGAACCTGATGAACACCTACGACGCCATTGGTGACTGGATGCTGCAGAGCGGTCCGCTCTACCAACGGCTGGCCGCCGCGATCCGGGATGCGGTGGCCCGCGGCGATCTGGCGCCCGGCACCGTCCTGCCCGCCGAGCGGCAGCTCGCCCGAGCCCTGTCGGTCGGACGCAGCACGGTGGTCGGGGCGTACGACCTGCTGCGCAGCGAGGGTGTGCTGGTCAGCCGGCAGGGCAGCGGGACGTGGGTTGCCGGCGCCGCCCGCAGCGGGGCCACCCGGGGTCTGCAGCAGGAGTCGCTGGGCCGCGCCGCGCTGTCGTCCGACGAGAACCTGATCGACCTGGCCACCGCAGCCCTGCCCGCCGTCCCGGCCTTGCGGGAAGCGCTGCTGGCCGTCTCCGGCGAGTTCTCCGGGCCGCTGCTGGAACAGAGCGGGTACTCGGCCTTCGGTCTGCCCGAGACCCGGCGCGCGGTGGCCACCATGTTCACCAGGGACGGGCTGCCCACCTCGCCAGAACAGATCCTGATCACCACCGGCGACCAGCAGGCGTTGTCGCTGATCGTCGGCCACTTCCTCGACACCGGGGACTCGGTGCTGCTGGAGGATCCGACCTCGGCCGGCATGCTCGACCTGGTGCGGCGGATGCCCGTGGTGGTGCGCGGCACCCGGTCGCTCTCCCGCGCGGGCGCCACCAACCTGACCGCGGCGGTGAGAAAGGTGGAGCCGACGTTGGTCTACCTGATGACCGCGCTTGGGCCCGAGGGGCTGGTCCCCTCGGCGGAGGAGGTCCGCACCCTCGCCCGCGGCCTGCAGGGTTTCGGCGGTGTGCTGGTGGAGGACACCAGTTCGCGGATGCTGATCCGGTCGGAACCGCCGCGCTATCTGGCGGGCCTGGTGCCGGAGGGGACGTCCGTCCTGACCGTCGGCTCGATGAGCAAGCTGTTCTGGGGTGGCCTGCGGGTCGGCTGGGTGCGGGGCGACGAGAACGTCATCCTGCGGCTGTCCCGGGCTAAGGCGCTGGCCGATCTGGGGACGCCGATGCTCAGCCAACTGGTGTCGGCGTGGCTGCTCCACCGGCTGCCCGAGATCCAGCGGGAGCGGTGGACGGAGGTGGCCGCCCGGTCGGCGCGGGCGCGGGAACTGATCGGCAGCCTGCTGCCGGAGTTCACCCTGGACGACGACGCTGGCGCGCTGTCGTTGTGGTTGCGGCTGCCGCAGGGCGCCTCCCAGCCGTTCAGCGAGGTGGCGCGTCGGCACGGGGTGTCGATCGTCGCCGGCGCGTCGCTGTCGGTCACCGGGGAGAGCGACGGCTACATCCGGGTGGCGCTGGGCGGCGTCCCGGAGGCGTTCGTGGAGGGCGTGCACCGGCTC
The DNA here is from genome assembly GCA_049840415.1 of Propionicimonas sp. Lineage (GTDB taxonomy): Bacteria > Actinomycetota > Actinomycetes > Propionibacteriales > Propionibacteriaceae > Propionicimonas. The sequence goes on along the minus strand of JASGLB010000009.1, from coordinate 321,563 downwards.
GCCCACGCCTGGCGGGAGTACAACGGCAGGGCGGTGCGGGATTCGCTGGGGTCCGCCGCCGGCGTGGCGGAACTCGTCACCTAGCCAATTCTGGCCGTCCAGCCAGTTTGCAGACCAATAGCTCCGACATGGCTCTGTCTGGGGTCCAATGGGCAGATGAATATGGGTGCGTCCAGGCGGCTTGGTCTGTGGCGACGAGCCTCTCGGACAATCCAGTCCTGCGGGATTTCGCTTCAGAGAGGACGTGACACCGTCGCGACAGCCCGAAGAGGCGCTCGAGCGGACGAGCCACCTGCCCACCTGGACCCGCCAACCCATCGAAGAAGGTAGACCATGAAGAAGATCGCAACCGCGCTGATCGCGATCAGTGCCTCCGCCCTGATGCTCAGCGGCTGTGGCAGCGGCGACCGCGCCCAGCCCAGCTCGACTCCGCAGCCCAGCACCGGCACCAGCCAGCCGTCGCAGCAGTCCGAGGCTCCGCTGCCCGACGGCATGATCAAGCTCGGCGAGGGCTTCGACGCCAACGCCAAGATCGGCGTCTCGCTGCCGCAGAAGACCTCGGAGAACTGGGTGCTGGGCGAGGCGCTGTTCACCGATCAGCTGAAGGCCGCCGGCTACGACCCGATCGTCCAGTTCGCCAACGGCGGGGTGTCCGAGCAGCAGAACCAGATCTCGGCCATGATCGAGCAGGGCGTCAAGGTGCTGGTGATCGGCGCCATTGACGGCGCGCAGCTCAACGGGCAGCTTGAGGCGGCCAAGGGCGCCGGCATCCCGGTGATCGCCTACGACCGGCTGCTGATGAACACCGAGGACGTCGACCTCTACATCTCCTTCGACAACTTCCGGGTGGGCGTGCTGCAGGGCACCGCGCTGCTGGAGGGGCTGGAGAAGTCCGGCAAGCCCTCGCCGTGGAACATCGAGCTGATCTCGGGCTCTCCCGACGACTCGAACTCCAAGCCGTTCTTCGAGGGTGGCATGAGCGTGCTGCAGCCGAAGATCGACGACGGCACCCTCAAGGTGCCCTCGGGCCAGGTGAGCCAGCAGCAGACCTCGACCGCCGGTTGGAAGGGCGAGAACGCCCAGAAGCGGATGGACGCGATCCTGTCGGCCAACTACCAGGGCGACGTGGTGCTGAACGGCATCCTGTCCCCGAACGACACCTTGGCCCGGGCCGCGCTGACCGCGGTGAAGTCGGCCGGTAAGGACAACCCGGTGATCACCGGTCAGGACTCCGAGGTCGAGTCGGTCAAGTTGGTCCACGATGGCGTCCAGTACTCGACGATCAACAAGGACACCAAGACCATCGTGACCAAGGTGGTGGAGTACATCGGCAAGATCCAGAAGGGCGAGCCGGTTGAGGTCAACGACACCAAGTCCTACGACAACGGGGTGAAGGTTGTTCCCTCCTACCTGCTGACCCCGGTGATTGTCACCAAGGACAACGTCTGCACCGCCTACGCGCCGGACACCGCTGCCGGCAAGGAAGCGGCCAAGGCCTGCGCCAAGTAGGTCCCGGGCGGTCCCAAGAACGGGGGCGGCGGATGCGAGGGTGAACGCATCCGCCGCCCCTCTTGGCGCTCAGCCGAGGGCGGCGCGGGCGGCGATCGCGGCGCCGAGGTAACCCGCGGCGTCCCCCAGCCGGGAGTCGCGAAGCCGGGTGCGCGCACCCCAGACCGTCGCTCCGGCGGCGGCCCGGTAGGCCTCGGAGACCAGTCCGCCGCGAGCCATGATGCCGCCGCCGAGGATGATCATCTCCGGCGCCAGGGTGGCGCACAGGTTGTCGATCCCGAGGCCGAACAGTTCGGCCGCCCGGCTGAGTTCGGCCAGGGCCGCGTCGTCGCCGGCCTCGGCCCGGCCAACCAGCTGGGCTACCGGTTCGGCCGCGCCGGGGTAGAGCCGGCGAGCTGCCCGGGTCAGCGCCCGTCCACCCGCCAACTGCTCCCAGCAGCCGCGACGGCCACAGTTGCAGGGCGGCCCGGACGGATCGATCACCATATGGCCGATCTCACCGGCCTGGCCGGTGCCCTCGATGAGCCTGCCGTCCAGGATCAGGGCGCCGCCGATTCCGGTTCCGACCGTGATCGACAAGACGGAGCCCAACGCCTGCCCGGCGCCGAGGACGGCCTCGGCGAGCCCGGCCGCGCGGGCGTCGTTCAGCACCACCACCGGCCCGTCGAACTCCCGGCCGAGCAGGCTGGCGAAACCGACGTCGTGCAGCCCGAGATTGGCCGACCAGACCAGGACGCCGTCCTCGACCGTGCCGGCGACGGCCAGGCCAACGGCGGCCGCGGTGTCCCGGTGGCGCGCAGCTATCCGAACTGGCGCGGCGGCCCGCTCACCGAGGTCGTTGGGCAGTGGTGCCGAGGCGGCACCGAAGGGGTTGCCGTCGGCGTCGACCAGCGCGTGGCGGAGGTTCGTGCCGCCCATGTCGATGCCGAGTACCGGCGGCGACGGGGGTGCTGGCAGAGGTTGCTCGACCGCGACGTCCATCCGTTTCTCACCCCTTCCTGCGTGGAGACCAATTGCGGCGATAATGGCCCTTCAGCGGCCATGGGTTCTGCAGAATGATTCCGAATAGTGGATTGGCCAGACAAGTCATCCAGCACAGTAAGGACCAATCCGGCCCACCTGGCCCCATGGTCTCCCGTCCTGAAGGAGTTGACCCGCAGCATGCAGATCGGACTCGTCGGCCTCGGCAAGATGGGTGCGGGCATGGCCCTGCGCCTGGTCCGGGCCGGCCACGATGTCATCGGGATGGACGTGGGCGAATCGTCCCGCGCCCACGCGGAGGCCAACGGTGCCAGCACCGTCGACTCACTCGCTGCCCTGGTCGCGGCACTGGCGGTGCCGCGGGTCGTCTGGCTGATGCTGCCAGCGGGTGAGGTCACCCGCGCCACTGTCGGCGAACTCGCCGGGGTGCTGGCGCCCGGCGATCTGGTGATCGACGGCGGCAACAGCGACTTCCGCGACGCCCAGGTCAACCAGGCCACGCTCGCGGCCGGCGGGATCGGTTTCGCCGACGTGGGTGTCAGCGGCGGACAGTGGGGCTGGCAGAACGGCTACGGTCTGATGGCCGGGGCGTCCGCGGAGGACTTCCTCAGGATCGAACCGGTGCTCGACGCCCTCTCGGCCGATGGCGGCTACCAGCGGGTCGGTGACGTCGGCTCCGGGCACCTGGTGAAGGCGATCCACAACGGCGTGCAGTACGCGATCCTGGAAGCGTACGCCGAGGGCTACGCGCTGCTGGCCGCGCACCCCGAGGTGGACACCCTGGCCGGGGTGGCGGCCTGGCAGCAGGGCAGTTCGATCCGCTCCTGGCTGCTGGAGCAGATCCTCGCCGCGCTGCAGGATAACCCCACCCTGGACGGCGTCGGCACGGCGGTGTCCGACTCCGGGATGGGCCGCTGGACAGCCGAGGAGGCGGTCCGGCTGGGCGTCCCGACGCCGGTGCTCACCACGGCGCTGTACAACCGCTTCGCCAGCCGGGACAGCGGGATCGGCAACAAGCTGCTGGTGGCCGCCCGCGGCCGGATCGGGGGCCAGAAGGCATGACCGGCCAGATCATGGACTACGCGCGGGGCAATGTCGCCGAACTCGGCGCGGTCGTCGACACCCTGGACGAGCAGGTGCTGCAGAACCTGGTCAGCGCGATCATCGCTGCCCGGAAGGTCTACTTCAGCGGTGTCGGACGCTCCGGGCTCGCCGCGCGCGCGGTGGCGATGCGGCTGATGCACATCGGCATCCAGGCCTACGCGGTGGGCGAGATCGCCACCCCCGGCATCGAGGCCGGCGACCTGTTCGTCGCGGTCTCCGCCACCGGACGGGGGACGCTGCTCCAGCAGGCCCGGGTGGCCGACCGGGCCGGCGCCGGGGTCGCGACGATCACCGCCAAGCCGGACGGTGAACTGCAGGAACTCGCCGGCGTGGTGGTGGTGCTGCCGGTCCGGTCGCAGGTGCCGACGCAGCAGCATGCCGGGTCGCTGTTCGAGCAGTCGGCGCTGGTGGTCGGGGACGCGGTCTGCCGCGCCGTGCAGCAGCGGCTGGGGGTTCCGGAGAGCGAACTCGACCGCCGGCACGCCAACCTCAGCTGAGCGGACGCCGATGACCATCGTGCTGGCCGCCGCCGGCTCCGGCGAGCGGGCGGGCGTCCTCAGCCGGGCCGGGGTCGACCGGATCGTCGCCTACCACTCCAGCGCCTACCGGGAACGGGGGCTGCCCTCGGTCGCCGGGCTGCTGGCCTGGGCGAGCGCCAACGAGCAGACCCTGACCATGCTCCCCGGCGTGCTGCAGGGCGCCGCCGCCACGCCGGTGCTGGCCACGGTGTGCGCCAACGACGGGCTGATCCCGCGGGCCGAGATGCTCGCCCGGTTGCGGGAGGCGGGGGTGGCCGGCGTCCTGAACGCACCGACGGTGGGGCTGTTGGAGGGCACCGTCCGGATGGTGCTGGAGGCCGAGTCGCTGGGCCGGGACGCCGAGATCGCCCTGCTGGCCGAGGCGGTGGACGCCGGGCTGGAGGCCTGGGCCTACGTCTTCGACCCGACCTGGACCAGGTTGGCGATCGAGGCGGGCGCGACCGGCGTGATCATCCACCTCGGCATCACCGGCTATCCCTCGCCGACCAGCCTGGACGACTGCCTCCAGGTGGCGGCCGACCTGGGTGCCGGCAAGATCATCCTGCACGGCGGCTCGCTGACCTCCCCGGCGGAGCTGCAACAGTGCCTCGCTGCCCTCCCGGAACCGTTGCGAGTGGTCAACGGCTATCTGGGGGCCAGCGTCTTCGAACGCGCCGTCGACCCGGCCGCCGTGGTACGGGCCTGGCGGGACGTCCTGCCCGGCGACGAGACCAGCAAGGAGGTCGGGCGATGAGCGCCGACGAGACATCCGTCCTGCTCACTACGGACCAGGTCGCCGCCTACTCCGGCCCCGACCTGTACCTGTTCCTCGGGATCAGCACCGCCGGTTCCAGCGTGCACGAGGCCTTCCCGGTGTGGGCGCCGCGGCTGGCCCCCGGCGGGGTGATGCGCGGCGTGGATCTACCGGCCGACGCACCCGCTGCGGCGTACCGCGACCTGCTGCTGGCGATGCGGGACAACCCGGCGGTCCGGGGAGCGGTCGTCACCAGCCACAAGCTGAGCCTCCACCGGGCGGCGGCCGACCTGTTCGACCACACCGATCCGCTGGTCGGGATCACCCACGAGTTCAACTCCGTGCAGGTCCGCGACGGACGGCTCGGCGGCTTCGCCCGCGACGCCCAGTCGCTGGACCTGATCCTCGACACCACCGCCACCGCGCAACCGGCGTCACAGCGTCCCATCATCTGCATCGGGGCGGGCGGCTCGGCGATCGCGCTGATGCTGGCTGTCGGGCTGGACATTCCGGAGACCATCCGGGAAGGCCGTCCGGTCCGGCGGGCACCGGGCGCGACCCGCGGCCCGCTCACCATCCTGGGACGCCGGCAGGCCGCCCTCGACGAGATCGCCGCGGTACGCGAACGCGCCGGCCTCACCGCCGCCGACATCCGGCTGGTGCTGGCCCGCGGCCCGGAGGAGATCGCCGCGGTGACCCGCCGGGCCGCCCCGGGCGCGATCATCGCCAATGCCACCGGGTTGGGGAAGCTTTCCCCCGGTTCCCCGGTGGACCAAGACGCCTTCCCGGCCGGCGTGGTGGCCTGGGACTTCAACTACCGCGGCCCGCTCACCTTCCTCGCCCAGGCCCGGGCGGCCGGCGTCACGGTGGAGGACGGCTGGGACTACTTCCTGGCCGGCTGGGCGGCGGCACTCGCCGCGATCGGCGACCGTCCGCTGACCGACGAACTGTTCGGCTGGGTCCGCGAGGTGTCGACCGCGCTGCGTCCCTGAGCCCGGACGGCTCCGACCCCCACCGGTCCTACAGTCCGGCCATGGAGCATTGGCCGTTCTGGGGTGCGATCGCGGGGGCGGTCCTGCTCGGCATGATGCTGCTCGCTGGCTGGTTCGAGATCGTGATGGCGGTGACGATCGTGCTGCTGGTCGGGCCGATGGCGTATGTCCTGGTGGTGATCCTGTTCTTCGACGACACCCGGCGACGCTGAGGCAGGCTCAGCCCACCGGCTGTTCCTGGACGGCGGTGGTCGGCCGGGCCGCGTCCGTCGCCGGACGCGCCGCGCGGCTGCTGCTCCACAGCACTCCGGCGGCGACCAGGGCCGAACCGACCAGCTCGGCCGCCGACGGCTGCTCGCCGAGGATCAACCAGGCGGCCGACAGGCCGACGACGGGCACCAGCATCGAGTAGGGGGCCACCCTGCTCGCCGGGTGACGGGACATCAGGTAGGTCCACAGCCCTGAACCGAGCAGGGTGCCGAGCAGGATGGTGTAGGCCAGTCCGGCCAGCGCCAGCCAGCCGACGGTCGAGTTGAGGGTGGCGAGGGAGGCGCCGATCCGGGCCGGGCCTTCGGTGGCCAGCGACACCGCGAGCATCGGCAGCGGCGGCACGACGCTCATCCACAACACCAGGTGCAGCGGGTTGGCGGTCGGATTGGCGGCGGAGGCCAGGCGGTTGCCGAGGTTGCCGAACGCCCAGCCGAGGCCGCCGGCCAGGGTGAGCAGGAAGGGCAGCAGCGCGGCGGACTCCCAGCGCTGCACCCCCACCACGGTCAGGCCGGCTACCGCGACCGTGATCCCCACCACCTGCCGGGTGCTGAGCCGCTCCCGCAGCAGCGCCGTGCCTAGCACGACGGTGAACGGCGCCGAGCACTGCAGCACCAGCGAGGCCAGCCCGGCCGGCATCCCGGCCGCCATCCCCCAGTACAGGAAGAGGAACTGCAGGATGCCGAAACCGGTGCCGTAGAGCAGCCACCAGCGCACCGGGATCCTCGGCCAGGGAACGAGCACCAGGGTCGGGATCGCGATCAACGCGAACCGGAGCACCACCAGGAACATTGGCGGGAACTGCGCCAGCGAGGCGTCGATGGCGATGAAGTTCAGCCCCCACAGCAGGGCGACGAGACAGGCGAGCAGCCGGTGAGCGGGGGTCATGGGGTCGAGTATGGTCGTTGCTTTCATTAGACACAATCAGGGTTGGCTATTCGTCAATGTAGGCTGCCTTCATGGAAGCTCGTCACCTGGAGTTGCTCCGCGATCTCGCCCAGCACGGCTCGGTGGTGGCCGTGGCCGAGGCGACCCGGCGCACGCCGTCCGCGGTCTCGCAGCAGCTCAAGGTCGCCCAGCGCGCCTTCGGGGCGGCCCTGGTGGAGCCGGACGGACGCGGCCTGCGGCTCACCGAGGCCGGCCTGCTGCTGGCCGACTGCGGGGCGGAGGTGGAGGCCGCGCTGGCCCGCGCCCAGGCCCGCTGGGACGCCTGGCGCGGCGCCACCACCGGCACCGTGCGGATCGCCTCGCTGCCCAGCGCGGCGACCTTCCTGCTACCGGCCGCACTGGCCGAGCTGGCCGCGGTCGGCATCGAGCTGCTGGTGGACGACGTGGATATCGCCGAGCACGAGTTCGCCTCGCTGGCGACCAGCCACGACATCGTGATCGGCCACAGCCTGACCGGGCCCACCCCGGCCGGGGCGGAGGGGCTGGGGACGGTGGTGCTCGCCCACGAGCCGCTTGACGTCGCCATGGCGGCCGGGCATCGGCTGGCCGGCCGCCCCCGGGTGCGTCCCGCCGACCTGGTGGACGAGAGCTGGATCGCAGTGCCGCCGGGCTACCCCTTCGACACCGTGCTGCAGCGGATCTCCGCCCACACCGGCCGCGACCTGCGGGTCACCCAACGGGTGCGCGACAACCGGCTGGTGGAGGCGCTGGTGGCCGCCGGGGACCAACTCGCCGTCCTGCCCCGGTTCACCGCCCCGACCGGCGACCAGGTGGTGCTGAAGCCGCTGCTGGAGGTGCCCTGCGTCCGGTTCATCGTCGCCATCGTCCGTCGCGACAAGGCGGAACGCCTGGTGGTGGCGAAGGTGTTGCGGGCCCTGCAGCGCGCCGGCCGAGCGGCGGAGCAGGGTTAGGCGTACGACGTCCGCGGCGAATCGGCGAACCGCGGCGGGTGGGGTTGGCGTTATCGGGTCGGTTGCTGCCACGCTACTGACAGTGCGGGTTCGCCCCCGAGATGGTCGGGGAAGGCCCACTCCCTCCAGAGCTAGGCGGTTTTGAAAGATGCGCGTTCTTGCCACGGGCGGCGCCGGCTACATCGGATCCCACACCCTGGTCGAGCTTCTCGAAGCCGGGCACGAGGTCCACGTCGTCGACGACCTGTCCAACTCGTCCACCGAGGCGCTCGTCCGGGTGAGCGAGATCACCGGTCGGCTGGTCGGCTTCACCGAGGCCAACCTGCGGGACGAGGACGCGCTGGAGCGGCTCTTCGGCGACTTCGCTCCGGACGCGGTGATGCACTTCGCCGGGCTGAAGGCGGTGGGGGAGTCGGTCGCCCAACCGCTGCGGTACTACCACGAGAACGTGGGCGGAACCATGACTCTGCTACGGGTGATGGATCGCCATGCCAGCCGCACCCTGGTGTTCTCGTCGTCCGCGACGGTGTACGGGTCGGCCTCGGAGCCGCCCTTCACCGAGGACGCGCCGCTGGCGGCGACCAACCCCTACGGCCAGACCAAGGTGATGATCGAGCGGATCCTGTCCGATCTGGCCGCGCTCGGCGGGTGGCGGGTCGCGCTGCTGCGCTACTTCAACCCGGTCGGCGCGCACCCCTCCGGCCGGATCGGCGAGGATCCGTCCGGCATCCCGAACAACCTGTTCCCCTACGTCGCCCAGGTGGCCAGCGGACGGCTGGGGTCGCTGAAGATCTTCGGCAACGACTACGACACCCCGGACGGCACCGGGGTCCGGGACTACATCCACGTCTGCGACCTCGCCCAGGGCCACCTCGCCGCGCTGCAGGCGCTGGCCGACCGGGAGGGCTGCCAGGTGTGGAACCTCGGCACCGGAGTGGGCGCCTCGGTGCTGGAGGTGCTGCACGCCTGGAGCGCGGCGGTCGGCCGGGAACTGCCCTACGAGATCCTGCCCCGGCGCGACGGCGACGTCGCGGTGTCACTGGCCGATCCGGCCAAGGCCCAGCGCGAGTTGGGCTGGCGGAGCACCCGGTCGCTGGCCGACATGTGCCGGGACCATTGGGCGTGGCAGTCAGCCAACCCGATGGGGTACCGGAAGTGACCCTCACCAAAGCGGTGGTGATGGCCCGGGGGCTGGGCTCCCGGATGCGGCGGGCAGGAGCCGCCGACCTGACCCCCGAGCAGTCGGCGGCGGCCGCGGCCGGCGCCAAGGCGATGATGCCGTTGGGCGGACGTCCGTTCCTGGATCATGTCCTGCACCGGCTGGCCGGCGCCGGCCTGACCGACCTCTGCCTGGTGATCGGGCCGGAGCACCAGGCCGTCCGGGACTACTACGACGCCCTGCCGCTGCGGCGGGTGCGGATCAGCTACGCCGTCCAGGCCGAACCGCGGGGGACAGCGGACGCGGTCGCTGCGGCGGCCGGGTTCGTCGGCCAGGACCGTTTCGTGGTGGTCAACGGCGACAACCTCTACCCGACCGGGACGTTGCGCCGGCTGGCCGCCGCGCCCGGGATGGCCACGGTGGGCTTCAGCCCGGACGGACTGGTGGCCAACTCCAATATCTCCGCCGACCGGATCGCCGCCTTCGCGCTGCTCAAGGTCGACGCCGCGGGCAACCTGGTCGATGTCACCGAGAAGCCGACCGCGGCGAGGCTGGCCGCGGTCGGCGGCGACCGACTGGTGAGCATGAACTGCTGGCTGTTCGGCCCACGGGTGTTCCAGGCCTGCGCGGCCATCCCGCTCTCCCCCCGGGGCGAACTCGAGCTGGTGGACGCCGTCCGCTGGCTGGTCGCCGGCGGCGAACGGATCTCGCTGGTGTCCTCCACCGAAGGGGTCTGGGATCTGTCCTCCCGCCAGGATGTCGCCGAGGTGGCCAGGGCGCTGGAGAACCAGCGGGTCGAGCTGTGAACGTCACCTGGCGGGTGCCGGGCCGGATCGAGGTGCTCGGCAAGCACACCGACTACGCCGGCGGTAACGTCCTGGTCTGCGCGGCCAACCGCGGCGTGACGATCACCGGCCGGGCCGCCGATCAGGAGGCGATCGTCGCCCGCAGCAGCAGCTTCCCCGATCCGGTCAGGCTGCGGCAGGGCGTGGCCCCCGCTCTGCCGGAGGGCCACTGGGGGCACTACCTGCAGACCGCGATCGAGCGGCTGGCCGGCAACTTCGGGCCGCTGGCCGGCGCCGAACTGCAGATCGACTCCGATCTTCCGCTGGCCTCGGGGATGTCCAGTTCGTCGGCGCTGATCGTGGCCGCCGCGCTGGTGCTGGCCGATCTGAACGGCATTCGCCAGACCCCGCTGTGGGTGGCGGAGATCGGGGAGGATCGGCTTCGGCTGGCCTCCTACCTGGCCTCGATGGAGAACGGCAGCAGCTTCGGCGGACTGCCCGGTCACACCGGGGTGGGGACGCTGGGCGGCTCGGAGGATCACACCGCCATGCTGTGCGGCCGGGCCGGCGAACTGGGCTGGTTCGGGTTCGCGCCGGTGGAACACCGCGGTCAGCTGCCCTGGCCGGACGACCACGTCTTCGTGGTGGCGACCAGCGGGGTTGCCGCGGAGAAGACCGGTGCCGCCAGGCAGCTCTACAACCGCGCCTCGCTGGCCATCCGCGAGGCCCTGACGCTGTGGAACCAGGCCACCGGACGCGCCGACCGCCACCTGGCGACCGCCGTCCGAAGCGCGGACGACGCCCCCGGACGGCTGCTCGGCCTGCTGCCGGCGGGCTATCTGCGGGCTCGGGTGGAGCAGTTCGTCCGCGAGTCCGAGGTGCTGGTGCCCCAGGCCGCGGCCGCGTTGCGGGCCGGCGACCTGTCCGGCTTCGGCTCGGTGACCCTGGCGTCGCAGCAGGCGGCCGAGACCCAGCTGGGCAACCAGGTGCCGCAGACCGTCGCGCTGGCGGCCAACGCCACCCGGCTGGGCGCCCTGGCCGCGTCGGCCTTCGGGGCGGGCTTCGGCGGCAGCGTCTGGGCCATGGTCCGGGCCGGGGACGCCGAGGGGTTCGCCGCGGACTGGCTCGCCGACTACGCCCGGCGGTTCCCGACCGAGGCCGAGGCCGCCACCACCCTGGTGGTCAGCCCGTCGGCCGCGGCCGAGCGGCTGGGCTGAGCCCGGCGGAGGCGGGGGAGCTTCGCCGCCCGTCCGACCGCCCGGCCCGCGGCGCGAGCGGCTGCGTCGGTCCGCTATGGTGGTCTGCGCGCGGATGTAGCTCAATGGCAGAGCCCCAGCCTTCCAAGCTGGTCATGCGGGTTCGATTCCCGTCATCCGCTCTAGGCAGACCGGCCTCACTGGAACGTCCAACAGACTGGCGCCATGGCAGCCTCCTCGGCCGATCAGGTGTAGCGCGGGTCGCGGCGACGACCCCCGAGCGCCAGCCCGGCGCGCTGCCACCAGCCGGTGGCCGGATGCGCTCCGCGTCGATCCCCGAGGTATGCAGCAGCCAGGCGATCAGCGAGTTGGAGTTCCACATGTCGTCGATCCCGAACTCGTCGCGCCCCCACACCAGCCGGGGCACGGCGGGAACCCGGGCGATCAGCGACTCGAGCTCGACGCGGGTCAGCGGGAACCGGGTCGGGTCGCCGACGGCGTACTCCAGATCGGGGATGGTCCCGCCCTGCCAACACCGCACTTCATAGCGGGCCAGCGGGCAGACGCCCAGCCAGCGCAGCCCGACCGGACCGGTCGCGACCACACCGCGCGGCCCGGGTGGCTGACCCCAGGCCGGGGTCATCTCGATGACGTGCCGGGTGGTGCCCTGGGTGAGTTCGAGCGCGGCGTGGAACAGCGGCCGGGGGCTGCGGTGCTCACGGCCGGCACGCCACGACTCCCACCAGCGGCTGGTGTGGATCACGACCCGACCGCCGGCGCCGACCGGCAACCACCACAGGTCAGCGTGGCCGGTCACACCGTCCACCGTTCGACGCTGGACGCCGGCTCGCGGCACGGCGGCGGGGCCATCGGCCTCCCTTCTTCCGGCGGTTCCGAAGAAGTCCGGGGTCGGCGTGTCATGCTCGGTGTCGAGCGAACACTACAGGGGCATGGACAACCACTCAGCGCGCAGCGAGGCGGAGTTCCGGGCCTGGTACCTGCGGACCAGTCCCCGGGTGTACGCCTACGTCCGCCGCTACTGCTCCGAGGACGACTGCGACGACGTGCTCGCCGAGGTCTACCTGACCGCCTGGACGCGGTTCGACGCCGTGCCCGCCGAGCCGGTGCCCTGGTTGATCGGGACGGCCCGCAACGTGCTGGCCAACTCCTGGCGGGCCCGTGACCGACGTCGCCGGCTGACCGCGGAATGGGCCGAGCTCAACCACCTGGCCGCGCCGGACTGCGCCGGCCAGGCGGTCGAGCGGGCCGACCTGCTGCGGGCGGTCGGCGGGCTCAGCCCGGACGATCAGGAGGTGCTGCTGCTGGCCGGCTGGGACGGCCTGGACTCCGCCGGCATCGCCACCGTCCTGGGCTGTTCGGTGGCCGCCGCCCGCACCCGGCTCAGTCGCGCCCGACGGCGCCTGGCCGACCGCCTCAGCGACCCCGCCGAGGCCTCCCACCCCCAGTTTCGACTCGTAACGGAAGCGCACTGACATGACCAGAATCTCTCCCGATCAGGCGATGGACGCCCTGATCTCCGCCCGCCCCGACACCGACACCATCGACCAGGGCTGGTACATCGGCCGCCGTGAGCAGGTGCTGCGGCAGGTGATGACCGCGCCGCGGCCCACCACGGCACCAAACCGGCTGCTACCGCGTCGCCGCTCCCGCTGGGGGCTGGTGGCCGCCGCGATCGCCTTGATCGCCGCCACCGGCCTGTTCGTCCAGGTGCTGCTGCCGCTGGGCTCGCCCGGCAGCCCGCAGGCCGCCGCCGCGCTGGACCGGCTGGCCGGCGCGGTGCCCGCCAACGTCCCGATCCCGGAAGGGTCCTTCCAGTTGACGGTCGAACGCTCCACCGGACTGGTGGAGACCGAGAACGGCAACGAGTCCTACCGCAGCGAACGCAGCACCTGGCTCGCGGCCGACGGCTGGGCCTGGGCCCACCAGACCGGCGACGACCCGGGCTACCACCTCTTCCAGCCGGTGCCCCGGAACTACGACCTCAACCTGGTCCCCGCCAATCCGACCGTGATGGAGGCCTACCTGCGGGCGCGGGTGATGGGCTCCAACTCGATCGACGAGGCCCTGTTCGTGGCGGTGAAGGACAGCCTGACCTTCGAGGCCACCCCGGCGGCGACCCGGGCCGCGGCGATCCGGATGCTCGCCGGGGTGGCGGGCGTGACCGTCATCGAGCGGACCACCGACCCGCAGGGCCGTCCGGCAACCGAGGTCAGGTTCGTCGACGAGGCGAATCGCCCGGGCGTGGTGACCTCGATGTTCCTCGATCCCGTGGACACCCAACTGCTGGCCGAGTTGTCCACCGCGGACGGAGAGCCGATCTACACCGGGGTGTACCTCGAGCGGCGCATCGTCCGAGAATTGCCGGCGGACGTGGTGCGAGTGCTGGGCACCGAGCGGATACCGCAGTCGTTCAAGTAGCGATCGGCGCCAGCGACTGCCGGGCGGCTGGCCGCCCGGCAGTTCGGCGTCCGTTCCGGCGTAGGCTCGGGGCCGTGAGCAGGAGCGCGGTGCGGTGACCTGGATCGCCTTCGCCATCGGCTCGGCGTTCTTCGCCGGGCTGACCGCGATCCTGGCCAAGGCGGGGGTGGCGCACACCCCGTCCCATCTCGCGACCGGGTTGCGCACCATAGTGGTGCTGGTCAGCGCGGTCGGGATGGTCTTCGTGGTCGGCTCGCAATCGACCATCACGCGGATCAGCCCCGATGCGCTGCTCTTTCTGGTCCTCTCCGGGCTGGCCACCGGCGCCTCGTGGCTGTGCTACTTCCGGGCCCTGCAGTTGGGCCCGGTCAGCGGGGTCACCGCGGTGGACAAGTCGAGCATCGTGCTCACCGTGCTGTTCGCCATGGCGCTGCTGGGGGAGACCGACCAGCTGCCGACCCGGCTGGCCGGGATCGCCCTGATCACCCTCGGCACCTACGCCATGATCGAGCGGCCCAAGCCGGGCGAACCGACCGCCGCCGGCCGGGGCTGGCTGTGGTACGCGGCCGGCTCGGCGATCTTCGCCGCCCTCACCGCGATCCTCGGCAAGGTCGGCATCGTCGAGGTGGAGTCGAACCTGGGCACCGCGATCCGGACCGCCGTGGTGCTGGTGATGGCCTGGCTGGTGGTGTTCCTCACCGGCGAGCACCACCGGCTGCGCGCCGTCCCGCGCCGCGAACTGTGGTTCATCGCCGCCTCGGGCCTGGCCACCGGCGCCTCCTGGCTCTGCTACTGGCGGGCCATGCAGGAGGGCCCGGCCAGCCTGGTGGCGCCGATCGACCGGTTGAGCATCCTGGTGACCGTGGGGTTCGCAGTGGCGGTCTACCGCGAGCGGCTCGGCAGCCGGGCCTGGGCCGGGCTGGCCGCGATCGTGATCGGCACCCTGGTGATGCTGATCTAGGGTGTGCTGCCCCGCAGGATGGACGCCAGCTTCTTGCCGCGGGCCAGCTCGTCCACCAGCTTGTCCATGTACCGGATCTGCTGCATCAGCGGATCCTTGATGTCCTCCACCCGGTAGCCGCAGATCACCCCGGTGATCAGGGAGGTGTTGGGATTCATCGCCGGCGCCTGGGCGAAGAAGGTCCGCAGATCGACGCCGTCGGCGATCACCCGCCGCAGCCCGGCATCGTCGTAGCCGGTCAGCCAGCTGAGCACCTGATCCAGCTCGGTGCGGGCGCGCCCCTTCCGCTCCACCTTCTCGACGTAGAGCGGATAGATGCTGGCGAAGCTCATCGCGAAGACCCGCTCGTTCATGGCGCTCACCTTTCCTCGTTGGCTGACACCCTAGTCGTCGCCGGAAGCGGGGACGGTGGTGGCGGCGGGTCCACCCGATGGAATTAGGTGCGAGGGGCGTTAGCTAATTCGCTAGGGTGCAGTTGAGGTTAGGCAAACCTAACTGACCTGAGTCTTCGTGAAAGGACGTCCGATGCGGATGCCCCGTCTCTGGGCGGCGCTGGTGGCCGGTGTGGCCACCATGTCGCTCGCCGCCTGCTCGCCCGCCACCCCGGCAGGCCCGTCCGAAAGCCCGACCAGCCCGGCCCCGTCCAGTTCGGCGCCGGTCGACGGCGGCTACCCGGTCACCATCGAACACGCCTTCGGCACCACCACCCTTACCGCCAAGCCCGAGCGGGTGGCGACGGTGGCCTGGGCCAACCACGAGGTTCCGCTCTCGCTCGGTGTCGTGCCGGTCGGCATGGCGGCGGCGAACTTCGCCGATCCGGACGGCGACGGACTGCTGCCCTGGGTGAAGGAGAAGCTGGACGAGTTGGGCGCGCAGACCCCGGTGCTGTTCGACGAGAGCGACGGCATCGACTTCGAGGCGGTCGCCGACACCAACCCCGATGTCATCCTGGCCGCCTACTCCGGCCTCACCCAGGAGGACTACGACACCCTCTCCAAGATCGCGCCGACGGTGGCCTTCCCGTCGACGCCGTGGACCACCTCCTGGCGGGAGATGATCAAGCTCAACGCGGCCGGCATGGGCATGCCGGCCGAGGGCGACGCCCTGATCGCCGACCTGGAGGGCAAGATCAAGGCCGCCGCGCAGGCCAACCCGGTGCTGGCCGAGACCTCGGTGATGTTCCTCACCCACGTCGATGTCACCGACCTCAGTGTGGTGAACTTCTACACCCCCGCCGACACCCGGGTGCAGTTCTTCAGCGACCTGGGGTTGAAGACCCCGGCCAGCATCGCCGCCTTCGAGCCCGATCCGGCCAATCCGTTCGCCGGCTCGGTGAGCGCTGAGAATGCCGACACCTTCAACGACGTCGACCTGATCGTCACCTACGGCGACCAGGCCATGATCGATGCCCTGAAGGCCGATCCGCTGCTCGGTCTGATGCCGGCGATCGCCAACGACTCGGTGGTGCTGCTGGACGGCTCCAGCGCGAACGCCACCGCGGCGAACCCGACCCCGTTGCAGTTGCCGTACCTGCTGGACTGGTACGTCAACGAGTTGGTGACCGCCGCGGAGAAGTCCAAGTAAGGGACGTGGTCACCGCAGCACCCGTTGTGCCGCCGGGCGTCGCCATCGTGCGACGCCCGGCTCGCGCCCGCACCCTGTGGCTGCTGGTGCTGTTGGTCGTCCTGCTAGCGGTGGTCGCGGCCTCGATCGCGGTGGGCTCCCGCGAGGTGGCCTGGGGTGACATCTGGGCCGCCTTCGGCGGCGCCGCGGACACCTTCGAGCGGGCGGCCGTCACCAAGCGGATCCCACGCACCCTGCTGGCGGTGCTGGTCGGGGCCGCGTTGGGGCTCTCCGGCGCGGTGATGCAGGGGGTGACCCGCAACCCGCTGGCCGATCCCGGCATTCTCGGGGTGAACACCGGCGCGGCCTTGGCGGTGGCGGTCGGCGTGGCCGGGTTCGGCCTGGTGACCTACTCCGCCTACATCTGGACGGCGATCGTCGGCGCGGCGGTGACCGCGGTGTTCGTCTACGCCGTCGGCTCGCTGGGACGCGGCGGCGCCACCCCGCTCAAGCTCGCGTTGGCCGGTGCCGCCACCTCCGCGGCGCTGGCCTCCTTCATCACCGCGGTGGTGCTGGGCCGCAATGACATCGCCAGCGTGCTGCGCTCCTGGCAGATCGGCGGCGTCGGCGGCGGGAACTTCGACGCGATCGGTCAGGTGCTGCCCTTCCTGATCGTCGGGCTGGCGATCAGCCTGCTCTCGGCCCGGGCGCTGAACTCCCTGGCGCTGGGCGACGAACTGGCCGCCGGGCTGGGCGAGCGGGTCGCCCTGGTCCGCGCCGGGGCCGCGCTCGGCGCGGTCGTGCTGTGCGGCGCGGCGACCGCCGTGGCGGGACCGATCGGCTTCGTCGGCCTGGTCGTCCCGCATCTCTGCCGGCTGCTGATCGGCGTCGACCACCGCTGGCTGCTGCCGTTCTCGACCCTCGGCGGCGCGGTGCTGCTGACCGGCTCGGACGTGGTCGGACGCCTGGTCGCGCGCCCGTCCGAGGTGGATGTCGGCATCATCACCGCGCTGATCGGGGCGCCCTTCTTCATCTGGATCGTCCGCCGTCAGAAGGTGCGTGAACTGTGAGCACCGCCACTGTGGAGATCGTCCGGGCAACGCGCTCCGGGCACGGCCGTCGCCGGGTGGCCATCCTGACCGTGCTCGGTGTGCTGATCGCCGCGGTCTTCGCCAGTTCGCTGATGTTCGGTCACAGCTTCTACACCCCCGACGAGATCCTGCGGGTGATCGCCGGTCAGCAGGTGCCGGGCGCCAGCTTCACGGTGGGGGAACTGCGGCTACCCCGGGCGATCATCGCGGTGCTGGTCGGCTGCTGCTTCGGCATGGGCGGGGTGACCTTCCAGACCATGCTGCGCAACCAACTGGCCAGCCCCGACATCATCGGGATCACCGCCGGCGCCGGCGCCGCGGCCGCCTTCGCGATCATCGTGCTGCGGCTCTCCGACGCCCAGGTGTCGGTCTTCGCGATCGCCGCCGGTCTCGGGGTGGCCCTGCTGGTGTACGTCCTGTCGTTCCGCTCCGGGGTGCTGGGAACCCGGCTGATCCTGGTCGGGATCGGGATCGCCGCCATGCTCGAATCGGTCACCGCCTACCTGCTGTCGCGGGCCGGCGAATGGGATCTGCAGCAGGCGATGCGCTGGCTGGCCGGCAGCCTGAACGGGGTGACCTGGGGCGACGCCGCCACCGTGGCGGTGGCGTTCGCGGTGCTCGCCCCCGTCCTGCTCTCCCAGGCCCGCAACCTCGCCGCGCTGCGACTGGGGGACGACACCGCCAGCGCGCTCGGCGTCCGGGTCGACCGCACCCGCATCCTGCTGATCGTCGCCGCGGTCGGGTTGATCGCCTTCGGCACCGCCGCCGCCGGGCCGGTGGCCTTCGTCGCCTTCCTCTCCGGCCCGATCGCCGCCCGGGTGGTGGCGCACGGGTCGATGCTGGTGCCGGCCGGGCTGATTGGGGCGCTGCTGGTCGCCACTGCCGACTTCCTCGGCCAGTGGGCGCTCGGCCAGCGGTTCCCGGTCGGCGTCGTCACCGGGGTGCTGGGCGCCCCCTACCTGGTCTACCTGATCATCCGTACCAACCGCGCCGGAGGAACGCTGTGACACCCACTCTCGCCGCCGAGCAGCTGAGCGCCGGCTACGGCGATCGACTGGTCATCGAGCAGTTGGACCTGATCGTCCCGCCCGGCCGGGTGACCGCCATCGTCGGCGCCAATGCCTGCGGTAAGTCGACCCTGCTGCGGTCGATGTCCCGGCTGCTGGCACCCAGGGGTGGTCAGGTGGTGCTGGACGGCAGGGCCGTCCACCGGATGCCCGCCAAGCAGCTCGCCCGCACCCTGGGGCTGCTGCCGCAGTCACCGATCGCGCCGGACGGGATCACCGTCGCCGATCTGGTGGGACGCGGCCGGCACCCCCACCAGGCGGTGTTCTCCCGCTGGTCGGCCGAGGACGAACGGGCGGTGGCCGAGGCCCTGGAGGCGACCGACACCGTCGACCTGGCCGACCGCTCGGTCGATGAGCTCTCCGGTGGGCAGCGGCAGCGGGTCTGGATCGCCATGGTGCTCGCCCAGCGCACCGAACTACTGTTGCTGGACGAGCCGACCACCTTCCTCGACGTCAGCCATCAGGTGGAGGTGCTCGACCTGCTGACCGACCTCAACAGAAGTAGAGGGACGACGATCGTGATGGTGCTGCACGACCTGAATCTGGCTGCCCGCTACGCCGATCACCTGATCGCCATGGCCAACGGGGGCATCCACGCGGCGGGGGATCCCAGCGAGGTGCTGTCGGAGGAGACCGTGCAGGCGGTGTTCGGGCTCGACTCGCGGGTGATCACCGACCCGGTGTCAGGTCGTCCGCTGATGCTTCCGATCGGACGTCACCATGCCTAGCGCCCTGGCGGTGGCGACCGTCGACCGGGTCGAGCAGCTCTCGCCGGCCTTCACCCGGGTGTGGTTCGGCGGCCCGGAGCTGGCCGACTTCGGCACCCCAGGTCAGACCTTCGACCAGCGGATCAAGGTGATCTTCCCAGGCACTTCAGGTCGGCTGCCCGAACTGGCCTTCGGCGAGAACTGGTGGGAGGAGTGGCAGGCCATCCCCGAGGCCGAACGCGGCGTGATGCGCACCTATTCGATCCGCGATCTGGTCGGTGACCGAGGCGACGCCCGGGTGGTGGTCGACTTCGTCCTGCACCTGGCGGACGGCCTGACCGGCCCGGCCTCGCGCTGGGCGAGCGCCGCCGCTCCCGGCGACCAGGTACTGCTCTTCGGTCCCCGCCGCGGCGAGGTGGCCGGCGGCGTCGAGTTCCGCCCGTCCGGAGCCCGGCGGATCCTGCTCGCCGGCGACGAGACCGCCGCCCCCGCGATCTCCCGCATCCTGCTCGACCTCGAGCCCGGCCTGACCGGTGACGCGTTCATCGAGGTGCCGTCCGAAAGCGACATCCTGCCGCTGCCGGTTCCGGCGGGCTTCGAAGTCCACTGGCTGCCCCGGGACACCGCCCAGCGTTCCCTCGGAACGAGCGAGACTCGAAGGGTCGCCGATGCCGCCACAGAGTTCGGTTCCCGGCTCATTCCCGCCGTGGTCGAGCACCTCGGCGTCCACCCACACGGTCGGATCGAGGACGCCGACACCGAGTTCCCGGTGTGGGAGACGCCAGACTTTTCCAGCCTCGGTGAGGAACTGGCGGACAGTCGCGGCATCCCCGGCCTCTACGCCTGGATCGCGGGGGAGAGCGGGGTGGTGACCACCCTGCGCCGCCACCTGGTTCGCGAGGTGGGCCTCGCCCGCCACCAGGTTGCTTTCATGGGCTACTGGCGCAAGGGCGTCGCCATGCGAGGCTGAGCGCGCGGGAGCTGGCTTTGGCGGGCTGCTGGGGCCAAGAACTGTCAGACCCGGCTGTCAGGCTGGTTTCATGATCGAGCAGGTGGTGGAGCAGCGGCCGGACGCCGCGGTGCGGCGGTTGCGTGCCGCGGTGGCTGCCGAGCGGGCCGCCCAAGCCAGCCAGGCTGCCGTGATCCTGGAACTGGCCCAGCAAAGCGACTGGACCGGTGGGGACGAGTTCGAGATGAATGCCGGGCGGCTGATCCGGATCGGTTTTGACGGCACCCCCCTAGTGGATGAGGCGTTGCCGTTGGAGATCGCCGCGCTGTATGGCATCTCCCAGGTAGCTGCGGTCGGTCTGATCGAAGACGTGGTGAACCTGCACTGGCGTCACGAAGTCTTGTGGTCGGCGGTGATCGAGGGCCGGATGCCACTGTGGCAGGCCCGCAAACTCGCCCAGACCGCGGCGAAGTTCGGGATGAAGCCGGGGGAGTGCTCGCTGACCGATGACCGGGTCGCCCCGCTGATCGGTTCAGTGGGGTGGGGCCGCATTCAGGCCCGGTATCGGGCGGCGATTGTGCAGGTCGTGCCGGGCAAGGTGATCGCCTATCAGCAGGGTCGGCAGCAAACCAGGCATGTCACCACCGGTACCGATGCTGATGATCCGACCCTGTCGTGGATGTCGGCGTTGGCTGACACCGGCGATGTGCGAGCGTTCGAGCACCTGCTGGGGTTGGTGACCACGGCGTTGATCGAGTTGGGTGACACCGATCCGGTTGACATCGTCCGGTCGAAAGCGTTGGGCAGGATGGCTGATCCGGAGGGTGTCCTGGCGCTGCTGGACCGTGTCGACACCGACACCATGGAGGCCTCGTTGACGGAGAAGCCGCGCCGGCGGAGGCACCGTCCCTCGGCGCAGGTGTTTGTGCACGTGGCTGCTGATCACCTGCAGCATGACGGGATCGCCAGAGTTGAGCGGTTGGGTGCGGTGCTGGTCGACGATCTGGCCCGGATCGTGGGGCATCACCGGATCAAGCTGACCCCGGTGGTGAACCTGGGAGGCGCCGAACCGGTGGTGGACGCCTACGAGGTGCCTGATCGGATGCGGCACCTGGTGGTGGCTCGGGACCGGTACGACGTGTTCCCGTACTCCTGCCGGGAGGCACGCGGACTGGATCTGGACCACACCGTCCCGTATGCGGCAGGCGTAGCCGGCCAGACCCGGCCGTCGAATCTCGGTCCGCTGTCGCGCAGGGCGCATCGGGCCAAGACCCATGCCGGGTGGAGGCTCGAACAGCCGTGTCCGGGAGTGTTCTGGTGGCGGTCCCCCAGAGGGCAGGTGTTCCGGGTCGGCCCGGGCGGCACCACCGATCTGACCCCCGATGGCACCGACAGGACCACCCGGTTGGGAGGCGAACTGTGGCAGCTGGACCGCCGGCGAGGCGGCACCGCAAGGCAGTCAAGTCCGGCAGCGGATCCTTGACCTCAATCACAGCCCGAGAGCGCCCTGCGTGGCGCTGCTTGGGAGCGCCGTCGTCGGGTGATACTGGCTGAGTAGGGCAGGGGGCCGGGATGGACAAGGTCGACTTCAAGAAGACGATCGACAGCTACTCGGCGCCGCGGGGTCGGTTTCAGATCGTCGAGGTGCCCGACCAGCGGTACCTGATGATCGATGGGCACGGGGACCCGAACACCTCACCGGCCTATGCTGACGCGCTCGCAGCCCTGTACCCGGTGGCGTACCACCTCAAGTTCGCCAGCAAGCGTGAGTTGGGCCGTGACTACGTGGTTCCGCCGCTGGAAGGGCTGTGGTGGGCGGACGACCTGGACACGTTCACCGTGGCGCGGGACAAGGCGCGGTGGAAGTGGACCATGATGCTGATGGTGCCCGGCTGGATCGACCACGGCATGGTCGAAGCGGCGATCGACCGGGCCGCGGCCAAGAACGCGCCGGTTCGGCTCAGCGAGGTCGAGCTTCGCTCCCTCTCGGAGGGTCGCTGTGTGCAGACGCTGCACGCCGGCTCCTTCGACGACGAGGGCCCCGTGCTGGAACGGCTGCACCAGGATTTCCTGCCCGGCAATGGGCTTCGCCCGGTGGGTAGGCACCACGAGATCTACTTCAGCGACTTCCGCAAGGTGCCGGCCGCCCGGCTGCGGACCATCCTGCGCCAGCCCGTCTCCGGCTCAGCCTGACACGTACTCCGCCAGGTGCTGGCCGGTCAGGGTCGAACCGGCGGCGACCAGGTCGGACGGGGTGCCCTCGAAGACCACCCGGCCACCATCGTGGCCGGCTCCCGGGCCGAGGTCGATGATCCAGTCGGCGTGGGCCATCACCGCCTGGTGGTGCTCGATCACGATCACCGAGGTGCCGGCGTCCACCAGCCGGTCCAGCAGGCCGAGCAACTGCTCCACGTCGGCCAGGTGCAGGCCGGTGGTGGGCTCGTCCAGCACGTAGACCCCGCCCTTCTCACCCATCCGGGTGGCCAGCTTGAGCCGCTGCCGCTCGCCGCCGGACAGCGTGGTGAGCGGCTGGCCCAGGCTGAGGTAGCCCAGCCCGACGTCGAACATCCGCTGCAGGATGGCGTGCGCGGCGGGCGTCCGGGCCTCGCCGGAACCGAAGAACTCCACCGCCTCGCTGACCGGCATGGCCAACACCTCGGCGATGTTCTTCCCGCCCAGCCGGTACTCCAGCACCTGGGCCTGGAACCGCTTGCCGCCGCACTCCTCGCAGGTGGTGGCGACGCCGGCCAGCATCACCAGGTCGGTGTAGATCACGCCATTGCCGTTGCAGGTCGGGCAGGCGCCCTCGGAGTTGGCGCTGAACAGTGCCGGCTTCACGCCATTGGCCTTGGCGAAGGCCTTCCGGATCGGCTCCAACAGCCCGGTGTAGGTCGCCGGGTTGCTCCGCCGGGAACCGCGGATCGCGCCCTGGTCGATCACCACCACGCCCTCGCGACCCTCCACCGAACCGGTGATCAGCGAGCTCTTGCCCGAGCCGGCCACCCCGGTCAGCACCACCAGCACTCCCAGCGGGATGTCAACGTCCACGTCCTGCAGGTTGTGGCTGTTCGCGCCGCGCACCGCCAGCTCGCCGGACGGGGTGCGGACGGACGGCTTGAGGTGCGCGCGGTCGTCCAGGTGGCGTCCGGTCAGCGTGCTCGAGCGGCGCAACTCGTCCGCCGTCCCCTGGAACACCACCTCGCCGCCGGCCGACCCCGCACCCGGGCCGAGATCGACCACGTGGTCGGCGATCGCGATCACCTCGGGCTTGTGCTCGACCACCAGCACGGTGTTGCCCTTGTCCCGCAGCTGCCGCAGCAGGTTGTTCATCCGCGCGATGTCGTGCGGGTGCAGGCCGATGCTCGGCTCATCGAAGACGTAGGTCACATCGGTCAGCGACGAGCCGAGGTGGCTGACCAGCTTGGTCCGCTGCGCCTCGCCGCCCGAAAGCGTGCCCGAGGGACGATCCAGCGACAGGTAGCCCAGCCCGACCTCGACGAACGAGTCCATCAACTGCCGCAGCTTGGCCAGCAGGGGAGCGACCGACGGCTCGTCCAGCTCCCGGATCCACGCCGCCAGATCGCTGATCTGCATGGCGCAGGCGTCGGCGATGCTGATCCCCTTGATCTTGGACGACCGCGCGCCCTCGTTCAGCCGGGTGCCGTGACAGTCCGGGCAGGTGGCGAAGGTGACCGCCCGCTCCACGAAGGCACGGATATGCGGCTGCATCGCGTCCACGTCCTTGGTCAGGAAGGACTTCTGGATCCGCGGGATCAGGCCCTCGTAGTTGACGTTGACGCCGTCGATCTTGATCCGGGTCGGCTCCTTGTAGAGCAGGGCTTCCAGTTCCTTCGCCGTGAACTGGGCGATCGGCTTGTCCGGATCGAAGAAGCCGCAGCCGCGGAAGATACGGCCGTACCAGCCCTCGGTGGAGTAGTTCGGAACCAGCAGCGCGCCCTCGCTGATCGACTTGGTCTCGTCGTACAGCGCGGTGCGGTCGAAGTCGGTCACCGAGCCGGTGCCCTCGCAGCGGGCGCACATGCCGCCGGTGATCTGGAAGCTGCGGATCTCGGCGACCTTGCCGTGCCCCTTCTCCATCTTCACCGCGCCGTGGCCGCTCACCGAGGCGACATTGAACGAGAACGCCTGCGAGGTGCCGACGTGCGGCTGACCGAGCCGGCTGAACAGGATCCGCAGCAGGGCGTTGGCGTCGGTGGCGGTGCCCAGCGTGGAGCGGATATTGGCGCCCATTCGCTCCTGGTCGACGATGATCGCGGTGGTCAGGCCGTCCAGCAGGTCGACCTCGGGACGGGCCAGGCTGGGCATGAACCCCTGCACGAAGGCGCTGTAGGTCTCGTTGATCAGCCGCTGGGATTCCGCCGCGATGGTGTCGAACACCAGTGAGCTCTTGCCCGAGCCGGAGACCCCGGTGAACACGGTGAGCCGCCGCTTGGGCAGGTCGAGGCTGACATCCTTGAGGTTGTTCTCCCGCGCGCCTTGAACGCGGATCCGGTCGTGGCTGTCCGCCGGGTGCACTCGTCCCTGGTTCATCCGCTGTTCCTCTCCGATGGGCCCCCGCATCCTGTCACGCCGGACTGACAGTGACCAGCCCACTTTTGCGCACAGGTGGGCGGGTTCGCGTAAGCTGACTCAGGTTGTCCGAATCCCAATCAGGAGTCCTGCATTGCCCAGCACTGTGGAGAAGCTCGGCCCGTCGCGGGCGAAGCTCACCGTCGAAATCCCGTGGACCGATCTGAAGCCGCACCTTGACAAGGCGTACCGCGACATCGCGTCGCAGGTCACCATCCCCGGCTTCCGCAAGGGCAAGGTGCCGCCGATGGTGATCGACCAGCGGTTCGGCCGCGGCGCCGTGCTGCAGGAGGCGATCAACGCGGCGCTGCCGTCGGCCTATGAGGCCGCGGTCACCGAGGCCGGGATCATTCCGCTGGGCGACCCGGAGGTGGACGTCACCAAGCTGGAGGAAGGCGAGACGGTGGAGTTCACCGCCGAGCTCGACATCCGTCCCGACTTCGAGGTGCCGGACGCCGCCGGCGTCAGCGTGACCGTCGACGCGCTGCCCGACACCGACGCCGAGGTCGAGCAGCGGATCGAGCTGCTGCGCTCGCGGTTCGCCACCACCACCGAGGTGGAGCGGGCCGCCGCCGAGGGCGACGTGGTCACCATCAACCTGGTCGGCACCCGGGAGGGCGAGCCGCTGCAGGACGCCACCGCCGACGGCGTCAGCTACAAGATCGGTTCCGGCGGCATGATCGACGGGCTGGACGAAGCCGTCACCGGCCTCTCCGCCGGCGAGTCGGCCACCTTCGCGTCCACGCTGGTGGGCGGCGAGCTGGAGGGTGAACCGGCCGACATCACCGTCACCGTCACCAAGGTGAGCGAGCAGGAACTGCCCGCGGTGGACGACGAGTTCGCCCAGCTGGTCTCCGAGTTCGACACCGTCGAGGAGATGCGCGCCGACCTGGCCTCGTCCGTCGCCGAGATGGCCCGCCTGGAGCAGGCCGCCAAGGGACGCGACCAGGTGCTGGAGGCGCTGGTCGAGCAGGTCGAACTGGAGCTGCCCGAGAAGCTGCTGGGCGCCGAGGTGGAAGCCCGCAAGGAGCAGATCAACGATCAGCTGCGGCGCGCCGGCCTCACCCTGGAGCGCTACCTGGAGCAGGCCGAGGAGGAGGCCAAGACCCCCGAGGAGTTCTGGGCCGAGCTGGAGACTTCCACCGAGCGTGGCCTGAAGGCCCAGCTGCTGCTGGACAAGGTGGCCGACGACGCCGAGGTCGGCATCGACCAGGCCGACCTCTCCGAGCTGCTGGTCCGCAAGGCCGCCCAGGCCGGCACCTCGCCGGAGCAGGAGGCTCAGCACATGATGGAGCACAACCACACCGGCGCCTGGATGCAGGAGATCCGCCGCAACAAGGCGTTGGCCCAGATCGTGGCCGCTGCCACCGTGGTCGACACCGACGGCAACCCCGTCGACGTCACCAGCGGGGCCGGTCAGGAGGAAACCGAGGAAGCTGCCGCCGAGTAGCCCCACCGATTCCGCCACGCCGGGCCGTCCCTTCCCTGGGCGGCCCGGTGTCGTCTCCGATCCCTGAGGTGCGAGCGCAGCTCGGAGTCTCGAAGGGTCGGGTCCGGGCTTCGGGACTCGGTCCTCCGGACCGACCTCAGCCGACGTTTGGCTGCCCGCCGTGCGCCGTCAGCGAACAGCGGGCGGAACTCCTCAGTTTTGTCCGACCCACCGGGTAGGTTCGCTCTCGTGACTGGACATCCCTTTTCCCCGTCGATGGCAGCGGGTGGTAGCCCGGCCGGCATGACCGACTCGGTCTACCAGGCCCTGCTGGCCAATCGGATCATCTTCCTCGGCTCCGAGGTGCGCGATGAGAACGCGAATGCGATCTGCGCCCAGATGCTGCTGCTGA
This sequence comes from Propionicimonas sp., assembly GCA_049840415.1. GTDB lineage: Bacteria > Actinomycetota > Actinomycetes > Propionibacteriales > Propionibacteriaceae > Propionicimonas. Next base: position 295,231 of record JASGLB010000009.1, on the reverse strand, counting down.
ACGCCGAGGACCCGCACAAGGACATCTACCTCTACATCAACTCACCCGGCGGCTCGGTCGACTCCGGCATGGCGATCTTCGACACCATGCAGTGGATCTCCAACGACGTGGCCACCGTCGCGATGGGCCTGGCCGCCTCGATGGGCCAGTTCCTGCTCAGCGCCGGCACCAAGGGCAAGCGGTTCGCGCTGCCGCACAGCCGGATCATGATGCACCAGCCCTCCGGCGGCCTGGGCGGCACCGCCTCCGACATCCGGATCCAGGCCGAGCAGTCGCTGCACATCAAGAAGACGATGTCGGCGCTGATCGCCGAGCACACCGGCCAGACCGTCGACCAGATCGAGGCCGATTCCGACCGCGACCGGTGGTTCACCGCCGAGCAGGCGCTGGAGTACGGCTTCATCGACCACGTCTTCGAACGCGCGGCGCAGATTCCGTCCGCCGGACCGAACCAGTGACTCTGTCTATTACGAAAGGCGCTGCGATGACCACGCCCATGCTTCCCGGTGGCCTGGCCCCGGCCGCCCCCTCGATGGAGTACTACATCCCGCAGTGGGAGGAGCGCACCTCCTACGGCGTCCGTCGGGTCGATCCCTACACCAAGCTGTTCGAGGACCGGATCATCTTCCTCGGCACGCCGATCAGCGACGACATCGCCAACGCGGTGATGGCGCAACTGCTGTGCCTGCAGTCGCTCGACCCGGAGCGCACCATCCAGATCTACATCAACTCGCCCGGTGGCTCGTTCACCGCGCTGACCGCGATCTACGACACCATCCGCTACATCAAGCCGGAGGTTCAGACGGTCTGCCTGGGGCAGGCCGCCTCCGCCGCCGCCGTCCTGCTCGCCGCGGGCACCAAGGGCAAGCGGCTGGCCCTGCCGAACAGCCGGATCCTGATCCACCAGCCGGCCACCGAGGGCGGCTACGGCCAGTCCTCCGACCTGGAGATCCAGGCCAGGGAGATCCTTCGGATCCGCTCACTGATGGAGCAGATGCTCGCCGAGGACACCGGTCAGCCGGTGGAGAAGATCAGCAAGGACATCGAGCGCGACAAGTACCTGACCGCGCAGGAGGCGCTCGAGTACGGCATCGTGGACGACATCCTCACCTCGCTGAAGGACGTACCGCGCTGAGTCGCCCGGTGGCGGGTCCCTCCCGGATCCGCCACTGCTGCGACTAGGGTGGACGACGAACAAGGGAGTTGTTTCGGTGGCACGGATAGGTGAGACCTCGGACCTGCTGAAGTGTTCCTTCTGCGGCAAGAGTCAAAAGCAGGTCAAGAAGCTGATCGCAGGCCCGGGCGTGTACATCTGCGACGAGTGCATCGACCTGTGCAACGAGATCATCGAGGAGGAGTTCTCCGAGGCTCCCGACGCCAGCGTGCTGGACGACCTGCCCAAGCCCCGCGAGATCTGCTCCTTCCTCGACTCCTACGTGATCGGCCAGGAGACCGCCAAGAAGGCCCTGGCCGTCGCCGTCTACAACCACTACAAGCGGGTGCAGGCCCAGACGGCCTCCCCGGCCCGGCGCGCCGCCGACGACGAACTGGTCGAGTTGGGCAAGTCGAACATCCTGCTGATCGGCCCCACCGGCTGCGGCAAGACCTACCTGGCCCAGACCCTGGCCCGGATGCTGAACGTCCCGTTCGCGATGGCCGACGCCACCGCGCTCACCGAGGCAGGTTACGTCGGCGAGGACGTGGAGAACATCCTGCTGAAGCTGATCCAGGCCGCCGACTACGACGTCAAGAAGGCCGAGACCGGCATCATCTACATCGACGAGATCGACAAGGTCGCCCGCAAGAGCGAGAACCCGTCGATCACCCGGGACGTCTCCGGCGAGGGCGTGCAGCAGGCGCTGCTGAAGATCCTGGAGGGGACGACCGCCTCCGTCCCGCCGCAGGGGGGACGCAAGCACCCGCACCAGGAGTTCATCCAGATCGACACCACCAACATCCTGTTCGTGGTGGGCGGCGCCTTCGCCGGCCTGGAGGAGATCATCAACGCCCGGGTGGGCAAGCGTCCGCTCGGCTTCAACAATGACGCCGCGGTGCGCCGTCCGGAGTCGAACAACCCGTTCGAGCAGGTGCGTCCCGAAGATCTGCACAAGTTCGGCCTGATCCCGGAGTTCATCGGCCGGCTACCGATGATCTCCACCGTCGAGGCGCTGGACGAGCGGGCCCTGGTCCGCATCCTGGTGGAGCCGAAGAACGCCCTGATCAAGCAGTTCCAGCGGCTGTTCGAGCTCGACGGGGTGGAGTTGGAGTTCACCGACGAGGCGATCAAGGCGATCGCGGCGGTGGCGCTGCGGCGGGGGATCGGCGCCCGCGGGCTGCGCTCCATCCTGGAGGAGATCCTGCTCAACGTGATGTACCAGGTGCCCAGCGACGAGCAGATCGCCCAGGTGCTGGTGGACGCCGACGTGGTGACCGAGGGCGCCGCGCCGACCCTGATCTCCCACGCCGAGCTGAGCCGGATCCGCAAATCCGCCTAGCGGATTTCAGCGCGCGCTGCGGGTCAACGGCTCCTCGGGCAGCAGCCCATTCGCCCGGGCCACCCCGACGGCGACCAGCCGGTCGTGCACCCCGAGCTTGCGGTAGATATTGCCCAGGTGCTTGTGCACCGTCCGCGGCGAGAGGTTGAGCCGGGAGGCGATCGAGGTGGCCAGCAGGCCACGGGCCAGCAGCTCCAGCACCTGACGTTCCCGCTCGGTGATGTTGAAGTCGGCATTGGTGGCCCGCTGCTGGGCGTAGGCCTGAGCGGCCCGCGGCCAGAGCACGGTCAGCGGCCGGCAGGCGCGGTGCAGCAGCCGCTGGCTCTCCTCGTCGTAGGGCTCCGGACGCGAGATCGCCAGGATCCGGCCGAACCCCTCCATCGGTTCGTCGTCGACCACCGGCCTGATCAGCACGTAGACCACGTGCCCCAGACCCGGAACCTGCGCGATCCGATAGTGACGTTCGACGCCGGACGGCCCGACGGACAGGACGTGGGCCAGCAGATCCCGGGCGGCCTGGGGGGAGGGCACCTGGGCGACCGGCTCCAGCTCGTCCTCATCGAAGTACACGCTCACCGCGGCGTCGGCGTCGACCGCCTTCACCAGGTGCTCCAGCACGGTCACGTCGGCGGAGTGCCCCTTGTTCAGCGCGTCGATGGTGTCGGCCAGCATGTCGAGCACCATCGACGCCGGATCTGCGGTCACGGCTCTCCCTCCCCAGCAAAAGTACGACCCTATCCTGACTGAGGAAGATTACCCCTGCCAAGCCGCCGCCCCGCGACGTCCCGATCGGGCGCGTCGGGAGCGGGTTTCTGTCCAAGGGTTGGCAGGGATGGGTCCAGTTTTCCCGCTGAGGCGCGCGAGACCGGTATGTTGGGCGGTGTTCCGCTGAACCACTTACGAAGGAGTAACCCCATGCCAAGCCGTTCAGTCGCCATCGCTTCCTCGGTCGGCCTGCACGCCCGCCCCGCCTCGCTGTTCGTCCAGGCCGCCACCGCCACCGGTCTGCCGGTCACCATCGCCAAGGAGGGCGGCAACCCGGTTGACGCCAAGAGCATCCTGATGGTCATGGCGCTGGGCGCCAAGCACGGCGAGACCGTCACCCTGACCGCCGAGGGCGAGGGCGCCGACGCCGCGCTCGACAGCCTGGTCGAACTGCTCTCCCGGGATCTGGACGCGGAGTGACCATGCCGGGCACCGAAGACCGGACCTTCCACGGCATCGGTGTCAGTGCGGGTACTGCCGTCGGCCCGTTGGTGGTGGTCACGCCACCGCCAACGGCTCCGGCCGACGAGCCCCCGGCAGCTGACCCCGCCGCCGCGATCGAACAGGTCAAGGGCGTCCTGGAGGACGTCGCCAACGGCCTGCAGGCCAAGGCTGCGGTCGCCAGCGACCACGCCAAGCCGATTCTCGAGGCCGGCGCGTTGATGGCGCGCGACCCGGGCCTGGCGATGGGCATCGAGAACCAGATCAACTCCGGCAAGGGCCCGACCAACGCCGTCGCCGCCGCGGTGGAGGAGATCGCCTCGATGTTCCTCGCCCTCGGCGGCTACATGGCCGAGCGGGTGACCGACCTGCAGGACGTCCGCGACCGGGCGATCGCCCGGCTGCTGGGCCAGCCCGAACCGGGCGTGCCCACCCTGACCACGCCGAGCATCCTGGCCGCGCACGACCTGGCGCCGGCCGAGACCGCCACGCTGACCACCGACACCTGTCTGGGCATCGTGACCTCCGCCGGCGGCCCGACCAGCCACACCGCGATCCTGGCCGCCCAGCTGGGCATCCCAGCGGTGGTGCAGGCGGTCGGGATCACCGACGTACCGGCCGGCACCGTGGTGGCGATCGACGGCGGGGTGGGCGAGGTGACGATCAACCCGTCCGAGGAGGAGCAGCGGCTGCTCGCCGAACGCAAGCGCCGCCGCGAGGCCGCGCTGGCGCAGGGCACCGGCAAGGGAGCGACCAAGGACCACTACCCGGTCCAGTTGCTGGCGAACATCGGCACCGCCGACGACGCCCGCAAGGCCGCCACCACGTCCGCCGAAGGGGTCGGGCTGTTCCGCACCGAGTTCCTCTTCCTCGATTCCGACGTGATGCCCACCGTCGAGGAGCAGACCAAGGTCTACACCGAGGTCTTCCAGGCCTTCGGCGAGCGCAAGGTGGTGGTCCGCACCCTGGACGCCGGCGCTGACAAGCCGTTGAAGTTCGCCGACCTCGGGCCGGAGGAGAATCCGGCGCTGGGTCGCCGCGGGCTGCGCCTGGGCATGATCCGGACCGACGTGATGGACGCCCAGCTGGAGGCCCTGGCGGCCGCCCAGAAGGCGACCGGCGCGGAGGTCTGGGTGATGGCCCCGATGGTGGCCACCGAGGCCGAGGCGATCTGGTTCGCCCAGCGGGTCCGGGCGCTCGGCCTGCCCCGGGTGGGCGTGATGATCGAGGTGCCGGCGGCGGCGATCCGCTCCCGCGGCATCCTCTACCACGTCGACTTCGCCTCGCTCGGCACCAACGACCTGTCGCAGTACACCATGGCGGCCGATCGGATGCAGGGCGAACTGGCCACCCTGCTCGACCCGTTCGAGCCGGCGCTGCTGGACGTCGTCGCGTTGGCCTGCGCCGGCGGTCAGGCGATGGGCAAGCCGGTGGGGGTGTGTGGCGAGGCCGGCGGCGACCCCGCCCTGGCGCTGGTGCTGACCGGTCTGGGCGTCTCCAGCCTGTCAATGGCACCCAGCAAGATCCCGGCCGTGCGCACCGCCCTGGCGCTGCACACCCGGGAGCAGTGCCAGCAGATGGCTGCCGCCGCGCGGGCGTCCACCTCGCCGGCCGCGGCGCGGGCGGCCGTGCTCAAGATGGCCGACCCGGTGCTGCTGGATCTGGTGTAGCCGAAGCTGCTCAGCGAGCGCGTCCCACCACCGGGTGGGGCGCGCTCGCTACTTCTCCGCGCCGGCCAGCGTTCCCTCGATCTTGCCGTCGTCGTCCCCGGCCAGGCAGGTGACCTGACGGTCAGCGGCGTCGTTCCAGGTCTGCTTGGTGGGCTGCAGCACGGTCAGGTGGTACTTCGACTTGGCCACCGCGACACCGATGAAGGCCTTGAACTGGCCATTGCAGAACTCCTCGGCCAGATCCTGCACCTTGCCCGCCCCGGGGTACTCCTCGCCCGGGAGTTCGGTGGCGCCGAACACCTCCCAGGCGTGCGGCTGCGCACACGGGATCAGGGTCACGCCGCCGACCGTCCCGCTGGTGAGCGGTCCGGTGCAGTCGCCGACCTGCAGCGAGAACGCATCCGTCGGGACGGACGCGGTGACCTGCCCGTCCGGGTCGCGCGGACCGGCGGGCGCACACCCGACCAGGCCGAGGATCGCCAGCTGGGCGATCAGGGCCGCGGCGAGCCGCCCGGTCCGGCTCATTCGGCCGGCGCGAGCTCGATGTCCACCGCCAGCGGCTCGGTCGAGTCGGCCCAGTGCAGCTCGCCGACGATCCGGCCCACCGCCCGCAGGTCGGACTCCACCTGACGCAGCCCGGCGATCACCTGTTCCGGCCCGGTGAAGTCGGCCCGGGTCACCTCGGTCTTCATCGAGGCCTTGGCCTGCGACTTGGCCCCGCGGATGCCGATCAGCGCGGCGGCGATGGCGTCCAGCAGGGCCGGGTCGCCGGCGTCCGGCAGCTCGTCAGCGCTCGGCCACGCGCTGCGGTGCACCGAACCGGTCTGCCACCACGACCAGACCTCCTCGGTGACGAACGGCAGGAAGGGCGCGAACAGCCGCAGCAGGACGCCCAGCGCCAACCGCAGCGCGGCCTGGGCGGAAGCCGCCGCGGCCTCGCCGGCAGCACCGTAGGCCCGCTCCTTGACCAGCTCGAGGTAGTCGTCGCAGAACTGCCAGAAGAACTTCTCGGTCACCTCCAGCGCGGCGGTGTAGTCGAACGCCTCGAAGGAGTCGGTGGCCTCGGCCACCACCTGCCGCAGCCGGGCGAGCATCGCCAGATCGGCCGGAGCGGTGATCACCGAGAGGTCCGCGGCGGAACCGATGCCCAGTATGAACTTGCTCGCGTTCAGCACCTTCATGGCCAGCCGGCGGCCGACCTTCATGCCGGTCTCCTCGAACGGCGAGTCCATGCCGGGGCGGGTCATCGCCGCCCGCCAGCGGACCGCGTCCGAGCCGAACTTCTCCAGGATCTCGGTGGGCACCACCACATTGCCCTTGGACTTGCTCATCTTCTTCCGGTCCGGGTCGACCACGAAGCCCGAGATGGTGGCCCGCTTCCAGGGCAGCTTGCCGTGCTCGAAGTGGGCGCGCACCACCCGGGAGAACAGCCAGGTCCGGATGATCTCGTGGGCCTGCGGGGCGATGTCCATCGGGAAGGTGAGCTGCCAGAGCTCGTCGTCGGCCTCCCAGCCGCAGGCCAGCTGCGGGGTGAGCGAGCTGGTCGCCCAGGTGTCCATCACGTCCGGATCGCCGACGAAGCCGCCGGGCACCCCGCGCTGCGACTCGTCGTAACCCGGCGGGACGTCGCTGGCCGGATCGACCGGCAGGGTGTCCTCGGCCGCCAGGATGGGACGGGAGTAGTCCGGCTCGCCCTCGGCGTCCAGCGGGTACCAGACTGGGAACGGCACCCCGAAGAACCGCTGCCGGCTGATCAGCCAGTCGCCGTTCAGCCCGTTCACCCAGTTGGCGTAGCGGTGCTTCATGTGCTCGGGGGTCCAGGCCAGCTCCTCGCCACGGGCCAGCAGGGTGGCCTTCAGCTGCTCGTCCCGGCCGCCGTTGCGGATGTACCACTGCCGGGTGGAGACGATCTCCAGCGGCTTGTCGCCCTTCTCGTAGAAGTTCGCCTTCCGGGTGGTGGCGGTCGGCTCGCCGGCCAGGTCGCCGGAGGCGCGCAGCAGTTCGACCATCGCCGCCCGGGCGGAGAACGGCGTCTTGCCGGCCAGCTCGGCGTACGGCCCGGGGTTCACCAGCCACGCCGGGGTCTCGGCGGTCAGCCGGCCGTCCCGCTGAATCACGGTGCGGGTGGGCAGCTGCAGCTCGCGCCACCACTGCACGTCGGTGGCGTCGCCGAAGGTGCAGCACATCGCGATGCCGGCGCCCTTGTCGGGCTCGGCGGCGGGGTGGGCCAGCACCGGGATCTCCACGCCGAAGATCGGCGACGTCACGGTGCTGCCGAACAGCTCGGCGTAGCGCTCGTCGTCCGGGTGGGCGATCAGCGCGCAGACCGAGGGGATCAGTTCCGGCCGGGTGGTCTCGATGTAGACCGGCTCGCCGTCCGGACGGTGGAAGGCCACCCGGTGGTAGAAGCCGGGGTAGTCCCGGGCCTCCTGCTCGGCCTGCGCCACCGCGGTCTGGAAGGTCACGTCCCAGACCGTCGGCGCCTCGGCCAGGTAGGCCTCGCCTCGGCGGTGGTTACGCAGAAAGGCCAGCTGCGAGATCCGCTGGGTGGACGGCGACACCGTGGAGTACAGCAGCGTCCAGTCCACGCTCAGCCCGAGCCGGCGCCACAGCTCCTCGAAGGCCTGCTCGTCGAGCACGGTCAGCTGCACGCACAGGTCGATGAAGTTCTTCCGGCTGATCGGCACCTGCCGCTTCGGATCCGGCTTCTCCGGCGGAGTGAAGTCCGGGTCGTAGGGGATGGACGGATCGCAGCGCACGCCGAAGTAGTTCTGCACCCGCCGCTCGGTGGGCAGGCCGTTGTCGTCCCAGCCCATCGGGTAGAAGACCTGCTTGCCGCGCATCCGCTGGTAGCGGGCGATCAGGTCGGTGTGGGTGTAGCTGAACACGTGGCCGACATGCAGCGAGCCCGAGACCGTGGGCGGGGGAGTGTCGATGCTGAACACCTGCTCGCGCGACTCCGGACGAACGAACGCGTAGGTGCCGTCCTGCTGCCAGCGCGTCGCCCAGGTCGCCTCCAGCCCTTCCAGCACCGGACGCTCCGGTACGCCCGCGCCGGCGGTGGTCGCGGCGGTCGGGTCGGTCAGCGGTGTGTACGTCATGAGGTGAATCTTAGGGCTTCGGGCGGACCGATTCGGTGACCGCGACCGGCGGTGGGCGGTGGACGGATCCGACCGCCGATAGTAGTTTGCGAGCCACGCCCCAAGGAACGGACGGACTTTTCAGATGAGCACCAGCGAGCCGCCGCTCTCCGGCGCCACCCTCGGGGTGTCCGCGCGGATCCGGGCGGCGACGCCGCACCTCTCGCACTCCATGACCAGGATCGCGCGGTTCCTGGTGGAGCAGCCGGAGGCGGTGCTCACCCTGTCGATCAGCGAGCTGGCCGGGCAGGTCGGCACCTCCGCTGCCACCGTCACCCGGTTCTGCCAGCTGCTCGGCTACTCGGGCTATCCCGCGCTGCGGATGAGCGCGGCCGCCGACGCCGGCCGCTCCAGCGCCACCGAGTCCTGGCTGCGGGAGGCAGGTCACACCTTCGACCCCGACCACACCACCGGCCAGATCGTTCGGGATCTGCTGGCCGCTCAGCTGGCGCTGCTGCAGACCGCCGTCGACCTGTTGGACGTGGCCGCGGTCGAGCGGGTCGCCAACCGGATCAGCGCGAGCCGGCACGTCGACGTCTACGGGATGGGCGGCAGCGGGGTGATGGCGGTCGGGCTGCAGCAGCGGCTGTACCGGATCGGGGTGAACGCCCACGTCTGGGTGGAGGCCCATCTGGGCCTGGCCAGCGCCGCGCTGCTCGGCGAGGGCAGCGTCGCGATCGCCCTGTCCAACTCCGGTCAGACCAGCGAGACGCTGGAACTGATCTCGCTGGCCAGGCAGTGCGGCGCGTTCACCGTGGCGCTGACCAGCGATCCGCGGTCGCCGATCGCGCGGGCCGCCGAGGTGCAGATTCAGACCTGCCCGTCGGGGCACTACCTGAACCCGGGGGAGTTGGCCGCGCAGTCCGCCCAGCAGTTCGTGATCAACCTGCTGTACCTGCTGGTGGCCCGGGTCGACCACGACCGCGCGATGCGGGCGCTGGACCTCACCTCGGCGGCGGTGGTGTCGCACCGTCCGGACCTGCAGCGCCGGGCGCGGAACCAGCCCGCCAGCTGACCCGCCGCCGGACGCCGGCACCGTTCGGCCGCCGCGACGGCGGTAGGCTGTGCCCACCATGAGCCCAACCTCCCACGCCGAGATCGTCGCCGCCCTCACCAGCCGCTGGCCGGAGCACCGGATCGCCCGCGGGCTCGGCCGGATCGAGGCGCTCTGCGACCTGCTCGGCTCGCCCCAGCGTTCCTGCCCGGTGATCCAGATCGCCGGCACCAATGGCAAGGGCAGCACCGCGATCATGATCGACACCCTGCTGCGCTCCCTCGGGCTGCGGGTGGGCCGGATCACCAGCCCGCACCTGCAGGACATCACCGAGCGGATCGTGATCGACGGCGAGCCGATCAGCGCCGACCGGTTCGATGAACTGGTAGCCGAGATCCAGCCCTACGTCGACCTGGTGGACGAACGGGGCATCGACGGCGTGGCGCTGACCTTCTACGAGGTGATGATCGCGCTGGCCTACACCGCCTTCTCCCAGGCGCCGGTGGACGTGGCCGTGGTCGAGGTGGGAATGGGGGGCAGCTGGGACGCCACCAGCGTCGCCGACCCGGCGGTCGCGGTGATCTGCCCGATCGACTTCGACCACACCCAGCTGCTGGGGGCGACGCTGACCGAGATCGCCACCGAGAAGGCCGGCATCATCAAGCCCGGCTCCACCGCCGTGCTGGCCGGGCAGGAGCCCGAGGCCGCCAAGGTGCTGGTCGCCCGGGCCGCCGAGGTGGGCGCCAAGGTGCTGCTCGAAGGGGTGGACTTCGGCCTGATCGACCGGCAGCTGGCGGTCGGCGGCCAGGTGCTCCGCCTCGAGACTGCTGACGGCCCGCTGGGCGACCTGGTGCTACCGCTGTTCGGCGCCCACATGGCGCGCAACGCGGCGCTGGCGGTGGCCGCCTGCGAAGCCTTCCTGGGCGGACGTGCGCTGCCCGCCGAGGTGATCGCCGACGGCCTGGACGCGGTGGTCGCTCCGGCCCGGCTGGAGGTGGTCCGGCGTTCGCCGACCATGGTGCTGGACACCTGCCACAACCCGCACGGCGCCCGGGCCACCATCGACGCCCTCACCGAGGCGTTCGACTTCACCCCGTTGATCGGCGTGGTGGCGATGATGGCCGACAAGGACGTACGGGGCGTCCTGGACGTGTTCGCCGAGGCGATGACCACCGTGGTGGTGACCGGGATCTCCGGCACGCCGCGGGCGATGACCCCGGACGACCTGGCCGAGCTGGCGACGCAGGCCTTCGGCGCCGACCGGGTGATCACCCGGCAGCGGCTGTCCGACGCCCTGGACGAGGCGGTCCGGCTGGCCGACGAGGCCGGCCCGGGCGCCGGCATCCTGATCGCCGGCTCGGTCTACGCCGCCGGTGAGGCGCGTACCCTGTTGCGGCCGCACGCTGAGGAGGACGACGCATGAGACTCGGCCCGAAGAACCCGATGCGCAGCCCGCTGCTGTCGATCCTGGCCTTCGAGGCGATCGTCTTCGGGCTGGCCATCGCCGGCATGATCCAGGTCGACAATGTCCCGACGCCGGTGGCGGTGACCACGGCCAGCATCGGTATCGTGCTCGCCCTGGCGGCCGCCGGGCTGCTGCGCACCGCGATCGGCTACCCGCTGGCCTGGCTGACCCAGGTGTACGTGATCGCGCTGGGCGTGCTGACCCCGTGGATGTACTGGATCGGCGGCGTCTTCGCGCTGCTCTGGGTGGTCAGTTTCTTCCTCGGGCGCCGCCTGGAGGGCGTGAACGCCGCCAGCCGGTAGGGTCGGGGACATGACGCAACGCACCCTGGTTCTGATCAAGCCGGACGCGGTCCGCCGCGGCCTGGCGGGCACCATCCTGGCCCGCTACGAAGCCAAGGGCCTGACCATCGTGGCCCTGGAACAGCGCCAGGTGGACGCCGCGCAGGCCGACCGGCACTACGCCGAGCACGTCGAGAAGCCCTGGTACCCGCCGCTGCGCGAGTTCATCACCTCCGGCCCACTGGTCGCCCTGGTGCTGGCGGGCACCGCGGCGATCGAGGTGGTGCGGGCGATGAACGGCGCGACCAACGGCGCCGAGGCGGCCCCGGGAACCATCCGCGGCGACCTGTCGCTTTCCAACCGGGAGAACCTGGTGCACGCCTCCGATTCGGAGGAGTCCGCCGCCCGCGAGATCGCGCTCTGGTTCCCGACCCTGGTCTGACCGGTGTCCCAGTCCTATCCGCCGCCGGGCCCACCGCAGAGTTGGCCGCCCGGCCAGTACCCGGCACCGGGCTGGCAGCCGGTCGCCCCGCCCCCGGTACCGCCGCCGGCGCTGCCGGTGGTGGCCCGGGAGTACCACGAGTTCTACCGGACGCCGCGATTCCGCTGGTGGCGTCCGCTGCTCGCGCTGGGGATGTTCGCCGGCTCCTGGTTCCTGGTCTCATTGGTGCTGACCCTGGCCGCGATGGCCTACGACTACGCCGCCGGCGAGCTGGATCTGGAGGGCCTGCTGACCGGCAAGTCGCTCACCCCGATGTTCTTCCTGGCCAACAACCTGGTGCTGGCCGCGGCGATCCCGCTGGCCTGGGCCGCCCACCGGGTGGTGTTCGGCCAGCCGATCGGCTGGCTGTCGTCGGTCGCCGGCCGGTTCCGCTGGGGCGTCTTCGGCCGCTTCCTGGGGTTGGCGACGATTGCCTACCTTGCCTGGATGGCGGTCGAGACCGCCATCACCGGCTGGCCGCAGGATCTCCGGGTCCGGCCCGAGACCTGGTTCCTGCTGCTGTCGGTGCTGCTGACCACGCCGCTGCAGGCGGCGGGCGAGGAGTTCGCGCTGCGCGGCCTGGCCGCCCGCTCGATCGGCTCCTGGTTCCCCGGCAACCGGGCCGGCCTGGTGGTCTCCACCGCCGTCACGGCCGTGGTGTTCATGCTGCTGCATGGCGCCGGCGACCCCTGGCTGAACGCCTTCTACCTCTACTTCGGGGTGGTGGGCTGCGTGCTGACCTGGCGGACCGGCGGGCTGGAGGCGTCCATCGCGCTGCACGTGGCGAACAACCTGCTGGGCATGCTGTTGTTGCCGTTCAGCGGGCTGGACGGGCTGTTCGACCGGGAGGCCGGCGCCGGCAGCCCGCTGGTGCTGATTCAGCTGGCCGTGGTGACCCTGGTGGCCGCCGCGATGTTGTGGCAGGGCTCGCGGGAGAAGCTCGCCCGCAGTGCGGCACCGGCCAGGTGGGGTAGCGTGGGATGGACAGGGCCGGAACGGCCCGCCCACCCATAGGGAGTGACGAAGGCATGAGTGAGGGGCCGACCGATCCGGCGTTGAGGCTGGACGCCGCCGGTGGACTGAAGTGGCTGCGCGCCAAGTTGCGGAACCGCGCCGGAAGGGCGCTGGTCGGGATCGACGGCGTGGACGGCTCCGGCAAGGCCACCTTCGCCGACGATGTCGCGGCGATGGTGGAGGAGTGCGGCGCCTCGACCATCCGGATCTCGCTGGCCAACTACCTCAACCCGCAGTCGGTGCGCTACGCCCAGGGGCGCACCTCGCCGCGCGGGTTCTACGAGGACAGCTACGACTACCAGAAGTTCCACGACGAGGTGCTGGAACCGCTGGGCCGGGAGGGCTCGGGCCGGTACCGCACCGCGGCCTACAACCTGGCCACCGAGACCCCGGTCACCTCGCCCTGGCAGGTGGCGCCGGACAACGCGGTGGTGCTCATCGACGGGCTGTTCCTGCATCGTCAGGAGTTCGCCACCAGCCGCACCCACAAGGTGTGGGACTACTCGGTCTGGCTGGACGTGCCGTTCGAGGAGGCCTACCGCCGGCTGCACGAACGCGAGGGCTACAGCGTCGATCCCCGCGATCCCAGCAATGCCCGCTACTACGAGGGCCAACTGCTCTACCTGCGCGACTGCCAGCCGGAGTTGAAGGCCGACCTGGTGATCGAGAACGCCCAGCCGCACGCCTCGATCGACGAGCTGTAGCGACAGGTTTCCGCGTAAGCCGTAGCGGGTGGGGGTTTGTGCCCGCCCGCGCGGCCGTTTACGCTGGCCTGACCATGAGTGTCGACCTTCAGCAGAACCCACCCGCGTCCCTGTTCAGCCGGCTCGAGCCGCTGCTGGCCAGGGTCGCCAAGCCGGTGCAGTACATCGGCGGCGAGGTGAACTCCCAGCCCAAGCGGTTCGCCGATACCGAGGTGCGGTGGGTGCTGATGTACCCCGACGCCTACGAGGTCGGCCAGCCCAACCAGGGCCTGGCGATCCTCTACGAGCTGCTCAACGAGCGGGAGTGGATCTGCGCCGAGCGGAGCTACACCATCTGGCCCGACCTGGCCGGGCTGATGCGCGCCGAAGGCATCCCGCAGTTCACCCTGGAGAACCACCTGCCGGTGGCGGCCTTCGACCTGCTCGGGGTGAGCTTCTCCACCGAGCTGGGCTACACCAACCTGCTGGAGTCGCTGGATCTGGCCCAGATCCCGCTGCACGCCGCCGACCGGGGGCTGGACGATCCGCTGGTGATCGCCGGCGGGCACGCCGCCTTCAACCCCGAGCCGATCGCCGCCTTCATCGACGCCGCCGTGCTGGGCGACGGCGAGCAGGCCGCCGTCCGGCTCTCCGAACTGCTGCGGCAGTGGAAGGCCGAGGGCCGCCCGGGTGGCCGGGACGAGATCCTGCTGCGGCTGGCCCGCAGCGGCGTCGCCTACGTCCCCAGCCTGTACGACGTCAGCTACCGGCCGGACGGCGCGATCGAGGCCGTGGTACCCAACCGTCCCGGGGTGCCGGAGCGGCCGGCCAAGCACACCCTGATGGAGCTGGACGAGTGGCCCTACCCGATGCAGCCGATCGTGCCGCTGGCGGAGACCGTCCACGAGCGCTACTCGGTGGAGATCTTCCGCGGCTGCACCCGCGGCTGCCGGTTCTGCCAGGCCGGGATGATCACCCGCCCGGTACGGGAGCGGAACATCGAGACCGTCGGGAAGATGGTGGAGGCCGGGCTGGCCGCCACCGGCCTGGAGGAGGTCGGCCTGCTCAGCCTCTCCTCGGCCGACCACTCCGAGATCGGCGAGATCACCCACCAGCTGGCCGACCGGTACGAGGCCGACCAGGTCTCGCTCTCGCTGCCCAGCACCCGGGTGGACGCCTTCAACATCGACCTGGCCAACGAGCTCTCCCGCAACGGACGCCGCTCCGGCCTCACCTTCGCCCCCGAGGGCGGCACCGAGCGGATGCGCAAGGTGATCAACAAGATGGTCAGCGAGGACGACCTGATCAACACCGTGGCCGCGGCCTTCGGCCAGGGCTGGCGGCAGGTCAAGCTGTACTTCATGTGCGGCCTGCCGACCGAGACCGACGAGGACGTCACCGCGATCGCCGACATGGCCGCCCGGGTGATCGAGACCGGACGACAGGCGGCGGGCACCCGGGACATCCGCTGCACCATCAGCATTGGCGGCTTCGTCCCCAAACCGCACACCCCGTTCCAGTGGGCCGGGCAGACCGACCCGGAGACCATCGACCGTCGGCTGCACGCGCTGCGGGACAGGATCCGGGCCGACAAGCGGTACGGCCGGGCGATCGGGATGCGCTACCACGACGGCAAGCCCGGCATGATCGAGGGATTGCTCTCGCGCGGCGACCGCCGGGTGGGGGATGTGATTGAGGCGGTGTGGCGGGACGGCGGCCACTTCGACGGCTGGAGCGAGCACTTCTCCTACGACCGCTGGGTGGCCTGCGCCGAGCAGGCGCTCGCGCCGCACGGCGTCGACCTGGCCTGGTACACCACCCGGGAACGGCCGCGGGGCGAGGTGCTGCCCTGGGATCACCTGGATTCCGGCCTGGACCGGGACTGGCTGTGGCAGGACTGGCAGGACGCGGTGGCCGGCGCCGAGGTGGAGGACTGCCGCTGGAGCGGCTGCTACGACTGCGGGGTCTGCCCGACCATGGGCACCGACATCCAGATCGGGCCCACCGGCCGCTCCCTGCTGCCGCTGACCGTCGTGCAACGCTCCGCCTGACGGACGTCCCCGGGCCTGACGAACGATCCCTGAGCCTGACGAAGGGTCGTTCGGAGCACGGTTCTGGTGGCAGACTGGACGGTGATGAAGAAATCACGTCTCTCGCTGAAGCACATCGTGGTGTGGGCGCTGGTGATCGGCCTGCTGGCCACCATGGGGCTGGCTGCCGCCGCCGGCACCGCCCAGGCGGCCACCAGGTACAAGCTCTCCGCGACCGGCGCCGGGACGGTCACCACCGGTACCAGCCACAAACTCACCGTGCGCTACACCAAGAACGGCAAGCCGGTGAAGAGCGCCAAGGTCAAGCTGCAGTACAAGAAGGGCTCGAAGTGGGTCACCGACAAGACGGTGACGGTCAAGAACGGCAAGGCGACCGTGACCGTGAAGAGCTCGAAGGCGCGGAACCGGACCTACCGCTTCTACGTCAAGGGCAAGGCGAAGAGCACGTCGCAGCTGGTGCGGTTCGTCCCCGCGACGTTCACCATCAGCGGCTCCGGCTCGGGCCACGGGGTGGGCATGTCGCAGTACGGCGCCTACCGGTCGGCGCTGGACGGGAAGAAGGTCGCCGACATTCTCGGGTACTACTACCCGTCCGCCAAGCTGGGGACCGCCAACAACAACCCCCGCACGGTCAAGGTCCAGATCCTCGGCCCCGGTAGTGATTCGCGAACCTCCACCACGCTGGGGTTCGCGTCCGGCCCGGGCGCCAAGGTCTTCACCGTGACCGACGTGGCCACGGGCAACAGCCAGCAGACCGCCCCGGCGGCCAGGGTCGAGATCGGGGTGAGCGCCGGAAAGGTGACCGCGAGGTTCGTCGCGGCCGGTGGCGAGCAGACCACCGTGGCCGCAGCCAGGCTGCGGGTCAACTGGGACAACCAGGGCATCGCCACCGTGGCCGGAGCGCAGGGGACCTACAAGTACGGATCGTTCCTGATCTCCAACCTCAAGAACCAGCCGAACGTGGTCAACCAGCTGGCGATGAACACCGAGTACCTCTACGGCATCGATGAGATGCCCTCGAGCTGGGGCAGGACGTCACAGGGCATGGAAGCCCTCAAGGCCCAGGTGGTGGTGGCCCGCAACTACGTGATCGCGCAGGCGGGCAAGTGGAAGACCTCGGACTCCGACTACGAGACCGCCAACCCCGCCTGTGACTGCCATGTGTTCGACGACCCGCGTAGCCAGAACTTCAAGGGTGCCACCAAGTCCGAGGGCGCCGACAACGCCCCCTGGGTGGCCGCTGTCAACGCCACCATTCAGGGCACCCAGGTCAACGTGCTGCGCACCTCGAGCGGCGGCATTGACCGCGCCCTCTACTTCGCGGCCTCGGGGGAGTATCAGCTGGGCGGCAAGGTCTACCGCGGCACCGCCGCCGAGGCCGACGCCTTCGGCACCGCCTTCCCGGCGATCAGCTACCACAGGCATGTCGACGATCCGTACTCGGCCAAGGCGGCACCGGCCTCGTTGAAGGCCTGGACGGCCCCGCTCAGCCAACCGAGGGCGGCGACCATCTTCGGTCTCACCGGTATCACCAGGATCGCCGTCACCGCCCGGTACGACGGCGGGCTGGTCAAGACGCTGACCGCGACCACCACTACCGGCAAGACCAAGTCGATCACCAGGACGGCCGAGGGCTGGCGCACCGCCCTGGGTCTGAAGGGCGCCTGGATCAAGTCGATCGAGCCCAAGTAGCGCCGGCTTTCGCGTCCCAGCCGGTAGCGTTCTGAACGTGGACCGGGACGTGGCACGGGGCTGGCGGAGGTGGCTGCCGGGCCTGGCCGTGCTCACGTCCTATCGCCGCGATTGGCTGCGTCCGGATCTGATCGCCGGGGTGACCGTCTCGGCCTACCTGGTGCCGCAGGTGATGGCCTACGCCGAGATCGTCGGACTGCCGCCGGTGGTCGGGCTGTGGGCCACCCTCGCCCCGATGCTGACCTACGCGGTGCTGGGCACCTCGCGGCAGCTCTCGGTCGGGCCGGAGTCCACCACCGCGTTGATGACCGCGGTCGCGATCGTCACCCTGGCCAGCGAGGTGGACGGCCAGCGCCGCGCCGAGGTGGCCGCGCTGCTGGCGCTGGCCTGCGGCGTGGTCTTCGCAGTCGCCCGGCTGGCCCGGCTGGGCTTCCTGGCCAACCTGCTCTCCAAACCGGTGCTGGTCGGCTACCTAGCCGGCATCGGCATTCTGATGGTGGTCAGCCAGTACCCGACGCTCACCCGGCTGAGCATCGCCGGCGACCACCCCTGGGACCAGACCTGGTCGCTGCTCAGCCAGGGGCGCCATGTCCACCTCCCCACGCTGCTCCTGGCGCTGGGGGTGACCGGAGCGCTGTTCGCGCTGCGCCGCTGGGCACCACGCTGGCCCGGGCCGCTGCTGGTGATCCTGGCCAGTGCCGCCGTGGTCGGGCTGACCGGCCTGGCCGGAGCCGGCGTCGAACTGATCGGCGAGATCCCCCGCGAACTCCCGGCGCTGACCCTGCCCAGCCTGGCCGGCATCAACCCGCTGCAGCTGGCCAGCGCCGCGGTCGGCATCGCCGTCGTCGCCTACTCCGACGTCATCCTGACCGGACGCTCCTTCGCCACCCGGCAGAACCAGCGGATCGACGCCGACGCTGAACTGCTCGCGCTGAGCGCGGCCAACCTGGTCAACGGCTTCGTCTCCGGCCTGCCCTCCTCGGCCTCGGCCAGCCGGACGGTGATCGGCGACGCCGCCGGCAGCCGCACCCAGCTGCACTCGCTGGTGGCCGCGGGGCTGATGATCGGCTCGATCTTCGTCCTCGGCCCGGTGCTGGCCGCCATCCCACAGGCCGCCCTGGCCGGGCTGGTGGTGTACGCCGGGCTGCGGCTGGTGGACCTGGCCGAACTGCGCCGGATCGCGCGGTTCCGGCGCAGCGAGCTGATCCTCGCCCTGGTCACCTTCGCCGCCGTGCTGGCCACCGGGCTGCTGGTCGGGGTGGGCATCGCGGTCGCCCTGTCGCTGCTGGATCTGATCCGCCGGATCGTCCATCCGCACGACGGCGTGCTGGGTTTCGTCCCCGGCCTGGCCGGGATGCACGACATCGACGACTACCCGCACTCCACGCTGATCCCGGGCCTGCTGGTCTACCGCTACGACTCGCCGCTGTTCTTCGCCAACGCCGAGGACTTCCGCTCCCGGGCGCTGGCCGCCGTCGAGGAGGCCGAACAACCTGTGCGCTGGTTCGTCCTGAACGCCGAGGCCAATACCGAGGTCGATCTGACCGCGGCGGACGCGCTGGAGGAATTGCGGCGGGGGCTGGCCGATCGCGGCATCGTGTTCGCGCTCGCCCGGGTGAAGAACGAGGTACGGACGCAGTTGGTGGCCACCGGGCTGGTCGACCGGGTCGGACCCGACCTGATGTTCGCCACCCTGCCGACCGCGGTGGCGGCCTACCGGGCGTGGCATCAGCGCGAACGGGGGTTGGATCCGGGGCCACCGCCGGGCACCGGTGCCCAGGCTGGGACGACCGGTAGCTAGCCGCCGGATCGGGCTACCATCCCGCCCATGGCCCGAACCCAACCCGCCCAGCAGGCCCCGCCCCAGCAGCGGCTGCGGGTCCGTTACGCCAAGCGGGGGAGAGCGCGGTTCGCGTCCCACCGCGACATCGGACGGGCGGTGGAACGGGCGCTGCGACGGGCCGAGATCCCGATGGCCTACTCCTCCGGCTTCAGCCCGCACCCCCGGATCTCCTACGCCGGCGCCAGCCCGACCGGTGCGGCCAGCGAGTCGGAGTACCTGGAACTCGGCCTGGCCACCCGGCTGGATCCGGGCTACGTCCGGGACCTGCTCAGCCAGGCACTGCCCGACGGGCTGGAGATCATCGGGGTGGCCGAGGGGGAGGGCGCGCTGGCCGACCAGTTGACCGCGTCCTGCTGGCGGCTGGATCTGCCCGGGGTGACCGCGCCGATCGCCGAGCAGGCGGTTTCCGCGCTCTTGGCCGAGTCCGAGCACCTGGTGGAACGCATGACCAAGACCGGGATGCGCAGCTTCGACGTCCGGCCGGCGATCCTGCGGCTCCGGGTCGAGGGCGAGGGCCTGATCGAACTGGTGTCGCAGATCGGGTCTCCGCTGGTACGACCCGACGACGTGGTGGCCGCGTTGGGGGCGGTCAGCCCGGCCTTCAAACCCACCCAGCCGCCGATCTTCACCCGCCTGGCGCAGGGCACCTTCGACGGCAAACAGGTGATCGACCCGGTGCCGGCGGTGCCCCGCCCGGCCGGGCACTGAGCGGTCGGACGCGCAAAGATAACGCTCAGATAACGGAAATTGCGGGTGTCGCGGGTCATTCTTGGCAACCCTGTGGAATACTGAACCCCAGGCAAGGAGTTCCAGACACTGGGAATCCTCCCGCGAGTGCAGTGGCCGAGGTGACAGCTCGATCGCTCCATCGCACCACACCGCGACGGCCAACGACCGCGGGGGTGCGGTGGGACATGTGCTCGCCCCGACAGGCTTTACTGCTACGGCAGTCGATGTGGACGGCAACCTCGGTCGCCGTCGAAGGAGCGCACCATGCTCGATGATGAAACCACCCCAACCGAGTCGACCTCGAACGAGTCGACCTCGGCCCAGCAGCCCGCCGCGCCACGCCGGCGTCGCGCCGCCAGCCGCCCGGCCGGCCCGCCCGCTCCGGTGGCGGACGCCCCGGCTGACACCGCGCCGGCCCCCGTGGCTGAGCCGGCACCGGTCGAACCGGCCAAGCCCGCCCGGCAGCGCCGCAGTCGGGCCAAGGCCCAGCCGGAACCCGAGTCGCTGATCGACGTCGCTGCGCAGGCCGAGCAGCCCGCCGCCGAAACCACTGCCGAGCCGGTGGCCGAGGAGCCCGCTCCCCGGCGTCGGCGCAAGCCGGCCGCCAAGGCCGAGGCTGAGCCGGCCGCCGAGCCGGTCGTGGCCGACGAACCCGAACCTGCTCCCGCGCCGCAGCGCGGCCGTCGCAAGACCGCCGCCAAGGCGGTGGAACCCGAGGCCGAAGCCGCGGCCGACGACGTGGCCGCCAGCCTCGCCGAGCTGGAGCAGCAGGCGCCGCGGCGGCGCCGGCGGGTTCGCGCCGAAGCCTTCGGGCTGACCGACGAGGTCGATCCCGCAGCCGTGCTGAACAGCCTGGCCGCCGCGATCGGCGGCACCGCCCCGTCCCCGCTGGCCGAATCGGACGAGGATGACGCCGCGGACGAGGACGACGTCGAGGAGTCCGAGGAGACCGCCGAGGCGGAGGACGACGAGCTCGAGGCCGAGGAGGACGCCGACAGCGCCGAGTCCGACGACGAGGAGGGTGGCGCGGGTTCGTCCCGTCGCCGTCGTCGCCGCCGGGGTGGTCGCCGTCGTCGCCGCTCCGGCGCCGGGGACGACGCCGACGAGACCGAGGCCGACGCCGAGGCGGAGGCGGAGACGCCGGCCGAGGAGGCAGGCGAGACCGACGCCGCCGAGGGCAGCGAGGGCGGCTCCCGCCGTCGTCGCCGTCGTCGCCGCCGTGGCGAGGACACCGGCGAGACCGAGGACGACTCGATCGACGTGGTGGTCCGGGTCCGGGAGCCGCGCCGCCGGGGCAGCTCGGCCAACGACGAGGTGACCGGCATCGAGGGCTCCACCCGGATGGAGGCCAAGAAGCAGCGTCGCCGCGAGGGTCGCGCCGCCGGCCGTCGCCGCACCCCGATCCTGTCGGAGTCGGAGTTCCTGGCCCGCCGCGAGTCGGTCGACCGGGTGATGCTGATCCGGCAGGCCGAGGAGTACAGCCAGATCGGCGTGCTGGAGGACGGCGTGCTGGTCGAGCACTACGTCGACCGGCCGTCGGCCACCTCGATGATCGGCAACATCTACCTGGGCCGCGTCCAGAACGTGCTGCCCAGCATGGAGGCCGCCTTCATCGACATCGGCCGCGGCCGCAACGCCGTGCTCTACGCCGGCGAGGTCGACTGGGCCTCGTTCGGTGTCACCGGGCAGGACAAGAAGGTCGAGCGGGTCTTCAAGTCCGGCCAGGCGGTGCTGGTGCAGGTCACCAAGGATCCGGTCGGCGCCAAGGGTGCGCGGCTGACCTCCCACATCTCCATCCCGGGCCGCTACATCGTCTACTCGCCGGGCGGCCAGCTGTCCGGTATCTCCCGCAAGCTGCCCGAACCGGAGCGCAAGCGGCTCAAGGGCATCCTGGACGAGCTGATCGGGCCGGACGCCTCGGTGATCGTCCGGACCGCCGCCGAGGGGGCTTCCGAGGAGGAGCTGGTCCGCGACGTCAACCGGCTGAAGGCGCAGTGGGAGGTCATCGAGAAGAAGACCGGCGGCTCCGCGCCGTCCCTGCTCTACGGCGAGCCGGACCTGACCGTCCGGATCGTCCGCGACCTGTTCACCGAGGACTTCCGCGCCCTGATCGTGGACGGTAACGGCAGTGCCGACGACGCCTGGGACACCGTCGAGGCCTACGTCAAGCACGTCGCGCCGCACCTGGAGGAGCGGCTGCAGCGCTGGGATCGCACCGCCAACGGCGACATCTTCGACGCCCACCGGGTGCACGAGCAGGTGGCCAAGGCGCTGGAGCGCAAGGTCTTCCTGCCTTCCGGCGGCTCGCTGATCATCGACCGCACCGAGGCGATGACCGTGATCGACGTCAACACCGGACGGTTCACCGGCACTTCGGGCAACCTCGAGGCGACCGTCACCTCCAACAACCTGGAGGCGGCCGAGGAGATCGTCCGCCAACTGCGGCTGCGGGACATCGGCGGGATCATCGTGATCGACTTCATCGACATGGTGCTGCCCAGCAACCGGGAACTGCTGCTCCGCCGGCTGGTGGAGTGCCTGGGCCGGGATCGCACCCGCCACCAGGTCGCCGAGGTGACCTCGCTGGGCCTGGTGCAGATGACCCGGAAGAAGATCGGTACCGGGCTGGCCGAGGCCTTCACCGTCCCCTGCGAGACCTGCAAGGGACGCGGCTACCACACCCACGACGCCCCGGTCGCCTCGCAGGCGCCGGCCGACGGTGGCGACCGCGAGGGCAATCGCCGGAGCCGGGGCGGCAACTCCCGCTCCAACCGCAACCGCAAGCCCGGGGTGGCTCCCGAGCTTGCCGCGGTGGTGGCTGCCACGCTGGCCCACCCGGTGACCCCCGAGCTGACCAAGCCGGCCGAGGAGCCGGCACCGGAGGTCGAGGCGGCTGAGAGCGCTACCGAGCCGGCAGCGCCCGAGATCCCCGAGATCGTGGTCGAGCAGACCGAGCTGGCGGTGGAGCCCACCGTCCTCGAATCGGTGGACGAGGTGGCTGCCGAGCCGCTCGCCGACCAGCCCGAGCTGGTGGCCGCCGAACCCGCCGGTCAGGAGTAGTCACCGACCGACGGGCGGTAGCGCCGGTCAGTAGCCGCGCGAGGCGTCCGCGGTGGCGGCCTCGCCGGCCAGCGCCGCGATGTACTCCGCGGTGGTGATCGGCTTGGAGAACATCGGGTAGTCGTACTTGATCGCGTTGGCGTGCTCGTCCAGCGAGGTGGCACCGACCGCGTCGGTCAGGGTGTAGACCTCGAAGCCCTTCTCGTAGGAGGAGCGCATGGTCGACTCCACGCAGCAGTTGGTCAGGAAGCCGGCCAGCACCACGGTGGTGATGCCCTTGCTGCGCAGGATGAAGTCGAGGTTGGTGGAGCCGAAGGCGTCCAGGCCGCGCTTGCCCTCCAGCACGATGTCGCCCTCGCCCGGCGCCACGTCCTCGACGATCTCGCAGCCCCAGGTGCCCTTCACGAACGAGTTGGAGTCGACCACGCCCTTGAGGATGCCGTAGGGGTGCGCGCTGATCTCGTAGTAGCCCGGCTGGAACGAGATCGGGCTGTGCACGATGGTCACGCCCGCCGCCCGGGAGGCCGCCAGCGCCTGCTTGGCATTGGGCAGCGTGCCGGTGGCGTCCATCACCTCGGATACCGCGCCGTGCAGCGTCCCACCCTCGCTGGTGAAGTCGTTCTGGAACTCGATCAGGACGAGTGCGGTAGTCGCCGGATTCATCGCCATTCCCTTCTGGAAGGTTCCCTCCGGGCCGTTCCCGGCGGGCGCGGGCTGGGTCGGCCACCAACGCTGGCTGCCGACCTTCCTCATTCTGGGCCCGTCCAACCCGCGCCACAAGGCCGCCTGGACTAAAGATCCTTGCGGGCATAGAGCCGGATCGACACGGCGGCGGAGACCACCAGGAAGCCCGATCCGAGCAGAAGTCCGCCAGCGACCCACCAGCCCGCAGGGGCCTGGGTGACCGTCTCCAGCCAGGCGTGGGAGACCACTCCGTTCCGGCTGAGGGTGAGAGCCAGCCAGGCGATGACCGCTCCCACCACGGCGATCGCCACCAGGGTGAGAAAGCGAGCCCGGAGGTAACCGAGGCGGAAGAAGAACGGGAACTGAATGGCGATCACCAAGCTCGCCACCGCGAAGCTGATGGCGATCACAGCCAGCGTGGCGGCCGGCGACCAGGGTCGTTGGCTGATCGCCGCCTTGACCGCATCGGCCACGACGGCCGCGATGCCGGCGGCCGCCAGTATGCCGACGATCACCAGATACCTGGCCATGACCACCACCCGCCGCGTGCTGGGCAGGGTCGCGAACAGAGTCTCCAGGTGAGCCGACTCGGTGACAGCGAAACTGTAGGAGCCGGTCAGCGCCGCCATCGCCACCACCATCGCCGGACCGGCGTCCTGAAAGGACACGAACATCACGGCGAGGAAGGACAGCATCACGAACTGCCGGGCGAAGGGACGCAGGAGCCACAGCTCGAGAGCGATCTGGGCGGGTAGATGCGTCATCGTTGAGTGTCCCGGGAGAGGTGAACGACCAGTTCATCGAGGCTGGCCGGTTCGGCGTCCACCCACCTGCCGAACCGAGCCAGCTCGCCTGCTTCGACCAGCCCTTCGAAACCGTGCGGGTGAATGCGTAGTCCGCGGATCACCCGGCGGGCCTCGTCGGTCAGGTCGGCCAGGCCTCCCCGGACGATCGCGTACCGGGTCAGCAGATCGTCCTTCGGTTCGGCGTGCAGGATGCGGCCGTCGTTGATGATCGCGACCTGATCGGCGATCCGCTCCAGATCTGTGGTGATATGGGTGGAAAACAGCACCGCGTTGCGTTCGTCCAGCATGTACTCCTGCAGCAGGTCGAGCAGATCGTCGCGAGCCACCGGATCGAGGCCGGAGGTGGGTTCGTCCAGTACCAGCAGGCGGGTGTCACGGGCGAGCGCGACCGCCAGCTGCAGCTTCATGCCCATGCCGCGGGAGAGTTCCTTGACCTTCCGGTCGCCCGGGATGCCGAACCGCGCGCAGAGCTCGGCGAACCGGCCAGGATCCCAGCTGGCGTAGAACCGCCCCACCACGCGACCGACCTGCGTCACCCGCCAATCTCCGACGTAGGCGGGGGAGTCCAGCACGATGCCGATCTCCTCGCTGGGGGTGCCGGCGGGTTGGCCGAGCACGGTGAGCTCTCCGGCGTCCGGGCGCAACATGCCGAGCAGGCACTTGATGGTGGAGGTCTTGCCGGCGCCGTTCGGGCCGACGAAACCGGTGATCAGCCCGGTCGGAACGGTCAGGCAGACGTCCCGGAGCTCGAAGTCGCCCAGCTTCTTGGACAGGTGGAGCGCCTCGGCGGCTGCGGTCGAGACGGGGGTCGTGATCACTGGTCCTCCTCGGGGCGGTTCGGTTCGCTCGACGGCCCGGCGTGCATCGCGGTGGTGAGCAGGGTGGTCAGCTCCTGGCGTCCGATCCCGGCCAGGCGGGCCTGTCCGACCGCTTCGGCGAAGTACTGCTCGATCGCGGCCAGCGCCTGCTCGCGGACCAGGCCGGGGTCCACCGATCCGACGAAGGCGCCCTTGCCGGGCACGCTCACCACGAAGCCGTCCTGGGCCAGGTCGTTGTAGGCCCGGGTGGTGGTGATCACGCTCACCCGCAGGTCGCGGGCGAGCTGCCGGATGGACGGCAGCGGCTCGCCCTCACCGACCTCGCCGGTGAGGATCGCGTGCTTCACCTGCTGCACGATCTGCTCGTAGATCGGCAGCGGCGAGGCGTTCGACACGATGATCCGCATTCCCTCGTCCTTACTGTCTATATGCACTATATACAGTTACCGGACGAAGGCAAGCCACTGGCGTTCCATCAGCATCGACCGCCAGCCTTACCGTCGAGCGCCACAGCCCAGGCACAAGCGCCCGACGTGAAGGGAAGCGGTCGATGGAGGGCCCGGGTTCAGTCGGGGATGCGGGCGACGTCCTCCAGCCAGAGTGCCGCGGAGGTGTCGGACGGCATTCGCCAGTCGCCGCGGGGGGAGAGTGAACCGCCGCGGACCACCTTGGGGCCGTTCGGCAGCGCCGAGCGCTTGAACTGGGCGAAGCCGAAGAACCGCTGGCAGAACACCTGCAGCCACTTCTTGATGGTGGCCAGGTCGTAGCCCACCCGCTCGTCCGCCGGGAAGCCGGCCGGCCACTCGCCGACCGCGGCGTCCGACCAGCTGTGCATCGCGAGGAAGGCGATCTTGGACGGCTTGGCGCCGTGCCGCAGCACGTGGAACAGGGTGAAGTCCTGCAGCGCGTACGGGCCGATGGTCGCCTGGGTGGACTGCGGGCTGTTGCCGTCGGTGATCGGAATCAGCTCTGGGGTGATCTCAGTGTCGAGGACGGCCTGCAGCGTCCGCCCCACTTCGTCGTCGAACTGGCCGGAGGCGATCACCCAGCGGATCAGGTGCTGCATCAGGGTCTTGGGCACCCCGCCGTTGACGTTGTAGTGCGACATCTGGTCGCCCACCCCGTAGGTGCACCAGCCCAGCGCCAGCTCCGACAGGTCGCCGGTGCCCAGCACGATGCCACCGCGCTGGTTGGCCAGCCGGAACAGGTAGTCGGTGCGCAACCCGGCCTGGACGTTCTCGAAGGTGACGTCATAAGCCGGCTCGCCGTCGGCGAAGGGGTGGTCGAGGTCGGCCAGCAGTTGCCGGGCGGCCGGCCGGATGTCGAGTTCGGCGAAGGTCACCCCGAGGGCGTTGGCCAGCGCTGTGGCATTGCCCTTGGTGTGGACGGAGGTGGCGAAGCCGGGCATGGTGAAGGCCAGGATGTCGGTGCGCGGGCGGTTCATCCGGTCCATCGCCCGGGCGGCGACGATCAGCGCGTGGGTGGAATCCAGGCCGCCGGAGATGCCGATCACGATCTTCGGTTGGCCGATCGCCTTCAGCCGCTGTTCCAGCGCGCTGACCTGGATGTTGTAGGCCTCGTAGCAGTCCTGGGCGAGCCGGGCCGGATCGGCCGGGACGAACGGGAACCGGGGGAGTGGACGCCGCAGGCCCAGGTCGCCGCTGGGCACGCCGAGTTCGAACTCGACCCAGCGGTAGCCGTCGGTCCGGTCGGCATGGACGCGGCGGTTGTCGTCGAAGGTGCCCTGCCGCAGCCGGTCCATCGCCAGGGTCCCGAGATCGAGGTCGGCGATGGACGCCCGCGGCCCCATCGGGAAGCGCTCGGATTCGGCGAGCAGTGCGCCGGCCTCGTAGACGAAGGTCTGGCCGTCCCAGGCCAGGTCGGTGGACGACTCACCCTCGCCCGCGGCGGCGTAGACGTAGCCGGTGAGGTAGCGGGACGAGTTGCCGCTGCACAGCTGCTTGCGCTCCTCGGCCTTGGCCACCGTGATCGGTGAGCCGGAGAGATTGGCCACCACTGTCGCCCCGGCCAGCGCCGCCTCGGCGGCCGGCGGAATCGGCACCCACATGTCCTCACAGATCTCGACGTTCAGCACGAAGTCGGGCAGATCGAGGGCGGCGAACAGCAGGTCGGCGCCGAACGGCACCAGCCGTCCGGCCACCGCGATCTCGCCAGTGACGTCCGTCCCGGCGGCGATCTGGCGGGCCTCGTAGAACTCCCGGTAGGTCGGCAGGTACGACTTCGGCACCACGCCCAGGATCTCGCCGCGGTGCAGCACCACCGCGCAGTTGTAGATCCGGTTCAGCCCCCGCAGCGGGGCGCCCACCACGAGCACCGCGCCGACGTCCTTGCTGGCGTCGGCCAGCCAGCCGAGGGCGTGGTCGGTGGCGTCCAGCACCAGGTCCTGCATCAGCAGGTCGTCGATGGAGTAGCCGGTCAGGCACAGCTCGGGGAAGACCGCCAGCACCGCTCCCTGCTCGGCCACCTCGCGCGCCTGGGCGAGCACCGCCTCGGCATTGCGCTGCGGCTGCACCAGGGTGACCGGCAGCGTGCAGGCCGCCACCCGGGCGAACCCGTGGGTGTACAGGTTGAAGAAGTCCATCGACCCTCCTCGAAGCGATGCCCCAAGCATCCCACGCTGGACGCTACTGCCAGGGATCCACCAGGTCGATGCCGCAGCCGTCGAAATCGCGGGTGTTGCGGGTGGCCAGGGCCAGACCGTGGGTGCGGCAGATCGCGGCGATCATGGCGTCGATGGTCGGCCGGGGACGGCCGGGCTGGCTGGTCAGTTCGGCATACACCTCTGCCTCGACGCGACCGAAGGCCACGATGCCGCCGAGCGAACTGACCAGGGACTCCAGTCCGGCGGTGATGCGCTCCCGTCGTCGGCCCTGAGGCAGCAGGTGCACCCCCCGCTGCAACTCCGCCCAGCACGGCGCGGGCAGGAAGACCTCCGGTGAGCGAAGGGTGCGGCTCCAGGGGGTGGTCGGTTTGACCCTGCAGTGGCCCGGAACGTATTCTTGATCCTCGGTGCTCGCTGTGCTGGATTTCGGCGCCGACACCTTCGGTGGTCTGATGAACACCGACTAGACGTATCAGGTTCGTTGAGAGTGGGTCAGTCGTGTACGCGATCGTGCGCAGTGGCGGACGCCAGCACAAGGTTGCTGTCGGGGACGTGCTGGAGGTCGACAAGGTCGAGGCCGAGGTTGGTTCCTCGATCGATCTCGTCCCCCTGCTGGTGGTCGACGGTGACGCTGTCACCTCCGACGCGAAGAAGCTGGCCAAGGTCAAGGTGAGCGCCGAGGTGCTGGCCGAGACCAAGGGTCCGAAGATCCGGATCATCAAGTACAAGAACAAGACCGGCTACAAGAAGCGCCAGGGGCACCGTCAGCGGTACACCCAGGTCAAGGTCACCGGGATCAAGTGAGGGGCTGACAGATGGCACACAAGAAGGGCGCATCGTCCTCCCGCAACGGTCGTGACTCCAATGCCCAGCGGCTTGGCGTGAAGCGGTTCGGCGGCGAGCAGGTCAACGCCGGCGAGATCATCGTCCGGCAGCGCGGTACCCACTTCCACCCCGGTGAGGGCGTCGGACGCGGTGGCGACGACACCCTGTTCGCGCTCCGCGCCGGCAAGGTCGAGTTCGGCACCCGCCGCGGCCGCCGCGTGGTGAACATCGCGATCGCCGAGTAACTCCAGAACCAACCGCGAAGGGCCGCCCCGTCAGGGGCGGCCCTTCGCTGCGTTCCGGCGGCGTGGCCCCAGCGCGAACATCACCTGGGTCGGTCGCCGGTCCGGCTCGTCGGGGTGGCTGCGGGCCGCCTGGGCGGAGCGCTCGCTCCAGCGGTTGACCACCTCGGTCAGCTCCTCGCCGAGTTGCCTGGCCTCGTCCTCGGTGAGCAGCGAGACGCCGGCGGTCAGCTGGTAGTGACCGGAGTCGCCGTCGGCCTTCGACATCGCCTCGCGCAGCCAGTCGATCACCGGATCGACCACCGCCGCCGAACCGGCCAGCTTGCGCTGGATCTCGTAGCGCTCGGCCACCGGCTTCCAGACCCGATCGCGCCGGTCCCTGGCGTGCTCCGGCGCGGGCACGATCAGCCCTGCCCTGGCCAGGGTGCGCAGGTGGAAGCTGATCGCATTGGCGGGCTGGTCCAAGGTGACGGCCAGGTCGGCGGCGCGGCCGAACTCCCGCAGGCCGAGTTCGTCCAGGATCTGCTGGCGCAGCGGGTGGGCGATCGCCCGCAGCGTGGTGGCGTTGTCGATCAGGAAGGTGTCCGGCTGGGCCGTGGAGTGCTCCGGATCGGCCGGAGTCGGCGATTCGACCATGGCGGCAGGCTAGCAGACTCCCGCAAGAAACAATGCGCAAATAATCTTGCGCAAGAAGTGCTGTGTAATTTAGGCTGAGTTTCATGACCAAGGATCAGCTGACCGTCGACTACCGGGCCTCGACCGGGTCGGGTGGGGTGGCCCGAAAATGACCGAGAACGAGGTGATGGCGGCGCCCGTCCGGCCGCTGCCGTTGTGGCGCAACCGCTCCTACACCCTGCTGCAGAGCGGCAAGACCGCTCACGTGATCGGGGTGGGGGTGGGTGCCTTCGCGGTGCCGCTGCTGGCCTTCGAGGTCACCGGCTCGGTGGCGCAGGCCGGGTTGATCGCCGGGATCGGCGAGATCGGCGCGCTGCTCGGCACCCTGCCCGGGGGAGTGGTCGCCGACCGGTTCGACCGGCGGCGGATCATCCTGATCGCCTCAACCCTGGGCGGGCTGCTCTGGCTGGCCCTGGCCGCCCTGTGGTGGACGGGGCAACTGACCGGCTGGCAGCTCGCCGTCGTGCTGTTCGGCTCCTCGATAGCGGCGGTCTTCGCCAACCCGGCGGAATCCGGCGCGATCCGGGCGGTGGT
Source organism: Propionicimonas sp. (assembly GCA_049840415.1). GTDB lineage: Bacteria > Actinomycetota > Actinomycetes > Propionibacteriales > Propionibacteriaceae > Propionicimonas. The sequence continues at coordinate 265,220 of JASGLB010000009.1, read as the reverse complement.
GCCCACCGAGCAGTTGGGGACGGCGATGGCCGTGGTGCAGGGACGTCACGCGCTGGCGTCCCTGGTATCGGGCCCACTGGGCGGCTTCCTCTACGGCGTGGGGCACGTCTGGCCGCTGCTGAGCAGCGCGCTCGGCCACCTCGCGATGACCGCCGCCACCGGGCTGGTCCGGGAACCGCTGAACGGCGACCTGGTGGCGGCCCGCGCGGTGCACCCGCTGAAGGCGCTGTGGCAGGGTGTCCGGTTCATCTGGAGCGTCCGGTTCTTCCGGATGGCGCTGGGGCTGTTCATCGCGGTCAACATCGGCTTCGGCGGCCTGACCGTGGTGATCAACCTGGAACTGATCCAGACCGGCACCGACCCCCTGCTGATCGGGATGCTCGACCTGGCCGCCGGCGCGGTGATGGTGCTCGGCGCGCTGCTGGCGCCACGGCTGCTGCAGCGGCTCAGGCTGGGGACGCTGACCGTCGCCGGGCTGGGCCTCTCCGCCGCCGCCACGGTCGCGATGGCGGTGCTGCACAGCTACCTGGGCTACCTGATCCTGCTCGCCGTCGCAGTGGCGCTGATCCCGGCGCTGAACGCCGCGCTGGGCGGCTACACCCTGGCGATCACGCCCTCCGAACTGCAGGGCAGGGCCAGCTCGGTGCTGGGCCTGGCCGGCTTCGTCGCCGCCCCGATCGCCCCGGTGCTCGGCTCGGCGCTGCTGGCCGGGTTCGGCGTGGTGCCGGCATTGTGGGGCTTCGGGCTGGGGATCGGTGCGATCACCGCGGTGCTGGCCTGCCTGCCCTCGCTGCGCCGGATCGGGCTGCCGGACACCTGGGGCCGGGACGCGGTGGAGTGGCCGGACTGATCGCGGGCCGCCACGGACGTCCGGTCGTCAGGCTGGGCGATCGTCCCGGGATAGGATCGAGGGGTTCGGTGCTGAGGAGTTCGCCATGGCCATCCCTTCCTTCGTCGACCGGGCGACCCTGCGGGTCGCGGCCGGTAACGGCGGCCACGGCTGCGCCTCGGTGCACCGGGAGAAGTTCAAGCCGCTCGGTGGCCCCGACGGCGGCAACGGCGGCGACGGCGGCTCGGTGATCCTGCGGGTCGACCCCAGCCTCACCACGCTGGTGGAGTACCACCGCCAGTCGCAGCGCAAGGCACCCAACGGCCAGCCCGGCAAGGGCGACTTCAACAATGGCGCGGACGGCGAGAACGTCGTCCTGACGGTGCCGGACGGCACCGTGGTGAGCGACGCCGACACCGGCGAGGTGCTGGCCGACCTGCTCGGCGCGGGGTCGGAGGTGGTGGTCGCCGCCGGGGGACGGGGCGGGCTGGGCAATGCCGCGCTGGCCTCGGCCGCCCGGAAGGCCCCCGGCTTCGCCCTGCTGGGCGAGGAGGGCGAGTCGCGCACCATCGTCCTGGAACTCAAGGTCGTGGCGGACGTCGGCCTGGTCGGCTTCCCCAGCGCCGGCAAGTCCTCGCTGATCGCCGCGATCTCCCGCGCCCGGCCGAAGATCGCCGACTACCCGTTCACCACCCTGGTGCCGAACCTGGGGGTGGTGGTGCGCGGCGAGACCACCTACACCGTCGCCGACGTCCCCGGCCTGATCGAGGGCGCCAGCCTGGGCCGCGGCCTGGGCCACGACTTCCTGCGGCACATCGAGCGCTGCTGGGCGATCGTCCACGTGATCGACTGCGCCACCTACGAACCGGGCCGCGATCCGGTCTCCGACCTGGACGTGATCGAGGCCGAGCTGACCGCCCACGGCGGGCTGGAGGATCGTCCCCGGCTGGTGGCGCTGAACAAGATCGACGTGCCGGACGCCGCCGACCTGGCCGAACTGGTCACCCCCGACCTGATCGCCCGCGGCCTGGACGTCTACCAGGTCTCGGCCAAGACCGGCGACGGCCTGAACGCGCTCACCTACGCGCTGGCCGAGTTGGTGGCCGCCCGCCGCGCCGCCGCGCCGCCGCCCAAGCCGGCCCCGATCGTGCTGCGGCCGGCCCCGGTGGCGGGCGGTCCGGAGTTCACCATCGCCAAACAGGGCGACGGGGAGGGCGGCTTCGTCTGGCGGGTGCGCGGCACCAAGCCGGAACGCTGGGTGCGGCAGACCGACTTCAACAACCCCGAGGCGGTCGGCTACCTGGCCGACCGGTTCGCCCGGCTCGGCATCGAGGAGGAGCTGCTCGCCCTGGGCGCGGTGGCCGGCGATGCGGTGGCGATCGGGGCGGACAACCCGGTGGTGTTCGACTTCGCCCCGCAGATCGAGATCGGCGCCGAGATCCTGGCCCGCCGCGGCGAGGATCAGCGGCTGACTGCGCCCCGGCCGGCGGTCGCCCGCCGCCGCGAGCGGGACGCCGTCTACCACGCCGAGCGCGAGGCGGAGAAACTGACCCGACTGGCCACCGAGGGGTTCGAGGACGACGACGATGAGTGAAGGGCTGCGTCCGGAACTCACCGGAGCGCGCCGGGTGGTGGTCAAGGTCGGATCCTCCTCGCTGACCGACCGCAGCGGTGCGCTGGACCCGGTCCGGCTGGAGGCGCTGGTGGACGCGCTGGTCGCGCTCCGCGGCCGGGGGACGGACGTCGTCCTGGTCTCCTCCGGCGCGATGGCCTCCGGGATGCGGCCGCTGCGGCTGAAGCACCGGCCGCGTGACCTGGCCAGCAAGCAGGCCGCCGCCGCGGTGGGCCAGAGCCTGCTGGTCGGCCACTACGGGACGCTGTTCGCCCGGCACGGACTGACCGTGGGCCAGGTGCTGCTCACCGTCGAGGACGTCGCCCGCCGCGACCACTACCGCAACGCGCTGCGCACCTTCACCCGGCTGCTGGAACTCGGCGTGGTGCCGATCGTGAACGAGAACGACACCGTCGCCACCCACGAGATCCGGTTCGGCGACAACGACCGGCTGGCGGCGCTGGTCGCCCACCTGGTGGGCGCGGACGCGCTCGTCCTGCTCTCCGACGTGGACGCCCTGTACACCGCGCACCCCGCCGACCCCGCGGCCGAGCGGATCAGCGAGGTGGCCGATGTCGACGACCTGGTGGTCGACACCTCGGGGAAGGGCGCCGAGGTGGGCACCGGCGGGATGGAGACCAAACTGCAGGCCGCCCGGATCGCCACCTCGTCCGGCATCCCGGTGGTGCTGGCGGCCGCCGTCGACGTCGCCCGGGCGCTGGCCGGCGAGCCGGTCGGCACGCTGTTCCACCCCACCGGCAAGCGCCGGGCCCGGCGGTTGATGTGGCTGGCCTACGCCTCGCAGTCCCAGGGGGAGCTGGTGCTGGACGCCGGCGCGGTTCGGGCGGTGGCCGAACGCAAGGCCTCGTTGCTGCCGGCCGGGATCGTCGCGGTCCGCGGCAGCTTCTCCGCGGGCGACCCGGTCCGGCTGGTCGCCGAGGACGGTGCGGTGATCGCCCGCGGCCTGGTGAACTACGACGCCGCCGAGCTGCCCGCCATGATCGGCCGCAGCACCCACGACCTGGCCGCCGAACTCGGCTCGCACTTCGACCGCGAGGTGGTCCATCGCGATGACCTGGTGCTCAAGCGGCGCCGGAAGTCGGTGATCTGATGAGCCTCGCCGAGGTGGTCGGCTGGTTGGCGGCGCTGGCCGCGATCGTGCTCGGCATCCCGCAGGTCGTCCGGTTGGTCCGGACCCGGAGCACCGCCGGGCTGTCCACCGTGGCCTGGCAGGCCAGCCTGGCGATCTGCCTGGGCTGGCTGGTGCACGGCTTCCAGATCGGCGCGCTGAACATGATCGTGCCCAACGGGTTCGGCGCCCTGCCGGCCGTCGCCGTGCTGCTGCTGGTGCTGCGGGAGCGGCGGCTGAACCCGGTCCGGCTGTTCGCTCCGGTGGCGGTGGTGGCCGCGGGCATGATCACCGTCGACCTAATGCTCGGCTCGACCTGGTACGGCCTGGTCGCCACCGGGGCGGCGGTGGTGGCCAATGCCGGGCAGGGCGTCCAGCTGGTCCGCGCGCCGTCCATCCAGGGGGTGGCCCCCGGCTTCCTGCTGGTTCAGCTGGCCAACCAGGTGCTGTGGCTGGGCTGGGGGTTCCTAGTGAACGACTCCGGAACCCAGATCGCCTCGATCAGCACCGGGGTGATCGCGCTGTTCAACGTGGTGTGGTGGCTGTTGCGCAGCGCCGGCCTGCGGCCGCTGTTCGTCCGGCCCCAGGTGGGCGGCCTCGTCCCGGACGAAGCCGCGCAGGTATCCTGCCAGACGTGACCGACCTCGCCGCCGCCACCCAGGTCTTCTTCGAGCAGGCCGCCCGGGCCAAGGACGCCGCCCGGGTGCTCGCCACTGAGAACCGGGCCGCCAAGGACGCCGCGCTGCACGCCATGGCCGACGCCCTGCTGGCCGCCGAAGCCGAGGTGCTGGCCGCCAACGAGCTCGACGTCGCCGCCGCTCGCTCCGCGGGAACCTCCGAGGCGATGATCGACCGGTTGGCGCTCAACCCGGCGCGGGTCGAGGCGATGGCCGACGGACTGCGGGCGCTGGCCGCGCTGGCCGACCCGGTGGGCGATGTGGTGCGCGGCTGGACGAACCCCAACGGCGTCCGGGTCCGGCAATTGCGGGTACCGCTGGGTGTGGTGGGCATCATCTACGAGGCCCGGCCGAATGTCACCGCCGACGCCGCCGGCATCTGCCTGAAGTCGGGCAATGCCGCGCTGCTGCGCGGCTCCTCCTCGACGCTGAACTCGAACCTGGCGGTCACCGCGGCGCTGCATACCGGCCTGGCGGCCGCCGGGCTGCCGGTCGACGCCGTCCAGCTGGTCGAGGGCGGACGGGAGATCACCGAGCAGATGATGGCCGCCCGCGGCTACCTGGACGTGCTGATCCCGCGCGGTGGCGCCGGGCTGATCAACGCGGTGGTGAACGGCTCCAAGGTGCCGGTGATCGAGACCGGGACGGGCAACTGCCACCTCTTCGTCGACGCCACCGGCGACGCCGAGATGGCGATCGACATCCTGCGCAATGCCAAGACCCAGCGGCCTTCGGTCTGCAATGCGGCGGAGACCCTGCTGGTGCACGCCGCGATCGCCGACACCTTCCTGCCGAAGGCGCTGGCCGCGATGAGGGCGGCCGGGGTGACCGTCCACGGCACCCCGGAGGTGGCCGGCTACGACCCCGACGTGGTGCCGGCCGGGCCGGACGAGTTCGACGGCGAGTACCTCTCGCTCGACCTGGCCGCCAAGGTGGTCGGCTCGCTGGACGAGGCGATCGAGCACATCCGGCAGCACACCACCGGGCATTCGGAGACCATCGTCACCGAGGATCGCCGGGCCGCCGAGCGGTTCACCGCCGAGGTGGACGCCGCGGCCGTCCTGGTGAACGCGTCCAGCCGGTTCGTGGACGGCGGCGAGTTCGGCTTCGGCGCCGAGATCGGCATCTCCACCCAGAAGCTGCACGCCCGCGGCCCGATGGGCCTGGCCGAGATGACCTCGACCAAGTACGTGGTGGAGGGGGACGGTCAGATCCGCGCCTGATCACGCCGTGGCGAGCCGGTCGCGGTGCGTCGCCGGCGTCCCGTATCATCGCGCGCATGCAGATCGACGTGACCACGCCCGTGATCGTTGGGGTGATCTTCTTCCTGGTGCTGGCAGCGGGGCTGGGCTTCGTCCGGCAGGTCGGCCACTTCCGGCCGCACAGCAAGTCGGATGACTGAGACCCCACTCGCGCTGCCGGAGCATGGCACCCGGCGGCTGCGACTGGGCGTGATGGGTGGCACCTTCGACCCGATCCACCATGGCCACCTGGTGGCCGCCAGCGAGGTGCAGGCCCGGTTCCAGCTCGACGAGGTGGTGTTCGTCCCCACCGGCGAGCCCTGGCAGAAGGCCGGACGCAAGGTCTCCCAGCCGGAGGACCGCTACCTGATGACCACCATCGCGACCGCCTCGAACCCGCGGTTCTCGGTCAGCCGGGTGGACATCGCGCGCTCCGGCCCCACCTACACCGTCGACACCCTGCGCGACATCCGCGAGCAGCGCGGTTCGGACTGGGATCTCTACTTCATCACCGGCGCGGACGCGCTCAGCCAGATCCTCACCTGGCGGGGCGCCGACCAGCTGTTCGACCTGGCGCACTTCGTCGGGGTGTCGCGTCCCGGCGTCCCGCTGGGGGAGAGCGACATCCGCCATCTGCCCAGCGACAAGGTGAGCCTGCTGGAGATCCCGGCGCTGGCGATCTCGTCCACCGCCTGCCGGGAGCGGGTCGCCGCCGGGCTGCCGCTGTGGTACCTGGTGCCGGACGGTATCGTGCAGTACATCGCCAAACGCGGCCTCTACCTCGACCAAGGAGTTTCATGACGGCAACCGATCACGCCATCGACATCGCCCGGCTGGCCGCGACGGCCGCCTTGGAGAAGAAGGCGTTGGATCCGGTCGCATTCGATGTCTCCGATCGGCTGGCGATCACCGACATCTTCCTGATCGTGACCGCCACCAACGAGCGCCAGGTCGGCGCCGTGGTGGACGGCATCGAGGAGGAGTTGCTCAAGCACGGTCTGAAGACCGTCCGGCGCGAGGGTGACCGGGAGAACCGCTGGGTGTTGATGGACTACCTCGACACCGTGGTGCACGTCCAGCACGCCGAGGAGCGGGCGCTCTACGCCCTGGAGCGGCTGTGGAAGGACTGCCCGGCGATCGACCTGGACCTGCCGGACGCCCAGGCATGACGGCTGGCCGCGTCCTGCTGCTGCGGCACGGCACCACCGACTGGAACACCGACGGACGCTTCCAGGGTCAGGCCGACGTCCCGTTGAACGCCGACGGCGTCGCCCTGGCGGAACGGACGGCGGGGGTGCTGGCCGGCTGCGGTGCGACCCGGGTGATCAGCTCCGATCTCTCCCGGGCCCGGGAGACCGCCCGTCCGGTGGCGGCTGCGCTGGGGCTGGAGATCGAACTCGACCCCCGGCTGCGCGAGGTCGACGTCGGCTCCTGGGCCGGCCTCGACATGGAGACGGTCGGACGCCAGGTGCCCGACTTCTGGCCGGCGCTGCGCGAAGGACGTGACTTCCGCCGCTCACCGGAGGGGGAGACCGCCACCGAGTCGGGCGAGCGGGTCGCCCGGGCGCTGCGGGAGCACGCTGCGGCGGCGTCCACCGAGGACGTGCTGCTGGTCATCGGGCACGGGCTCTCGCTGCGGATCGCAGCGCTGCTGCTGATGGGGCTGGACTACTCCCACGCCCGGTTGTTCGCCGGCATGCCGAACTGCGGCTGGAGCGAACTGGAACCGGGGGAGGCGTACTGGCGGCTCCGCGCCTTCAACCGGGTGGCCGCGGCGCTCAGTTGAACCGGAGGTGGGTGTACTCGGTCACCTTCACGGTCAGGGTGGCCTTGCGCGAGGTGTAGAGCCGCACCTTGCCGCCGTCGCCGACCGGCACCTTCAGCTTCACCGTCCGGGTGCCCTTGGGCAGCTTCACCTTGACGCTGGACTTCAGCGGTGAGCCGGCGGCGCCGGCGTAGAGGTAGCCCTTCCCCGGACCCTTGGTGACCTTCACCGACAGGGTGACCGTCTCCAGCATGGCCAGCTGGTCGGCCGGCACGGCCACGCCCAGCACCTTCGGATACTTGCGCTTCTTGGTCTGGTAGCTGATCTTCTTGGCGACGGTCGCCGCCTTGGGCAGCGTGGTCCGGACGGTGCGCGGCCTGGGGTTGAGGTCGATCGCCCCGGAGATCAGGTCGGCGCGGGTGGCGGCGGGGGTGTCGGTGCTGAGGTACCGCACCTTGCCACCGAAGTGAATGGAGTACGCCAGCAGTTCGGGGCCCAGCACCTCCCAGGGAACCGGTTCCACGCCCAGCGAGCGGAGGTACTTCATCAGGTTGACCGGGGTGTTGGCCGCCTTGATGCCGTAGCCGTTGGCGCCCAGCTTGGCGGCCAGCCGAGCGCGGCTGTAGCTCATCGGCTTGTTGTCCAGGCCGATCACCGGGATCTTCGGTGCCAGCTTGCGGATGGTCGGCAGCGTGGTCGCCCACCGGAAGCTGAGGATCGTGGTGCGCTCCAGCAGCTTGTGCTTGCGCAGCAGTTCGATCGCCCACTGGGCGTAGCGGCGTTCGCCCGAGGCGGGCTGCCCGGCGTAGGTCTTCACGTCCAGGGTGATCAGCACCTTGGCCGGCCGCACGATGGCGGCGAACTCCTCGAAGGTCGGGATCGGCACCGTCTGCTGCTTGCTGATCGGATCCTCGCACCGGACCTCGCGGACCTGGGCCAGGGTCATCAGGTGGATCTTCTCGCCCTGGTGGCTGCACCGGGCGGGCAGGCTGTCGTTGTGCGACATCACGCCGTGACCGTCCGAGGTGAACAACAGGTCGGTCTCGATCGCGTCGAACCCCTGGTCGACGCTGTACTGGTACGCCTCGACCGAGTTCTCCGGACGTTCCAGGCCGCCGCCGCGGTGCGCCATCACGCCGAACACCACGCCCTTGGCGTTCTTGATCGGCTTCCCGTCCTCACCCACGGTCCCGGCGGCGGCGGATGGGGCGACGGCGAGGCTGGTCAGCAGCGCTGCGGCTGCGGTCAGGGCGATGCCGACCAGGCGGGCGCGGGGGGTGGGGTGCGGCACGATTCTCCTTCGTCGGGCTTGCGGCAGGCCCCAGTCAACCATGGGTTGGGGAGTGGCCAGCGCCTGGCTGGACGCCGATTTCCCTCCGACGCCACGGATGACTACAATCAGAACCCGTCGCTAAGACGCGGGGCTATGGCGCAGTTGGTAGCGCGCTTCCATGGCATGGAAGAGGCCACGGGTTCGAATCCCGTTAGCTCCACAATTTCAGACGTACTAGAACCGCTGACATCGGCAGGTGTGGGCATGAGGGCGGCGAACGGCTCGGCGAGGCGGATCGTCGCCTTTTCGTTTTCGCTGATGTCGATGCCGTCGGTGAAGGTCTGGTTGGCGAGACGCTTGCCTTGGTCGTTGGTGCGAGCGTAGAGCCTGGCGCAGTCGACGAGCAGGCTGAGCGCGGTGCTGAGTTGCTTGCGTGATCCCTCGTGGTAGTCGTGTTCGGTGGCGAGCTTGCGGTCGATGTCCGCGAGTCCGGTGCGGATGCGGTCTCGGTGCCGCTTGAGGGTTTCCAGGTCGATCGCGTCGGCGAAGTGCGCGGCGAGTAGCTTGTCGCTCTCGCTCGCCAGCCGCTTGCGGTTCGCGGTCAGTTCAGCCCAGTTCCTCGGAGCGGGAAGCGCGGCGCTCATCGAACGCCGCATCGACCTACTACGAGCACTTGGAGAGCGCACTCGCGCGCCACGAGGCAGCTGGCCATCTCGCAGCCGTCGCGCTCACAGCACTTGCACCGAGGCGCACGCCCGGCGAAGACCAGGCCGACCCCGCCGCGCAGCTGGCCGACATGCGCGACCAAGCCACTCAGAAGCTCCGGCCCGGCACCGCTGGGCGATGCCAAGGCCGTTGCGACCGCAGACCAAGCAGCCGAATACCGGGTAGCGCAGAGCGCACTCGCCCGCGCCAGACGGGTCGCTCAGCAGCGCACGTCGCGGACGGAACGTCAGCAGCTGCGCGAGGTCGGTCGAACCCGTCGACTCTAGCGCTGGTCTCGCCGATTGGCTCCCGCAGGTGGTGACGCATCCGCTATCCCCAGACTTCGAGCTTCTCCGGGTTGCGGACTGCCCAGACGTGCTTGATCTTGCCCGAGTCGCTGGTCGCCAGCGTGATGACGGCGAGCGTGTGGTCGTGGCTGTCGGTGGCGACGAGTCCACGTTCGCCGTTGACGAGTTCTTCATGGATGCTGAGGTCGGGTTGCCGGTCGAGAACGCCCAGGAGGAACCGTGCGATGGCTTCGGGGCCGGAGAGCGGTTCGAGAGAAGCGGAGACGAGTCCGCCGCCGTCGGTGATCGCGGTGGCATCCGGGTCGAGCGTGTCGATGAGCGCGGCGAGGTCGCCGGTCTGCCAGGCGACCTTGAACGAATGCACGGCGGCTGCGTGTTCGGCGGGTGGTACTGCGGTTCGCTGTTCTTCGCGGACACGGCGGCGGGCGGACGAGGCGAGCTGGCGGCACGCGGCGGGCGTGCGGCCAACGATCTCGGCTATCTCGGGGAAGGTGTAACGGAACACGTCGTGGAGGATGAAGGCCACGCGCTCGGCGGGTGTCATGGACTCCAGCACTACAAGCAGGGCCATCGACACCTGGTCGTCAAGGGAGACTCGGTCTGCGGGGTCGAGGACGGTGGTCGTTTCCTGGCTGCTCCATCTGTGCGGAGCGGGGATGGGCTCGGGCAGCTATTCGCCCACGTAGTTCTCCCGACGGGCGCGCGCCGTGTTCAGCATGTCGAGGCCTATGCGGCTGGCGGTCTTGATGAGCCACGCGCGGGGATGGGCGATGTCTCGGCGTTCCTGCTCGGAGAGGCGGTACCAACGGATATAGGTCTCCTGCACAGCGTCTTCCGCGTCAGCGAGGGAGCCGAGCAGCCGATAGCTGAGCCCGAGAAGGACGCTCCGCTCGCGGATCGCATCGACCAGGTGCGGTGGCTCAACGTGTCGCTGTGTCATATCGTCAGGCATCATCCCTCCCTTCATCAGTCTTAGGTTTCCTCGGTGTGCGCACGCATCTCTCTGGCTCCTATCGCATCACGTTCCCCTGACGAGGAGACGAAACGGCGCGGTGAAGTGTGAGACGCGGTGACGGCCGTCGAGCGCTCATCGACTGTTCACGGGCTGAGGGGCGCTCTCTGGATCCTCTCCCGAGCGGCCCTCGGGCTCGGGCGCGACGATCTCTGGTGGGATCGGTAGGAGGCGGTCCTGGAAAAACCAGCGAGACAAGCGGGCGCGGGCGCGGTTCCGCCAGCGGATTCGACCGTCCTCGTCAGGTCTGGTGATCACGGGTTCGGATGTCTCTTGGTCGACCAGCCGCCACCGTTCATAGGCATCGACCTCTTGATGAACTTCCACGTACTTGCCGTCGGGCAGGCGAACGATCCGTCCGGTCTCGTAGCCATGAAGGGCGATTTCTCGATCCTTGCGCTGCAAACCCAAGCAGATGCGCTTAGTTAGTGTGAACGCCAGTGGTGGCGCGAGGATGAGTGCGAGTTGGAGCGTCCGGATGAGGGCTTCGTTGCTGAGCGAGAAGTGCAGGGCGATCAGGTCGCTTCCGCCGGCAATCCATCAGGACTCCGTAGAAGACGATCCCGGCTACGCCGATTCCTGTTCGTGTTGGAGCGTGTCGTGGCCTGGCCAGGAGATGATGCTCCTTTGTGTCGCCGGTGGCCCATGCCTCGATGAAGGGGTAGATCATCGCGGTCAGCAGGAACAGCAGGGACACCCCGAGCGGCATGATGATCGCGAGTGTCCAGGTGCGATCGAGCAGTACGAACTCCCACCCCGGTGGTACCAGGCGTTGCGCTCCGTCGAGGAACGCGAGGTACCACAACGATCCGCCGCCTGCCGAGGCAACCGAAGGGTCGGCTGGCCCGTAGAGCCAAACCGGGTTGACCGTCGCGGCCAGCAGCACGAAGACGCCGAAGACGATCAGGAACAGCCCCGTTCGCTTGACGACGGCGGTCTTCAACCGCAGCCCAACCACGTTGTTCCCACTTCTGCCCGGGCCACGAAACTGGGCCGGTCTGTGCAATAGGCTCAGCGCCCCGATCACGAGTAGGGCGAGCATCATCAGGGCCGGGAGGACGATCACATGCAGCGGATAGAAAGTGGTGATTGCCCCACTGGGGAAAAGTCCTTGGAAGACGAGAAACGAGAGCCAGGTTCCGATGATCGGGATGCCTTTGAGCAAGCCGTCCATCACCATCAGGCTTGTGCCCGACAGGCCGTCATCGGGCAGGATATGGCCAGTCAATCCCGCAGCCATACCCATGAACAGGACGACGAACCAGAGCAGCCATGTCAGCTCCCGGGGCTTGCGGAATGCGCCAGTGAAGAAGATTCGCAGGATGTGCAGCAGGATCGTGGCGATCATCACTGACGAACTCCAATGGTTGGAGCTGACGCATCAAGAGACCCTCGCACCTCGAACGAAAGGTCAAGCGTGGACTCCAACGCACGAGACATCTCGACGCCGTGCATGGGGAGATACGGGCCGTCGTAGGTGATCGGCGTCGTTGACGGATCGTAGAAGAACAACAAGAACACACCGGAAAGGACGCACACCACGAAGCTCGCAACCGCGATCTGCCCGAACAGCAGCGCCCAATGGTCAGGAATCACGCGCTTCCGCCACGAGTTCACGAGGTTGCTGGAGCTGGTGCGCTCGTTCAGCCATCGCCCCAAACGATCCGTCACTTGCGTGTCTACGTCCGCTGAACGATGTGGCGACATGACCTTCCTCTCTTGGGCGGCCGGTGCAACCGCCCCCAAGAAAGAAGGACGAGATAGCCCGTCAGAGCGTGAGGCGACCGTCTACTCGTACCTCTGACCTGACAGTCCGAGGCGCTGTCTCGTCTACCCCGTAGAGCAGACACCCCGTCTGTTCACGGCCAACTGGCGTGGATCGCCCCGAGAGCCGACCGCATCCAGACCGCGAAACACGTCTCAAGGAGGAAGCTATGTCCAACCCCGTCACGTTCGTCAACATCGTCGACGTCGATCCATCCCAGCAGCAGGAGGTCATCGACCTGCTGATCGAGGGCACCGAAAAGGTCATGTCCAAGCGACCGGGCTTCATCTCGGTCACCCTGCTCGCCAGCCTCGACAAGAGCCGCGTCATCAACGTCGCACGCTGGGAGACCGCCGACGACGTGAAGGCGACCCAGGCTGACCCTGAAGCAGCCGAGTACGCCAAGCGCACCGCAGCGATTGCGAAGGCAGCGCCTGGCCTCTACACGGTCGTCGGCGAGTTCACCGTCTGACAAGCAGTGACGGTGGGCAGCGCGGGTGACGCTCGCTGCTGCCCGCCGATCCACCTTGCAGAGTCAAGTGCATCCCACTCGTGGCAAGGGTCGGATTACCACGAGGGTGCCAGGTGGAAGGATCAAGAGGTGGGCTTCAGCCAATAGTCGAAGTCGTAGAGAAATCTTTCTATCTCCAAAATTGACCGAAGCGAGACCCGCACCTCGCCGATTCCGTGGTGGCCCTTGCCGCGGAGGTCCGTCGCGTTGGGGATTGAACCTATTTCATCCGGATCGACTGGGAGAACGACTTCTAGGCGCGAGGTGCTACGAATGATACTTGCAAAGATCTGTGACCGTTCGCCTACCGGGGCGGCTGTAGTGCCTTCTCGACGGTAGCCGACGAACATCTTGCGGGTAACGTAATGCAGTCCAGGGTTTCGGAGGCGAAGCTCGCGATCTAGACGCACAACGAGATTCCGAGTGGTGTCGTCCATCCCGGAAGTAAGCGGATCAAGCGCGCCGTCATCGACATGCAAGACTTTCGCGAGCAGGTCGTCAGAGGTCACTCCGGCGAGTGCTGCCGCATCCCGTAGGAACTCGTTCACGTCCGTCACGGCTCAACGGGGAGGTTTGAACGCTGCAATTATGGACCGGGAGCGCTCGCTATCCAGGAGCATCTCGACTGAGGCCGTGCGGCTCGCTTCGGCGCGTAGACGACGCATGGTTTCCTCCGCCTCGTTCGCTCGCCGCACTGCATCATCGATTCGATTTCGCACATCTTCATCAGGCACCGGTAGCCGCAGCTTCTTCAGTTCATCCCAACGGACTCGGGTCCGACCGATTCCGGTAGCAAGCAGAAGCATCTCTGCACGGGCTTCAGGTGAGCGTACGAGCGACCAGACTACGTTGGCACTGAGATCGCTGCTTGGCCGGCAAACCGTGTACTCGTTTGTGACGACTAGGCCATCCAGCTCTTCCGGCACCACAGAGGCCGCGCCGTGGATGGCGTTGATATGGCTGAACACAAAATCACCGGTTCGGACACGAGTGAGAGTCTGCTTCGCGATGTCGGCGGTGGATACTTCATCTCCAGCTTCGCAGTAACCGTCGTAGCGAACTCTGAGGTAGGTCACGAGGTCGTCAGTGGTCGACGTATCAATCTCGCGATCGGCTTGGGTTTCGTCAGTCACTGCTAGCTCAAGGAGGTCACCGAGCGGCTGGATTGTGAAACCAGCCGCTGTCCAATCAGGCACCCGTGCCTCTGCTTCGGGCAGACACGCCTTCACATCGAAACGATCGCTGATGGATGCGGCACTCACGGTCCAAGGAGCAGCCTCGGGATCACCGGCCTGGAACGCTCGGTAGAGCGCAGTAACCCGTTCGATCTCTTCGCGAGCACGCTCTCGGTTTTCGGCATCCACTGGCAGGATCCGCTGACGAGACGGGTCATCGATTCCAACCCATGAGCAGTAGTACATGAACACGTCAGGTTGGATCTCGTCCTCGGAAGACTTCTTCTCTAGCGCAATGAGTGAGGTCTTGACGCGCGCCTGGGATCGCTGGAAAGCGTCGCCCGGTAGCGAAACAACCGCGCGGATGATCCAATTCTTCCGAATCCACTCACGAACCTTCTTGTGTCGCGGGGCACCCAGAATGCTGTCGTCGACGACCGTCACCAGCCGCCCGCGAGGGCCTAGAAGATCAAAATAGCGTTCGAGGAACATGACCATCGAACTGAGAGACTTAAGCGGTCGCTTTGCGCCTCCGCTCGTGTCATACGAAAGCACGTACTCGTCGAGAAGCTTCGCATCGCCTTCCTCGTCACGGGTGTACTCCTTGGCGAATGGAGGATTGGTGAGGGCGACGTCTGCCAGACCAGGCGGCTCGGAGCCGCCCGACGCGGTTGCCGCCTCTTTCAATCGCTTTCGGAACTCCGCCTTCTCCTGCACGATCTCCGGCTCGTCAGTCGGATTGGCCGTAACCTTCTTGTCCAGTGAGTCCAACTGGTAGACGCTCGTGCCACCATCGCCGTGCAGGTACATGTTGATGCGAGCGATGCGGGCAAGCGCCGGGTCACGCGCTACATCGACGCCGATCAGTGATCGCTCCGCGACCTGCATGCGGAGTTCTTCGCGACGCTTGTTTGACAACGATGTATTCGCATCGAGCTTTGTCCACATGTCGGCGAGAGCTTCGATGAGGAAGCCGCCGGTTCCTGAGCATGCATCAATGACCCGATCGACGTGTTTGTCGTTCGCACGCAGCTGCGCCAGCCCTGTCGCAAGCTTCACAACGCTGCGAGGCGTGAAATACTGTCCGAGAGCCTTTCCTCGAAGTGTGGAGTTAAGGAACGTCTCGAACATACGACCATTGAGGTCGGCGTCGATGCTGATGAGGTCGACGTGCTCCAGCCGCTCTACGAGGACGCGGAGCGTGTCAGGGGAGAGAAGCAGCCGTTCGCCTTTCGGGAAGATGCGCTTCTTGCGGCCGTTCGTGATTGCGATCTCGAAGTCGCTCAGTAGTTTCTGAAACAAGATCGCGTCGAGTGGGCTTGGCGTGTCAGCCTCGCGAGACTTGATCCATGCGGTTGAAAACTTCACGGCCTCAGCTGGAACCACTATGGACTTGTCGTCCAGTTCCCGCAGGTTGGGATCAGCGTGTGCTTCCCGGTCAGAGTGAAGCTTGAGGAATATGACCTTCACGAACTCCATAAAGGCTGCGTTGTAGCTCAGATTGTCGCGCTTGTAGATCAGTCGGTGAGCCCAGGAGAAGTCGGAGTTTAGATCAGACACGGAACGTCGGCAGAGCATGTGTTCACCCTCCGCCACGGGCGCCGAAGGCGATGTGGCCCGAAATGATTCAGGGGCGAGCAGAGCATGTATGCGTGCGTAGGCTTGATTCCCGTCCACGAAATCACCGAACGAGGCCTCGGCGATGGGAGTGGCGTCATCCCATCGATACACCCGCGTAGTGATGCCGTTCGTGAGCATGAAGAACTCGACCGGGTTGTCCGATTGAGTGCTGTTGAGCGCTAGGCAGTAGCTCTGCGACTGGCCAACCCAGTCATCGAGAGCCTCCTCGACGCCCTTCGCTTCGCAAATCCAGCGAACCTTACTGTTGACTGTTATTGCGTAGTCGGGCCGCCACTTCTCGCTCTTACGGCCCTTGGAAATCTTGAGCTCATCGATAGTTGCCTTCGGCTTGATCTGACTGTCCTTGTAGCCAAGATCGCTGAGCAGGCGAGCGACGAAGAACTGTTCGACGGTGGCCTCGTTGCCGAGGTCGGCGAGCTCTCCAAACTTGCTGCCTGTCACGTTCGTTGCCTTCGGGCATCCATGCGGTTGATGATACCATCAAGTCGGGGGGCTGTGGAGGTACGTCCGTGGAGCCCGGCGAGCGCGGCCAGAGGGTGCCCTACGAGAGCAAACTCTTGGTGTGCGTCCAAACCGTCATGCGATGCCCCGAACCGCCGCGAGATGGAGACCACGCTCTCACCGCTCGCTCGGGCGGTTCGGATGGAGTCCACTTCGCTCTGTGTCAGGGGTGTTCTAGTTCGTCTACTTGGGGTTCGGACGACCTCCGGCTCGGCCTCGCTGGCTTCTCGGGGGTGATCGTTCGTAGCCCGTCTCGCCTCGTGCCACGTAGAATCAAGGCGTTCGACGAGACGCCAACGGTTCGGGTTGAATCCGGCCGCTTCCACCCGAACTCACCGGAACCGTGCCCGCCTCTGGCGGGCCTTTTTCGTTCTGTGCCTTTTCGTTCTGTCGTGTATGCCGGCGGGCCGGTGCAGCCGGTGTGACCAGTAGCCGGAGCGACTTCCAGCGACTGGCCGCCGACGCTATGCTCCAGCACAGTGGAAAGCTCTGTGGGACGGACCCTCTGCAGCTGATCCGCGTGCCTCCAG
Source organism: Propionicimonas sp. (assembly GCA_049840415.1). Taxonomy (GTDB): domain Bacteria; phylum Actinomycetota; class Actinomycetes; order Propionibacteriales; family Propionibacteriaceae; genus Propionicimonas. The sequence continues at coordinate 248,546 of JASGLB010000009.1, read as the reverse complement.
CCCCCAAGAGGCCGGGGGTCGGTTTTTGTCACGACGCAGGGAGTCCAGCATGAGCAGGTTCGACGGGCTTCGTAGGGCCACTGCGCTCGCGACCGCCGGTGCCATGGCCGGGGCGTTGCTGACGGTGGCCTCGCCGTTTCTGCCGCCGGTGCAACCGACCGCCGCCTACGCTGCCCCCGCCCTGCTGGGGTGCACCCCGGCAGAGAGCCTGGCGACGCAGCGGTGGTGGACCTTCGGCACCCGCGGAACCCTCGACTTCGGTGTCGACGGCAGCGCGCCCGTCTTCGCGGCGGGCGAGAACGTCTCGGTGGCGGACGAAGGCACCACCACGGTGTCCGACGTCGAGGGCAGCCTGCTCTTCTACTCCAACGGCAATGACGTCTGGAACGCAGCCGGCCAGGTGATCGAGGGCGGCTCGGGGATGGGCGGATGGTCGAGCGCCGTGCAGACCGTGGCCGCGTTCCCGGTGCTGGGCGTGCTCGACACCTTCTACCTGGTCACCGTCAGTTCGGCGCAGCAGGTGCGGTACTCGGTGCTCGACATGAGTGCGAACGGTGGACTGGGCAAGGTCACGACGGCGGCGCAACTGCTGCAGGGTACCGCTTCGGAGGCGCTGACCTCGGTGCCCAACGCCGACGGCACGGGTTTCTGGGCGCTCTCCTTCCAGAAGAACAGCCCCAACCTGCTCGCCTGGGAGTTCGACGGCAGCGGGCCGAAGAACGGCGGTACTCCGGTGATCAGCACCGGCCCCCGCAACAACGGGGCCGGCCTGGGAGCGCTGAGCGTCTACACGACCGCCACGCAGACGCTCGTGGCCCAGGCCGACGCCAACTATGTGCGCGTGTTCGACTTCGACGCCGCGACCGGGGCCTTCACCTTGCGGTACGAACTGAACATGCCCGGCGGGTCGGCGTACTTCGCGGACTTCTCGCCGAACGGCGACTACCTGTATGCGACCCAGCTCGGCACTAGCCCGCTGCGCCGGTACGACCTGACGGCGGGCACCAACGCCCAGGTCAACGCGAGCATCGTGGACATCGCCCCCCGGCTCGGGAACTCCAGTTTCGGCCAGGTGAGGCGAGGCCCCGACGGCAGGATGTACGTGGCCCACCGGGGCGCCCAGGCGCTCAGCATCATCAACAATCCGAATGCCGCCGACCCGGCCAACGTCGGCTACGCCGCCGGCGGCCTGGTCATCCCCTCGGGTGCGAGAAGCGAGTACGGCCTGCCCCAGCTCGTCTCCGGCTGCCCCAAGCCACCAGAGCTGCAGATCACCAAGTCGTTCACGCCGGCTTCGCCGATCGCCGACGCGAAGGCCGGTGACACCGTCACCTACTCGTTCGAGATCAGGAACACCGGGATCTCCACGGTGACCGATGTCGGCGTGAAAGAGGTCGCCGCGAACTTCACCGGCAGCGGTCCGCTGCCCCAGGCGACCTGCCCCGCGGCGGCTGCCTCGCTCGGCGTCAACCAGACCGTGATCTGCACCGCCGACTACACGTTGACGCAGGCCGACCTGGACCGCGGAGACCTGTCGAACCGCGCCACCGCCACGGCGACGGACCAGAAGGGCCGGCCCTACGAGAGCCGGCCGTCCAACACCGTGGTGACGGAGTTCACCGCCACCCCCGGAGTGAAGCTCACGAAGACCACCGAAGGCGCGATTCCCGCTCAGGCAGGCGGCACCATCAGCTACGCGTTCACGGTCGAGAACACCGGGAACACCACGCTGTCCTCGGTGACTGTCACCGAGGGCGACTTCACCGGCAGCGGCACGCCGCCGACGGTCACCTGCCCGAGCGGAGCGGTGGCGCCCGGCGCGACAGTGCGCTGCTCGGCCCAGTACACCGTGACCCAGCGGGACATCGACCGGGGCACGATCAACAACAGCGCCACGGCGACCGGCACCGCGGTACGCGGCGGCGACCCCACCAGCGACCCGAACGATCCCGACTCGATCACGGAGACGAGCTTCATCTCCACCCCCGGGATGAAGGTGGACATCACCACCGACAAGGACAGGGTGACGACACCCGGTGAGAAGATCGTGTTCACCTTCACCGTGACCAACACCGGCAACCTGACGATCACCGACCCGACCGTCGACGTCGGGGAGTTCACGGGCAGGAATGGGCCGCTCACCATCGTCTGCGACGACCAGCCCAACCCACTGCCCCCCGGTGAGAGTCTGGTGTGCCGGGCGGAGTACCTCGCTGTCGAAGGGGACATCACCGGGGAGCCCTTGAAGCTCACCGTGGTGGCGGGTGGTCTGGACCCGGACGGGGACGCGATCCCGCCGGCGACCAGCGAGATCCTGGAGCTTCCGACCGGAACCGACGACCAGCCCACCAGGCAACTGCAGTTCACCAAGCTCGCCGACGCGTCCTCGGGCACCCGGCCGGGTGATCGGGTCGGCTACACGATCCGGGCGACCAATGTCGGCGAGGCGGACTTCACCGCCACCGATCCGGCCGAGTTGGTGGACGACCTGAGCGGTGTGCTGGACGACGCCAGCTACCTCGACGACGCCACGGCGAGCGTTGGCACGGTGGTGTGGCAGTCGCCGCAGCTGACCTGGTCCGGGCCGCTCGCGGCCGGCCAGACCGTGGAGATCCGCTACACCGTGCAGCTGGCGGACGAGGGGACCGGGGACGGTGCCATCGTCAACCGGCTCGGCCTGCCCGGCGCCGTCGATCCCGATCAGGATGCCCCGGTCTGTGCCGACACCCCGGCCGGCAACGACGGCGCACCGGCCTGTCAGGTCGAGTTGGAGGTGGGCACCGCGCCGCAGCCGGTGCTCCCGGTGACCGGTGCCAGCCTGGGCCTGCTGGGGGTCGCGCTGGCCTCGGTCGGGGTCGGCATCCTGCTGGTCCGTCGTCGCCGGCTGAACCTCAGCTGAACGGTTCCGGGGCGGGCCCGCGGGAGGGTTCGCCGTCCTGGGCGCGAGCGGTGGCGGCGGCCTCCACCTCTTCGCGGGTCAGCCCGAGCAGGAACAGCACCGCGTCCAGGTAGGGGACGTTCAGCGAGGTGTCGGCGGAGGCCCGCACCGCCGGCTTGGCGTTGAAGGCGATCCCCAGGCCGGCGGCGGCCAGCATGTCGAGATCGTTGGCGCCGTCGCCGATCGCGATGGTGCGGGCCAGTGGCAGGCCCTCGGCGGCCGCCCACTCCCGCAGCGTCGCGGCCTTCGCCGCCCGGTCGACGATCGGGCCGGCGATCCGGCCGGTCAGCCGGCCCCCGGCCACCTCCAGCCGGTTGGCCCGGGCGTAGGTGATGCCCAGGTCGGTGGCCAGCGGGCCGACCACCTCGATGAAGCCGCCGGAGACCACGCCGATCGACAGCCCGAGATCGCGCAGCGTGGCGATCAGCGTCCGGGCCCCCGGGGTCAGCCGTACCGCGCTGCGCACCTCGTCCAGCACGCCGATCGGCAGGCCGGCCAGCGCGGCCACCCGTTGCCGCAGGCTCTCGGCGAAGTCCAGCTCGCCGCGCATCGCGCGCTCGGTGATGGCGGCCACCTCGGGCTGGCGTCCGGCGTGCGCGGCGATCAGGTCGATCACCTCGTCGCGGATCAGGGTGGAGTCGACGTCCATCACGATCAACCGGCGGCCCAGCCGGGCCAGGCCGGCCGCGGACACCGAGACATCGAAGCCGGCGCTGGCCGCGGCGGCCGCCAGTTCGGTGCGCAGCCGGCCGGCGTCCAGCTGCGAGACCCAGAGCTCCACCGTGGTGAGCGGGGTGCGGGAGAGCCGCCGTCCGCGGTCGATATTGCCGCCCAGGCCGGCGATCACCCGGGCCGTGGTGGCCAGGTGGGCGGTCAGCAGCGGCCGGCCCAGCAGGGTGACGATCGAGCGATTGTGCCGCGGCGGGTTGTCGCCGACCCCTTCGGCCATGGTCACGGTGAGCCCGAGCCGGGCGCAGGTGCCGGCCAGCCGGTCGGCTACGGTTTCGGTCAACTCCGGCGGGGTGGAGAGCAGCAGCCCGATGCTGAGCTGACCGCGGACCACGGTCTGCTCCAGATCGAGGATCTCCACGTCGACCGCCGCGATGGCGGCCGTCAGCCGGTCGAGCAGCCCGGGAGCATCGGCACCGGTGATGGTCGCCGCCAGGGTGCGGGTCGGGTCGGTCACGGCAGGATTCTTCCACGTCGGGCCGGCCCCTCCGGCCCCGCTGGCCGGCCGCGGGAAATCGGACGGCGGCGTCGAGGGCCCCGGCCGGTGGCTCGCTGTGGCGTCGCTCGACTGGCATGCTGGCCTGGACAACCCCGCCCGAACAGGAGCATTGATGAACGACAGCCAGCCCAGGTTCCCCCGCGAGTTCCTCTGGGGCGGAGCGGTCGCCGCCAACCAGGTCGAGGGCGGCTACCTCGCCGACGGCAAGGGCCTCTCGATCCAGGACGTGCTGCCGTCCGGCGGCCTGTCGGCTCCCACCGACCAGCCCACGCCCGACAACCTGAAGCTGGAGGGGATCGACTTCTACCACCGCTACGCCGAGGACATCGCGCTGTTCGCCGAGCTGGGGTTCAGCGTCTTCCGGTTCTCGATCGCCTGGTCGCGGATCTTTCCGAACGGCGACGAGGAGACCCCCAACGAGGCCGGCCTGGCGTACTACGACCGGGTGCTGGACGAACTGGAGCGCCACGGCATCGAGCCCTTGGTGACGATCAGCCACTACGAGACCCCGCTGCACCTGGCCAGGACCTACGACGGCTGGAGCGACCGGCGGATGATCGGCTTCTACGAGCGCTACGTCCGCACCCTGTTCGAGCGCTACGGCCACCGGGTGAAGTACTGGCTGACCTTCAACGAGATCAACTCGGTGCTGCACGCCCCGCTGATGTCCGGCGGGATCTGGACGCCCAAGGAGCAGCTCAGCCCCTCGCAGCTGTGGCAGGCCTGCCACCACGAGCTGGTCGCCTCCGCCTCGGCCACCCGGATCGCCCGCGAACTGGCGCCGCAGGCGAAGATCGGCTGCATGGTGATCGCCATGCCGGTCTACCCGCTCACCCCGGACCCGGCCGACCAGCTCAAGGTGATGGACGCCGACCACCTCAACGAGTTCTTCACCGACGTCCACGCCCGGGGCGTCTACCCGAAGTACCTGGACCGCTACTTCGCCGAGCGGGGCATCGAACTCGAGATCACCGACGAGGATCGCGAGACGCTGCGGAACACCGTCGACTTCATCTCGTTCAGCTACTACATGAGCGTCTGCGACACCGCCGACCCGGCCCGGCAGACCAAGGGCCAGGGGAACATCCTGGGCGGGGTGCCGAACCCGACCCTGCCGGCCTCGGAGTGGGGCTGGCAGATTGATCCGCGGGGATTGCGCTGGGTGCTCAACCGGCTGTGGGACCGCTACCAGCTGCCGCTGTTCATCGTGGAGAACGGGCTGGGCGCCAAGGACCAGCTGGTCGAGGTGGACGGCGCCCTCACCGTGCTGGACGACTACCGGATCAGCTACCTGAACGACCACCTGGTGCAACTGGCGGAGGCGCTGCGCGACGGCGTCGAGGTGCTCGGCTACACCAGCTGGGGCCCGATCGACCTGGTCTCGGCCTCCACCGCCCAGCTGAGCAAGCGCTACGGCTTCATCTACGTCGACCGCAATGACGACGGCAGCGGCACCCTGGCGCGCTACCGGAAGAAGTCGTTCGGCTGGTTCCGGGACGTGATCGCCAGCCAGGGGGCCTCGCTCACCGAGTGACCGCCTGGTCCGGTGGCTCGGCCAGGTAGTCGCGCAGCACGGCTGCCTGGTTGAGCCGCGGATCCTTCGCGCCGTACAGCAGGGTGACCACCGGGTGTTCGGCCAGGACGCGGGTCAGCTCGCCAACCGCCGGGTTCGCGTCCAACTCGGCGCGGTACCGGCTGGTGAACTCGTCCAGCAGCGCCGGATCGTGGTTCCACCAGGTGCGCAGTTCGGCGCTGGGGGCGATCTCCTTCAGCCAGAGCCCCAGGCCGGCCTGTTCCTTGCTGATCCCGCGGGGCCAGAGCCGGTCGACCAGCACGCGGTAGCCATCGGACGGTTCGGTAGGGTCGTAGATCCGCTTGATCCGTAGCCGGGCGCTGTTGGTCATGACGCCTCCCTCCTACCCTGGCAGTCTGCCACCGCCAGCGGGAGAAAGCGCCGGTCAGGCGGTGGCGGCGGTGCCGTGCGGAGCGTGATACTCCGCCTCGCCGCGCTTCCAGTAGCCCTTCACCACCGCTCGCCCCAGCTCGACGCCGCGGGCGGTCAGGTAGCCGCGGGCGGGCGCCACGACCGCCTGTTCGGCGGCGATGAAGGCGAAACCGTCGCCCTGGCGGTGGGGCAGCTCCTGCAGCGCGGCCAGCAGCGGGGCGACGTCGCCGGGCCGCGCGCCAGCCGCCGGGTGCACCCAGCGCAGGTTCAAGTCGCCCTGGCTGGAGAGCTCCTGTTCGTCGGCGGGGTCGTCGCTGAGCAGCACGACATCGACCGGGGTTCCGGGCGCGACGGCGGCGAGGTGGCGGCGGATCGCCGGCAGGGCGGTGAGATCGCCGGCCAGTAGCCACCAGTCGGGGGCTCCGGCCATCACCAGCGAACCGCGGGGGCCGCCGATGAACACCTCGTCGCCGACCTCGGCCTGCCGTACCCAGTCGGAGGCGACACCCTCGCCGTGCAGCACGAAGTCGATCACCAGCCAGCCGCGTCCGTCCCAGGCGAAGGGGGTGTACTCCCGGCTCTGCAGGCCGGCTGGCATGCCGTCGCCCTCCGGCTGGGGGAGCGGTTCACCGGCCGGCGGGAAGAAGATCCGCAGATGGTCGTCCGCCGCCGGCGAGGCGAAGCCGGCCAGGTCCGTCCCCTCGAACACCACCCGCCGGTAGGCCGGGGTGAGCTGGTGCAACTCGCGGACCCGAACCCGGCGGCGCCGGAGTTCGAGCGGCTGGCGGGTAAGGGTGAAGGCGGCTTCCTTCTCGGCTGCTGACATCTGGGTGACATCTCCCTGCGTGGTACGTGAGCGCCACTTTAGCGGATTTTGCCTACGCCGATCTGACGAAAATCGACCGTCGCTGGGTGCCCCGCCCAGGCCCCGGCGCTTCGGCCGGCCGAGCCGTCCCGCCTGGTTGACGGGCCGATCCGGGCCGATTACTGTCGGGGGCGAAGCACGGCTTCACCTGGCTGCCTGGGAAGTGACTCATAGCGGAGGCTAAACCTGGGGCTCGGCGCACAATCGACGTCTACTGGCGGTTCTGCCCGACTTGAGCGGACATCACCGGCCAGTTCGGGAGCCCAGGATTGACCGAACCGCATCTTCGCCCCCACCCGGCAAGGTGTCCTGGTTTCCCCACCGGACGTCGTGGCGCCTCACCCACCGTCCACCGGCGCCCGACCGGGCGCCATCCTCAGGGGAATCCACATGAGCACTGATTTCAGCCGAGAACTGGTCGACCTTCTCGGCGGTCCCGGCAATATCGTCAATGTCACCCACTGCGCGACCCGGCTGCGGTTCCAGCTGGTCGATCCGGCGAAGGCCGACAAGGCGGCCATCTCACGGATCGCCGGAGTGGCCGGCGCCTTCGAGGGCCAGGGCCTCACCCAGATCATCATCGGCACCCACGTGCCCGAGGTGTACGACCGGGTGGTGGAGATCCCCGGCGTTCACGGCGAGGGCGGGGTGGAGGATGCCGCGCCCGTGGCCGATCCGCCCCCGACCGAGGCCGGCAAGGTGGCGAAGCCGAAGTTCCTGGACCGGATGCTGGCCACCATCTCGGCGATCTTCACCCCGTACATCCCGCTGCTGGCGTCGGTGGGCATCATCAAGGGCCTGCTCGCCCTGGTGGTGAGCTTCAACTGGCTGTCGGCCGAGTCGAACACCTACGCGATCCTCAACGCGGCCGGCAACTCGGTGATCTACTTCTTCCCGATCCTGCTCGCCTTCACCGCCGCCAAGCGGTTCGGTGCCAACCCGTACATCGGGGCGACGATCGGCGCCAGCCTGCTGGAGCCGAGCCTGATGGCGATCAACGAGACCGGCGCCCAGCTCGACTTCCTGGGGATTCCGTTCGTCGGCCAGGCCTTCGGGTCCACCGTCATCCCGATCCTGGTGGCGATGTGGGCCTTCGCCCACCTGGAGAGGTTCCTCAAGCGCATCCTGCCGCAGCTGACCCACCTGCTGCTGGTGCCGGTGTTCTCACTGCTGATCATGGTGCCGGCGATCCTGCTGGTGTTCGGCCCGATCGGCTTCGCCATCGCCAACGGCATCGCGATCGCCTACGGCTGGCTGCTCCAGTACCCGATCCTGCTGCACCTGCTGTTCGGCGGCTTCTTCATCTACGTGATCATGCTCGGCGTGCACTGGATCGTGCTGCCGATCCAGTTGTCCATCCTCGCCGACCAGGGCCTGGAGTACTCGCTGGCCTCCGGCGGGATGGGCAACTACGCGGTGCTCGGCGTGCTGCTGGCGGTGCTGGTGATCTCCCGCGACAAGGCCACCCGGACGGTGGCCGGCTCGGCGGCCTTCGTCAACGCGGTGGCCGGGATCACCGAGCCGGGCATCTTCGGCGTGATCGTGAAGAACAAGCGGTACTTCGCCGCGGTGACCCTCGGTGGCCTGGCCGGCGGTCTGGTCTGTGGGATCTTCGGGGTCTACATCACCGCCTTCGCGTTCAGCGGCATCCTCGGTTCGCCGGCCTTCCTGGCGTCGCCGAAGGCCGCTCCCTACTTCCTGGCGGTGGCGGTCACCATCATCACCGCGTTCACCGTGACGTTCGTGATGGAGAAGGCGGTCCGGCGGCGCAACCCGCAGATCGTGGCGGACGAGCTCAAGCAGTCCGCCGAGGTAACCGTGTAATGACGCAGGGCACAGCTTTTCCCCACCTGTTCGCGCCGATCAGCATCAATGGACTGACGCTGAAGAACCGGATCGTGGCCACCCCGACCGGTGACTTCTTCGAGGACAAGGCGTTGGGCGGCCCGGCGGTGGTGATCGCCGGGCACGCCATCGTCGAGCCGGGCAGATCCAGCTACTCCAGCGCGGACGAACCCGACGCCTTCGGGAAGTACCAGCGGGAGGAGACCCGGCGACGGATCCTCAAGATCCAGCAGGCCGGGGACGGGCATCGCTGGAGATCTTCCACGGCGGGCAGCACGCCCGGGTGGCGGACTTCGCCCGCGGTCCGGTCGGCTACACCCGGCCGGACGGGACCGAGGTGCGGGCGATGACCGTCGAGGACATGGAGCTGGTCGCCGGACTCTTCGCCGAGACCTCGCTGGCGGCGAAGAACCTGGGCTTCGACATGATCTTCCTGCACTTCGGTCACGGCTGGCTGCCGGCCCAGTTCCTGTCGCCGCGCACCAACCACCGCACCGACGAGTACGGCGGCTCGCTGGAGAACCGGGCCCGGTTCCCGCTCCAGATCCTGCGCGCCGTCCGGGAGCGGGTGGGCCCGGGCTTCCCGATCGACATGCGGATCAGCGCGGTGGAGTGGATGCCGGGCTCGATCGAGTTCGAGGACACCCTGGCCTTCATCCAGCTGGCCGAGCAGTACCTCGACACGGTGCAGATCAGCGCCGGGGTGGACATCGGGCTCCCGGGCAACGTCCACCTCGCCACCACCAACTTCGAGCAGCACGCGCCGAACGCCGGCTGGGCGGGCGAGGTCAAGCGAAGGGTGTCGATCCCGGTCAGCGTGGTCGGCGCGATCATGTCGCCGCAGGAGGCGGAGGAGCTGATCGCCGGCGGGGTGGTCGACCTGGTGGCGCTCGGCCGTCCGCTGATCGCCGACCCGCAGTGGCCGCGGAAGGCGCAGCAGGGCAGGGCAGACGAGATCGTCCCGTGCATCAGGTGCCTGCAGTGCTACCACATCGCCACCGAGCGGTCGAAGGTCGGGTGCTCGGTGAACGCCCGGTTCTGGAACGAGTCGTTCATCCCGCGGGAGGTGCGGCCGGCGGCCGTCCGGCGCCGGCTGGTGGTGATCGGCGGGGGAGTGGCCGGCATCACCGCGGCGGTCACCGCGGCGGATCGCGGCCACGAGGTGATTCTGCTCGAACAGGACGGCGAACTCGGCGGCCAGCTGCGCTGGGTGGCCAAGGAGCGCTACAAGGAGGACATCAAGGCGTACCTGGAGTACCTGCTGCGCAGCGTCGCCCGCTCCGCGGTGGAGGTCCGGCTGGGCACCAGGGCCACCGCCGAACTGGTCCGGGAACTACGGCCGGACGGCGTGGTGATCGCGATCGGTGCCGAGGAGGTGCGTCCGGCGATCCCGGGGATCGACGTCCGGCGGGTCTACAGCGGCACCGAGGCGATCGACCACGAGGATCGGCTCGGCCGCCGGGTCGCGATCGTCGGTGCCGGCTCGATCGGCACCGAGATCGGTCTCGAACTGGCCACCTTCGGCGACCACGAGGTGACCATGATCGATGTCGGCGACCGGTGGGCCCCGCAGGGCAACCGGCTCTACCGCGAGGCGCTGCGGCAGAAGATCGAGGCCCAGCCCGACCTCCGGTTCCAGTTGCGGACCGCCTGCCGGGAGATCGGCGGCGACCACGTGGTCGTGGTCGGGCCGGACGGCGCGGAGAGCCGGCTGCCGGCCGACGACGTGATCGTCAGCGTCGGGATGAGAGCCAGGGCGGAGGAGGCCAGGGGCTTCTTCGGCATCACCCCCGAGACGGTGATGGTGGGCGACTGCAACAAGCCGCGGATCATCCAGGACGCGGTCTATGAGGCGTACTCCTACGCCATCAACTTCGAGTGAGCGGGTGAGGATGGGATCGATGGAGCCCGTAGTGGAGATCGGCGCACCGGTGGCCGGCTCGGTGGTGCCGCTGGACCAGGTCAGGGATCCGGCGTTCGCCACCGGCGCGCTCGGCACCGGGGCCGGCATCCTGCCGGCCGACGGACGGATTCTGGCGCCGCTGGCCGGCCGGGCCACCGTGGTCATGCCGCACGCCTACGGGATCAGCACCGAGGACGGCCTGGAGTTGCTGATCCACGTCGGGATCGACACCGTCAACCTGCGCGGTGCGCACTTCACCGTGCACATCAGGCAGGGCCAGCAGCTGGAGGTGGGCGACCCGCTCTGCGAGGTCGACCTGGCCGCCCTGGCGTCGGCCGGGATCGACCCGACGGTGATGGTCGTGGTCACCGCCGCGCCCGGCCGGACGGCCGTCGTCCCGATCCCGCGGCAGTCGGCCGCGGTCGGCGACGCCCTGATCGCGGTGATCCGCTGATGACCGGCCAGGCCGCCGGCCGGGCGGGTCCGGAGTTCCGGGTGCGGCGGGTGTTCAACAACTCCGCCGTGCTGGCGGTGGACGCCGACGGCGACGAGTGCGTCCTGCTCGGCAAGGGGATCGGCTACCACCTGCACCCCAACGACCCGGTGGACGCCGCCCTGATCGACCGCACCTTCGTGTTGACCAAGCGGGACGCGATCGCCCGCTACTCGCCCCTGCTGGAGGAGGTCTCCGACGAGGAACTGGATCTGGCCAGAGAGGTCATGGCGCTGGCCCGCAGCACGCTCGGCGAGCACATCCGGCCACACATCTTCCTGCCGCTGGTCGACCACATCGCGTTCGCCGTCCGCCGGGCCAGGGAGAACGCCCAGCCGATCGACTACGACCTGCGGTGGGAGGTGCAGCACCTGTACCCCGACGAGGTGGCCTTCAGCCACCGGGTGATCGACCTGGTCGCCGAACGACTGGGGGCCGCGGTGCCGCGCCAGGAGGCGATCCCGCTCTCCCTGCACTTCGTCAACGCCAGGCTGGCGTCCTCCGACATGCGGCGGACGATCAAGGTCACCCGGGTGCTGGGCCGGATCCTGGTGGCGGTGGAAGAGGCGCTCGGGATCGACGTCGACGAGGATTCGATCGACGTCGCCCGGCTGGTCTCCCACCTGCGCTATCTGGCCGGCGGCCAACTGTCGCTGGCACCGGTGCCGGACAGCGTCCACGAAGCGGTCCGGACCTCGCAGCCCGCGGAGTACCAGGTGGCCTGTCAGATCTCCGCCATCCTGGCCGAGGAGGTCGGCTCGCCGATGAACCCGCAGGAGACCATCTACCTGACCCTGCACATCAACCGGCTCCGGGTGGCCAGCCAGGAACGCCAGGCCGCTGCCGGCCAGCTGTCACCGCGGCGGCGGGAGGCCGAACCGGAGGGGTAGCGAGCCGATTCGGGCCAGCAAGCCGATGGACGCGGTTCTGCCAGCGGCGCCGAACCGATACGATTTGGCCGTGAGAATTCGCGGGTCGGCCGGCCCCGGGGACTGAGGACGCCGTCAGGCGACAGCCCCCAGCCCTGCCTACCCATGGTGGTGATGACGTGATCGGGGAGGTTGCCAGGTGCTGATCGGACTGGTGGTGGCCCACCTGCTGATCGCGCTCGCCGCCCCGCTGCTGACCCGCTGGTTCGGGCAGCGTGCCTTCCTGGTGGCCGCGATCGTCCCGGCGGTCGCCTTCGGCTGGCTGATCAGCATCGCCCCGCTGGTGCTGGCCGGCGGCGCCTTCGATCAGCGCTACGAGTGGATCGCCGGGCTGAAAGTGGCGCTGTCGTTCCATCTCGGTCTGCTGCAGTGGGTGCTGGGGTTGATCGTCACCGGGATCGGCACCCTCGTCCTGGTCTACTGCCGGTGGTACTTCGACCACGACCCGCCGCAGACCCGTCCGGTCGGGTTGCTGACCGCCTTCGCCGGCGTGATGCTCGGCCTGGTCAGCGCCGACGACCTGATCATCCTGTACGTCTTCTGGGAGCTGACCACGGTCTTCTCCTACCTGCTGATCGCCCACGACCCCACCCGCCGGGCCAACCGGGCGGCCGCGCTGACCGCGCTGATCGTCACCACCACCGGCGGCCTGGCGATGCTGGTCGGGCTGCTCACCCTGGGCAACGCGGCCGGCACCTTCAGCCTGCAGGCCATCCTGGCCGACCCGCCCGCCGGCTGGCCGCTGACCCTCTCGGCGCTGCTCATCCTGGCCGGAGCGCTGAGCAAGTCGGCGCTGGTGCCGTTCCACTTCTGGCTGCCGGGCGCGATGGCCGCCCCCACCCCGGTGTCGGCCTACCTGCACGCCGCCGCGATGGTGAAGGCCGGCGTCTACCTGGTCGGGGTGCTCGCGCCGGTGCTGGCGCAGCAGCCGGGCTGGCGTCCGGCGGTCTGGACGCTGGGCGCGCTCACCCTCTTCCTGGGCGGCTGGCGGGCGTTGCGGCAGGACGACCTCAAGCTGCTGCTGGCCTACGGCACGGTCAGCCAACTCGGCTTCCTGGTATTGCTGCTGGGTACCGGGACGCAGGCCGCCGCTCTCGGCGGGCTGGCGATGGTGGTCGCCCACGCGCTGTTCAAGGCCACGCTGTTCCTGGTGGTGGGCATCGTCGACCACTCCGCCGGCACCCGCCAGCTCAGCAAGCTCTCCGGGCTGTACCGCAAGCTGCCGCTGACCGCCGCCGTGGCCGCGATCGCCGGGGCCGCGATGGCCGGGCTGCCGCCCACCCTCGGCTTCATCGCCAAGGAGGCCGCGCTGGAAGGCGTCACCAACCTGGCGCTGACCGGGGACGGCACCGGCATCATGCCGCTGCCGGCCTGGGCGCTGGTGATCACCATCGTGCTGGGCTCGGCCCTCACCGTCGCCTACACGCTGCGGTTCTGGTGGGGGGCGTTCGCCACCAAGCCGGGGCTGCCGGCCACCGAGCTCAAACATCCGCCGTCGGTCGGGTTCGTCGTCCCGCCGGTGCTGCTCGGCACCGCGGTGCTGGTCGGTGGCTTCCTCGGCGGCCCGCTGACCGCCGTCCTCGAGCCCTACGCCGCGACCCTGCCGGACGGCGAGCACGGCCACGGGCTGACCCTGATCCCGTCCTGGGGCGCCCCGCTGATCGCCTCGCTGATCGCGATCGCCGGCGGCGCGGTGCTGTTCTGGCAGCGGGAGCGGATCTCCGCCATCCAGCAGACCTTCCCGCCGGTGCCGGACGCGGCCGACGCCTACCGCACCACCATGGCCAAGCTGGACCGGCTGGCGGTGGAGGTGACCGACCGCACCCAGCGCGGCTCGCTGGCCTCCTACACCGGCACCATCCTGGCGGTGGTCACCGGCCTGATCTTCGCCGGGATGACCATGGTCGGCCAGTGGCCGGCGGTCTACCTGGCCGATCACTGGGGACAGGTCGCGATCGGCGTGCTGATGATCGCCGCCGCCCTGCTGGCGGCCAACACCCGCGGCCGGCTGCGGGCCGTCCTGCTGCTCGGCGTCACCGGCTACGGCACCGCGCTGCTCTTCCTGCTGCACGGCGCCCCCGACCTGGCGCTCACCCAGCTGCTGGTCGAGACCATCACCCTGCTGGTCTTCCTGCTGGTGCTGCGCAAGCTGCCGAAATACTTCACCGAACGGCCGCTGCAATCCACCCGCTGGTGGCGGGTGGTGATCTCGGCGGCCACCGGTCTGATGGTGTCGTTGCTGGCCATCCTGGCGCTCGGCTCGCGGATCGCCACCCCGGTCTCCGAGGACTTCTACGAGGCCGCCTACTCCTACGGCTACGGCACCAACATCGTCAATGTGGTGCTGGTCGACACCCGGGCCTGGGACACCTTCGGCGAGATCGCGGTGCTCAGCATCGCCGCCACCGGGGTGGCCAGCCTGATCTTCCTGCGCGGCCGGGCGGGTCGGCTCTCCAAGCCGCCGGTGCTGCCGGACGGCAAGCTGGAGGGCTGGCTGCGGGGCAGCCAGCTGCTGCCCCGGCAGTCCCGGTCGCTGATCTTCGAGGTGGTCACCAGGCTGCTGTTCGGCGTGATGATCGTGGTGTCGATCTACCTGCTGCTGGCCGGGCACAACCTGCCCGGTGGCGGCTTCGCCGGTGGCCTGGTGGCCGGCACCGCGCTGCTGATCCGCTACCTGGCGGCCGGCGGCCACGAACTGGACGAGGCGATGCCGCTGCCGGCCGGCGTGATCCTGGGCAGCGGCCTGGTGTTGGCGGTGCTGACCGGCGTGTTCCCGGTCTTCGTCGGTGGCACGGTGTTCCAGAGCTTCGACGTGCATCTCACGGTGCCCGGCTGGGAGAGCCTGACCCTGCCGTGGGGTACCTGGACGTTGCTGGGCGACATCCACCTGGTCTCGTCCACCGCCTTCGACCTGGGGGTCTACCTGGTGGTGGTCGGCATGATGCTCGACCTGGGCCGCAGCCTCGGCACCGGGATCGACACCCACGAGCGGGAGGAGACCGCGCCCGCCCCGGAGCCGGAGTCGACCCGCGCCGCCCCCGGGATGAGGTGGTCGTGATGGCAGCGAACCTCACCCTGGCGATCGTCGCCGGCGTCCTGGTGGCGACCGGCGTCTACCTGATCACCGAGCGCTCGCTGAGCCGCATCCTGGTCGGCGTAGTGCTGGCCAGCAACGGCGTCAACCTGCTGTTCCTGATCGCCGCCGGCCCGGCCGGCGGGCCGCCGATCATCGGCACCACCGAGCAGTCGGCGATGAGCGACTCGCTGCCGCAGGCGATGGTGCTGACCGCGATCGTGATCACCCTGTCGGTGGCAGCGTTCGTGCTGACCATGGCCTACCGGAGCTTCCAGATCAACGGCCACGACGAGGTGCAGGACGATGTCGAGGACGCCCGGATCCGGGCCCTGGCCAAGGCCGACAGCACCTCGGAGAGCTACGAGGAGATCCACTTCAGCGACACCGGCGAGGATGTGGTGAGCGAATGAACAACCTGCTCGCCGTCCCCGTCCTGCTCTCGATGTTGGGAGCAGCCTCCGCCTTCCTGGCCGGCCGACATCCGAGAGTGCAGCGGGCGATCTCGGTCACCGCCGTCACCGGTGTCGCGGTCGTGGCCGGCATCCTGGTCTGGCTGACCGACTCCCAGACCCTGGTGCTGTGGCTGGGGGGCTGGCCGGCTCCGTTGGGGATCGCGCTGGTGGCCGACCGGCTCTCCTCGCTGATGCTGCTGGTGGCCGCGCTGGTCTCGCTGGGCGTGCTGGTCTACTCCTCCGGGCAGGACGAGGACGAGCTGCGCCGGGAGACCCCGGTGTCGATCTTCCACCCCACCTTCCTGCTGCTGGTCGCCGGGGTCTCCAACGCCTTCCTGACCGGCGACCTGTTCAACCTGTTCGTCAGCTTCGAGCTGCTGCTGTTCGCCTCCTACGTGCTGCTCACCATGGGCGGCACCCGCGACCGGATCCGGGCCGGGTCGGTCTACGTGGTGGTGAACCTGGTCTCCTCCTCGCTGTTCCTGATCGCCCTGGCCACGATCTACTCCGCCACCGGCACGGTGAACCTCGCCCAGTTGGCCGTCCGGCTGGCCGAGCTGCCCGGACCGGTGCAGGGGGTGCTGCAGGCGCTGCTGCTGGGGGTGTTCTCGATCAAGGCGGCGATCTACCCGCTGTCGGCCTGGCTGCCGCACTCCTACCCGACCGCGCCGGCCCCGGTCACGGCGGTGTTCGCCGGCTTGCTCACCAAGGTGGGCGTCTACGCGATCATCCGTACCCAGACCCTGCTCTTCCCCGATTCCACCCTGGAGATCCTGTTCGGGATCGCCGGGCTGGCCACCATGCTGGTCGGCATCCTGGGCGCGATCGCCCAGTCGGAGATCAAACGTCTGCTCTCGTTCACCCTGGTCAGCCATATCGGCTTCATGGTGTTCGGCATCTCGCTGGCCTCGGCGGCCGGCTATGCCGGGGCGATCTTCTACGCCGCCCACCACATCACCATCCAGTGCACCCTGTTCCTGGTGGCCGGACTGATCGAACGGGTCGGCGGCTCCACCGCGCTGGACCGGTTGGGCGGCCTGGCCAGGGTGGTGCCGCTGCTGGCGGTGCTGTTCTTCGTCCCGGCGGTCAACCTGGCCGGCATCCCGCCGTTCTCCGGCTTCATCGCCAAGCTGGCCCTGCTGCAGGCGGGCGTCGCCGAGGGCAGCCCGATGGCCTGGGCGCTGGTCGCCGGGGCGGTGGTTACCTCGCTGCTCACCCTGTATGCGATGGCCAAGGTGTGGGCGCGGGCGTTCTGGGGCGAGGCGCCACAGCGGACGCTGCGCAACCTGCAGCGGTTCGCCGCCGATCCGTCCACCGGCTCGGCGCTGCCCAGCCGGATGGTCGGCACCACCGTCGGGCTGCTCGTCCTGGCGACCGGGTTCACCGTGGCGGCCGGTCCGATGTACAGCTACGTCAGCCGCTCGGCCACCGCCCTGCTGGACGGCAGCTACGTCACCGTCGTGCTGGGCGGAGGTGGCTGATGATGAGCAGTCGGTTGACCCAGAAGCTGCGCTGGCGGCTGCAGGGACGGGCAGTGGTGCTGCTGGCGCTGGTGTGGGTGCTGCTGTGGGGCGAGTTCTCGCTGCTGAACATCGTCTACGGCCTGGTGCTGGGCTGGCTGGTCAGCGTGGTGTTCTGGCTGGCGCCGATCCGCTACTACGGCACCGTGCACCCCGGCGGCCTGCTGAAGCTGGCCGTCCTGCAGTTGTGGGATCTGGCCACCGCCTCGTTCCAGCTGGCCTCGGTCGCCTTCCGTCCCCGGCTGGCCCTGCGTCCCGGTGTGATTCGGGTGCGGCTGGCCAGCAACAGCGACCTCTACCAGGTGGTGGTGGCCGAGCTGATCTCGATCGTGCCCGGCACGCTGGTGGTCGAGACGGTGCGCCGGCCACGGCTGCTCTACCTGCACGTCTTCCACCTGCCCGACGCCAAGGCGATCCGCAAGCAGCGGGCGCACGCGCTGGCGATCGAGGACCGGGTGCTCCACGCCTTCGGCAGCGAGGACGAGGTCCGCGCCGCCGACCTGCGCCGGGAGGAGAAGCGATGATCTGGGTGATCGGGGCGGCGGGGGTGATGCTCTTCGCGGCCGCCTGCCTGGTGCTGTGGCGGATCGTGGTCGGGCCGAGTGCGCTGGACCGGATCGTCGCCTCCGACGTGATGGTGGGCATCGTGATAGCGGTGGTCGGGCTGTACTCGGTGATCGCCCGGAACGCCACCGGCCTGCCGATCCTGCTCGGCCTGTCGCTGGTCGGCTTCAGCGGCGCGGTCGGGGTGGCCCGGCTGATCTCCTCGCCGTCGACCATCCAGCGCCGGTTCGACCGGCGCCAGGCCCGGCAGGAGGAGGACTCCGATGACGCTTGAGCAGGGCCTCGATCTGGCCGGGGCGGTGGTGATCGCGCTGGGCGCCTTCTTCTGCCTGGCGGCGGCGATCGGCCTGGTGCGCTTCCCCGACGTGATGACCCGGATGCACGCCGGCACCAAGCCGATCGTGTTCGGGCTGATCCTGGTGCTGGTCGGGGTGACCCTGACGTTGCGGGATCCCAAGGCGTTCAGCCTGCTCGGCCTGGCGGTGCTGCTGCAGATGCTGACCGCCCCGGTCTCCGGCCACCTGGTCTCGCGGACCGCCTACCGCGACGGCGAGTGGGACGCCGAGAACGCGGTGGTCGATCAGCTGGAGGCCGACACCCGGCGTCAGGAACCGGACAGCTGACCCGGTTCGGCGCCACGCCGCCGACGCTCCGCGACCGTTCGTCCTCGGTCCGATCCAGGGCAAGCTCTCGTCGTTCCTCGTCGTCTGGTACCGAAAACTTCGACGCCGACCTAGACTGGACCTACACTTCGTCCACCGAACGATGCAGGAGGCGATCATGGCCCTCTCTGAGGACGAACAGCGACTGCTGGAGCAGATGGAGGCCGCCCTCGAGGCGGAGGATCCCAAGCTGGCCAATGCCCTTCGTGGCACCACTTCGCGTCGACTGCATCGCCGTCGCGCCGCCCTGGCCGGAATCGGCTTCCTGGTCGGCGTCGGGCTGTTGATCGGCGGTATGGAAGTGCACTGGGCACTCAGCATCGCCGGCTTCCTGATCATGCTGGTCTCCACTGTGGTGGCGGTCAGCGCCTGGCAGCACGTCGGCTACGAGGGCGAGAGCGCCCAGCCCCGCGGTGGCAAGTCGCCGGAGAGCGACTTCATGGACAAGCTCGAGGAACGCTGGCGGCACCGGAACGAGGACGGCCTGTAGGCCGTCGGCAAGCGCATCACAGCCCGGGTGAACGACCCGGGCTGTTGCATGTCCGGTCGGGGGAGCGGCTCAGCGGCGGAACCGGAAAACCGAGCGGGGGAACAGCCGGTGCAGCCGGGGCGGATACGGCACCGCCGCGGTCAGCGCGCGGGTGATCCGTCGCACCAGGCGCGGGTCGACCGGGTCGTCGAAGCCGGGGGCGAACCGGGCCCGCTCCACCTGCTGGCCGAGCTGGCCGGCCGGCCCGCCGACCTCAGGGCCGAGCTCCGCGGCCAGCTCGGCGACCACCTGGCGGGGGGTGCCGGACGGCCACGGCCGGCCCAGGTCCAGCGTGGTGTCGCGCAACTCCTCCCAGGCGTCCTCGGCCGCGCTAACCGGGTCGCCGCCGGGACGAAGCCGGCGCCAGTGCCGGAACCGGCGCAGCGCTACCGGCACCAGGGCCAGCACGAGCCCCGCGACCGCCC
Organism: Propionicimonas sp.; assembly: GCA_049840415.1. Lineage (GTDB taxonomy): Bacteria > Actinomycetota > Actinomycetes > Propionibacteriales > Propionibacteriaceae > Propionicimonas. The sequence continues at coordinate 229,172 of JASGLB010000009.1, read as the reverse complement.
AGCCGGTCCATCCCGGCAGGCGGAAGGTCTGCCCGTCCTCGGAGCCGAGCTCATCCGGGGTGTCCGGCCTGGCCGGCCGGGTGGGGAGGTCGTCGATCGTCGGCTGGGCCGACGAGCTGGTGGTGGGCGTCGGGCTGGCCGAGGGAATCGGCTCGGCACCGGGGGCGCCGCTGGGGGTGGGGTCCATCGCCACCCAGCCCAGCCCGTCCAGCAGCACCTCGGTCCAGGCGTGCATGTCCTTGGTGGAGACCTCGTAGCCGTCCTTGGTCTCGGTGCCCGGCAGGAAGCCGACCACCACCCGGGAGGGCACCCCCACGGCCCGCGCCATGATCGCCAGGGAGCCGGCGAACTGCTCGCAGTAGCCGGTGCGGGAGACCAGCAGGAAGTCGCTCACCGTTCCCAGGGTCGACCCCTCGATGGTGGCGGTGGAGTAGGTGAATTCCTCCGACCGCAGCCAGTGCGCCAGCGCCAGCGTCCGCTCGCCGGCGGTGGTGGCGTCGGCGGTCAACTGACGGGCCAACTCGACCACCCGCGGATCGAGTTCGTCGGGCAGCGCCAGGGTGAGCCCGCCGTCCCGCGGATCGCCGGCGGCCGCGGCGGCGATCTCCGGCTGCCCGGGCTGCAGCAGCCGGGCGTCCACCCGGTACTCCAGGTTGCGGGTGGCCCGGGTGCGGTCCGCGCCGATCGCCACGATCGCGCCGGTGGCCGGATCGTGCCGCCACTCGCCGGCGGCGACGATGGACTGCGGCAGCCACGGCACCGGGAGCCATTCGCTGCCGAAGTTGCCGATCCGGACCTGCAGTTCCACCGGCTCGGGGGCGGCCGCGGCGGGCAGCTCGGGCATGCCGGGCATCAGGTCGGTCGGCACCAGGTGGAAGCCGGCGGCGTCGAAGGCGGGCAGCGCGGCCAGCCTCAGGTAGTGACCCCGTCCGTCGGAGGAGGTGTAGTCGATGATCGTCCGGGCGTTCGGCGAACTCAGGTTGCGGACCAGATCCAGCGTCGGGTCGCCCAGCTGGACGGAGGTGTCGAACCGCCCGGGATCGAGCAGCGCGTCGCCGCGCTCCGGCAACACCGCTGCGGTGAGGCCGCTGAGCGTCCAGGCCACTAGCCCGACCAGCGCTGCGGAGCCCCCGATCCCGACCGCCAGCCGACTGCGTTCACCGGTGGGTTCGGGCGCCGCCCGCAGGTACATCGCGGTTGCCAGCACGAGCAGGTAGCCCACCGCCGCCGGAGCCAGGTAGACCGGGGAGGTCTCCTCGCTGAGCACGATCGCCGGCACCAGATAGGGCAGCACCAGCACCGGGAAGACCCAGCCCGGCCGGTCCAGCCCGCCGGCCACCGCCTCGCTGGCGATGAACATCAGCCACAACACGGCGACGGTCAGCACCCGGAAGCCGGCGTGCGGCGGCATCGGCGCGTACGCGGTGGCGACGTACTCGGCGGTCTCGGCGATCAGCTCGGACCATCCCCCCCACAGCCACCAGACGGCCACCGCGCCGGGCAGCAGCTGCAGCCCCCGGGCGACCGGGTCCGGGGCCCGCAGGGCACGGGCCAGGGCGCCGATCCCGACGCTGGCCAGCAGCATGATGGCCAACCACAGCAGGAACAGCCGATCCTGGGTCAGCGGGGTCAATGCCAGGCCGGCCAGGACGATCGCCGCCGCCACGGCAAGGTTGAGGCGGGTCATGGGGTGCTCATTGGGAGACCTCGCCGAAGAGTTGCCAGGCCTGGGCCACCGAGGTGCCCGGCGCCACCCGCAGCACCCGCCAGCCGGTGGACTCCAGCAGCCGCAGCGCCGCCGGGTCGGCCTCGGCCGGATCGCGCAGCAGCGCCCAGCAGGCCTGATGCTCGCGGCGGGCCTGGGCCAGGGTGGCGCCGTCGGCGGCGTCCAGCCGGCCGAGCAGGGCGATCAGCAGCTGGCCGCGGGCGCCGGTGGGGGCGCTGGCGACCGCCCGCTCCAGGCTGGGCAGGTCGGCCCGGGTGACCTCGGCGAGCTGGCGGAGCACGGCCCGCGCCCCGGTCGGGGCGGGGTCGGTGGCGTCGCTGCCCCGGGCGTCGGTGACCGCCACGCTGAAGCCGTGTTCGATCAAGTGGGCGGCGATCGAGGCCGCCGCCGAGACCAGCCACTCGAACCTGGGCTCGGGGCGCTCCAAGGCCGTCCTGCTCCAGCGGGGTGGTTCGCCGTCCTGAGGCTGATCCCGGTAGCGCATCACCCGCCGCCAGGTCGGCGCCCCGCCCGGCAGCGGCGGGATCCTCGGCCGGCGGCGCGGTGGGGAGCGGATCGCCGGGGCCGAAGGCGAGCGTCCGGTTGTCCAGCAGCAGCACCGCGCTGGGATCCCAGGCCTGCTCCTCGCGGCGGACCATCAACTCGCCGATCCGGGCGGTGGAACGCCAGTGGATCCGCCGGACGTCGTCCCCGGGCAGGTACTCGCGCACCAGGACGTCGTCGGAGCCGATCAGGCTGGTCTTCAGCGTGGTGGCGTCGGACGCCGAACCCAGGCCGGAGGCGGCGCGTTGCGCCTCCAGCGGGTGCACCTGGGGCAGCGCCAGCACCTCCGCGGTGCCGGGCAGCACCCGCTGGCTGCGGGCCAGCCCCAGGGAGTCGGTGACGCTGCGTCGCAGCGGACCCAGGACGTGGCGTCCCCGCCAGGCGATGGTCAGCCGGTGTTCCATCCGGTGCTGGCCGGAGCCGACCGGCAGGCTGGCATCGGCCGGTCCGAGCACCGCGTCGGGGTAGGTGTCGTGGTACCGGGCGGCGGCGCCCAGCCGCAGCCCGGTGGCGTCCACCACCAGCCGGTTGACGATGTGGTCACCGGCGGTGACCTCGCTCGGGGTCACCCGACGCTGGATGCCGGGGGAGCGGCCGCCCGCCGCCAGCAGCAGCCAGCTGGCCAGCGGCAGCGCGAGCAGGAACAACCCCGGCCAGATCAGGTCCCGTTGGCCGGTCAGCCAACCCACGATCACCCAGAGCAGGCCGCCCAGGACGGTCACCCAACCCTGGACGGTCAGCCCCGGCGACTGCCAGGACGTACCGGCGCCGGGCCGCGGGCTGACCATCAGCGACGACGGGGCAACGGGACGGCTGCGACGACCTGCGACACCACCTCGGCCACGCTGCGGCGCCCCATGCGCGCCTCGTGGCTGAGCATCACCCGGTGGGCCAGGGTGGGCAGCGCGAGCGCCTGGACGTCGTCGGGGGTGACGTAGTTGCGGCCGTCCACCGCCGCCCGGGCTTTGGCCGCCCGCATCAGCTGCAGGCTCGCCCGGGGCGAGGCGCCCAGCCGGACGTCGGCCGACTCGCGGGTGCCGGCCACGATGGCGACCAGGTAGTCCTTCACCGCCCGGTGGACGAAGACCCGGCGCACCGTGGCGATGCAGTGGTTCACCGCCTGGGCATCGGTGACCGGGGTGAGCTGTTCCAGCGGCTCGGTCTCGCCGTGGTGGTCGAGCATCGCGACCTCGGCCTCGGCGCTGGGGTAGCCCATGTCGAGCCGCAGCCCGAACCGGTCCCGCTGCGCCTCGGGCAGCGGGTAGGTGCCCTCCATCTCGATCGGGTTCTGGGTGGCCACCACGACGAACGGACGCGGCAGCGGGTGGGTGGTGCCGTCCACCGTCACGCGGCGCTCCTCCATCGCCTCCAGCAGCGCGGACTGGGTCTTCGGTGAGGCCCGGTTGATCTCGTCGGCGATCACCACGTGGGCGAACACCCCGCCGGGTTTGAACTCGAAGTCGGTGGTGTGCTGGTTGAACACCGACACGCCGGTGATGTCGCTGGGCAGCAGGTCGGGGGTGAACTGGATCCGGCTGGACCTGGCATCGATCGATCTGGCGAGCGAGCGGGCCAGCATCGTCTTCCCGACCCCGGGGACATCCTCGATCAGCAGGTGGGCCTCGGCCAGCAGCGCCGTGATGGCGAGCTGGATCGCGCCGTCCTTGCCGTCGATCACCCGTCCGACGGACTGCTGGATGGCGGTCGCGGTTGCCGCGACGCCCTCCACCTCGTTCGCGGACGCGACGCGGTGCTCCATCGCACCTCCCTCCCCGGTTGTAGTTCGCCCCCACCTTACGTGCCGGGCGGAAGTGGAGGGCACGACAGCCCAATCTGCCGCGCCCTCTTGCCTTGAGTGGAGCGATGTGGAGTATGGTGGGGCAAAGTGGAGCGAAGCGGAGGAGGGAACCCGTGTATCTGGGCACCTTCACGCAGAAGCTCGACGACAAGGGGAGGCTCTTCCTGCCCGCCAAGTTCCGCGAACAGCTGCGCAAGGGTCTGGTGATCACCAGGCAGCAGGAGCGGTGCCTGGCGATCTGGCCGGCCGATGTCTTCGCCGCGGAAGTCGAGCGGGCAGCAACCGGTCCCTCCACGTCCCAGCGGGTTCGGGAGTACCAGCGGATGGTGGCCTCCGGAGCCTCGGACGAGTCGCCGGACAGCCAGGGCCGGGTGACGGTGCCACCGGCACTGCGCAGCTACGCCGGGTTGGTGAAGGACATCGTCGTGATCGGGGCGATCAATCGCCTCGAGATCTGGGATCAGGAGAAGTGGGCGGAGTACTCCGCCGCCCAGGAGGAGGCGTTCGCGGACCTGGACGAAGCGGGCGAGCAGCAGTAGGGAAGCGGCGCGTGCGACGCGGCTTCAACCCGAGGGGGCGTCACCTGGCGCACCTTCCCCGGTGCCAGGCGTGGCCCTCGGGTTGAAACCACGGCGCACGAGTCATTGAGGTAGGGGGAAGATGGGCGCAGAGGTGGTGAACCCGACCCACGTACCGGTGATGCGCGCCCGGATCGTGGAGTTGCTGGCGCCCGCCCTCGACCGCCCCGGCGCGGTCTACGTCGACGGCACCCTGGGGCTGGCCGGCCACGCCTCGGCGATGCTCGAGCACTGCCCGCAGGCCCGGCTGATCGGCATCGACCGCGACGCCGCCGCGCTCGATCTGGCCGCCGAACGGCTGGCCGGCTTCGGCGACCGGGTCCGGCTCTACCACGCCGCCTACCACGAGCTGCCGCAGGTACTGGACGAGGACGGCACCGCGCGGGTGGACGCCATCTGCCTGGATCTGGGCCTGTCCTCGCTGCAGATCGACTCCACCGAACGCGGCTTCGCCTATGCCGCCGACGCGCCGCTGGACATGCGGATGGACACCGACCAGCAACTCACCGCCGCCGACCTGGTGAACACCGCCTCGGCGGCCGAGCTCGCCCGGTGGCTGCGGGAGTACGGCGACGAACAGTTCGCCGACCGGATTGCCCGCCGGATCGTGTCCGCCCGGGCCGAGGCGCCGATCCGGACCTCCGTCGAGCTGGTGGCGATCGTCACCGAGGCCATCCCGGCGGCAGCTCGCCATGCCCGCTCCGGTCACCCGGCGAAGCGGACCTTTCAGGCGCTGCGGATCGCGGTCAACGCCGAGCTGGAGTCGTTGGCGGCGGTGCTCCCGGCCGCCCTGGACGCGCTGGCGCCCGGCGGCCGGATCGCCGTGCTGGCCTATCACTCCGGCGAGGACCGGCTGGTCAAACGGCAGTTCGCCCAGGCCTGCGCCGACCGGGTGCCGCCCGGCCTGCCGGCGGTGCCGGAGGCGCTGAAGGCCCCGTTCCGGCAACTCACCCGGGGCGCCGAGCGTCCCGACCCCACCGAGATCTCGGACAACCCGCGGGCGGCCTCGGCCCGGCTGCGGGCGGTAGCACGCATTCAGGAGGTGGCCGCATGACGGCTCTGCTCGCCCCGAAACCCGAGGGTCGCGCGCCGGCCGGACCGCGGCTGCGGCCGGTTCCGCCGCCCCGCCGCCAACTGCGCACCGTCGGCTTCGTCGCCGTGGTCGCCGCCGTGCTCGGCCTGGGCATGGTCGGGGTGCTGCTGCTCACCACCGTGCTGCAGGACCAGGCGTTCACCGTGCAGGCGCGGCAGCAGCAGGCCGCCGCGCTGGGCAATGAGCTCTCCGACCTGGAGAGCCAGGTCACCCAGGCCCGCTCGACCCACAACCTGGCGGTGCACGCCCGCAAGCTGGGGATGCGGCCCAACCCCGTCCCCGCCCAGCTGCGGCTGCCGGACGGCAAGGTGACCGGCGAGCCCACCCGGGTCTCCGGCGGCGAGCTGCCCAGCGTCCGCTACATCACCGAGGAGCAGGCCGCCCAGGAGCTGCAGGCCCGGCACGAGGCCGAGGCCAAGCGCAAGGCCGACGCGGCGAAGAAGAAGGCCGAAGCCGAGGAGAAGAAGAAGGCGGAGGAGATCCGCAAGAAGCTCGCTGCCGCGCAGAAGAAGGAAGCCGAGGCGGCCAAGCAGGCGGAAGCCGCGAAGCAGGCTGACGCCAAGAAGCCGGCCAAGAAGAAGGGGAACGACCGGTGAGCCGACCGCTGGATCGCTTCGTCTACGGCAAGCCCGGCAAGCGGAAGGGCAAGGCCGCCGCCGGGGACGGGGCCAAGCCCGTCCGCGAGCGGGCCGCCCAGCCGAAGTCCGCCACCGACCAGAGCCCGAAGGCCCGGAAGCGGCCGACCGCCGCCAAGCCGCGCCCCCGCGCCGATCGGCCCGGTTCGAGGCCCCAGGCTCCGCAGCGCTGGCGCCGGCTGCCGCTGGCCTCCTCGTTGGGCCGGCTGCGGGCGATGCTGATCGCGATCGCGGTGGTGTTCTCGGTGGCCGCCGGCCGCGCCGTCCAGGTGCAGGCGCTGGACGCCGACGCGGTCGCGGCCGAGGCGGCCAAGGAGATCACGGTCACCCGCAAGCTGCCGGCCTTCCGCGGTGAGATCACCGACCGCAACGGCGAACCGCTGGCCTACACCGAAGCCACCGTCACGGTGATCTCCGACCCCGAGATGATCCGGACCAACGGCAAGTTCGACCAGCCGATGAACGAGAACGACCAGAAGGTCGCCGCGACCGCCGCGCCGCGGATCGCCGAGCTGATGGCCACCCACCTCGGCGGCAAGGCGGAGGAGTACCTGCCCAAGCTGACCCTGGCCGGCAAGCGCTACTCGATCACCGCCCGCAATGTCTCCGGCGCTGCCTACAGCCGGCTGGCCGCCGCGCTGAAGGAGGAGGGGCTGATCGGCCTGCACCGGGAGAGCGCGCCCACCCGCCGCTACCCGAACGGCGAGGTGGCGGCCGGCATCGTGGGCTACGTCAACAAGGAGGGGGTGGCGTCCGCCGGACTGGAGGCGACGCTGAACTCCGTCCTGTCCGGCAAGGACGGGCTGGAGGTCTACGAGGACTCCCGCAACGGCAAGATCCCGCTGGGGGAGAGCGAACTCATCCCGGCGGTCAACGGCCGCAACGTGAAGCTCACCCTCGACCTGGGGCTGCAGTGGGAGGCACAGCAGATTCTGGCCGACCGGGTACGGGTCAGCGAGGCCAAGTCGGGGATCCTGATCCAGCTGAACGTCAAGACCGGCGAGATCCTGTCGTTCGCGCAGTTCCCCTCCTTCGACCCGGCCGACTACGGCTCCTACGACACCGACGACCTGGGCAACAAGGCGATCTCCGAGGTCTACGAGCCGGGCAGCGTGCAGAAGGTGCTGACCTTCGCGGCGATGCTCGATTCGGGCACCATCCGGCCGACCGACATCGTCGAGGTGCCCGGCAGCATCGACTCCGGCGGCAAGCCGGTCAGCGATGCCTGGAAGCACGGCACCGAGACCTACTACGCCCGCGGCGTGCTGGCCAAGTCGTCCAACGTCGGCACCATCATCCTGGCCCGCAAGATGAAGAAGGCCGACCTGCAGGCCTACCTGAAGTCGTTCGGCCTGGGCGCCAAGACCGGCGTCGGCCTGCCCGGCGAGTCGGCCGGCATCCTGCCCGGACCGGACATGCCCGACTACTCCCGCGACGGCCTGGCCTTCGGCGGTAGCGCGGTGGCGGTGACCGCCCTGCAGGAGGCGGCGGCGGTGGCCAGCGTGGTGAACGGCGGCATCTACAACCCGCCCCGGCTGATCGCCTCGACGATCAACGCCGACGGCGTCGAGGAGCCCTACCCGGCCGGCGAGCCGCGTCGGGTGATCTCACCCGAGGCGTCGAAGGAGGTGGTCTCCATGATGGAGGCGATGGTGCAGAACAACTCCGCCGGCACCTTCGTGGTGGACGGCTACCGCACCGGCGCCAAGACCGGCACTTCGCAGAAGATCGACCCCAAGACCGGACGGCGCGGCGCGGGCATCGTCGGCTCGACCATCGGGGTCGGTCCGGTGGAGGATCCGCAGATCCTCACCTACGTGGTGATCGACAAGCCCAAGCGGGGTAATTTCGGTGGCAGCGTCGCCGGACCCGCCTACCGCGACGCCATGCAGGTCGCGTTGGCCCGCTATGGTGTGGCACCGTCGACGTCCAAGCCGCCCAAGCTCCCGGTGGCCCCCTGACCGGAGGTTCCCCGTCATGCCAGAAGCACCCAGGCCGCTCCGTCCCAGCCGGACGGAATCGGTCTCCCTGGGTTCCCTGCTGGGCGATCCGACCCCGATCAGCGGCGTCACGCTGGACTCGCGCCGGGTCTGTCCCGGGGATCTCTACGTGGCGCTGCCCGGTCAACTCACCCACGGCGCCCGGTTCGCCGCCGCCGCGGTGGCGGCCGGAGCCGTCGCCATCCTGACCGACCCGGCTGGCGCGGCGCTGCTGGAGCAACCGGGCGTGCCGGTGGTGGTGCGGCCGGATCCGCGCGGCGAGGTGGCGGCGCTGGCGGCGACCGTCTACCGGCGGCCGGCCGACCGGCTGATGATGTTCGGCGTCACCGGCACCGCCGGCAAGACCAGCACCGTGTTCCTGCTGGAAGCCGGGCTGGCCGCGGCCGGACGGAGCGTCGGCACCATCGGAACCCTCGGCTACCGGCTGCGGGGCGAGCTGCTGCCGGCCGAGCGCTCCACCATCACCACCCCGGAGGCACCCGATCTGCAGGCCCTGCTGGCCGTGCTGGCCGAGCGCGGCGCGGACACGGTGGCGATGGAGGTCTCCTCCCACGCCCTGGCGCTGCACCGGGTGGACGAGATCGTCTTCGGGGTCGCCGGCTTCACCAACCTGGGCCACGACCACCTCGACTTCCACCACGACCAGGAGAGCTACTTCCGGGCCAAGGCCTCGCTGTTCCGCGACGGCCGCTGTCGGGCCGCGGTGGTCAACACCGACGATCCCTGGGGCCGCCGGCTGGCCGACGAGCTGCGCTCCGACCCGCGGCTGCGGCTGGCCACCACCGGCGCTCCGGACGCCGACTACCGGATCCTCTCCCAGCACCAGCGGGAGGACGGCGGCCGCCGGATCAGGCTGGCCACCCCGACCGGTGAGGTGGAGTTCGGGCTGGGGCTGATCGGCGACTTCAACGTGCTCAACGCGCTCACCGCCGCGGCCATGCTCGATCAGGCCGGTATCGACCTCGACGCCGCTCTGGCGGGCTTCGCCACCGCGTCCATCCCGGGGAGGATGCAGCGGGTGCCGCTGCCCGGCGAGGCGCCGAACGTGGTGGTCGACTTCGCCCACACCCCCGAATCGGTGACCGCCGCGCTGGCCGCCCTGCCGCCGGCCCGCACCTTCGTGGTGCTGGGCTGCGGTGGCGACCGCGACCAGGCCAAACGCGAGCCGATGGGCGAGGCCGCGGCCGGCGGCGCCGACGTGGTGGTGGTGACCGACGACAATCCGCGCAGCGAGCCCCCGGCGACGATCCGGCAGGCGGTGCTGGCCGGCGCCCGGCGCCGGGCGGAGACCACCGGCGCCCAGGTGCTGGACGGCGGCGACCGGCGGAACGCGATCCGGACCGCGCTGGGTCAGGCCGGCCCGGGGGAGTGGGTGGCGATCCTGGGCAAGGGACACGAGCGCGGCCAGGAGGTGGCCGGGGTGATCACCTCGTTCGACGATGTCACGGTGGTCACCGAGACCTGGCAGGAACTCCAGTCGGGGGGTGCCCGATGGACCGACTGACCGCCGCCGCCGTCGCCGAACTCACCGGCGCCCGGCTGCTGGGCGATCCGACCGCCACGGTCGGCCCGGCAGTGGTGATCGACTCCCGCCAGGCCACCGGCGGCGCGCTGTTCGTCGCGCTCCCCGGTGAGCAGGTGGACGGCCACGACTACGTCCGGGCGGCGGCCGAGCGGGGCGCTGCCGCTGCGCTGGTCGCCCGTGAGGTCGGGACGGACCTTCCCCAGCTGATCGTGCCCGACACCCTCGCCGGGCTGACCGAGCTGGCCACCGGGCTGGTCGCCCGGGCCCGGCGGGACGGGCTGCAGGTGGTCGGGATCACCGGCTCCTCCGGCAAGACCAGCACCAAGGATCTGGTGGCCGCCGTGCTGCGGTCGGCCGGCCCGACGGTGGCCCCGATCGGTTCGTTCAACAACGAGGTTGGGGTGCCGCTGACCGCCACCGGGGTGGACGCCGGCACCCGCTACCTGGTCTCCGAGATGGGAGCCAGGGGAGGCGGTCACGTGGCTGCGCTGTGCCGGATCACCCCACCCGACGTCGGAGTGGTGATCAACGTCGGCCACGCCCACCTCGGCGAGTTCGGTTCGGTGGCCGCCATCGCGCAGGCGAAGGGCGAACTGGTCGAAGCGCTGGCCGCCGACGGCTGGGCGGTGCTGAACGCCGAGGACCCCAACGTGATCGCGATGGCAGCCCGCACCCGGGCCCGGATCGCCGGTTTCGGTATCACCGGTCCACCCGCCGCCGGCGAGCTGCGGGTCTGGGCCGAGCAGGTCGAGGCCGACCGGCTGCAACGCCACAGCTTCCTGCTGTGCACCGACGGCGGCCAGGCGCCGGTGAGCCTGCGGGTGGCCGGCGGCCACCAGGTCGGCAACGCGCTGGCCGCGGCCGCGGTCGGCCTGGCACTCGGCGCACCACTCGACCTGGCTGGCATCGCGGCCGCGCTGTCGGCCGCCGAGCCCGCCTCGCGCTGGCGGATGGAGCTGACCGAACGCGCCGACGGGCTGCTGGTGGTGAACGACGCCTACAACGCCAACCCCGACTCGATGGCGGCCGCTTTACGCTCGCTCGCCGGGCTGCGCCGCGAGGGCGGCCGGTTGATCGCGCTGCTGGGCGACATGCTGGAGCTGGGCGCCACCGCCGCCGAGGCGCACGCCGAGGTCGGCGAACTGGCCGGCCGGCTGGGCGTCGACGAGGTGCTGGCGGTCGGGGAGTTCGCCGAGGCGATCGTGGCCGGCGCCCGCCGCCGGGGAGCGACGGCCACCGCGGTGGCCGACCGGACGGCCGCGCTGGCCGCCCTGGCCGACCGCGTGTCACCGGCCGATGTCGTGCTGGTGAAGGCGTCCCGGGGGCTAGCGTTGGAGTCCGTTGCTCAGCAATTGCTGGCCGAGAAGGAGAACCAGGCATGAGGACGGTCCTGTTCGCCGGGGGCGTGGCGCTGCTGGTGACCCTGCTCGGCACCCGCTACCTGATCCGCTTCCTGGTCCGCCGGCACTACGGCCAGTTCATCCGGGACGACGGCCCCACCACCCACCACACCAAGCGCGGCACGCCCACGATGGGCGGCATGGTGATCATCGGCGCGGTGCTGATCGGCTACGGCCTGGCCCACCTGATCACCTGGACGCCACCCACCGCCAGCGCCCTGCTGGTGCTGGGGCTGGTGACCGCGCTGGGCTTCGTCGGCTTCCTGGACGACTGGATCAAGATCTCCCGCGCCCGCTCGCTGGGCCTGCACTCCACCGCAAAACTGGCGCTGCAGACCGGCTTCGCGATCGTCTTCGGCGTGCTCGCCTTCCTGTTCCCCAACGAGCGCGGGATCACCCCGGCCAGCTCGGCGATCTCCTTCCTGCGGGACTTCCACTGGAGCTGGCTGACCCTGCCGATCCCGCTGGCGGTGGTCTGGATCGTGCTGATCATCTCCTCCTGGTCGAACGCGGCGAACCTCACCGACGGACTGGACGGACTGGCCTCCGGCGCGGCCACCATGGTGTTCGCCGCCTACACGATCATCAACGTCTGGCAGTACAACCAGTCCTGCGCCTGGGGCGACGCCGGACCGCTGTGCTACGAGGTGCGTGACCCACTCGACCTGGCGGCGGTGTCGATCGCGTTGGCGGCGGCCTGCTTCGGCTTCCTGTGGTGGAACGCCGCCCCGGCCAAGATCTTCATGGGCGACACCGGCTCGTTGGCGATCGGCGGCGGCCTGGCGGCGCTGTCGATCTTCACCCGCACCGAGCTGCTGATGCTGGTGGTCGGCGGGCTGTTCTTCATCATCACCATGTCGGTGGTGCTGCAGGTCGGCTGGTTCAAGCTCAGCAAGGGCAAGCGGCTGTTCAAGATGGCGCCGCTGCAGCACCACTTCGAGCTGATGGGCTGGAAGGAAGTGACCATCACGATCCGGTTCTGGATCATCTGTGGCGTCTTCGTCGCCCTCGGCATCGGCCTGTTCTACGCCGAATGGGTGGTGGGTAGCCAGTGAAGCCCTGGATCGCCACCGCCGACCGGCTCTCGCCCTGGCCGCAGGCCCGGGTGGTGGTCGCCGGGCTGGGCGCCTCCGGTTTCGCCGCCGCGGACGGGCTGCTCGAACTCGGCGCGCAGGTCACCGTGCTGGAGGACTCCCCGACGCCGGAGAACCTGGAGAAGGCCGGCCTGCTGGAGTTCCTGGACGCCACCGTCCGGCTCGGCCCGGGCTCGACAGCGACCCTGCCGGAGGACACCGACCTGGTGGTGACCTCGCCGGGCTGGCGGCCGTCCGCGCCGCTGCTGCGGCAGGCGGCGCTGCGCGGCATCCCGATCTGGGGCGAGGTCGAGCTGGCCTGGCGGATGAGCCTGCCCGACCGGCAGGTTCCCTGGCTGGCGGTGACCGGCACCAACGGCAAGACCACCACGGTGTCGATGCTGGAGTCGATGCTCACCGCCGCGGGGCTGAAGACCGCGGCGGTCGGCAACATCGGCCGGCCGATCGTCGAGGCGGTGCTGGACGAGGTGCGCTACGACGTCCTGGCCGTAGAACTCTCCAGCTTCCAGCTGCACTGGACGAACTCGCTCTCGCTGCACTCCGCGGCGGTGCTGAACGTGGCTCCGGACCATCTGGAGTGGTATGCCGATGAGGCCGGCTGGCCGGCCGGGGCGACCGACCCGATGGCCGCCTACGCCGCCGACAAGGCGTTGATCTACGAACGCGTCCGGCACTCCTGCGTCTACAACGTCGCCGACCCGGCCACCGAGCGCATGGTCGAGCAGGCGGAGGTGATCGAGGGTGCCCGGGCGATCGGCTTCACCCTGGGCACGCCGGCGCCGTCCATGCTGGGGGTGGTGGACGATCTGCTGGTCGACCGGGCGTTCATCGCGCAGCGACGCGACTCCGCGATCGAGTTGGCCAAGCTGTCCGACGTGGTGCCGGCCGCCCCGCACAATGTCGCCAACGCGCTGGCCGCGGCCGCGCTGGCCCGCTCCTACGGGGTGCCGCCGCAGGCCGTCGCCGAGGGGCTGAAGCGGCTCCGGTTCGGTGACCACCGCATCCAGCAGGTGGCCGAGCGGGCCGGCGTCCGCTACATCGACGACTCCAAGGCGACCAACCCGCACGCCGCGGCCGCCTCGCTGGCCGCCTTCGACCAGGTGGTGTGGATCGCCGGCGGCCAGGCCAAGGGAACCAGCTTCGACGACCTGGTGGAACGGTTCGCCGGCAGGTTGCGCGCGGTCGCCCTGCTGGGGGTGGACCGGCAGGTGATCGCCGACGCGCTGGCCCGACACGCCCCGGATGTCCCGGTGTTCGTCACCGACGACACCGATGATGGGGCAATGCAAAAGCTGGTCGGGTGGGCGGCGAGCCGGGCGGTGCCCGGCGATGTCGTGCTGCTCGCCCCCGGTTGTGCCAGCAAGGACATGTATCCCGACTACGCGGCCCGTGGCGATGCCTTCGCCGCCGCGGTGGCCGCCCTGGAGACCTGAGAGGAGGTCCAAGCCAGTGGCGATCCTTACTTCCCCGCTCATGGATCGCCGCGAGAAGTCGCAGGCCGGTGGCAACACCGAACGCCGGCGCAGTCTCGTGGTCGAATGGCTGGGACACCCGCAGGCCAGCTTCTATCTGGTGCTGGCCCCCACCGTGCTGTTGCTGCTGCTCGGCGGCCTGATGGTGCTGTCCGCCTCCAGCGTGTACGCCCAGGTGCAGTTCGGCGACACCTACTACTTCGTCAAGCGGCACCTGATCTTCCTGGTGCTGGGCGGCGCCGCCGCCTGGTTCCTGGCCACCAGTTCGGTGCAGCGGCTGAAGGTGCTGGGCTGGCTCGCCCTGCTCGGCGCGGCCGGGCTGCAGATCCTCACCTTCACCCCGCTGGGGTGGTCGAAGAACGGCAACACCAACTGGGTCGAGCTGGGGGCGCTGGGCCGGATCCAGCCGTCCGAGTTCGCCAAGCTGGCGATCGTGATGTGGGGAGCCGACCTGCTGGCCCGCAAGTACGACCTGCTGCACCAGCCCAAGCACCTGTTCGTCCCCTTCCTGCCGGTCACCGGGGTGCTGATCGGCCTGGTGGTGCTGCAGCGCGACCTGGGCACCGGCCTGGTGCTGGGCGCGCTGGTGATGGCGGTGCTGTGGGTGGTCGGCACCTCGTGGAAGGTGCTCGGCTCGATGATCGCGGTGGTCGGTGCCGGGATGGGTGCGCTGGTGCTCACCTCCGGGCACCGGATGACCCGGATCCTGGGCTTCCTCAACCCCGAACTCGATCCGCTGGGGGTCAACCACCAGCCGATCAAGGGCATGTTCGCGCTCGCCTCCGGAGGCTGGTGGGGGCTGGGGCTGGGCGCCAGCCGGCAGAAGTGGGGCGGCCTGGTCGAATCCCACACCGACTACGTGCTGGCGGTGATCGGCGAGGAGCTGGGGCTGGTCGGCACGCTGTCGGTGCTGGCGCTGCTGCTGGTGATCGGCTACGCCGGCTTCCGGATCGCGATGCGCTCCGACCTGCTGTTCTGCCGGTTCGCCGCCGGTGGGGTGGCCTCCTGGCTGATGATCCAGGCGCTGCTCAATATCGCTGTGGTGCTGCGGATGGTGCCGGTGATCGGCGTCCCGCTGCCGCTGCTCTCCTACGGCGGGTCGGCGCTGATCGCCAACCTGTGCGGGATCGGAATCCTGCTGGCCTGCGCCCGGCAGGAGCCGCAGGCCCGGGCACTGGCCGGCCGGCGGAAGCGCCGTCGCGCCACCCGGGTGACCGCCGTCGTGGGTAGCTCCCGGTAGCCTGTCGGGCGTGAACATCGTCCTCGCGGGCGGCGGGACGGCCGGCCATACCTCGCCGCTGATCGCCACCGCTCAACAGCTCGCCCGGCTGGCGCCGGAGTCGAAGCTGCTCTGCGTCGGCACCCCCCGCGGCCTGGAGAACCAGGTGATTCCCGCTGCTGGGCTGGAGCTGGCGTTGATCCCGCCGGTACCGCTGCCGCGCCGGCTGACCGTCGATCTACTGAAGGTGCCCGGACGGCTGTGGGGGGCGGTCGGCCAGGCCGGCGACATCCTGCGCGACCACAGTGCGGAGGTCGTGGTCGGCTTCGGCGGCTATGTCTCGCTGCCGGTCTACCTGGCCGCGGCCAAGGCCAGGCTGCCGATCGTGCTGCACGAGCAGAACGCCGTCCCCGGGTTGGCCAACCGGGTAGCGGCGCGGTTCGCCGAACAGGTCGCGGTCTCCTTCCCCGACACCACGCTGCCGCACGCCCGCTACCTGGGGCTGCCGGTGCGCGAGGCGATCGCCGGGCTCGACCGCGGCGCCGCCCGGGCGGCGGCCCGGGCCGGCTACGAACTGCCGGACGGACCGGTGCTGCTGGTCAGCGGCGGCTCGCAGGGCGCCCGGTCGATCAACACCGCGCTGGCCGGCGCGCTGGACGAGCTGCTGGCCGCCGGGGTCAGCGTGCTGCACGTCCTGGGCCAGGCCAACTTCACCGACGACCTGGTCGCCCGCGATCACCCCAGCGGAGCCGCCTACCGGCCACTGGCCTACGTGACCGCGATGGAGGATGCCTACGCCGCCGCCGACCTGATGCTGGGCCGTTCCGGTGCCGGCACGGTGATGGAGACCGCGATGGTGGGGCTGCCGACCGTCTTCGTCCCGCTGCCGCACGGCAACGGCGAGCAGGCCCGGAACGCCGGCTTCCTGGTCGCGGCGGACGCGGCGGTGCTGGTGGCCGACGCCGACCTCACCCCGCAGCGGCTCACCACCACCGTTCTGGAGCTGGTGCAGGATCCCGACCGATTGGCGACCATGTCGGCCCGCTGCCGCGAACTGGTGCCCTCCGGCGCCGCCGAGGCGCTGGCCGAACTCGTCCTGGCCGCCGGAAGGGCGGGCTGAGATGCCGCTGGTCGAACCGGTCCCACTGTTGCCCGTCAGCGACCTGGGCGCCGTCCACTTCATCGCGATCGGCGGCACCGGGATGAGCGCGATCGCAGCGCTGTACGCCGACCTCGGGGTAGCGGTCAGCGGTAGCGACCAGGCGGACTCGGCAGCGCTGCGCGAGCTGCGCGACCGGGGCGTCACCGCCCAGGTAGGCCACGATCCCGCCCACCTGGGCGACGCCACCACGGTGGTGGTCTCCTCGGCGATCCGGGAGTCGAATGTCGAACTGGCCGAAGCCCGCCGCCGCGGCCTGCGGATCTGGCATCGCAGCGCCGCCCTCGGCGCCCTGATGCTGGGCCGGACCGGCATCGCGGTGACCGGCACCCACGGCAAGACCACCACCAGCGCGATGATCGCGGTGCTGCTGGCCGAGTGCGGTACCGACCCGTCCTACGTGATCGGCTCGCCGCTGACCGGCTCGGATCGCGGCTCCCGGCTGGGCGACGGCGACGCCTTCGTGATCGAGGCCGACGAGTCCGACGGCTCGTTCCTGCAATACCCGGCCGAGATCGTGGTGGTCACCAATATCGAGGCCGATCACCTGGACAACTGGGGGACGCCGCAGGCCTACGCCGACGGCTTCGTCCGGTTGGCGCTGCAGCCCAGCGTCCGGACGGTGGTGCTGGACGCCGACGACCCCGGCAGCCTCGGGCTGGCGGCGGCGCTGGCCGGCTCCGGCAAGCAGCTGGTGCTGGTGGGGGAGTCCGAGACGGCCGACGTCCGGATCAGCGACCTCGGCTTCGCCGGCGCCGGTGGGCACGCCCTGCTGCACGCCGACCGCGACGTCGGCCCGCTGGAACTGGCGGTGCCCGGCCGGCACAACCTGCACAACGCCGCGCTGGCCTACGCGGTCGGCCGCGCGCTCGGGGTGGACGGACAGCGGCTGCGGGCCGCGGCGGCCGCCTTCAACGGCACCCACCGACGGTTCCAGCAGGTGGCCGAGCTGGCCGGCGTGACGATCATCGACGACTACGCCCACCACCCCACCGAGGTGGTCGCCACCCTGACCGCCGCCCGGGTCTACGCCGGCGACCGGCGGCTGGTGGCCTGCTTCCAGCCCCACCTGTTCACCCGGACGCGGGACTTCGCCGCCGAGTTCGGCCAGGCGCTCACCCTGGCCGACCAGGTGCTGGTGCTCGGCGTCTACCCGGCCCGGGAGGACCCGATCCCCGGGGTGACCGGCCGGCTGGTGGCCGACGCCGTCGAGCAGCTGGCCGGCGCGGACCGCGTCCACTACGTCGAGGCGGTGACGGACGCCGCCGCCGAGCTGGCCGGCCTGGTGGCGCCGGGAGACCTGGTGGTCACCCTGGGCGCCGGAAACGTCACCGGGGTGGGCCCGGCGCTGGCGGAACGGCTGCGGGAGCGCCGATGACGCTGGACGCCACCACCCGCCTGGCGGTGCGCCGGCGCAGCCAGCGCCGCCGCCGTTGGCTGCGCTGGCTCTGGCTGGGGCTGGCGGTGGCCACGCTGGGCGCAGCGGTCTACCTGGTCGGGTTCTCGCCGGTGCTGGCCGTGGCCAAGGTGGAGATCACCGGCACCGACGTGCTGTCGAAGAAGGAGGTCCGGGAGGCGGCCGGGGTGCAGCTCGGCACCCCGCTGGTGCGGCTGGACGTCGACGGGATCGCCGAACGGGTGGCCGGCCTGCCGCCGGTCGCCGAGGTGAGCGTCACCCGGCAGTGGCCCGACCAGGTGACCGTCGAGGTCACCGAACGGGTGGCCAGGCTGGCCATCCCGGCCGGCACCGGCTTCCTGATCGCCGACGCCACCGGGGTGGTGTTCGACACCGCCGCCTCCCGTCCCAAGGGGCTGGTGCTGGTCGAGGGAGACCCGCGCGACCAGCAGACCCTGGCCGACGCCGGGACGGTGTTCTCGGCGCTGAGCGAGAAGACCGCGGCCAAGGTGACCGTGATCCAGGCCCGCAGCCGGGACTCGATCACGCTGCGGCTGGAGAACGGTGCCCGGGTGTTCTGGGGCAGCGCCGAGCAGTCCGAGCTCAAGGCCCAGGTGATCGACGTCCTGCTGCCCGAGGGCGGGACCCTGTTCGACGTCTCGGCGCCGGCCCATCCGACCCGTCGGTAGCGACTCTCAACCCTGAACCATTACTTGAGGTACACGCCGAGGGATGCCGGGGTGCTTGGTGAACCCCGAGAAGGTCTCATAGCCTTTCGAGCGCCGGGCTGGATGGTTGTACCTTCCCCGATCCACTGCTATTCC
Source organism: Propionicimonas sp. (assembly GCA_049840415.1). Lineage (GTDB taxonomy): Bacteria > Actinomycetota > Actinomycetes > Propionibacteriales > Propionibacteriaceae > Propionicimonas. The sequence goes on along the minus strand of JASGLB010000009.1, from coordinate 210,710 downwards.
CGTTGCGGCACCAGATCTGGAACAGAAGGTGGGTTATCCGGTGGCGACTGCATCACAGAACTACTTGGCGGTCATCAAAGTGGTCGGGGTTGGCGGCGGTGGCGTCAACGCGGTCAATCGCATGATCGAGTCGGGGTTGCGCGGGGTGGAGTTCATCGCGGTCAACACCGATGCCCAAGCGCTCCTGATGAGCGACGCCGACGTCAAGCTCGACATCGGCCGTGACCTCACCCGCGGCCTCGGCGCGGGCGCCGACCCGGCGAAGGGCCGCCAGGCCGCCGACGATCACGCCGACGAGATCGAAGAGGTGCTCAAAGGCGCCGACATGGTGTTCGTCACCGCCGGCGAGGGCGGCGGCACCGGCACCGGCGGCGCGCCGGTGGTCGCCCGGGTGGCCCGCTCGCTCGGCGCGCTGACCATCGGTGTGGTGACCCGGCCGTTCTCCTTCGAGGGCAAGCGCCGCTCCACCCAGGCCGAGGACGGCATCGCCGCGCTGCGCGAAGAGGTCGACACCCTGATCGTCATCCCGAACGACAAGTTGCTGGAGATGACCGACCACCACGTCGCGATCCTGGACGCCTTCCGGCAGGCCGACCAGGTGCTGATGCAGGGCGTCTCCGGCATCACCGACCTGATCACCACGCCCGGCCTGATCAACCTCGACTTCGCCGACGTGAAGGCGATCATGCAGAACGCCGGCTCGGCACTGATGGGCATCGGCTCGGCCCGCGGCGAGGACCGCGCCCGCGCCGCCGCCGAGATGGCGGTCAGCTCGCCGCTGCTGGAGGCCAGCATCGAAGGCGCCCACGGCGTCCTGCTGTCGATCGCCGGTGGCTCCGACCTGGGCCTGTTCGAGGTCTCGGCCGCCGCCCAGCTGATCGAGCAGTCCGCGCACGAGGACGCCAACATCATCTTCGGCACCGTGATCGACGATTCGCTCGGCGACGAGGTGCGGATCACGGTGATCGCGGCCGGCTTCGACGGCGGCGTGCTGCCCAAGCAGAAGCCGCGTCCGGTGGTCAGCCGGGAACCGGTGGCGCCGCCCGTCCAGCCGGAGCCGGTCGCCCCCGCCGCCGAGCCCGCGCCGGCCACCCCGCCGGCCCCGGTCGCCCGGCCCTGGGAGCCGTCCGACGACGAACTCGACGTCCCCGACTTCCTGAAGTAGCCGGCGGGGGTGTTCTCCCACCGCAACGATGCCGGCGCCGAAGGCGTCGGCATCGCCTTCACCGATCGCCACGGCGGCTGCTCCGCACCGCCGCTGGGTTCGCTCAACCTGGGGCGCACCGATGTGGACGACCTGACCGCGCTGCGCGCCAACCTGGCGGCCGTCCAGCAGGCGCTGGGGGTCACCACGGTGGTGGCCGTCCACCAGGTGCACGGCACCGACGTGCTCGCCGTGGACGACGCCCTGCTGGCCGGGTGGGGGACCGATTCCTGGCTGGGCTCGAGCCTGCCGGGCGCCGCCGGCCTGCCGATCGCCGACGCCCTGATCACCACCCGGCGCGGCGTCGGGCTGGCGATCCGGGTGGCCGACTGCCTGCCGGTGCTGTTCGCCGATCCCGCCGCCGGGGTGGTGGCGGCCGCCCACGCCGGACGGGTGGGGCTGGCTGCCGGGGTGCTGCCGGCCACGCTGCGCCGGATGGCCGACCTCGGCGCCACCCGGGTCACCGCCTGGATCGGGCCGCACGTCTGCGGCAACTGCTACGAGGTGCCGGCCGCGATGCGCCAGGAGGTCTCCGGCTCGCTGCCGGCCGCCTGGGCCACCACCTCCTGGGGGACGCCGGCGCTCGACCTGGGCGGAGCCGCCGTCCAGCAACTGGAAGCGGCCGGCTGCGCGGTGGTGCGGGTCGATCCGTGCACCCTGGAGACCCCGAGCCTGCACTCCCACCGCCGCGACGGCGAGGCCGCCGGACGACAGGCCGGGATCGTCTGGCTGCCGGCCTGAGCGGCCCCGATTGCGCGTGTCGTCCGCGGTGTGGCGGCCCCCGCCGGTTAGCCTTTTGGCGGAATCTGTGAGCAAGGGGTGACGAGATGGCTGGTCGGTTGAAGAAGGCCGGGGTATGGCTGGGTCTGGTGTCGGACCAGGACTACCGCGACGAGTTCGCCGAGCCGGTCGACGACGTCACCGAGGAGGTGCCGGGCCCCGGCAGCCCGAACGTCCCCGCGACGGTCACCGAGCTGGAGACCCGGCGTCCGGTCGCCACCGCGCCGCGCACCGCCGACATCAGCCGGATCGTCACCGTCCATCCCCGCACCTTCAACGAGGCCCGCACCATCGGGGAGAACTTCCGCGACGGCGTCCCGGTGATCATGAACCTGACCGAGATGGACGACGCCGACGCCCGCCGGCTGGTCGATTTCGCCGCCGGCCTGATCTTCGGTGTCCGGGGCGACATCGAACGGATCACCAGCAAGGTGTTCCTGCTCTCCCCGCACAACGTGAACGTCGCGGCGGAGGACAAGGAACGAATCGCCGGCGGTTTCTTCAACCAGTCCTGAGCCGGCCGGGTATACAGCGCTGGTCGAGAGTCGACACCCCATTTGCTGGGCCTGTTCTTGGATTAGCGCGCGACCCTGCATTAGCCTGAGGGCCGAATCGTCCCGCCGGTCACGGCGAGGGCGGCCGTAACGACACGAGGTGGACGATGACCCTGACGCTCGAGCAGGTCCGGCAGACCCGCTTTCACCTGGCTCGCCGCAATGGCTACGAGCCAGTCGACGTGGACAACTTCGTCGACAAGGTCGAAGCGACGCTGTCGCAGCTGACCGAGGAGAACGAGACCCTGCGCCAGCAGGTGGAGACGCTCAGCGCCAGCGAGCCGTCCAACATCTTCGTGCCCACCCCGGCCCCGGCGCCGGTCTCCTCCGGTGACAGCGAGCAGTTGCGCCAGGAGTTGGACGCCCAGCAGGCCGAGCTGGCCGGCAGCCGCGGCGAGGTCGACTCGCTGCGCTCCCAGCTGCAGGCCAAGGACGACGAGCTCCAGCAGCTCCGCTCCGAGCTGGCCGCCAAGAACCGCGAGCTCGAGGCCGCCCAGTCCGAGCTTTCCCGGCTGCAGCCGGTCGAGGGCGACGCGCCCAAGGCCGCGGTGGAGAACATCGTGGTGACCAGCGCGGCCGACGCCTCCCCGGCGGTCGCCCGTCTGCTGCAGATGGCCACTGAGCAGGCCGAGCGCCTGGTCGGCGAGTCCCAGGTCGAGGCGCAGCGCCTGGTCGGCGATGCCCGGACCGAGGCCGAGAACGTCATCGACAGCGCCAACCGCAAGGCGCATGAGGCGCTGACCGACGCCCGCACCCGCGCCGACCGGATCGAATCCGAGGCCCGGGTGAACGCCGAGCGGGTCACCACCGACGCGATGAACCGGGCCGAGGCGGTCAACGCCGAGGCCGCGCAGCACCGCAGCGAGCTGTTCACCCAGCTGGAGCAGGAGCGCGACGCGCTGCGGCTCCGGGTCGACAAGCTGCGTGGCTTCGAGTCGACCTACCGCACCAATCTCACCCAGCAGCTCAAGAGCCAGATCAAGGCGCTGGAGGAGTCCGTGCTGGAGCCGGAGGACACCCCGGACCTGCTCAACGAGCCCGGCGCGGCCTCCGCGACCCCGCGGCTGGACGCCCTGCTGGGCGACTGACCACAGCTGACCGGAAACCGTGCCCTCGGCGAGTTCGCCGGGGGCACGTCCGGTTGTCGTGACCAAGTGATACTCTCCCTGCTCACAACCATCACGAAGGAGTCAGGCAGCGATGGCATCTCTCGATTCGGATCCAGCGCGCTCGGCCCGCGCCAAGGCCTCGTCGTTTCCGGTAGCCGAGGGTGAGGAACCCTGGACCGACGAGGAGGTCGAGGAGGTCCGCCAGGAGCTGCTGGCCGACATCAAACGGATGGAACGTGCCATCGAGATCGCCGAGGCCGGGCTGGCCGACCTCTTCCAGGAGGGCACCGACGGCGCCGGGCGCGATCCGGCCGACGTCGGCTCGTCCAACTTCGAACGCGACCAGGAGATGTCGCTGGCGCAGAACGCCCGCGACATGCTGGAGCAGGCCCAGCTGGCCTACCGGCTGTTCGAGTCCGGCGACTACGGCCGCTGCGAGTCCTGCGGCAACCCGATCGGCAAGGACCGGCTGCAGGTCTTCCCACGCGCGACCATGTGCGTCGCCTGCAAACAGCGGGAGGAGCGGCGATAGCCACCGTGGAGGAGCCGGTCACCACCGGCTCGGCAACCCGCTACCGACTGCTCGCGGCCGGGATCGCCGTCGTCGGTATCGGGCTGGATCAGGCCACCAAGGCGTTGGCGCTGGCCAACCTCGACCCGGCCGAGCCGATCCGGTTGCTGGGCGGCCTGCTGACCCTGCAGTTGATCCGCAATCCGGGGGCTGCGTTCTCGATGGGGGAGCAGTTCACCGTGGTGCTGACCGGCATCGCCATCGCGGCGATGGTCGGGGTGGCCGGCTGGCTGCTGCCCCGGGTGCGGCATCTCGGCTGGGCGGTGGCCACCGGCTGCCTGCTGGCCGGGATCGTCGGCAACCTGATCGACCGGCTGTTCCGTGAGCCGAGCCCGTTCCACGGCCACGTGATCGACTTTCTGCAGCTGCCGCACTTCGCGATCTTCAATGTCGCCGACATGTTCATCACCGCTGCTGCGGTACTGGTGATCTGGCTGTCGCTGATCACCCAGGTGAACGTCGCCGGGGTCTCGCTGAAGAAGGCCGATGGGTAGCGTCTGGCTGGTCCCCGACGGCCTGGACGGCGAGCGGGTGGACGCCGCCGCCGCCCGGATCAGCGGGCTGAGCCGCAGCCGGGTGGAGAGCCTGATCGGCGAGGGCGCGGTCTGGCTGGCCGGCCGGCCGGTGGCCAAGTCCGAACGGGTGCGGGGCGGTGACCTGCTCGAGATCGAGCTCCCCACCGAGCCGCGGGTGGTGGTGACGCCCCGCGAGGTGGCCGGGATCGGGATCGTCCACGACGACGCCGACATCGTGGTGGTGGACAAGCCCGCCGGGGTGGCCGCGCACCCCAGCCTGGGCTGGGACGGCCCGTCGGTGGTGGAACACCTGGCGGCGGCCGGCTTCCGGATCTCCACCTCGGGCGCTGCCGAGCGGCAGGGCATCGTCCAACGGCTGGACGTGGGCACCTCCGGGCTGATGGTGGTCGCCAAGAGCGAACCCGCCTACACCGCCCTGAAGCGGGCCTTCAAGGCCCGCACCGTCCAGAAGATCTACCACACCCTGGTGCAGGGCCACCCCGACCCGTTCGAGGGCACCATCGACGCCCCGATCGGCCGGCACCCCAGCGGGGAGTACAAGATGGCGGTGATCGACGGCGGACGCCATTCGGTCACCCACTACCGGATGCTGGAGGCGTTCCCGGCGGTCACCCTGCTGGAGGTGCACCTGGAGACCGGGCGCACCCACCAGATCCGGGTGCACATGCAGGCGATCCGGCACCCCTGCGTCGGCGACCCGACCTACGGCGGCGATCCGGTGCTGGCCGCCCGCCTCGGCCTGGAGCGGCAGTGGCTGCACGCCGTCGAACTGGGCTTCACCCACCCGGGCAGCGGCGAATGGGTCGACTTCCACTCCGGCTACCCGGCCGATCTGGAGCATGCGTTGAACCTGGTCCGCGGCTGATCGGTCGTGCGACGGTCAGGTAACAACCGCGCAAACTTTCGGACCGGGTTCGGTGAAACCGACCTGCCAGCGGGCAGTGTCCCGGCCGGTGCGGGTAAGGTCTACAGACGTGCGTAGAGCGAAGATAGTGTGCACGATCGGGCCGGCGACCGACTCGCCGGAGAAGATCGTCGAGTTGGTGAGAGCGGGCATGAACGTGGCCCGCCTGAATATGAGTCACGGCGACCACGTGCTGCATGCCAAGCGGGTGCAGTGGGTGCGGGACGCCGCGCGTGAGGTGGGCCGTCCGGTCGGCATCTTCGCCGACCTGCAGGGTCCGAAGATCCGGCTGGAGACCTTCGTCGACGGCCAGGCGGTGCTGACCCCGGGGGCGAAGTTCACCATCACCACCGAAGAGGTGGAGGGCACCGCCGAGCGGGCCGGCACCACCCTGAAGACGCTGACCCAGGACGTCAGCGCCGGTGACCAGATCCTGATCAACGACGGGGCGATCGTGCTGCGCGCGATCGACGTCACCGCCACCGACGTGATCACCGAGGTGATCGTCGGCGGCGTGGTCTCCGACCACAAGGGGATCAACCTGCCCGGCGTGGCGGTCAGCGTCCCCGCGCTGTCGGAGAAGGACGAGCGCGACCTGCGGTTCGCGCTGCGGCACGAGGTCGACATGGTGGCGCTGTCCTTCGTCCGCTCGCCGGAGGACATCGAGCCGGTCCGCAAGGTGATGGACGAGGAGGGCCGCAAGGTTCCGGTGATCGCCAAGCTGGAGAAGCCGCAGGCGATCGAGAACCTGGACGCCATCATCGACGCCTTCGACGCCTTCATGGTCGCCCGCGGCGACTTGGGGGTGGAGTTGCCGCTGGAGGACGTCCCGCTGGTGCAGAAGCGGATCATTGACGCCGCCCGTCGCTGGGCCAAGCCGGTGATCGTCGCCACCCAGATGCTGGAGTCGATGATCACCGCCTACCGGCCCACCCGGGCCGAGGCCTCCGACGTCGCCAACGCCGTGCTGGACGGCGCGGACGCGGTGATGCTCTCCGGCGAGACCGCGGTCGGCGCCTATCCGATCGACGCGGTGCAGACCATGGCGCGGATCATCTCGCAGACCGAGCGTGGCGGGCTGGACCAGATCCGCCGGCTGGACTGGGATCCGCACACCATGTCGGGTGTGATCGCCAAGGCCGCCATCGAGGTGGCGCAGCGGACCGGCGCCAAGTACCTGGCCGCCTTCACCATCTCGGGCGACACCCCGCACCGGCTGGCCCGGATGCGCTCCGAGGTGCCGCTGATGGCCTTCACCCCGCTGCCCCGGACGGCCCAGGAACTGACCCTGGTGTGGGGCGTCCAGACCTACGTCACGCCGGAGTACGTCAGCACCGACGCGATGGTGCAGTCCGTCCAGGCGGCGCTCACCGATCTGGGCCTGGTCGAGATCGGCGACTCCGTGGTGGTGGTGGCGGGCAACCCGGGCCGGCTCACCCACCAGACCAACTCGCTGCGGGTGTTCGAGGTGGGCGGGGTGGCGTCCACCATCAAGGGCGGCGGGCTGTGAAGCTGGTGATCGGCGGGGATCATGCCTCGCCGGAACTGAAGGCCGCGCTCCGCGAGCATCTGGTGGCCCGCGGCCACGAGGTGATCGATCTCGGCACCGACTCCACCGCCAGCACCGACTATCCGACCTGGGGTCGGCTGGTCGGCGAAGCGGTGGTGCGCGGTGACGCCGAGGCCGGGATCGCGATCTGCGGCACCGGGGTCGGGATTCTCGATCGCCGCCAACAAGGTCAGGGGAGTGCGCGCGGCCTGCGTCAGCGAGCCCTTCTCGGCCCAGATGGCGAAGCGTCACAACAATGCCAACGTGCTCGCCCTCGGGGCCCGCGTGGTCGGGATCGACCTGGCGAAGATGATCGTGGACGCCTGGGTGGACGCCGAGTTCGAACAGGGCGGACGCCACAGCCACCGGGTGGGGATGATCACCGACTTGGACGACCAGTACCGCTCCGAGGCCTGAATCGGCGTCCCTGGACACTCCGCAGTCGTGGAGGTCGGGCGAGTGGGTGGTGATCCGCGTGGGCTGGCTGCTGGATACTGTCCCAGTGAACGAGAGACTCACTCGCGGTCGGGTGAAGTTCTGGAAGCCTGAGAAGGGTTGGGGCGCGATCTGCAGCGAGGTGCTGCCGGCCGGCCGGGATGCCTTCGCGCATTTCGCCGTGATCGAGGCCGAAGGCTATCGGGAACTACGCGAAGGCCAGCTGGTCGACTTCACCTACCACGCGGCCCGTCAGGAGAGCTTCGAGTTCGTCGCTGACTGGGTCCGGGTGGTGCCTGACGAGTGGTCAGCGGACGACCTCCGACTCCGCCCGGCGGCCACGGTCGACGCGGAATGGTTGCGAAAGCTGCACGATGCGGCCTACGCCGTCCTGTGTGACCACTTCTACGACGAGCGTGCCAATGCCTGGCAGAGTGGATTCTTCGCGGCGCGGATCGCGCATCCCATGAACGTGTTCGTCATTGACCGGGGCGGGACGGACATCGGTGCGATCTACCTCGAGGACCGTCCGGGCGAGCTGCACGTCGAGAGCCTGGAGGTACTTCCCGAACATCAGGGACGAGGCGTCGGATCCACAGCTCTCAGATGGGTGCTGAACCGGGCCGGCCAGGACGGGCGGACAGTGTCACTGCAGGTCCACCGCGACAACTCCCGAGCCAGGAGACTGTACGAACGACTCGGCTTGTCGGTCCTCGGCGAGAATGCGACGCACTACCGGATGCAGTTATGAGGGCGGCTCTCAGAGTCGGATCTCTTCGCTCGCCTCAATCGCCTGTACTCCCAGCGGACCGCGCTTTGCGCGGCGGGACGGCTGCGCCGACCCGGCTCGCTGGCGCTCGCTCCGCTGGTCAACACTCGTCGCTCCGTCAGAAACGCTCGAGCGAGCTCGGCGTTTCTTCCTCCGCTCCTCGTGTGCCCGAGGGGGGAGTCGAACCCCCACGTCCTTTCGGACTGACGATTTTGAGTCGCCCGCGTCTGCCATTCCGCCACTCGGGCCGGGCCGGTCACCCGGCTCGAACCGCCCACGATTCTGTCACACTTGTGGAGCCGTTGCGTGCAGGCGGTAACCTCGACCATGCTGCGGGCCCGGGGCGGGTCCGCTACTCACCAAGGACGCATGCCGATGACCAGTAAGCCGAAGTCTTCCCATTCCGAGTCGACCCCAGAGCCGCTGCGCGTGCTGGTGGCGGAGGACGAGGCGCTGATCCGCCTCGACCTGGTCGACATGCTGCGCGAAGAGGGCTACGAGGTGATCGGCGAGGCCTCCGATGGTGAGGAAGCTGTGGCGATGGCGCGCGAGCTCGACCCCGACCTGGTCGTGATGGACGTCAAGATGCCCAAGATGGACGGCATCACCGCCGCCGCCACCATCGCCGAGGAGCGGATCGCCGCCGTGGTGATGCTCACCGCCTTCAGCCAGCGTGAACTCATTGAGCGGGCCCGCGAGGCCGGCGCCATGGCCTACGTGGTCAAGCCGTTCGACGCCTCCGACGTGGTGCCGGCGATCGAGATCGCGATGGCCCGGTTCGCCGAGATCCGCGCGGTCGAGGCCGAGGTGGCCGACCTGGAGGAGCGGTTCGCCTCCCGCAAGGCCGTCGACCAGGCCAAGGGCCTGCTGCAGGAGGGGCTCGGCCTGAGCGAGCCGGAGGCCTTCCGCTGGATCCAGAAGACCGCGATGGACCTGCGCAAGTCGATGCGCGAGGTCGCCGAGGGCGTCATCGAGCACTCCAAGTCCGGCGGCAAGGGCAAGCCGCTCGGCTGACCCGCCCCGTCCAGCAGCTCGGTCAGTCGCCGTTGGCCCGACGCAGCGCGACGGTGATCCGGGCCGCGCAGACCTGATCGCCGTCGTCATTGGTGATCGCCACGTCATAGGTCGCCAGGGTTCGCCCGATGCGCAGCGCGGTGGCGACCCCGGTCACCCAGCCGGTGCGCACCGCGACCAGGTGGGTGGCGTTGATGTCGATCCCGGCGACCGACCCGCTGGGGCCCACCTCCGCCGCCGCAGCCAACGAGGCCAGCGTCTCCGCCACCACGCAGGAGGCGCCGCCGTGCCACAGCCCGAACGGCTGGGTGTTGCCTTCCACCGGATACCGGCCGACCGCGCGGGTGGGGGTGACCTCCTGCAGTTCCAGGCCCATCTTGACGTCCAGGGCGCTGGCCAGTCCGTGGAACCAGTCGGGTACGTTCATGGGGATCACCTTGGCACACCCGCCGGGAACGTCCCCGGATTGTTCATCCGGCTGCCGTACCGGGGGCCTCTCAGACCGCGGAGACCAGATCCGGTTCCGATCAGCAGGCGTACACCTTCCCGCGCTGATCCGGCCATCGTGGGCGGACCCCGGAGCCCCCACCGATCAGCCCCAGGTGGGTGCCGTGGGAGTGCCGCCTTGTAGGGTGTCGAAGGTGACGACCTCTGCCGAAACCGAAGCCGCCAGTGACGAGGGCGTGCTGCTGCTGATCGACGGCCACTCGGTGGCCTACCGGGCCTTCTTCGCCCTGCCGGTGGAGAACTTCTCCACCACCACCGGGCAGCACACCAACGCCGTCTACGGCTTCACCTCGATGCTGATCAACGTGCTGCGGGACGAGCAACCCACCCACCTGGCGGTGGCCTTCGACGTCTCCCGGCACACCTTCCGCAGCGAGGAGTACACCGACTACAAGGCCAATCGCTCCGCCTCGCCGGAGGAGTTCAAGGGTCAGGTCGACCTGATCAAAGAGGTGCTGGACGCGCTCAACATCGTCCACCTCGAACGGGACGGCTTCGAGGCCGACGACGTGATCGCCACCCTCGCCCGCCGCGGCGCCGCGTCCGGCCTGAAGGTGCTGGTCTGCACCGGCGACCGCGACACCCTGCAGCTGGTGAACGACTCGGTCACCGTGCTGTACCCCCGCAAGGGCGTCTCCGACCTGGCCCGGCTGACCCCCGAGGCCGTCGAGGAGAAGTACCTGGTGCCGCCGCAGCGCTACCCCGAGCTGGCCGCCCTGGTGGGGGAGACCAGCGACAACCTGCCGGGCGTCCCGGGGGTCGGCCCGAAGACCGCCGCGAAGTGGCTGACCGCCTACGACGGCCTGGAGAACCTGATCCGGCGGGTGGACGAGGTGGGCGGCAAGGCCGGCGAGTCGCTGCGGGAGCACGTGGCCGACGTGATCCGCAACCGGAAGCTGAACGCCCTGGTGGGTGATCTCGACCTTTCGGTGGCGATGGACGACCTCACCCGCCACGACTGGAACCGCGAAGCCGTCCACACCCTGTTCGACGCGCTGGAGTTCCGGGTGCTGCGGGATCGGCTGCTGGAGACCCTGCCGGCCGAGCAGGCCGGCCCGTCCGGTGGCTTCGAGGTGGCCGGCGTGGCGCTGGCTCCCGGCGAACTGCCGGCCTGGCTGGACGAGCATGCCCGGGGCCAACTGGTGGGCGTCGACGTCACCGGCAACTGGCGCTGGGGCGCCGGCGATCTGACCGGCCTGGCCCTGGCCACCGCGGACGGCCCGGCCGCCTGGGTGGATGTCACCGAGCTCACCCCGGCCGACGACGCGGCGCTGGCCGGCTGGCTGGCCGATCCGTCCGCCCACAAGGCGATGCACGACGCCAAGGGTCCGCTGGAGGCGCTCTGGTCGCGCGGCTGGGAACTCGCCGGGCTGCAGAGCGACACCCAGCTGGCCGCCTACCTGCTCAAGCCCGACCAGCGGGTCTACGACCTGGCGGACCTGACCGCCCGCTACCTGAAGCGGGAACTGGCGGTGGAGGCCACCGGCGGCAACGACTCCGACCAGCTGGCGTTCAGTTTCGAGGAGACCTCCGGCCAGGACGCGATGGTGCGCGCCCGGGCGGTGATCGACCTGGCTGGGGCGCTGGAGACCCAGCTGGAGGAGCAGGGCGGCGCCAACCTGCTGCGCGAGGTGGAGTTGCCGCTGCTGCGCACCCTGGCGGTGATGGAGCGCACCGGGATCGCGGTGGACGTCGACTACCTCGAGCGGCTGCGGACCGACTTCGACAATGAGGTGGGACGGGCCGAGGCCGAGGCCTTCGCGGTGATCGGCCGGCCGATCAACCTCGGCTCGCCCAAGCAGTTGCAGACCGTCCTGTTCGATGAGCTGGGAATGCCGAAGACCCGCCGGACCACCACCGGCTACACCACCGACGCCGAGTCGCTGGAGCACCTCTACGCGCAGACCGAGCATCCCTTCCTGGCCCACCTGCTGCGGCACCGCGACCAGATCCGGTTGCGGCAGACCGTCGAGGGGTTGTTGAAGACCGTCGCCGACGACGGCCGGGTCCACACCACCTACGTGCAGACCATCGCCGCCACCGGCCGGCTCTCCAGCACCGACCCGAACCTGCAGAACATCCCGATCCGCACCGCCGACGGCCGCCGGATCCGGGAGGCCTTCGTGGTCGGTGCCGGGTACGAGACGCTGCTCACCGCCGACTACTCCCAGATCGAGATGCGGATCATGGCGCACGCCTCGGAGGATGCCGGGCTGATTGAGGCGTTCAACTCCGGCGAGGACTTCCACACCGTGATGGCCGCCCGGGTGTTCGGCGTCGACCCCGACAAGGTGGACGTCGCCCAGCGGGCCCGGATCAAGGCGATGAACTACGGCCTGGCCTACGGGCTGAGTGCCTTCGGCCTCTCCCAGCAGCTCAAGATTCCCCGCTCCGAGGCGCAGGGACTGATGGACGAGTACTTCGAGCGGTTCGGCCACGTCCGTGACTACCTGCGCGACATCGTCGGCACCGCCCGGCGGACCGGCTTCACCGAGACCCTGCTGGGCCGGCGCCGCTACCTGCCCGACCTAACCTCGTCCAACCGGCAGCGCCGCGAGATGGCCGAACGGATGGCGCTGAACGCGCCGATCCAGGGTTCGGCCGCCGACATCATCAAGGTGGCCATGCTGGACGTCGAATCCGCGCTGACCAAGCAGGGTCTGGCCAGCCGGATGCTGCTGCAGGTGCACGACGAACTGGTCTTCGAGGTCGCCCCGGGCGAAGCCGAGGCACTGGAGGCGCTGGTGCGGGACAAGATGGGCCACGCCTTCGACCTCTCCGTCCCGCTGGAGGTGTCGGTCGGCACCGGACGGTCCTGGCACGAGGCCGCGCACTGAGATGACCGGGGCTCGGTCGGCCCGGCAGGGTGCGCTGTGGGATCGGGCGGCCGCCGGCTACGACGGCTCCATGGCGCTGCTGGAACGCCGCTGGCTCAGCGGCTACCGGGCGCGCCTGCTGCAGCAGGCCACCGGGCGGGTGATCGAGGCCGGGATCGGCACCGGTGCGAACCTGCCGCACTATCCGGCCGGCGTCCGACTCAGCGGGGTGGACGCCAGCCCCGCCATGCTGGCCCGGGCGATCGATCGGGCCGCGGGACTGGGCCTGACGGTCGATCTGGCCCCGGCCGACGCCGACCGGCTGCCCTTCCCGGACGCCGGCGCCGACACCGTGGTGGCCACCCTGCTGCTCTGCTCGGTGCCGCGGGTGGAGACCACGCTGGCGGAGTTCGCCCGGGTGCTGCGGCCCGGCGGACGCCTGCTGCTGCTCGACCACGTCGCGTCCTCCAGCGCGCTGCTGCGCGGCCTGCAGGCGGTCGCCGACCGGGTCACCCGGCCCACCGGGGAGTACTGGCGCCGCCGTCCGCTGCCGCTGCTGGAGGCCGCGGGCTTCCGGATCTTGACGGTCGAGCACAGCCGCGGCAGGCTGATCGAAACCGTCGCCGCCGAACTTGTGTCCAGATTGTGACCTGGTTCCGGTTTGCTGTCTCAGCACGTGGTCGATAGGCTCGTAGCCGCACTGCGGCCGGTCTGGTCTCGGACGGAGCAGGTCGGGCACGTGCGCTGGTATCCGTCGGATTTCGGTCAGGTCGTTTTCAGCCACACGGTCGCTGTGTGACTCGAACACCCACCTATCTGATCAATCGGAGCCCTACTACATGACCTCCTCTTCTGAGGCCTCCCTCGTCGCGGTCGACGATTTCGGTTCGCCCGAAGCCTTTCTCGCAGCGGTCGACGCGACCATCAAATACTTCAATGACGGCGATATCGTCACCGGTACCGTCGTCAAGGTCGACCGGGACGAGGTCCTGCTCGACATCGGTTACAAGACCGAAGGCGTCATCCCCTCCAAGGAACTCTCCATCAAGCACGATGTGAACCCGTTCGACGTGGTCTCCGTGGGCGATGAGATCGAGGCCCTCGTCCAGCAGAAGGAGGACAAGGAAGGCCGCCTGATCCTCTCCAAGAAGCGGGCTCAGTACGAGCGCGCCTGGGGCACCATCGAGAAGATCAAGGAAGCCGACGGCGTCGTGGTCGGCAAGGTGATCGAGGTCGTCAAGGGTGGTCTGATCATCGACATCGGCCTGCGCGGCTTCCTGCCCGCCTCGCTGGTGGAGATGCGCCGGGTCCGCGACCTGCAGCCCTACGTGGGTGCCGAGCTCGAGGCCAAGATCATCGAGCTGGACCGCAACCGCAACAACGTGGTGCTCTCCCGTCGGGCGTGGCTGGAGCAGACCCAGTCCGAGGTGCGGCACACCTTCCTCAACCAGCTCGCCAAGGGCCAGATCCGCAAGGGTGTGGTCTCCTCGATCGTCAACTTCGGCGCCTTCGTCGATCTGGGCGGCGTGGACGGCCTGGTGCACGTCTCCGAGCTCTCCTGGAAGCACATCGACCACCCGTCCGAGGTGGTCGAGGTCGGCACCGAGGTCACCGTCGAGGTACTGGACGTCGATCTGGACCGCGAGCGCGTCTCGCTGTCGCTGAAGGCCACCCAGGAAGATCCCTGGCAGACCTTCGCCCGCACCCACCAGATCGGCCAGATCGTGCCCGGCAAGGTCACCAAGCTGGTGCCGTTCGGTGCCTTCGTCCGGGTGGAAGAGGGCATCGAGGGCCTGGTGCACGTCTCCGAGCTGGCGGTCCGCCACGTGGAGATCCCCGAGCAGGTGGTCAGCGTGAACGACGATGTGATGGTCAAGATCATCGACATCGATCTGGAGCGTCGCCGGATCTCGCTGAGCCTCAAGCAGGCCAACGAGGGCGTGGACGTCGCGGCCGACGACTTCGACCCGGCGCTGTACGGCATGTCCGCCTCCTACGACGAGCAGGGCAACTACATCTACCCCGAGGGCTTCGATCCGGAGACCCAGGAGTGGAAGCCCGGCTACGAGGAGCAGCAGCGCGCCTGGGAGCAGCAGTACGCCGAGGCGCAGGCCCGCTGGGAGGCGCACAAGAAGCAGGTCGAGGAGGCCGAGGCCGAGAACGTCAAGGCCGCGGTGGCCGCCGCGACCCCGACCGCCTACTCCGCCGGTTCCGAGGCTGTCGAGGAGGAGGGCTCGCTGGCCTCCGACGAGGCGCTGCAGGCCCTGCGGGAGAAGCTCACCGGCAGCGCCGGCTGAGGTTCGAACCAACCTTCGCAAGAATCGCGCCCCTCGCCACTCGGCGGGGGGCGCGATTCGCGTCTCCGAAGCCGCACCGGGTGTGGCACAGTGGGGCCGTCGGCGCAGCCAGGCAGGAGGAACGACCGTGACCGAATCCCGGGAGACCTTCGAGCCCTACCCGTTCAACCCGGACGGACCCGAACCGCAGTGGCCGCAGGATCCGCCGCCCCCCGAGCTGCAGCCGCGGGTGGTGGCGCCGCCGCCGGTCACCTCGAACCCGTCCCGGCCGGACGGGGTGGGCCGGCGGGTGGTACTGGGCGTCGCGCTGTCGGTGGGCGCGCTGCTCGCGGTCGGCGTCGTGGCCAACTCCGCGGCGCAGCTGGGCAGCGGCCCCACGATGACGGCGTCCCCCTTCGATGAGGACGGGGAACCGGTGGAGACCGGCTACGCCGAACTCGTCCTCGACGCCGGCAGCATCGGAGTGGAGCTCCCCGCCGGCTGGACGGCCACCGACGAGGCCAGCCGGCTGCTGCTGGTCACCCACGAGCAGGGCTGGCTGGCCGCCCGCAGCCCGGAACGCGCCGCCGCCACCCGGAACGATCTGGCGCGGGAGGCCGCCTACCTGCGGGAGATGTCCGGCTTCGACGCCGGCGAGGACACCACCAGCTACGACGACGAGTCCGATGACCAGCTCACCGTCCTGGTGCTGACCACCACCGGCCACTTCGGCGGCCAGCCCGCCACCGAGGTGGTCACCCTGCTGATGCCGGCCGATCCGGACGTTCTGCCCGACGAGTTGGGCGGTCAGTCGCTGGTGATCTCCCGGGTCTGGGTGGACGACGCGGTGGACGTGCTCAACGACGCCGAGTTCCTGTACGAGCAGCTCAGGTCCGGATTCGAGTCACTGTGATCCGGATCGGACTGACCGGGGGGATCGGTTCGGGCAAGTCGGCGGTGGCCGACCTGCTGGCCGAGCGGGGGGCGGTGATCATCGACGCCGACCTGCTGGCTCGCGAGGCGGTCGCGCCGGGCAGCGAAGGGCTGGCGCGGGTGGTCGCGGAGTTCGGGCCGGACGTGCTCCACCCCGACGGCTCGCTCGACCGGGCCAGGCTGGGCGGGATCGTATTCGCCGACGCGGCCGCCCGCGCCCGGCTGAACGCCATCGTCCACCCCCGGGTACGCGAGCTGGCCCGGCTGGCCGAGGCCGCGGCCGAACCGGACGCGGTGGTCGTCCACGTCATCCCGTTGCTGGTGGAGACCGGCCAGTCCGCGGGCTTCGACCTGGTGGTCGTGGTGGACGTCGATCCGGCCGTCCAACTGCACCGGGTGATGCGCCGTGACGGGCTGGACGAGGCCGCCGCAGCCGCCCGGATCGCCGCTCAGGCCAGCCGCGAGCAACGGCTGGCCGCAGCCGATCTGGTGATCGACAACAGCGGCTCGGTGGCCGAGTTGGCCGGCCGGGTGGACGCCCTGTGGCGGCGCCTTCACGCCGCCGACCAGGGCTGAAATACTCCGTCGCGGCGCGGGCGTGGCGCCCCCCATTGGTTCTATGCTGACGGGCAACCCCAAGCAGGAGGGCAACTTTTCATGGATTGTTCACGCTGCCATTCGGCCGTTCCCGACATCGCGCATTTCTGTCATCGCTGCGGGCTCGACCTGGTGCCTGACAGCGAGCGCGGCAAGCGTCGGTTCGCGCTGAACCCCGACCAGCCGGTGGCGTCCTTCGCGATCGTCTCCTCGATCATGCCGCGGGAAGCCGGCCGGCATCCGGAGACCTACCGAACCGCCTTCACCATCACCCTGGCGGCCGCGCTGATCGCCGCGGTGTTCGGCGCCCTGCCGATCGCGGTGCTGATCGCTGCCTTCGCGATCCCGTTGGTCTACATCGTCTATCTCTACGACGTGAACATGTGGGAGGACGAGCCGATCCCGGTGGTCGGCCTCGGCTTCCTGCTGACCCTGTTGCTGGGCGGGCTGTTCACCTGGCTGTGGACCGGCTGGATGCCGCTGCAGGTGACGGTTCCGGACGCCTCGGGCGAGCTGAGCACCGGCCCGAACTGGGGCGCCTTCCTGATCTTCGCGCTGCTGGTGCCGATCGTCGGCGAGGCGATCCGTCAGCTCGGCCCGGTGCTGCTGGCCAGCCGGCCGGCCTTCGACGACCTGATGGACGGCGTCACCTTCGGCGTGATCAGCGGTGTCGCCTACGCCTGCGCGGACACCCTGATCCGGCACTGGGCGCTGATCACCGGCGGCCTGGTCACCCCCGAACCCGGTCAGTGGGCCACCCTGGTGCTGCTGGAGGGCTTCGTCAAGCCGCTGCTGATGGGCACCGCCAGCGGCCTGGCCGCCGCCGAGTTCTCCGGGCTGGGCAAGGGCTACGACGGCTTCACCCCGCGCTACTACGCCGGGCTCGCGCTGGCGGTCGGGGTCAACATCCTCTACGCCATCGGCGTCTACCTGCTGGGCTTCGTCGGCAACCCGTCGCTGGCGGTCACATTGCAGCTGATCTGGGGCGTCATCCTGCTCGGACTGCTGGTCCTGCGGCTGCGCAGCGTGCTGCACATCGGCCTCACCGAGGCCGCCCTGGAAGCCGCGGCCAACTCCGGCAGCTACAGCGACGTCAACACCGACGAGCAGTTCTTCTGCGCGCACTGCGAGCTGCCGGTGATGGACGGCGCCGCCTTCTGCAGCGCCTGTGGCGCCTCCACCCGGGCGCGGCCGCGGGTCAAGGCCGCCGCCGGCGTCGCCGCCGGGGCGCCACCGGCCGCCCCGCCCGGAGCCCCACCGGCTGCCACCGGGTCACCGGCCGCCGCTGAGACGGTGGTCGCCGAGGCGCCCAGCCTGGACGCCGAGGCCACCGCGCCGATCCAGCCCGAGCCGAAGGAGGACGAGAAGTGAGCCAGCCCACCGCTCCCGGCCAGCCGAATCAGCCGCCGCAGGGCGGACGCCCACCGCTACCACCGCAGCAGGGCGGGCAGCCGCCGCAGTACCAGCAGGGCGGGCAGCCGCAGTACCAGCAGCCGGCGCCGCAGTACCAGCCGGCCGCGCCGCAGTACCCGCCGCAGGGCTACCAGCCCCAGCAGCAGTACCCCCAGCAGGGCTACCAGCCGCAGCAGGGCTACTCGCAGCAGCAGCCCGGGTACGCCCCGCAGGGCTACCCCCAGCCGCAGGGCTACGCTCCGCAGGCCTTCCCGCCGGCGGGTGGCCAGCGGCCGCCGACCGGCAAGTCGTCCAGCAAGCTGATCATGATCGTGATCGCCGCGGTGGCGGTGCTGGCGATCATCGGCGGCGTGTTCCTGGCGATGTCGGGCAAGCCGAAGACACCGGATCCCGACGTCACGCCGGGCCCGGTGCCGACCACCACGGCCCCCACGCCGCCGCCGACCCAGTCGCCCACGCCGGATCCGTCCACCCCGGCACCGGACCCGACCACGGCGCCGCCCAGCCCGCAGCCGCCGCCCTCGGACGGGATCGCCATCGGTGGCGGCGTGCTGCTCACCGTGCCGTCCGGCTGGGAGGTCACCCAGCAGATCCCGACCGGCGTGGTGGTCACCAACGGCGACGCGGTCTTCGTGGCCGAGACGGTGCAGGGCAAGCCGGGGATGGATCCGGCCCAGCTGTGCACCAGCTACCAGCAGGACGTGCTCAAGGACGCCTCCAACGTCAAGCACGGCGATCCG
This sequence comes from Propionicimonas sp., assembly GCA_049840415.1. Taxonomy (GTDB): domain Bacteria; phylum Actinomycetota; class Actinomycetes; order Propionibacteriales; family Propionibacteriaceae; genus Propionicimonas. Next base: position 192,003 of record JASGLB010000009.1, on the reverse strand, counting down.
CGCTCGCAGGACGTCGGCACCGACCTGCTGTCGGTGGTCGACTGCACCTCCGGCTACACCCAGACCCAGGGCGGCAAGACCGTCCAGCTGTTCGCCCAGACCTTCGTGTCGGTGCGGGCCAGCGACGGTCTGGTGCTGTTCGCCACCGTGCACTACCACGAGAAGACCTCCGACGCCACGATCAGCCAGGTCAACGGAATGCTCGGCGGCCTGGTCGGTTCGCAGGCCGCCGGCGGCTAGCCCGGTCAGCGAAGGGCCGTCCCCATCGGGGGCGGCCCTTTTGCTGTCAGTGGCGCCACGTAGGCTGTTCTCCATGCGTCCGGTGACCGATGTGCAGCGTAGGGTGGCGCCCTTTGTGGTGCACGCCGACTTCGAACCGGCCGGCGACCAGCCGGCCGCGATCGACGACCTCGAACGGCGGGTCGGGGGCGGCGAGAACGACGTGGTGCTGCTGGGCGCCACCGGTACCGGCAAGACCGCGACGGTGGCCTGGCTGGCCGAGCGGCTGCAGCGTCCGATGCTGGTGATGCAGCCGAACAAGACGCTGGCCGCGCAGTTCGCCAACGAACTGCGGCAGTTCTTCCCGGGCAACGCGGTGGAGTACTTCGTCTCGTACTACGACTACTACCAACCCGAGGCCTACATCCCGCAGACCGACACCTACATCGAGAAGGACTCCTCGCTCAACGAGGAGGTCGAACGGCTCCGTCACTCGGCCACCAACTCGCTGCTCACCAGGCGGGACGTGATCGTGGTCGCCACCGTGTCGGCGATCTACGGCCTGGGCACGCCGCAGGAGTACGTCGACCGGATGGTGCGGCTGCGGGTGGGCGACGAGGTCGACCGGGACACCCTGCTGCGCCGGCTGGTCGACATCCAGTACGCCCGCAATGACCTGGCCGGTACCCGCGGCACCTTCCGGGTACGCGGCGACACCGTCGAGGTGTTCCCGATGTACGAGGAGCACGCGGTGCGGATCGAGTTCTTCGGCGACGAGATCGAGGCGCTCTCCACCCTGCACCCGCTGACCGGCGAGGTGCTGACCGAGGATCACGAGATCTACGTCTTTCCCGCCTCCCACTACGTCGCCGGTCCCGAGCGGATGGAACGGGCGATCGGCGAGATCGAGCTGGAGCTGGGCAAGCGGCTAGCCGAGCTCGAAGCCGCCGGCAAGCTGCTGGAGGCGCAGCGGCTGCGGATGCGGACCGGCTACGACATCGAGATGATGCGCCAGATCGGCACCTGCTCGGGGATCGAGAACTACTCCCGCCACATTGACGGACGCGGCGCCGGCAGCGCCCCGAACTGCCTGCTGGACTACTTCCCGGAGGACTTCCTGCTGGTGGTGGACGAGTCCCACGTCACGATTCCGCAGATCGGCGGGATGTACGAGGGCGACATGTCCCGGAAGCGGACCCTGGTCGAGCACGGCTTCCGGCTGCCGTCGGCCGCCGACAACCGTCCGCTGCGGTTCGAGGAGTTCGTCGACCGGATCGGCCAGACCGTCTACCTCTCGGCCACCCCCGGCCCCTACGAGCTGGCCCGCGCCAGCGGCATCGTCGAGCAGGTGATCCGGCCCACCGGGCTGATCGACCCCGAGGTGATCGTGAAGCCCACCAAGGGCCAGATCGACGACCTGATGGGCGAGATCCGGCAGCGCACCGCCCGCAACGAGCGAGTGCTGGTGACCACGCTGACCAAGAAGATGGCCGAGGATCTCACCGACTACCTGATGGAGAACGGCGTCCGCACCCGCTACCTGCACTCCGAGGTGGACACCCTGAAACGCATCGAGCTGCTCCGCGAGCTGCGGCTGGGGGAGTACGACGTGCTGGTCGGCATCAACCTGCTCCGCGAGGGCCTGGACCTGCCGGAGGTCAGCCTGGTGGCGATCCTGGACGCCGACAAGGAGGGCTTCCTGCGCAGTGAGCGGTCGCTGATCCAGACCATCGGCCGGGCGGCCCGCAACGTCGCCGGCCAGGTGCACATGTACGCCGACAAGATCACCCCGTCGATGGCGGCGGCGATCGACGAGACCAACCGTCGCCGCGCCAAGCAGGTCGCCTACAACACCGAGCACGGGATCGATCCGCAGCCGCTGCGCAAGAAGATCGCCGACATCACCGACCTGCTCGCCCGGGAGGAGGCCGACAGCGTCAGCCTGGTGCAGCAGGTGCCGGGCCGTAAGGGCAGCAGCCCGGTGCCGTTGGACGCCACCCAGGCCCGCGACCTGGCCGCGCTGCCGGCGGCCGAGCTGGCGAACCTGGTCCACGAGCTCACCGACCAGATGCACGCCGCCGCGGCGGACCTGCAGTTCGAGCTGGCGGCCCGGCTGCGCGACGAGGTCGCCGACATCAAGAAGATGCTGCGGCAGCTGCTGGCGGCCACCAAGTGAGGGTTTGGTTCCCCCTCGGCCGACCTGAGAGAATGGTGGGCGGCGATGGCCCGGGCCAGGCCCCGCGTGCCACCAACTCTCTTTCGCTGCCCAGGAGGCACCCGCGATGCATGTGACCCTGGAGGTCTGGCTGATCACCGTCGCTGTGATGGTGGTGATCCTCGCGATCGACCTGGTGGTGATCGGCCGCCGGCCGCACGAGCCGTCGATGAAGGAGTGCGGCATCGCGATCGGGGTGTTCTCCGGTCTGGCGGTGCTGTTCGGCCTGGGGGTGTGGTATTTCTCCGGGCCGCAGTACGCCGCGGAGTTCTTCGCCGGCTGGCTGACCGAGTACAGCCTGAGCATCGACAACCTGTTCATCTTCGTGATCATCATGGCCAACCTGCGGGTGCCGCGGGAGCTGCAGCAGTTCGCGCTGATGGTGGGCATCGTGCTGGCGCTGATCTTCCGCGGCGTCTTCATCGCGGTGGGCGCGGCGGCGATCGAGCGTTTCAGCTGGGTGTTCTTCATCTTCGGCGCCTTCCTGATCTACACCGCGGTGAAGCTGTACCTCGACTACCGCGGCAAGCACAACGAGGCCGACGACGACGTCGAGAACGCCCTGATGCGGTGGGTGAAGCGGGTGTTCCCGTCCACCCCGGAGTACGAGGGCACCAAGCTGCTTGTGGTCGAGGGCGGCCGCCGGCTGATCACCCCGATGATGTTCGTGATCGTCGCGCTGGGCTCGACCGACCTGCTGTTCGCGCTGGACTCGATCCCGGCGATCTTCGGCCTCACCCGGGAGCCCTACCTGGTGTTCGCCGCCAATGTGTTCGCGTTGATGGGCCTGCGGCAGCTCTACTTCCTGATCGGCGGGCTGCTGCAGCGGCTGGTCTACCTTTCGGTCGGCCTGGCCGTCATCCTGGCCTTCATCGGCGTGAAGCTGGTGCTGCACGCGATGCACGAGTACCACCTCGACAGCGCGCTGGGTATCGACGGCGAACTGCCGATCTGGGTGTCGCTGAGCGTGATCGTGGTGACCCTGCTGGTCACCACCGTGGCCTCTCTGATCAAGTCCGGTCGGGAGGCCCGGGCCTCGGTCGAGCGGCCCTCAGGCCAGTAGCGGCAGTGACGGCAGGTCACTGCCATCGGTGGCGGTGAGCGTCCCCCGTCCACTCAGCCAGGCCCACAGCCGGGCGTCGCTGGCCTGGGCCGTCCGCTCGGCCGGACCCCGTCCGATCACGTCGGTATAGCCGGACTCGGCCTCGATCGCGATCGCCGGCGAGGGCAGGTCCCGCACCCGGTCGGCCACCCACTCCAGCATGGGCGCGGCTGCCTCCACCGGCAGCCGATCGGCCGCGAAGCCGCATTCGAGATCCAGGTGGTGGACGGAGATCTCGTGCAGCCGGATCACCGGCAGCACGGCCAGCGGCCGGGTGCGTCCCAGGAACCTCACCGGACGATGCCAGTCGGTGACCCCGTGCCAGGTCTCGGCCAGCGCGCTGGCCGAGGTGTCGAGGTCGATCTGCAGTTCCAGGCCGGTGCGATCCGCGCCGATCTCCAGTTCCTCGATCCGCTCGGTCCGGGCGGGTTCCTGCCAGGTCGTGCCGGAGAGGCTGGCTTCGGTGAGGTGCCGCAGCCGGTCGGCGCCGCGGGCCAGGTGGGCGGCGACGTGGGCGCGGGTCCAGCCGGGTAGCAGGCTGGGGGCGTGCCAGTCCGTCTCCAGGATGGCGATGGTGTCCCGCAGCAGCGACTGGTCGGCGTCGCGGATCAACTGCTGGAGCCCCGCTGCCGGGGTGGATCCATTGCGCGCCGTCATGGTGATCCACCATAGGGGGCGATCCCCCGACGTGTCACCGACTTGGCCAAACGGAGTGTCGGTGGAGCGGCGCGAGAACTGTCGGAGCCCCGGCATACGATGATCGGCGTGAATGACCGCCTTATCGTGCGTGGCGCCAGGGAGCACAACCTGCGCAACGTCAGCCTCGACCTTCCGCGTGACTCCCTGGTGGTGTTCACCGGCCTCTCCGGCTCCGGCAAGTCGAGCCTCGCCTTCGACACCATCTTCGCCGAGGGGCAGCGCCGCTACGTCGAGAGCCTGTCGGCCTACGCCCGGCAGTTCCTCGGCCAGATGGACAAGCCCGACGTCGACTTCATCGAGGGGCTCTCCCCGGCGGTCTCGATCGACCAGAAGTCGACCAGCCGCAACCCGCGGTCGACGGTCGGCACGATCACCGAGGTGTACGACTACCTGCGGCTGCTGTTCGCCCGGATCGGCCACCCGCACTGCCCGGAGTGCGGCCAGCCGATCAGCCGGCAGACCCCGCAGCAGATCGTCGACCGGCTGCTCGCCCAGCCCGAGGGCACCAGGTTCCAGGTGCTGGCGCCGGTGGTCCGCGGCCGCAAGGGCGAGTACGTCGATCTGTTCCGGCAACTGGCCGGGCAGGGGCTGAGCCGGGTCCGGGTGGACGGCGAGGTGCACCAGCTGACCGACCCGCCCACCCTGGACAAGCAGAAGAAGCACTCGATCGACGTGATCGTCGACCGGCTGGCGGTGAAGCCGTCGATCAAGCAGCGGCTGACCGACTCGGTGGAGACCGCGCTCGGGCTGGCCTCGGGCGTGGTGGCGATCGACTTCGTCGACCGGGAGGAGTCCGATCCCCGGCGGGAACGGCGCTATTCGGAGACCCTGGCCTGCCCGAACGGCCACGACATCTCGATCGAGGAACTCGAGCCCCGGCAGTTCTCCTTCAACGCTCCGTGGGGCGCCTGCCCGAACTGCTCGGGGCTGGGCACCCGGCTGGAGGTCGATCCGGAGCTGATCGTCCCCGATACCGGCAAGAGCCTGGCGGAGAACGCCATCGCGATCTGGTCCAGCCCCTACCTGGGCGGCTACTTCCAGACCGTGCTGGGTGCGCTGGCCGAGCAGGAGGGGTTCTCGATGGACACCCCGTGGCGCGACCTGACGCCGCGGATCCGGGGGCTGCTGCTGGGCGGGGTGAGCAAGCCGATCGTGGTGCGGACCCGCACCCGGCACGGCCGGGAGCACACCTTCCGGGCCAAGTACGAGGGCGCGGTGGGCTACGTCGCCCGGCGGCACGCCGAGGCCGAGACCGACAGCTCCCGGGAGCGGTTCGGCGGCTATATGCGCGAGGTGCCCTGCCTGGCCTGCCATGGCGCCCGGCTGAAGCCGTCCTCGCTGGCGGTCACCATCGGCGGACGCAATATCGCCGAGGTGGCCGACCTGTCGATCGACGAGGCGGCCCGGTTCATGCGCGGCCTGGAGTTGAACCAGCGGGAGGCGAAGATCGCCGAACGGGTGGTCAAGGAGATCAACGAGCGGCTCCGCTTCCTGCTCGACGTCGGGCTCGACTACCTGTCCCTCTCCCGGGCGGCCGGCAGCCTGTCCGGCGGTGAGGCGCAGCGGATCCGGCTGGCCACCCAGATCGGCTCCGGGCTGGTCGGGGTGCTCTACGTGCTGGACGAGCCCTCCATCGGCCTGCACCAGCGGGACAACCACCGGTTGATCGACACCCTGGTGCGGCTGCGCGAGCTGGGCAACACCCTGATCGTGGTGGAACACGACGAGGACACCATCCGGACCGCCGACTGGGTGGTCGACATCGGTCCGGGGGCGGGGGAGCACGGCGGCAAGGTGGTGGTCTCCGGCACGGTGGACGAGCTGCTGGCCAGCCCGGACTCGCTGACCGGCGCCTACCTGTCCGGCCGGCGGTCGATCCCGTTGCCGGGCAAGCGCCGGCGTCCCAACGGCAAGCAATTGACCGTCCACGGCGCCCGGGAGCACAACCTGCGCGATGTCACGGTCTCCTTCCCGCTGGGGCTACTGATCGCGGTGACCGGGGTCTCCGGTTCGGGCAAGTCGTCGCTGGTGAACTCAATCCTGTACAACGCGCTGGCCAAGCACCTCTACAACGCCCGGGCGGTGCCCGGCCGGCACAGTTCGATCAGCGGCCTGGAACACCTCGACAAGAGCATTCACGTCGACCAGTCGCCGATCGGCCGCACCCCGCGCTCCAACCCGGCCACCTACACCGGGGTGTTCGACCGGATCCGCAAGCTGTTCGCCGAGACCCCCGAGGCGAAGGTCAGGGGCTACGGGCCGGGCCGGTTCTCGTTCAACGTGAAGGGCGGCCGGTGCGAGAACTGCGCCGGTGACGGCACGATCAAGATCGAGATGAACTTCCTGCCCGACGTCTACGTCCCCTGCGAGGTCTGCCACGGCGCCCGCTACAACCGGGAGACGCTGGAGGTGCACTACAAGGGCAAGACGGTCTCCGAGGTGCTCAACATGCCGATCGAGGAGGCACTGGAGTTCTTCGCCCCGATCCCGGCGATCGCCCGGCACCTGCGCACCCTGGTGGACGTCGGCCTGGGCTACGTCCGGCTGGGTCAGCCGGCCACCACCCTGTCCGGCGGCGAGGCGCAGCGGGTGAAGCTGGCCAGTGAACTGCAGCGCCGCTCCACCGGCCGCACCATCTACGTGCTGGACGAGCCGACCACCGGCCTGCACTTCGAGGACATCCGCAAGCTGCTGGGCGTGCTCGGCCGGCTGGTGGACGCCGGCAACACCGTGGTGGTGATCGAGCACAACCTGGACGTGATCAAGACCGCCGACTGGGTGATCGATCTCGGGCCGGAGGGCGGTTCCCGCGGCGGCGAGGTGCTCTGCGTCGGGACGCCGGAGGAGGTCGCGGAGAATCCGGCTTCGTTCACCGGCCAGTTCCTGCGTCCGGTGCTGGCGGCGGGTCCGCCGGTCCCGCTGGAGCCGGAGCCGCTGGTCAGCTGAGCGGATCAGCCGATCGTCAGGGTGTCGCCGTCCTGGGTCACGGTGGCGGCGGTCAACGGCTTGGTGGCGGGTCCGGTGATCACTGAGCCGTCCGCCAGCGAGAAGGTGCTGCCGTGGTGCCCGCAGACGATCGCCGCGTCGGTCACCTCCTGAACCGGCAGCCCCTGGTGGGTGCACAGGTAGCTGAACGCCTCGAAGCTGCCGGCGGTGGGCTGGGTGACCACGTAGGAGCCGACGATGATCCCGGAGCCGACCGGGACCTCCGCCGCCGGGACGGTGGTCCCGTCCCCGCCGGTGCTGCCGCCGGTGGTCGTCGGACTCCCGACCGCCGAGCAGCCGCCCAGGCAGAAGGCCAGCGCCCCCGCCCCGGTGGCGGCGAGCAGGGCCCGCCGGGAGGCGGTGAGGGTGGTTTCGGTCGCGGGCACGATGCCTCCTTCGCTGAATGCAGACGAGAGTAGTCGTCCGGACCTACCGCCGGCTGTGCTCAAGCTGTGAGCATCCTGGTTCCCACACCCGTTTGGACACAGCTTGCGCGGGTGGAGTTGGGACGCGATCAAGCTGTGAGCTGAGTGGTCGCCACACCGGTTTGGACACAGCTTGGCGGTGGGGTGTGTCAGTCCGGCGTCCTATGCTGGCTGGGATGAGGAGAGGACGGGGTGGTGGCTGACCCGCAGAGCTATCGGCCGAGGACCGGCTCGATTCCCACCGACCCCGGGGTGTACCGCTTCAGCGACGCCGAGGGTCGGGTGCTCTATGTCGGCAAGGCGGTCAACCTGCGGCAGCGGCTGACCTCCTACTTCGCCGATCCCGCCGGCCTGCACTTCCGCACCCAGACCATGGTGCGCACCGCCGCCAAGGTGGAGTGGACGGTGGTCCGCAACGAACTCGAAGCCCTGCAGCTGGAGTACACCTGGATCAAGCAGTTCGACCCGCGGTTCAACGTCAAGTACCGCGACGACAAGTCCTACCCCTGGGTGGCGATCACCTGGTCGGAGGAGTTCCCCCGGGTGTTCGTCGGCCGCGGCGCCAAGCGTAAGGGCAATCGGTATTTCGGGCCGTACGCCCAGGCCTGGGCGATCCGGGACACCATCGACACCCTGCTCGGCGTCTTCCCGATGCGCTCCTGCACGACGGGGGTGTTCAAGAGCGCGAAGGCGAGTGGACGTCCCTGCCTGTTCGGCTACATCGGCAAGTGCGCGGCGCCCTGCGTCGGCCGGATCGACGCCGACGAGCACCGCGAGCTGGTGCAGGACGTCTGCGACTTCCTGGCCGGCAAGACCGCCACCCTGACCCGCCGGATCGAGCAGCAGATGCGGGTCGCCGCGGCCGCGATGGAGTACGAGAAGGCCGCCGTGCTGCGCGACCGGCTGGTGGCGCTGACCAGCGCCACCGAGTCCAATGCGATCGTGCTGGCCGACGGCACCGACGCCGACGTGATCGCGCTGGCGGAGGATCCGCTGGAGGTCGCCGTCCAGATCTTCCACGTCCGGGCCGGCCGGGTGCGCGGCCAGCGTGGCTGGGTGGCCGACCGCACCGACGACGCCGACACCGCGCAGCTGATCGAGTCCTTCCTGCTCTACCACTACAGCGAGGCGGTGGCGGAATCCGAGGTGGCCTCCGCCATCCCGCCCGAGATCCTGGTGCCGGTCGAGCCGGCCAGCGGCGGTGTGCTGGCGGAGCTGCTCAGCGAACAGCGCGGCACGAAGGTCAAGGTCCGGGTGCCGCAACGGGGGCCCAAGCTCACCCTGCTGGAGACCGTCACCCGCAATGCCAACGAGGCGCTGATCCAGCACAAGACCCGCCGGGCCAGCGACCTCACCACCCGCAACCGGGCGCTGGAGGAACTGCAGCAGGCGCTCGGGCTGGCCGAGGCGCCGCTGCGGATCGAGTGCTTCGACATCTCCCACCTGCAGGGCACCGAGGTGGTGGCCTCGATGGTGGTCTTCGAGGACGGGCTGCCGCGGAAGAGCGACTACCGCCGGTTCATCATCCGCAGCGTGGAAGGCTCCAACGACGTCGCCGCCATGCAGGAGGTGATCGGTCGCCGGTTCTCCCGGCTGCGGGACGAGCAGCCCGCCGAGGACGGACCGTTGCTGATCGACCCCGACACCGGCGCCCCGCGCCGGTTCGCATACACCCCCGGCCTGGTGGTGGTGGACGGCGGTGCGCCGCAGGTCGCGGCCGCCCAGCAGGCGCTGGCCGGCCTGGGCATGGACATCCCACTGGCCGGCCTGGCCAAGCGGATGGAGGAGGTCTGGCTGCCGGGGGAGGAGTACCCGGTGATCCTGCCGCGCACCAGCGAGGGGCTGTACCTGCTGCAGCGGGTGCGGGACGAGGCCCACCGGTTCGCCATCACCCACCACCGCGGCCGGCGCTCGGCGTCCATGGTGGAGTCGCTGCTGGACGCCGTGCCGGGGCTGGGGGAGATCCGCCGCAAGGCGCTGCTGCGGCACTTCGGCTCGCTGAAGAAGCTGCGGGCGGCCAGCGTCGACGAGATCGCGGCGGTGCCCGGGATCGGGCCGAAGACCGCCCAGGCGATCGTCGACGCCGTCCTCGCCCAACCGGCGGGCGAGGTACTCAACACTGCTACCGGCGAGATCACCAGCTGACCGCCGAAGCCGGACTACCGTTGTCAGGCGCGGTTTTCCGCGCCCACCCGGCAGCTCGCCGGCTGGATCCTCCCCGAACGCCCGTCCCGCTATGAACGACGCTTCGCAGCCCACAAACCCCTGGCCCGCCCTGTGGGCGATGTCGGTCGGGTTCTTCATGATGCTGCTGGACACCACCATCGTCTCGGTGGCCAACCCGGCGATCAAGGCCGCGCTCGACCCGAACACCAACAACCTCGACAACGTGGTCTGGGTGACCAGTTCCTACCTGCTGGCCTACGCCGTGCCGCTGCTGATCACCGGCCGGCTGGGCGACCGGTTCGGCCCGCGCAGCCTCTACCTGATCGGGCTGGCGCTGTTCACCCTGGCCTCGCTGGGCTGCGGGCTCTCCACCACGCTGGGCATGCTGGTCGGGATGCGGGCCGCCCAGGGCCTGGGCGCGGCGCTGCTCAGCCCGCAGACCATGGCGGTGATCACCCGCACCTTCCCGCCGCAATCCCGCGGCGCGGCGATGGGCCTGTGGGGCGCGACCTCCGGCGTCGCCACCCTGGTCGGGCCGCTGGCCGGCGGGGTGCTGGTCGACGGCTTCGGCTGGGAGGCGATCTTCTTCGTCAACCTTCCGGTGGGCGTGGTCGCCTTCGTGCTGGCCTGGCGGTTGATCCCGAGGCTGGAGACCCATCCGCACCGGTTCGACCTGGGCGGCGTGCTGTTGAGCGCCGTCGCCCTCTTCCTGATCGTGTTCGGTCTGCAGGAGGCCGAGAAGTACCACTGGGGCCCGATCTGGGGGCCGGTCTCGGTGTGGTCGCTGATCGGCGCGGGCGCGGTCGTGCTGGCATTGTTCGTCTGGCAGCAGTCCCGCACCCGCAGCGAGCCGCTGGTGCCGCTGGCGCTGTTCGCGGATCGCAACTTCTCGGTGGCCAACCTCGGGATCGTCGCGGTCGGCTTCGCCGTGACCAGCATGTCGCTGCCGTTGATGTTCTACCTGCAGTCCGGTCGCGGGCTGACCCCCACCCAGGCGGCGATGGTGATGATCCCGACGGCGGTGCTGGCCGGGGTGCTGTCGCCGCCGGCCGGACGGCTGCTGGACCGGGTCGACCCCCGGGCGCTGCTGGTTCCCGGCCTGGTGCTGGTGGCCAGCGGGCTGCTCGGCTACGCCTGGCTGATGCACCTGCGGGCGGAGATCGGCTGGTTCCTGGTGCCGGCCACCCTGATGGGGATCGGCAATGCCGGGATGTGGGGGCCGCTGGCCACCACCGCCACCCGCAACCTGCCACCGCAGCAGGCCGGGGCGGGCTCCGGTATCTACAACACCACCCGGACGATCGGCTCGGTGCTGGGCTCGGCGGCGATCGCCGCGTTCATGGAGTCGCGGCTGCAGGCGAACCTGCCGGGCGGCGCCGGTGAGGGCGGCTTCGGCGCCGGGCAACTGCCGGAACCGGTGCTGCTGGGCTTCGGCCAGGCGATGGCGCAAATCCGTGCTGCTGCCGGCCGGCATGATCCTGGTGGGCGTGATCGTCGCGTGCTTCCTGCGCCGCCCGACGCCGGGGCGTCCCGGGGACCTGGCAGCCGAGGGTCGCACCGGGTCGCTGGCCCAGGCCTGAACCGACCAGCGGGGTCCACCGGAATCGGGGACGGCGAGGTCGCGGTCGGATCATAATGGTGGCCATGACCGTGGATCTGGGACGTCGTCGCGCCGCCTGCCGCACCGCCGGCGGGCCGGACGGACGGCGCCGGTGAGGGCGCCGCGGATCACCCGCCGCCCCTCGGTGGCCGCCCTGGGCGGCGGCCACGGATTGGCCGCCAGCCTGAGCGCGCTGCGCCGGCTGACCAACCGGCTGACCGCGATCGTCACCGTCGCCGACGACGGCGGATCCTCCGGCCGGCTGCGTCAGGAGTTCGACATCCTGCCCCCGGGCGACCTGCGGATGGCGCTGGCCGCGCTCTGCGGTGACGACGAGGTGGAGCGGGCCTGGGCGGACGTGCTGCAGTCGCGGTTCCACGGCGAGGGCGCGCTGGGCGGCCACTCGATCGGCAACCTGTTGATCGCCGGCCTCTGGCAGGAGATCGAGGATCCGGTGGCCGGGCTGGACATGGTCGCCGCCCTGCTCAACATCAAGGGACGGGTGCTGCCGATGGCCGCCGTCCCGCTGGTGATCGAGGCGGACGTGATCGGCGCCGACCCGCAGTTGCCGGACGAGGTGAGCGTGGTGGTCGGCCAGGAGGCGGTCGCCCTGGCCACCGGGGTGATCGGGCATGTCCGGCTGCACCCGGCTGGACCGCCCGCCGTCCCGGAGGCGGTCGAGGCGATCGCGGCGGCCGACCACGTCGTGCTGGGCCCCGGCTCGTGGTACTCCTCGGTGATCCCGCACCTGCTGGTGCCGGATCTGGTGGCCGCGCTGACCGACACCTGGGCCACCCGGGTGCTGACCATGAACCTGGTGCCCACCGAGGACGAGACCCACGGCTACACCGCCTCCCGGCACCTGGAGGTGCTGGCCGATCACGCTCCCGGATTGCGGTTCGACGTGGTGCTGGTCGATCCGAGCTTCGCCCGGAACGACCCCCACCTGGAGCACTATGTTGCGGCGCTGGGCGGCAGGCTGATGATCACCGATGTCCGGATGCGGGACGGGTCGGCCCGGCATGACCCGCTGCGGTTGGCCGCGGCCTACGCGGAGGTGATGGGCCTGTGACCGGTGCCCTAGTCTTGGCTGGGTATCGCGGAGGTAAGGGGAGTCACGAATGGCGATGACGCAGCAGGTGAAGGCGGAATTGGCGACGCTGGAGGTCACCAAGCCGGAACTGCGCAAGGCGGAGGTGGCCGCCATGCTGCGGTTCGCCAACGGGCTGCACATCGCGGGCGGACGGATCGTGGTCGAGGCCGAGCTGGACACCGGCGCTGCCGCCCGCCGGCTGCGGGTGGCGATCGCCGAGCTGTTCGGTTTCACCGCCGACTTCGTGGTGATCACCGGCAGCGGGATGCGCCGCGGCACCCGCTACGTGGTGCGGCTGATCCGCGACGGCGAGTCGCTGGCCCGGCAGACCGGGCTGATCGACGGCCGGGGCCGTCCGGTACGCGGCCTGCCGGTGCAGATCGTCTCCGGCAGCCCCGAGGTGTCGGTGGCGGCCTGGCGGGGCGCCTTCCTGGCACACGGCTCGCTCACCGAACCGGGTCGCTCGATGGCGCTGGAGGTCACCTGCCCCGGCTCGGAGGCCGCGCTGGCGCTGGTCGGTGCCGCCCGCCGCCTGCAGGTGAGCTCGAAGGCCCGTGAGGTGCGGGGTGTCGACCGGGTGGTGATCCGGGACGGCGACGCGATCGCGGCGATGCTCACCCGGCTGGGCGCCCACGAGTCGGTGCTGGCCTGGGAGGACCGCCGGGTGCGGCGCGAGGTGCGCGCCTCGGCCAACCGGCTGGCGAACTTCGACGACGCCAACCTGCGCCGCTCGGCCCGGGCCGCGGTCACCGCCGGCGCCCGGGTGAGGCGGGCGCTGGAGATCCTCGGCGACGAGATCCCGGAACATCTGCTGGAGGCCGGCCGGCTGCGGTTGGAACACAAGCAGGCCTCGCTGGAGGAGTTGGGCCAGCTGCACAACCCGCCGCTGACCAAGGACGCGGTGGCCGGCCGGATCCGCCGGCTGCTGGCCACCGCCGACCGCCGGGCGATCGAACTCGGCATCCCCACCACCGAGGCCAGCCTGACCCCCGACCTGTTAGACGACGAAGGCTGACCGGCGTGAGCCGGTCGAACTGAGGAGTCTCGACGAGCGCTGCGTCAGCAGGGCGAGGAACCGACGACGAAGGCTGACCGGCGTCCGCTCGGTGAACACCTGACGAACGAATGACAGGATGCTGGCCAAGGGGGAGCGCAACGTCGGCTGATTCGATAGTGTTGAGGTGTCCGCGTGCGCTGGTCCGGTGACGGTAGGCGCAGCCCCCATAGTTAGGAGACCCCTACTTATGACCGTCAAGGTTGGCATCAACGGTTTCGGCCGGATCGGCCGCAACTACTTCCGCGCTCTGGTCGCCTCCGGCGCCGACGTCGACGTGGTTGCCGTCAACGATCTCACCGACAACAAGACCCTCGCGCAGCTGCTGAAGTACGACTCCATCCTGGGTCGCTTCCCGGGCGAGGTCACCTACGACGAGAGCGCGCTCTACGTCGACGGCAAGCAGATCAAGGCGTTCGAGGAGCGCGATCCGGCCAACCTCCCGTGGGGCGAGCTGGGTGTCGACATCGTGATCGAGTCGACCGGCTTCTTCACCGACGCCGAGAAGGCCAAGGCGCACCTCACCGCCGGCGCCAAGAAGGTGCTCATCTCCGCTCCGGCGAAGAACGAGGACATCACCATCGTGATGGGTGTGAACGACAACCTGTACGACCCGGCCGCTCACCACATCATCTCCAACGCCTCCTGCACCACCAACTGCCTGGCTCCGCTGGCCAAGGCGCTGAATGACGGCATCGGCATCGTCAAGGGCCTGATGACCACCATCCACGCCTACACCCAGGACCAGAACCTGCAGGACGCCCCGCACAAGGACCTGCGTCGCGCCCGCGCCGCCGCCCTGAACATCGTCCCGACCACCACCGGCGCGGCCAAGGCCGTCGCCCTGGTGCTGCCGGAACTGAAGGGCCGGCTGGACGGCTACGCGCTGCGCGTCCCGGTGCCGACCGGCTCGGTGACCGACCTCACCTTCGAGGCCGCTCGCGAGACCACCGTCGAGGAGATCAACGCGATCGTCAAGGCTGCCGCCGAGGGCCCGCTGAAGGGCATCCTGGAGTACTCCGAGGATCCGATCGTCAGCAAGGACATCGAGACCTACCCGCTGTCCAGCATCTTCGATGCGCCGCTGACCAAGGTGATCGGCAACCAGGTGAAGGTCGTCTCCTGGTACGACAACGAGTGGGGCTACTCCAACCGGCTGGTCGACCTGACCGTGCTGGTGGGCTCGAAGCTCTGATCGTCCCCGATCTGTACTGCTGACAAGTGGGCCGGCTCGCTCTGCGCGGGTCGGCCCACTGTCGAATCCATTCCATGAAGAGAGGCAACCAGTGAAGTCCCTTGAAGACCTTGGTGACCTGAGGGGCAAGCGGGTCCTGATCCGCTGCGATTTCAACGTCCCGCTGGACGGCGACGTGATCACCGACGACGGCCGCATCAAGGCCGCGCTACCCACCCTGACCTACCTGCGTTCGGCCGGCGCGAAGATCGCGATCATGGCCCACCTCGGCCGCCCGAAGGGCGAGGTCAACCCGAAGTACTCCCTGGCCCCGGCCGCCAAGCGGCTCGGCGAGCTGCTCGGCGTCGAGGTCAAGCTCGCCGGCGACGTGGTCGGCCCGTCCGCCACCGAGACCGTCGCCTCCCTGGCCGAGGGCGAGGTCGCGCTGCTGGAGAACGTCCGCTACGAGCCCGCCGAGGAGTCCAAGGTGGACGCCGAGCGCGAGGAGCTCGCCGCCAAGTACGCCGCCCTGGGCGACGTCTTCGTCTCCGACGGCTTCGGCGTGGTCCACCGCAAGCAGGCCTCGGTCTACGACGTCGCCAAGCTGCTGCCGAACGCGGCCGGCTACCTGGTGGCCAAGGAGGTCGACGTCCTGAAGAAGCTGACCGAGACCCCGGAGCGCCCCTACGCGGTGGTGCTAGGCGGCGCCAAGGTGGCCGACAAGCTGGGCGTGATCGACAACCTGCTGAAGGTGGCCGACACCCTGGTGATCGGCGGCGGCATGGCCTACACCTTCCTCAAGGCCCAGGGCCTGGAGGTCGGCGATTCGCTGCTGGACAGCGAGAAGGTCGACGCCTGCGCTGCCTACCTGGAGCAGGCCGCGGCGGCCGGCAAGCAGATCCTGCTGCCGACCGACGTCCGGATCGTCGACGAGCTGGACATTCCGAACCGTCATGCCAGCGAGGTCAAGGTCGTCGACGCCGACCAGATCCCGGCCGGCTACGAGGGCGCCGACATCGGCCCGAAGTCCGAGGCGCTGTTCGCCCAGGCGATCGCCGAGGCCAAGACGGTGTTCTGGAACGGCCCGATGGGCGTGGCCGAGATCCCGTCCCTGGCCGCCGGCACCGAGGCGGTCGCCAAGGCGCTGGCCGACTCCGACGCGTTCAGCGTGATCGGTGGCGGCGACTCCGCGGCCGCGGTCCGCAACCTCGGCTACCCCGACGAGTCCTTCGGTCACATCTCGACCGGCGGCGGGGCATCCCTGGAATACCTGGAGGGCAAGGAGCTCCCCGGGCTGGCAGTCCTAGAGGAGAACTGACATGGCACGCACCCCGTTGCTCGCGGGCAACTGGAAGATGAACCTGAACCACGTCGAGGGCACCGGCCTGGTGCAGAAGCTGGCCTGGACGCTGGCCGACGCCAAGTACGACCCCGCCAAGGCCGAGGCCGCGGTGATCGTTCCGTTCACCGACCTGCGCAGCATCCAGACCCTGATCGAGGGCGACAAGCTGCCGCTCGGCTACGGCGCGCAGGACGTGTCGGTGCACGACTCCGGCGCCTACACCGGTGAGATCTCGGCCGCCATGCTGGCCAAGCTGGGCTGTAACTACGTGGTGGTCGGGCACTCCGAGCGCCGCGAGTACCACGGCGAGACCGACGAGCTGATCGGCGCCAAGGCGAAGAAGGTGATCGCGGCCGGGATGACCCCGATCATCTGCGTCGGCGAGGTGCTGGAGATCCGCAAGCAGGGCACCCACGTCGAGCACGTCCTGGGCCAGACCAAGGGCGTGCTGGACGGGCTCACCCCCGAGCAGGTCGGCGCCCTGGTGGTCGCCTACGAGCCGGTCTGGGCGATCGGCACCGGCGAGGTGGCCACCCCGGAGGACGCCCAGGAGGTCTGCGGGGCGATCCGCGGCTACGTCCGGGACACCTTCGGCGAGGCTGCTGCCGAGGCCGTCCGGATCCAGTACGGCGGCTCGGTGAAGTCGGGCAACGTGGCTGAGATCATGGCCAAGCCGGACGTGGACGGCGCCCTGGTCGGCGGCGCCAGCCTCGACCCGGAGGAGTTCGCCAAGATCGTCCTGCTCTCCGCCTGACGGTCGAACCAGCGGCGCCCGGGGCCTGAGGTCCCGGGCGCCGCCGCATCTGGTCACCGATGCGGGAATCCCCCGTGGAGTGGGTTAGGATTCTGCGCGTGACTGTTGTGCCCCTGTTGACCTGGCCGGTTCTGACGTTGTCGATCATTCTGATCCTCACCAGCATCGCCCTGGCGCTGTTCATCCTGCTGCACAAGGGACGCGGCGGCGGCATGTCCGACCTGTTCGGCGGTGGCACCACCTCCAACATGGGCGGCACCTCGGTGGCCGAGCGCAACCTGGACCGGATCACCATCGTGGTGGGCCTGATCTGGCTGCTGAGCATCTTCGGCCTGTTGACGCTGTACCGGTTCTTCCCCGAGGTCGGGGTTCTGTAATCCCGCCCGAGGGCGTATTCACATCCGGCAAGGAGGACACCTGTGGTTGGTGGCAGTGCGATTCGTGGCAGCCGAGTCGGCGCCGGTCCGATGGGCGAGGCCGAGCGAGGTGAATCAGCGCCGCGGCTGTACGTCTCGTACTTCTGCGCGAACGGCCACGAGACCCGTCCGGCCTTCGCCGCCGACGCGGTGGTGCCGGAGACCTGGGACTGCCCGCGGTGCGGTCTGCCGGCCAATCTCGATTCCGAGAACCCGCCGCCGCCGCCGAAGATCCAGCCGTACAAGACCCACCTTGCCTACGTGAAGGAGCGCCGCACCGACGCCGAGGCGGTGGCCATCCTGGCCGAGGCGCTGGAGACGCTGCGCGCCCGCCGGGCCAGCGGCGAAGTCATCTACTGATCCACCGGGCACGGTGACTCAGCTGGACCGGGTCTTCGAACGCCTCACCGAAGACCTGCCCGCGCTGTCGGCCCTGGTGGCCGATCTGGTCCATCGCGAGCAGGAGAGCTACCGCGAGATCAGCAACGAATCGCTCTATCTCGCGGTGCACCGCAATATGCAGACCGCGGTGCGGGTGTTGCGGAACCGTCCGACCCACCCGCGGGAGCACCTGGTCCAGGTCACCCAGACGATCCGGGAACGCCATCAGAGCGGCATCCCGATGGAGGAGGCGGTCCGCGCCTTCGCGCTCTGCGTCTGGCAGATCCACCAGCGCTTTCTCGAGGTCTGCACCGAGGAGGGGATCGATCGCGACGAGGTGCTGGACGGCTCCAACGCGCTGTGGCGGCTCGGCGACGCCATCACCACCCAGGTGGTGACGGTCTACAACGACCTTGACCTGAAGCAACTGCTGCTGGACGCCCACCGTCGCGGCGAGCTGATCCGCCGGCTGCTCGCCGGGCTGGTCTCCGGCAGCGAGATGAAGGAGCTCGGCCTGGACCGGTCCGGCCGCTACGCCGCGGTGCGCTGCACCTCGGCGATGGGATTGACCGCCGCCGACCAGCGTCAACTGGAGCAGACCGGGAGCCTGCCCGGCACGCCGGCCGTGCTGGCGATCGTCGAGGGGGAGTGCCTGGGGTTGGTCGCCTGCCCGCCGCAGCCCCCCGCGGGGGTGCTGGTGGCGATGGGGACGCAGGTGCCGTTGACCGAGGTGACCCGCTCGTTCGAGATCGCCGACCGGGTCAGCCACGTCGCCCGGCACGCCGGCCTGAGCGGGGTTCAGGCGCTGGAGAACCTCACCTGGCGGGTGGCCGCGGTGGATCAACCGGAGCTCGCCCGGGTGCTCCGCAGCCGGATCCTCGAGCCGCTGGAGGCCGAGGGCGGCTTCGGCGCCGAGCTGGAGGCATCGGTCCGCGGCTACCTCGATCAGCAGCTGAGCATCTCGCGGGCCGCCGCGGCGCAGAACCTGCACGTCAACACGATGCGCTACCGGCTGCGCCGCTTCGAGGAGATCACCGGCACCAGCCTGGCCGACCCGGCGGACCTGGTGGATGTGATCTGGGCGCTCTCGATCGGGAACCTGCCGCCCCGTCCCGCCCGGTTGTAGAAATCACCGTCAACGCCGCGGCAACCTTGTCGATCGCTATATGGACTGACCATTTCGCGGTGACTAGGGTCACTGGTGGATCGAGCTGCGCGGCCCGGTGCTGGTAACGAAGCTGACACCCGCCGCCGATGCCCTAGCCAGGCGACAGAAAGGCCTGTGACGCCGCAGGCCCGGCTCTGCCGTGCCGCCAGACAGTCAGGAGCCTTCGGGCTCTGCCGAGAAGGAGTCATTCAATGTTGCAGGACAAGGTTGTCATTGTCACCGGTGCCGCCAGTGGGATCGGGCTGGCCGTCGCTCAGGAATTCGCCGCGGACGGTGCGAAGGTGGTGCTGGCCGACATCAACGAAGCCGCGCTCGCCGAGCAGGCCACCGCCATCGGCCAGCAGTACCTCGCGGTCAACCTCACCCAGCGCGAGGACTGCCGCCGCCTGGTCGACCACGCCCTCGCCGCGCACGGCCGGGTCGACATCCTGGTGAACGTGGCCGGCGTGCAGACCGTCTCGCCGATCGAGGACTTCCCGGAGGATCGGTGGGAGTTCATCATCGACCTGATGCTGAACGCGCCGTTCTACCTCACCCGGTACGTCTGGCCGTCGATGAAGGCGAACGGCTGGGGCCGGATCATCAACCTCAACTCGATCCACGGCCTGGTCGCCTCGGAGTTCAAGTCCGCCTACGTCTCGGCCAAGCACGGTCTGATGGGGCTGACCAAGACCGCTGCGCTGGAGGGCGGGCCGCAGGGCATCACGGTCAACTCGATCTGCCCGGCCTACGTCCGCACGCCGCTGGTCGACAACCAGATCGCCGCTCAGGCCGCCACCCACGGCATCAGCGAGGACGAGGTGGTCAGCCAGATCATGCTGGCCAAGTCCAGCATCAAGAAGCTGCTCGAGCCCAAGACCATCGCCGAGGTGGCCAAGTTCCTGTGCTCGCCGGCGGCCGACTCCATCACCGGTACCGCCCTCACCGTGGACGGCGGCTGGACCGCGGCCTAGGCCCGGTCGGCACCGTACCGTTTCCTGAAACGAGACTGACGTGGAAATCCTCAATCTTCTGGTCATCCTGGGGGCGCTGGCCTTCCTGATGTTCATGGCCTACCGGGGTCACAGCGTGATCCTGTTCGCGCCGATCGCCGCCCTGCTGGCCGTGCTGCTGACCGCGCCGGCGGAGACCCTGCCGATGTTCAGCGGTCTGTTCATGGCCAAGATGGTCACCTTCATCCAGAACTACTTCCCGATCTTCCTGCTGGGAGCGCTGTTCGGAAAGCTGATGGAGATCTCCGGGTTCGCCCGGTCGATCGCCTCGGCGGTGATCAAGCTGGTCGGCCCGACTCGGTCGATCATCTCGGTGGTGCTGGTCGGCGCGATCCTCACCTACGGCGGCGTCTCGCTGTTCGTCGCGGTGTTCGCCGTCTACCCCTTCGCCGCGGAGATGTTCCGCCAGGCAGACATCCCCAAGCGGTTGATCCCGGCGACCATCGCGCTGGGCGCCTTCGCCTTCACCATGGACGCGCTACCGGGTACGCCACAGATCCAGAACATCATCCCCACCACCTACTTCAACACCACCAGCTTCGCCGCCCCGATCCTGGGCAGCTTCGGCGGCCTGTTCGTCTTCGCTCTCGGCATCACCTACCTGGAATGGCGGCGGCGCTCCGCCGCGAAGGCCGGCGAGGGCTACGGCACCGGCCACACCAATGAGCCGCAGCTGGTCGAGCTGGAGAAGCCCTACCACTGGGGCCTGGCGATCATCCCGCTGCTGATCGTCTGGGTGGGCAACCTGGTCTTCACCCGGCTGCTGCCGATGTGGCTGCCGGCGGAGATGTCCTTCTCCCCGACCGTGGTCACCCAGTCCGACCCGATCGTGGTCAAGCTGGCGGCCAACCTCGGGGTCTGGTCGCTGGAGATGGCGCTGGTGCTCGGCATCGCCGCGGTGTTCGCGCTGGGTGGCAAGCGGATCGTCGCCACCTTCGCCCGCGACTCCAAGGAAGCCATCGGCGGTTCGATGCTGGCCAGCATGAACACCGCCTCCGAGTTCGGCTTCGCCGGCGTGATCGCCGCGCTGCCCGGCTTCCTGGTGGCGGCCAACGCGCTGCGCCGGATCCCGGATCCGCTGTCCAACGTGGCGATCACCGTCAACGTGCTGGCCGGTGTCACCGGTTCGGCCTCCGGCGGTCTGTCGATGGCGCTGGCCGCGATGGGCGAGTCGTTCATCAAGATGGCCGACGCGGCCGGCATCCCGCTGGAAGTGGTGCACCGGGTCGCCTCGATGGCCTCCGGCGGCATGGACACGCTGCCGCACAATGGCGCGGTGATCACCGTGCTCGCGGTGACCGGGCTCACCCACCGCCAGTCCTACAAGGACATCTTCGCCATCACCGCCATCAAGACGCTGACCGTCTTCGTGGTGATCGGCTTCTACGCCCTGACCGGCCTGGTCTGATCAGGGGAGAGGACATACACCATGACTGAGATCTACATCGTCGCCGCCTGTCGCACCGCGATCGGCAGCTTCGGCGGCACCCTCAAGGACGTCCCGGCGGCCGAGTTGGGCGGGGTGGTGATCCGGGCGGCGCTGGACCGCGCCGGACTGGCCCCCGAACAGGTGGACGAGGTCTACCTGGGCTGCGTCCTGGCGGCCGGCCAGGGCCAGAACGTGGCCCGGCAGGCGGCCATCCGGGCCGGCCTGCCGGTGACCGTCACCGCCACCACGACCAACATGGTCTGCGGTTCCGGCATGAAGACGGTGGTCGACGGGGCCCGGGCCATCCTGGCCGGCGATGCCGAGATCATCGTGGCCGGGGGCACCGAGAGCATGTCCGCCACGCCGTATCTGGCACCGGGTGCCCGCTGGGGCGCCCGGATGGGCGACGCCAAGCTGGTCGACATGATGGTGGCCGACGGGCTCACCGACGTCTTCAACGGCTACCACATGGGCATCACCGCCGAGAACGTCGCCGAGCAGTGGGGCATCTCCCGCGATGACCAGGACGCGCTGGCGCTGGCCTCCCAGCAGAAGGCGGCCGACGCGGTGTCGGCCGGCCGGTTCGCCGACGAGATCGTGCCGGTCACCGTCACCGTGAAGCGCCAGGAGGTGGTGTTCGACACCGACGAGTACCCGCGCGCCACCACTGCTGAGGCATTGGCCAAGCTGCGCCCCGCGTTCAAGCGGGACGGCGGCACGGTCACCGCCGGCAACGCCTCCGGCATCAACGACGGTGCCGCGGCGCTGGTGCTGGCCAGCGGCGAGGCGGTGGCCAGGCTCGGCCTGCAGCCGCTGGCCAAGCTGGTCGGCTGGGGTCAGGCCGGGGTGGATCCGTCCATCATGGGCGTGGGCCCGGTTCAGGCCACCCGGAAGGCGCTGGCCAAGGCGGGGCTCGAGGTCGCCGACCTCGACCTGGTCGAGGCCAATGAGGCGTTCGCCGCCCAGGCGGCCGCGGTCGGCCGGGAACTCGGCCTGCCGGCGGAACGGGTCAACGTCAACGGCGGCGCGATCGCGCTGGGCCACCCGATCGGGGCCTCCGGCGCCCGGATCATCGTCTCCCTGCTCCACGAGCTGGGCCGACGCGAGGACGCCCGACGCGGCCTCGCCACATTGTGCATCGGTGGCGGCATGGGGATCGCCACCGTCTTTGAGAAGTGCTGAGGAGTAGACATGCCACGATTTGTTTCCACCCAGGAGGCCGCGGCGCTGGTCCGGGACGGCGCCTCGATCATGGTCGGCGGGTTCATGGGCTGCGGTAGCGCCCACCGCTTCCTGGCCGAGCTCGCCAGCCGTGACGTCCGCGATCTCACCGTCTACTGCAACGATGCCGCGATGATGGACGGACCCAACGGCGACGAGCACTACGCCCTGGCCAAGCTGATCCACAATCGGCAGGTCGCCAAGCTGGTCGCCAGCCACGTCGGCCTGAACCCCGAGGTCGCCGCGCAGATGACCGAGGGCAGCCTGGAGGTGGTGCTGATCCCGCAGGGCAGCCTGGTCGAGATGATCCGGGCCGGTGGCATGGGGCTGGGCGGCGTGCTCACCCCGACCGGCGTGGGCACCATCGTCGAGGAGGCCGACCACGTCCACTCGAAGGTGGAGATCGACGGCCGGTCCTACCTGCTGGAGAAGCCGCTGCGGGCGGACTTCGCGGTGATCTGCGGTTACCAGATCGACCAGGCCGGCAACGTCTGGTACAAGGGCACCACCCGCAACTTCAACGAGGTGATGGCGCTGGCCGCCGACGTGGTGATCGCCGAAGCCGAGAACATCGTCGAGATCGGCGAGATCCGTCCGGAGGACGTCGTCACCCCGGGGATCCTCGTCGACTACGTCACCAGCACCCAGGAGGGCTGAGCCATGCAGGACACCAAGGGATTCATCGCCGCGCGAGTGGCCAAGGAGTTGCGCGACGGCGACGTCGTGAACCTGGGCATCGGGCTGCCGACACTGGTGCCGCTCTACCTCTCCGACGGGGTGGATCTGGTGCTTCAGTCCGAGAACGGGATCATCGACACCGCGCCCACCCCCAGCTCGGAGGAGGCCGAGCCGATGCATGTCACCGACGCCGGCGGACGTCCGGCGATGGTGGCGCGGACCGGCGCCTACATCGACTCCAGCCTGAGCTTCGGGCTGATCCGGGGCGGGCACGTGGACTGCACCATCCTGGGTGCCCTCGAGGTGGACGCCGAGGGCAACCTGGCGAACTGGATCATCCCGGGCAAGAAGGTGCCCGGGATGGGCGGGGCGATGGATCTGGTGGTCGGCGCGAAGCGGGTGATCGTGGCGATGGAGCACACCGCCCGTGGCGCGCAGAAGATCCTGAAGCAGTGCCGGCTGCCGCTGACCGCCACCAGGTGCGTCACCGACATCGTGACCGAGATGGGCGTGATCAAGGTCACCGACGAGGGGCTGGTGCTCACCGAGTACAACCCGGAGTTCACCCTGGCCGAGATTCAGGCGGCGACCGAGGCCGAGCTGATCATCGCCGACGACCTGCGGGAAATGGTCTGATCAGCCCCTTCGTGGAGCCACCCCTGATCGCCTTCGGCGGCGCGGGGGTGGCTCCTTCCGGTTCTAGACCGAGCACTCGAAGTAGGGGAGTTCGCCGGCGGCGGCCTGATCGACCAGCCAGACCGTCACCTCCTCGCCGTGCACCCGGGCGGCCGGCAGTTCCTGATCGCCGGCCAGCGCCCGTCGCAGCGCCGGCGCCTTCTCCGCGCCGCTGACCAGGAACCACACCTGCCCGGCGCGGCTCAGCGCGCTCACCGTGAGGCTGATCTGCTCGCTGGGCGGAAGCGGCGCGTCGCTCACCCCGATCACGGTCTGGTTGGCGGGCTCACCGGAGGGATGCCCGGGGAACACCGACGCGACGTGGCCGTCCTCGCCCATCCCCAGCAGCACCAGGTCGAACCGGGTGTCGCCGAGTTCCTTGGCGTAGGTGGCGGCCGCCGCCCCGGCGTCGATCACGCCGTCCGCGGCGGGCATCGGGTGGGTGCGGGAGGGGGCCAGCGGGAACCGTCCGGCCAGGGTCGCCAGGGTCGGCCCGGCATGGCGTCCGGGGTCGTCGGTCGGGACGAACCGTTCGTCCCCCCACCACAGTTCCAGCCGGGCAGGGTCAAGCTCGGAGTCCACCACCAGTTCGGCCAGCCGGGCGTAGATCCGCTGCGCGATCCGGCCGCCGGTCAGGCACAGCTGGGCGATCCGGTCGTCGGCCTGGAAGCCGATCAGCGCCCGCAGCAGCCGGGCGGCGGCGCGGTCGGCGAGGTCGTCGGCGTCCCGGTAGCGCACCACGGTGGGCTGGGTCATCCCTGGGATCCTCCATCCTGCCGGCCGGTGTCCCAGCGGGCCGCCAGCCTGGTCATGGTCGCACTGTAGGCCGCATCGTCCTCCAGCCGACGTAATTCCTCGGTGATCAGCGCGTTCAGATCCCGCCGTGGCAGAGCCAGCAGCCGGCCGGGCACCCCTGGTGCGCTGAAAGTCGCCATCGAGCCGTCGGTCCGGACCAGCCGGATCTCGCCGGCATCGGTGGTCAACTCCACCCCCATGATGCCGTAGTCGCCGCTGACCGCGTCGACCTGAACCTCAAGATCGAGCCGGCTTTCCAGCCAGGCGGCCAGCAGCACCCCGGCGGCGTTGCCGCTGGTCGCCTGCACCGCGGCCCGGCGGATCGGTGAGGGGTACTGCTCGACGGCGGCGGCCAGCAGCCCGCGCCACCGGGTGAGCCGGGTCCAGACCAGGTCGATGTCGCCGGGCGCGCAGTGCTGCGCCCGCTCCAGCAGGGTCGGGATCGGGTCGGCAGCACCCATCGCGTCGGTGATCCGGCGCTGGGCGAGCTTGCCGATCGGGTCGCGTCCCGGGACGGTCGGCGCCGCTCCCGGCCACCATGCCACCACCGGGGAATCCGGCAGCAGCAGCGGCAGCACCGCGGAAGCCCGGTGCCGAGTGAGCTCGCCGCCGAAGGTGAGCTCGACGATGTCGCCGGGCACCTCGCCGCCGACCCGCAGCCGGGCGTCCAGCCGGGTGGGCCCGTCGCCGTCGCGCAGCACCAGGATGCGGGAGGGGTGCTCCCGTCCGGCATCGATGGACGCCGCGATGACCTCGTCGGTGTCGCACTGCTGCGCGACCACGATCATGGTGAAGACCAGGCCGGTCGGTACCCCGACCCGGCCGCGGGCGGTCAGTATCCGCTGGCCGATCTGGCCGGCAGTGGTGTTCTCCAGTTCGATGATCACCCCAGGCTCCTCACGGTCGCCGCCAGGTCCGGCCGTCCCGGGCCAGCATCTCGCGGCCGCACCTCGGCCCCCACGAGCCGGCCGGGTAGCCCTGCGGGGGCTGGTCGCTGGCCGCCCAGTATTCCAGCACCGGGTCGAGGATCCGCCAGGACGCCTCCACCTCGTCGTGCTGCGGGAACAGCGGCGGGTCGCCCAGCAGGACGTCCAGGATCAGCCGCTCGTAGGCCTCCGGGCTGGACTCGGCGAACGAGTTGCCGTAGGCGAAGTCCATGGTGACGTCGCGGACCTCCATCTGGGTGGCCGGCACCTTGGCGCCGAACCGCAGCGTGATCCCCTCGTCGGGCTGGATCCGCATCACCAGCGCGTTGGAGCCGAGGTTGGTGACGTCCGGTCCCCGGAAGGGCAGGTGGGGCGCCGGACGCAGCACCAGCGCGACCTCGGTCACCCGGCGGGGCATCCGCTTGGCCGCCCGCAGGTAGAACGGGACGCCCGCCCAGCGACGATTGTCGATGTCCACCCGGATGGCGGCGTAGGTCTCGGTGGTGGAGTCGGCGGCGATCCCGTCCTCCTCCAGGTAGCCCTTGACGTGCTCCCCGCCGGCCCAGCCGGCGGTGTACTGGCCGCGGGCGGTGCCCCGGGCGAGATCCCGGGCCGGCCGGGTGGCGGCCAGCACCTTGAGCTTCTCGGTGTGCAGCTGGTCGGCGTCGAACGAGGTCGGCTCCTCCATCGCGGTCAGCGCCAGCAGCTGCAGCAGGTGGTTCTGGGTGACGTCGCGGGCCGCGCCGATGCCGTCGTAGTAGCCGGCCCGGCCGCCGATCCCGATGTCCTCGGCCATGGTGATCTGCACGTGATCGATGTAGGTGCGGTTCCAGATCGGTTCGAACAGCTGGTTCGCGAACCGGAAGGCCAGCATGTTCTGGACGGTCTCCTTGCCCAGGTAGTGGTCGATCCGGAACACCGACTCCGGCTCGAAGGCGGCCTCCACCTTGCGCTGCAGATCCTGCGCGCTGGCCAGGTCGTGGCCGAACGGCTTCTCGATCACCACCCGCGACCAGGCGCCGCCCGGCGCCGTCCGGCGTTCCCCGGCCAGGCCGTGCCGGCTGAGCTGCTCCAGGGTGAGATCGAAGGCGGCCGGCGGCACCGACAGGTAGAAGGCGTGGTTGCCGCCGGTGCCCTGGGCCTGATCGAGCTCGGCGAGGGTGCCGGCGAGCCGCTGGAAGGCCTCGTCGTCGTCCAGTTCGCCGGAGACGAAGCGGATGCCCTCGACCAGCTGCCGCCAGACGTCCTCGCGGAACGGGGTGCGGGCATTGGCCTTGACCGCCTCGGCGACCACCTCGGCGAAGTGGTCGGCCCGCCAGTCCCGCCGGGCGAACCCGACCAGCCCGAAGGCGGGGGAGAGCAGGCCCCGGTTGGCCAGGTCGTAGATCGCCGGCAGCAGCTTCTTGCGGGCCAGATCGCCGGTCACGCCGAACAGCACCAGCGCGCACGGGCCGGCCATCCGCGGCAGCCGCCGGTCGGTGGCATCCCGCAGCGGATTAGGTGTTTCGTTCATACCCCTCCTGACCGGGTTGACTCTACGACATCGGAGTGGGCCGTCCTACCTCGCGAGCCGCCCCTGAGCCAGCGTGATCACCTGGTCGGCGCAGGCAGCGATCAGCTCGGCGTCGTGGGTGGCCACCAGCACCGTCCTGCCAGTGGCGGCGAGTTCCCGCAGCACGGCGGCGACCTGTCGCATGTGGCGCAGGTCCAGCCCGCTGGTCGGCTCGTCCAGCAGCACCACCTCGCGGCCGGAGGCCAGCGCGGTGCCGATCGCCAGCCGCTGCTTCTGCCCGGCCGACAGCGACATCGGGTGCCGATCCGCCTGGGCCAGCAGATCCACCGTGGCCAGCACCCGGTCGGTCTCCGCGGCCAGCTCGGCGTCGCTGCCCGCCAGCCGCAGGGTCAACTCGATCTCGTCGGCCACCGACTCGGTCACCAGCTGGTGGTTGACGTCCTGCTGCACCAGGAAGACCCGGCGGCGCCGCTCCCGGCGGCTGAGTCGTCTCCCTTCGTCCAGCAGCAACCCGCCATGGTTCGGGCTCAGCCCGGCCAGCCAGCGGGCCAGCGTGGTCTTGCCGGCGCCGTTGGAGCCGACCAGGGCGGTGACCTGCCGCTTGGGAATGGTCAGCCGCTCCAGCTGGAGGGCGGGGTCGGGACGGCGGGTGCCGACCCCGGGCACCTTCCGGTGGGGGTGCCGGTAGGTCAGCTCGACGACCTGCAGCGCGGGGGCATCGGCGGGCAGCGGGGTGTCCGCCGGCTTCGGCGGACGCAGCCGGCGCAGGCCCAGCGCGGCGATGCCGCTCTCGTCCAGGGCCCGGAACTGCTCGCCGGAGTACTCCGCGACGATCCGGCCGCCGTCCAGCAGCACCAGCCGGTCGACCAGCTCGCGCAGGTAGCCGACCCGGTGCTCAGCCACCAGCACGGTCGCGCCGGCGGCCTTCCAGCCCGCCATGATCTGCTGCAGCCGCTGGGTGGCGGGGGCGTCGAGGTTGGCCGACGGCTCGTCCAGCACGTAGAGCGCGGGCTCGGTGGCGGCCACCGCGGCGCAGGCCAGCCGCTGCTTCTCGCCGCCGGAGAGGGCGAAGATCGACCGGTCGCGCAGCGCGGTCAGCCCGAACGCCCGCAGGTTGTGCTCGACCCGCTCCCGGGTGACCTCGGCGAGCAGGCCGAGGTTCTCGCAGCCGAAGGCGATCTCGGAGACCGGATCGGTGGTGAAGAACTGCGAGCGGGGGTTCTGGAACACCGAGCCGACCTGCTCGGCGGTGCGCCAGATCCGCTGCCGAGCGGGTTCGTCGCCGAATACCGCCACCCGGCCGGTCAGCTCGCCTTCGTGGAAGTGTGGGATCAGGCCGTTGAACAGCCGGGTGGCGGTGGTCTTGCCACAGCCGGACGGCCCGCTCAGCACCACGAACTCGCCGGGCTGGACGGTCAGCTCGAAGTCCCGCAGCGCCGGCGCCTCGGCGGCGGCGTAGCGGAAGCTCACGGCGGTGGCGCTAACCGACAAGCCACAACCCCAATCCGAGGGCGCACAGCGCCCAGGCGACCAGATCGGCCGGCCGCAGCGCCAGCCGGCAGATCCGGTCGGCGCGTCCCGGACGTCCCAGGCCGCGGGTGAGCGCCGCCTGGGTGAGTTCCTCGCCGGCCTTCACCGTGGCGATCAGCAGCGGGACCAGCCGGTACTCCAGCCAGGCGATCGGTCCGACCCGCCACAGCGAGATGCCGCGGGCGGTCAGCGCCGAGGCCACCGCCACCGACTCCTCCCGCACGGTGGGCAGGAAGCGCAGCACCACCGCCGCCGGGATCACCACCTGGCGGGGCAGCCGGAGCTGTTCCAGGGCGGCCATCAGCTCGCCCACCCGGATGCTCACCACCGCCACGTACCCCAGGAAGAAGCCCGGCGCCAGCCGGGCGATCAACCCGGCCACCCCGGCCACCACCGACTGCGCGGCGGTCAGGTCACCGGAGAGCAGGACCTGTTCGGTGGCCAGCGCGCAGAGCGTCACCAGCAGGTAGCCCAGCGCGGCGCGGCCCCGTCCGATCCCGATCGCCAGCAGCGCCGGGATCGCCTGGAAGACCAGCCGGGCGAGCGCGTCGCTGCCGGTGAAGCCGGCCGAGAACATCACGATGTTGAGCAGCCCGACCACGACCAGGGTGGTGCGTGGGTCGAGTCGGAACAGCTCGCGGCGGGGCACGTCAGGCGATGCCGGCGCGTTCGAAGTGCTTGCGCAGCACGGCGCGTCCCAGGTAGGCCCCGATCACCGCGCCGACGGCCAGCATCACGATCATCACCGCGAACATCCAGTTCGGGGTGAGCGCGACGATGGTCTGCACCCAGGCGTCGTCGTGGCGTTGGCCGACCCGTTCCAGGAAGGCTGCCCGGGCGAAGAACAGCGGCACCACGGTGCCGATCAGCATCAGCGAGAACACCGCGTAGCCGGCCACCAGGTGGCCCCAACGGCGGTAGCCGCCGGCCCGGCAGATCAGGTCGGCGGCCGGCGCCAGCACCACGGCCAGCAGCGGCACCCAGTAGGCCTGCCCGGTGGCCAGCACCAGCAGGCCGACCAGGATGCCCAGGATGGTGATCATGCCGAACTTCTGCACCCGGGTGAGGAAGAGGGTGAACGGGATTCCGGCCACGATCGGAATGTAGAGCGGGCCCAGCACCTGCAGGATCGGCACCAGTGCGCCGAGCTGCCCGAGCACGGCCACCGCGGCGAAGTACAGCACGGTGAAGATGCCGATATTGATCAGATCCCG
Source organism: Propionicimonas sp. (assembly GCA_049840415.1). Taxonomy (GTDB): domain Bacteria; phylum Actinomycetota; class Actinomycetes; order Propionibacteriales; family Propionibacteriaceae; genus Propionicimonas. Next base: position 162,237 of record JASGLB010000009.1, on the reverse strand, counting down.
GGTGGTCAGGCTGCGCAAGACGGTCTCCTTCTGACGGCCGATCGCCGTCGCGGTGATCCACGGGACGGGCTCGGCTGCCTGGTCTTCCGTCGGACGACGTCAGGTATTTCTGTGCCCGTTGAGTAGGGTGGTTCGCAGCCTATGCCCGCCGTCGCGGGGGTGGCCAATCGGAGAGCCCGTTGGGCTGGTGCCGGATCGAGATCGCTGGAGGCGTGGGGTGGGCAAACGGGTGCTGGTCGTCCATGGTGGCCGGTTCGGACAGAGCTGGAAGATCGCCGAAGCGATGGCTGAGGCGATGCGCGGCACCGGTCTGGAGACCGAGCTGGCCGAACTGACCTCGAAGACCCGGGTCGATCCCGCCCGCCACGCCGGCCTGCTGCTGGTCACCTCGGTACGCTACGGCTACTTCGACCGCAATGCCTACCGGCTGGTGGACCGGCACCGGGAGTGGCTGGAAGCCGCGCCGACCCAGCTGGTCACGGTCTCGCTCACCGCCCGGAATGAGGAGAAGCGCGATCCGCAGGTGCACTCCTACACCCAGAAGTTCCTGGCCAGGAGCGGCTGGCACGGTGACGTCGAGGTGGTCGCCGGGGCGCTGGAGTACCCGCGCTACCGGATCTGGGACCGGCTGGCGATCCAGCTGATCATGAAGATCACCGACGGCCCGACCGACCCGACGGTGTCGATCGAGTACACCGACTGGGAACAGGTCCGGGCCACCGCCGGACGGTTCGCCGAGCGGGTCGTCCGGCTCGGCTGACCGGCGCGCCGCATCCGGGATGGCGAACCTCTACGTATCCCGGCCGCCACGGTGCTGCGGGAGGCGGGTTCGCGGCTAGACTGCGAAAACCTTGAGACGAAGGGACGCTGGAGATTCACAACCATGATCGGGCCGCCCGCTCGGAGGTGGTAGCGGCGCCGGCCGGGCCTGCCCGGGTGCGCGAGGTGATCGCGGCCTATGTCGCGCTCGCCAAGCCCCGGATCATCGAGCTGCTGCTGGTCACCACCGTGCCCGCGATGTTCCTGGCGGTGGGCGGCTTTCCGCCGCTGGGGCTGGTGGCGGTGACGCTGATCGGTGGGACGCTGGCCGCGGCCAGCGCCAACGTCTTCAACTCCGTGATCGACGCCGACATCGACGCCGAGATGCGGCGCACCCGGCGCCGTCCGATGGCTCGCGAACTGGTCTCCCGGCGCAACGCCTACGCCTACGGGGTGGTGCTGGGGATCGCCTCGGTGCTGATCCTCGGGTTCGGCGCCAACTGGCTCTCCGCCGGCCTGGCCCTGGTGGCGAACCTCTACTACGTCTTCGTCTACACCCTGGGGCTGAAGCGCCGGACCGCCCAGAACATCGTCTGGGGTGGGGTGGCCGGCTGCTTCCCGCCGCTGATCGGCTGGACCGCGGTCACCGGCGCGGTGGCCTGGCCGCCGCTGGTGCTGTTCGCCATCGTCTTCGCCTGGACGCCGCCGCACACCTGGGCGCTGGCGCTGCGCTACCGCGAGGACTACGCCCAGGGTCACGTCCCGATGCTGCCGGTGGTGATGCCCCCGGTGGCGGTGGCGATCCGGATCCTGGCCTACACCGTCCTGACCGTCGCGGTCAGCCTGCTGCTCTGGCCGGTGGCCGGCACCGGCTGGCTCTACCCGGTGGTGGCGGCCGTCCTCGGGGCGGTGATGATCGGGGAGTCGATCGCCTTGCTGCGGCGTGCCCGGGCCGGCCTGCAGGACGCCCAGCTCAAGCCGATGCGGCTGTTCCATCTCTCCAACAGCTACCTGGCGCTGGTCTTCATCGCCGCCGCCATCGACCCGCTGGTGTTCTGAGCCGGCTCAGCTGGCGGTCGAAGCGGTCAGCGAGCGGGCCAGCCGGGTGGCTCCGGACGAGGCGGACGGCATGATCAGCACCGCGCCGCCCGGGATCAGGAAGAACAGCTGCGCGGCCATGCCGAAGCCGAGTGCCCGCCAGGCCCGGCTGCGCAGCAGGCGGGTGCGGGCCCGGTAGTCCAGCCCGCGGCGTTCCAGCGAACCGGTGGTCAGGCCGGTGACGAGCAACCAACTGGAGAGCACGAAACCGGCGATCGCCGCCACCAGGCCACCGACCCCCGGCACCAGGCCGATCAGGCCGACCAACAGGCCGCCGACCAGGCCGCGCAATGCCAGCCGCAGGGTGTCGCCCACCCAATTCCAGCCGCCGGAGTGGTTGGGCACCGGCCCGCCGAGCAGGGCGTCGGTCTCCTGCGAGATCCGGGCGTACAACGGGTCGCCGACGGCGAGGGTGATCGAGGTGTAGGTGACGATCAGCAGCAGCGCCAGGGCCAGCGTGATGCCCGAGGCCAGCGCGAACCGCAACAGCCCCGCCAGCCAGCCCGGCCAACTGTCGGCGAACCCGGTCCAGCCGGGGACCAGACCGACCAGCCACACCCCCAGCCAGCTCAGCAGCGTGCCCATCACGATCAGCACGGCCAGCGCGGGCAGCAGGGCGAGGGCCATCAGCTTCGGCCGGCTCCGCCACATCCCGAACCCGGCGAAGAAGCTCCCGGCACCGGCTACGAACTCACTCACCATGGCCCAACCCTATTCGGCCGCCGGATCACCCGGTTCACCGCCCCGGACGAGCAACTCCCGACACTGCTCGGCGATCAACGCCGGCCGCCGCCACGGCAGGTCGTGAGCGCAGTCGGGCACCAGCCGCAGGGTGCTGCCCGGTAGCGCGGCGTGACTGGCGCGCGCCGAATCGAGCATCACCGGCCGTTCCCCGGCCCCGGCGAGCACGGCTGCCGGGCCAGGGTAGGCCGACCAGCCGGCCGGCAGCCGGAAGCCGAGGTTCTCCCGGACCGACGCCACCAGGGTCTCCCGGCTGACCACGGCGCTGTCGCGGAGGTAGTCGGCCAGCAGCTCGTCGGGGACGCCCAGCTGGCGCCCCTGCAGCCTGGCGAACCAGGCCCGGCGAGCCAGCGGCGCGCTGGCCGCCACCACGGCCAGGCTGAACCTCGGTAGCGGCAGCCGGAGGGTCTGCGCGCTGATCACCCCGACGCCGCGCACCAGGTCGGGACGGGCCGCTGCCAGCAGGATGGCCAGCTGGCCGCCCAGCGAGAAGCCGACCACCACCGCGCCGGCCGGCGTCCGGTCCGCCAGCAGGCGGATCAGCTCGTCCAGGGTGTCGCGGTGACTGCGGTACGGCTGTTCCGCGGTGCCGCCGTGGCCCGGGAGATCCGGCACCAGGACGCGCGCCTGCCCGCTCAGCCGCTCGATCACCGGACGCCACATCCAGCCGGCCACACCGGCGCCGTGCAGCAACAGCAGCGGCCTCCCGGTGCCGGTCTGGGCGAGCCGCATGCCGGTCAGCCGGCGGTGGCCGACACAGTGCGGGGCAGACGGGTCACCAGCCAGAGATGGGCGACCGCGGCGGTGAACACCGCCGTTCCGGCCATGTGGACGGCGACCAGCGCCGGCGGATTGCCCAGGAAGTACTGGGTGTAGCCGACCACGCCCTGCAGCCCGGCTACCACCGCCACCCCGAGCCCGGCCCGCCACACCGCCGGAATCCGGTGCGCCAGGACCAGCAGCCCGGCCAGCGCCAGCAGGGTCAGCCAGACGCTGATCGAGTGGATCCGGGCGGTGAGCTCGGGGGAGAGTCCGTTCCGTTCCGCGCCGCCGTCGCCACTGTTCGGGCCGGAGCCGGTGACCACGGTGCCGAGCACCACCACCGTCATCCCCAGCACGAACACCCCGCGGGCCAGCCAGCCCACCCGCCGCGGTACCACGACGGGCTCCACCCCTCCGGACCGGTGGATCAGGGCGACGCAGACCGCCACCATGGCGACCGAGGCCAGCAGATGGAGCGAGACCACCCAGGGGTTGAGGTTGCTCAGCACCGACATGCCGCCGATCACCGCCTGGATCGGCACCCCGATCGCGGCGATGAAGGCGAGCAGCCGCAGGTCCCGGCGCGGCCGGCCGGTGTCCTCGTCCCGGGCGAACCAGGCCGCCAGGAAGGTGCCGATCGCCAGCCCGATCAGGACGAAGGTGAGGGTCCGGTTGCCGAACTCCACGGCGGCGTGCGCGCCAGCCTCGGGATGCGGCAGGTAGGAGCCGGGCTCGCACTGCGGCCAGGTGCTGCAGCCCAGCCCGGAGCCGGTGACCCGGACCAGCCCGCCGGTGATGATCAGGGTCATATTGCCCACCAGCGAGGCCACCGCCCAGCTTCGGATCGCCCCGGGTGATTTCAGGAGGTCCATCGGAACACCTTCCGGGCCAGCCACAGCCCCGCCACGACCCAGACCGTCAGGACGGCCAGCGGCAGCGGGTCGGTCCCGCCGCTGGCCCAGGTGCGCAGCGTGTCGGCCAGCGCGGTGGTGGGCAGCAGCCCCAGCACGGGCTGCACCGCGGCCGGGAAGGCCGACGGCGGCACCACCAGGCCGAGCGCGGCGCCGGCCAGGTAGATCAGGTTGGCCACCGCCAGGGTGAGTTCGGCGCTGGCCAGACCGGCCAGGATCAACGCCAGCGCGGCGAACCCGAGCAGGCCCAGGACGACCGCGATCACCGCGATCAGGGTCTGCGCCAGGGTTGGCCGGGGTGCCCAGCCGGTGAGCAGGGCCACCGTCGCCAGGACGGCCAGCTGGGCCAGCGCCAGGCCGGCGAAGGCGACCGCCTTGCCGGCGATCAGGTCCACCCGCCGCAGCGGGGTGGCCACCAGCCGTTCCAGCACGCCGTAGCGGCGCTCGAAGGCGGTCGCCACCGCCAGCGAGGTGAAGCCGGTCGACCACAGCCCCAGGCTCAGCACCGAGGCGGCGAAGGGTTCGCGGGCGATCCCGAACCGGTCACCGGCGACGGCCTGTCCGATCAGCAGCCCGACCGGGATCACCAACGCCAACAGCAGCTGTTCGCCGTTGCGCGCCACCAGCCGGGCCTCCATCGCGGCGTGCCGCAGGATCCGCCGGGCGCGTGGCACGCTGCCGGTGGCGGGGGAGTAGTCGAGGGCCGTCACAGTGCCCCCTGCGGTGTGGTGAGGGAGAGGAAGAGCTGCTCCAGGCTGCCGCCGGTGGTGAGCTCGGCCACCGTGCCGTGGGCCACCACCCGGCCGGCGTTCAGCAGGTAGACCCGGTCGGCCAACTGCTGCGCCTCGTCCATGTCGTGGGTGGTCAGCACGACCGCAACCCCGGCCGCGCGGAGTTGGCCGATGAGCTGCCAGACCATCCGCCGGGCGTGCGGGTCGAGGCCGGCGGTGGGTTCGTCCAGGAAGACCAGCCGGGGACGCCCGACGATCGCGCCGGCGAGGTTGACCAGTTGCTGCTGCCCGCCCGACAGCCGCCGGTACGGGGTGCCGGCGAAGGGGGCGATGCCCAGCTGTTCGATCAGCTGGGCGGCCGGCAGCGGCTCCCGGTAGAGGCCGGCGAGGTAGCCCAGCAGCTCACCGGGCCGGACGCCGGACCAGGCGCCGGTGGATTGCGGCATCAGCCCCACCTGGTCGTTGGCACCGGGGGAGCCGGCCGGCACCCCCAGCACCTCGATGGATCCGGCGGCGGGCGGCAACAGACCCGGTGCAACACCGGATCATGGTGGTCTTACCCGCCCCGTTGGGCCCCAGGACGGCGGTCACCTCGCCCGCCGCGGCGGTCAGGCTCAGGCCGTCCAGCACGGCGTGGCCACCCAATTGCACCGACAACCCGGTGAGCGTCAGTGCTGTCGATCCGGCCACCAGCCCAGACTATCGGCGCGTCGCTGGTCTTGCCTTCCGACGTCCCGGCCCAGACAGCAAAACGGCCGGCTCCGGGGGGATTGGAGCCGACCGTTCCGCCTTCAGGACTTAATCGCGGGGGGATGCGATCGCGTCCTCGACCGTGGGGGCGAGTTCGGGGCCGGGGTTGGTGTCCAGGGCCTTGAAATCGTCCTTGGTGAGCATGGGCTGGTCGATCCGCATGCCGTAGAAGGAACGCCACACCATGTACAGGCTGGCCAGCCCGAAGACCACCGCGAGCACCGCGTTGATCCCGGGGTTGTTGATGATCAGCGAGAGCTCGATCGCCAGCATGCCGAACAGGGTGGTGAACTTGATCACCGGGTTCAGGGCCACCGAGCTGGTGTCCTTGAACGGGTCGCCGACGGTGTCGCCCACGATGGACGCGTCGTGCAGGTCGGTGCCCTTGGCCTGCAGGTCGACCTCGACGATCTTCTTCGCGTTGTCCCAGGCGCCACCGGCGTTGGCCATGAAGATGGCCTGGTAGAGCCCGAAGATGGCGATCGAGATCAGGTAGCCGATGAAGAAGAACGGCTCCACGAAGGCGAACGCCAAGGTGGCGAAGAAGATGCCCAGGAAGATGTTGAACATGCCCTTCTGGGCGTACTGGGTGCAGATCTCGACGACCTTGCGCGAATCCTTCACCGAGGCCTTGGTGGAGGACTCGAGGTTGATGTTCTCCTTGATGAACTCCACCGCCCGGAAGGAACCGGTGGTGACCGCCTGCATTGAGGCGCCGGTGAACCAGTAGATCACGGCGCCGCCGGTGATCAGGCCGAGCAGGAACGGCACGTGCAGCAGCGAGAGGTTGCCGATCATGTCCGGCTTGAGGCCGTTGGTCAGGCTCATGATGATCGAGAAGATCATCGTGGTCGCGCCCACCGCGGCGGTGCCGATCAGCACCGGCTTGGCGGTCGCCTTGAAGGTGTTGCCGGCGCCGTCATTGGCCTCGAGCAGGTACTTGGCGCGCTCGAAGTTGGGCTTGATGCCGTAGTCGCGCTCGAGTTCCTCCTCGATGCCGGGGACGGCCTCGATCTGCGACAGCTCGTACACGCTCTGGGCGTTGTCGGTCACCGGGCCGTAGGAGTCGACCGCGATGGTGACCGGGCCCATGCCCAGGAAGCCGAAGGCCACCAGGCCGAGGGCGAAGACGCCCGGGGCCAGCATCAGGGTCTCCGGGATCTGGGTCGACACCGCGTAGGCACCGGCCATCAGGCCGACGATCGCGACCCCCAGCCAGTAGGCGGAGAAGTTGCCCGCCACCAGGCCGGAGAGGATGTCCAGCGAGGCGCCACCCTCCTTGGCCGACTTGACGACCTCCTCGGTGTGCTTGGCCTTGACGCCGGTGAACACCTTCACCAGCTCGGGGATCAGCGCGCCGGCCAGGGTGCCGAAGCTGATGATCAGCGAGAGCTGCCACCACAGGTTCGGGTAGCCGGCGATGTCGGAGAGCAGCAGCGCGGACATCCCGAAGGTGAGCGCGATCGACACGATCGAGGTGATCCACACCAGCGAGGTCAGCGGGGTCTCGAACTCCATCTCGTCGGCGTTGCCGTACTTGGCCTTGGCCCAGGCGGCGTTGCCGAAGTAGGACAGCGCGGAGGCGACCAGCATGATCGCGCGGATGAAGAAGATCCACACCAGGAAGTGCGCCTGCAGGGTAGCGTCCGGGATGCCGAGCAGGATGAAGGTGATCAGCGCGACGCCGGTGACGCCGTAGGTCTCGAAGCCGTCGGCGGACGGGCCGACCGAGTCGCCGGCGTTGTCACCGGTGCAGTCGGCGATGGTGCCCGGGTTCCGCGGGTCGTCCTCGCCGATCTTGAACACGATCTTCATCAGGTCGGAGCCGATGTCGGCGATCTTGGTGAAGATGCCGCCGGCGATCCGCAGCGCGGAGGCGCCCAGCGACTCGCCGATCGCGAAGCCCAGGAAGCAGGCGGTCGCGATCTCCTTGGGCAGGAACATCAGGATCGCCAGCATCATGATCAGCTCGGTGCTGATCAGCACCATGCCGACGCTCATGCCGGAACGCATCGGGATGTTGTAGACGTCGAACGGCTTGCCCTTCAGCGAGGCGAACGAGGTGCGCGAGTTGGCGAAGGTGTTCAGCCGGATGCCGTACCAGGCGATCGCGTAGGAGCCGGCCATGCCGATCACCGCGAACAGCAGCACGATGAACACCCGGCCCCAGCCACCGGTGGTGTTCAGGAAGCCGAAGTAGACGAAGATCACCGCGCCGATGAAGGCGAACAGCAGCAGCAGGAACTTGCCCTGCTGCAGCAGGTAGGCCTTGCAGGTCTCGTAGATCAGCTCGGAGACCTCGCGCATCGCCTTGTGCACCGGGAGGTTCTTCAGCTGCATGTAGCTGACCAGGCCGAAGGCGAAGCCGCCGACGCAGATCAGCAGGCCGATCAACAGCAGCTGCTGGCCGTTGATCGCTCCGCCGAGGAAGACGGCGTCCTTCAACTCGGGCAGCGGAAGGTCGAATTCGCTCTTGTGTTCAGTATGAGTTGGTGCGCCACCGCCCGCCGTGCATGCGGTCAGCGCCATTGCTGCCAGGCCGAACAGCCCGAAGCGGGCCGCCCTAGCCAGGTTTCGCCTGCCCCGAGGGGCAGGCAGATGTTCTTTCGGTTCGGGAGTCACGATGACATCTTTCTGGAATATGCCTCAGATGGGTCGATGGCCTAGTCAGACAAGACCATCGGGTCTCACCCTACGACGCGGCGTCGTAGTTGTCACACGGTTTCGTGATTTTTCCGTGACCTCGGTTCGAGTGAGGGTTGCCTTGGTTGAGCCCTCACCGGAAATGGAGAACAATGGTGTTGTGAAAACGAGCCATGACGCGTTACCGCTGGTCGAGGAGTCGGTGGACCCCGCCCAGGTGGAGAACGATGCCTCGACGCGCTCCCGGGTTTCGCGCAGCATTCTCCAGTACGGTCCGTCCACCGCCAACGACCTGGCCAAGCGGCTGAGCCTGACCCCGGCCGCGGTCCGGCGGCACCTCACCGTCCTGCTGAACCTCGGTCACCTGGTCTCCCGCCAGCAGCGGGTCTACGGTCAGCGCGGCCGCGGCCGTCCGGCTCGGGTGTTCGCGCTCACCGACGCCGGCCGGGCCGAGTTCTACCAGGCCTACGACGAGCTCGCCATCCAGGCGCTCGACTTCCTCCGCCAGGTGGCGGGGGAGGAGGCCGTCAACGAGTTCGCCACCGGCGTGGTGGACTCGATCGAGCAGCGGTTCGAGACCGTCAAGGGGGAATATCCCACCCCGGCCGAGGCGTTGGTGGAGGCGTTGACCGCCAAGGGGTTCGTGGCTTCCCTGCAGCCCGTGCGCAGTGGCGTTCAGCTGTGTCAGTACCATTGCCCGGTCGCCCACGTGGCGGCGGAGTTCCCGGAACTGTGCGAGGCCGAGACCCGAGCCTTCGCCCGGATGCTGGATTCCCACGTGCAACGGCTGGCCACCATCGCCCACGGCGACGGAGTGTGCACCACCCACGTTCCGCACCCGGTGGTGCGGGACGATCAGACAACCGAAGGAAGGCCCACCAGATGACCGCGACCACTCCTGCCGCACCCGGCCTCGGCTCCACCCAGGAAGAACACCTGCAGGCGCTCGGCCACTACCAGTACGGCTGGCGGGACGACGACACCGCGGGCGCCAACGCCAAGCGGGGTCTGAACGAGGACGTGGTCCGCAACATCTCCGCGCTGAAGGACGAGCCGGAGTGGATGCTGCAGACCCGGCTGAAGGCGCTGCGGCTGTTCGACCGCAAGCCGATGCCCACCTGGGGCGCCGAGTTGGACGAGATCAACTTCGACACCATCAAGTACTTCGTCCGCTCCACCGAGAAGCAGGCCAACACCTGGGAGGACCTGCCCGACGACATCAAGAAGACCTACGACCGGCTGGGCATCCCCGAGGCCGAGAAGATGCGGCTGGTGGCCGGCGTCGCCGCGCAGTACGAGTCCGAGGTGGTCTACCACAAGATCAACGAGGAGCTGGAGCGCCAGGGCGTCATCTTCCTCGACACCGACTCCGGTCTGAAGGAGTACCCCGAGCTCTTCCAGGAGTACTTCGCCTCGGTGATCCCGGTGGGCGACAACAAGTTCGCCTCGCTGAACACCGCGGTCTGGTCGGGCGGCTCGTTCATCTACGTGCCGAAGGGCGTCCACGTCTCGATCCCGCTGCAGGCCTACTTCCGGATCAACACCGAGAACATGGGCCAGTTCGAGCGGACGCTGATCATCGCCGACGAGGGTTCCTACGTCCACTACGTCGAGGGCTGCACCGCGCCGATCTACTCCTCCGACTCGCTGCACTCGGCCGTGGTCGAGATCATCGTGAAGAAGAACGCCCGGGTGCGCTACACCACCATCCAGAACTGGTCGACCAATGTGTACAACCTGGTCACCAAGCGCGCCACCTGCGAGGAGGGCGCCACCATGGAGTGGATCGACGGCAACATCGGCTCCAAGGTGACCATGAAGTACCCGGCGGTCTACCTGATGGGCGAGCACTCCCGCGGCGAGACGCTGTCGATCGCCTTCGCCGGCGAGAACCAGCACCAGGACGCGGGCTCGAAGATGGTGCACTGCGCGCCGCACACCTCCTCGTCCATCATCTCCAAGTCGGTGGCCCGGGGCGGCGGACGTTCCTCCTACCGCGGCCTGCTGCAGGTGCAGGAGGGGGCGCACCACTCCGCCTCCTCGGTGAAGTGCGACGCGTTGCTGGTCGACACCATCAGCCGCTCCGACACCTACCCCTACGTGGACGTCCGCGAGGACGATGTCTCGCTGGCCCACGAGGCGACCGTCTCCAAGGTGAGCGATGACCAGCTCTTCTACCTGATGCAGCGCGGCATGGGTGAGGACGAGGCGATGGCAATGATCGTGCGCGGCTTCGTGGAGCCGATCGCCCGGGAGTTGCCGATGGAGTACGCCCTCGAACTGAACCGATTGATCGAACTGCAGATGGAAGGAGCCGTCGGCTGATGGCCGCACCCGTGATGGAGGCCGCGGAGGCCATTGAGTCGCACCTGCACCCGACCCCGTCGTGGGACCTGTCGGATCACCCGCTGCCCACCGGGCGCGAGGAGATCTGGCGGTTCAGCCCGCTGCGGGCGATGCGGGCGCTGCTCACCGACGAACCCAGCGACGCCTGCCTGGAATGGACCGAGTCCTACCCGGCCGGGGTGACCAGCCGGGTGGTGGATCCGGACCAGGCCCGCGGCCTGGTGGTCGAGCCGCCGATCGACCGGGTCTCGGCGCTGGCCGCCGCCCGCTCCGGTGGCGCCCAGCTGATCGAGGTGGACCCCGGCGCCGAGCTGACCGAGCCGCTCAGCATCACCCTGACCGGTACCGGTCAGCATGTCTGGGGCCGGCTGATCTTCAAGGTGGGCGCCAATGCCAAGGCGACCATCCTGCTGCGGCACGTCGGCACCGCCAGCTACGCCACCAAGGTGGACGTGCTGGTCGGCGACGGCGCCCAGGTGAACTTCGTCTCCATCCAGGACTGGGACGGCGACGCCGTCCACGGTGGCCACCACAGCGTGCTGGTCGGCCGGGACGCCCAGGTCCGCACCGTGACGGTGAGCCTGGGCGGCAAGGTGGTCCGGCTGGCCGAGACCGCCAGGTTCGACGGCCCGGGTGGCTCGCTGGAGCAGTTCGGCCTGTACTTCGTCGACGCCGGGCAGCACATCGAGCACCGGCTGTTCGTCGACCACAACGCGCCGCACACCCACAGCAATGTCGACTACCGCGGCGCGCTGCAGGGCCAGGGCGCCCGGTCGGTCTGGATCGGCGACGTGCTGATCCGCAAGGTGGCCGAGGGGATCTCGACCTACGAGTCGAACAAGAACCTGGTGCTCACCGACGGCTGCCGGGCGGACTCGGTGCCGAACCTGGAGATCGAGACCGGCGAGATCGAGGGTGCCGGGCACTCCTCGACCACCGGCCGGTTCGACGACGAGCAGCTGTTCTACCTGCGCTCCCGCGGGATCTCCGAGGACGAGGCCCGCCGGCTGGTGGTGCACGGCTTCTTCGCCGACATCATCCGTCGGGTGGGGGTCTCCGAGGTGGAGGCCAGCCTGCTCGCCGCGGTGGAGAAGGAGCTCGAGGTGATCGTCGGCGCCCCCGCCGGGATCGAGACCACCCAGGCCCTCGGAGCCGCCCAGTGACCTTCGTCCGTGCCTGCTCGACCGCGGAGATCCCGGTCGGCGGCGTGATTCCGGTCGACCTGGGCGGAGACGCCGACATCGCCGTGGTGAACACCGCCGAGGGATTCTTCGCGATCCGGGACGTCTGCTCGCACGCTGAGGTGCCGCTCAGCGAGGGCGAGGTGGACGGCTGCACCCTCGAGTGCTACATGCACGGCTCGCGTTTCGACCTGCGCACCGGCATTCCGCTGGAGCTGCCGGCCACCGTCCCGGTCCCGGTCTACCCCGTGCGGGTGGACGGCGAGGACCTCTACATCGACCCAGACAATCCGATCGACATCCAGGAGCAGTAACAACCATGTCAGAACTCCGCATCAGTGGCCTTCACGTCGAGGTGGACACCGAGAGTGGCCCGAAGGCCATCCTCAAGGGTGTCGACCTCACCATCCGCAGCGGCGAGGTGCACGCCATCATGGGCCCGAACGGCTCGGGCAAGTCGACCCTGGCCTACTCGATCGCCGGCCACCCCAAGTACCGGATCACCGGCGGTTCGGTCACCCTCGACGGTGTCGAGCTGACCGAGCTGAGCGTGGACGAGCGGGCCCGGGCCGGCCTCTTCCTGGCGATGCAGTACCCGATCGAGGTGCCGGGCGTCTCGGTGGCCAACTTCCTGCGGACCGCCAAGACCGCCCTGACCGGCGAGTCGCCGAAGGTGCGCACCTGGGTCAAGGAGGTCAACGCCGCCCTGGAGCGGGTCGGGCTGGACGGCAGCTTCGCCGGCCGCTCGCTGAACGAGGGCTTCTCCGGCGGCGAGAAGAAGCGCAACGAGATCGCCCAGCTGGAACTGCTCAACCCCAAGTTCGCGATCCTGGACGAGACCGACTCCGGGCTCGACATCGACGCCCTGCGGATCGTCTCCGAGGGAGTGAACCGGTACACCTCCCAGGGCGACCGCGGGCTGCTGCTGATCACCCACTACACCCGCATCCTGAACTACATCACGCCGGACTTCGTCCACGTCTTCGTGGACGGCCGGGTGGCCGAGGAGGGCGGCCCCGAGCTGGCCGACAGCCTGGAGATCGAGGGCTACGACCGCTTCGTCAAGGCCGTGAAGGCTGATGCCTGAGGCTGGTGGTCCCACGATGGCTGAGCCGGTCGAAGCCCACCACCCTGCGGCAGGCTCAGGGATCGTCAGCGGTCTGGACGTCGCTGCGATCCGGGCGGACTTCCCGATCCTGAGCCGGGAGGTCAACGGGCATCCGCTGGCCTACCTGGATTCGGCCAACACCTCGCAGAAGCCCCGGCAGGTGGTGGACGCGATGGCCAGCCACTACCTGGCGCACAATGCCAACGTGGCCCGGGCCATGCACCAGCTGGGGGCGGAGGCCACCGAGAGCTTCGAGGCCGCCCGCGCCGCCGTCGCCGACTTCATCGGTGCCGCCCGCGCCGAGGAGGTGGTGTTCACCAAGAACGCCTCCGAGGCGCTGAACCTGGCCGCCCACAGCCTGGGCGACCGGCTCGGACCCGGCGACGAGATCGTGATCTCGGTGATGGAGCACCACTCCAATATCGTGCCCTGGCAGCTGCTGGCCGAGCGCACCGGCGCCACCCTGCGCTGGTTCGACATCACCGCCGACGGACGGCTCGACCTGGAACGGGCGGCCGCGGAGAACCTGATCAACGAGCGCACCGCGATCGTCTCGTTGACCTGGGTGTCGAACGTGCTGGGGACGGTGAACCCGGTGGCGGCGATCGCCGCGCAGGCCCACGCGGTGGGCGCCACCATGGTGCTGGATGCCTCGCAGGGCGTCCCGCAGCTGCCCACCCGGGTGGCCGAGCTGGGCGCCGACCTGATCGCCTTCACCGGCCACAAGCTGCTCGGTCCGACCGGCATCGGGGTGCTCTGGGGGCACTACGACCTGCTCGCTGCGCTGCCTCCCTTCCTGGGTGGCGGCGAGATGATCGAGGTGGTCACCATGCGCGGCTCGACCTACGCCCCGCCGCCGCACCGGTTCGAGGCCGGGACGCCGCCGATCGCCGAGGCGGTCGGGCTGGGGGCCGCGGTGGCATACCTGCGCGGCGTCGGCATGGAAGCGGTCGCCGCGCACGAGCACGAGCTCACCGGCTACCTGCTGGGACGGCTGCTGGAGATCGAAGGGGTCCGCATTCTCGGGCCGACCGAACCGATCGACCGGGGCGGTGCGGTGGCCTTCACGCTGACCACCCGGGACGGCCTGGACATCCACCCGCACGACACCATGCAGCTGCTGGACAGCCGCGGCGTGGCGGTGCGGGGTGGCCACCACTGCGCCCGTCCGCTGCATGACAGACTGGGCATCCAGTCCTCCACCCGGGCGTCGGTCTACCTGTACACCCTGCCGGCCGAGATCGACGCGCTGGCCGAAGGACTGGTCTACGTTCGAGCGTTTTTTGAAGGACACCGTTTTGAGGGGCGCCGATGAGCGTTGAGGCGATGTACCAGGAGATCATCCTGGAGCACTACCGCGAGAAGCATCACAGCGGCCTGCGGGAGCCGTTCGGCGCCCAGGTGCACCACGTCAACCCCAGCTGCGGGGACGAGGTCACGCTGCGGGTCCGACTGGACGGCGATCAGGTCGCCGATGTCTCCTACGAGGGGGTCGGCTGCTCGATCTCGCAGGCCGCCACCTCGGTGATGACCGACCTGGTGATCGGCCGGACGGTCGAGCAGGCGCTGGCGTTGCACGAGGAGTTCACCGAGCTGATGCACAGCCGCGGTGAGATCGAACCCGACGAGGACACCCTGGAGGACGCGGTGGCGTTCGTCGGAGTGGCCAAGTTCCCGGCCCGGGTGAAGTGCGCCCTGCTGGGCTGGTCGGCGTTCAAGGACGCGGTGGCGCAGTCCGCCGTCGGCACCGAGTTGAAGGAAAGTAGCGATGAGTGAGCAGCCCCGTCCCTCCGATCTGGTGCAGGACACCTTCCCCGACGAGGTCGGCCGCGCCCGTCCCACCGAAGCCGAGGTGCTGGACGCCATGCTGGACGTGGTCGATCCCGAGCTGATGGTCAACGTGGTCGACCTCGGCCTGGTCTACGGCGTCCACATCGACGACGACAACCACGCCACCATCGACATGACCCTGACCTCGCCGACCTGCCCGCTGACCGATCGGCTGGAGTACGACACCCAGCTGGCCCTGGAGGGCCTGGTCAGCGGCGTCACGATCAACTGGGTGTGGCTGCCGCCGTGGACCCTGGACAACATCACCGAGGAAGGCCGCGAGCAGCTGCGCGCGATCGGCTACAACCTCTGATCCGACGATCCCGGGGCCCGCGACGGCCTTGACCCTCTCGTGGGTAATCTGATATCAATTAGATATCAGATTTAGAGAGGGTGATCGTCATGACCGATCCGACTTCCGCTCCGTTCGAGGACGCGCAGGAGACCGTGGGTGGCGAGCCCGCCGGCGTGCCGGTGGGGCACAGCGGTGCCCGGGTCGAGATCGATGAACACCGGGCCTGGTCGACCAACGGCTTCCTGGCGCTGCTGGTGGCCGTGGTGCTGCTCGGCCTGGCGGTCTGGGCATTCATCGCCGCCGGGCTGGCCGACGAGGCCGGCGGCAGCGGCGCTCCGTTCGCCATCGTCGGGGTGGTGGCCCTGCTGCTGGGCGCGATCCCGGCGGCGTCCATCACCATCGTGTCGCCCGGCCAGACCAAGGTGATGCAGTTCTTCGGCCGCTACATCGGCACCGTCCGCAGCCCTGGGCTGAAGATGGTGGTGCCGTTCTCGGTCGGCAAGAAGGTCTCGGTGCGGGTGCGCAACTTCGAGACCAGCGAGCTGAAGGTCAACGACGCCGACGGCAACCCGGTGAACATCGCCGCGATCATCGTCTGGCAGGTGGCCGACACCGCCAAGGCCACCTTCGCGGTGGACAAGTTCACCGACTTCGTCGAGGTGCAGTCCGAGGCCGCGCTGCGGCACATCGCCTCCACCCACCCCTACGACAATGCCGGTCCCGGCGAGGAGTCGCTGCGTGGCTCTACCGATGTAGTGGCGCGCGAACTGGCCGAGGAGGTGGCGGCCCGGATCGCGATCGCCGGCCTGGAGGTGATCGAGGCGCGGATCTCCACCCTGGCCTACGCTCCGGAGATCGCCCACGCCATGCTGCAGCGGCAGCAGGCCGCCGCGGTGATCGCAGCCCGGGAGAAGATCGTCGAGGGTGCGGTCAGCATGGTGGAGAGCGCGCTGCGGCAGCTGGAGGCCGACGACGTGGTGCAGCTGGACGAAGAGCGCAAGGCCGCCATGGTGTCCAACCTGCTGGTGGTGCTGTGCGGCTCCTCCCAGGCCACGCCGGTGGTCAACACCGGGTCGCTCTACACCTGAGCCGCGCCAAGACGATGGCTGAGCCTGACGAAGCCCCGGCCGGCCGGGCCGAGCGCAAGCCGATCCTGTTGCGGCTCGACCCGGCCGTCCATTCCGCCCTGGCGCGCTGGGCGGCGGACGACCTGCGCTCGCTGAACGCCCACATCGAGCTGCTGCTCCGCCAGGCGCTCAAGACCGCCGGACGCAGCCCGCGGGAGGCGGGTCCGTTGCCCAAACGGGGCAGGCCACCGCGCACCGAGTGAGGTGGGGCATTTGCTGATCCTGCGCACCGCGCAACCCGCCGTAGGATGGCGCTGTGGCTAAGGATGACGACACCCCGGCTCCGGAACCTATCGACAACCCGGCAGCCGAGGTCCTCGCGGCCGACGGCGCCGAGCTGATCGTCCCCGAGCTGCCCTCGGCGGCCAGTCCGGTACAGCGGATCATGGCCCAGCTCACCCACCCGTTCAGCCTCGGCCTGTTGGCCACCCTGGGGGTGCTGACCGGGCTGGCGCTGGGCGGCGCGGTCTCCTCGCTGTCGACCATCTGGATCTACATCGGGGTGGCGCTGTTCGTGGCGATGGCGCTGGACCCGCTGGTCGGCTGGTTGGAGCGGCGCGGCATGTCCCGCGGGCTGAGCATCGCGGTGGTCTTCGTCGGCTTCGCGGTGGTGTTCGGCGGTCTGCTGGCGATCGTGATCCCGATGGCGGTCACCCAGGTGGTGGCCTTCGCCCAGGAGGTGCCGGACTGGATCGCCTCGCTGCAGCAGGCCGAATGGCTGCAGAACCTGTTGGCGCTGACCGGCAGTTCCACCGCGGTGAGCGACGGGCTGGAGCAGATCCGCAGCTACCTCTCCGATCCGTCCAACCTGCTGGCGATCGGCGGCGGCGCGCTCGCGGTCGGCTCGGGCATCATGTCGGGGATCACCGGCGGCATGTTCATCCTGATCCTGACGCTGTACTTCCTGGCCTCGCTGCGCAGCATGAAGACCGCGATGTACCGGCTGGCCCCGGCCTACGCCCGGGCGAAGGTGGCCGAGATCACCGACTACGTGACCGGCTCGGTGGGTGCCTACATCTCCGGCATGTTCATCCTGGCGGTCTGCAACGCGGTGGTGGCGTTCATCCTGCTGACCGTGCTGGGCGTCCCGTTCGCCGCGCTGCTGGGGGTGCTGGCGCTGTTCATCACCATGATCCCGATGATCGGTTCGGTCGCCTTCTGGGCGGTCGCCGCGGTGGTCTGCCTGTTCCAGTCGTGGTGGGTGGGGCTGATCTTCGCGGTGGTGTACTTCGCCTACATGCAGCTCGAGGCCTACGTGCTCACGCCGCGGGTGATGTCGAAGCAGGTCGAGATCCCCGGCTCGCTGGTGATCATCTCCGCGCTGGTGGGCGGCACCCTGCTCGGCCTGCTGGGTGCGCTGATCGCCGTCCCGGTCACCGCCTCGTTGCTGATGATCGTCCAGAAGCTGTTCATCCCGCGGCAGGACTCCAAGGTCGAGGCGCCGCCGGGCAGCACCCTGGCCTGACCCTTCGGCCGTCCGGTTTGGGCTACCGCGCCCGGGCTGGGAGGATGGTTGATTGTGCTGGTTGCGAAAGAGGTCGAAGTCCGGGCGGGTGCCCGGTTGTTGCTGTCCCCGGTGAGCTTTCAGATCGCCGCGGGGGACAAGATCGGCCTGGTCGGACGCAATGGCGCCGGCAAGACCACGCTGACCCGCATCCTGGCGGGGGAGGGGCTGCCCGCCGGCGGGCAGGTCACCCGCTCCGGTCAGCTCGGCTATCTGCCGCAGGACCCGCGCACCGGTGACCTCGACCAGCTCGCCAAGGACCGGATCCTCTCCGCCCGCGGCCTGGACCAGATTCTCAAGCGGCTCACCCGGTACAGCCAGGCGATGGCCGACGAGGTGGGCGAGGCGCAGGAAGCCGCGATGAGGTCGTATTCCCGTGCCGAGGCGGAACTGGCCGCTGCCGGTGGCTACCCGGCCGAGGCGGAGGCGGCCCGGATCTCGGCCAACCTCGGCCTGCCCGACCGGGTGCTGGGCCAACCGCTGCGCACCCTCTCCGGCGGTCAGCGGCGGCGGGTTGAGTTGGCCCGGATCCTGTTCTCCGGCGCCGACACCATGCTGCTGGACGAGCCCACCAACCACTTGGACGCCGACTCGATCGTCTGGCTGCGCAGCTACCTGGCTACCTACTCCGGCGGCCTGATCGTGATCTCGCACGACACCGGGCTGCTGGAGGCCACGGTCAACAAGGTCTTCCACCTGGACGCCAACCGGGCCGAGATGGACATCTACGCGATGGACTGGAAGCGCTACCTGCTGCAGCGCGAGACCGACGAGAAGCGCCGCAAGCGGGAGCGGGCCAATGCCGAGCGCAAGGCCGAGGCGCTGCTCGCCCAGGCCGACAAGATGCGGGCCAAGGCCACCAAGGCGACCGCCGCCCAGAACATGGCCAAGCGGGCGGAGAAGCTGCTCGCCGGGCTGGAGGCGGAGCGGGCGGCCGACAGGGTGGCCAAGATCCGGCTGCCGAAGCCGGCGCCGAGTGGCAAGACGCCGCTCACCGCGTCCGAGTTGTCGAAGACCTACGGCTCGCTGGAGGTGTTCACCGACGTCGATCTGGCGATCGACCGCGGCTCGAAGGTGGTGGTGCTGGGGCTGAACGGCGCCGGCAAGACCACCCTGCTGCGGATCCTGGCCGGGATCGAGCAGCCGGATACCGGCCAGGTCAATCCCGGGCACGGGCTGCGGCTGGGCTACTACGCCCAGGAGCACGAGACCCTGGACGTCTCCCGCTCGGTGCTGGAGAACATGATGACCGCCTCGCCGGACCTGAATGAGACCGAGGTGCGCAAGATCCTGGGCTCCTTCCTGTTCACCGGGGACGACGTGGAGAAGCCGGCCCGGGTGCTCTCCGGCGGCGAGAAGACCCGGCTGGCGCTGGCCATGCTGGTGGTCTCGGCGGCCAACGTCCTGCTGCTGGACGAGCCGACCAACAACCTCGACCCGGCCTCCCGCCGCGAGGTGCTGCAGGCGATCCACGACTACGCCGGCGCGGTGATCCTGGTCACCCACGATGAGGGCGCGGTGGAGGCGCTCTCGCCCGACCGGGTGCTGCTGCTACCCGACGGGGTGGAGGATCTGTGGAGCCCCGACTACACCGATCTGGTCTCACTGGCCTGATCCCGGCGCCCGGATCGCGGGGCTAGAGTCGGTCGCAACGAAACCCCGCCTGCGGGAGTGTTGGAGGGTGTGGGTGCGATTCCGGCGGCCGAACCGATCGAACGGTCGATGATGGCCGAGTTGAGCTTCGAGGCGTTCGTGCAGGCCCGGTCGGCCGGGCTGCTGCGGTTCGCCCAGCTGCTGACCGGCAATCCGGACGACGCCGCCGAGCTCGTGCAGGAGGCGCTGACCAACCTCTATCCCCGCTGGGAACGGGTGGTGGCGGCGGGCGATCCGGAGCCCTACGTGAAGCGCAGCATCGTGAACTCGCGCAACTCCCGCTGGCGGCGGCACCGGGAGCGTCCGGCCGGTGATCCGTCCGAGCTGGACGGCGTGACCGCCGATCCGATGAACGCCTGGGCCGACAGTCAGCTGTTCGGCCGGCTGTTCGCCACCCTGCCCACCCGGCAGCGTGCCGCGCTGATTCTGCGGTTCTACGAGGATCTCGACTTCGCCGCGATCGCCCTTCAGCTCGGCTGCGCCGAGCCCACCGCCCGCTCGCTGGTGCATCGCGCCCTGGCTGAGCTGCGCACCCGACTGCCCAGGAGGGACGATGACTGAACAGCTCCCCGAGGACCGGGCCGAGCAGGCCGCCCGGGACTGGTTCGCCGAGCAGGCCGCCGGCACCGCCGCGGGATCGATCAACCCAGCTGCGATCCGGGCGGCGGCCGAACGCCGGCAGCGGGTGCGGTTCACCGGCCTGCTGGCCGCCGCGGCGGCAGTCCTGGCCGTGCTGGTGATCGTCCCGCTGGCGCTGCGCCCGGCCGGCGTGCCGATCACCGGCGTCCCGGCGCCGAGTGGCCGCCAGGCGACCTGGACGACCACCGCGCCGGCGCCGCTCAGCCCGCGGTTCGGCAGCCTCACCGCCTGGCTGGACGGGCAGTTCTACCTGATGGGCGGTTGGGAAGGCGGCGGCGGTCCCTGCCAGCCGCTGAGCGTGTGCGACATGAAGATCCCGGAGCTGCGGGACGGAGCGCGGTACGACCCGGCGACGGACAGCTGGACGCCGATCGCCGAACTGCCCCAGGGCGTGGGCCGGGACTATGCCAGCACCGCTGCCACCGCCGGCGTGCTGTACCTGGTCAGCGCGGGCGACCGGGCGGCCTGGCGGTACACCCCCGACTCCGACCGGTGGGAGCGGATCAGCGACCTGCCCGCCGACGGCGGGCTGGTGGCCACCGACTCCACCCTCTTCCTGAACACCTACGACGGCCGGCCCGCGCACTACGTCTACCAGCCGGACGCCGACTCCTGGACCCCGCTGCCGGACGGGCCGGTCGATTCCTGCCAGAGCTGGCGGACCCTGGCCGCCGGGGAACGGCTGCTGGTGATCGGTCGGTGCGGCGAGGACGGCGCGGAGCTGCGGACCACCTTCTACGATCCGTCCGCCGCGGAGTGGGCCGAAGCGAGCCCGATCCCCGGTATCACCGCGGAGTCGACCTCCTTCTACGCCGGCAGTGCCCCGGTCTACGCCGCCGGGCGGCTGCTCTGGCCGGATGCGCTCTCGGCGGTGTCGTCGATGCACACACCGGGCATCTACGACCTTGAACGGCGGACCTGGCAGGACGTGAGCACCGGCGTCCCCGGCGGTCTGTCCTACCGCTTCGCGGACGTGCGGACCCCGCACCCGGTGCTGGCCGGGCTCGGCCTGGTGGAGGCCAACGGCAACCTGCTGGATGTCCGCACCCGGGACTGGCTGGAGGTGCCCGACTCCCCGGCTCCGGACGGCTGGGATCCCGTCCTGGCGAACGGACCGGAGAGCCTGCTGCGCTGCTACGGCTACCGCTACTCCGACGACTCCTACCAGGACGGCAGCTACGCCGAAGGCTGCTATCTGCTCACCGTGACCAAGGCGCCGGTGACACCGGAGTCGGGCAGCCCGGCACCGTCGGGTTGGCAGGAGGTGCCGCCGCCGGATCCGCAGCCGCGGCAGGATCCGCTGGCGGTGTACGCGGCCGGCAGCTACTACCTGATGGGTGGCTGGCGCAGCGACGCGAACTGGAACGACGAGCAGCTGCGCACCGGCTACCGGTTCGACCCGGCCACCGGCGCCTGGCAGCCGATCGCCGAGCTTCCCGAAGTGGGGCTGTCCACCCCGTACACCATGAACGCCGACGTGGTGGGGGAGACCATCTACGTCCAGTTCAGCTTCGAGGAGCAGGGTGAGCTGTGGGCCTACGACACCGCTGCCGACAGCTGGCGCAAACTCGAGAACACCGGCGAGGGCGACTACTTCGTCAGCACCGCCGACGGGTTGGTGAAGGTGCTCTCCGACGAGGGCGCGCCGCGGTTGCTGTTGCTGGTCGACGGCCAATGGCTGGATCTGCCCAAGCCACCGCCCGGTTCGGCGGTGTTCCGGCTGGGCGAGCACCAGGTGGGCTACCTGCCCTACGCCGGCGGGGTCGCGGTACTCGACACCACCACCCGCAGTTGGCTGCCCACCTCCGCCCCCGGGGCAACCGAGAATCGCTACCCCTATGGCGTCGATGGCGCGGCGGTGCTGGTGTACCCGCCGGACAACGAGGGCGAGCTGATCGCCAACAACAAGCACGGTCTCTTGGTCGATGTCTGGCTGGACGGCAGCTGGGGCGCGTCCGAGCCGATGCTGACCGATGGCGGGCTGGGTGCCCAGATCGGTGCGGTGGCCGGACGGTGGATCGTGATCGCGGGCAACCTCTTCGACCCCCACACCGGGGAATGGTCCTCGGTCCCGGCGATCCCCGGCAGCGACTACCAGTGGGTCTCGCCGACGGTGGCCGGTGGGCCGCCGGGCCTGCTCAGCTGCTTCCCGCTCCGTGACATCGACAGCTCCGAACCGCGGGCGGTGGCTTCCTGCTACTTCTATCCGGTGCCGGAGCAGGCGGTGACCCCGCTGCCGGACAGCGAGGGTGCCGGACAGCGAGCAACCGCCGCAGTGGCGGACGGTCACCCCACCCGATCCGGAGCCTCGCCGGTTCCCGCTGCTGGTGAAGGCCGCCGGCAGCTACTACCTGATGGGCGGCCGGCAGGGCGCGGCCAACGCCGAGCAGCCGGTGCGGACGGCCTTCCGGCTGGACCAGGGAACCTGGTCGTGGCAGCCGACCGCCGAGCTGCCGAAGTCGCTGGCTGACCATGAACTGGAGGCCGCAGTGGTGGGGGCCACGATCTACGTCTGGTTCAACACCGGTGAGCTGGCCGAGTTGTGGGCCTACGACACCACCGGCGACAGCTGGCGCCGGATTGAACGGGCCAGCGCGGATCGGGCATATGTCGCCACCGAGGACGGCGTGGTGCGGTTCACCTGGGGCGATCAGGAGTACCACACCGTGCCGCCGGAGCTGCTGGTCGACGGCGCGTGGGTGAAGCTGCCGATGCCGCCCACGGGAGCCCGGGGCTGGTGGCGCTGGTTGGCGAGCCTCGGCGACCATCGGATCGCCATGGTGGGCGACGGCCGGGTGACCACGCTGGACACCGCCAGCCGTACCTGGAGCGGGCCCTCGAAACCCGCCCCTGGCGACCTGGTCAGCCGGACCATGAGCTCGGGGTTCGGGGTGGACGGAACCATGGTGGTGGTCGGATCGGAGCCGAGGCAGGAGGGCTACCTGGTGTACGCCGACGGCGCGTGGACTGTCCACCAGCTTCCGTCTGCCGCCGCTGGCGGGTTCAATGGCACAGGCTTGACGCTCGGCCATCGTGTGGTGGTCGCCGACTGGTTGTTCGATCCGGTCACCGGTGCCGGGCAGCAGCTTCCACCCTTGCCCGGCGAGGGGCAACTCCGGCACTTCCAGAGTGCCGGGGACGACTCCGGCATCCTGACCTGCTACCCGCTCGTCCAGGACCTGCAGCCGGAGGCCAGCTGTGCCTACCTCGACCTGACCGGCTAGACCGTGCCGGCCAGGTGGGCCCCGGCGACATAGCCGGCGGCGAAGGCCGCCGCCACCTGGGCCACCGCCTCGTCGTCCGGCAGGAACTCCGGGTGGTGCAGCCCGATCTCGTGCCGGCCGGGCAGGTACGAGCCGTGGCCGCTGCCGACGAAGATCATCAGGCCGGGAGCCAGCCGGGAGTAGTGCGAGAAGTCGTCGGCGCCCAGCGAGCGGAACGGCTCGGCGGCCGGCAGCAGGCCGAAGCCGGCGAGCAGCGGCTCGGTCAGCCGGGACAACCGCAGATCGTTGGAGAGCACCGGGTCCCCGGTGACGATCCGGACCTCGGCCCGGGCGCCGCGGGCCCGGGCGGTGTGCTCGGCCAGCCGCCGGATCGCGGCGTGCAGGTGGGTCTGGTCCTCGTCGTGCATGGTGCGGATGATGCCGTGCAGCGAACCGCTGGCCGGGATCACGTTGTGGGAGGCCCCGGCCCGGATCTCGCCGACGGTGATCAGCGCCGGCCGGATCGGGTCGATGGTGCGGCCGATCAGCTCCTGCAGGCCCAGCACGATGCTGGCCAGCACCGGGATCGGGTCGATGCTGATGTGGGGGTAGGCGCCGTGCCCCGGCTCGCCGTGGACCAGGATGTCGAACTCGTCGGCCGCGGCGTTCACCCCGCCGCCGCCGGCGCTGGCCACCCCGGTGGGCAGCCGCGGCTGGACGTGGACGCCGATCATCGCCCGCAACTCCTGCTGCTCCAACAGGCCGCAGGAGGCGATCTCGGCGCCGCCGGAGGGCTGTACCTCCTCCCGGGGCTGGAACACCCCCAGCAGGCCGGCCGGCAGGCTGGGCAGCCGGCGCGCGGCCTGCAGCACCGCCCAGACCCCGGCCATGTGGACGTCGTGACCACAGGCGTGCATCGCGCCATTGGTCGCCGCCCACGGCACTCCGGTCCGCTCCCGGACGGGCAACGCGTCAAGTTCGGCCCGGAGCGCAACGGCGGGCCCGTCCGGTCCCAGCCGGGTGAGGAAGCCGGTCTCGGCGGCGGGGATGGTCTCCAGGCCCGGCAGCGCCTGCCGCAGCCGGTCGGCGGTGGGCTGCTCCAGACCGCCGAGGTCAGGGTGGCGATGCAGCTCGCGGCGCAGTTCCTGGGCTTCGGGCAGCACGGCATGAAGCTGTTCGGAGAGGTCGTGCAGCAGGCTCGCTGCGGCGGGAGTGGGCCAGGTCACGTGGCTCATTCTGCTCCCGCCCCGGTGGGGATCGGCTCGAAGATCCGCAGTGTGGCATCCAGGTGGTCCGGGACCGGTCCGCTCGGCGGGGTCGGATGATGGAAGGCATTGGGGCCCATCGCGATCACGTCGGCGGCCAACTCGGCGCTGAACTCGACCGGGATCCGCAGCCGCGAGCTACCCCGCTGGTCGAAGAACTCCGCCGCCGCGGCCAGCAGCCGCTGCTGCTTGTCGGGCTCGATGTCGAGCAGCCCATGGCGGTGCCGCAGCGCGGCCAGGTGCCCGTCGTTGGGGGTGAGCACCAGCAACCGGCCGCCGGCCCGCAGCACCCGGGCGAACTCGGTGAGGTTGCGGGGAGCGAACACGCACACCACCGCGTCCACGGTGTGGTCGAGCACCGGTACCCCGGCCCAGACGTCCGCCACCACCGCGGCGATCCGCTGATCGCTGCGGGCGGCGACCTTGGCGGCGGCGACCGAGACGTCCAGCGCGATCCCGCGGGCGTGCGGATCGTCGGCCAG
Organism: Propionicimonas sp.; assembly: GCA_049840415.1. Classification (GTDB taxonomy): domain Bacteria; phylum Actinomycetota; class Actinomycetes; order Propionibacteriales; family Propionibacteriaceae; genus Propionicimonas. The sequence goes on along the minus strand of JASGLB010000009.1, from coordinate 137,209 downwards.
GCAGCGGCGCAGGTAGTGCGCCGTCCCCGAACCCACCTCCAGGACGCGGCGCGCGCCCCGGGCGTGCTCGGCGACCAGGTTCAGCAGCGGATCGAACGCCCCGGAGGCCAGCACCCGGCCACGGGCGGCCAGCATCGCGGCGGTGTCGGCATTGGCCGGCTGGCCGGCCGACAGCAGGTTCAGGTAGCCCTGCCGGGCCAGGTCGAAGCTGTGGCCGCGCGGGCACCGGGCAGTCGGCGGTTGCAGCCCGAGCTCGCCGCCGCAGTGCGGGCAGGCGAGCAGGCCGGCCGCCGCCTCGATCCCCACCTCAGGCCTTGACGAACTGCAGCCCCCGGCCGTCCGGCGCGGTGAGGGTCAGCGTGCCGTACTCCGCCTTGGCCGTGGTCACCGACTGCAGCACCTCCAGCAGCACACCTTCCTGCTGGTTCAGCTCCTCGGTGAGGCAGGCCATCAGGGTGCTGCTCAGCGGGCCGATCGCGAGTTGGTCGCCGGACAGCGTGTACGGGCCGCCGAAGCTGTTGCAGGCCTTGCCGGAGACCCGGTCGGCGTCGAAGGTCAGGGTGACGGGATCGCCCTCGACAGGGGCGGTGGTGGTGTCGCCCTCGATCAGCCCGCCCAGCACCCAGGAGGTGCCGGCGAGCCGCAGCGGTGAGACCGGGACCAGCAGCAGCGCGACCTGGCCGTCGGCGTCCAGCAGTTCGACCTTGTCCCCGACGAAGCGCACCGAGCGGACGGTGCCGAAGGCCTCGCCGAAGTCGGCTTCCTGCTGCATCCGGTCGTCCTGGCAGGCCATCTGGGTCTGCGCCAGTTCGCTGACGCTGAGCTTGGTCCCGCTGAGGGTGTAGCTGCCGCCGTAGCCATTGCAGCCGGTTCTGCCACCGACCTGGCTCGCGTCGAAGCTCATGGTGGGCGGGAAGTCCGCCAGGGTGGGCTTGCCGAGAATCTCGGCCACCACCCAGGAGGTGTCCTGCAGCGATGCCGCCGGACTCGCCGGCACCACCGCGGTACAGCCGGTGAACAGCACCAGCGCGGCGGCCGTGGCCACCTTCCAGACCCTCATCCTGACCCCTTCGTCGCGCGCCGCGCCTTGATGTCCGACCGGATCAGCACCACCAGACCGACCGCGGCCATGGCGCTGAACGTGAACCATTGAACCGCATAGGACAAGTGATTGCCCTCGGTCAACTCCGGTGGGGAGACCGGCTCCAGGCCGGCCGGCTGGGCCGGGGTGATCTCCAGCGCGCCGAGATAGCCATTGACCAGCTGGTAGGGCAGCGCCCGCGAGATCGCCTCGGAGTTCACCAGCCGGACCAGGCCGTCGATCGGCACCATGGCATTCTCCGGGCCCTGCTCATTGCGCCGGACGTGGCCCAGCACGGTCACCTCACCGGTGGGCGCCGGGGGAGCGGTGGTCGGGAAGTCCTCGCCGGCCGCGCGGGCACCGAAGCCGCGGTCGACCAGCAGGTAGCGTCCGTCCGAGGTCTTCAGCGGGGTGAGCACCTCGTAGCCGGACTGGCCGTTGTTCGACCGGTACCGCACCACGAACTGGTGCTCGCCGTCGAAGCTGCCGGTCACCGTGACCCGCTGCCACTGGTCGGCCTCGGTGATCTCCGGGCCGAACACCTCGCTCCACTCCCGCACCGGGGAGTTCTCGTGCACCACCACGGACTGGTTGCGCTCCCGGCGCTGCTCCAGCCGATCGAGCTGCCAGTAGCCGAGGTTGACGAAGGCCACCACCAGGGTGATCACGAACACCGCCAGCGCCAGCCAGCGCGGCCACAGCCGTCGTCCGGAGGCGGGTCGGCCCATCGGCGAGTTGAGCAGCTTCATCGCTCGTCGTCCACCACCTGGCCGGGCAGGGTCTCCGGGCTGCTGAGCTCGGGGCGATCCGGGGCCGGGGAGCCGGGCTCGGCGGGCGGCTGGGCGCGCAGGTCGATGGCATTGGCCAGCATCACCGCCAACGCGGGCAGCACCGCCGCGGCAACGAAGAGCAGCAGGTTCCAGGGCATCGGGGTGACGGTGCCGGCCAGGAAGCAGACCACCCGGGTGGCCATCGTCCACAGATAGCGGTTGCGGCGGGCATTGGTGTCCAGCGAACGACTGAACCGGGCGGTGGTGATGACCGCCGCCTGCCCTTCCCGCTGCCGATGCCGAACCACCGCTCCAGCCTACGCTCGGCCACGCCGGTCGCCGGTCACCGACCGTTTCGACAAGGCGGCGCGCGGCTTGTTGTGTGGTCGCCATCACCGCAATCCGCCGCGGACCCGCTAGCGTTGCGGCCGTGACCGAAACAGCAAGCCGCAGCGTCATCGTCACCGGGGGCAACCGGGGGATCGGACGCGCCATCGTCGAACGCTTCGTCGCCGACGGCCACAAGGTGGCCAGTTTCAGCCGGGCTGGGGATGCCCCGGACGGCGCGCTGGGGATCGCCTGCGATGTCGGCGACCCGGCCGCCGTGGACGCCGGCTTCGCCGCCGCCGAGGCCGCCCACGGCCCGGTGGAGGTGCTGGTGGCCAACGCCGGGGTGACCAAGGACACGCTGATCCTGCGGATGACCGAGGAGGACTGGGCGGGCGTCCTGGACGTCAACCTGACCGGCTCCTTCCGGGTCGCCAAGCGGGCGGCCAAGTCGATGATCCGGGGCCGCTGGGGCCGGATCGTGTTCACCGGTTCGGTGGTCGGGCTGTACGGCTCGCCCGGCCAGGTGAACTACTCCTCGTCCAAGGCCGCGCTGGTCGGCCTGGCCCGTTCGCTCACCCGCGAGCTGGGCAGCCGTGGGGTGACCGCCAACGTGGTCGCCCCAGGCTTCATCGAGACCGACATGACGGCGGTGCTCTCCGAGGAGCTGGTGGCCAAGTACAAGGCGACCACCCCGGCCGGCCGGCTGGGCCGGCCCGACGAGGTCGCGGCGGCGATCGCCTTCCTGGCCTCGGAGCAGGCCGGGTTCATCTCCGGTGCCGTGATCCCGGTCGACGGCGGCCTCGGCATGGGGCACTGAGCAGGAAAGGGAATCTGATGGGAATTCTGGAAGGCAAGAACATCCTGGTGGCCGGGGTGACGATGAACACCTCGATCGGCTACCGGGTGGCGGAACTGGCCCAGGCCGAGGGCGCCACCGTGGTGGTGTCGAACTTCGGCCGGGCGATGAGCCTGACCGGCCGGATCCTGAAGCGGCTCGATCCGCAGCCGCCGCTGATCGAACTCGACGTCACCAACGAGGAGCACCTGGAGACCCTGGCCGACCGGCTGCGCGAGCACGTCGACCACCTCGACGGGGTGGTGCACTCGATCGCCTTCGCCAACCCGGAGACCGCGCTGGGCGGCAAGTTCCTCAGCACGCCGTTCGCCGACGTCGGCACGTCGCTACACGTCTCGGCGTACTCGCTGGTCAGCCTGGCCATGGCCTGCAAGCCGCTGTTCGGCGACACCGCCTCCGTGGTGGGGCTCACCTTCGACGCCCGGTACTCCTGGCCGACCTACGACTGGATGGGCGTCTCCAAGGCCGCCCTGGAGAGCGCCTCGCGCTACCTTGCCCGCTACCTCGGGCCGGAGGGCGTCCGCAGCAATATCGTCGCCGCCGGGCCGCTGGAGACCATCGCCAAGAAGGCGATCCCCGGCTCGGAGTCGTTCAACGACATCTGGGCAGAGCGCGCCCCGCTGGGCTGGGATCCGCGCGACACCACCCCGACCGCCAAGGCCGTGGTGGCGTTGCTCAGCGACTGGTTCCCGGCCACCACCGGCGAGATGCTGCACGTCGACGGCGGCCTGCACTCCACCGGCGCCTGAGCCGGTCGGCCAGACCCCGGCCGGACCGGTAGGTTTGTCCCATGGCGGTGGTGGAGCTTCGTGATGTGACGATCGTGCGCTCGGGCGCAACCCTGCTGGACGGCATCACCTGGACCGTCGAGGAGGACGAGCGCTGGGTGATCATCGGGCCCAACGGCGCCGGCAAGACCACCCTGCTGCAGATCGTCGCGGCGCAGTCGCACCCCACCCGGGGCACCGCGACCATCCTGGACGAGACCCTCGGCGCGGTCGACGTCTTCGAACTGCGTCCCCGGATCGGGGTGGCCTCGGCCGCCCTGGCCGACCGGATCCCGAAGTCGGAGCGGGTGGCCGACGTGGTGGTCTCGGCCGCCTACGCGGTGATGGGTCGGTGGCGGGAGGACTACGACGAGGCCGACTACGCCCGGGCCGGCGAACTGATGGCGCAGCTGCGGGTGGATCACCTGGCCGACCGCACCTTCGGCACCCTCAGCGAGGGGGAGCGCAAGCGGGTGCAGATCGCCCGGGCGCTGATGACCGACCCGGAACTGCTGTTGCTGGACGAACCCGCCGCCGGCCTCGACCTGGCCGGCCGGGAGGCCCTGGTGGAGACCCTCAGCGACCTGTGCGAGGACGACTACGCCCCGGCCACCGTGCTGGTCACCCACCACGTCGAGGAGATCCCGCGCGGGGTCACCCACGTCCTGCTGCTGAAGCAGGCCCGGGTGGTGGCCGCCGGCCCGATCCAGACCACCCTGACCGGCCCGCTGCTGAGCGCCACCTTCGACCTCGAGCTCGCCGTCACCCAGGACGAGGGGCGGTGGACGGCCCGCGCCGTCCGTCCCGCCGGTGCGCCCAGCCGGGCCTTCTAGCCCGGCGACGACCTCCCAGCCAGCCGGACGAAGGGTCGTTGCCCACCGGACTGCCACACCGAGCCCGGTCGGCTGGCATCATGGAGGTACCAACACCAGGAGAATCCGATGTGGGAGTGGCTGTCCAACAATGTCTGGTCGGTCTGGCTCGTGCTGGGCACGGGGCTGGCGCTGACCGAGCTGGCCACGCTCGACTTCACCCTGCTGATGCTCGCCGCCGGCGCCGCCGCCGGTGGGGTGACCGCGCTGTTCTTCCCCGGCCTGCTCTGGTTGCAGATCGCGGTAGCGGTGCTGGTGGCGATCCTGATGCTGGCGCTGCTGCGTCCCACCCTGCTGGAGAAGATCCGCCGGATGCCCGGCTACCGCTCCTCGATCGACAAGCTGGTCGGTAGCACCGGGGTGGTGGTCGCCGAGGTGACCGCCGGTGGCGGCGAGGTGAAGCTCTCCGGCGAGGTCTGGTCGGCGCGCAGCGTGGACGGCAGCCCGATCCCGGCCGGCGAGCAGATCGAGGTCTACCAGGTGGACGGCGCCACCGTGGTGGTCTACCCGCGCCACCAGGCCCTTCCCTGACCCCAACGATCCCTGAGCTTGTCGAAGGGTCCTCCGCCTCACCCTCCCGCCGGTAGGGTGGAAGGCGAACGAGGAGGTCTGAGATGCCCGAAGCCCTGATGATCATCGTGTGGGTCCTGGTGGCCGCGATCGTGGTCTCCGTCCTGATCCGGTCGGTGCGGGTGATCCGCCAACAGCAGGTCGCGGTGGTCGAGCGACTGGGCAAGTTCCGCCGCACGCTGGATTCCGGCCCGCACCTGCTGGTGCCGTGGATCGACCGGGTGCGCTACATGATCGATCTGCGCGAGGCCGTCGTCCCGTTCCCGCCGCAGGGCGTGATCACCGAGGACAACCTGATGGTCAACATCGACTCGGTGATCTACTACCAGGTGGTCGATCCGGTCCGGGCCGCCTACGAGGCGCAGAACTACATTCAGGCGATCGAGCAGCTCACCATGACCACGCTGCGCAATATCATCGGCGGCCTCGACCTGGAGCAGACCCTGACCAGCCGCGAGGAGATCAACCAGAAGCTCCGGGCCGTCCTCGACGAGGCCACCGGCAAGTGGGGCATCAAGGTGAACCGGGTGGAGCTGCGCTCGATCGAGCCGCCGGCCACGATCCGCGACGCGATGGAGAAGGGCGCCCGGGCCGAGCGCGACAAGCGGGCCGCGATCCTGATCGCGGAGGGCCAGCGGCAGTCGCAGATCCTTTCCGCCTCCGGCGAGAAGGAGTCGGCGATCCTGCGCGCCCAGGGCGACCGGGAATCGACAGTGCTGCGCGCCCAGGCCGACCGGCAGGCCGCGATCCTGCGGGCCGAGGGCGACGCCCAGGCGATCCACACCACCTTCTCGGCGATCCACGCCTCCAAGCCCACCCAGGGGCTGCTCTCCTACCAGTACCTCAAGATGCTGCCGCAGCTGGCCAGGGGCGACGCGAACAAGGTGTGGATCATCCCCAGCGAGCTGAACGACGCCCTGAAGGGGCTGGGCTCGATGGTCGGCGGCAACCAGCCGGCGGCCGGCACCGGCCTGGCCGCCGACGAAGCGGCCGCCGCCGAGTTCCAGGTGCCCGAGAAGGTGGACGTGTTCGCCGAGATCGAGGCCCAGAAGGCCGCCGACGAGGCCGAATCGCAGCGCTCGGTGGAGCAGGCGATCGCCGAGGCCGCCGCCATCGAGGGACGCCGGGCGGCCGCCGTTGGCACCGAGGCCCAGCCGGCGCTGGGCGCCGCGGCGCCGCCGCAGCCGGCCCCACAGCGGGTGGAACCCGACACTGAACCCGCCTGAGATCCGTCCGGCTCACTCCGCGGCGGGCTGCGGACGCCGGGCGTACCGGTTGGCCAGGCTGGCACAGGCCATCAGCTGCGCCTGGTGGAAGACCATCAGCGGCAGCATCAGCAACCCGATCGGGGCGCCGGCGAACAGCACCGCCGCCATCGGCAGGCCGCTGGCCAGCGACTTCTTGGTGCCGCAGAACTGGATCGCGATGGTGTCCTTGGTGTCGAACCCGAGCCGGCGGGCCGTCCACCAGGTGACGCCCAGCACCAGCGCCAGCAGCACCAGGCAGATCGCGATCAGGATGGCGATCTCGGCTATCGACACCTGCGTCCACATTCCCTCGCGCTGACCGGCGGCGAAGGCGGCGTAGACCACCAGCACGATCGACCCGCGGTCGACCAGCTTCAACTGCGGGTGGGAGGTGACGAAGCCGGCCGTCCAGCGCCGGGACAGCTGGCCGAGCACGAACGGCAGCAGCAGTTGCAGCAGGATGTCGACGATCGCGCCGGTGGTGAACGCCACCCTTCCCGACAGCAGCAGCCAGCACAGCGCCGGGGTGAGGAAGACACCCAGGATGTTGGACGCCGAGGCGCTCACCACCGCCCCGGCGACATTGCCGCGGGCGATCGAGGTGAAGGCGATCGACGACTGCACGGTGGAGGGCACCAGGGTGAGATAGACCAGCCCGGTGACCAGGGCCGGGCTCAGCCAGCCGCCGACCAGCGCCGCGATCCCCAGCCCGAGCAGCGGGAACAGCAGGTAGGTGAACCCCAGGATGGTCAGGTGCAGCCGCCAGTGCTTCAGACCGGCCAGCGTCTCCGCCGGGCTCAGCCGGGCGCCGTAGAGGAAGAACAGCAGGGCGATCGCCGCGGTGGTGACCCCGTCCATGATGTCGATGCCGACGCCGGTGACCGGCCACAGCGTCCCCACCACCGCCGCCGCGATGATGGCCAGCAGGAAGCGGTCGATCGGTAGTTTGGAGAGCCAGGACACCTGCTTCATCCTAGGTATCCGCCCGGCCGGCCGTGCCCGGTTCCCTAGAATCGGCGGGTGGCCACGGTAATCGAAGTTGAACGGGCGGACGACGAGCGGCTGGCCGACTACGTCAGCCTGCGGGAGTCGAGCCTGCGCAAGCGGCTGGAGACCGAGCGCGGCCTGTTCATCGCCGAGGGCAGCAAGGTGATCCGGCGGGCGCTGGCGGCCGGCTATCCGCCGCGATCATTGCTGCTTGCCGAGCGCTGGTTGGCCGAGCTGTCCGACCTGCTGGAGCCGCTGGAGGTCGAGGTCTACCTGGTCAGCGAGGCGGTGGCCGAGCAGGTGACCGGCTTCCACGTCCATCGCGGCGCGCTGGCCTCGCTGCACCGGATCGAGCGCTGGAGCGTGGCCGACGTGCTGACCGGCCGTCGGGTGATGGTGCTGGAGGGTCTGGTCGATCACACCAATGTCGGGGCGATCCTGCGCAATGCCGCCGGTCTGGGCTGGGACGGCGTGCTGGTCAGTGCCCACTGCGCCGACCCGCTCTACCGGAGATCGATCAAGGTGTCGATGGGGACGGTCTTCGCCTTGCCCTGGGCCCGGCTGCCGGAGCGGGTGGAGCTGGGCCGGCTGCTGGGCGACGCCGGGTTCACCGTCGCCGCGCTGGCGCTGACCCCGGACGCGGTCAGCCTGGCCGACTACGCTGCCGGTTCCACCCGGACGGAGCGGCTGGCGCTACTGCTGGGCACCGAGGGCCACGGCCTGAGCCGGGAATGGCTGGCCGCGGCGGACGACGTGGTGCGGATCCCCATGCACGCCGGCGTCGACTCGCTGAACGTCGCCGCCACCAGCGCGATCGCCGGTTACGCGCTGGCCGTCCCGCCTGCGCTCGCACCTCCGTCAAGCTGTGACGAAACCGGTGAGGGGATCGTTTTGCTCACATCCTGAGCCGGCACCGGGAGTGGCCGGCTTTGCCGGGTGGCTTGCTGTGAGGAAACGGGTCGTTCGCCGCGTTTGCTCACAGCCTGACGATCATTCAGCGGCGCGCTTGCGCGGGGTGACCGGCCAGTCCTCGGGGTAGAGGTGGGCCAACTCCTCGGCCTGGGCGTAGAGCTTGCGGCGGACCCGGCCGGAGAGCCGGTCGCCGAAGACGATGCCGTTGAGGTGGTCGGTCTCGTGCTGCAGGCAGCGGGCCAGCGTCCCGGTGCCCTCGATGTGCACCGGGTTGCCCTCGGCGTCCACGCCGTCGCAGACCGCGAGGTCGGGGCGGGCCAGCGGCTGGTAGCCACCGGGCAGCGAGAGGCAGCCCTCGTCGTCGGAGACCAGCCGGCGGGCGTCGCCCTCCGGCAGGGTGACCACCGGGTTGCACACCACGCCCTGGTGGAAGACATCGTCGGCGTCCGGGCAGTCGTAGACGAACACCGCCAGATCGACACCCACCTGGGTCGCGGCCAGCCCGACCCCCTGGGAGGCGGCCATGGTGGCGAACATGTCGCGGACCAGGGTGCGCAGTTCGTCATCGAAGGCCTCCACCCTGCGGGTCGGCGCGTGCATCACCGGCGTGCCCCAGCGGGTGATCGGCAGCAGCTTGCCGCCCGTCATCAGGTCCTTGACATCCATCCTTGCGTCCACTCCTCGGTCCTCGGCTCGCGCCACCGGCCATCCTAGCGACGCCGAGCGTGGCGGCTTGCCTGTGGCCGCGCCGTTGCGCAGGCTGAGGGAGTGGTTGCTGCGAGCGTCGAGTTGACCGCCGAGCAGGCCGAGCTGGTCGAGGCCTTCCGGCGGCACCTGAGCGCGGAACGCAACCTCTCGGCGCACACCGTCCGGGCCTACTGCAGTGACCTGACCAACCTGTTCGGCCACCTGGAACGGGTGGGGGAGGGAGCGCTGGCCGAGGTCGACCTGATCGCGTTGCGGCGCTGGCTGGCCTGGCAGCAGGCCGGCGGTGCCGAACGGGCCACCCTGCAACGCCGGGCCGCTGCCGTCCGCACCTTCTTCGCCTGGGCTCACCGGACCCGCCGGGTAGCGGCCGATCCCGCGGCAGGGTTGCGCTCACCCCGCACCGACCGGCGGTTGCCACCGACCCTGGAGGTCGATCAGGTACGCGCCGCGCTCGACCGACTGGCGGACGCGGTCGACCAGGCGGAGCCGGACGACCGGCAGGCTGCGGCCCGCCGCGACCTGGCCATGCTGGAAGTGCTGTACGCCGGCGGCATCCGGGTGTCGGAACTGTGCGGGCTGAACCTGACCGATCTCGACCGCGACCGCGGGGTGGTGCGGGTGTTCGGCAAGGGCGGCAAGGAGCGCACCGTCCCGCTCGGCAAGCCTGCCTGGCGGGCGCTGGAGGACTGGCTGACCCGGCGCGGGCGCCTGGCCCGGGACGCCGGTGACGCAGTGTTCGTCGGCGACCGCGGCGCGCGGATCGACCCCCGGGTGGTGCGCCGGGTGGTCCATCGCGCCCTGGCCGGTGTGCCGGGTGCCGCCGATCTCGGCCCGCATGGCCTGCGGCACGCCATGGCCACCCATCTGCTGGAGGGTGGCGCCGACCTGCGCTCGGTGCAGGAGATGCTCGGCCACTCCTCGTTGGCCACCACTCAGCTGTACACCCACGTCACCAACGAACGCCTGCGATCGGCCTTCCAGCAGGCGCACCCGCGGGCCTGATTCACGTCCCGCGGGTGATGGCTGCCGCGTCGGCCGCGGAGAGCAGCCGGATCTCCGGATCGGCGAACAGCAGCATCGGGTCGAGGTAGACGTCGCCCCGCAGCAGGCCCAGATGCAGGCAGGCAGGTGCCGAGCCACCGCAGTCGTGGCCTTCGGCCAGGTGGCCGATCACCGTCCCCGCCGGCACCCGGTCGCCGGCCGAGACCGTCGCCGTCACCGGCTCGTAGGTGGTGCGCAACCGGCCGTGGACGACGGTCACCACCGGCTTGCCGCCGACCTTGCCGGCGAAGCCGATCCGGCCGTCCGCCACCGCCCGCACCGGGTCGCCCGGCCCGGCGCGCAGGTCGATCCCGCGGTGTCCGGCCAGCCACGGCTGGTCGGGCGGATCGAAGCCGCGGAGCACCCGTCCGTCCACCGGGCGCACCGCGGAGCCGGCCGCGAACGGCACCACGGTCAGCCAGACCAGCACGGACGCCAGGGCGATCGCCGACCATCGTCGGCTCAGGGCAGTTCTCATGCCCGCGCATCCTGGCCAGTCCACCGCGCTTTGTGCCACGAACCCGGCCGGCCTGTGGATGACGCGCCCGGCTGTGGAAAACCCCACCCGAACGCCGAAGGCAACTCAGCAGCGGCGCCGGGCCCGGTTGGCGTCCGGCCTTAGTGACCGCGTAGAATCGCGGTGCGACCCGGCAGATCCGGGCCGACTTCGCATGCAGTCTGTTCGCCGAGAGGCGGGCCGAACCCCGAGGTCCCACACCAGGGTGGTCAGTAGGCGACTGCATCAGGGGAACCGAAAGGCTCGGTTCCGGTAACCCAAGCGGGTGAGACCCACGTCCGCCCGCGCAGAAAGGAACGGCCATGGCCGTCATCACCACGCGTCAGCTGCTCGACGCCGGCGTCCACTTCGGACATCAGACCCGCCGCTGGAACCCGAAGATGAAGCGGTTCATCTTCGCCGAGCGCAACGGCATCTACATCATCGACCTGCAGCAGTCGCTCAGCTACATCGACGCCGCCTACTCCTTCGTCAAGGAGACCGTCGCCCGCGGCGGCCAGGTGCTCTTCGTCGGCACCAAGAAGCAGGCGCAGGAAGCGATCGCCGAGCAGGCCACCCGGGTGGGCATGCCCTACGTGAACCAGCGCTGGCTGGGCGGCATGCTGACCAACTTCGGCACCATCTCCAAGCGGATCGGCAAGATGAAGGAGCTCGAGGGGCTCAACTTCGACGACGTCGCCGCCTCCGGCCTGACCAAGAAGGAACTGCTGCAGCAGAAGCGCAAGAAGGAGAAGCTGGCCAAGACCCTGGGCGGCATCCGGGACATGGGCAAGCTGCCGCAGGCGATCTGGGTGGTCGACACCAAGAAGGAGCACCTGGCGATCGACGAGGCCCGCAAGCTGCGGATCCCGATCATCGGCATCCTGGACACCAACTGCGACCCCGACGAGGTCGACTACGCCATCCCGGGCAACGACGACGCGATCCGTTCGGTCGCGCTGCTGACCCGCGTGGTCGCCGACGCCGTCGCCGAGGGCCTGCTCTCCCGCTCCGCCGCTGCCACCAGCGGTGAAGAGGCCGAGCCGATGCCCGACTGGGAGCGCGAACTGCTGGCCAGCAACGCCGCCGCCCCGATCTCCGAGGCCGAGGCCGTCGAGGGCAGCGACCTGCAGGCCAACCAGCTGGCCGACGCGGTGGAGGGCGCGATCGCCGAGACCGAGGCGCTCGCCGAGGCTGCTGCTGAGGAAGCCGCTGTCGAGGCTCCGGCGGAAGCCGCCGAGCCGGTCGTCGAGGCTGCCGAAGAGGCCGCTGAGCCGGCTGCCGAGGCTGCCGAAGAGGCCGCTGAGCCGGCTGCCGAGGCTGCCGCCGACACCGAAACCAAGTGACCATTCACCACTGACAGGACGACAACAACCACCATGGCAATCACTGCTGCTGATGTGAAGAAGCTCCGGGATCTCACCGGCGCCGGAATGATGGACGCCAAGAAGGCGCTCACCGAGGCCGACGGCGACTTCGAGGCCGCCACCGAGATCCTGCGGGTCTCCGGCCAGGCCAAGATGGCCAAGCGGTCCGACCGCGAGGCCTCCAACGGCCTGGTCGCCTCCACTGGAACCACCGTGATCCAGCTCGGCGCCGAGACCGACTTCGTGGCCAAGAACGCCGAGTTCGTCGAGCTCGCCGAGCAGATCGCGGCCGCGGTCGACGCGGCGGGCGCGGACGGCGTCGAGGCCGCCAACGCGGTCACCCTGGCCTCGGGCAAGACGGTCGCCGAGGCGGTCGCCGAGCTGAGCGCGAAGATCGGCGAGAAGCTGGAACTGGCCAACGCCGCCAGCTACGCCGGCCCGGTCGACATCTACCTGCACAAGCGGTCGCAGGACCTGCCCCCGCAGGTGGGCGTGATGATCGAGTACGCCGGTGAGCCCGACGCCGCCTTCATCCGTGGCATCGCCCACCAGATCGCCGCGATGTCCCCGCAGTGGGTGTCCCGCGACGAGGTGCCGGCCGACGTGCTGGAGAAGGAGCGCCACATCGCCGAGCTGACCGCTCGCGAGGAGGGCAAGCCCGAGGCGATCATCCCGCGGATCGTCGAAGGCCGGCTGGGCGGCTTCTACAAGGAGGTCGTGCTGCTCGACCAGGCGTCGGTTTCCGACGACAAGCTGACGGTCGGTCAGCTGCTCGATAAGAATGGGGTCACCGTGAAGCGGTTCGTCCGCTTCGCCGCCGGAGCCTGATCCACTCCCGTCCCGAGAAGAAGGAGCCCTCGTGCCCAGTCCTTACCGTCGTGTTCTACTCAAGCTCTCCGGTGAGGCCTTCGGGGGTGGCTCGATCGGCGTCGACCCCGACGTCATCGCCAGCCTCGCCGCGCAGATCGCCGGCGTGGTGGCCGGTGGCGTCGAGGTCGCCATCGTGGTCGGCGGGGGCAACTTCTTCCGGGGCGCGGAATTGCAGACCCGCGGCATGGACCGCGCCCGCGCCGACTACATGGGCATGCTGGGCACGGTGATGAACTGCCTGGCCCTGCAGGACTTCTGTGAGAAGGCCGGGGTGCAGACCCGGGTGCAGACCGCGATCGCGATGGGCCAGGTGGCCGAGCCGTACATTCCGCTGCGGGCCATCCGGCACCTCGAGAAGGGCCGGGTGGTGATCTTCGGCGCCGGTTCCGGGATGCCGTTCTTCTCCACCGACACGGTGGCCGCCCAGCGCGCCCTCGAGATCAACGCTGAGGTGCTGCTGATGGCCAAGCAGGGCACCGACGGGGTCTACGACTCCGACCCGCGGACCAACCCGGCGGCGGTGAAGTTCGACCACCTCAGCTACGACGAGTTCCTGGCCCGCGACCTGAAGGTGGCCGACGCCACCTCGATCAGCCTGGCCCGGGAACACCGCCTGCCGATGGTCTTCTTCGACCTCGGGGTGGAAGGCAATATCGCCCGGGTGGTCTCGGGTGAGAAGATCGGTACCACCCTGCACGCCTGAGCTGCGGGGCCGCGAGAAGGGAGTGGGCGTGATCGCCGACATCATCAAGGACGCCGAGCATCGGATGGATGGGGCGATCGAGCACGCCCGGGAGGAGTTCGGCGCGATCCGCACCGGACGCGCCCACCCCGCGATGTTCAACAAGATTCTGGTCGACTACTACGGCAGCCCCACCCCGCTGCAGCAGCTGGCGACCTTCCAGGTGCCCGAGGCCCGGGTGGTGCTGATCAGCCCGTTCGACCGCGGCGCGATGAACGGCATCGAGAAGGCGATCCGGGATTCCGACCTGGGGGTCAACCCGGCCAACGACGGCAACGTGATCCGGCTGGTGCTGCCGCAGCTGACCGAGGAGCGTCGCAAGGAGTACATCAAGCTCGCCCGGCACAAGGCCGAGGAGACCCGGGTGGCGGTGCGCAACACCCGACGCCACGCGATCGACGCGATCAACAAGCTGGTCAAGGACAAGGAAGTCGGCGAGGACGACGCCCGCGGCGCCGAGAAGCAGCTCGACCAGCTGACCAAGAAGCACGTCGATCAGGTCGACGAGTTGCTCAAGGCCAAGGAAGCGGAGTTGATGGAGGTCTGATGACCTCCTCCGACACCCCACCGACCCCGGCGGCCGGTCCGCGCAGCCCAGGTCGTAACCTGCCGGCTGCGATCGGCGTCGGCGTCGGGCTGCTGGGCGCGGTGGTGGTGACCCTGATCTGGTGGCACCCCGGCTTCATCCTGCTGCTGGTGGTGCTGACCTGCATGGGCGCGGTCGAGGTGCACCACGCGCTGAAGCGGATCGGGATGAACTCCGCGATCCTGCCGATCGTGGTGGGAACCGCGGTGATCATCGGCGGCAGCTACGCCGCCACCGTGCTGGAACCGATCAGCGGAATCGCCTGGCACGAGGTGCTGCTGGGCACCCTGGCGCTGACCGTGCTGCTGGCGCTGATCTGGCGGATGCCCGGCGGCTCCGACGGCTACGTCAGGGACGCCGCCGCCAGCCTGTTCACGATCACCTACATCCCGCTGCTGGCCTCGTTCATCGGCCTGCTGCTGGCCTCCCCGCACGGCGCCTGGAAGCTGGTCGTGCTGGCGCTGTGTGTGGTCGGCAGTGACGTCGGCGGCTACGCCTTCGGCGCCACCCTGGGCAAGCACCCGATGGCGCCGAACATCAGCCCGAAGAAGACCTGGGAGGGTCTGGTCGGCTCCGCGGTGACCGCGGCGGTGGTGGGGGCGCTGGGCGCCTGGTTCCTGCTCCACCTGCCGTGGTGGTTCGGCCTGCTGCTGGGGCTGACCTGCATGGTGTTCGGTACCGCCGGCGACCTGATCGAGTCGCTGATCAAGCGGGACGTCGGGATCAAGGACATGTCCTCCTCGCTGCCCGGTCACGGCGGGGTGATGGACCGGCTGGATTCCATGCTGGTGGCCGCCCCGGCCGGTTGGCTGCTGTTCACGGTGTTCCCGCTATGACCGAGTCGCTCACCCCGCAGGAGGAGTCGGCCTACGCCGAACTGATCGCCCACGCCGAGGCGGGCCGCACCGTCCCGCTGGTGATGGCCGCGCCGCGCCGCGGCAAGCCGCCGGCGCACTGGCTGGATCTGGCCGCCGACGCCCGCGCGGGCGTGGTCGCCGACCTCGGCCTGGCCGCCTTCCGCCGCGGCCAGGTGGACCGGCACCTGTTCGACCACCTCAGCACCGACCCGGCGGAATGGACGGACATCGCCCGCGCCGACGCCGATCGGCTGGCCGCCGCCTGGCTGCCCGCCCTGCTCACCCGGGTACGCGACCAGGTCGCCGACGCCGGGACGACGGTGAAGACACTGTGGCGGCTGTTCGACGGCTCGTTGGTGGAGTCGGTGCTGATGCGGTACGGCGTCCCCGGGCTGCGGGCCTCCGGCCGCGGCCGGGAGCGGGCGACGGTCTGCATCTCGTCCCAGGCCGGCTGCGGCATGGCCTGCCCGTTCTGCGCCACCGGCCAGGGCGGCCTGCAGCGCAACCTGACCGCCGCCGAGATCCTGCTGCAGGTGATGGACGCCGCCCGCAAACTCCGCGACGGCGTCATCCCCGGCGGCCCGGGCCGGGTGAACAACATCGTCTTCATGGGGATGGGTGAGCCGATGGCCAACTACAAGGCGGTGATGACCACCGTCCGGACCATCACCGCCCCGGCCCCGAACGGGCTGGGCATCTCGGCCCGCGGCGTCACCATCTCGACCGTCGGCCTGGTGCCCCGGATCAAACAGCTCGCCACCGAGGGGCTGCCGGTCACCCTGGCGGTCAGCCTGCACGCCCCGGACGACGAACTGCGCGACGAGCTCTGCCCGATCAACACCCGCTGGCAGGTCGGCGAGGTGGTGGACGCCGCCCACGGCTACTTCACCGCCACCGGCCGCCGGGTCTCGATCGAGTACGCCCTGATCCGCGACGTCAACGACCAGCCCTGGCGGGCGGACGCGCTGGCCGAGGTGCTGCGCCGGGACGGCTTCGGCTGGGTGCACGTCAACCTGATTCCGCTCAACCCCACCCCGGGCTCGAAGTGGACCGCCTCCCGCCGCCGGGACGAGCAGGAGTTCGTCCGCCGGTTGGAGGCCGCCGGGGTGCAGGTCACCGTCCGCGACACCCGGGGACGGGAGATCGACGGCGCCTGCGGCCAGCTGGCCGCCCGGGACGCCGGCTAGGCCGACCATCCTTCGTCAGGCACTGCTGGTCAGCCCGCCAGGAACTCCGCGGCCTCGGCGACGCTGTCGCACAGCCGGATCCGCTGCGCCAGCGGACGTCCCTGCGCCAGGGCGCTGACCAGCGGCCAGGCCGGCAGGGTGCGGGTCCAGTGCTCGGTGCCGACGAAGACCAGCGGTGGTACGTTCTCGCCGTCGGTGTAGTAGCGCGGGGTGACCGCCTGGAAGATCTCCTGCACGGTGCCGGCCGCCCCCGGCAGGTAGATCACCCCGGCGTCGGCCAGCCGCAGCAGGGCGTCCTCCCGCAGCGCGTTGGAGAAGAACTTGGCCACCCGGCCGGCGAACACATTGGGTGGCTCGTGACCGTACAACCAGGTCGGAATGCCGATGCTCGGCCCGCCGAGCCGCCAGCGGCGGCGCACCTCGAAGCCGGCCCGGGCCCAGCCGGTGACGTCGGGGACGAAGCTGGGATGCTCGGCCAGGGTGTCCACCGCCGCCGAGAGGTCGGCCACGGTGCCCTGCAGCGCGGCGCCCAGCGCGGCCGCCTCCATCAGGCCCGGGCCGCCCCCGGTCAGCACGGTGTGGCCGGCGGCGGCGAGGTCGCGGCCGAGCTGGGCGGTCTGGCGGTACACCGGATCGTTGCGGGCGAACCGGTGGCCGCCCATCACGCCGATCGCTCCGCTCAGCCGCAGGTCGCCCAGCGCGTCCAGCACGGCGTGGTCGTGCAGCGTCATGGCCAGGTCGGCGCGCAGGCTGGGGGAGTGCCCAACGCTCTGCCACCACTGGTAGACCTGGGCGTCCACGGTGCCCTGGTACCCCGAATCCAACCCGGCGTACAGCTCGTCCGGGGTGTACAGCCCGGCCCGGTACGGATCGAACGGCAGGTCGGGCAGCCGCGGGAAGACCAGCGCGCCGGCGTCCACCAGCAGCCCCTCCGCGCCGGGATCCAACTCGCAGCCGAGAAGGACCGCACCAGCGACGCCGGCGGTCAGCAGGGCGGGGGCCATGCCGCGCAGATCCACCGATTGGACGTGGCAGCCGGCCAGGCTCTGCCCAGCGTCGACCCAGGCCGCCACCTCGGACCGGGTCTCCAGTTCGGCTCCGGACACCCGGGTCACCCGTCGATCTCTGCCACCCGAGCCGCGATCAGCCGATCCAGCGCCGCCATCGGCAACGGCTGGGCCGCGCTGAACCGCACCGTTCCCTTGGCCAGCGCGTAGCCGGCCAGCTCGTCACGGACGGTGTCGAGCGCGGCGGGGCTGAAGGGATACAGCCCGATGTGGCCCTTCGCGTTCATCACCGACAACAGCGGCTTGCCGCGGTAGCGCAGCGCCGGCATCCCGTAGCCGACCCCGTCCTCAGCCTCGGGTACCAGCTCCCGCACCCGGCGGTAGATCCCGGTGATCACCGAACGTTGCGGTTCCGGGAGGTCGGCCAGATAGTCGCTCAACTCCGACATGGCGTCAGCATAGGGCCCGGCCTGGCGGAGGGGGTCGCCGGGAGCGGAATAGACTGGCCAACGTGCGTAGCGTGGTGATCCTCGGCAGTACCGGGTCGATCGGAACCCAGGCGGTCGAGGTGATCCGGCAACGGCCAGGTCGGTTCGGCGTCGTCGGGCTGTCCGCCGGCGGCTCCTCGGTCGAGTTGCTGGTGCGGCAGGCCCGCGAGCTCACCCCCCGGGTGGTCGCGGTGAGCGACCCGGCGGCCGCGGCCCGGGTCCGCGACGAGTTGCCTGGCGTCGAGGTCTGGGACGGGCCGGACGCCTCCACTCGGCTGGCCGCGCTGGACGCCGACGTGGTGCTGAACGCGATCACCGGCGCCGCCGGCCTGGAACCGACCCTGGCGACCCTGGCGGCCGGCACCACCCTGGCGCTGGCCAACAAGGAGTCGCTGGTGATCGGCGGCCTGCTGGTCACCGAGGCGGCCGCCCCGGGGCAGATCGTCGCCGTCGACTCCGAGCATTCCGCCTTCGCCCAGGCGCTGCGGGCCGGCCGGGCCGACGAGGTCCGCCGGCTCATCCTGACCGCCTCCGGCGGGCCGTTCCGCGGCCGGAGCCGGGCCGACCTGGCGTCCGTCACCCCCGAGCAGGCGATGGCCCACCCGACCTGGGCCATGGGTCGGGTGATCACGATCAACTCCGCCACCCTGGTCAACAAGGGCCTGGAACTGCTGGAGGCCGGGCTGCTGTACGACGTCCCGCTGTCGGCGATCCAGGTGGTGGTGCACCCGCAGTCGATCGTCCACTCGATGGTGGAGTTCTGCGACGGCTCGACCATCGCGCAGTGCTCGCCGCCGGATATGAAGCTGCCGATCGCGCTCGGCCTGGCCTGGCCCGACCGGGTGCCGGACGCCGCGGCCGGCTGCGACTGGACGCGGGCCGCCGCCTGGACCTTCGAACCACTGGACGACGACGCCTTCCCCGCCGTGGAACTCGCCCGCCGGGTGGGCCTGACCGGCGGGATCGCGCCGGCGGTCTACAACGCCGCCAACGAGGTTGCGGTGGACGCCTTCTGTGACGGCCGGCTGAGCTTCACCGGCATCGTCGACGTGGTGACCTGGTGCGTCGCGGCGTTGAACGGGCCGGCCGCCCCGCCGCCGCGGGAGTTCTCGGTGGCCGCCGTATTGGCCGCCGACGCCTGGGCCCGCACCGCCGCCGCCGACCGGATCGCCGAAGGGGAGACGACATGGAACTGCTGACCACGATCGGTTTCGGGATCCTCTTCTTCGCGCTCATCATGGTGTCGGTGGCGCTGCACGAGGTGGGCCACATGCTGCCGGCCAAGCGGTTCGGCGTCCGGGTGCCGCAGTACATGGTCGGCTTCGGGCCCACCCTGTGGTCGATCCGGCGCGGCGAGACCGAGTACGGCATCAAGGGCTTCCCGCTGGGCGGCTTCGTCCGGTTGCTGGGGATGTACCCGCCCGGTTCGAGGCGGGAGGGCAAGGCTGGCCGGGTGGCCGAACTGGCCGACGCCGCCCGCGCCCAGGAATGGTCGGAGATCACCCCGCAGGACGTGATCGACAACCGGCTGTTCTACCAGAAGAAGACCTGGCAGAAGCTGATCGTGATGTTCGGCGGCCCGTTCATGAACCTGCTGATCGCCTTCGCGCTGTTCTGGGGGATCACCGCCGGCTACGGGGTCAACCGCGCCCAGACCACGATCTACCACGTGTCGCAGTGCATCATCGCCGACGGCAGCCAGCGCGACTGCCAGCCCGGCGATCCGGTCACCCCCGCCGCCCAGGCCGGTCTTCAGGCCGGTGACAAGGTGATCGAGTTCAACGGCATCGCTATCACCAGCTACGACCAGCTCAGCGGCCTGATCCGCGCCAACCTCGATCAGGAGGCCAGGATCGCCGTCGAGCGCAACGGCACCCGGGTCGAGCTCACCCCGGTACACACCGTGGTGACCGGGGTGCGGGACAACTGGGACCCCTCCCGGATCGTCCCGGCCGGGTTCCTCGGGGTGTCGCCGGAGTACCAGCTGGTCAAGGGCGGGCCGGTGGAGGCGCTGTCCGACATGGGGACGATGGCCGGCCAGAGCCTGGTCGCGCTGGTGCAGCTGCCGGTGAAGGTGTGGAACCTGACCGTCGACCTGGTCACCGGCAAGCCCCGCGATATCTACGGCCCGATCAGCATCCTGGGTGCCAGCCAGGTGGCCGGGCAGGTGGTCGCCCAGGACGGCGTCAGCTGGCAGGCCAGGGCGGTCACCTTCGGCTCCCTGCTGGGTTCGATCAACCTGTTCCTGGCGATCTTCAACCTGGTGCCGCTGCCGCCGCTGGACGGCGGCCACATGCTGGGGGCGGTCTGGGAGTGGCTGCGACGCCAGGGCGCCAAGCTGCTGCGCCGGCCCGATCCCGGGCCGGTGGACACCGCCAAGCTGCTGCCGATCGCGTACGCGGTGGGTGGGCTGCTGCTGCTCAGCGGCATCGTGCTGATCCTGGCCGACATCATCAGCCCGCTGCAGTTGTTCTGACCCACCGCCTCGGGCGGGTGGGACGCCTTCCGGCAGTGGTAGCGTCACCGCCATGAAGGCGCTCGCGGTCGCCGCTCGGATCGTCGGATTCCTGGTCTGCCTGCTGGCGGCCGGGCTCGCCCACCTCTTCGTCGACCCGATCTCCACCCACGGTTCGGCCGTCCTGCGGACCGCGACCGCAGCCGTGGTCCGGGTGGAACCGGGCTCCTACACGCTGGTGTTCGACCTCGACACCGGTGCCGCCGACCCGACCGAGGACGACTGGCCCGCGGTCTCCTGCCAGGTCACCGAGGCCGACGGGACCGCCGTGGCACTGCAGCCGAACGTCCAGTATCTGGGGGAGCGCGGCCTGCAGGGACTCTTCGGGCGATACGGCTTCCACCGACAGTTCGCGACCTTCACCACCACCCAGGCCAACCCGACCATCGGCTGCTCCGGCTACGACATCCCGTCCGAGGTCGAACTGCACCCGGGCACCCTGCTGCCCCTGCTGCGGATCGGCCGCGGCGCGCTGATCGGCAGCATCCTGCTGTTCGGGGTCGGGATCCTGCTGATCGGCAAGCGCCGGCCCTGGGCGAGGTGGGTCCTCGTCGCGGCGGGGGCCGGGGCACTGGCCGCGGCGGTGACGATGATGGCCGGTTCGTCCACCTTGCGAGTGTCGCCGGAGGTGCAGAAGGGCGCACTGCCGGAGGGTGTCCCGCCGGAGGCATCCCTCAGTTCGCCCGAGCCGGTCGCGGATACCCTTCGCTTCGGCCGGAGCTACCTGACCTCGGACGGCTGCTTCGCCTTCAGCTTGTCTGCGCCGCGGGAGTACCTTCCGACCAGGGCAGTGGTGCAGGAATCGGAACCCGGCCCGCAGGAACGGGCCTTCCTGGTCCGGTTCGATTTTCAGGCGACCTCCGCCGAATGCGGGGAACGGTGGAGCATCCGGGAGACCAGGGTGACGACCGCCGCCGGGGTCAGCGGCGGACCGTCCTACGAGACGATCGGCCAGCCCACCGCAGCCGACCCCCATCAGGTGATCAGCATCGACGACCTGAACGATGCCTGGTTGCCGATGGGCTATCCCGACGAGTTCCCGCAGACGCAGTACTACGGCTTCTTCACCCCCAACCCGGCAGGACTGACCCTGCGCGCCAGGTTGAGCCACGAGGATCCGGTCTCGGGTCAGAACACCGAGCAGACGATCACCGTCGTGGAATGAGCTGCTGGAGTGCGGACGGTAGGCTGGCGGACGGATTCCAACCGTGCGTTCGGATGAATGAGGAGTAGATGACCGTCAATCTGGGGATGCCAGCGGTGCCGCCGCCCGTGCTGGCACCGCGCCGTCCCACCCGGCAGATCAAGGTGGGCAAGGTGCTGGTGGGTGGTGGCGCGCCGGTCTCGGTGCAGTCGATGACCACCACCAAGACCACCGACATCAACGGCACCCTGCAGCAGATCGCCGAACTGACCGCCACCGGTTGCGACATCGTCCGGGTGGCGGTGCCCAGCCAGGACGACGCCGACGTGCTGCACATCATCGCCAAGAAGAGCCAGATCCCGGTGATCGCCGACATCCACTTCCAGCCGAAGTACGTCTACGCCGCGATCGACGCCGGGTGTGCCGCCGTCCGGGTGAACCCGGGCAACATCCGGCAGTTCGACGACCAGGTGAAGCAGATCGCCAAGGCGGCCAGCGACGCCGGGGTGTCGATCCGGATCGGGGTCAACGCCGGGTCGCTCGACAAGCGGCTGCTGGCCAAGTACGGCGCCCCCACCGCCGAGGCGCTGGTCGAGTCGGCGCTGTGGGAGGCCAGCCTGTTCGAGGAGCACGACTTCCGCGACTTCAAGATCTCGGTCAAGCACCACGACCCGGTGGTGATGGTGCGGGCCTACGAACTGCTCTCCCAGGCCTGCGACTACCCGCTGCACCTTGGTGTCACCGAGGCCGGCCCGGCCTTCCAGGGCACGATCAAGAGCTCGGTCGCCTTCGGGGCGCTGCTCTCGAAGGGGATCGGCGACACCATCCGGGTGTCGTTGTCGGCGCCGCCGGCCGAGGAGGTCAAGGTCGGGATCAAGATCCTGGAGTCGCTCAACCTGCGTCCCCGGCACCTGGAGATCGTCTCCTGCCCCTCCTGCGGCCGCGCCCAGGTGGACGTCTACAAGCTGGCCGACGAGGTGACCGCCGGCCTGGAGGGCATGGAGGTCCCGCTCCGGGTGGCGGTGATGGGCTGCGTGGTGAACGGCCCCGGCGAGGCCCGCGAGGCCGATCTCGGGGTCGCCTCCGGCAACGGCAAGGGCCAGATCTTCGTCAAGGGCGAGGTGATCAAGACCGTCCCCGAGGCCGACATCGTCGCCACCCTGATCGCCGAGGCGAACCGGCTGGCCGCCGAATCCCCCGCCGGCGAGTCCGGCCCGGTTCAGGTCAGCGTGGGCTGAGCCGTGCCCGCCCGGATCCTCACCGCGGCCGATACGCCGCTGGTCCGGGAACTGTTGGCTGCCGACCCGGTCGGCAGCGTCTTCGTCGCCTCCCGGGTGGACGTCGGGGTGCTCAACCCGGCTGGCCCGGGGGTGCTGTGGGGCTGGCCCGCCGACCGTCCGGTGGCGCTGCTGCACATCGGGGCGAACCTGGTGCCGGTGGCCTCCGACGCCGCCGCCATCCCCGCCTTCGTCGAGGCCGCCGGACGGCGCCGCACCTGTCAGTCGATCGTCGGCCCGAGCTGGCTGGCGCTGCCGCTGTGGGAGGCGCTGGGCCGGCGCTGGGGGAGCGCCTACCGCGAGGTGCGTGAGGTCCGCCGCCGGCAGCCGGTGATGAGCCTGTCGACCACCCCGCTGGTGGCGGCCGACAGCCGGGTGCGGCCGATCACCATGGCCGACTTCGACAGCTACCTGGCCGCCTCGATCGCGATGTACACCGAGGAGGTGGGCAGCGACCCACTGGCCGCCGGCGGTGGGGCGGGCTACCGCAGCTACTGTCGCTGGCTGGTGGAGACCGGCCGGGCGTTCGGCATCGTCAGGGACGGCCGGGTGCTGTTCAAAAGCGACATCGGTGCCGCCAGCGGCGGGGTCGCGCAGATCCAGGGGGTGTGGCTCGACCCGCGGCTGCGTGGCCGCGGACTGGCTGCGTCGGCGATGGCGGCGGTCACCGAGTACGTCCTGGCCGAGTACGCCACCGCCTCGCTCTACGTCAACGACTTCAACCTGCGGGCGATCCGCTGCTACCAGCGGGTGGGCTTCCGGGCGGTCGGCGAGTTCGCCACCGTGCTCTACTGAGGCGTCACCCGGCGGCGTCCACCTCGGCCACCGGGGCGCCGGTGAGGGCGACGAGCTCGTCGGGGGAGAGCGGGAAGACCGCGTGCGGATGTCCGGCGGCGGCCCAGATCTGCTCGAACCGGAACAGCTCGCGGTCGATCAGGGTGACCGGCGGCGCGGTATGGCCGACCGGCGACACCCCGCCGATCGAGAACCCGGTGGCGCCCTTCACGAAGTCGGCGTCCGCCCGGCCCACCTCGCCGACCAGCGCCGCCACCCTGGCGGTGTCCACCCGGCGATCGCCCGAGGTGACCACCAGCACCGCGGCGTCGTCGCCACGCCGCCGGAACACGATGCTCTTGGCGATCTGGCCCAGCTCGACGCCCAGCGCGTCGGCGGCGTCCTGCGCGGTGCGGCCGGTCACCGGCAGCATCACCACCTGGTGGGGGTGGCCCTGGCGGGCGAGTTCGTCGGCGACCCGGCGGACCGCTTCGGGCAGGGAGGTCTGATCCATCGGGTCATCGTGCCAGACCGGCGACCGGCCGGCCGGGCCGGATCGAGGGGCGGAGAGCGGGCCGAGTAGGGACAGCGGCGGTGGCCTCGCTAGGCTTGGCCGGTGATCACCCGACTTTCCAGCTATTTCGTCCGCACCCTGCGCCAGGATCCCGCCGACGCCGAACTGCCCGGCCACAAGCTGCTGGTGCGCGCCGGCTACATCCGGCGGGTGGCCCCCGGCATCTACTCCTGGTTGCCGCTGGGGCTACGGGTGCTGGCCAAGGTCGAGCAGATCGTCCGCGAGGAGATGGACGCGATCGGCGCCCAGGAGGTGCGCTTCCCGGCGCTGCTGCCGCGCGAGCCCTACGAGGCCACCGGCCGCTGGACCGAGTACGGCCCCAACCTGTTCCGGCTGCAGGATCGCAAGGGCGGCGACTACCTGCTCGGCCCCACCCACGAGGAGATGTTCACCCTGATGGTGAAGGATCTCTACTCCTCGTACAAGGACCTGCCGTTGGCGCTGTACCAGATCCAGACCAAGTACCGCGACGAGGCCCGGCCGCGGGCCGGCCTGCTGCGCGGCCGGGAGTTCGTGATGAAGGACTCCTACTCGTTCGACATCGACGACGACGGCCTGGCCGCGTCGTACGCCCGGCACCGCGAGGCCTACGTCCGGATCTTCGACCGGCTGGGGCTGGAGTACGTCATCGTGCGGGCCACCTCGGGGGCGATGGGTGGTTCGGCCTCGGAGGAGTTCCTGGCCATCTCGCCGAACGGCGAGGACACCTTCGTCCGCTCGCCGGGTGGGTACGCCGCCAATGTCGAGGCGGTGGTGCGTCCGCTGGCCGAGCCGGTGGACGCGGCCGAAGTGCCGGCCGCCCACGTCGAGGACACCCCGGACAGCCCGACCATCGAGAGCCTGGTGGCGCTGAGCAACGCCCGGTTCCCGCGGGCTGACCGGCCGTGGCAGGCGTCCGACACGCTGAAGAACGTGATCTTCATGCTGCGTCACCCCGACGGCAGCCGGACCCCGCTGGCGATCGGCCTGCCCGGCGACCGCGAGGTGGATCTGAAGCGGCTGGAGGCGGCGGTGGCCCCGGCCGAGGTGGAGCCCTTCGCCGACGAGGACTTCGAGGCGTACCCCGGCCTGGTCAAGGGCTACATCGGCCCGGCGGCGCTCGGCCTGGGCGAGTTCGAGGGCGACCAGCCGCCCGCCGGCCGGGTGCGCTACCTGACCGACCCGGCGGTGGTGGCGGGTACACGCTGGATCACCGGCGCCAACCAGGCCGGCCGGCACGTCTACGACCTGGTCTGTGGCCGGGACTTCAGCTCCGACGGCGTGCTGGACGTGGCCGAGATCCGGGACGGCGACCCGTCGCCGGACGGCTCCGGTCCGCTCAGCCTGGCTCGCGGCATCGAGATGGGCCACATCTTCCAGCTCGGCCGCAAGTACGCCGAGGCGCTCGGCCTGAAGGTGCTGGACGCCAACGGCAAGCTGGTCACCGTCACGATGGGCTCCTACGGCGTGGGGGTCTCCCGCGCGGTGGCCGCGGTGGCCGAGGCGACCTGCGACGACAAGGGCCTGGCCTGGCCGCGTGCCCTGGCGCCGTTCGACATCCAGGTGGTGGCCACCGGCAAGGAGGAGGCGATCTTCGCCGCCGCCGAGCAGCTGGCCGCCGAACTGGACGCCGCCGGCATCGCGGTGCTGCTGGACGACCGGAAGGCCTCGCCGGGGGTCAAGTTCGCCGACGCCGAGCTGCTGGGCATCCCCACCACGGTGATCGTCGGCCGCGGGCTGGCCGACGGCGTGCTGGAACTGCGCGACCGGACCACCGGGGAGCGCAGCGAGCTGTCCGTGGACGGCGCCGCGCAGCGGCTGATCGAGGTGGTCCGCGGCTGACCTGCTCGCCGCCCGGCTAAGCTGGCCGACTACAACCTCATCGAACAATCGAAGGACCTGGCATGAAGATCCCCGAACTGGAAGGGCTGCTGACGCCGATCGTCGCGGCCCGGAACCTCGAGATCGATCGGATCGAGGTGCTGTCGGCCGGCCGCCGCAAGGTGGTGCGGGTGTTCCTTGACGGCGACGGACCCGCCGGCCGTGGTCCTTCGCTGGACGACATCGCCGAAGCGACCCGGGCGATCTCCACCGCGCTGGACGACTCCCCGATCACCGGCCAGGCGCCCTACACGCTGGAGGTGTCCTCCCGCGGCGTCTCCCGTCCGCTCACCGAACCCAAGCACTACCGGCGCAATCTCGGCCGGCTGGTGGCGCTCACCGGGCCCGAACTCGACCTGACCGGACGGATCCTCGAGGTCGGCGACGACGAGGTCACCCTCGAGCTGGACGGCAGCACCCGCAGCATCGCCCTGACAGGCATCGACAAGGCAGTGGTGCAGGTGGAACTCAACCGCCTGCCCGACGAGGACGAGGAGGAGATCTGATGGACATCGACCTGCAGGCGCTCAAGCAACTGGAGCGCGACAAGGAGATCCGGATGGATGTCCTGCTCCGCGCCCTGGAGGAGGCACTGCTCAACGCCTACGCCAAGGTGCCCGGGGCGATCGACGGCGCCCGGGTGAGCATCGACACCAAGACCGGCAAGGTCACCGTCCTGGCTCCCGAGCTGGACGAGAACGACGAGAAGATCGGCGAGTTCGACGACACCCCGGACGGCTTCGGCCGGGTGGCAGCGGCCACCGCCCGCCAGGTGATCTTCCAGCGGCTGCGCGAGGCCGAGGACGAGCAGAAGTTCGGCCACTTCTCCGCCGTCGAGGGCGACATCCTGCTCGGCGTGGTGCAGCAGGACCGGGACAGCCGCACCGTCCGGGTCGACCTGGGCAGTATCGAGGCGATCCTGCCGCAGGCCGAACAGGCCCCGGGCGAGGAGTACAGCCACGGCAAGCGGCTGCGGGTCTACGTGGTGAGCGTGCGCCGCGACCTGCGCGGCCCGCAGGTGGTGGTCTCCCGCACCCACCCGGGCCTGGTCGCCAAGCTGTTCAAGCTGGAGGTGCCCGAGATCGAGCAGGGCGTGGTGGAGATCAAGGCGATCGCCCGCGAGGCCGGTCACCGCACCAAGATCGCGGTGCTCAGCCACGCCACCGAGGTGTCGGCCAAGGGCGCCTGCATCGGCCCGATGGGGCAGCGGGTGCGGGCGGTGATGCACGAGCTGAATGAGGAGAAGATCGACATCATCGACTACTCCGACGATCCGGCCGAGTTCGTCGCCCAGGCGCTGTCGCCGGCCAAGGTGTCCAAGGTGATCGTGACCGACGCCACCGCCAAGGCCGCCCGGGTGATCGTGCCCGACTACCAGCTCTCGCTGGCGATCGGCCGGGAGGGGCAGAACGCCCGGCTCGCCGCCCGGCTGACCGGCTGGCGGATCGACATCCGTCCCGACACCGCGGAGTAGCCGCTAGGGGGTCGACGCGGCGCTGGGCTGCTGCTGGTCCGGCCGGTCGCCGGCACCGGGCAGGTTCTGCTGCACGATCGGCAGCACCTCGGCCTCGTCCACGCCCAGCTTCTCGGCGATCGCCGCGGCGATCCGCTGGGCCATGCCCTCGCCGCGTTGCCCGCCGCCGGAGCCGTCCGGCGCCGCGGTGGGAGGCTCGCCGGTGGGCATGCCGCTGGGCTCGCCGGACGGACGGCCGCCCCCGCCGGTCCTCGCCGCCAGCGCCTCCTCGACCGCGGTCTTGACCGTCGCCTCGTCCAGCCCGAGGCCGTCGGCCAGCGCGGTCACCAGCGCGCTGGTGTCGAAGTCGCCGCCCGGTGGGCGTCCACCTGGGCCACCACCGTCCTGACCGGCGGGGGCCGCCGGGATCCCGGAGTCAGCGGTCGCGGCGCAGCCGGCGGCGAGCCCGCCCAGCAGTACGACCAGGCCGGCCATCGCGGCGGCGGTACGGCGTCGAATCTCCATCGGGGTTTCTCTTTCTGCGAGGTTGGATCCCCAGTTGATCCGGCCGGCATGGCTGGTGGCTGGGTGGCAGCTGGCAGCTCGCTGTGGATCCCGGCGACTGGGTAGGCTGCCGCCGTGGCTGAACCGATCCGGATGTGCGCGGGCTGCCGCGGGCGTGCCCCGCGGTCGGAACTGCTGCGGCTGGTCTGGCAACCGGGCACCGGGGTGGTGCTGGACGCCGAGCGCCGGCTGCCCGGCCGGGGGGTGAACCTGCACGCCGGCTGCGCGGCGCTGGTGCTGCGCAACCGCGGGGTGGGACGCGGCCTGCGGCGCGAGGTGGACGGCGAGCAGCTGCGTGAGCTGCTCGGGTCGCTCTGACGCGCCCACGCTGAGGCCCGATTAAACCCCAACGGGGGATCGGCGTTAGACTGTTCGCTGCGCGTCCGCCGCGGTGGCGGACACAACCAGAAAGTGGGCTAACGCTCATGACCACTCGATGAGTACCCAGAAATGAGCAACAACAACTAGCTGGTCTGCGCACGGCGCGGACCTGAAGGAGAGTAGTGGCCAAGGTCCGCGTCTATGAGCTCGCCAAGGAGCTCGGGGTCGACAGCAAAGCGCTGCTGAAGACCATCAACGACATGGGAGAGTTCGTCCGGTCGGCGTCGTCGACGATCGAGGCACCGGTCGAACGCCGCATCAAGGAAAAGTTCGCTGCGCAGGCGACCGAGGTAGCGGAGAAACCCGCCCCGGCGCCCGCCAAGGCTGCCGCCAAGCCGGCGGCCGCGCCCCAGACCACGCCGGAGGCCGCCAAGCCGGCCGCTCCGGCACCCGTCGCCAAGGCGGTGCCGGCAGCCCCGGCGCCCGCCGCCCGTCCGGCGGCCCCAGCACCGCGGCCGGCTCCGGCCGCACCCGCGGCTCCGGCAACCCCGGCCGCTCCGGCGGCCAGCGCCCGGCCCGGCTCCGCGCCGCGTCCCGCTGCGCCGTCCGGCGGTGCACCCACGCCCGGTCCGCGGCCGGGTCCGCGTCCCGGCGCACCCAGCCCGGCGCCGCGCCGTCCCGGTACGCCGCGACCCGGCAACAACCCGTTCGCCTCCAGCCAGGGCATGGGCGTGCGTCGTCCGCGTCCGGAGGGCGCTGCTCCCGGCCAGGCCCGGCCGGGTGACCGCGGTACCGGTGCTCGGCCGGGTGGCGACAACCGGATGCCCCGTCCCGGCGGCACCGGCGGTCTGCCCGGCATGCCGCGGCCGAACCCCGCGATGATGCCGCAGCGGATGAACTCCGGCCTGGGGGCCGGGGCGCGTCCCGGTGCCCGTCCGGGTGCTCCCGGCGGCGCTGCCGGCCGGGGTCGTCCCGGTGGTGCGCCCGGCCGCGGTGGCATCGGTGGTCCGCCCAGCGGCGGTCCCGCCGGTGGCGGTGGCCGCGGTGGCCGTGGTGGCCGCGGCGGTTCCGGCACCCAGGGTGCCTTCGGGCGTCCGGGCGGTCCGGCCCGTCGGGGACGGAAGTCGAAGAAGCAGCGCAGGCAGGAATTCGACCAGATGGAGGCGCCGTCGATTGGCGGCGTGCGGATCCGTCAGGGCGACGGCCAGACCGTCCGGTTGCGCCGTGGCGCTTCGTTGACCGACCTGGCCGAGAAGATCGGCGTCGAGCCGGCGTCCCTGGTGCAGGTGCTGTTCCATCTCGGCGAGATGGTGAACGCCACCCAGTCGGTGGCCGACGACACCCTGCAGGTGCTGGGTGCCGAGCTCAACTACAACATCGAGGTCGTCTCCCCCGAGGACGAGGACCGCGAGCTGCTGGAGAGCTTCGACATCGAGTTCGGTGAGGACGCCGGTGGCGAGGACGATCTGGCGGCCCGTCCGCCGGTGGTCACCGTGATGGGTCACGTCGACCACGGCAAGACCAAGCTGCTGGACGCGCTGCGCCACTCCAACGTGGTGGCCGGCGAGGCCGGTGGCATCACCCAGGCGATCGGCGCCTACCAGGTCGCCACCGAGGTGGACGGCACGGAGCGCAAGATCACCTTCATCGACACCCCGGGTCACGAGGCGTTCACCGCCATGCGTGCCCGCGGTGCGAAGTCGACCGACATCGCCGTGCTGGTGGTGGCGGCCGATGACGGTGTGATGCCGCAGACCATCGAGGCGCTGAACCACGCCAAGGCGGCCGACGTGCCGATCGTGGTGGCGGTGAACAAGGTCGACAAGGAGACCGCCGATCCGGTCAAGGTGCGCGGTCAGCTCACCGAGTACGGCCTGGTGCCCGAGGAGTACGGCGGCGACACCATGTTCGTCGACGTCTCGGCGATCACCCGGCAGGGCCTGGACGAGTTGCTGGAGGCGATCGTGCTGACCGCCGACGCCGCTCTCGACCTGCGGGCCAATCCGGACATGCCGGCTCAGGGCGTGGCGATCGAGGGTCACCTCGACCGCGGCCGTGGCCCGGTGGCCACCGTCCTGGTGCACCGCGGCACGCTGCACACCGGCGACTCGATCGTGGCGGGCTCCGCGCACGGCCGGGTCCGGGCGCTGATCAACGACCGCGGCGACGTGGTCGACGAGGCGCCGCCGTCCATGCCGGTGCAGGTGCTCGGCCTGACCTCGGTGCCCGGTGCGGGCGACAACTTCCTGGTCGTCGAGGACGACCGGATGGCTCGCCAGATCGCCGAGCAGCGGGAGGCCCGGCAGCGGGCCGCCATGCTGGCCCGGACCACCAAGCGGCGCACCCTGGAGGATCTCTTCAAGGAGATGCAGGAGGGCGAGACCCAGGAGCTGCGGCTCATCCTGAAGGGCGATTCGGCCGGTTCGGTCGAGGCGCTGGAGGATTCGCTGTCCCAGATCGACGTCGGCGACGAGGTCGATCTGCGGGTGATCGACCGCGGGGTCGGTGCCATCACCGAGACCAACGTCTCGCTGGCGGCCGCCTCCGACGCGGTGATCATCGGCTTCAACGTCCGCCCGCAGGGCAAGGCGACCCAGATGGCCGACGCGGCCGGTGTGGACATCCGGTACTACTCGGTGATCTACGCGGCGATCGACGATGTCGAGGCGGCGCTGAAGGGCATGCTGAAGCCGATCTACGAGGAGCAGGTCCGCGGTCAGGCCGAGATCCGGGAGATCTTCCGGTCCTCCAAGGTCGGGACGATCGCCGGCTGTATGGTCATCGACGGCTCGATCCGGCGCAATGCGTCGGCCCGGTTGCTGCGCGACGGCATCGTGGTGCACACCTCGTCCATCGCCTCGCTGCGGCGGGAGAAGGACGATGCCACCGAGGTCCGCGAGGGCTACGAGTGCGGTATGACGCTGGCCAACTACTCCGACATCAAGGTGGGCGACATCATCGAGACCTTCGAGATGGTGGAGAAGCCGCGCAACTGATTCGGTCACGGAGGTGGTCCCGGCCTGGGGCCACCTCCGTCACGTTGACAGGAGGAACCATGACAAACCCGTACCGGGCCAAGACGGCCGAGCAGATCAAGGTCGTGGTGGCCGAGATGCTGGAACGCCGGATCAAGGATCCGCGGCTGGGTTTCGTCACCGTGACCGATGTCCGGTTGACCGGCGACGGCCGCGAGGCGACCCTGTTCTACACCGTGCTGGGGGACGCCGAGGAGCGGGCGGCCTCGGCGGCCGCGCTCGCCTCGGCGACCGGCCTGCTGCGGTCCACGGTCGGCAAGCGGTTGGGCTTGAAGTTCACCCCCACCCTCACCTTCGTGCTGGACGCGGTGGAGGAGGAGGCCGCCCAGATCGAGGAGGCGCTGGCCCGCGCCAAGGCGTTGGACGCCGAGGTGGCGGCCCGGGCTGCCGGTGCCAGCTACGCCGGCGATCCGGACCCCTACAAGCGATCGGACGAGGACGAGGTTGACTGACGGTCTGATCGTCGTCGACAAGCCGGCCGGCTGGACCTCCCATCAGGTGGTCGGCCGGCTGCGCCGCATCCTGGGCACCCGCAAGGTCGGCCACGCCGGCACGCTGGATCCGATGGCCACCGGGGTGCTGCTGATCGGGGTCGGCCGGGCCACCCGGCTGCTGGGTCACCTGGCGCTCACTGACAAGAGCTACACCGCCATCGTCCGGCTGGGCCAGGCGACGGTCACCGACGACGCCGAGGGCGAGATCGTCGAGGCCAACGGTGCCGCGGCGGTCAGCGAGCAGCAGGTCGAGGCCGCGATGGCGGCCTACCGGGGCCGGATCTCCCAGGTGCCGTCGGCGGTCTCGGCGATCAAGCTCAACGGCCAGCGCGCCTACGCCAGGGTGCGGGCCGGGGAGCAGGTGGAGTTGGCCGCCCGCGAGGTGACCGTCTCCCGCTTCGAGTTGGTCGGCACCCGCCGGCCGGCAGAGTCGGGGGAGGCCCTCGACGTCCTCGATGTCGAGGTGGAGGTGGACTGCTCCTCCGGCACCTACATCAGGGCGCTGGCCCGCGACCTGGGCCGCGATCTCGGCACCGGCGGGCACCTCACCCGGTTGCGCCGCACCCGGGTCGGCCCGTTCACCCTGGCCGAGCCGCATCTCACCCCAGCCGAACTGGACGAACCGGCTGGTGCGCCGGTCCCGCTGCTGACCCCGGCCGAGGTTGCCAGACGGTGCTTCGCCGTCATCGAACTGGACCAGGCTGCCGCGGTCGGCGTCCGCCACGGCCAACCGCTGAACCGTCCGGTGCCGGCCGATCCGACCGCCCTGCTGGCCGGCGAGGAACTGCTCGCCCTCTACCGCCCCGACGGCACCAGGTCGGTTCCGGTGGCCGTGTTCGTGGCGGGCTGACCGGCTTGCTATCGTTCATCGGCACCCAACGGAAGGTCGGTCAGTGGAGCGCTCGGTAGTCGTCATCGGTAACTTCGACGGCGTGCACCCCGGCCACCGCGCGGTGCTGGCCGAGGCGCGCAGCCGGGAGCCGGGGCTACCGCTGATCGTGGTGACCTTCTGGCCGCATCCGGTCTCGGTGCTGCGGCCCGAGGTGGGGCCGATGCTGCTCACCGGCCTGGACGAACGCATCGAGCTGTTGACCGCCGCCGGCGCCGATCGGGTCGAGGTGGTCACCTTCACCCGCGAGTTCGCCGGCTGGAGCCCGCAGCGGTTCGTCGACGACATCCTGCTGCCGCTGAATCCCGCCCGGGTGGTGGTGGGGGCGAACTTCCGGTTCGGCCACCGCGCCAGCGGCACCGTCGACACCCTGCGCGAGCTGGCTGCCGGCCGGTTCGAGGTGGAGGGGATCACCCTGGTGCGCTACGGCGACGAGGAGACCTGCTCCAGCCTGATCCGCCAGGCGCTGGCCGACGGCGAGGTGGCCCGCGCGGCCGAGCACCTGGGACGTCCGTTCTCGTTCCGCGGGATCGTCAGCCGCGGCGACCGGCGGGGACGCGAGCTGGGCTTCCCGACCGCCAACCTGCCGGTGCCGGCCGATCTGGCCTGCCCGGCCGACGGGGTCTACGCCGGCTGGCTGACCCGCCGCGACCATCGCGGCCCGCACGGCGAGGGGCTGCCGGAGGGAGCCCGGCCGCAGCGTTGGCCGGCGGCGATCTCAGTGGGCACCAATCCGACCTTCGACGGCCACGAGCGACGGGTGGAGTCCTACGTCCTGGATCGTGACGACCTCGAGCTGTACGACGCCGCGGTGGTGGTCGAGTTCACCGAGCGGCTCCGGGGTCAGATCCGGTTCACCGACATCGACGAACTGATCGTGCAGATGGCCGACGACGTGACCCGGACCCGCCGGCTGCTGGGCCTGGCCTGAGCCGGCCCGCCCGCCGGGCTCAGTGGGCCAGCAGGGACTTGCGGTAGACCGCCTCCAGCCGCTCGGTGACCACCGGCGCGCCGGTGTCGTCGGTGGACGGGTAACTCACCACCAGATGATCGCCGGTCGGGGTGTAGTCCAGCCCGATGTACATCGGGATCGCCGCGGCGTTCTCCGGATCCACCCGCAGGAAGATCTCCACGAAGCCGCGCTCCCGGGCGAGGCCCTCCAGGTGGCGGGTCAGCGCGCGGCCGGCGCCCAGCCGGCGGAACTCCGGGTAGACCCACAGGCTCTTCAGCTCCGGGCACAGCTCGCCCGGGGTGCAGTCCAGCACGCAGTGGCCCAGCAGGGTGCCACCCTGCTCGGCCAGCGCGAAGTAGTAGTCGCCCGCCTCCTGCCGCTCGTAGTGGCGCAGCGCCGACTGGGCCTCCGGGGCGGTCGCCCGGGATTGCAGCGCAGCCAGATCGTCCGCGGTGGCGAGCCGGACGGTGATCGGGTCGAGGGGCATACACGCTCCGATGATCGGTGACAGGGCGGTTCTCAGTGTTCCCGGTGGAGCGATCCCGGTGCAATCCGTCTTGCCCACCGGGCGGAGGTCACGATGAGATCACCGAAGCCGCCGAGGCCTGACGGGGTGGACGGACCGGCAATACGCTGAAGCACCTACGTCAGGAGGAAGAGATGAGGATCCTCGGTGCCCTCGCGGCCGCCACCCTCGCAGCCACGCTGCTGGCCGGCTGCGGAACGCCCGCTCCGCCGGTCCAGACCACCCCGCCGCCGGTCAGTGAGCAGCCCCCGGCCACGAGCCCGACCCCGGTCACCGAGGCTCCGCCGGCGGGCGCCGGCGTCGAGGAGTTCCTGCAGCGGGTCACCGGCGTCACCATGACGACCTACACCATGAAGATGGAGATGGTCACCGAGATCGAGGGCAACGAGATGCCGATCTCGTCGACCGGCTCGTTCGACAACACCGATCCGGACGCCCCGCGCTCGCACCTGACGATGCAGGTGATGGGAACGGAGATGGAACTGATCCAGGTGGGGGACGACGCCTACCTGAAGATGGCCGCGATGGGCGATCAGTGGATGAAGATGGACGCCGAGAGCGCGGCCGAGCTGAGTTCCGGCGGCAGCCCCGACCTAGGCCAGTGGACGCAGGAGTACGCCAAGAACCTGGAGTCGGTCGAGTTCGTCGGCGACGAGCAGGTGTCCGGCGTGACCGCTTCCCACTACCGGCTCACCATGAAGCCGGAGGCGTTGAGGGAACTCGGCGTCTCCGACGGCACCGACGCCACGCAGGTGCTGTTCGAGGTCTGGGTCGACGGTGACGGCTTCACCCGCCAGTTCGCCGTCGAGGTGGACAGTTCGGTCAAGGCCAAGATCTCCGCGACCATGGACAACTTCAACCAGCCGGTGACCATCGAGGCGCCGAAGGACTGGGTCGAGATGCCCAAGTAGGCCTGCCCCAAACGCGAAGTGCCCGTCACCAACCGGTGGCGGGCACTTTCGCTCAACGACTCAGCCCAGGGCCTTCAGGATGTCGTCCACCCGCTGCTTGGCGTCGCCGAACAGCATCTGGGTGTTCTCCTTGAAGAACAGCGGGTTCTGGACGCCGGCGTAGCCGGTGGCCATCGACCGCTTGAACACGATCACGTTGTCGGCCTTCCACACCTCCAGCACCGGCATGCCGGCGATCGGGGAGTTGGGGTCGTCCAGCGCCGCCGGGTTGACGGTGTCATTGGCGCCGATCACCAGCACCACATCGGTGCCGGCGAAGTCGTCGTTGATCTCGTCCATCTCGAGCACGATGTCGTAGGGCACGTGGGCCTCGGCCAGCAGGACGTTCATGTGGCCGGGCAGGCGTCCGGCGACCGGGTGGACGCCGAACCGGACCTCGATGCCCTGGGCGCGCAGCTTGGCGGTGAGGTCGGCCACCGGGTACTGCGCCTTGGCCACCGCCATGCCGTAGCCCGGGGTGATGATCACCGACTTGGCGTTGGTCAGCAGTTCGGCAACGCCGGCGGCATCGATCTCGCGGTGCTCGCCCGCTTCTTCGGTGCTGGCGCTGACCTTGCCGCCCTCGGAGCCGAAGCCGCCCAGGATCACCGAGATGAACGAACGGTTCATCGCCCGGCACATGATGTAGGAGAGGATCGCACCGGAGGAACCGACCAGCGAGCCGGTGATGATCAGCAGGTTGTTGTCCAGCATGAAGCCGGCAGCCGCCGCCGCCCAGCCGGAGTACGAGTTCAGCATGGACACCACGACCGGCATGTCGCCGCCGCCGATCGCCGCGACCATGTGGAAGCCGAGCGCGAACCCGATCACCGCCATCGCGATGATCAGCGCCCAGCCGAGCACCGGGTTGGACTCGCCGGCCACCACGAACCAGATCATCAGCCCGAAGAAGGCCAGGAAGCCGACCAGGTTGATCAGGTTGCGGCCGGGCAGGGTGAGCGGCTGCGACTTCATCTTCGCCGACAGCTTCAGGTAGGCGACCACCGAGCCGGTGAAGGTGTAGGCGCCGATCAGCACGCCCAGCGCGACCTCGACCAGGTGGACCGCGTCGCCGTGGCCCTCGGCCACCGCGAAGGAGTTGAAGCCGACCAGCACCGCGGCCATCCCGACGAAGGAGTGGAAGGCCGCGATCAGCTCGGGCATCTGGGTCATCTCGACCTTGCGGGCGATCGGTGTTCCGATCACCGCGCCGAGGGCGAGCACCGCCGCGATCAGCAGCAGGGTGACCAGCGGCGAGAGCCGGTTGGGCTCGGTGGCCGACAGGTTGACCGAGTGGATGATGGTGGCGACCAGCGCCAGCACCATGCCGATCATGCCGGCCAGGTTGCCCAGCCGGGCGGTGGTCTGCTTGGAGAGGCCGGCCAGGGAGAGGATGAACAGCACCCCGGCGACGATGTAGAGCCCTTGGATGAAACCGAGCAGCATGCTCATGCCTCCTTCTTGAACATGCTGAGCATCCGGTACGACACCAGGAACCCGCCGAAGATGTTGATGGACGCGATGGTGGCCGCGATGAACGACATCACCAGCACCGCGATATTGGTCGAACCCAGCTGGAGGAGCGCGCCGACCAGGATGATGCCGGAGATGGCGTTGGTCTGCGCCATCAGCGGGGTGTGCAGCGAGTGCGAGACACCGCTGATCACGTAGAAGCCGACCACCACCGCCAGGGCGAACACCGTGAAGGCGCCGACGAAGCTGGCCGGGGAGAAGGTCACTGCCAGAACGACCAGTGCCGCGGCGATCGCCGACATCGCGATCCGCCGCTTGCCGCGGGCGGCCGCCTGGGCCGCCTCCCGGGCGGCCTTCTCGGCGGGGTCCTCGACCGGGGCGGCCACCGCCGCGGGGGCGGCTGCCGAGACCTGCACCGGTGGCGGCGGCCAGAGCAGTTCGCCGGCCGAGACCACCGTCATGCCGCGCAGCACCACGTCGTCCAGGTCGAGGGTCAGCTCGCCGTCCTTCTCCGGGGTGAGCAGCTTGAACAGGTTCACCACGTTGGTGCCGTACAGCTGGGAGGCCTGGGTGGGCAGCCGGCCGGCCAGGTCGGTGTAGCCGATGATCTTCACCCCGTTGTCGGTGACCACCAGCTCGTCCGGCTTCGAACCGGCGACGTTGCCGCCGTTGGAGGCCGCCATGTCGACGATCACCGAGCCGGGCTTCATGGTCGCCACCATCTCCTCGGTGATCAGCCGGGGCGCGGGGCGTCCCGGGATCAGCGCGGTGGTGATGATGATGTCGACCTCCTTGGCCTGCTCGGCGTAGAGCGCCGCGGAGGCCCGGTTGAAGTCCTCGCTGGTCTCCTTGGCGTAGCCGTCGGTGGAGACCTGCTGCTCAACCTCGACGGTGAGGAACTCCCCACCCATCGACTGCACCTGCTCGGCCACCTCGGGACGGGCGTCGGTGGCGCGGACGATCGCACCCAGCGACTTGGCGGTGCCGATCGCTGCCAGTCCGGCCACGCCGGCCCCGGCCACCAGCACCTTCGCCGGAGGAACCTTGCCGGCCGCGGTGACCTGGCCGGTGAAGAAGGAGCCGAACTCGTTGGCCGCCTCGACCACCGCGCGGTAGCCGGCGATATTGGCCATCGACGACAGCACGTCCAGCGCCTGCGCGCGGGAGATCCGCGGCACGGCGTCCATCGCCAGCACGGTGATGTTGCGCTGGCTGAGCTTCGCCACCAACTCGGGGCTGCGGGCCGGCGCGATCAGCGAGATCAGCGTGGCCCCGTCCGGCAGCAGCGCGATCTCGTCGTCGGTGGGGGCGTTGATCTTGGCGACGATCGGCCCTGTCCAGGCGTCAGCGCGATCGACGATGGTCGCGCCCGCCGCGGTGTAGTCGGCGTCAGGGTAGGAGGATTTGGCGCCGGCGCCTGCCTCCACCGCCACCTCGTAGCCGAGTTTGATCAGTTGGGCTACCGTCTTCGGGGTGGCGGCGACCCGTGTCTCGCCGCCTGGCTCCCGGGGAATCCCGATCCGCATCGTTGTGAAAGTCCTTCCAGTACGGCGAACACGCCACTGGCCGGAAGCCTAGTGGTTTTGGTCAGTCCGTTTGGCGGAATCGGAGCAACCCGAAGCTCCGCTCGGCGAAGCTTCGAAGCCGGCGGTCGCCCGATTCGCGCGCGAGGGGGCGACCCGGTAGAGTGGATTCGCCGTCACGTCGGCCGCGGATGCCCAAGAGCTCCTGACGATCCTCGAATCTTCGACTTCGTGCCACCTGGTAGGGGAGCGCCGCGCAACGGGAAACCGAGAGGAGCAGCCACTTCATGGATGCCGAGACCAAGCAGAAGATCATCGAAGAGTACGCCACCAAGCCGGGCGACACCGGTTCGCCGGACGTCCAGATCGCGCTGCTCACCAAGCGGATCGCCCACCTGACCGAACACCTGAAGCAGCACAAGGGCGACCACCACAGCCGCCGTGGCCTGATGCTGATGGTCGGCCAGCGTCGCCGTCTGCTCAACTACGTCGCCAAGCAGGATGTCGAGCACTACCGGTCGCTGATCGCCCGCCTCGGCCTGCGTCGGTGACACCAGCAATCCACTGATAGGGAGTGGCCCCTCGCGGCCACTCCCTATCGGCATACCCGGGACGGCCCGTCCGTCCCACCCAAGAAGACACACCGCACAACTCAACCACCGCCACCGGGTCGCCAGTCAGGCTTCGGTCCTCGGTAGTGGCTTTCGGGGGCTCAGTTCATTACCGAGCTGTCTCCCGCGGGCCTCGATCGAAGACCGGGACGGGTGCTGGCAGGTGGCAACACCGAAAGGAAACCCTATGGAAGGCCCTGACCTTCGTTTCACCGAGGCCGTGATCGACAACGGCTCGTTCGGCAAGCACGTCGTCCGGTTCGAGTCCGGCCTGCTGGCCCGCCAGGCGTCCGGCTCCGCCGCGGTCTACCTCGACGGCGACACCATGCTGCTGTCGGCCACCACCGCCGCCAAGAACCCGCGCGACGCGATCGACTTCTTCCCGCTGACCGTGGACGTGGAGGAGCGGATGTACGCCGCCGGCCGCATCCCCGGCTCCTTCTTCCGCCGCGAGGGCCGGCCGTCCGAGGGCGCCATCCTGGCCGCCCGGCTGACCGACCGTCCGCTGCGTCCCTGCTTCGTCAAGGGGCTGCGCAACGAGGTCCAGGTCGTCATCACCGTGATGGCGCTGAACCCGAACGTCCGCTACGACGTGCTGGCGATCAACGCCGGCTCGGCCTCCACCACGCTGGCCGGTCTGCCGTTCTCCGGCCCGGTCGGCGGCCTGCGGGTCGCCCTGATCGGTGACCAGTGGGTGGGCTTCCCGACCGTCGAGCAGTCCGAGCAGGCCACCTTCGAGATGGCCATCGCCGGTCGCGTGCTGCCCGACGGCGACGTCGCGATCATGATGGTCGAGGCCGAGTCCACCGAGCACACCTGGGATCTGGTCCGCTCCGGCCGTACCGCGCCGACCGAAGAGGTCGTGGCGCAGGGCCTGGAGGCCGCCAAGCCGTTCATCAAGGCGCTGTGCGACGCGCAGGCCGAGCTGGCCGCGATGCTGCCCAAGCCGACCCAGCAGTTCCCGGTCTTCCTGGACTACCAGCCGGACGTCTACGAGGCCGTCGCCGGCGCCGCCACCGAGCGGCTGACCGCGGTGATGAGCATCGCCGGCAAGGCCGAGCGGGAGACCACCACCGAGGAGCTGCTCGCCACCCTGCACGAGGAGCTGGATCACCTGTTCCCGGAGCGGGAGAAGGAGATCACCGGCGCCTACCGGGCGCTGACCAAGAAGGTGGTGCGGCACAAGACCCTCACCGAGAAGATCCGGATCGACGGCCGTGGCGTCGCCGATATCCGGACCCTGTCGGCCGAGGTCGGCGTGCTGCCGCGGGTGCACGGTTCGGCGCTGTTCCAGCGCGGTGAGACCCAGATCCTGGGCGTCTCCACGCTGAACATGCTCGACATGGAGCAGAAGCTCGACACCCTTTCGCCGGAGACGACGAAGCGGTACATGCACAACTACAACTTCCCGCCGTACTCCACCGGTGAGACCGGCCGGGTCGGTTCGCCGAAGCGGCGCGAGATCGGCCACGGTGCGCTCGCCGAGCGCGCCCTGGTGCCGGTGCTGCCCAAGCGTGAGGAGTTCCCCTACGCGATCCGTCAGGTCTCCGAGGCGCTGGGCTCCAACGGCTCCACTTCGATGGGTTCGGTGTGTGCGTCGTCGTTGGCCCTGCTGAACGCCGGTGTGCCGCTGAAGGCTCCGGTCGCGGGCATCGCGATGGGTCTGATGAGCGAGCAGATCGACGGCGAGACCCGGTACGTCGCGCTGACCGACATCCTGGGTGCCGAGGACGCGCTGGGCGACATGGACTTCAAGGTCGCCGGCACCAAGGACTTCGTCACCGCGCTGCAGCTGGACACCAAGCTGGACGGGATTCCGTCCGAGGTGCTGGCCGGGGCGCTGCAGCAGGCCCGTGACGCCCGTCACACCCTGCTGGAGGTCATGGCCGAGGCGATCGACGCCCCGGACGAGATGAGCCCCTACGCACCGCGGATCATCACCGTGAAGATCCCGGTCGACAAGATCGGCGAGGTCATCGGCCCGAAGGGCAAGATGATCAACCAGATCCAGGACGACACCGGCGCCAACATCTCGATCGAGGACGACGGCACCATCTACATCGGTGCCGACAACGGCGAATCCGCCGAGGCCGCCCGCGCCCTGATCAACGCCATCGCCAACCCGACCATGCCGGAGAAGGGCGAGCGCTACCTGGGCACGATCGTGAAGATCATGCCGTTCGGCGCGTTCGTCTCGCTGCTGCCCGGCAAGGACGGCCTGCTGCACATCTCGAAGCTGCGCACCCTCGCCGGTGGCGCCCGCGTCGAGAACGTGGAGGACGTGGTGAGCGTCGGCCAGAAGCTGACCGTGGAGATCTCCGACATCGACGACAAGGGCAAGCTCAGCCTCGTCCCGGTGATCGAGGAAGAGGCCAAGGAAGAGGCTCCGGCCGAAGCCTGATCCATCGTGGAGCGCCGCCCCTCGGGGCGGCGCTTTCGCGTTCCCGGCCGCGGAACCTACGCTGAGCCCGTGGTGACGCTACGACCCGACTCGGCGACCGACGCCTACCTGGACGGGTCCGCGGTGGTCGATCTCGACCATCCCGACGTCCGGGCGACCCATGCCGAGTTGGTGCGGAACGTGGCGGATCCGGTTGCCGCCGCGCGAACGATCTATGGCTTCGTGCGCGACCAGATCCGGCACTCGCTGGACGCCGGTGACCGCCAGGTCGCGCTGTCGGCCAGCGATGTTCTGCGACATCGCACCGGACTGTGCTACGCCAAGTCGCATCTGGCCGCAGCCCTGTTCAGGCGTTCGGGGATACCCGCCGGGCTCTGCTACCAGCTGCTGCAGGACGGCGATCGGCTGGTTCTGCACGGGCTGGTCGCGGTGCACCTGGCGGGCGGCTGGCACCGCTTGGACGTCCGCGGCAACAAGCCAGGCGTGACCGCCGAGTTCTCCCTGGAGGCCGAGGATCTCGCCTTCGATCTCGACCCTGCTCGGGGAGAGGTTGACCTGCCGGACCTGCTCGCCGACGCGGCGCCGTCGGTCGTGGAGGCGCTACGCCGTGGCGATGACGTCCGGCGGATCGAGCTGCCGGCCGGCCTCGGGAGCTGATCCGCTCGAAGTGGCGAGGTCACTCCAGGCCGAAGTAGCCCGGATCGGCGAGGAACCGCCGGTACAGCGAGACGGTCATCAGGTCGTCCCAGCTGCGCTGCTGGAAGCCGGTCTCGTCCAACTCGATGATCCGGGCCCCCGGGGTGGCGGTGAGGATGGGGGAGTGGGTGGCCATCAGCACCTGGATGTTGTCTTCGCGCAGGCCGGCCAGTTGGTTGGCCAGCGCGATCTGGGAGAGCAGGGAGAGCCCCGCCTCGGGCTCGTCCAGCACCAGGAAGCCGCCGCGATCGGACAGCTGGCTGAGCTTGATTTCCAGCAGTTCGTTGAACGCCTGCCCGTGGGAGAGTTCGTGATACCGCGGCTCCGGCCGGTACATCGATGGGTGCTCCTCGAGGTAGGTGAGCAGCCCGTGCATGGTCTCCGCCCGCAGGAAGTAGCCCCAGCGGGAGCGGGTGATCCCCCTCACCAGTCGGATCCGCTCGTGCAGCGGCGACTCAGTCGGACGTTCCGACTGCCGCAGGTTCTCGCTGCCGCCCTCCGGGCTGAGCCCGTAGGCCATCGCGATCGCCTCGATGATGGTCGACTTGCCCACCCCGTTCTCGCCGACCAGGACGGTCAGTTCCGAGAGCTCCAGGCCCTCCCGCAGCAGCTGGACGACCGGTCCCATGGTGAACGGCCAGTGATCGCTGGGACCTGGCTCGCCGATCACCTCGCGGACGGGTAGGGAGCTGAACGCGGTCATGGTGCTCAGCGTAGGGCCGGCCGCTGACGCTGCCGGTTGGCGAGGAACCGCTCAGTCGGGCCGCCTAGGCGGACAGGAAAACTGTCAGTGGCGATCTCTAGCATCGAAGAATGGAGATGGTGCTCAGCAACGAGACGCTGGCCGAGGTGGCCCAGGGTCTCGCTGTGCTGGGCGAAACCCGAAGTGACATCGAGTTGGTCGAGCGGATCCGGATACTGGAGACGCTGAAGAACGCCGCGGCCGCGGCGCAGGCCAGGGCTGCGGTGGCGTTGCGCGGCCTGCGTGAGGACGAACCGCTGGCCGCTGGTCGTCCTACGGCGGCGACCGCGCGATCGGTGGCGGCCGAGGTGGCGCTGGCGCGGCGGGAGTCACCGCATCGGGGTCGGATCCTGACCGGCCTGGCCTGGGTGTTGGAGCGGGAGTTGCCACGCACGTCGGCCTTGTTCGCGGCCGGGGAGATCTCGGAGTACCGGGCGATGCTGGTGGCTCGGGAGACAGCCTGCCTGTCCCGGACCGACCGGGCCCGGGTGGATGCTGCGCTGGCCGGTGAGCTGGCGACCTTGTCCGACCGTCAGATCGTGGCCCGGGCCAGGCAGGCCGGCTACGAGTTGGATCCGCACAGCGTGGTGGAGCGGGCGAGCCGGGCGGCGGAGGATCGCCGGGTGACGATTCGTCCGGCGCCGGACGCGATGGCGCTGGTCAGCGCACTGCTGCCAGTGGCGCAGGGAGTCGCGCTGTACGCCGCTCTCACCGAGGCGGCCAACCGGGCTCGGGCTGCGGGTGATCCCCGGAGCCGTGGTCAGCTGATGGCCGACACCCTGGTCTGCCGGGCCACCGGCCAGGCCGCCGCGGAGGATGTCTCGGTCGAGGTGCAGTTGGTGATCTCGGACGACGCCCTGCTGGCTGGCGGCGACGCGCCGGCTCGGCTGATCGGCCACGGTCCGATCCCGGCCGGGGTGGCCCGCGAACTGGTCCGGTGCGCCTCCGAGTCGGGGCGGGCCGCCCTGCGTCGGCTGTATGCCCAGCACGGTCGGCTGGTGGCGTTGGAGTCGAAGCGGCGGACCTTCCCGAAGGGTTTGCGGCAGTTCATCGCCACTCGGGACGAGGTGTGCCGGACGCCGTGGTGCGGCGCGCCGATTCGGCACACCGACCACGTGGTGCCGGCTCAGGCTGGCGGTGCGACCAGCCTGGCCAACGGCCAGGGGCTGTGTGAGCAGTGCAATCAGGTGAAGGAGCAACCCGGCTGGCGGGCCAGGCCCGATCCGGACGGACGGGTGGTGCTCACCACTCCCAGTGGCGGTGAGTATGCGAGCCTGCCGCCGCCGGTGGTCGGTCGCCCGGTGGTGCGGGCGCCGATGGTCGACCTCTTCCATCGCCCTCGGCTGCAGGTCCGGCTGGCCGCGTAGCCGGCTGGGAACGGTCAGACGAGGTTGTGGCAGGTCCGGGCGAAGGCGGCGAGTTCGGGGCTGAGATCGCTCACGTCGGTGTCCGGGCCGTCGCAGCTGATCCCGGTGACGCTGGCGGTCACCTGATCGCCCAGCACGGGGTTGTTGGTGCCGGTCACCTGAAGCCGGCGGGTCGACTCGCCGCAGCGCACCCGCAGGTTCACCG
Organism: Propionicimonas sp.; assembly: GCA_049840415.1. Classification (GTDB taxonomy): domain Bacteria; phylum Actinomycetota; class Actinomycetes; order Propionibacteriales; family Propionibacteriaceae; genus Propionicimonas. The sequence continues at coordinate 93,122 of JASGLB010000009.1, read as the reverse complement.
TGACCTTCGACTGCTGGAAGACGGTGGCGAAGGTCATGCTCCCCGGTTCGACCGGGACGGCTTCGCCATTGGTCACCCAGCGTTGCAGGTTGTCCTGCGACAGGAAGTCGCCGCTGAGGTTGTCCGGTTCCACCGCCTGCCACACCACCATGGACGCCCGCCCGGTCACCTTAACGCTCTCGCCGGTGCCCTGGTCGGTGGCGGTGACCGGCACCGGGTTGGTGGTGGTGACGCGGTGGACCGCCTCGCCGTCGGAGTAGCGGGTCACCGCGTAGCCGACGATCCGCAGCTCACCGACGGTGAGTTGCGCGCTGCCGGGGACGACCTCGTCGGCAGTGAGGTCGGCCAGGCACTGCGCCAGGCCGACGTCGGAGCCGGGCGAGGGCTCCGCCGGGACGGAGCGCGACCCCACTGGCCACGGCCAGCCACCCCGCCCCCCAGCCACCCCACCAGCAGGCCCCCCCCGCCGACTTGACGATGCTCGCCACGTACCTATCCCACCCCTCCGGCTCCTCGTCGCGGGCGTCCGGTCGAAGGTCACCAGGTGGGCGAACCTCTGCAGGGCCAACTGCCGGGCCGCGACGAACTCCTCGAACGTCGAGGTCGTCGGCTGCTCAGCCACGGTGGCTCCTGTCTTGCCCATGACCTTCCACACGCGATTCTGCCGGATTCGTTGCAGCCCCCGGCCGGGCAGTTTCGACTGGGCCGAATCCGGTGCTAGGATTCTTTTTGTAATGAACGGTCAGTTTAAAATCTCGGAGGAGATCGAGATGTCCACCAACACCGGCGCGGTAGCGCAGACGGAGGCCGATTCGCCGCTCGCGGAACCGTCCGCGGGCGCCGTCAATCCTGAGCCCACGGCGCCCGCCATCGAAGCCCACCAGCTGCGCCTGGACGGCAACCGCGGCCGGGTCTACGGCCCGCTCGACCTCACCGTGGAACCGGGGGAGCTGCTGCTGGTGACCGGCCCGGCCGGCTCCGGGACGGACCGCCCTGCTGCTCACCCTGGCCGGTCGGTTGAAGCCCTCCCGTGGCGGCGAACTGACCGTGCTGGGTCACGAACTGCCGCGGCAGGCGCGCGCCGTCCAGCACCGCACCTCCGCGGTCGGGTTCGCCGGGCTGGACGACCTGGACGAGGAGGTGACGGTCGCGGCCACCGTCCGGGAACGCCAGGCCTGGCTGGCGCCCTGGTACCGCCGGATCCGCCGGCCGGACGACGCCCACGTGGCGCAGGTCTGCGGCCGGGTGTTCGGCGACCGGCCCGCCCCGCTGGCCGGCCAACTGGTCCACAGCCTGGACGAGACCTCGAACCTCATGCTGCGGCTCTCCCTGGCCATGCTGAGCAACCCCAGCCTGCTGGTGGTCGACGATCTCGACCAGTTGCGTGATTCCGGCAGCCGGCTGGCGATCTGGGGGAGCCTGCGCCGGCTCGCCGAGCGGGACGGCGTCACCGTCGTGGTGGCGTCCTCGACCGCGCGCGAACTGGCCCAGCTGGACTGGCCGAAGCCGCCGCGACAGTTCGCCCTCGCGGGCTGACCCCGCCGTTTTTCCCTGTCACACCACCACCCGAAGTTGATTGCCTGATGTTTGCCTGGACTTCCCACGGAACCGAACTCGCCCGTTTCTCCCGTCACCGGATCACCCGCGCGGCGATCGCGGTGATGCTCTTCGTCCCGCTGCTCTACGGCGCGATGTACGTCTGGGCGTTCTGGGATCCCACCACCCGGATGGACGAGCTCCCGGTCGCCCTGGTCAATGCCGACGTTCCCGCCGCCACCGAGGACGGCACGGTGATCAACGCCGGCCAGGAGGTGGTGGACGAACTGGTCGACCGGGCGCCGCTGCAGTGGCACCAGGTGAGCGCCGCGCAGGCCCAGGCCGGGGTGGCGGCCGGCAGCTACTACTTCGCGGTCACCATTCCGCCGACCTTCTCCACCTCGGTCGCCTCGCTGGCCGGGGACGACCCGGTGCCGGCCAGCATCAACGTCACCTACGACGACTCCAACTCCTTCCTGGCCTCGACCCTGGGACGCAGCGCCATGGTGCAGATCAACGACGCGATCCGCGCCAAGGTCGGCGACCAGGCGGTGGACACCCTGCTGGTCGGGCTGGGGGAGGCCCGGGACGGCTTCGCGAAGGCCTCCGACGGCGCCTTCAAGCTCTCGGACGGACTGAGCACCGCCTCCCAGGGGGTCGACAGGCTGAACGTCGGCGCCCAGGACCTGCAGGACGGCGCCGCTCAACTGGCGGCCGGCGCGGACAAGCTGGCCGCCGGCACCGGGAGGGCCAACCGGCAGGTCGCGCCGCTGGCGTCCGGGGTCACCAAGCTCTCCTCGGGCGGCGACCAGCTGGCGGCAGCGCTCGACACCCTGGCCGCTCGGACCCCCGTCCTGGTGGCCGGGTTGGGGCAGCTGACCGATGGGCTGACCGCCGCGTCCACCGGCGCCGGCAGCCTGGCCGACGGGGGTTCCCAGCTGGTCACCGCGCTGACCCAGGCCCGGGACGGCGTGGCGCTGCTCGCCTCCGGTGCCGACGGACTGACCGCCCTCACCGACGGGCTCAACCAGCTGGCCGATCCGCAGACCGGTGCACCGGCGCTGGCCGCGGGAGCCGCCCGGCTGCAGGCCGGTTACACGGATCTCGCCGACGGTGCCACCGGCGTGGCGGCTGGCGCGACCGAATTCGCCGATGGTGCCGGCGACTTCGCCACCGGCGCGCAGCGCTGGCTGACCGGCGCCCGGGCCGCCACCGCCGCCGACGGCCCGCTCGGCAAGGGCACGGCTGACCTGGCCGCCGGATCCGACCGGCTGGCGAAGGCCACCGGTTCCGGCTCCGACCTGGCGGGGGCGGCCGCGGCGGTCGCCGACGGGACGAAGCGGAGCGGGCAGCAGTTCGCCGACCTCGACGATGCCCTGGCGGCCGCGCAGCGGGCGCTGCGCGATGGCGACCCGGACGCCGCGGCGACGATTCTCGACCAGGCCCGGCAGAGCGTCGGCCAGGCGCAGAGCCAGGCCGGACAGCTGGCCCGGGCGGCGGCCGGGGTGACCGCGGGGATCGCGGACCTCCACGACGGTGCCGCCGACCTGGCCGCCGGTGCCGAGAAGCTCCAGGACGGCTGGCAGCAGGTCGGCGCCGCGGTGGCGCCGGGCGGGCAGCTCGCCGATGGGGCGGACGGCCTGGCCCAGGCCCAGTCCAGGCTGGCCAGCGGCGCCGGACAGCTCAGCAGCGGTGCCCAGGTATTCGGCAGCCCGCAGACCCGCGGTCAGCTCGACGCCCTGGCCGGCGGGGCCGATCGGCTGGCCGAGGCGCTGACCACGATGAACGCCGCCGCCGCGAACCCGACCACCGGCGTCCCGGCCCTGCGGGCCGGCGCGCGACAGCTGCTGGCCGGCTTCGACAACCCCGATCCGGCCAAAGGCCTGGTGGCGGCCGGCGCCGCGCTACGGGACGGCGCCACCGCGCTGGACGGCGGCCTGGCGACGCTGAATGACGGCGCCACCGCGCTCGGCCAGGGAGCCGGCGGCCTGGCCACCGGCATCGACCGGCTGGCGGCCGCCTCCCACCAGGTGGCCGGCGGGCTGGACACCCTGAAGGACAACACTCCGGAGCTGCTGGCGGGCGTCCGGCAACTGGACGACGGCGCCCGCAAGCTGGCCGCCGGCACCTCCACCCTGGCCGACGGCACCGCCGAACTGGCCGGGAAGACCCCGGAGCTGGGCGACGGCCTGCACCGGCTGGCCGACGGCGCGGACGAGCTCGGCAGCGCGCTGGCCGAGGGAACCCAGCAGCTCCCGGACGACAGCCCCGGCCTGCGCGCCCAGCGCGGCGAGGCGATCTCGACCCCGGTCGAACTGACCGACAGCCACCTCTACCAGGCGGAGTCCTGGGGCGAAGGCTTCGCTCCGTTCTTCATCCCGCTGGCGCTGTGGGTGGGCGCGCTGATCACCTGGCTGCTGCTGCGGCCGCTGCAGAGCCGGGCGCTGATGACCTCGGTGAACGGCTTCCGGATGGCCTGGGGAGCGCTCAACCCGGCGCTGCTGCTGGCGCTGGGGCAGGTCACCATCATGCTCGCCGTGATGCACTTCGCGATCGGCCTGGACGCCGCCAACTGGCCGGCCACCGTCGGCTTCGCGCTGCTCGCCGCCGCGGCCTTCTTCGCCCTGCAGCAGTTCTTCCAGGTGGCCTTCGGCTCCGCGGTCGGCAAGGTGATCGCGATCGTTCTGCTGATGGTGCAGCTGGCCTCCAGCTCGGGCACCTACCCGATCCAGACCACCCCGGAGTTCCTGCAGGCGATCAGCGGCTGGATGCCGATGACCTACGTGGTGGCCGGCCTGCGGGAGAGCATCACCGGCGGCCTGGACGCCCGATTCTGGAGCAGCGTGGCGGTGCTGGCCGGTATCTTCGTGGTCTCACTGCTGGGCAGCGCGATCGCCTCCTCCCGCAAGCGGATGTGGACCATGTCGCGGCTGCACCCGGCGCTGAGCATCTGAGGAAGGGGAGCGAGATGAACGCCGAACCGGAGCCGCCCGCCACCGACGGCCGGGTGGCCAGAAGGGCCGGCACCCGGGAGGTGATCGTCGCCGCGGCCACCGAGCTGTTCGCCGCCAAGGGCGTGACCTCCACCTCGATCGACGACATCGCCGAGCGGGCCGGCATCGCCAAGGGCAGCATCTACTACAACTTCGGCTCCAAGGCGGGCCTGGTCGAGGCGGTGCTGGGCGAGCACAGCCAACTGCTGGAGCGGCTGCTGGCCGAAGCCACCGCCGGGCTGACCGGCGCCCCCCGTCAGGCCGCGGTGGTCACCGTCCTGCTGGACGCGATCCGCTCCCACTCCGACGCCGCCCGGGTGATGGTGACCGAGATGTTCCGCACCGAACGCTCCTGGCTGGAGTCGGTGGAGGCGTGGCGGACGATCCTGCAGGATCAGCTCACCGACGACTACCTGGCCGAGCATCCAGACGCCTCGCCGGCGATGGCCTCGGTGCACGCCGCCACCGTGATCGGCGCCGCGCTGACCGCCGGGCTGGACTGGCTGGCCTTCAACCCCGCGCTGCCGTTCGAGGCGGTCCGGGACGCGGTGCTGACCGCCCTGCGGCTGCCGACCGGGCGCTGACCGGCACCGGCCGCTCCGCGGACGCCGCCCTAGGATGGACAGCGAAACGAGGAGGAATCATGGTGCGGGTAGCGGTGTTCGGGGCGAACGGACGGATGGGAGCCGAGGTCTGCCGGGCGGTCGAGGCCGCCGACGACCTGGAGCTGGTCGCCGCGGTCGACGCCGGTGATCCGCGCGACGAGGTCGAGGCCCGCGCCCAGGTGGTGGTCGACTTCACCACCCCCGAGGTGGTGATCGAGAACATCGCCTGGTGCCTGGAGCGCGGGATCCACGTGGTGGTGGGGACCAGCGGGTTCACCCCGGAGCGGCTCGACCGCGTCCGTGAACTGGTGGCGCTGGCCAACCCGACCGGGGTCCTGATCGCCTCGAACTTCTCCATCGGCGCGGTGTTGATGATGAAGTTCGCCGCCCTGGCGGCACCCTTCTTCGAATCCGCCGAGATCGTCGAGCTGCACCACCCGAACAAGCTGGACGCGCCCTCCGGCACCGCCCGCACCACCGCCCAGCAGATCGCCGCCGCCCGCCGCGACGTCGGGCTGGGCGAGGTCCCGGACGCCACCGTCGACGACCCGGACGGCGCCCGCGGCGCGGTGGTGGACGGCATCCACGTCCACGGGGTCCGGCTGCGCGGGCTGGTCGCCCACCAGGAGGTGCTGTTCGGCGCCACCGGGGAGACCCTGACGCTGCGGCACGACTCCTTCGACCGGGTCTCCTTCATGCCCGGCGTGCTCACCGCCGTCCGCGGGGTGGTGGACCGGCCCGGCCTGACGCTCGGGATCGACGCCCTGCTGGGGTTGTAGGTGGGCGCCCTGAAGGGGCTGGCGATCACCGGGGTCACGCTGGCGGTCCTCGGTGGTGGCGCCGTGGTGGGCGACAACCTGGCGCGTTCCCACACGCAGAACCAGGTCGCGGACCAGCTGCAGACCGCGCTCGGTCTGGCGGAGCGGCCCGGCGTGGAACTCGGCGGCCTGCCGTTCAGCCAGGTCTTCATCAGCCACCAGCTCCCCTCGGCGCGGCTGACCGCGGCCGCGGTGCCGCTGGAGGTCTCCGGTCGGCAGCTCGCGCTGGACACCGTCGAGGTGGTCGCCCAGGACATCACCATCGACGGCGAACGGATCACGCTGGGCTCGGCGCGGGCCGAGGGTGTGCTCGGCTACCCGGCGCTGACCCGGCTGGCCGGAGTCCCGGTCGAACCGGGCGGCGAGGCCGGACGGGTGCGGGTGAGCTACGCCGCCGAGTTGTTCGGCAGGGACCTGGTCGTCGCGGTCTCGGCGGTTCCGGTGCTGAACGACGACCGCGATCGGCTGCTGCTCAACGACCCCGAGATCCAGCTGGCCGGGTTCGAGCTCAGCGACGAGATCGCCGAGTGGATCATGAACGAGCTGATCGCGCCGATCGAGCTGGACCTGCCGTACGGGCTGAGCCCGGAGTCGGTGGCCGCCGACCAGTCCGGAGTGAAGGTGGCGGTCAGCGCGCGGGACTTCCTGGTTCCGCAGGGCTGAGCCCTCGATCCCTGAGCCTGACGAAGGGACGGGGATGGGCTTCGCCGAGCTCAGCCATCGTTCAGCCGGAGATGTCGGTGTGCAGCCGGACGAACTTAACCCCGCGTTCGTCCGCCTCGTCGCCCAGCTCGGTGTGGGCGCCGTCCGGGGCCCAGCCGGCCCCGGCCAGGAAGCCGCGCAGCGGATCGTCGGTGGTGCGCACCCACCAGGTGGCGCGGCGGAAGCCGTCCGCCCGCAGGGTGTCAATGCTGGCCTGCAGCAGCCGGGAGCCGTGCCCCTGCCGCTGGGCGAGCGGGTCGATCGCGAACTCGGCCACCAGCCCGTCCTCGGCCGGGTTGGCGTCCGGGTCGTCGCTGCGGCCCGACCGCGGCGAACCCCACCACCCGGTGAGTGCCCTGGCTGGAGTCGAGCGCGACCAGTACCCGCAGGGTGGCCAGCGGCGGACGCTGGATGGCCGCCTCCCAGGCCTGCCGCATGGCGGCCGGGTCGGTGGTGTCCAGCAGCCGGGCGGCGACCGGCTCGGCGTACAGCTGCGTCCAGGCCCGTCGTTGCACGGCGGCGATCCCTGCCGCCTCGGCGGGCAGGGCGAGTCGGACGGAATGCGGTTCGGCGGTCACCCGGGACAGCTCAGTGTCGTCGTCGGAGCGGAAGCTTGGGCTAGGGTGGCGGCGTGCGAGAGACGTTGAAAACCCCTCCGGCGTTGCGCCCCGACACGCTGCGGATCATCCCGCTCGGCGGGCTGGGCGACATCGGACGCAATATGACCTCCTTCGAGTTGAACGGCGAACTGCTGCTGGTGGACTGCGGCGTGCTGTTCCCCAGCGAGGAGCACCCCGGCGTCGACCTGATCCTGCCCGGCCTCCACCTGGTGGCCGACCGGCTCAGCGACGTCCGCGCCCTGGTGCTCACCCACGGCCACGAGGACCACATCGGAGCCGTGCCCTACCTGCTGCGGCGCCGTCCCGACCTGCCGATCTACGGCTCCCGGCTCACCCTGGCGCTGGTCCGGGAGAAGCTGCGCGAGCACCGGCTGCGCGACGTCGACCTGCGGGTGGTGGCCGAGGGCGAGAAGGTGAAGGCCGGCGGCTTCAGCCTGGAGTTCCTGGCGGTCAACCACTCCATCCCGGACGCCCTGGCGGTGGTGATCCGCACCGTGGCCGGCACCGTGCTGCACACCGGCGACTTCAAGATGGACCAGCTGCCGCTGGACGGCCGGCTGACCGACCTGCCCGGCTTCGCCCGGCTGGGCGAGGAGGGGCTGGACCTGTTCATGCCCGACTCGACCAATGCCGAGACCCCGGGCTTCACCCCGCACGAGATCGACATCGAGCCCGCCATGGAGCGGGTCTTCGCCGGCGCCAAGCAGAAGCTGATCGTGGCCTGCTTCGCCTCCCACGTCCACCGGGTGCAGCAGGTGCTGGACGCCGCGGTGCGGCACGGCCGCAAGGTGGTCTACGTCGGCCGTTCCATGGTCCGCAATATGACGGTCGCCCGCGAACTGGGCTACCTGAAGGTGCCGGAGAACACCCTGATCGACCTCAAGCAGATCGACAACTACCGCGACGACGAGGTGGTGATCGTCTCCACCGGCTCCCAGGGCGAGCCGCTCAGCGCGCTGTCCCGGATCTCCAACCACGAGCACCCGGTGATCACCGCCGGCCCCGGCGACGTGGTGCTGCTGGCCAGCTCGCTCATCCCGGGCAACGAGAACTCGGTCTACCGGGTGATCAACGGCCTGGCCCGCAACGGCGTCAACGTGGTGCACAAGGCCAACGCCATGGTGCACGTCTCCGGCCACGCCAGCGCGGGGGAGCTGCTCTACTGCTACAACCTGCTCAAGCCGCGCAATGTGCTGCCGGTGCACGGCGAGATCCGGCACCTGATCGCCAACGCCCAGCTCGCCCAGCGCACCGGCGTCCCGGCCGAGCGGACGCTGGTGGTCGAGGACGGCGCGGTGGTCGACCTGGCCAAGGGCAGGGCGCGGGTGGTGGGCCAGTTGGAGTGCGGCTACATCTTCGTCGACGGCTCCACGGTCGGCGACATCGGCGACTCCGAGCTCACCGACCGCAAGATCCTGGGCGAGGAGGGCTTCATCTCCATCGTGGTGGTGGTGAACTTCCACGACGACACCATCGTCTCCGGCCCGGACATCCACGCCCGCGGTTTCGCCGAGGACGACTCGGTGTTCGACGGCATCCGCGCCGAGCTTGTCCAGGTGATCCTGAAGGCGATGGCCGAAGGGGTGGAGGACACCTACCAGCTGCAGCAGGTGGTGCGCCGGACGATCGGACGCTGGGTGAACAACAACTACCGCCGCCGGCCGATGATCCTGCCGATCGTGGTGGCTTCGTAGCCGATCCCTGAGCCCGACGAAGGGTCGATTAGGCGACCGGTGGCGATCTCAGGTATCGTTACTTGGTCCCCAGCTTCGACATGAATGCTCCGAGCCTGCGCTCGGAAATGAGATACGAGGAGAACTCCAGTGGCTGCCGTGTGTGATGTCTGCGCCAAGCGCCCGGGCTTCGGCCACAACGTGCCCTGGTCCAAGAAGAAGACCAACCGCCGCTGGAACCCGAACATCCAGCGCGTCCGGGCCATCGTGGACGGTACCCCGAAGCGCCTCAACGTGTGCACCTCCTGCCTGAAGGCCGGGCGCGTCACCCGCTGAGACCGTTGACTCGAAAAGACCCGCTCCGGCGGGTCTTTTTGTTTTTCACCAACGCTGGTGGACCTCCTCGGCCCAGCCGAACAGGTCGGCCAGCCGGACGGTGAGGCCGTCCAGCTCGATCCGTCCCGACCAGGTGCCGAAGCACTGATGGGTGCGGGACGAGATCAGCTTCAGATCGGTGACCGAGACCTTGTCGTACTCGGGGGTGAAGGTCAGGTCGACGCCCTCGCCGGTGACCTGCCAGGGTGCCAGCCAGTCCTCCGGGTGGTAGCGCCACACCAGTTCCTGGCTGAGCTTGTGCAGCCGGCCGTCCACCAGCAGGGCGTTCTCGGTGCTGCCGGTGCCGTCGGTCCACTTCCCGCCCACCTGCAGACCGAGCACCCGGCCATCGGTGCGGCCCGAGCCGGCGCCCCAGTTCCAGCTCACCCGGTGCGGCCAGCGGCCGCGGCCGTGATCCAGGGTCGCCCAGGAGTCGCCCTCGGGTAGGTCGTGGGCGACGCCGTCCAGCCAGATGGTGCCGGTGGCGGGGCGGGCGACGTCCTTCACGGTGTACTGGAACAGCCGGTCGCTCCACGGCACCACCACGCCGAGGCATTCGTGGCCCGATGGGCGGTGCGCGACGATCTCAGCTCGGACGCGGTCGCTGGTCACCTTGATCCGGGTGCCTTCGACGGCTTCGGTGATGGTGATCTGCAGCTGTTCGGTGCGCAGCCGGACCGGGCCCTGTCCGAGAGTGCCGGGCAGTTCGATCCCAGCTCCCAATGGGGTGATCACGTCCACCGCCACCGGTTGCCGGCTGGCGCGGTCGAGCAGCCACAGGCTGTTCACCCCGGCGTAGTCGATGTCGGAGACCACGACGGCCAGCACGTGGCTCGGCGTGGTGATCGCCCAGTACTCCCACCGCTTGTTGCGCAGCGCGCCCACCCGGCCGCGACCGATCCGGTCGGTGGCGATCAGCGGGGTGCGGGTCCAGCCGACGGCTTCGGGGTTGAGGCGACCGTCGGGGGTGGTGAGCGAGACCGGGGAGGTGAGCTCACGCTCGGTGACCACCACCGGGACGGCACCCGTGCCGGTGGCGGTGGCGAAGGTCTGCCGCAGCCGGGCGTTCGAGGCCCGGACAGCATCGGAGTCCACCTTGAGCACCCGGCGGTCGTAGGTCAGCAGGCCGTTGGTCTCCTGCTCGACGTCGGTCAGCTGGGTGTAGACGAAGCCAGCCAGTCCCCGGCTGAGCGCCGGGCGCAGTTGGTCGTCCTGCAGTTCGAGGAAGGCGCGCTGGAAGGCGTCCCGGTCGGGGATCCGCCGGTAGCCGAACTCGTCTTGGCTCGCGACGTGGCCCGTCACCCGGTGGGAGTAGCCGCCGTACTCGCTGAGCACCGCCGCCCGCGGGTCCCGCTCGTCCGCCGCCGACAGCCGGTAGCGGCGGAAGTAGACGTGCCGGCTCACCACATCGCCCGCGCCCTGGTCGTGCCAGCCGCTGGCGTGGTCGATCACCCGGGAGGGATCGAGCCGGCGCACCCGCTCGGCGACCTCGGCGGCGTCGAACTGCCCCCAGCCCTCGTTGAACGGCACCCAGCTGACCACGGCCGGGGAGTTCCGCAGCAGCTGGATGGTCCGGTCGGCCTCGGCCAGGAACTCCGCCCGCCCGGCGGCGTCCTGCCGGCCGAACCGGGCGTGGTGGTGGTCGTCCAGTCGCAGCCGGCTGACCGCCGGGGCGCTGACCACCAGCGGGTGGTACCGGCGGCCGCCATTGACCAGGTCCTGCCAGACCAGCATGCCCAGCCGGTCGCAGTGGTGGTACCAGCGCAGCGGCTCGACCTTGATGTGCTTGCGCAGCATGCTGAAACCGAGGTCCTTGGCGGTCGCGATGTCGTACCGTAACGCCTCGTCGCTGGGGGCGGTGAGCAGGCCGTCGGGCCAGTAGCCCTGGTCGAGCAGGCCGGCGTGCAGGTACGGCTCACCGTTCAGCAGCAGCCGGCTGCGTCCGGCGGCGTCCGGGCCGACTCCGACCGAGCGCAGCGCCGCGTAGGAGGTCACCCGATCCTCGCCGTAGCCGATCGCCAGGTCGTAGCAGAACGGATCTCGTGGTGACCAGGGACGGACGTCCGGCACCAGCAGCCAGATCAGCTGGCCGGGCGCCGCGACGGTCTCGGCGATGGTGTGGCCGGCCGCGGAGAGGGTGATGTCGACCGGCCCGGCGTCCGGCCCGCCGGTGGTGACCCGGATGCCCAGCTGGCCGCCGGCCAGGTCGGGGATCAGCTCCAGGTCGTCCACCCAGCCGGTGGGCACCGATTCCAGCCAGACGGTCTGCCAGATGCCGGACTGGGCCGGGTACCAGATGCCGCCGGGGGAGAGGGACTGCTTGCCGCGGCTGCGGTAGGAGGTGTCGGTGACATCGCGCACCCGTAGCACCAGTTCGGCCCGGTCGCCGACCAGCGCTTCGGTGATATCGAGGCGGAACGGCAGGAAGCCGCCGGCGTGCTCGCCCACCAGCCGGCTGTTCACCCACACCTCGGTGTCGGTGTCGACCGCGCCGAAGTGCAGCAGGACGCGGTCCCGCCGGAAGCCGGGCGGCAGGGTGATCTCGCGGCGGTACCACAGAGCCTCGTCGGGCTGCAGCGTCCGGCCCACCCCGGAGAGCGCGGCCTCGGGGGAGAACGGCACCAGGATCCGTCCCTCGAACCGGGGACGGGCGGTCTGCGCGGCAGCGGTGAAGGCGTACTCCCAGTAGCCGTTCAGGTTGACGTAGGAGTCCCTGACCAACTGCGGGCGCGGGTATTCCGGCAGGACGTTCGCGGGGTCGAGGGACTCGCCCCACGGGGTCAGCAGGCTCATCGCGCCTCCTCCAGAACCGGTGCGGGAGTCCGGCGCAAGAGCAGGGCCGGCAGGACGGAGAGCGCCGCCACCGCGGCGGCGGCAACGAAGATCCACGGCGTCGGCACCTGCTTGGTGACCCCCAGGTCGACGTAGGTCTCGGCGGCAGTGGAGATCACCGCCGCGCCGACGAACGGCCCGATCACCATCGGGATCAGCACGATCGCGATCATCCGCACGCCCTGCACCTGACCGGCCCGGTCGGCCGGGGTCAGATTGCGGACGGTGGCCGACAGCGCCGCGCCGGTGAGCAGGAACGCGCCCATCATCACGATCCCGGCGGCGATCACCACCGGCAGGTCGCGGGCGACGAACATCGCCAGCAGGCCGACCAGGTAGACGCCGGTGAACGGGACGATCAGCCCCAGCAGGTCGCGACGGCCCACCAGGCCGGTCCCGAGCACGCTGACCAGCGAGGCCCCGATCAGCACGCTGGCCAGCACCAGCGGATAGTTGGCGATCGCCAGCCGGGTGTTCACGTAGATGATCAGGTAGGGCATGAACACCTGGAAGCTGATCCCCAGCACCGCCCAGGTGGCGAGGGCCAGGTACAGCCGGGGCTGGCTGCGGATCGTCGCCGGCCGCAGCCCGTGCAGCACGGTGTCGAGATAGCTGCCGACCGGCCGGGGACTGGCGGCGGTGCGGACGCCGAACCAGGCGGCGACCCCCACCGCGGCGGTGGCGCCGCCGACCAGGCCGAAGAACAGCGTCCACTGGCCGGACCGGGTGAGCGGGTCGAGCGCGCCGAAGACGATCAGCATGCCCAGCAGCGGCAGGGTCTGGATCACCCCGTCCACTTTCGCCCGGTTGGCCGCGGTGGTGGAATCGGTCACCCAGGCCTGGTAGGCGGCGTCATAGGCGCCCGAGCCCAGGAAGCTCATCACCGCGTCCAGCGCGATGATCGAGATCACCGCCAGCGCCACCCCGTTCGGCAGCGACGGATCGACGCCCACCAGGCCGAACCCGGCGGTGGTCAGCCCCCACAGCAGGTAGCCGACGGCGATGAACTCCCGTCGCCGGCCCACCCGGTCGGACCAGGCGCCGACCAGCAGGGTGGCGAGGGTGGCCGCGGCGGCGGAGACGGCGACCATCGCCGCGATGGCATTCGGATCGTCGGTGATGGTGGCGTAGACGAACACGTTGAGATACATGTTCTCGATCGTCCAGGCGAGCTGGCCGGTCAGGCCGAGCAGCACCACCCACAGCCACAACCGTCCGCCGACTCTGGCACCGTCCGTCACAGGCCGCAGCCTAGTGGTGCGGCGCCCGCGGCACGACGGCCGAGGCCAGCCCCCAGCGGCCGAGTCTCGAAGCCTCCATCGGGTTGTCGGCGTCGCCCATTACGCTGGGCGATCGTGGATCCAGAGCTCAGCGGTTGGCGGACGGAGATGGCGGCGGCGCTGCACGCGCCGCTTTCCGGCGTGCTCGGCGCCAAGACCGCCAAGGAGTTCACCGCGCTGCGGATCCACACCGTTGGCGACCTGCTGCGGCACATCCCGCGCCGCTACCTCAGCGGCACCGAGCTGACCGACCTGGCGACGCTCACCGAGGGCGAGCACGTCGCGGTGTTCGCCCGGGTGGCCCGGATCAACCGGGTGGAGGGCAGCGGCGGCGGCAGCCGGGGCCGTCCCCGTCCCGGCCGGCTGGAGGTGCTGCTGACCGACGGCAACGGGCATCTGGCGGTCACCTTCTTCGGACGCAGCCAGCTGCTGCACTGGTGGGAGAGTCAGCTCAGCAACGGCGTCGGCGGGCTGTTCGTCGGCAAGGTCGGCAGCTTCCGCGACCAGCTGCAGATGACCCACCCCGAGTTCGTCATGCTGGACGCCAACGGCCGGATCGTCGGCAAGTCCGAGGAGAAGGCCAGGATGGCCACGCTGGCCCAGTCCGGCCTGGTCGGCATGTACCCCGCCACCGCCAAGCTGCCCACCTGGACGGTCGCCGAATGCGCCCGGCTGGCGTTGGCCGCGCTGCCGGTGGCCGACGACCCGTGGCCGGAATGGCTGCGGGAGCGGGCCGGCGTGCTCGGCCTGGCAGACGCCTTCGCCGCCGTCCATGCCCCGCTGGAGCTGCGGCAGGCCGAGCGTGGCGCCCACCGGCTGCGGTTCGACGAGGCCTTCGCCACCCAGCTGACCATGGCCTACCGCCGCAACGACGCCAGCGCGCGCGCCGCGAAACCCCGGGTGCGGCTGGCCGAGGGCATCCTGGACGCCTTCGACGCCCAACTGCCGTTCCGGCTGACCGACGGCCAGGTGGCGGTCAGCTCGACCATCTTCGAGGAGCTGGCTCGGCACCGTCCGATGCAACGGCTGCTGCAGGGCGAGGTCGGCTCCGGCAAGACCGTGGTCGCGCTGCGCGCCATGCTCGCGGTGGTGGACGCCGGCGGCCAGGCAGCCCTGCTGGCCCCCACCGAGGTGCTGGCCGCCCAGCACTACCAGACCATCAGGCGACTGCTGGGCGAACTCGGCGGCGGCCGGATGCTGGGGGCGCCGGAGGTGGCCACCGACGTGGTGCTGCTGACCGGCTCGATGTCGGCCGCCACCCGGCGGGAGACCCTGCTGCGGGCGGCCAGCGGCGAGGCCGGGATCGTGATCGGCACCCACGCCCTGCTGTCGGACCGGGTGCAGTTCGCCGACCTCGGGCTGATCGTGATCGACGAGCAGCACCGCTTCGGGGTCGAGCAGCGCGCCGCCCTGGTCGACAAGGCGTCCGCGCATCCCCACATCCTGGTGCTGACCGCCACCCCGATCCCGCGCTCGGTGGCAATGACCATCTTCGGCGACCTCAGCGTCTCGACCCTGGCCGAGATCCCGGCCGGCCGGCAGCCGGTCAGCACCGTGGTGGTGGACGCCGCGCTGCGGCCGGCCTGGGTGGACCGGGCCTGGCAGCGGGTGGTCGAGGAGGTCGCCGCCGGCCGGCAGGTGTTCATCGTCTGCCCGCGGATCGGCGGGCAGGGGAGCGCCGACGGCCTCGGCGTGGTCGAGTTGGCCGAGCAACTGCGCACCGGCCCGCTGGCCGACGTCCGGCTGGGGGTGCTGCACGGCCAGCTGCCCGGCGACACCAAGGACGAGGTGATGGGCGCCTTCGCCGCCGGTGAGCTGGACGTGCTGGTCGCGACCACGGTGATCGAGGTCGGGGTGGACGTCCCCAACGCCACCATGATGGTGGTCTGGGACGCCGACCGGTTCGGCATCTCCCAGCTGCACCAGCTGCGCGGCCGGATCGGCCGCGGCGCGCACCCCGGGGTGTGCCTGCTGGTCACCCGGGCGATGCCCGGCGAGCCGGCCCGTGACCGGCTGGACGCGGTCGCCGCCACCACCGACGGCTTCGCGCTGGCCGAACTCGACCTGGAGCAGCGCCGGGAGGGGGATGTGCTGGGCGCCAGTCAGTCCGGGACGCGCTCCAGCCTGCGACTGCTGCGGGTGCTGGAGCACGCCGACCTGATCGCCGAGGCCCGGGAACTGGCCGAGGAGGCGGCCCGGCGCGACCCGGTGTGCCAGACCCCGGGCTTCGCCGACGCCGTCCGGGAGATCGGCCTGATCACCGACGGGGAGTGGGCCGACCGCAGCTGAGCGGGTTGTTACCACTGGGACGCCGGTTACGCTTGGGACTCATGAGCCGCATCATCGCCGGAGCCGCCAAGGGCCGCCGCCTGACGATGCCGGCGCACCGGGAGACCCGTCCCACCACCGACCGGGTGCGGGAGGCGGCCTTCGCGCTGCTCGCCGACTGGGCCGGCAGCACCGGCTCGGCGGCCCAGAGCCAGCTCGCCGGCCTGTCCTTCCTCGACCTGTACGCCGGCTCGGCAGCGGTCGCGCTGGAGGCGGCCAGCCGCGGGGCGTCCCCGGTGTGGGCGGTGGAGCGGGACCGTGGCACCGCCCAGGTGGCGCAACGCAATGTCGGCGAGAGCGGCCTGCCGGTCAGGCTGGTCACCCGGCCGGTGGCCGGCTTCCTGGCCGGTCCGGCGCAGGGCTTCGACATCGTCTGGGCCGACCCGCCCTACGACCTGCCCGAGGCCGAGTTGGCGACCGTGCTGGCGGCGGTGGAGGGCTGGCTGGCGCCCCGGGGCGTGGTGGTGGTGGAGCGCTCCCGGCGTAGCCCCGTCCCATGCTGGCCCGCCGGCATGGCTGATCAGTGGAAACGTGACTACGGTGAGACCGCTCTGTACTTCGCGATGAGAGGTGAGCAATGACTGCCATCTGCCCGGGATCCTTCGATCCGATCACCCTCGGGCACCTCGACGTGATCCGGCGCGCCGCCGCGCTGTTCGGCGACCTGATCGTCGGGGTCGGGGTCAACCCGGCCAAGAACTACCTGTTCGACCTGGACGAGCGGGTGGAACTGGTGGCCGCCGCCACCGCCGACCTGCCGGGGGTCCGGGTGCTGCCGGCAACCGGCCTGCTGGTCGACTTCGCCCGTGAGCACCGCGCGACGGTGATCGTGAAGGGCCTGCGGTTCGCCTCCGACTTCGACTTCGAGTTGCAGATGGCGCACCTGAACGCGGCCGTCGGGGGAGTGGAGACGGTGATGTTGCCAGCCTCTTCGAACTGGTCCACGCTATCCTCCACGATGATCCGGGAGATCGCCTCCTTCGGTGGCGACGTCACGGCGTTCGTCCCGCCGGCGGTGGCCGACCGGATCAAGGCACGACAGAGCAAGGACAAGGACAAGGAGCGCAGCGATGGCTGATCGAACCCAGGCCGTACTGGCCAACCTGCGCGACCTGGTGCAGGGCGCCAAGGCAGTGCCGATGTCGGCCTCGTGCATGGTCAACCGCGCCGAGACCCTGGCGCTGATCGAGAAGGCGATCACCGCCCTGGCCGATGACACCAAGGAGGCCGAGCGGGTCACCGCCACCTCGCTGGAGACGCTGGAGCGCGCCCAGGAGGAGGCCGCCCAGATCATCAAGGCGGCCGAGGAGAAGGCCGCCTACCTGGCCGGGGCCACCCCGGTGATGGAGAAGGCCAAGGCCCAGGCCGCCGAACTGGAGCGCCGCTCGATCGCCGAGGCCGAGGCGCTGCGCCGCGAGGCGGACGCCTACGTCGACGGCCGGATCGCCTCCTTCGAGGCCGCGCTGCAGAAGACCATGGGCCAGGTGCAGACCATGCGGGTGCGGCTGGCGCGCCGCTCCCAGTTGGACGACAACGAGACCACTGCGCTGCCCCGGCTGAGCTGACCGGCAGCGGGGTCGTCCGCCGCGTTTTGGTGGCCTCCGCCCGGCACGGTAGAGTTGCCCCTTGGTTATGACGCTGTCGTAACGTCCAGCGAAGGGATCCGCCGTGTCTCGCCGTCTCCCCGACCACCGTTCCGGTCTCGTTCTCGAGACCCACGAACTGCGTCGTCGGGCCGGGACGGTCAAGCAGGTCACGCAGGTCGCCGATGCACCGGACGGGATCGGCATCGCCATGATCGGAGTGCCACCCGGCTCGGCCATCGACCTCGACATCACCCTCGAGGCCGTGGTGGAGGGGGTGCTGGTCACCGGAACCGCCGAGGTCGCCCTCGGGGGACAGTGTGCCCGCTGCCTGGAGCCGATCACGGGAGCCACCGTGGTCGATCTGCAGGAGCTGTACCTGTACCCCGACAAGGAGCTCGACGATGACGAGGCCAGCCGGGTCGAGGACGAGTTGATCGATCTCGAACCCCTGCTGCGGGACGCCGTGGTGCTCGAACTGCCGTTCACGCCACTGTGCCAACCGGACTGCGCCGGGTTGTGCCCCACCTGTGGGGCCAACCTGAACCGTGATCCAGGGCACAGCCATGCCGAGTCCGTCGATTCCCGATGGGCAGGCCTGGCCGGCTGGACGCCAGCCTGACGCCAACCAATGGCCCGTTCCGGGCCGCATGATCGAGGAGTTACGCCGTGGCCGTTCCGAAGCGGAAGATGTCCCGTAGCAACACGCGGGCCCGCCGTTCGCAGTGGAAGACCTCCGCGCCGTCGCTGGTGACCTGTGCCAACCCGGCCTGCGCCGCCAAGCACCTGCCGCACACCGCCTGCCCCGAATGCGGCCAGTACGGCCCGCGCGGCGCTCGCCGCCAGGTGACCGAGGCCTGAGCCGGCAGCGGCGGTCGTGAGCCGCACGCGGCAATTGCTCGAAGAGCTGGGGATCGAACTCGACCCCAAGCTCTACACGCTTGCCCTGACCCATCGTTCCTACGCCTACGAGAACGGCGGACTGCCGCACAACGAGCGGCTGGAGTTCCTCGGTGACTCCGTGCTGGGCGTGGTGGTCACCGAGTACCTCTATCGCACCTACCCCGACTTTCCGGAGGGCCGGCTGGCCAAGCTCCGGGCGGCGGTGGTGAACTCCCAGTCGCTGGCCGCGGTCGCCCGCGACCTGCAGCTCGGTGAGGAGTTGCTGCTGGGCCGGGGCGAGATCACCACCGGAGGTGCCGACAAGGCGTCCATCCTGGCCGACTCGCTGGAGGCGCTGTTCGGCGCCGTGCTGATCTCCGGCGGCCGCGACGCCGCCGACCGGCTGCTGCACCACCTCTTCGACCCGCTGGTCAACCAGGCGGTCACCGTCGGCGCCGGCCTGGACTGGAAGACCAGCCTGCAGGAGATCTGCGCCGAGCGGGAGTTGGGCATTCCCGGCTACCGGATCACTGAGACCGGCCCCGACCACGACAAGCGCTTCACCGCGATCGCGGTGGTGGGTGAGCAGTCCTTCGCACCCGGCCACGGCCGCTCCAAGAAGCAGGCCGAACAGCAGGCCGCCGAAGCTGCCTTCACCGCGCTGGCCGCCGCCGGCTGAGCCGATGCCCGAACTGCCCGAAGTCGAGGTGGTCCGCGGTGGGTTGGCGGAATTCGTCCCCGGTCGCACCGTCACCACCGCCCGCGTCCTGCACCCTCGCTCGGTCCGCCGCCACCTGGCCGGACCTGACGACTTCGAAACCCAGCTTCCCGGACGCACCTTCAGCACCCCGCGGCGTCGCGGCAAGTTCCTCTGGCTGCCGTTCACCGACGGTGATGCGCTGGTCGCCCACCTCGGGATGAGTGGGCAGTTCCGAGTGGATGACCCCGGAGCGGAGCTGTTGCCGCACACCCGGATCGTGTTCGGTTTCGCCGACGGCCCGCAATTGCGGTTCGTCGATCAACGGATCTTCGGTGGACTGTGGCTGTCGCCGGGTGGGGCCGAACTGCCGTCCGACCTGACACATATCGCTCCCGACCTGCTGGAACCCGACATCGATCTGGCGGCCTTGACCCGCGAGGTCCGGCGGCACCGGAGCGCGATCAAACGGGTGCTGCTCGACCAGACGGTGGTGTCGGGGGTCGGCAACATCTACGCCGACGAGGCGCTGTGGCAAGCCCGCGTCCACCCTGAGACGCCGGCTGACCGGATGAGCGCCGTCCGCGTCCGCCGAGTGCTGGAAGCCGCCCGCGACGTGATGGCGGAGGCCCTGGCCCAGGGTGGCACGTCCTTCGACAAGCTGTACGTCAATGTGAACGGGTCGTCGGGGTATTTCAGCAGATATCTACATTCATATGGTCGAACCGGGGAACCGTGCGACCGCTGCGGCACACCGATCAAGCGCCTCGTGATCGGTGGCCGGTCGAGCCACTTCTGCCCGCGCTGCCAGCGCAGAGCATCCAGCCCGAGCACCTGACAGGCGAGGGATTCCCCTCCCATGAGGTGGCTCAGTCCGACGGATGCGTGCGGTCGCTGCTGGTGCTATTCGTCGTAGGGCGGCGGCTCGTGGCCGGTCAGCAGGTCGAACGGGTGCACGCCGATGCTGTCGGCGATCCTGCCGCCTAATTACCAATTCTTGGTATCATTGGGTCATGGCGCAGAACACTTCGATCAGCCTCGACGACCACTTCTCGGACTTCCTCTCGCGCGAGGTGGAGTCAGGGCGCTATCGGTCTGCCAGCGAGGTGATTCGCGCGGGCCTACGGCTGCTCGAGGACCAGGAGACGCAGTTGGCCGCACTTCGCGCGGCATTGGTCGCTGGCGAGGAAAGCGGCGTGCCCGAGAGCTTCGATTTCGATGCCTTCGTGGCGGCGAAGAAGTCGTGACGAGCTACCGGCTTACCCCGGCCGCGCAGCGAGATCTCTCCTCGATCTGGGATTTCACCCAAGAGCGCTGGGACATCCGGCAGGCTGAGATCTACGTGAACGAGATCAGGGCGGCGATCGAGCGGATCGCGGACGATCCTCAGCGTGGTCGGGCCTGCGACGAGATCAGGGAGGGATACCGTCGGTACAGCACTGGCAGCCACCTTCTCTTCTATGTCGAGAGCGCTCAAGGCGTGGACGTTGTCCGGATCCTGCACCAGCGAATGGACCCAACGCGGCACTTGTGAGAGGTCAGGTTCTCAGTGTCGCCCCTAACCGAGAAGAAAGTTGGAACTGATGGCTGGTAGCCGCCGTGAAGGCATCCATGGCAAGAACGCGGGAACTGTGGACGCCCAGGGGTTCATCGCTCCGTCGGTCGGTCTGGTCGATCACGCGCTCTACTTCACCGCCGCACCGGATGTTCTGGCCAAGACCAGGCAGGTCCTGGACGAGGGCCGGTTGGAGCTGCCGGGTGCCGTGATCGTCTGGGACGAGACGATCGGCCGGCGGAAGGGCGCCAAGGCGGTGCCTGGGTCCTGGTGGGCGACTTCCGGGTCGGTGACCATGACGCTGGTGTTCGCCAGCGACGCGGTGGACGGAACCTCGCTGCGTGAGTTGGCGGCCGACGGCGTGCTGGCGGCGATCGATTCCTTCACCCCCGACTCGCCGGCCAGCTACGACGGCGACGGCGGCTTCGTCCTGGCTGGAAAGCACCTGGGCATGATCGGGCATGAGGTTCACGGCGATGCCGAGATCCTGATCGTCCGGGTGAATGCCGTCACCGACTTCGACAAGGCGCCGCCGGCGGTCCGGGACGGCCACAGCCGGCTGATCGAGGTGATCGATGAGAGCAGCCTGCCGCTGGGCAAGGCCAGCACGCTGCCGAACCAGCTGTCCCTGGCGATCATGCGCGAGGTACCGGCCAGGCTCCTAGCCTGATCTCATGGAGATCGAGGTTATTCAGGGCGACATCACCCGGCTCGACGTGGACGCGGTGGTGAACGCCGCTAACTCCGGCATGCGGGGCGGGGCAGGGGTGGACGGCGCCATCCACGCCGCTGGCGGCCCCGACGTGCTGGCCGACTGCATCAGAAGGTTCCCCAACGGCCTGCCCACCGGCCAGGCGGGCTGGACCACAGCCGGGAACCTGCCGGCCCGCTGGGTGATCCATGTGGTCGGGCCGATCCACGGCAGGGGTGACCGCTCACAGCTGGTGTCTTGCTACACCAACGCCCTGGCGGTGGCCGACGAACTGGGGGCGGGGACGATCGCCTTCCCGCTGGTCTCGGCAGGGGCCTACGCCTGGCCGCTGGCGGACGCGGCCCGCGCCGCCGTCGACACCCTGCGGTCCTGCCGCACCGGGGTGCGGCGATGCCTGCTGGTCGGCTACTCCCGGGAGGCTACCGCGACGCTGCGGCAGGCCCTGGCCCAGGAGCGACCGACGACCGGCGAGGGGAGTTCCGCCCGGGCGGTAGAGTGAACGAACTGTGAGCCCGAGCGACCTGTACCAGCGCCACCGGCACAGCCTGTTGCAGTTCGTGCGATTCGGGCTGGTCGGCGGCGTCGGCGTGCTGGTCAACCAGGTGGTGCTGGTGGTCACCAACGTGATCGCCCGGGACGCGTTCGGGATGCACAACAACGACGTGGTGTTCCCGCTGCCGTTCACCGACTTCAACGTCCGCAACTACCACGTCTACGTGATGATCGCCTTCCTGGTGGCGAACCTCTGCAACTTCCTGCTCAACCGGCACTGGACCTTCCGCAGCGCCGGTAGCGCCGGGGTGTGGAAGGAGTACTGGCCGTTCCTGGCGGTCGGTCTGGCCGGTCAGCTGGTCGGCCTGTTCCTGATCACCGCGCTGATGCACCCGCACTCCCCGATCGGGCTGCCCAGCGACATCTTCGACAACTCCAGCGGGTTTCGCACCAAGCTCTACTGGGCGAATCTGATTACGATCGCCTGCGTCACGCCGATCAACTTCGTGCTGAACAAGCTGTGGACGTTCCGCGCCGTGCGCCGGCACCGCACCGGGGAGGTGAGCTGATGTACCTGAAGAGCCTCACCCTGCGCGGCTTCAAGTCCTTCGCCTCCACCACCACGCTGCGGTTCGAGCCCGGTATCACCTGCGTGGTCGGGCCCAACGGTTCGGGCAAGTCCAACGTGGTGGACGCGCTCAGCTGGGTGATGGGCGAACAGGGCGCCAAGACGCTGCGCGGCGGCAAGATGGAGGACGTCATCTTTGCCGGCACCGCCGGACGGGCACCGCTGGGCCGCGCCGAGGTGCTGCTCACCATCGACAACTCCGACGGCGCGCTGCCGATCGACTACACCGAGGTCACCATCTCGCGGACGATGTTCCGCTCCGGTGGCTCGGAGTACGCCATCAACGGCACCACCGCCCGGCTGCTGGACGTGCAGGAGTTGCTCGCCGACTCGGGCATCGGCCGCGAGATGCACGTCGTGGTCGGCCAGGGACAGCTGGACAGCATCCTGAACGCCACTCCCGAGACTCGGCGGGGCTTCATCGAGGAGGCCGCCGGCGTCCTGAAGCACCGCAAGCGCAAGGAAAAGGCCGAACGCAAACTGGAGGCGACCGGCGCCAACCTCAACCGGCTCACCGACCTGCTGAACGAGATCCGCCGCCAGCTCAAGCCGCTCGGCCGGCAGGCCGAGGTGGCCCGCAAGGCGGCCATCATCCAGTCCGAGCTGCGCGACGCCAAGGCCCGGCTGATCGCCGAGGACTATCAGCTCGCCGTCACCTCGCTGGTCAGCGACCAGGAGGCGGAACAGAACCTGAAGGAGCGTCGTCGCCAAGTCGAGGCGCAGCTCACCCAGGCCCGGGAGGCCGAACAGGCCGCCGAGCAGGCCTCGCGGGAGGCCGTCCCCGAGCTCACCACCGCCCAGGAGACCTGGTACGCCCTGGCCGCGCTGGCCGAGAAGGTCGGCTCCACCGCCGCGATCGCCGCCGAGCGGATGCGTTCGGCCGAGTCGATGGGCGACGCCGAACGCCCCGGCCGCGACCCCGAGGCGATCGAACGGGAAGCTGCCTCGGTGCGCGAGGCGGAGACCGCGCTGCGGGCCGAGATCGAGGTCAAGGCCGAGGCGCTGGCCGCCGCCACTGCCGCCCGGGAGGCCGCCGAGGCCGCCTACACCGCCGCCGAACGGCAGTACCAGGCCCACCAGCGGGCGATCGCCGATCGCCGCGAGGGCCTGGCCAGGCTGGCCGGCGAGGTCAACACGCTGCGCGGCCGGGCCGAGTCGGCGGTCGCCGAGATCGGACGGCTGAGCGACGCCCGCGACGAGGCCGAACAGCGGGCGGCCGCCGCTCGGCACGACTTCGCCGCCCTGGAGACCAGGCTCGCCTCGCTGGCCGCCGGCGAGGCGGGGCTGGACGCCGCCTACGAGGCCGCCGAGGCCGAGCTGGAACAGCTGCGTGCAGACGTCGAGGAGCTGCGTGCCGCGGAGACGGCTGCCACCGCCAGCCGAGGAGCTCTGGCTGCCCGGGTCGAGGCGCTCGCCCTGGGCTTGGAGCGACGGGACGGCTCCGCCGCACTGCTGGCGGCGGGGGAGCGGCTGACCGGCCTACTGGGCAGTGTGGCGGCGCTGATCTCGGTGCACCCCGGCGCTGAAGTGGCTGTGGCCACCGCGCTGGGAGCGGCAGCTGATGCCGTGGCGGTCACCGGGGTGGACGCCGCCCTGGGCGCCTTCGAACACCTGAAGTCGGCCGACCTGGGCCGGGCCGGGCTCCTGCTCGGCGGTCCTGGGGTGACCATCGACGCCGCGGAATGGCCAGCTCTACCCGGTGATCTCCGCTACGCCCGTGACCTGCTCGACTGCAGCGCCGAACTGCGTCCGGCGGTCGACCGGCTGTTGTTCAAGGTCGCGGTCGTGCCCGACATGGCTGCTGCTGCGGCGCTGGTCGCGGACCTGCCCGATGTCACCGCGGTGACCCGGGACGGCGACCTGCTCAGCTCCTGGTTCGCCGCCGGCGGCTCGCAATCCCAGCCCTCGCTGATCGAGGTGCAGGCCGCGGTGGACGAGGCGAACACCCAGCTGGCCCAGGCGCAGGCCGAGTCCGAGCGGCTGCGGTTCGCGCTGGCCACCAAGCAGGCCGAACTGGACGCCGCCGCCCAGCGAGCCGAGGCAGCGCTGGCCCGGCTGCACGAGTCGGACGCCGCCCACGCCGGCCTGGCCGAGGAGGCCAATGACCTGAACCAGGTGGTTCGGGCGGCGACTGCGGAGACCGGACGACTGCAGGCCGCCATCGCGCAGGCAGAGCAGGTTCGCGACCAGGCGACCGCCACGCTGGCCGGGCTGGAGGAGCGGCTGGCGCTGGCCAGTGAGGAATCCACCACCAGCGAGGCGGATCCGGCCGAGCGAGACCGGGCCAGCGACGCCACCCGCGCCACCGCCGCTGCCGAGATGGAAGCCCGGCTGGCCCTGCGGACCGTGGAGGAACGCGCCCGTGCCCTCGCCGGCCGGGCGGACAGCCTGACCCGGTCGGCGCAGGCCGAACGGGAGGCCCGGGAACGGGCCGCCGCCCGACGCGAGCAGCTCCGCCGGGAGGCCGCCGTGGCCGCCGCCGTCCAGCAGGCCGCCGGCTGGCTGGAGCAGCGGATCGCCGAATCCCTGGCGAGGGCGGGTGAACTGCGCGAGGCCGCCCAGGCCCGCCGCACCGAGGCGGAGGCCGAGCTCTCCGCCGCCCGCACCCGGGGACGCGAACTGGCCCGGCAGTTCGAGCAGCTGGTGGACACCGCCCACCGCGACGAACTGGCCCGCGCCCAACAGCAGATGAAGGTGGACGCGCTGGCCGAGAAGGCGCTGGCCGAGCTGGGCCTGGAGGCCGAGGCGCTGCTGGCCGACTACGGCCCCGAGCAGCTGGTCGAGGTACTGACCGATCCGGACGGCAACCCGCTTGGGCCCGACGACCCCCGTCCCGACCCGGTGCCGTACGTCCGCGCCGAGCAGGAGAAGCGGCTGCGCCGCGCCGAACGCGACCTCAACGTGTTGGGCAAGGTCAACCCGCTGGCGCTGGAGGAGTTCGACGCGCTGCAGCAGCGGCACGCCTTCCTGGCCGAGCAGCTGGAGGACCTGCGCAAGACCCGGGCCGACCTGGCCGGGATCATCGACGAGGTGGACGCCCGGGTACAGCAGGTCTTCGCCGATGCCTATGCAGATGTCGAGGTTGCCTTCGCCGAATCCTTCAACCGGCTTTTCCCCGGCGGCGAGGGACGCCTGGTGCTCACCGAACCGGGCCAGTGGCTTACCACGGGTGTCGAGGTCGAGGCCCGGCCGGCCGGCAAGAAGGTCAAGCGGCTCTCGCTGCTGTCCGGCGGCGAGCGCTCGCTGGTGGCGGTCGCCTTCCTGGTGGCGCTGTTCAAGGCCCGGCCCAGCCCGTTCTACATTCTCGACGAGGTCGAGGCCGCGCTGGACGACACCAACCTCGGTCGGCTGCTGGAGATCTATCAGGAGTTGCGCGACAACAGCCAGCTGCTGGTGATCACCCACCAGAAGCGCACCATGGAGATCGCCGACGCGCTCTACGGCATCACGATGCGCTCCGACGGCATCTCCACGGTGATCAGCCAGCGCCTGCGCGAGGAGTGATCCGGGGCGAGGACTAGACTGGTGCCACCCGACCACGGAAGGCCCCGACATGGCGCTCGCGACCATCATGATGCTGGTGATCCTCGGCATCGCGCTGGCGATCATCGCCATCGTCGCCATCGGGATGCAGGGCAACCCCCGTCCCACCGCACCGAAGAAGGTGCGGACCGCGATGGTCAGGACCGCCAAGCACCTCAACGGCGAAGCTCCGCCGCCGCCCGGGCTGGTGACCTTCCTGGAGGATCTGAAGATCCGTAGCGCCCGGAGCGCCAGCTCCGGCACCGAGAACACCGGGGAACAGCCCAGGATCAGTTGATCCCGGCCTCGCTGTTACCTTTTCGCCCGCTGTGAGCAGTATGGGGTAGAACTGCGAGGACGGAGGCGGGTGTGGAATCGGTGATGCGCCAGGACGCGCTTGCTGAGGAGCCGCTGCTCCCGTTGACCACCGCCGAGGTGGTGGCCCGCTACGAGTCGCTGGTCTACGGCATCGCGGTGGCGCACACCCGCTGTCGCGGTGACGCCGACGACGTCTACCAGGACGTCTTCCTCACCTACCACCGCCGCCAGCCCCGCTGCCGCAGCGAGGAACACCGCAAGGCCTGGCTGATCACCACCACGCTGAACTGCGCCAAGGCGGTCACCCGCAGTTCCTGGCGCACCCGGGTGGTGCCGCTCAACCCCGGCGGCGCCGAGCCGGTGGACCAGTTCCGGTTCGCCACCGAAGAGCAGGACGAGTTGTTCGGCGCGCTGCGTTCGCTGCCGGAGACCTACCGGACCGTGCTCTATCTGTTCTATTTCGCCGACCAGCCGGTCGCCCGGATCGCCGAACTGCTCGAGGTTGGTGCAGCGGCGGTCAAGATGCGGCTCTCGCGCGGCCGCGCCCTGATGCGCGAACGACTCCAGGGAGGGTACTTCGATGAGTGACGACATCTTCGCCACGATGGCCGACCAGCTTCGCCCCGACGACAAGACCAGGCAGGAACTGCTCCGCGACCTCACCGCCGAGCAGGCCGGTGCCGCCGGTCCGGACGCCGAGCAGCGGCCGGCCACAACCCCGAAGCGGGCCGGACGCTGGCCACTACTGGGCTGGACGGCGGCCGCCGCCGCGGTGGCGCTGGTCGCCGGGATGGCGCTGGCGCCCCGGCTCTCCCAGACGCCCAGCACGATCGAGTTCGCCGACCCGCCACAGCGCGGCACCGCGGCCCAGTCCCCGGCGGGGGAAGACGAGAGCGGTGACGAGCCCGAGGTCGCCGCCGTGCCGGCAGCCGACTACGCCACCCTCTACGCCGCGGTGCGCAAGGCCGCCGAACGGTGGTCGGGGAGCCGGGAGGACTTCGCCGGGGTCGCTGCCGGCGGCGCCCCGGCCCCCGTCCCGGCGGCGGCTCCGATGGCGGAGGACGCGGCCTTCGGCTCCTCGAACTCCTACCGGACCAACACCCAGGTCGCCGGGATCGACGAGGGCGATCTGGTGAAGAGCGACGGGAAGACGCTGTTCATCGCCACCGGCAGCAAGGTCGTCCTGGTCTCGGCCGCCGGCGGCGGCAGCCGGGAACTCGCCCGGATCGACACCACGGTCGGCGAGGCCGGTCCGGATCGCTCCGGCGACGACTTCGTCGTCCAGGGCGCGGTGGTCGATCTGATGCTGCACGGCTCGCAACTGGTGGTGCTGGTCACCGAGTACCAGCCCCGGCTGGGCGAGCTGCCCGCCAGCTCACCGACCGCCTACGTCCCCTACGACGCCCGGCAGACCAAGGCGCTGCTGTACGACGTCTCCGATCCGGCCCACCCGGCCTTCCTCACCAGCCTCGGCCAGAGCGGCGCCTACGCCACCTCCCGGCTGGTCGGCGACGTGCTCTACCTGGTCACCAACCACGTGGTCACCGACCCCGACAAGATCGATCCGGACAACCCGGGGACCTTCGTCCCGGCGGTGACCCAGGGACGCCAGTCCCGGCCGCTGGATCCGACCGACTGCGTCGTCCTGCCCCACCCGGAGGGCCCCCAGTTCACCGTCGTCAGCAGCCTCGACCTGGCCAAGCGGGAACGGATCGATTCGGAGTCGGTGATGGGCGGCTCGCGGACCATCTACCTGAACGCCGAGAACCTGTACCTGGGCAATGAGGACTACGAGAAGCCGCTGTCGAAGAAGGCCCGCAAGGCCGGCGGCATCGCCGAGCTGCGCGAGGTGTGGGGCACCCGGCTGACCCGGATCGCGCTGCGCGACGGCGAGTTGACCATGGCCGGCCAGGGTGTCATCCCGGGCAGCCTGATCAACCAGTTCGCGCTCGACGAGTACGACGGCCACCTCCGGGTCGCGGTCACGCTCTCGGGTGAGACCAAGCAGCGGGGCTGGCTCACCCAGCCGGCGCTCTACGTGCTGGACTCCGACCTGAAGATCGTCGGCTCGCTGCCCAAGCTGGCCAAGAACGAGGCGGTGCAGTCGGTGCGCTTCGACGGCCCGATCGGCTACGTGGTCAGCTTCGAGCGGGTCGACCCGCTGTTCGCCATCGACCTGAGCAAGCCGACCGATCCGAAGGTGATGAGCGCGCTGAAGATCCCCGGGTTCAGCACCTACCTGCACCCCTGGTCACCCGGACGCCTGCTCGGCCTGGGCATCGACGCCGACGCCAATGGCAACACCACCGGCCTGAAGCTGAGCATGTTCGACACCTCCGACCCCTTCGACGTCACCGAACAGGTGAACCTGAAGGTGAAGTTCGACGATTCCGAGGCGCTCTACAACCACAAGGCGGTGCTGGTCGACGCCGAGGCCGGCCTGATCGGCTTCCCGGTCGCCGCCTGGAAGGCGGACAAGCTGAACCGGAGCTACCTGGTGTACCGGTACACCGATGGCGCCTTCACCCTGGCCGAGCAGTTGAAGCCCAAGCTGCCCGAGGACGGCTACGGCGTCCGCGGTCTCACCGTGAACGGCGACCTCTACATCGCCTCGGCGGCCGGGGTGGACGTCTACCAGCTGGGCAGTTTCGACCAGTTGGCGGCGCTGACGCTGAGCTGATCCGATCGGGCCCGGCGGTCCGAGCGCGGCGCGGAGTCTCTGCGGGCCGGGCTGACCCCGTAGCATGACGGCCGTGGACATCATCATCTTCGGGCTGATCCTGGCCGGCGTGGCGGCGGCGCTGATCGTCGCCACCGTCGTGATCGTGCAGAGCAACCGGAAGGCGGCCCTGACCCGGCCGCCCGAGACCGCCGAGCTGCAGCCGGGTGCCGAGCCCGAGCCGACCGAGGCAGTCGAGGAGCCGGACGAGGAGGCGCCCGCCGCGCCGTCCGCGCCGAGCCTGGAGGTGCCCGAGGCCGCCGGCTCCCGGATGGCCCGGCTGCGCCGCCGGCTCTCCGCCAGCACCAACCCGTTCGCCCGCGGCCTGCTCGGCCTGTTGTCCGCCGACAGGCTGGACGCCGAGGCTTGGGAGGATCTCGAGGCCACCCTGATCACCGCCGACCTC
Organism: Propionicimonas sp.; assembly: GCA_049840415.1. Lineage (GTDB taxonomy): Bacteria > Actinomycetota > Actinomycetes > Propionibacteriales > Propionibacteriaceae > Propionicimonas. The sequence goes on along the minus strand of JASGLB010000009.1, from coordinate 63,846 downwards.
GGCGTCGGGCCCACCACCGAGCTGATCGAGGCGCTGCGCCGCGAACTGTCGATCGACGGCGTCTCCGACCCGGCGAAGGCCAAGCAGGTGCTGCGCACCGAACTGGTGAAGCTGGTCGACCCGAGCCTGGATCGCACCCTGCGGATCACCGGCGCCGACGGTCAGCCGGGGGTCGTCCTGGTGGTGGGGGTGAACGGCACCGGCAAGACCACCACGATCGGCAAGCTGGCCCGCGTCCTGGTGGCGGAGGGCAACAGCGTGGTGCTGGGGGCGGCCGACACCTTCCGGGCCGCCGCCGCCGACCAACTGGAGACCTGGGGCTCCCGGGTGGGCGTGCCCACCGTGCGCGGGCCCGAGGGCGGTGACCCGGCTTCGGTCGCCTTCGACGCGGTGGCCCGCGGTATCGAGGACGGCGTCGACGTGATCGTGATCGACACCGCCGGCCGGCTGCACACCAAGACCGGCCTGATGGACGAGCTCGGCAAGATCAAGCGGGTGGTGGAGCGCAGGCTGCCGGTCACCGAGGTGCTGCTGGTGATCGACGCCACCACCGGCCAGAACGGCCTCACCCAGGCCCGGGTGTTCGGCGAGGTGGTGGACGTCACCGGCATCGTGCTCTCCAAGCTGGACGGCTCGGCCAAGGGCGGCATCGTCGTCCAGGTGCAGCGGGAACTCGGCGTTCCGGTGAAGCTGATCGGGCTGGGCGAGGGCGCCGACGATCTGGCTCCGTTCGAACCCGAGGCCTTCGTGGACGCGCTGCTGTCGGAGAACTGACCGGCATCCACCGAACGGTGGATCCGGCCGGATGGCGGCCTGGTCGGGTTGACCGTGAGCGATGACGGCGAGGGGTTCGACCCCGCGGTGATCCGGGCCGGCTTCGGGCTGGACGGGATGACCGAGCGGGTCGCGCTGGCCGGCGGCGAACTGGAGGTCACCGCCGAGCCCGGGCTGGGCACCCGGCTGGACGTCCGGCTGCCGCTGGCCGGGACATTGCCGCAGGAGGTTCGATGATCCGGGTGCTGATCGCCGACGACCACCCGGTGGTGCGGGCCGGCCTGGCCGGCCTGCTTTCCGACCAACCCGACCTGGTGGTGGTCGCCGAAGCCGGCGACGGTGAGCAGGCGGTCCGGCTGGCCGCCGCGCTCCGGCCGGACGTGGTGCTGATGGATCTGCGGATGCCGGAGGTGGACGGGGTCGCGGCCACCGCGCGGATCACGTCCGGTGAGGCCGGTGAACCCGCGCCGCGGGTGCTGATCCTGACCACCTACGAATCCGATGACCAGATCCTGGCCGCCATCGAGGCCGGGGCGTCCGGCTACCTGCTGAAGGCTGCGCCGAGCGCCGAGATCACCGCCGGCATCCGGTCGGTGGCGGCCGGCCACTCCGCGCTCTCCCCGCAGGTCGCGGTCCGGCTGGTCGAGCGGACCAGGTCCCCGGAGCCGACCCCGGTACTGACCAGCCGGGAACTCCAGGTGCTGGGCCGGGTCGCGCTGGGCCGGAGCAACCGGCAGATCGCCGCCGAGCTGGGGATCGGCGAGTCGACCGTGAAGACCCATCTGCTGAAGGTCTTCGACAAGCTCGGGGTGACCGACCGCACCCGCGCGGTCACCCTGGCGCTGGAACTCGGACTGCTGCCCACCGCGGATTCGCCGAGCCCCCGGTAGGATTGCTCGGGTATCCCCGAGCGTGAGGACCTTCCGCTGTGTTCGACACCCTGCAAGACCGCCTCTCGGCTGCCTTCCGCACCCTGCGGGGCAAGACCCGGCTGACCCCGGCCGACATCGAGGCGACCACCCGCGAGATCCGGCTGGCGCTGCTGGAGGCCGACGTCAACCTCGGCGTGGTCAAGGAGTTCATCGCCGCCGTCCGGGAGCGGGCCGCCGGGGCTGAGATCCACCAGGCGCTGAACGTCGGTCAGCAGATCATCAAGATCGTCAACGAGGAACTCATCGAGATCCTCGGCGGTCAGGCCCGGCCGCTGCGGTTCGCCAAGACCCCGCCGACGGTGATCATGCTGGCCGGTCTGCAGGGCTCCGGCAAGACCACCCTGGCCGGCAAGCTCGGCCGCTGGCTGCGCAGCCAGGGCCACGCGCCCCTGCTGGTGGCGGCCGACCTGCAGCGTCCGAACGCGGTCAACCAGCTGCAGGTGGTCGGCGAACGGGCCGGCGTCCACGTCTTCGCTCCCGAGCCGGGCAACGGCGTCGGCGACCCCGTCCAGGTGGCGCGGGACTCGATCGCCCACGCCGAGACCAAGCTCTACGACGTGGTGATCGTCGACACCGCCGGTCGGCTGGGCGTCGACGCCGAGCTGATGCAGCAGGCCGCCGACATCCGGGACGCGGTCAACCCCACCGAGATCCTGTTCGTGGTGGATGCCATGATCGGCCAGGACGCGGTGAACACCGCCCGCGCCTTCGCCGACGGGGTCGGCTTCGACGGCGTGGTGCTCTCCAAGCTGGACGGCGACGCCCGCGGCGGCGCGGCGCTGTCGATCGCCCGGGTCACCGGCCGGCCGATCATGTTCGCCTCCAACGGCGAGGGCCTGGACGACTTCGACGCCTTCCACCCCGACCGGATGGCCAGCCGGATCCTCGGCATGGGCGACGTCCTCACCCTGATCGAGCAGGCCGAGAAGACCTTCGACGCCGAGCAGACCGCCAAGGCCGCCGAGAAGCTGCTGAAGGGCAAGGGCGAGTTCGGCCTGGATGACTTCCTGCAGCAGATGCAGGCCGTCCGCCGGATGGGCCCGCTGTCGAAGATCCTCGGCATGATGCCCGGGATGGGCCAGATGAAGGACCAGATCAACGGCATCGACGAACGCGAGATCGACCGGATCGAGGCGATCATCTACTCGATGACCCCGGCTGAGCGTTCCAACCCGAAGATGCTGGACGGTTCCCGCCGGGCCCGGATCGCGAAGGGCTCCGGCACCCAGGTCTCCGACGTGAACTCCCTGGTCAACCGCTTCTTCGAGGCCCGCAAGATGATGCAGAGCCTGGGCGGGGCGATGGCCGGCGGGATGCCCGGCATGGGTGGCGGACGGCGCCAGGCCGCCCGGCCCTCGGCCAAGAAGCGCAAGGGCGGCAAGGGCGTCTCCGGCAACCCGGCCAAGCGCAACCAGCCCGCTGTCACCGCCGCTCCCGTGGAACCGAGCGCGCCGACCACGTCCCCGTTCGGCCTGCCCACCGCCCAGCCCAGCGAGGCCGACATCGCCAAGGCGATGAGCGAGTTCCAGCTGCCGCCCGACCTGCAGAAGCTGCTCAACCAGGGCAAGTAGCGCCCGCTGCTACTTTCTGCCAGATAGTCGTCCTGCGCGACAGATATGTCGCGCGCAGCGGCTATCTGGCAAATAGTCGCAGGGCTGGCCGGGAAGCATGCGGTAGCGTCCGGCCATGGGGCATCATCACAACGCGCCACCCGGGCTGGGGGAACCCGAGTTCTTCGCGCACAGCCACGGTTCGAGCGAGGTGACCGGTGCGCCCGAGCCTGGGCGCCTGCACCTGCAGGGCGTGACCCTGCCCGAGGGCGAGGTACGCGACCTGTGGCTGGTCGACGGGGTGGTCCGGACCGAGCCGGTCGCCGATGCCGTCACCGTGGCCTCCGGTGCCTGGATCATGCCCGGGCTGGTGGACGCGCACTGCCACGTCGGACTGGATTCCCGCGGTGCGGTGGATCGTCCCACCGCCGAGGCGCAGGCCCGGACCGACCGGGACGGCGGCACGCTGCTGATCCGGGACGCCGGCTCGCCGATCGACACCCACTGGATCGACGACCGCCCCGACCTGCCGCGGATCGTCCGGGCCGGCCGGCACATCGCCCGGACCGCTCGCTACATCCGCAACTACGCCGTCGAGATCGAACCGGAGGCGCTGCTGGCCGAGGTGGAACGGCAGGCCAGGGCGGGCGACGGCTGGGTGAAGCTGGTGGGGGACTGGATCGACCGCGGCATCGGCGATCTCGCACCGCTGTGGCCGGCCGACCTGGCGGCCGCCGCCATCCACCGGGCGCACGAGCTGGGGGCGCGGGTCACCGCGCACTGCTTCGGCGAGGAGTCGGTGCACGAGTTGGTGCGAGCCGGGATCGACGGCATCGAGCACGGCACCGGCCTGGACGACAGCACCATCGCCCTGATGGCCGAGCGCCAGGTGGCACTGGTGCCGACCCTGATCAACCTGGAGAACTTCCCGGGGTTCGCGGCGGCCGGCGAGGCCAAGTTCCCCCGCTACGCCGCTCATATTCGGGCGCTCCACGCCCGCCGGCTGTCGACCATCGGCGCCGCGATCGACGCCGGCGTCCCGGTATTCGCTGGCACCGATGCCGGCGGGACCATCCCGCACGGCCAGCTGGCCACCGAGCTCCGGCTGCTGGCCGGCGTCGCCAACCCGGAGTACGCCCTGGGCGCCGGCTCCTGGCGGGCCCGGGCCTGGCTGGGGGCGCCCGACACCCTGACCGATGGCGCCTGGGCCGATCTGGTGGTCTACCACGCCGATCCCCGGGTCGACATCGAGGTGACCAGGCGGCCCTGGCTGGTGATCCTGCGCGGCCGGGTGGTGGCGCGCTCCTGAGGTTCGATGGAATCAGCTCGGAAACTACTTGCAGAAATGGAAAGTAGTTGTTAGGGTCGAAGTAGTTGTTGACCATCGAGCGAAGGAGTCCACCATGAGGAGCGAGAAGATCGAGCGGATCGACCGGAGCCTGCGCTGGCTGTGGCTCGGGCCGGTATCGGGCATCGGCTGCATGATCGTGCTGTTCGGGGTGGGGGTGGCCAGCGGCAGCGCGCAGCTGATGCTGATCACCTCGGTCACCGCCGCGGTGCTGGGGTCGGTCTGGTCGGCCACCTACGCCGGGCTGGTGGCGCAGCGCCGGAAGCTGGCTCAGTAATGAGCGGTCCGACCCCCGAGGAGGCCCGCGAGCTGCTCGAGCAGGCGGCGCGCACCGCGTCGACCACCCGGGCGGGGGCCAGCTGGCCGCAGCTGGCCGGGTTGCTCGGCCTGGGTGGGGCCTCGTCCCTGGCGCTGGTGGCGCTGGCCTACGTCCCCACTGAACTGGTGGCGCTGCCGCTGCTGCTGTTCTTCGGCTGGCTGGGCGCGCTGTTCGGTTTCGTCGGCGTCTTCAGCCGGGCGGTGAAACGGGGCTTCGGCCGGCGCTGGATCGGCACCCTCCTGGGGTGGGGCGCGCTGTGGCTGGTGGGGATCTTCGGGATCTACTGGTGGTTCCCCGGCCAGATCTGGTTCCTCGCCACCGTCAGCGCCGCGCTCTGCCTGGTCACCCTGCTCGGTGCCTGGCTGGAGGCGCGGCAGTGAACGCCGAGCACCCCCGCCATCAGCTGCTGGACGCGCTGACCCACCCGGTGCGGTTCTCCCTGGTGGCGGCGCTGAACGCCACCGAGAGCGCGGAGTTCGCCACGGTGCGCGACCAGTTGCAGGTCACCGACTCGGTGCTCAGCCGGCAGGCGGCGCAGCTGGAGGAGCTGGGCATCGTGGCGATCCGGAAGGGCTATGTCGGCAAGCGGCCGCGCACCTGGCTGAGCCTCACCCCCGAGGGAAGGGCGCAGTGGGCGCGCCATCTGGCCGCCCTCCAGGCGATCGCCGAGCTGTGATCCGGCTCCGGTTCGCTTCCGACCGGTCGACTCTGGCAGAATGATCGCTGCATCTGTGCTCGTCGGTGCCCTCTCAACGCGGGCGACGCAGATCCACCCGGACCAGCCGGACGTTGCCCCACAGCGACTTGGTCGGTCCACCCGTCCGGCCCGGTGACGTCACCGGGTCAAGTCCCACAGGAGAAACCACCCACGTGGCTGTCAAGATTCGTCTGAAGCGACTCGGCAAGATCCGGTCGCCGCACTACCGCATCGTCGTGATGGACGCCCGCGCCAAGCGGGACGGCCGGGCGATCGAGGAGATCGGCCTCTACCACCCGAAGAACGATCCGTCGGTGATCGAGGTCAAGTCCGAGCGGGCGCAGTACTGGCTCGGCGTTGGCGCCCAGCCGACCGAGGCCGTCGTGGCGCTGTTCAAGCGCACCGGCGACTGGCAGAAGTTCACCGGCCAGGACTCGCCCTCCGGCGTGACCCCGCAGCCGGAGAAGAAGGACAAGGTCGCGATCTTCAACGCCGCCCTGGCCGAGGCCGACGACGAGCCGGCTTCCGCCGCGATCTCGGTGTCGCGCAAGAAGTCCGCGGCTGCCGAGGCCGAAGCGCCGGCTGCCGATCAGGCCGCCGCCGAGGCCGACGAGGCCTGAGATGCTGGCCGACGCGCTGGAGCACCTGGTCCGCGGGCTCGTGCCGAACCCGGACGACGTCCGGGTGCGCGAGTCCGACCGGGGCCGGATCCGCACCTTCGAGGTGCGGGTCAACCCCGAGGACATCGGCAAGGTGATCGGCCGGCAAGGACGGACCGCCAGCGCGCTGCGCACCGTGATCGGTGCGCTCGCCGGGCGGGAACAGGTCCGCATCGACTTCATCGATGTCGACCGTCGTCCGCAGCGGAGGCGCTGAGCGTCACCGTCGATGGCCACCACCGAGGTTCTGGTAGGCCGCATCGGCAAGGCCCACGGGCTGCGCGGTGAGGTCACCATCGCACCGACCACCGACTCCCCGGAGCAACGTTTCGCTCCGGGGAGTCAGTTGTCCTCACCCACCGCCGGGAAGCTGACCGTCCGGCAGCTCCGCTGGCAGTCGGGCACCCTGGTGGTCGGCTTCCAGCAGGCCGGCGACCGGTCGGCCGCCGAGGCGCTGCGCGGCGCCGAACTGTGGGCCGAGGTCGATGCCGCCGACACCGAGGACGGCGAGTTCCACGACACCGCGCTGATCGGGCTGACCGCCGTCGACCCCTCCGGTGCGGAGATCGGGCGGGTGGCCCGCGTCCTGCACCTTCCAGCCCAGGACGTGCTGGCGCTCGACACCCCGGACGGCGAACGGCTGGTGCCCTTCGTCACCGAGCTCGTTCCCGAGGTCGATCTCGCCGCCGGCCGGCTGGTGATCGCCCCTATCCCCGGGTTGCTGGACGAGGTGCCCGATGCGGATTGACCTGGTCAGCATCTTCCCCGACTACTTCGAACCGCTGAAGCTCTCCCTGGTCGGCAAGGCGATCGCCGCCGGCCTGGTCGAGGTGGGCGTCCACGACCTGCGCGACTGGACGCACGACCGTCACCGCACGGTCGACGACACCCCCTACGGCGGCGGCGCCGGCATGGTGATGAAGCCCGAACCCTGGGGCGAGGTGCTGGACGAACTGGTGCCGGCGGGGGAGCGGCCGCTGCTGGTCGTCCCCACCCCGGCCGGGGCGCCGTTCCGGCAGTCGCTGGCGGTGGAGTTCGCCGCCCGGGAACGGCTGATCTTCGCTTGCGGCCGCTACGAGGGCATCGACGCCCGGGTGATCGAGTACGCCGCCACCCGGATGGACGTCGCCGAGGTCTCGCTGGGCGACTACGTGCTCAACGGCGGCGAGGTCGCCGCGCTGGCGATCGTCGAGGCCGTGGTCAGGCTGCTGCCGGGCGTTCTGGGCAACCCCGAATCGCTGGCCGAGGAATCCCACGGCGACGACCTGGACGGGCTGCTGGAGTACCCGGTCTACACCAAGCCGGCTTCCTGGCGAGGGCTGGAGGTGCCGGCTGTCCTGCTCTCGGGGCACCACGGGCAGGTGGCCCGGTGGCGCACCGAGCAGTCTCTGGCCCGCACTCGGCAGCGTCGTCCGGACCTGCTCCCCGAGGCCGAGTAGGACCCGAAAAAGCCCTATTTACGACACCGTGTCGTTGTTGAAATCCAGAAAGTGGACGGTTCGTCCAGTGCTTGTCCGGATTCTGGGATACATGGGCCCTGAATAGGCTAAATGGTCAGACAAGAGCCGCCCGGATCGTTAGGGTGGAGCCCGTGGCGACAACAACTCTTACTCCACATCAGAAGGCGCTGCGATCCACCGTCGTGCTGAAGGTCATCATGGCCATCACCGGTCTGGCGATGATCGCGTTCCTCCTGGTGCATGCGTTCGGCAATATCAAGATGTTCGTCAGTGGCGAGGCATTCGACCACTACGCGCACTGGCTCAAGGGCGAGGGCGACGAAGGTGGCATCCTCTACCCGCTGATCCCGCAGGGCTGGTTCATCTGGATCTTCCGGTTCGGCATGCTGGCCGTCATCGGCCTGCACATCTACAGCGCCGCGACGCTGTGGCGCCGGGCCAAGATCGCCAACCCCGACACCTACGAGGCCAAGCGGCGGCTGGCGCAGACCTACTCGGCGCGCACCATGCGCTGGGGCGGCATCATCATGCTGGGCGGGCTGATCTTCCACCTGCTGCAGTTCACCGTCCGCGCGACCCTGATCAAGTCTCCGAGCACGGCCGCCCCGCACGAGATGGTGCTGGCCGAGTTCAGCGTCTGGTGGCTGGTGCTGGCCTACGCGATCTGGATGGTGGCGGTGTGCATGCACATCCGGCACGGCTTCTGGAGCGCCTTCACCACGCTGGGGGCCAACACCTCCCTCAAGGCGCAGAAGGTGCTGAACGGTTGCGCCTGGGTGATCGCCATCCTGCTCTACATCGGCTTCATGATCATGCCGGTGGCCGTCCTGACTGGAGTGCTGAACTGATGACCACGACCGAGATTCCCGCTCCCGCCAAGACCGCGGCCAAGGGCCCCAAGCCGGAGGACTTCTACACCCTCGGCGAAGAGGTGCACGACACCAAGGCTCCCGGTGGCCCGATCGACGCCAAGTGGTCGCAGCGCAAGTTCGAGGCCAAGCTGGTCAACCCGGCCAACCGTCGCAAGCTGACCGTGATCATCGTCGGCACCGGCCTGGCCGGTGGCGCCGCGGCGGCGTCGCTGGGCGAGGCGGGCTACAACGTCCTCAACTTCTGTTACCAGGACAGCCCCCGCCGGGCGCACTCGATCGCCGCCCAGGGCGGCATCAACGCGGCCAAGAACTACCGCAATGACAACGACTCCACCCACCGGCTGTTCTACGACACCGTCAAGGGCGGCGACTACCGCGCCCGGGAGACCAACGTCTACCGGCTGGCCGAGGTCAGCGCGAACATCATCGACCAGTGCGTCGCCCAGGGCGTCCCGTTCGCCCGCGAGTACGGCGGCCTGTTGGACACCCGCTCCTTCGGCGGCGTCCAGGTGCAGCGGACCTTCTACGCCCGCGGCCAGACCGGCCAGCAGCTGCTGATCGGCGCCTACCAGGCGCTGGAGCGGCAGATCGCCGCCGGCACGGTGAAGATGTACAACCGCCACGAGATGCTCGAGCTGATCATGGTGGACGGCAAGGCCCGCGGCATCATCACCCGCAACATGGTGACCGGCGAGATCGACAGCTGGTTCGCCGACGCGGTGGTGCTGGCCACCGGCGGCTACGGCAACGTCTTCTTCCTGTCGACCAACGCGATGGGCTGCAATGTCACCGCCAACTGGCGGGCACACCGCAAGGGCGCCTACTTCGGCAACCCCTGCTACACCCAGATCCACCCGACCTGCATTCCGGTGCACGGCTCGAACCAGTCCAAGCTGACCCTGATGTCGGAGTCGTTGCGTAACGACGGCCGGATCTGGGTGCCCAAGCGGGCCGAGGACTGCGACAAGGATCCCCGCCAGATCCCCGAGGAGGACCGCGACTACTACCTGGAGCGGATCTACCCGGCGTTCGGCAACCTGGTGCCCCGCGACATCGCGTCGCGGCAGGCGAAGAACCGGTGCGACGAGGGCCGCGGCGTCGGCCCGGCGGTCACCGAGTTCGACGCGGACGGCAACGAGGTCAAGGTGCGCCGCGGCGTCTACCTCGACTTCTCCGACGCGATCAGCCGGCTGGGCAAGGACGGCGTCTCCGCCCGCTACGGCAACCTGTTCGACATGTACGCCCAGATCACCGGCGAGAACCCGTACGAGACCCCGATGCGGATCTACCCGGCCGTCCACTACACCATGGGCGGACTGTGGGTCGACTACGACCTGTCGAGCAACATCCCGGGCCTGTACGTCACCGGCGAGGCGAACTTCTCCGACCACGGTGCCAACCGGCTCGGCGCCTCGGCGCTGATGCAGGGCCTGGCCGACGGCTACTTCGTGCTGCCCAACACCATCAACGACTACCTGGCCGCCGGCCCCGTTCGACGAAGGTGGACGCGAGCCACCCGGCGGCGGTCGAGGCGCTGGAGTCGGTGAAGGGCCGGATCGACAAGCTGCTTTCGGTCAAGGGCAGCCGCACGGTCGACTCCTTCCACAAGGAACTCGGCCAGATCATGTGGGAGTACTGCGGCATGGAGCGCACCGAGGCCGGTCTGATGAAGGCCATCGGGCTGATCCGGGAACTGCGCGAGGAGTTCTGGCGCGACGTCAAGGTCACCGGCGTGAACGAGGATCTCAACCAGACCCTCGAGCGGGCCGGCCGGGTCGCCGACTTCTTCGAGCTGGGCGAGCTGATGTGCATCGACGCGCTGCACCGGCGCGAATCCTGCGGCGGCCACTTCCGGGCCGAGAGCCAGACCCCCGACGGCGAGGCGCTGCGCGACGACGAGAACTTCCTCTACGTCGCGGCCTGGGAGTTCACCGGTGACAAGCCGGTGCTGCACAAGGAGCCCTTGGAGTATGAGTACATCGAGCTGAAGCAACGGAGTTACAAGTGAACATCACCCTGCGCGTATGGCGCCAAGCGAACGCCCAGGCTGAGGGCCGCATGGTCACCTACCAGGTCGCCGACGTGTCCCCGGACATGTCCTTCCTGGAGATGCTCGACCTGCTCAACGAGGATCTCACCGTCAATGGCGAGGAGCCGGTGGCCTTCGACCACGACTGCCGCGAGGGCATCTGCGGGATGTGTGGCGTGGTGATCAACGGCACCGCCCACGGCCGCGGCGATTCGCCGGTGCCGACCACCACCTGCCAGCTGCACATGCGCTCCTTCGCCGATGGCGCCACCATCGACGTCGAGCCGTGGCGGGCCGGGCCCTTCCCCGTCCTGAAGGACCTGGTGGTCGACCGTTCGGCCTTCGACCGGATCATCCAGGCCGGCGGCTTCATCTCGGTGAACACCGGTTCGGCGCCGGACGCCCACGCGGCCCCGGTGTCGAAGCTGAAGGCCGACCGCGGCTTCGACGCGGCGACCTGCATCGGCTGCGGCGCCTGCGTGGCGGCCTGCCCGAACTCCTCGGCGATGCTGTTCACCTCGGCCAAGATCACCCACCTCGCGATGCTGCCGCAGGGCCAGCCGGAGCGGTACACCCGGGTGAAGTCGATGGTGGCCCAGCACGACGCCGAGGGCTTCGGCAACTGCACCAACATCGGCGAGTGCGCGGCGGTCTGCCCCAAGGAGATCCCGCTGGACGTGATCAGCCAGCTGAACCGCGACCTGATCGCCTCGCTGTTCAAGAAGGACGGCAAGTAGGACCTCACCCGAAAGCCCCGGCTCCGGCCGGGGCTTTCGCACGTCCGCCGCCACACCCGCCGAGCGCCCTTTACGTCGAGCGCCACACCCCAGGCACAACCCAAAGAGGGAGTGGGGAGGGGGGGGGGCGTCGATTTCGGGCGGACGGGGGTGCTGTGGCAGACTTGGTGGTCGCGGTTTGCTCCTGCCACAGGGGGAAGGCGAGCCGCTCACAACGAACCTGAGACGAAGTGACCTGTGGCACTGGCGAGGACATTGGCAATGAATCCTTTGGTGGCACAGGTCGCGGAATCCGCCCTGCGTGACGACATCCCCGACTTCCGTCCCGGCGACAGCGTGAAGGTGCACGTCCGGGTCATCGAGGGCAACCGTTCCCGGATCCAGGTCTTCGCCGGCGCCGTGATCTCCCGCACCGGCAGCGGCGTGGGTGAGTCCTTCACCGTCCGCAAGGTCTCCTTCGGCACCGGCGTGGAGCGGACCTTCCCGCTGCACAGCCCGATCATCGAGAAGATCGAGGTCGAGCGCCGCGGCGACGTACGCCGCGCCAAGCTGTACTACCTGCGCGGTCTGCGCGGCAAGGCAGCCAAGATCAAGGAAAAGCGGGACCGCTGACCACGTCCTGCGGCGTAGCCGAGGAGGTGGCCGGATGAGCGGCGAAGCCGATTCGCGGCCCCGCCGCGGCGCTCTGGGGACGCTTGGCTCCTGGACGCGCGAACTCGCCATCGTGGTGATCGGCGCGTTGATCGCGTCCACCCTGCTGCGCCTGTTCATCGCGCAGATGTTCGTCATCCCGAGTCGCTCGATGGAACACACCATCGAGGTGAACGACCGGGTGGCGGTGCAGAAGATCACCGGCTACGCCCGCGGCGACGTCGTGGTGTTCCGGGACACGCTGAACTGGCTGGAGCCGAACGAGGAGGATCCGGGCTGGCTCCATCAAGCCCTGATGTTCGTCGGGCTGGCGCCGGACGAGAGCACCCAGCACCTGATCAAGCGGGTGATCGGCGTCGCCGGCGACCACGTCACCTGCTGCGATGCGCAGGGCCGGATCAGCGTCAACGGAGCGGCGCTCAACGAGGTTCCCTACCTCTACACCGACGCCGCCACCGGCGTCCAGGTGGATCCCTCCGTCATGAAGTTCGACATCGTGGTGCCGGCGGACACCATCTTCGTGATGGGCGACCACCGCAACGCCTCCAAGGACTCGCGCTGCTATCTCTTCGACGACTCGGAGGGCCCGCCGGGTGCCCGGGCGTTCATTCCGACCGAGAACATCGTCGGTCCGGCGATGGCGATCGTCTTCCCGTTCGACCGGATGCGGGGCTTCAGCCGACCGGAAACCTTCGGTGGCGTGCCGGCCGGTGAGACCCCGCCGGCCGAGCCGGTGATCAACGGCCAACCGTTCGACTGCTGAACCATGGCTGTGGTGCGCCGGGACGCCGGCCTCTACGGATACGAACGCTCGCTGCGGCGCGGCGGGTTCGACCTGATCGCCGGCGCCGACGAGGCTGGACGCGGCGCCTGCGCTGGCCCGTTGGTGGCCGCCGCGGTGATCCTGCGTCCGTCCACCCGGATCGAGGGCCTGGGCGACTCCAAGACCCTGACCGCCAGGCAACGCGACCGGATCTACGACCAGGTGGTCGCTCGCGCGCTGGCCTGGGCGGTGGTCGGCATCGAGCCGGGGGAGTGCGACCGGCTGGGGATGCACGTCGCCAACCTGGCCGCGCTGCGCCGGTCGGTGCTGCGGCTGGACACCGCTCCCGACTTCGTGCTCACCGACGGCTTCGCGGTGGACGGCCTGGGAGTGCCGAACCTCGGGGTGTGGAAGGGCGACCGGGTGGCGGCCTGCGTGGCGGCGGCCTCGGTGCTGGCCAAGGTCACCCGGGACCGGATCATGACCGACTACCACCAGACCTATCCGGAGTACGCCTTCGACATCCACAAGGGGTATTGCACCGGACTGCACCAGCAGCGGCTGGAGAGCCACGGCCCCAGCCCGATCCATCGGTGGTGCTTCGACAACGTCCGTCGGGCCGCTGGTACAGTGAACCTGCCATGAGCGCCGAGGATCTTGAACAGTACGAATCCGACCTGGAACTCCAGCTGTACCGGGAGTACAAGGACGTGGTCGGCATCTTCACCTACGCGGTGGAGACCGAACGCCGGTTCTACCTGTGCAATGCGGTCGACCTGAAGGTACGGACCGAGGGCGGCGACGTCTACTACGAGGTCTCGATGGGCGACGCCTGGGTGTGGGACATGTACCGTCCGGCCCGGTTCGTGAAGAGCGCCAAGGTGCTCACCTTCCGCGACGTCTCCATCGAGGAGATCGCGCACTCCGAACTGAAGGTTCCCGAGAACCTGTAGCGCGGCCGTCCGCCTGTGGATGACGGCGGGACCGGTCCGGGTTTTCCACAGCCGACACAATTGCCTGGCACATTTCGCTCGCGCCTGCCAAGACTGCGGCGCGGAGGTGCGAGGTGGGCAATCAGGAGACCTGGCGGGCCGGCGAGGAACTGGCCGCGCGCTATCTGACCGACCTGGGCTGGCGGGTGCTGGAACGCAACTGGCGCTGCCCGGCGGGTGAACTGGACATCGTGGCGGTCGATCCGGGGCCGCCCACCACGGTGGTGTTCTGCGAGGTGAAGTGCCGGCGTGGTCTGGGCTTCGGCCCGCCGCTGGAGGCGATCACGATGGCCAAGCAGCGCAAGCTGCGGGAACTGGCCACGCTCTGGTTGCGGGCGCAGTCGTCCTTCGTCCCGCGGTTCCGGATCGACGGGCTGGGCGTGTTGCTGCCCCAGGACGGACCACACCGGATCAGCCACGTCCGGGGGATCGGCTCGTGAGGGCGGCGCGGGCCTGGTCGGTGGCGTTGATCGGCATGGAGGGCGCCATGGTCGAGGTGGAGGCGGCGATCGGCAGCGGGCTGCCGAAGATCATCCTGGTCGGGCTGCCGGACACCTCGCTGTACGAGGCCAGGGATCGCTGCAAGGCGGCGATGGTGTCGGCGGGCTTCGGCTGGCCCTACGACCCGGTGACGATCAACCTCTCGCCGGCGACCCTGCCGAAGGCCGGCTCGCACTACGACCTGAGCATCGTGGCGGCGGTCGGCGCCGCCGGTGGTTCCTGCCGGCTCGACGCGCTGGAGCACCGGGCGCTGCTGGGCGAGGTCGGGTTGGACGGACGGGTCCGGGCGGTGCGCGGCCTGCTGCCGGCGGTGCTGGCGGCGGTCAACCACGGGTTCACCCGGGTGATCGTCCCGGTCTCCCAACTGCGGGAGGCCGCCCTGGTCGAGGGAGCGGAGGTGACCGGAGTGGCGGACCTGCCCGAGCTGTTCGACGTGCTGCGGGGCGGTCCGGGTAGCCTGCCCCCGGCGGAGACCGCGCCGGAGCCGGTAGCCATCGTGCCGAAGGACCTCCGCGACGTCGCCGGCCAGTCCGAGGCCAAGTGGGCGCTGGAGGTGGCCGCCGCCGGAAGGCACCACCTCTACCTGCACGGGCCGCCGGGGGTGGGCAAGACCCTGCTCGCCGAGCGGCTGCCGGGCATTCTGCCCGACCTGGAACTGAGCGAGTCCCTGGAGGTGTCAGCGGTCCACTCGCTGGCCGGGGTGCCGCTGGACGGGTTGATCCATCGGCCGCCCTACGCCGATCCCCACCACTCGGCCTCGGCGGTCAGCCTGGTGGGCGGCGGATCGCGGATCGCCCAGCCGGGGGCGGTCTCCCGCGCCCATCGGGGCGTCCTCTTCCTGGACGAGGCGCCGGAGTTCAAACCGTCGGTGATGGAGGCGCTGCGGGTTCCGCTGGAGTCGGGACGGGTGGTGCTCGGCCGCGCCCTGGCCACCACCATCTACCCGGCCAGGTTCCAGTTGGTGATGGCGGCCAACCCCTGCCGGTGCGGCCAGTTCGGCAACCCCGAAGCCGAGTGCCGCTGCGCCCCCAGCGAGGTCCGCCGGTACGCCTATAAGGTATCCGGACCGGTGCTGGACCGGATCGACATCAACCAGCATCTCAAGCCGCTGCGGCGTTCCTTCCTGGCGGCGGCGCTGAAGGCGGCCGAACCCAGCCAGGCGGTGGCCGAGCGGGTCAGGCTGGCCCGGGAGCGCCAGGCCCGCCGGCTGGGACCGCTGGGCTGGCTGACCAACGGCGACGTCCCCGGCCCGGTGCTGCGACGGCAGTTGCCATTGCCGGACGGCGTGGAGCTACTGGACGACGCGGTCAGCCGCGGGCTGCTGTCGGCCCGCGGGGTGGACCGCGTGCTTCGGCTGGCCTGGTCGATCGCGGATCTGGCAGGCGCCGACCGTCCCACCACCAGACACCTGCGCACCGCCCTGGCGATGCGCCGCGGAGAAGGGAACCCGACATGAGCGAACGTGCCGCCCGGCTGGCGCTGAGTTGCGTGGTGGAGCCGGCCAACCCGAAGGCGACCGAACTGGTCGCCCGGCTCGGCGCCGAGCAGTTGTGGGACGAGCTGTGCCAGGGAGCGGGCTCGGAGCCGCTGGCGCGTCGCGTCCGGGAGTTCCGGATCGAGCCGGTGCTCGCCCAGGCCGAGGCCGCCGGATTGCGGTTCGTGATCCCGGGCGATCCGGAGTGGCCGCTCGGGGTCTCCGACCTGGCGGGCTGCGAGCCGGTCAACGACCTCTCCGGTGCGCCGCTGGGCCTGTGGGTCCGCGGTGGTGGCGAGCTGGCCGGGCTGGCCCGTCGCTCCGCCGCGATCGTCGGCTCCCGGGCCTGCAGCTCCTACGGCGAGACGGCGGCCAGCGAACTGGCGGCGGACCTCGGCCGCCATGGTGTGGTGACGGTGTCGGGCGGTGCCTACGGCGTCGACGCGGCCGCCCACCGCGGCTGCCTGGCCGGCCGGACGCCCACCGTCGCAGTACTGGCCTGCGGGCTGGATCGGAGCTACCCGCCGGCCCACCGCTCGTTGTTCGACCGGATTGCCGAGGACGGGGTGCTGATCTCGGAGTTCCCACCCGGCGCCCATCCCACCCGGGTGCGGTTCCTGGGCCGGAACCGGCTGATCGCTGCCATCACCCAGGTGACGGTGATCGTCGAGGCGGCGGTGCGCTCCGGCGCCCGCAACACCGTCACCTGGGCGAACTGCCTCAACCGGGTGGTCGCCGCCCTGCCCGGCTCGATCTACAGCGCCCAGTCGTACACCCCGCATCGGCTGATCCGCGACTCCGAGGCGGTGCTGGTCACTAGCGGCGCCGAGGTGCTGGAACTGCTCGCCCCGCTGGGACGCGGCGCTCCGCGGCAGCGTCCGGAGCGCCGGCCCACCGACGAGCTCAGCCCGGAACAGCTCGCGGTCTTCGAGGCGGTGCCGGCCCGCGGCGGGCTGACCGTCGAGGAGCTGTCGCTGCGTTCCGGGGTGCCGCTGGCGCAGTGCCTGGGCGTGCTGGACGAGCTCGCCGAACAGGGGGTGGTGGAGCAGGACGAGAATTGGCAGTGGCGGTTGCCCCGGCGGCGGCGGGCCCAGACCCCGCTGTTCTAGCCGGGGAAGGACACCCAGGAGTAGCCGTTCTCGGCGCTCAGCAGCACGCCATGATCGTCGGCGTACCGCAGTGACGGCAGGGCCGCGTCGGTGACCAGCGGCTGCCCGGTGCGCGCGTCCAGCACGTCGCCACGGCCGTCGCCGCGCCACAGGTAGAGCCAGGAGCCCCACCCGGCCAGCGCGTCGGCCGGCCCCGGGGAGGTCCACAGCGCGGCGGCCGAGGCCAGGTCGTAGCCGGTCACCTGGGCGCCCAGGCAGACCAGGGTGTCGGCGGTGGCGACGCAGGGCGGCTCGGCTTCGCCCAGGTCGGCAGTGCTGGAGGTGAGGTTGCCGGTGGCCGGATCCAGCCAGCCCGCCCGGCCGCCCTGCTGGACGACCAGCGCGGTCGGCGACTGGGCGAGCAGCGGCCCGAGCGGCCCGGCGGCCTGCCAGCGCCGGGTTCCGTCACCGCGGTTCCAGCCGGCGCCCCTGGTCACCACGGTGTCGGTGGTGGCCGCGACGGCCTGGTCGTCCACCTGCCAGGCCAGGGCGCCCGCGGCCAGGTCGACCACCGCGGTCTGCCGTCCCGACTCCGGATTGTCGGCCAGCACGACGCTGCCGCGGTCCGCGGCCAGCACCCGCGGCGGCAGGTCGATCCGCCACCTGCCGGCCGGGTCGGTGATCAGGTGTTCGGCCAGCTTCGCCCCGGAGCCGGCGTCCAGCAGCAACAGGTCGACGGCGGCGGCGTCACCGGCGTCCACCGTCCGGACCGCGACGACCACGCTGCGGTCGGCGCTGACACCCAGGTTCGGTTGCGCCTCCCAGGGCTCACCCAGGCTGAAGCCGGCCTGCCAGCGGGGGTCGCCGGTGGCCAGGTCGATGGCGGTCACCCCGGTTTCGGTACTGGCGACGAAGGCGGTCCGGTCCGCGATCGCCCAGTGCCCGGCCGAACCGAGTTGCAGCGCGGTTCCACCGGTCAGCTCGGCGGCCACCGGCGGTGTGGCAGCGGTGGGATCGGTCGTCGGCGGAGCGCTGTCCGGAGCCGAGGGGACGGCCGCCGGCCCGGCGGCGCACCCGGTCAGCAGCACCGCGACAGCCGCGCTCACCGCAGCGCCGAACCGGGCCGTCCGCATGGCTCAACGGTAGTCCTGCGCCGGGTGGGAAGCGAGGGTCGCCGCCGAACTCACCGGCCGGTGAACGGGCCTTCGAGGTTCAGCCGAGCCAGCAGCGACGCCTCGGCGAGAATCGCCGCGGCCAGCACGCCCTCGTCCTG
Source organism: Propionicimonas sp. (assembly GCA_049840415.1). Taxonomy (GTDB): domain Bacteria; phylum Actinomycetota; class Actinomycetes; order Propionibacteriales; family Propionibacteriaceae; genus Propionicimonas. The sequence goes on along the minus strand of JASGLB010000009.1, from coordinate 45,727 downwards.
CGACTCGTTTGGGGTGTGCGGACGCGACAGCGGGTCCTCGACGCCGGTCACCAGGATCTGGGCCTGCGGGAACACCCGGGTGAGGTCGGCGATGAACGGGATCGAGCCGCCCACGCCGAGGTCCACCGGGGCGGTGCCGAAGCCGTCGGCCAGCGCCTGCTTGGCCAGCTGGACTGCCCAGCCGGAGGTGTCGGCCAGGAAGCCGTCGCCGCTGTCGACATCGCTGAAGGTCAGCTCCGCACCGAACGGCGCCCGGGCGCGCAGGTGTGCCTCCAGCGCCCGGTAGGCCTCCCGGCTGTCCTGTCCCGGGGCAATCCGGGCGCTGATCACCACCGAGACCTCCGGCGCGATGGTGTTGGAGGCGTTGCGGACGTCCGGCGCGTCGATCCCGGTGACCGTGATGGCCGGCTGGTTCCAGATCCGGCTGAGGATGGTGCCGGTGCCGATCGGGCTGACCCCCGGCAGCAGGCCGGCCTCGCGACGCAGCGCGTCCTCGTCGTACTCCGGGGTCGGGCCGTCGTACTGCTCGAGCCCGGCGACCGCGACCGAACCGTCGTCGTTCCACAGCGTGCCCAGCAGCTTGATGGTGGCCAGCATCGCGTCCGGCACCGCGCCGCCGTACATGCCGGAATGGGAGGCGTGGGCGAGGGTGCGGACGGTCAGGACGAACCGGACGTTGCCGCGCAACGAGACGGTCAGCCCCGGGGTGCTGGTGTCCCAGTTGTCGGAGTCGGCCACCACGATCACGTCGGCGGCCAGGGCGTCACGATGGTCGGCCAGGAACTGCGCGAAGGACCGCGAACCGGCCTCCTCCTCGCCCTCGATGAACACGGCCAGGCCGACCCCGAAGTCGTCGGCCAGCACCTGCTGCAGCGCCCGCAGCGCGGCCAGGTGGGTGACCACTCCGGCCTTGTCGTCGGAGGAACCACGGCCGTAGAGCCTGCCGTCGCGCGGGGTCAGCTGCCAGGGCGGCGTCTCCCACAGCTTCTCGTCCCCGACCGGCTGGACGTCGTGGTGGGCGTACAGCAGGACGGTCGGCCGTCCCGGCCGGGCGGCCCGGGTGGCCAGCACCGCCGGCATGCCGGTCTCACCGGTCTCGGGGATGATCGCGGTCTGCACCGAGACCTGGTCGAACAGCCCGGTCGCCTCGAACAGTGCCGCCACCGCGGCGGCGCTGCGTTCCACCTCCTGCCGGGGGAACCCGGGGAAGGCGATGGAGGGAATGGCGACCAGGTCGGCCAGATCGGCGGTGGCGGCCGGAAGCTCGGCCTCGACCGCCGCGCGCAGCGCAGCAGGAGTGACGTCGTTCATGGCCGTCATCCTAGGCGCGAAGCCCGGGCCGCGGTGTCCGCCGGTGATCGCCGGGGGACGTCCGGGCGGCCGCGAAGTTGCGGATCCGGCCTGGCTGCGTAGAATCGCGTGGTCTCCAGAGCCTGCCGCGAGCGCAGGCCGCCCGTCGGGTGCTCCCGCCGGGCCGGGTTACCCCAACCCACCTCCGACGCCCGACCGGCGCCGGCTCCCGCTTGTCCTCTGGAGGTTGTGATGTCCGATCCGGTACTGCTGGCCGAACGCGCCCATCTGGCCGACTCGCGGGCCGCGTTGGCGGCGATGCGGGCCCGATCGGCCGACTGGACGCAGGCGATCGGTGGCGACCACGTCTCCACCCAGCATCTGCGCCAGCAACTGTTCCGCCGCCGCGAGTCGCTGGCCGACGACCCGAACGTCCCGCTGTTCTTCGGCCGGATCGACTACGCCGCCCGGCTGGGCGCCGAACTCGACGAGACCTGCTACCTCGGACGCCGGCACATCGAGCAGTCGATCGGCGGTGACCCGCTGGTGATGGACTGGCGGGCGCCGATGGCGCTGCCCTTCTACCGCGCCCGCCCCGGGGAGCCGATGGGCATCGAACTGCGTCGCCGATTCGGCTTCTCCCACGGCGAGATCACCGCCTACGAGGACGAGCGGCTGGCCGACGCCGACAGCGCCCAACCCAGCGCCCTGCTGGAGGCGGAGATCGAACGTCCCCGCTCCGGCCCGATGCGCGACATCGTGGCGACCATCCAGCCCGACCAGGACGTGCTGGTCCGGGCCGATCTGGACGAGTCGCTGGCCATCCAGGGCGCCCCCGGCACCGGCAAGACCGCCGTCGGCCTGCACCGGGCCGCCTACCTGCTCTACGCCTTCCGTAACCGGCTCTCCCGCTCGGGCGTGCTGGTGCTGGGCCCGAACGACTCCTTCCTGGGCTACATCGGCGATGTGCTTCCGGCGCTCGGCGAGATCGACGCCAGCCAGGAGACCATCGAGTCACTGGTCTGCGCCGCCGGGGGAGTGACCGTCACCGGCGAGGACGATCCGGCGGTGGCGGTGCTGAAGGGCGACGCCCGGCTGGCCGAGGTGCTGCATCGCGCCGTCTGGGGCCACGTCCGGGCACCCGGGCAGGGGATCGAGCTCACCATCGGCCATCGGCTGATCCGGGTTCCCGCGGCCACCATCCAGCGGGTGCTGGACGATCTGGCCGGACGCGGCACCCGCTACGAGGCCGGGCGGGCGATGCTGCCGCAGCGCCTGGCCCACCACGTCCTGCTGCGGCTGGAGGCAGCCGGCGAGACCACCGCCGACCGGGTGCAGGCCCAGGTCGCCCGCTCCGCACCGGTGCGCGCCGCCGGCAAGCAACTGTGGCCCGCGCTGACCGCCCCGGGGGTGGTCCACGCCCTGCTGAGCGACCCGGCACAGCTGGCCCGCGCCGCCGACGGCATCCTGACCGCCGACGAGCAGGCCCTGCTGCTCGGGCAGCGTCCGCCGCGTTCGGCCCGGTCGCGGCGCTGGTCGGTGGCCGACGCCGTGCTGGTGGACGAGGTGAGCGACCTGCTGAACCGCCAGCCCAGCCTGGGGCACGTGATCGTGGACGAGGCGCAGGACCTCTCGGCGATGATGTTGCGGGCCGCCGGACGCCGGGCCAGCACGGGCTCGGTCACCCTGCTGGGCGATCTCGCCCAGGCCACCACCGCCTGGGGAGTCCGGGATTGGACGACTGCCCTGACCCACATCGGGCACCCCGAGGCGGTGGTGACCGAGCTGGTCGAGGGCTTCCGGGTGCCCGGCGCGGTGATCGACTACGCCGCCCAGCTGCTGCCCAGAATCGCTCCCGGACTGACCCCGCCGCACTCGATCCGCCGATCCCGCGGCGAACTGACGATCCGGCGGGCCGATCCGCTGGCCGACCTGGCCGACACCGTCCGGCAGCTGTCCGGACGGGAGGGGACGCTGGGAGTGATCGTGCCGTCGGCCTGGGTGGCGGCGGCCGACCAGGCGTTGGCCGGCATCGACCACGGAGTCCTGGGGCTGACGCCCCGCGATCCCGAGGCGGTGGCACGGCTGGAGATCGTGGCCGCGCGGCTGGCCAAGGGGTTGGAGTTCGACCACGTCCTGCTGCTCGAACCCGAGGCCCTGGTGGCGGCCGAGCCGGAGCGGGTGATCGGGCTGCGCCGCCTCTACGTCTGTCTAACCCGCGCTGTGACCAGCCTCACCGTCCTGCATGCCGAGCCGCTGCCCGAGGAGCTGGGATGATCGAGTCCTCATCCCACCCAAGGCGGGGATCAGGCGATTGAGCCGGTTGGCTCCAGCGGCGCGGCGGCGCGCACCCGGCGGCGGCCGCTGCGGGTTCTGCGGTCGAGTTCGCGCGCCAGCGCCGAGATCCCGATGTTGATCAGCACGTAGATCACCGACACCACCAGGTAGGTCTGGATCAGATGGCCGGTGCTGGCCACCAGCACCCGGGCGGAGTGCTGCAACTCGGAGTAGCTGACCACGTAGCCCAGCGTGGTGTCCTTCAGCAGGATGACCACCTGCGCCACCAGCGAAGGGATGACCATCCGTACCGCCTGCGGGAAGACGATCAGCCGGAAGGTCTGGGAATCGGTCATGCCGATCGCCGCGCCGGCCTCGGTCTGGCCGCGGGGCAGCGCCAGCACGCCGGCCCGGATCACCTCGGCTACGGTGGCCGCCGAGCACAGCCCGATCGGGATCACCAGCTTCCAGAACAGGTCGGGGTTCAGGCCGTACTGCGGTAGCGCGACGAAGAAGATGTAGATCAACAGCAGCAGCGGGATCGCGCGGAAGAACTCGATCACGGCGGTGGCGCTCCACCGCAGCGCCCGCAGTTGCGAGAGCCGTCCGACCGCCAGCAGGACGCCCAGCGGCAGCGCGATCAGCGCGGCGCCGAGCGCGGCCAGCCCGGTATTGCCCAGCGCCCGCAGCAGGTACCGCTGGGTGGGCCAGCCGGTGAATTCGAGCCACTTCTTCGGATCGAGCTGGCCGTTGATCTGGAACTGTCGGACGGCCAGCCAGCCGACCACCAGGATGCCGAGCACGCTCAGCACGGTGGCCACCCTGATCCAGACCCGGGCGCGGGGGCCGGGGGCATCGAAGATCGCGCTGGCTCCGGTCATCGCAGCACCCGCACCCTGGTTTCGAGCCGGGCGCCGAGGGTGGCTATGCCCAGCGAGATCAGCGAGTAGATCACGGCGGCCACCAGGAAGGTCACCAGGCCGAGCGACTCGCGGTTGTTGATCCAGGACACGGTCTGGGTGAGGTCGGTGACGCCGACCACCCCGGCCAGTGACGAGGAGAGGAAGATGGCGATCAGGATGGTCACGAAGGGCTGCACCATCGACCGGAAGGCCTGCGGGAATACCACGTACCGCAGCACCCCGACGAACGGCAGGCCGATCGACCGGGCGGCCTCGATCTGGCCGACCCCGACGCTGTTGATGCCGGTGCGCAGCGCCTCGCAGACGAAGGCGGAGCCGACCAGCGACATCGACACGATGATCGCGGTCTCGTAGCTGAGCAGCACCTCGATCTCCGGCAGCGCGTAGACCACCAGGATGATCAGGCTCATCAGCGGGATGTTGCGGAAGATCTCGACGTGGATCAGCCCCACCACGCGCAGCGGCGCGATGGGGCTGATCCGGAAGGCCGCGATGATCGTGCCGATCACCATGGCCGCGACGAAGCTGACGGCGGTGAGGTAGAGCGTGATGCCCAGGCCGGCGGCGAAGCTGCCGCCGTACTCACTCCACAACACCTCCATCGGGCAACCCTAATGCCGGTCAGGCGTTGCCGGCGGAGTTGATCGCCGGCGGGGTCGGGGTGAGATCGGTGCCGGTCTTGGCCCCGATCGTCGCCTGCCACAGCTTCAGCCAGGTGCCGTCGTCGATGGTCTTCTGCAGCCAGGCGTCGATGAAGGCCTTGGCGTCGCTCTCCTTGTTGACGCCGATGCCGTAGGCGTCCACCGGGCCGAACGGCTCGCCGACGATCTTGACGTCGTCATTGGACACCAGGGCGTTCAGCAGCAGCGCCTGGTCGATCACGTAGGCGTCGGCCCGTCCCTGCTGGACGGCGGTGAGCGCCTGGGTGTGGTCGGGCAGCGCCAGGATCTCGGCCTGCGGGGCCTCCTTCTCCAGCAGCGTGACGCCGGTCGAGGAAGCCTGGGTGGCCACCTTCTTGCCAGCCAGGTCGGCCACCGAGTTGATCGTGGTGTTGTCCTTCTTCACCAGGATCGCGGCCTGCGACTGGTAGTACGGCCCGGCGAAGTTGATCCGCTCCAGCCGCTTCGGGGTGATCGAGTAGGTGGCGAAGACCACGTCCACCTGCTTGTTGACCAGCAGATCCTCCCGGGTGTCCACGGTCACCTGGGTGAGCTCGGTCTTGGCGTCGCCGATGATGTAGCGGGCCAGCAGCTGGGAGAGGCCGGCGTCGAAGCCGACCGCCACCCCGGCGGTCGGGTTGAGCAGCGAGAACAGGTCGGAGGTCTCGGTGCCGCCGACCTTGAGCACGCCGGCGGCCTTGACCGCCTTGGCCCACTCGTTGCCGTCGATGGTGGCGGCATCGGCCACCGGACCGGCGTTGATGATCGCGTCGTAGTCGGCATTGCCGCTGTCGAAGCTGCCGGCGGGCGCCTCACCGCCACCGGCGGGCGACGTGCTGCCGGGGGAGGCAGGAGCGCCGGAGCAGCCGGCCACCAGCGCGAGCGCCGCGGCGGCCAGGGCGAGCTTCCGGATGGTTGGGACGAGCATGTTTCTCCTTTGTGGGGATCCGGTCGGACGATTCCGGCCGGGGGATGGGGATGGGTTGCCCGGACGCGTCAGTACCCAGGAAGAGCTGGCTTCAAACGGGACGGCGCGTGACCCGCGGACGCGGGAAGAGGGCGTTTCCGGTCAGGCGCGACAACAGCCGCGAAGCGGCAGCATGCAGTAGCTGGACAAGGCGGCGAATGCCTGAACCTTCGTCACAGCGAACCTCCTCTGCAGCGCCGGCTGGGGTGCCGGCTCGGCTGACCAAGTGCTTGGGATGCTAGCACGGCGGCCAGCGGAGCCCTGCGCTGGTCCAGGCGGGCAGGCTGCCGCTTCAGCCCAGCAGCGCCTGGCTGACCCCGGACCCGATGGGGGTGAACTCGCTGGTAACCAGGACGATCCCGGCGCTCGCGCTACGCAGGCCGAGCTGGCCGGCGGCGTGGGGCCAGGGGTCGACGAGCACCAGCGGATCCAGGTCGTCGACCTGGGCGGTGATCGTCCCGCCACGACGTGAGACGGCGACGGTGTGGCGGTCAGCGAGGACGAACTCCCGTTCGGCCACGCGCTGTTCGTCGTAGGCGTGTCGGGCGAGGACGACCCGGTCCTCATGGAACTGCAGGGAGTACCCCAGCAGGAAGTCGAACCCCAGGTCAGCGTCGTCGCCCTCGCCGCCCTCGGCGAGTTCGCTGGCGCAGAACAGTAGATCGGCATGGCCGTCCGGGCTGCGCAACTCGACCTGCACGGTGGCGGCCAACTCCCAGTCGCCGACCAGTGACGGCCCGGTGGTCAGCTTGCCGGTGCCCGAGCACTCCGGCGCGCCGGGCCCCGGCTCGGCAGCCGTTCCGGGCCGGGCGACACCGATCGTCCGGAGCTGGATCGTCTGTCCGGACGCCGCGACGGTCAGCGTCCGTGGTCCGGCGTCGAGCCACAGCCGGGTCGTCACCATGGTGGTGGAGCACTGCAGGTCGAGTTCGACGCAGCGTCCCTCCACCTCGACGCTCAGCCCGGCGCCGGCCGGGAAGTCGCCGGCCAGCCACAGGTGGTACTCGCCGGCGGCGGCGACCAGCAGTGGGTGACGCGAGGTCGTCCCCGGCGGCAGAACCAGGTCGGGTTGACCCGTGGCGTCGGAGGCCTCAGCCGCCAACGTGGCGAGGAACCGGCCCGGCACCGGCCGAAGGGCGGCGGCCAGGACGGCTGCCTCGGTGGCGTGGGTCAGGGCGGTGTATCCGATGGTCATGGCGCCGGCCGCGCAGTGGTAGCCGAGGCTGAGACCGTCGGACGACCCGGGCTGAAACTCCAGTTGCCGGCGGTTGTCGACGAGCAGACAGACCCGCCCGCCCTCAGCCGTGAGCCGGTAGCAGTGCAGCACGTCGTGCCGGTATCCGGCCGGCAGCTCAGCGCTGGCGAGCAGTCGCTGCTCGCCCGGACGCAGCGCGAACGCCTGGATCCGGTTGCCGGCCGGCTCGAGGTCGATTCGCCAGCCGTGCCCGCCATGGTCCTTGGCGAGAATGCCGTAGCGACCGGCGTCGGCGGCGAGGGTGTGCTCGCTGGTGAAGCGATCGGTCAACCCGGTGGCGCGCCAGCTGACCTCCCCGGGGCCGTGCAGCCCGGCCGTGCCGAGGTGTTCCGCCAGCTCTCCGGCCAGCACCGTCCAGCGATCGGCCTCGCCGGCTCCCCAGTTCGTGCTGTGGTCGGGGGCACCGGGGGCGTCGGCGAGCCGGGAAGGACCCAGGATCTGCAGCAGGTCACCGCTCCAGACCTGCCGGTCGATGTTCAGATCGCGGGTCCGGTCGGGGTTGAGGTTGTGGTAGACGAGATAGGTCGAGACCAGATCCGGGCCCAGCACGCTGCTGCTGTGCCCCAGGCCGAGGTGACCCGGGGAGGTGCTGACCAGCACCGGGTTGAGCGGGCTGTCCTGGTAGCCGTGCAGTGGATGGTCGCTGACCGCGGCGTTGATCCGGTAGCCGGGGGAGAGGTAGTGGTTGCCGGTCAGGGTGAGGTGGTAGCGGCCGTCGCGTTTCATCACGAACGGTCCCTCGGTCCAGCCGTGCATGAACGCTCCGGTGAGCACCGGCTCGCCGAGTTCGGTGGGAGAGAGCATCTCGCAACCCCAGATGCCCTCATCGCCGGCCCAGTAGAAGTAGCGGCGGCCGTCGTCGTCGAGGAACACGTGGCCGTCGATGGCGTGGCCGAGGTTGCCGGTGACCGGGACGAAGGGGCCGGTCGGTCGGTCGGCGCGCAGCACCCGGTGCCCGGTGCCCGAGGGCGAGGTGTACAGGTGGAAGCTGCCGTTGTCGTAGGTGACCTCGGGGGCGAATGGGATCAGATCGCCGAACGTCCCCGGCTCGATGGTCGGCCCCTCCGGCGTCCAGTGCAGCAGGTCGTCCGAACTCCAGCAGCGCAGGTCGGCATTGGTGCAGTAGAGGTAGTAGCGGCCGTTGAAACGCAGCACGTAGGGGTCAGCGAAGTCGCCATCGCGGGCGATCGGGTTGGAGTAGGTCGCCATCGGGTCAGCCCTTCATGCCGGAGATCGCGAACGAGTCGACGAAGTGCTTCTGGGTGAAGGCGAACAGGATCACCACCGGCAGGATCGCGATCAGCGATGCGGCCATCACGATCGGGAAGTCGGTCTGCTCGGCGTAGTAGGAGATCAGCGTGGCGATCACCAGTTGCACGGTGGAGTTCTCCGCGGAGTGGGTGAACAACAACGGGGCGAGATAGTCGTTCCAGGTCGCCATGAACACGATGATCACGTTCGCGGCGATCGCCGGCCGGCACAACGGCAGGAAGATGCTCCAGTAGATCCGGAAGAACCCCGCACCATCGATCCGGGCGGCGTCCAGCAGCTCGCCGGGCAGCCCCATCATGAACTGGCGGAGGAAGAAGATCATGGTGACGTTGCCCAGCGTCCCCGGGACGACCAGCGGCAGCAGGGTATCGATCCAACCGAGCTCGGAGTAGACCAGGAACTGCGGGATGATCACCACCACGGCGGGGATCATCATGGTCGCCAGCAGGGCCAGGAAGATCTTGTCCTTGTGGGGGAAGTCGAGTTTGGCGAAGGCGAAGGCGGCCATGGTGGACGAGAACGTCCCGAGCGTGACCACGCCGATGGTGACGATCGCGCTGTTCAGCAGGCCGCGGGCCAGCGGGATCACCTGCCAGACCTCGACGAAGTTCGCCCAGTCGACCGGATCGGGGATCCACTGCGGCGGGTAGGAGAACACGAACGCCGACTCCTTCAGCGAGGTCGACAGCATCCAGGCGAAGGGCAGAATCATGGTGAGTGCACCGAGCGCCATGGTGACGAAGGCGAAGACGTGCATGATCCGGCGGCGAGCGGTGGTGCTCATTCGGAACCTCCTTCGTAGACCCACCGGCGCGAGATCCGGAACTGGAAGATCGTGACCGCCAGGATCAGCAGGCCGAAGCTGAGTGCGACGGCGGAGGCATAGCCCATCTGGTTGGAGTCGAACGCCTTCTGCCAGATGTAGTAGGTGACGGTGGCCGCGCTGTACTTCCGTCCGCCGTCGCTGGTGAACAGCTGCACCTCGACGAAGGTCTGCAGCGATCCGATGATCCCCACCACGGTGAGGAAGAACAGGATCGGGGAGATCAGCGGCAGCGTGATGTGGAAGAACTGCCGGGTTCCGGAGGCGCCGTCCAGCCGGGCGGCCTCGTAGTAGGTGTCGGGAATATTCTTCAGCGCGGCCAGCAGGTAGATCGAGACGAACCCGACCATCTTCCACACGATCATCAACACGATCGTGCGCTTGATCCAGACCGGATCGCCCAGCCAGTTCGGGCCCTGGATGCCGAACCAGGCCTTCAGCGCCTGGTTGATCAGGCCGTACTCGTAGTTGAACAGCCACTTCCACATCACCACCAGGGCGACGATCGAAGAGATGTACGGCAGGTAGAACAGGATCCGGAAGATCTTGTTGCCGGGGGTGTTGCGGTGGCAGCCGAGCGCGAACAGCAGCCCCAGCGCCAGGTAGAACGGGATCGGCAGCAGCATGTAGAGGGTGTTGCCGAAGGCGGTCCAGAACCGTGGATCCTGCAGGAAGGCGGCGAAATTGGCCAACCCGACGAAGTCGCGGGTGCCCTTCAGCACGTTCCAGTTGGTGAAGGCCGCATAGACCGCGATACCGGTGGGAACCAGCGCGAAGGCCAGGAACTGCAGGACCGCCGGCGCCACCATCAGGTAGCCCCAGCGCCGCTCGGTGCGTTTCATGGTGGTCCTCACGTGCGGACGGGCAGGGAACCGGTGGGTGCGCGCCGCCGCCGCGCGCACCCACCATAGGGGGGTCAGCCGTTCTGTTCGGCGATGCCCTGGTCGAGCATCTCCTGCATGGTCGGGGCCACGTCGGCGGTGTACTCCGCCGCGGTCTGCTCCCCGAGCCAGACGCTGGCGGCGTTGGCGTTGAACTCGGTGAACCACTCGCTGTTGAAGGTGTAGGTCTGGGTTGCGCGGCGGCCGTAGTCCTCGATGATGTCGAGGAACTCCTGCTTGTTGGCCGGCGGCTTGTCCATCGTGAGGTACTCGTTCTTGGCCATGTCGATCAGGTTGGGCACGGCCTGCCCGAGCTCGAAGTTGGTCCGTTGGGCGTCCTCGTCGAAGGCCAGGAAGGCGGCGAGGTTGGCAGCCGCCTCCTTGTTCTGGCTCGAGTTGGCGACCGCGAAGCCGATCCCGCCGTACCACACCGCAGGCTTGTCACCGGCCTTCGGCACCGGCCACGGCATCAGATCCCAGTCGAACTTGACCTCGTCCCAGAACTGGCCCTGGCTCCAGGGGCCGATGCCCATCATGCCGATCTTGCCGTCGATGAACCGCTGGAAACTGCCCAGCGAGCTCTCCTCCTCATTGGACGGGGCGACCTTCTCCTTCAGGATCAGGTCGGCCACCCACTGCATGGCCTCGACGAACTTCGGGTCGGTGACCGTCACCTTGGTGTGGTCGGCGTTCAGCCAGTCCGCACCGTTGGACCACACCGCCGACTCCAGCGAGTAGGGAGCGGTGCCATAGGTCTTGGCCTCGCCCTCGCCGCTGGTCAGCTTCTTGGCGTTGGCCACGAACTCGTCCCAGGTCCAGGGCACGTCCGGATCCGGATCGGGGATCCCGGCTGCCTTGAACAGGTCCTTGTTGTAGGCCAGTGCGAACGGGCCGATGTCCTTCGGCAGGCCGTAGACCGCACCGACGCCCGGCGTGGTGCCGTCGTAGCGGTACATGTCGATGGCCTTCGCCCAGACATTGTCCGCCTTGAACAGCTCGTTGTTGTCGACGTAGCCGCTCAGGTCGTTCAGTAGCCCGGCGGAGGCGAACGGCATCACGTTCTCCGGCGTGAGGTAGAACACGTCGGGGACCTGCTTGCTCGCGATCATGGTCTGCAGCTTGGTGCCGAAGTCCGCCGCCGGGACGTTGATGTACTCCACCTTCATGCCGGGATAGGCGGCCTCGTACTTGGCGATCAGCTGTTCGAACACCGACACCTCCTGGGGGGAGCCCCACCCCATGAAGGTGATGGTGCCGCCAGCGGGTGCGCTGCTCGGCGACCCCTCGGGGCCCGCGGAGGGCGTGGTGGTACCGCCGGTGCCGCAGCCGCCGACGAGGGCGAGGGCGGCGGCCGCCGCCAATGCGGTGACCAGCCTGGTGGTTTTCCTCATCGTGCAACTCCTCCTTTGTTGCTGGGCCGCATCGCCTTCGAGCGTCCCTGGTGTCCGTGGGGATCCGGTGGATCGCCGGCCCTGACGGCGACCCCCTGGTCCGTTGCCCCCAGACGCTATCTGTACAGCGCTGTAAACACAAGAGGAAATCGGTCCGGAATAGCGGTAGTCTTCCGCCATGGTGCAGGGCAGGGCCGGGGGCCAGGTGCGGCTGGCGGACGTCGCCGCGCGCGCCGGGGTCTCCAGCAAGACGGTGTCGAACGTCGTCCACGACTACCCTCACGTCTCGCCGGACCTCCGGGCGCGGGTGCAGGCGGCGATCGAGGAACTGGGCTACCGACCCAATCTGACCGCTCGGCGGCTGGCCACCGGACGGACCGGCATGATCGCGCTGGCCATTCCCTGGGTGGATCAGCCGTACTTCGCCGAGCTCTCCCGGCATATCGGGGAGGAGGCGGCTCGTCGCGGCTATCGCGTGCTGTTCGAGCAGACCGCCAACAGCATCGAACTCGAGCGGGCGGTGCTCAAGGATCGCGAGCAGGGGCTGGTCGACGGCGTCATCTTCCATCCGGTGATGATCGACACCTTGGAGATCGCCCGGCTTCAACCTGACACGCTGCTGGTTCTGCTCGGCGAGGCGGCCAGCCCGCTGACTACCGATCATGTGATGGTCGACAATGTCGAGGCGGCCCGGGCGGGAGTCGATCTGCTGCTTGCCCGCGGACGCCGCCGGATCGCCTTCCTGGCGACCATCCGCGACGATGTCACCGGCTCCACTCAGTTGCGCCTGCAGGGCTATCAGGAGGCGCTGGTGGGTGCCGGGGTCCGGCCCGACCCGACCCTGGTGCTGCGCAGCGAGGGGTGGGCGATCGAGAACGCCGCCGCGGCGCTGGCGGATGCCCTGGCTGCCGGGGTGGAGATCGACGCGGTCTTCTGCCGGGACGACACCTTCGCGATGGGCGCCCTGCAGGCGCTCAGCGAGGCCGGACGCCGGGTGCCGGGGGACATCGCCGTGCTGGGCTGGGACGACACCACCCTGGCGCGCTGCAGCACCCCCGGGCTGACCAGCGTCGCACCCGACAAGGCGGCGATCGCCGCGGCCGCGCTGGATCTGCTGCAGGAGCGGATGGCCGGCTACCGGGGGATCGGACGACACCGGGTGGTGGGCTACCGGATCGTGGAGCGCGGCACCACTCCCTAAGCGATTTACAGCGCTGAACAAGTTGGCTACCATCCGGGCATGCTTGATTCCTCGGTGATGGACTGCCCGCCGGGCGCTGCCTCCCGGCAGTCGGGGCGCTATCCGCGTCCCCAGTTGATCCGTCCGCACTGGACCGAACTCAGTGGTCGGTGGGAGTTCGACTTCGGCAGCTGGGACGAGCCAGTCGCGGCCCGGCTGCGGGCCGAGCCGTGGTCCGGCCGGACCATCCAGGTGCCGTTCCCGCCGGAGTCGGCGGCGTCCGGGATCGGGGAGACCGGGTACCACCCGGTGCTGTGGTACCGCCGGACGGTCACCGCGGCGGAGATCGAGGCGGCCGGCTTCGCCGCTGGTCGTAGCCTGCTGCTGCACTTCGGCGCGGTCGACTATCGCGCGCAGGTGTGGGTGGACGGCCACTACCTGAGCGGGCACGAGGGCGGCCACACCCCGTTCTGCCTGGACGTGACCGGATCCGCCGGATCCGCCTTCGACGTGGTGGTCCGGGTCGAGGACGATCCGCTCGATCTGGAGCAACCCCGGGGCAAGCAGGACTGGCAGCTCGAACCCCACGTGATCTGGTACCACCGGACCAGTGGGATCTGGCAACCGGTCTGGCTGGAGGCGGTTCCCAGCCAGCACGTGGCGCGGCTGCGGTGGCACAGCGACCTTCCGGCCGCCCGGGTCGACCTGGCCTACGAACTCGCCCGGCCCGTCGCTGCCGGCTCGGCCATCGAAGTGAGGCTGGCGTTGGCCGGCGAGCGGATCGCCGAGCTCCGGACCGCCGTCCACCGTCGCCGGGGGGTGCTGAGCATCCCGGTACCGCCGTTGGCCAACGGCCAGGATCTGGACGCGATCTGCTGGTCGCCGGAGCACCCGCACCTGCTGGACGCCACGATCACGCTCACCGGGGAGGAGACCCCGGACGTCGTCGAAAGCTACCTGGGCATCCGAAGCGTGGCGACCGGCGGCGGGGCCTTCCTGCTCAACGGACGGCCGTACCCGATCCACGCCGTGCTGTCGCAGGGCTACTGGCCCACCTCCCACCTGGCCGCGCCCGACCCGGCCGCGCTGCGGGCGGAAGTGGAACTGATCAAGGAACTCGGCTTCACCACCGCCCGGCTCCACCAGAAGATCGAGGATCCCCGGCTGCTCTACTGGGCGGACCGGCTCGGCCTGCTGGTGTGGGCGGAGCTGCCGAGCGCCCTGGAGTTCTCGGCGACCACCGTCCAGCGGCTGGTGGCCGAATGGACCGAGGCGATCCGCCGGGACTGGTCGCACCCCAGCATCGCGGTCTGGGTGCCGATGAACGAGAGCTGGGGTGCCCAGCAGGTGGCGCTCGAGCCCCAGCAGCGGGAGCTGCTGCAGACCCTCTACCACCTGACCAGGTCCCTGGACGGCAGTCGGCTGGTGGTCTCCAACGACGGCTGGGAACATGCCGAGTCGGACCTGTTCACGATCCACGACTATCGCGATCCCGCCGCGCTGGCCGCCGACTACGCCGACGCGGAGGCCGTCGACCGGATGGCCGCCGGGCCCGGACCGGGTGGGCATCGCCTCCGGCTGGCAGCGGTCGCCGATCGACCTGGTGTTCCGGTGGTGCTCAGCGAGTTCGGCGGGATCAGCATGGCCGACCCGTCCACCGGGGGCTGGGGGTACCGGGTGGTCTCCAGCGCCGACCAGCTCGAGCGCCAGCTCCGCGCCACCTTCGACGCGCTACGTTCCAGCTCGGTGCTGGCCGGCTGGTGCTTCACCCAGCTGACCGACACCGGTCAGGAGACGAACGGGCTCACCGACGCGGACCGCAAGCCCAAGCTTCCAGCACCCGTGATCCGGCAGTTGGTTCGGGGGTCGGAGCACTGAAGGGGCGCCAGGCAAGGGTTTTTGCTGAGGTGGACATTATTCAGGCACTTACGACGGCTGGCCGGCCCTGCTTATCTTGAATCCTCCCTACCCCCAACGGAGCCCAAGGGAGGGCTCAAGCTAAGGAGTGAGTGCCTTGCCAACTTCGCCCACCATTCGGCGCAGGATCATCACCGCCGGCGCGGCGGTTCTGCTGAGTCTCGGACTCACCTTCTCCGGCGTGGCCTCGTCGACCGCCGTCGCCGGCGGCCGGACGAAGTCGATCCCGGTGAAGAAGATCAGCGTTCAGCTGTTCAACTTCTACCAGTGGATCGGATTCGACTCCTCACCCCTGGCGCAGGCCCGGCAGGAGAACGTGCTGAGCCGGCTGCACATGAAGGGCTACCGGAACGTCGAGGCGGTCGACTACTTCAACTTCCAGGGAATCGGCGCCAAGGAGTACCGCAAGCTGCTGAACCTGTACCAGCTGAAGGCCAGTGGGATCCACACCTCGCTGACGTTGGCCACCACCGACGCGGAGTGGAAGGAGAAGCTGAAGACCGCCAAGATCATCGGCGCCCCCTACATCGGCGCCGGCGCCACCCCTCGTGACTTCACCACCCGTGAGCAGTGGGTCGAATACGCCAAGAAGCTCAACCACGTCGGCAAGCTCGCCCGCCAGCAGGGGCTGCGCTACATGGTCCACAGCCATGACTGGGAGTTCACCACGGTGTTCGGCAAGGAGACCGCCTACGACATCCTGCAGAAGTACACCAGCCCGAAGTATGTCGACTTCGAACTCGATCTCTACTGGGCAACCAAGGCCGGGCATGATCCGGTCAAGATCCTGAAGAAGTACGGCGACCGGATCCGGTTGCTGCACGTCAAGGACATGGCCGAGGACGGCTCGATCACCACCGTCGGCGAGGGCACGATCAACTTCAAGCGGATCTTCGCCGCCGCCGGCCGGGACATCCGGTACTACGTGATCGAGCGGGATCCGCCCGCCGATCCCGCCTTCGACCCGTTCACCCCCTCCTACAAGGGCTTCGACTACCTGAAGAAGGTGCGCTTCCATCGCTGATGCGGTCGATCGACGCAGGCGGCGGGTCGGGATATCCCGACCCGCCGTCGCTGGTTCCGTCCTCGGGTGAACCGGCCGGCAGTGACGGGCGTCCTGGCTAGACTGCCCGGAAACCGGATCGCGGGGCAGGTCTCGCGGTCGTCACGAACGGGGGCCTGATGGCGCAGGGCGCAGCGCGCGGTGCCGTCCTGGCGCTGGCCTGCCTGATCCTGCTCAGCGGATGCGGTGTGGCTCAACCCCCTGCCTCGACCGGCGCAACCGCGTCCCCGGTGGTCAGCGGCAGCCCGGCGGCACCCACGAGCTCCGCGCCGGTGCCGCCGTCCGCCACACCGACGCCGACCCTCAGCCTCACGCCGAGCGCGTCCCCGACTCCCACCCCCACGCCGTCCTCCACCAAGCCGGCCAAGGACACCCGCTCCGGCCGGGAGCGCGACCAGCCCTACACCGTGAACGGCATCGTGGTGGTGTCGAGGAAGCACCCGATCTCGAAGCGGTACGAGCCCAAGGATCCCGCCGAGCACGGCCTCGAGAAGGAGGTCGCCGACGCTCTGGCCGAGCTCACCGCGGCAGCGAAGGCCGACGGCATCAAGGTGAAGGTCTACAGCGCCTACCGGTCCTACGCCGAACAGGACAAACTGCTCAAGCAGAAGATCGCCGAGTACGGCAATGAGAAGCTCGCCCGCCGCTACAACGCCGAGCCTGGCAAGAGCGAACACCAGACCGGCCTGGCGGTGGATCTGTGGGACGGCGTCACCTGGGGCCTCGGCATCCGGCGGACCAAGATCGGGAAGTGGCTGTGGAAACACGCGCGCGAGTACGGCTTCATCCTGCGGTATCCGCCCGGCAAGGAGAAGATCACCGGCTACGCCTACGAGCCCTGGCACTTCCGCTACATCGGCGTCGAGCACTCGATGAAGTTCAAGGCCAACTCCAAGCTGACCCTGGAGGAGTACCTGGGGCTCGCCTGACGGGCCGGGCAGGCTGAACTCGACCACTTGCGATCAAGGGTCCGGGGGCGTGTAGTGACTTCAGGCTGGCGCGGAAGCCGTGCTCTCGGCGCAGGGCGCGCCACCGAGTTGGCCGGTCGAACAAGGTGTCCGAGCGAGGACTTCAACTTCTGGGTTGCCCGGATTTTCGAAGCTCTTAGAAGCCTCTTCTCCGTCTAGTTCTGTCTCGATGCCCTGCTTTAGCGCGTCTGGCGTCTAGGGATCGGTAAGAGCTTCCTAGTGGTGGCCGAGGGCAGGTTCCAGCCCATTCCAGCTAGGTACATGACCGTGAGAGAGTCATAGCTGATCACCTCGCAGTTCTGGTCATGCATGCGCAGGGCTTCGTGCACCTCGGAGGCGTCGAAGTTCTGCATGCTGCCGATTACGAGGATCTTGCGAGGATTGTCCACTCGAATCTGGTATTTGCGTAGCGCGTTTTCGGCGTTTAGTGGAGTGGTGAAATACTCCGCGTAGTGCGCCAACTGTGCTAGGCCTTTACCCACAGGGCTTATAGGGGAACGGCGCTCCCGAGGGCCGGTTGTGAGCGTCCGCCGAGTAGCCAGGACCAATTTCAGGTCGCAGATGTCCCAGGTTCCATCTAGTCGCTTGAGGAATAGGTCAGGAATAATGGTCTTGCTCGGCGTTCCATCAAGCCATTCGAGACGGGGTTGGATAACGCAGTCCGTAGCCCCGAAAGCCGCCAGTAAGGTCTCCCGATTCTGCGCCAGGAAGGCGCCAATGGTGGTTTCGCTAGCTGAGGAACTATAGACCGACGCGAATTGCATCGCGCGCACGCCCGACACGTCATCGGCCGGGATTGATCTGACTCCGACTGTCGGCCAGTCCGCAAACACCTGCTTCAAGTAGTCCCGATATGTCGCCCCTTCCTCCTCCCGCAGGGCAACGACTACCTGGGTTAGGTAGCGGAAGTGCGCGCTGGATCCGAACTGGTTCACCAAGAGGAGGTTCTCGAAGCGCCCGCAGCTCAGCTTGGACATGTCCATCAGCCGGGTAATGTCGCCGCCCAGGAGAGTCGGACTTGGGTAGAGGCCTTGGATATAGGGAAATCGCTGCGTGACGAGACTCCATCCGGCAGAAGTAGCAAAGGCCATACTGCTCACCAGTGTGTCCCGGGCGACTCCCTCGGTTGGCGGGCCAAAGAGGGGTGGCCCAGTGTCTCCGTTCTGTACGTAGGTGTCGACGGACTTGGCCTTCAGCTTGCGGACGTCAAGACTCCGCCGCTTATTCGAGAGCCCGGTCAGTTCCATCACAAAGTGAGTCGGCGTCTCCACTGCAAGTAAAGTAGTAGGGAATTGGAGTGCTGGCATCCCTGCAACCCGGGGCCTGCCAGTCTGGGGAAATCGGTTCAGGTGCGTCTGCCACTCATCGCGACTAATGCGCTGGAACTCGCGGAACAGCATCTTAGCTTCCCCGTTCTGTAGGCCCCTTTGAGCGACACACTCTTCGAGAGAACGCTAGCGCTCGCGGCTGTCAAAGGCCTAAGAGAGGTGTAGTCAAACACCGACCTTGAAGGCCGCTCTCGGCCTTGGGATCTCCCTCGTGCAGGGGAGGGAGCGACCCGAGCCATCCAATCGCGAGCGACCTCGATCTGGACAGGAGCCCCGCTGGCTAGCCCATCGAGCGCTCGTCTCATTGTGCTCCTATGACGCTTGAGGCAGCCGATCCGGACATGTAGGCGTCGAAACGTGCCCCACGTCCGGCCCACAAACAGCGCGCCGGGGGCGCTGGAGCACCAAATTGGCTGCTGGCATCCACACCTTCCCGGCAGGGTAGACGTGAAACACCTTGTCAGAACGCATCTGCTCGGTTAGAGCGAGCTAAGAACTTGTGTCCGAGAGAGGACTTGAACCTCCACGCCCGATAAAGGGCACTAGCACCTCAAGCTAGCGCGTCTACCTATTCCGCCACCCGGACTCAGGTGTGTCCGAGGGTCGCCCGGACAGCTTGAGAACTATAGCAACGCCGCTGTCTGGTTGGCGAAACGAGCCGTCAAGGTGCGGACGGTCCCCACCGGTCCGGTGGCTGGGGAAAGATGGGTGCATGAGCGAGACCACAGCCACCGAGGAAGTGGCCGACCTGTGCCGTGAGCTGATCCGGATCGACACCTCGAACTACGGACGCGGCGAGTCGGTCGGCGAGCGGGAGGCGGCGGAGTACATCGCCGCCTCGCTGGACGAGGTCGGGATCTCCTCCCAGCTCTACGAGTCCGAGCCGCGCCGCACCACCCTGGTGGCCCACTGGGAGCCGGAAGGCTGCGACAGCTCGCTGCCCCCGCTGCTGTTGCACGGTCACACCGACGTCGTCCCGGCGGTGGCCGGCGACTGGCAGGTCGACCCGTTCGCCGGCGAACTCCGCGATGGCTACGTCTGGGGACGCGGCGCGGTCGACATGAAGGACTTCGACGCCATCATGCTGTCGGTGATCCGGGAGCGCGCCCGCGCCGGACGGGCGCCGCGGCGTCCGATCCGGCTGGTGATCACCGCGGACGAGGAGGCCGGCGGCCGGCTGGGCTCGGGCTGGCTGGCCGAGCACCACCCGGACACCATCGCCGACTGCACCGAGGCGATCGGCGAGGTCGGGGGCTACTCGCTCACCGTCAACGACCGCCGGCTCTACCTGATCCAGGTTGCGGAGAAGGGGATCGCCTGGCTCAACCTGATCGCCACCGGACGGGCCGGGCACGGCTCCTTCCGTAACGACGAGAACGCCGTCACCGCGCTGGCGGAGGCGGTCTCCCGGATCGGCAACCACACCTGGCCGCAGCGGATCCACCCCGCGCAGCAGGCCCTGCTGGACGCGCTGGAGGATGCCCTCGGCGTCCAGATCAACGCCGACAACCCCGAGGAGACCCTCGCCCGGATCGGCTCCATGGCACGGATGATCGGCGCGACCATGTCGAACACCGCCAACCCGACCATGCTGCAGGCCGGCTACAAGATGAACGTCATCCCCGGTCAGGCCACCGCCAGCATCGACGGCCGGTTCATCCCCGGCTACGAGGACGAGTTCTACGCCACCCTCACCGAACTGCTCGGCGACAAGGTGCGCTACGAGGTCGAGACCGCCGACATCGCGGTGGAGACCGACTTCTCCGGCGACCTGGTGAACACTATGACCGCCTCGCTGCTGGCCGAGGATCCGGCCGCCGTCCCGGTGCCGTTCATCATGAGCGGTGGCACCGACGCCAAGGCCTGGTCGCGGCTGGGCATCCGCTGCTTCGGGTTCGCCCCGCTCCAACTCCCGCCCGAACTCGACTTCGCCGCCCTCTTCCACGGCGTGGACGAGCGGGTGCCGGTCGAATCCCTGCAGTTCGGCTGCCGGGTGCTGGATCGGTTCCTGGATCAGGCCTGAGATGGAGCGGGCCACCTCTTTCGGAACCGACGCCGCTGCCTACCAGCTGGGCCGTCCGGAGTACCTCGACGAGCATGTCGCCTGGCTGCTGGACGGGGTGACCGGCCGGGTGCTGGATCTCGCCGCCGGGTCAGGCAAGCTCACCCGGGCGATCCTGCGGCTGGGCCTGGACGCCGTCGCGGTCGATCCGGACCAGCGGATGCTGGCCGAGATCGACGGAGCGCCCACCTTGGCCGGCCGCGCGGAGGCGATCCCGCTGCCGGACGTTTCCGTGGCCGCCGTGACCGTCGGCCAGGCCTGGCACTGGATCGATCCGCAGCTCGCCGGTCCGGAACTGACCCGCGTCCTGGTACGCGGTGGCCGGCTGGGGCTGATCTGGAACACCCGGGACATCACCGACCCGTTCATCGCCGCGCTCTCGCCGATCATCGGTGCCTCCCCGGCCGAGAAACTGGTGGACGGCGACGGCGTCGGTCAGGTGCCGGGGTTCGCGCCGTTCCAGCGTCGCCGCTGGCAACGCGTCCGCACCATGACGCCGGTCGAACTGGAGGCCATGGTCACCTCCCGCAGCCAGTACATCCTGGCCAGCGAGGACGCCAAGGCCGCCATGCTCGCCGGGGTGCGGGAACTGGTGGCCACCCATCCCCGGACCGCCGGCCGGGAGAGCTTCGGCTACGCCCTCAACACCACCGCCTACCGAGCGGAACGGCTGGACTGACCCAACCACCTGACGCTGGCGGTATCGGGACAGGTCGGGGAGGATGGCGCCATGTCGACGGTGTGGCGTGACCTGCTGCTGGGGCAGCTCGACTTCTACTGGCAGGCGCACCTGTGGCCGCGGCTGGCCGGTCTCACCGATCGCGAGTACCTGTGGGAGCCGGTTGCCGAGGCCTGGTCACTGCGGCCGGACGCCGACGGCGTGGTGCGGATCGAAGCCGTCGTCCCGGAACCGCCGGTGCCGCCGGTCACCACGATCGCCTGGCGAATGGCGCACATCGGACGGGACGTGCTCGGCAAGCGCGCTCGGGCGTTCTTCGATCCGAACGCCGCCGACGCCGACATGTACGACGACCGGCACTGGCCCGAACCGCTGCCGTTGACCGCAGCCGGTGGGCTGGCCCTGCTCGAACAGGGCTACACCCGGTGGCGGGAGGGCATCGCCGCCCGGGACGATGCCGCGCTGCTGGAACCGTTGGGGCCCCGGGGCGGTCCGTTCGCCGACGACTCGCTGGCCGCCCTGGCGCTGCACCTGAACCGGGAGACCATGGCCCACGGCGCGGAGATCTGCCTGCTGCGCGACCTGTTCCGCGCCCAACTGTCGCACGGCGACCCGCTGGTCCGGGCGTGCTACGCCGGCGAGGCCTGGGACGTCGAACGGCGGCTGCAGCGCCGCGGTGTGCCCGGCCTCATCAAGTCGGATCCGTCGGTCCTGGCCGACGTCGCCGCTCTCCACCACTGGGAGGTGGTGGAGAGCCTGGTCGAGCACGGTTTCCCGGTGATGAACCCCGCCGCCACCGGTGCCACCGCGCTGCACTATGCCGCCGCAGCCGGGAACCGACCGGTGGTGAGCTTTCTGGTCGAGCACGGCGCTGATCCGGCGGCGAAGGAGCCGGCCTTCGGTCTCGACGCCGCGGGCTGGGCAGCGCACTTCGGTCACGCCGACCTGGCGGACTACCTGCGAGGGCTGGGCGGCGGGCAGTGAGTGCAGTTGCTGCCAGATAGGTGCTCTGGCCGACAGATACGTCGGCCGAGTGGGGTATTTGGCAGAAAGAGCCGGGCCCTGGTGAGGCTGGGCCGGGGAGGTCAGGCTTCCGGGTGCTCCCGGCCGGCGTTCGGGCCGCCGGAGACGTCGTCCAGCGCGGCGACGATCTCGGTTGGCAACTCGATATCGTCCAGCGTCAGGTAGGGCTTCAGTTGCTCGGCAGTGCGGGCGCCGAGTAGGGGAGCGGTGACCGCGGGGGCGTCCCGCACCCAGAGCAGCGCCACCTGGGCCGGGGTGAGATCCAGCCCGTCGGCCGCCACCACCACGGCGTCCACGATGGAACGCGAGCGGGCCTCCAGGTAGGGCTCCACGAACCAGGAGAAGTGGGCGGCCGCGCCACGTGAATCCCGCGGCAGGTGACGGCGGTACTTGCCGGTCAGCACGCCACGGCCGATCGGCGACCAGGCCAGCAGCCCCATCCCGAAGGCGCGGACGGCGGGGATCACCTCCACCTCGGCCCGGCGGGCCAGCAACGAGTACTCCGCCTGGGCTGAGGTGATCGGCGCCCGGCCGGGGAAGGCGCTCTGCCAGGTGGCGGCCTGCGCGGTCTGCCAGCCGACGAAGTTCGAGACCCCGGCGTAGCGGACGTCGCCGGCGGTGACCGCGGTGTCGATCGCGGCCAGCGACTCCTCCAGCGGGGCTGCGCCCCAGGCGTGCAACTGCCAGATGTCGAGGTGGTCGGTGCCCAGCCGGCGCAGCGAGTCGCGCAGATCGGCCAGCAGCGCCTGCCGCGAGGTGTCGATCACCCGTTCGCCGTCCCGCACCCCGAAACCGGCCTTGGTGGCGATCACCAGTTCGTCGCGGCGGACCTCGGTGCGGATCAACCGGCCGATCATCCGTTCCGCCTCGCCGGCGCCGTAGGCCGCGGCGGTGTCGATCAACGAACCGCCGGCGTCGACGAAGCTGCGCAGCAGGGCCCGGGCGTCCTCGGACCGGGTGTCGCGTCCCCAGGTCAGCGTGCCCAGCCCGAGCCGGGAGACCTGCAGCCCGCTGCTGCCTACCGCTCGGCGTTGCATCAGCCCGGGATCGGCTGCAGGTAGCCGGTGGCGAGCAGCGCGGCCAGCACGGCGGCCAGCGCCAGCCGGTACCAGACGAAGATCGAGAAGGAGTGCTTGCTGACGTACCGCAGCAGCCAGGCGATCACCGCCAGGCCGACCACGAAGGCGATCACCGTCGCCACGATGATCGGACCCCACTCCAGGCCGGGCTCGGCACCGATGTCCTTCAGCTTGTACAGCCCAGAACCGAACACCGCGGGGATCGCCAGCAGGAAGGCGTACCGGGTGGCCGCCGGCCGGGTGTACCCCAGGAACAGTCCGGCGGAGATGGTGGCACCGGAGCGGGAGACGCCCGGGATCAGCGCCAGCGCCTGAGCGAAGCCGAGCGCGATGCCGTCCCGCCAGGTCAGATCCTCCAGTTCGTAGCTGTGCTTGGCGAACCGGTCGGCCAGCCAGAGCAGCACGCCCACCCCGGCCAGCATCGCCACCGTGATCCACAGGTTGCGCAGCCAGGTGTCGATCGCGTCCTCGAACAGCAGCCCGCCGACCACGATCGGGATCGAACCCAGGATCACCAGCCAGCCCATCCGGGCGTCCGGGTGGTTCCGCGGGATCCGGCCGAACAGCGCCAGCGTCCAGTTCTTGATGATCCGGCCGATGTCGCGGGCGAAGTAGACCACCACGGCCGACTCGGTGCCCAGCTGGGTGATCGCGGTGAAGGCCGCGCCGGGGTCGTGGCCGCCGAAGAACAGCTGGCCGACGATCGACTGGTGAGCGCTGGACGAAATCGGCAGGAACTCGGTGAGTCCCTGGACGATGCCCAGCACGATCGCTTCCAGCCACCCCATGTGGCGCCCCCTCTTCTCTCAAGCCCGCCTCAGCCTACGACACCGTACCCAACCCTTCCGGCGACGCCCGGTAGGCTGCGCATCGTGCGTTCCTGGCCCCGTCCCGAGATTCCCAGCCTTCCCACCGACCGCGGTGTCGTCCATGTCCTGGACAGTCGCTCCGGATTGCGGACGGCGGTGGCCGCCGACCAGCCGTCCGCCCGGGTCTATGCCTGTGGCATCACGCCCTACGACGCCACCCACCTCGGGCACGCCTTCACCTACCTCGGGGTCGACCTGCTCAACCGGGCGCTGCTCGACACCGGCCACGAGCTGAGCTACGTCCAGAACGTCACCGACGTGGACGACCCGCTGCTGGAACGGGCCGAGGCCACCGGGGCCGACTGGCGTGAGCTGGCCGAGCAACAGACCGAGCTGTTCCGCACCGACATGACCGCCCTGCGGGTGATTCCGCCGGAGCCCTACCTGGGGGTGGTGGAGAGCCTGGACGTGATCGTCGACTTCCTGCTCCGGCTGCAGCGGGCCGGCCGGGTCTACCAGCTGGACGACCCGGAGTACCCCGACTGGTACTGCGACACCACCGGCGCCGAGCTGGCCGGCCTCACCCTGCCGGAAGCGCTGGCGACCTTCGCCGAACGCGGCGGCGACCCCGACCGGGCCGGCAAGCGGAACCCGCTGGACTGCCTGGTCTGGCGGCAGGCGCGACCTGGCGAACCCGCCTGGGAGTCGCCCTTCGGGCTGGGCCGGCCGGGCTGGCACATCGAGTGCACCGCGATCGCGGTGAGCACCCTGGGCGCGGCCTTCGACGTCCAGGCCGGCGGCAGCGACCTGGCCTTCCCGCACCACCCGATGTGCGCCGCCGAGGCCACCGCGGTCACCGGGCAGCCGTTCGCGCAGAGCTTCCTGCACGCCGGCATGGTCGGCTTCGACGGCGAGAAGATGAGCAAGTCCCGCGGCAACCTGGTCTTCGTCAGCAGCCTGCTGGCCGAGGGCTTCGACCCGATGGCGATCCGGCTCGCGCTGCTGGCCCACCACTACCGCGAGGACTGGGAGTTCGGCTACCCCGAATTGGACGCCGCCCAGCGCCGGCTCGACCGCTGGCGGACCGCGCTCGCCGCCCCGGCCGGACCGGACGCGGCGGTGCTGCTGGCCGCCGTGCGCGCCGCGCTGCGCGACGACCTGGACGCCCCCCGGGCGCTGCTGGCGATGGACGACTGGGCTGCCGCCGCCGGCGCCGGTGACCCGTCCGCGCCGGCGCAGGTCACCGCGATCCTGGACGCCCTGCTCGGGGTGCGGCCGGACGACCGTGGCCCGGCGCAGCGGTGAGCCGGGTTAGGATGCCCCGGTGAGCAAGTCCTTCGAGGCGTTGTACGCCGAGCTGTCGCACCGGGCGATCACCCGTCCGGAGGGTTCCGGGACGGTCCGCGCGCTCGACGCCGGGGTGCACGCGATCGGCAAGAAGATCGTCGAGGAGGCGGCCGAGGTCTGGATGGCCGCCGAGTACCAGTCGAAGGACGAGGCCGCCGAGGAGATCAGCCAGCTGATCTACCACCTGCAGGTGCTGATGATCTCCCTCGGGCTCACCCTCGAAGACGTCTACGAATACCTCTGAAATCGCGTGAGTGGAACTGAATTGCCGAAGATCGCCGTGCCCAACAAGGGCTCGCTGGCCGAATCCGCCACCCAGATGCTGCGCGAGGCCGGCTACCGGCAGCGCACCGACCTGAAGGAACTCGTCCTGGTCGACGAGGCCAACGGCGTCGAGTTCTACTACCTGCGTCCCCGCGACATCGCGGTGTACGTGGGGGAGGGCACCCTCGACCTGGGCATCACCGGCCGGGACATGCTGCTGGATTCGGCCGCCGAGGCCGAGGAGGTGCTGGCGCTGGGCTTCGGCGCCACCCGGTTCCGGTTCGCCGCCCCCGGTGGGCAGGGGATGGCGGTCGCCGACCTGGCCGGTCGCCGGATCGCCACCTCGTACCCGGGGCTGGTCGCCGGCTACCTGGAGCAGGCCGGCATGACCGCCCGGCTGATCAAGCTGGACGGCGCGGTGGAGAGCTCGATCCGGCTCGGCGTCGCCGACGTGATCGCCGATGTGGTCGAGACCGGCACCACGCTGAAGCGGGCCGGGCTGGAGTTGTTCGGCGAGACCATCCTGGAGTCCGAGGCGATCCTGATCCAGCGGCGGGGGGTTCCTGCGCCGGAGGGCCTGGAACTGCTGCGTCGCCGGCTGGACGGCGTGATGACCGCCCGCAACTACCTGATGATCGACTACAACGTGGCCGAGGAGAACCTCGCCGCCGCCTGCGCGATCACCCCGGGGATCGACTCCCCGACGGTCTCCCCGCTGGCCAAGCCGGGCTGGGTCGCGGTGCGGGCGATGATCCCGCGCGGCCAGGCCCAGCGGATCATGGACGACCTGTGGACGGCCGGCGCCGACGGCATCCTGGTCACCGCGATTCACGCCTGCCGGATCTAGTCCGATGTCGCGGGTGTACTACCCCCGGGCCGTGCTGCTGACCGCGGTCGTCCTGTCGGTGGTGCTGCTGTTCGCCGCCTGGCTGGGCTGGCAGGCGCTGCCGCCGGACCTGCAGGCGATGTTCACCGGTCCGCAGCTGGCCACCCTGGGCTTCTTCGTCCTGGTGATGCTGGCCATGATGTTGGGCATCGGGTTGAGCCACGTCCGGCTGGACGACGCCGGCCTCACCGTCCGCAATGGGCCCCGACTTCACCGGATCGGCTGGGACGAGATCGCCGGCTTCCGGTTCGGCCCGAACGACCCCTGGGCCTACGTCCTGCTGCACGACGATCCGGGCAGCCGTCCGCTGATCGGGGTGCAGCGGGTGGACGGCGACCGCGCCCGGGCCTTCGCCGCCGACCTGGTCGCCGCGTGGGAAAGCCACCGGGATGAAACAACTCGGTAGCCCGAACCAGGCCTTCCCCGGCGATCACGGGGATCCCGACCCGGTGGTGCGGGCCGGCCTGGCGGCGGTCACCGAGGAACCGGCGAGCTACCTGCGCGCGGTCGCCGGGCTGTGCGACGCCCGGCTGCTGCTGCCGATCGCACCGGACCCCGACGGCGACCTCTCCGCCGTCCAGCTGACCGCCCCCGACGGCACCACCGGCCTGCCGTGCTTCACCGGGATGGACGCCCTGCAAGCCTGGAACCCCACCGCCCGGCCCGTCCTGTGCACCCTGGACGAGGTCGCGGCCACCGCGGTCGAGACCGGCGCCCGGGCGGTGGTGATCGACCTGGCCGGCCCGGCCCAACTGGTGATCGAGGCGGCCCTGATCGCCGAACTCGCCCAGGGCCGCCGCCTGGTGGAACTGGCCGACGGCGGCTTCGGCTGGCTGTACCGCGACCCCGATGTGCCTTCCGATCAGGGCTCCTGCTAACATGGGCGGGTCGGTCAGCGCAGGCTGGCCCAGCGAAGTGGAGTCCTGAACTCCCACCCAGGTTCTCAAGCGAGGGGGCCGGGTCGGTACGGCAACCGGATCGAGTTGCCCCTGTCAGGGTCTCCGCATGCGCGGGGGCCCTTCTGCTTTTCCGGCACCAACTCGGAATCCTTTGGAGGACTCATCAGCACTGAACCGCGTATCAACGAACGCATCGGAGTACCCGAGGTGCGCCTGGTCGGCCCGGCCGGCGAGCAGGTCGGCATCGTGCGGATCGAGGACGCCCTGCGGCTGGCCCGCGAGGCCGACCTCGACCTGGTCGAGGTGGCGCCGATGGCGCGTCCCCCGGTCGCCAAGCTCATGGACTACGGCAAGTTCAAGTACGAGGCAGCCCAGAAGGCGCGCGAATCGCGCCGCAACCAGACCAACACGGTCATCAAGGAAATGAAGCTGCGACCCAAGATCGACAGCCACGACTACGAGACCAAGAAGGGTCACGTGGTGCGGTTCCTGAAGGCCGGCGACAAGGTGAAGATCACCATCATGTTCCGGGGCCGGGAGCAGAGCCGTCCCGAACTCGGGTTCAACCTGCTGAAGAAGCTGGCGGACGATGTCGCCGAGGACGGTTTCATCGAGTCCGCGCCCAAGCAGGACGGGCGCAACATGCTGATGGTGCTCTCGCCGACCCGGAAGAAGACCGAGGCCAAGGTCGAGGTGGAGGCCGCCAAGGCAGCCCGCGCCGCCTCCCGCGAGGCCGCCGCCGAGGCGGAGCGCACCGAGCAGGCCGAGTTGCGGGCGGCGCACGCCGCCACCGCGACGCCGAGGAAGAAGCGGGGTCCCGCGGACAACATGGACCCCGACATCGAGCTGTAGTACTAGGAAGAAAGAGACACCATGCCCAAGATGAAGACCCATTCCGGTGCCAAGAAGCGCTTCCGCGTGACCGGCTCCGGCAAGGTGATGCACCGCAAGGCCGGCAAGATGCACCTCAACGAGCACAAGCCGACCACCCGCACCCGTCGCCTCGACGGCGATGCCGTGGTTGCCAAGGGCGATGCGAAGAAGGCAAAGCGTCTCCTCGCCGGCTACACCAAGTAACACGATCGATTCTTCAAGGAGTAAGACATGGCACGAGTGAAGCGCGCGGTCAACGCGCAGAAGAAGCGTCGTGAGGTTCTGGAGCAGGCGTCCGGCTACCGCGGCCAGCGTTCCCGGCTCTACCGCAAGGCCAAGGAGCAGCTGCTCCACAGCTACACCTACGCCTACCGGGATCGTCGCGCCCGCAAGGGTGACTTCCGTTCGCTGTGGATCCAGCGGATCAACGCCGCCGCCCGCGAGAACGGCATCACCTACAACCGATTTATCAACGGCCTGAAGAACGCCGGCGTCGAGGTGGATCGCAAGATCATGGCCGAACTGGCCGTCTCGGACCCGAAGGCGTTCACCGCGCTGGTGGAGATCGCCAAGGCCAACCAGGCTCAGGCAGCCTGAGCCGCTCAACCTTTCGCCAGCGCGGTCCGAACCCGGGCCGCGCTGGAACCAATTGCCCAGGAGGTGTGCGTCGATGACCGCCGCGCCCATCGAGTTGCCAGAACCCAGTCAGGCCACGCTGCGCGCCGCCCGTGCGCTGCAGCGTCGGGCCACCCGTAAGGAGACCGGCAAGTTCCTCGTCGAGGGCCGTCAGGCCGTCCGGGAGGCGTTGGCCGTGCCCGGGGTGGTCGAGGAGGTCTACTTCCGCTGGGACGCGGTGATCGCCAACACCGACCTGCTGGACGCCGCCAAGGCGGCCGGGGTGGACTACTACGCGGTCAGCGAGCAGAACCTCGCTACCATCACCGACACGGTCACCCCGCAGGGCGTGGTGGCGGTGGCCCGGACGATCGACGTTCCGCTGCACACCGTGCTGTACAAGAAGCCGCCGAAGCCGGACAAGCAGCCGAAGAAGAAGCACCGCCGCAAGGACGTCTCGCTGGTGGTGATCTGCGCCCAGGTGCGCGATCCGGGCAATGCCGGGACGGTGATCCGCTGCGCCGACGCCTTCGGCGCCGACGCGGTGATCCTGAGCTCGGACTCGGTCGAGGTGTACAACCCGAAGACCGTCCGGGCCTCGGTGGGCAGCCTGTTCCACCTGCCGATCGTGGTGGGGGTCGACCTGGCCGAGGCGATCGCCTCCTGCCGGGAGGCGGGGATGCAGATCTTCGCCACCGACGGAGCGGCCGGCACCGACCTGACCGATCTGGACGACGACCTGGCCCAGCCGACCGCCTGGGTGATGGGCAACGAGTCCTGGGGGCTGCCGGTGGAGCACCTGGCGCTGGCCGACCGGACGGTCGCGGTGCCGATCTACGGGCACGCCGAAAGCCTCAACCTGGCGACCGCCGCGGCGGTCTGCCTGTACGCCAGCGCGAGCGCGCAGCGGGCGTCGAACTGAAAGGACAACCATGGCGCTGGACGAAGCGTCCATCGGTGAGTTGGTGACGCAGGCGCTGGACGCCTTCGCCGCCGCCTCCACCACCGCCGACCTGAAGCAGGCCCGGCTGGCCCATATCGGCGAGAAGTCGCCGCTGGGCATGGCCAACCGCGAGATCGGCAGCCTGCCCGGCCCGGAGCGCAAGGACGCCGGCCAGCGGCTGGGCGCCGCTCGCGCCCGGGTCGCCGAGGCGTTCGCCGTCCGGCAGGCCGAGGTCGAGCAGGCCGAGCTGGAGCGCGTCCTGGTCGAGGAGCGGATCGATGTCACGCTGCCGGTCGAGCTCGGTCCGCAGGGTGCGCCGCACCCGATCACCGCGCTGATGGACCAGCTCTCCGACGTCTTCGTGGCGATGGGCTGGGAGATCGCCGAGGGCCCCGAGGCCGAGGGGGAGTGGTTCAACTTCGACGCGCTCAACACCGGCCCCGACCACCCGGCCCGCGCCACCAGCGACACCCTGTTCGTCGAACCGCTGGATCATCACGTGGTGCTGCGCACCCAGACCTCGCCGGTGCAGATCCGCGCGCTGCTGGAGCGGCCGCTGCCGGTCTACATCGTCTGCCCGGGCAAGGTGTACCGGGCCGACGAGTTCGACGCCACCCACGTCCCGGTGTTCCACCAGATCGAGGGGCTGGTGGTCGACAAGGGGATCTCCCTGGCCCACCTGAAGGGCACCCTCGACCACCTGGCCAAGTCGATGTTCGGCCCGGAGGTCGATACCCGGATGCGGCCGCACTTCTTCCCGTTCACCGAGCCCTCGGCCGAGGTCGACCTGCGCTGCTTCGTCTGCCAGGGCGCCTCGGTGGGCGATCCGGAGAACCCTTGCCGTACCTGCAAGTCGCAGGGCTGGATCGAATGGGGCGGCTGCGGCGTGGTCAACCCGCGGGTGCTGGCCGCCTGCGGGATCGACACCGACGTCTACTCCGGCTTCGCCTTCGGAATGGGCATCGAGCGGACCCTGATGTTCCGCAACAACGCCGCCGACATGCGCGACATGGTGCAGGGCGACGTGCGGTTCAGCCGCTCACTGAAGGGGGTTGCGCGATGAGGGCGCCATTGGGCTGGCTGCGGGAGTGGGCTGAGCTTCCGCCGTCCATGACCGGACGGGAACTGGCCGAGGTGCTGATCCGCGCCGGGCTGGAGGTCGAGACGGTCGACTCCGCCGGCGCCGAGATCACCGGTCCGGTGGTGGTCGGGCGCGTCCTGGCCACGGTGGACGAGCCGCAGAAGAACGGCAAGGTGATCCGCTGGGTACAGGTCGATGTCGGACCGGAACACAACGAGCCGCACGACGACTTCCCGCAGGGTTGCCGGTCGGTGGTCTGCGGGGCGCACAACTTCGCGGTCGGCGATCTGGTGGTGGTCTCGCTGCCGGGTTCGGTGCTGGCCGGCGGGTTCGCGATCAGCGCCCGCAAGACCTACGGGCACGTCTCCGACGGCATGATCTGCGCCGAGGACGAACTGGGCATCGGCTCCGACCACACCGGCATCATCGTGCTGCCCGCCGACGCCGGGCTGAAGCCGGGCGACGATCCGGCCGAGGTGCTGCTGCTGCGCGACGACGTGCTCGACATCGACGTCTCGCCCGACATCGGCTACTGCCTGTCGATCCGCGGCCTGGCCCGCGAGGCGGCGCAGAACCTCGGCCTGGCCTTTACCGATGTAGTGGATCGGGAAACCCCGGCGACGAAGTCCGACGGTTACCCGGTGGTGCTGGCGGATCCGGCCTGCCCGCTGTTCGTCGCGCTGACCGTGACCGGGGTCGACCCCGAGCGTCCCACCCCGCGCTGGATGGCGCGGCGGCTCACCCTGGCCGGGATGCGTTCCATCTCGCTGGCGGTGGACATCACCAACTACGTCATGCTGGAGACCGGGCAGCCGCTGCACGCCTATGACGCCACCAAGCTGCGCGGCCCGATCCGGGTGCGCAAGGCGGCGGCGGGCGAGCAGATCATCACGCTAGACGACGTGACTCGTCAGTTGCACCCGGACGATCTGCTGATCGTGGACGATTCCGGCCCGATCGGGCTGGCCGGCGTGATGGGCGGGGCGACCACCGAGATCGACGACGCCAGCACCGACATCGTGCTCGAGGCAGCCCACTTCGACTCCTCCAGCATCGGCTGGGCGCTGCGCCGGCACAACCTGCCGTCCGAGGCGTCCAAGCGGTTCCACCGCGGGGTGGATCCGAACGCCGCCTACGCCGCGGCGCACCGGGCCGCCCAGCTGCTGGTGGAACTCGGTGGC
The DNA here is from genome assembly GCA_049840415.1 of Propionicimonas sp. Taxonomy (GTDB): domain Bacteria; phylum Actinomycetota; class Actinomycetes; order Propionibacteriales; family Propionibacteriaceae; genus Propionicimonas. The sequence goes on along the minus strand of JASGLB010000009.1, from coordinate 13,792 downwards.
GGCACCCTGTCGCCGGACGAGACGGTGGCCGGTTCGCTGCCCACCATGCCGTCGCAGACCATTGCCGCCGACCTGCCCGAACGCATCCTCGGGACCCCGGTGAGCGCCGAGCGGGTGGTGGAGATCCTGCGCGCCTCGGGGGTGACCGTCGAGGTCGAGGAACGATCCCTGAGGTCCGAAGTGGTGAGGGGTTCTCAACCTGCTGCCGCCCACCTGGCGTCCGGATCTGCGCGACCCCTACGACTACGTCGAGGAGGTCGGCCGCAAGCTCGGCTTCGACACCCTGCCCTCGCCGGTGCCCAGCGCGCCGGTCGGTCGCGGCTACACCGCCGAACAGCAGGCCCGCCGGGCGATCAACGCCGCCGCGGTGGCGGCGGGCTTCGTCGAGGTGCTCAGCTTCCCGTTCGGCTCCGCTGACGAACTGGATCGGCTGGGGGTCGGCCCGGACGACGCGCGGCGCCGGCTGGTGCGGCTGCACAACCCGCTGGCCGAGACCCAGCCCTGCCTGCGCACCACGATGCTGCCCGGCCTGTTCGCAGCCGTGGCGCGCAACACCTCGCGCGGCAACGACGACCTGACCCTGTTCGAGGTCGGCCGGGTGTTCTTCGCCCAGCCGCCGGCGGCGGCCCCGATCCCGGCGGTCACCCACCGTCCCAGCGACGCCGAACTGGCTGCCATCGAGGCCGCGCTGCCGATCCAGCCGCGTCACCTCGGCGCGGTGCTGACCGGCTGGTGGCGTCGTCCGGGCTGGCAGGGCGTCGGGGTTCCGGCCGGCTGGGAGCAGGCCTTCGCGCTGGCCGACGTGGTGGCCGGCGCGGTCGGCGCCACGCTGACCAGGACGGCCGCCGAGCAGGCGCCGTGGCATCCCGGCCGCTGCGCGGCGCTGGCGGTGGCCGGCGAGGTCATCGGGTACGCCGGCGAACTGCATCCGAATGTGTGCCGCGACTACGGCCTGCCGCCCCGGACCGCGGCGCTGGAACTCGACCTCGACGCGCTGCTGCGGCTCGCGCCGCAGCGCGGCAGCATCGCGTCCATCTCGTCCCACCCGGTGGCGAAGGAGGACGTGGCGCTGGTGGTGGCCGAGGACGTGCCGGTGGCGCAGGTGAAGGACGCGCTGGTCGAAGGGGCCGGCGAGCTGCTGGAGTCGCTCGCGCTGTTCGACATCTACACCGGCAGCCAGGTGCCCCAGGGTCACCGCTCGCTGGCCTTCGCGCTCCGCTTCCGCGCCCCCGACCGCACCCTCACCGACGCCGAAACCGCCGCAGCCCGTGAGGCGGCGGTGGCCCAGGCAAAGGCCGCGACTGGGGCGGAACTCCGCGCCTTCTGAGTGGGACAGGGGGACAGACCCCGGGACGCGGGGACGGTTCCCCGGGCGCCAGGAACCGTCCCCGGTGTCCCACGACTCATTGTTCAACCGATCACCTAATGATGGGACACTGGACGCATGCGTAAAGTGCGCGACATCGAATGCTTCCTCACCGACATGGACGGCGTGCTGGTGCACGAGGAGGAACCGCTGCCCGGCGCGGCCGACCTGATCGACCGCTGGGTGACCACCTCCAAGCGTTTCCTGGTGCTCACCAACAACTCCATCTTCACCGCCCGCGACCTCTCCGCGCGGCTGGCCCGCTCCGGGCTGAACATCCCGGAGGAGAACATCTGGACCTCGGCGATGGCCACCGCGGCCTTCCTGGAGCAGCAGCCCGGCGACAAGACCGCCTACGTGATCGGTGAGGTCGGGCTGACCACCGCGCTGCACGAGGCCGGGTTCGTGCTGACCGACGCCGACCCCGACTTCGTGGTGCTGGGGGAGACCCGCAACTACTCCTTCGAGGCGATCACCACCGCCATCCGGCTGATCATGGACGGTGCCCGCTTCATCGTCACCAACCCGGACGCCACCGGCCCGAGCAAGGACGGCATCCTGCCGGCCACCGGCGCGGTGGCGGCGATGATCACCGCCGCGACCAACCGCACCCCCTACGTGGTCGGCAAGCCCAACCCGATGATGTTCCGCTCGGCGATGAACCGGATCGAGGCCCACTCCGAGACCACCGCGATGATCGGTGACCGGATGGACACCGACATCGTGGCGGGGATGGAGGCGGGGCTACTCACGGTCCTGGTGCTGACCGGCGTCACCACCGCCGCCGACGTGGAGACCTTCCCGTTCCGCCCCGACCTGATGCTGGGTGGCGTGGCGGATCTGGTCGACCTGATCTAGCCCTTCGGGAAGCGCAGCTCGGCCACCACCGGCGAGTGGTCGGAGGGGACGATGCCGCTCCACACCGGCACCTTCTGGCCGCGCACCTTGCGCCACTTCACGTCGGGGCCGGAGACGGCCGCCCAACTGCGCACCTTGGTGCCCTTCGGCACCCAGATGTAGTCGATGTGCTGGCCGTTGCGCCGGATCACCTTGCCGACGTACTCGCCCTTCACCTTGGCCGACATCTTGTTCATCGAGGCGGCGCGCGGAATGTTCGAGGTGTCCTTGGCGGCGATCGTGGCGCTGTCCACCAGGCCGGCCTGGCGGAGCTTGCGCAGATGGTCGCCGTAGACCGGCCGGGTGTCGTTGTTGCGGGCATTGAAGTCGCCGGCCAGCAGGAACGGCTCGGCCCGGCTGGGATTCACCTCGTCCATCACCTCGATCACCCGGTCGATGGTGGCCGAGCGGACCGCCGCGAACTCGTCGGTCTGCCAGGGATGGGCGTGGTGGTTGAACACGAAGAATCGCCGGCCGCTGTCCCGGTCGAGCAGCTCCACCCAGTTCACGTTCCGGTCGAGCATCGAGCCGTGTTCGCCGACCGCGGTGACCTGTCGGGTACCGGCGGCCAGGCAGTCGAACCGGCTGGTGCGATAGAGGATGGGCAGGGCGAGCGCCTCGTAGCCCGCCTCCGGCTGGGTCACCCAGGTGTACTGGTCGAGGTCGGCGGCCAACTGGGCGCCGGCGCCGTCGGCCACCCGATACTCCTGCAGCCCGATCACATCGGCATCGACCTGCCTGATCAGCGCGACGGTGGCCGGCTCCCGTTTCACCGGGTCGAGTTCGGCCTTGTCGATCTGCGGCAGCCACTCCAGCGGCGGCCAGCCGCCGAGCACGTTGTAGGTCATCACGGTGACCCGCAGTGGCCGCTCGGACGGCGCCGGCTGCGCGGCCTGGGGATGGCAGGGCACGGTGGAAGCCTGGGGAGCGGAGGAAGCTGTGGGAGGCGCCGGTGGCGCCGTGCAGGCGGTCAAGGACAGCGCGGCCAGCAACGCTGTCAGGAGCCGAACCATGGTTTGAGGGTATTCAGCCGGACAAATTGGAATATTCATTCCGTCTCTGGCATAGTCATGCCGTGACCTATTCCGTGGCCGTGGCGGGCGCGACCGGCTATGCCGGCGGCGAGACGCTGCGCATCCTACTCAACCATCCCGAGTTCGAGATCGGCGCGCTCACCGCCAAGTCATCGGCCGGCGACCGGCTGGGCGAGCACCATCCGCACCTGTTGCCGCTGGCCGAACGGGTGATCGGCGACACCACCGCCGCCAATCTGGCCGGCCACGACGTGATCTGCCTGGCGCTGCCGCACGGCGCCTCGGGGGCGATCGCCGCCGAACTGGAGGTCGCCTCGCCCGAGTCGGTGCTGGTCGATCTGGGCGCCGACCACCGACTGGAGTCGGCCCAGGCCTGGCAGGCCTACTACGGCGGCGAGCACCCCGGCACCTGGACCTACGGGATGCCCGAGCTGCTGCTGGCCGGCGGCGCCCGGCAGCGCGACCTGCTGGCCGGGGCGAACCGACTGGCGGTGCCCGGCTGCAATGTCACCGCGGTCACCTTCGCTCTCGCCCCGGGGATCGCCGCCGGTGTGATCGAGCCCACCGATCTGGTCGCGGTGCTGGCCAACGGGCTCAGCGGCGCCGGCAAGGCGCTCAAACCGCACCTGCTGGCCTCGGAGATCCTGGGGGCGGCCAGCCCGTACGCGGTCGGCGGGGCGCATCGGCACATCCCCGAGATCGAGCAGAACCTGGCCAAGAGCACCGGCGCCGAGATCCGGATCAGCTTCACCCCGACCCTGGTGCCGATGGCCCGCGGCATCCTGGCGACCTGCACCGCCCGGCTCGCGGCGGGGGTCACCGCGGCCCAGGTGCGGGCGGTCTGGGAACAGGCCTACGCCGCCGAGCCGTTCGTCCAGCTGTTGCCAGAAGGGCAGTGGCCGACCACCGCCGCCACGCTGGGCGCCAATACCGCGCTGATCCAGCTGGCGGTGGACGAGCGGGCCGGCCGGGTGGTGGCGATCTGCGCGCTCGACAACCTCGTCAAGGGCACCGCCGGTGCCGCCGTCCAATCGATCAACCTGGCCCTGGGTCTCGCCGAGACCACCGGCCTTTCCACCGTGGGAGTGGCGCCATGAGCGTAACCGCAGCACAGGGCTTCGTCGCCGCCGGGGTGACCGCCGGCCTCAAGGCCTCCGGACGTCCCGACCTCGCCCTGGTGGTGAACCAGGGGCCGGACGCGCACGCCGCCGGCGTGTTCACCGCCAACCGGTTCCAGGCCGCGCCGGTGCAGTGGAGCCGGCAGGCGCTGGCCACGCCACGGTTGGCCGCGGTGGTGCTGAACTCCGGCGGCGCCAACGCCTGCACCGGCGACGCCGGCTTCGCCGACGCCCGGCAGATGGCGGAATGGACCGCCGCCGAGGTCGGCTGCGACGTCGAGGACGTCGCGGTCTGTTCGACCGGCCTGATCGGCGTCCGGCTACCGATGGAGGCGGTGCTGAACGGCATCCAGCTGGCCGCCCAGGATCTCTCCGGCGCCGGCGGGCCCTCGGCGGCCGAGGCGATCATGACCACCGACACCGTCGCTAAACAGGCGGTCCACGAGTCGCCGGCCGGCTGGACGATCGGCGGCATGGCCAAGGGCGCGGGCATGCTCGCCCCGGCGCTGGCCACCATGCTGGTGGTGATCACCACCGACGCGGTGGTGCCAGCCGATGAACTGGACGCCGCGCTGCGCACCGCCACCGGCTTCACCTTCGACCGGACCGACTCCGACGGCTGCATGTCCACCAACGACACCGTGCTGCTGCTGGCCAGCGGCGCCTCGCAGGTCGCCGCCGACCCGGCGGAGTTCAGCGAGGCGCTGACCGGGGTCTGCTCCTCCCTGGCCCGGCAGTTGCTGGCGGACGCCGAGGGTTCGGCCCACGACATCGAGGTACGGGTGACCGGCGCCGCCAGCGAGGCGGACGCCCTGGAGGTGGCCCGGGCGATCGCCCGCAGCAACCTGTTCAAGTGCGCGATCTTCGGCAACGACCCGAACTGGGGACGGGTGCTGGCCGCCGCCGGCACCACCGCTGCGGCCTTCGACCCGGAACGGGTGGACGTCTCGTTCAACGGCGTCGGCGTCTTCGTCGGCGGCCAACTGGGCGCCGACCGGTCGGCGGTCAGCCTGGCCGACCGGGAGGTGCTGGTCGAGTTGAACCTGCACGCCGGCACCGAGGCGGCCGCGATCTGGACCAACGACCTCACCTACGACTACGTCAAAGAGAACGCGGAGTACTCCACATGACAGCTGACGCGCTGACCAAGGCCTCGATCCTGATCGAGGCGCTGCCCTGGCTGGAGCAGTACGTCGGCAAGGTGATCGTGATCAAGTACGGCGGCAACGCCATGGTCGACGACGAGCTCAAGGCTGCCTTCGCCCGCGACGTCGTCTTCCTGCACACCGTCGGCGTCCGGCCGGTGGTGGTGCACGGCGGCGGCCCGCAGATCTCGTCCATGCTGCAGCGGCTGGGGATCGCCAGCGAGTTCCGCGGCGGACTGCGGGTCACCACCCCGGAGGCGATGGATGTGGTCCGGATGGTGCTGATGGGCCAGGTCAACCGCGAGCTGGTCGGCCTGCTGAACGCGCACGGACCCCGGGCCGTCGGCCTGTCGGGCGAGGACGCCGGCCTGCTGACCGCCGAGCGCAAGGGCCTGGAACTGGACGGCGAGGAGGTCGACCTCGGCCTGGTCGGCGAGGTCACCGAGGTGCGCCCCGAGGCGGTGCTCGACCTGATCGCCGCCGGCCGGATCCCGGTGGTCGCCACGGTGGCCCCGGACGAGGACGGCCAGGTGCACAATGTCAACGCCGACACCGCGGCGGGGGCGCTGGCGGTCGCCCTGGCCGCCGAACGGCTGGTGGTGCTGACCGATGTCGAAGGGCTGTACGCGGACTGGCCGAACAGCACCGAGATCATCCGCCAGCTGGACGCCGCCACGCTGGAGGCGATGCTGCCCAGCCTGGCCTCGGGGATGATCCCCAAGATGGAGGCCTGCCTGCAGGCGGTCCGCGGCGGGGTCTCCCGGGCGACCGTGATCGACGGCCGGGTGGCCCACGCGCTGCTGCTGGAGATCTTCACCGACGAGGGCAACGGCACCATGGTGATCGACGGGGCCCACGCATGAGCATCCAGAGCGTCGAGGGCGGCAACGCCGCGGTCACCAGCCGTTACCAGGCGGTGATGATGAACACCTTCGGCCCGCCGAAGCGGGTCTTCGTCCGGGGCGAGGGCGCCTACCTGTGGGACGCCGACGGCCGCCGCTACCTCGACCTGCTCGCCGGGCTGGCGGTGAACGCGCTGGGCCACGCCCACCCGCAGGTGCTGGGCGCGATCTCCGCCCAGCTCTCCACCCTGGGCCACGTCTCGAACTTCTTCGCCACCCCCACCCAGGTGGCGCTGGCCGAACGGCTGGCCGCGATCACGGTGGCCAACCACCCCCAGACCACCGCCCGGGTGTTCTTCACCAACTCCGGCACCGAGGCCAACGAGGCCGGCTTCAAGATCACCCGACTGACCGGACGCCGCAAGCTGATCGCGATGGAAGGCTCCTTCCACGGCCGGTCGCTGGGCGCCCTGGCGCTGACCTCCAACCCGAAGTACCGCGAACCCTTCGAGCCGCTCCCCGGTGAGGTGGTCTTCGTTCCCTACGGGGATGTCGAAGCGCTGGCCGCCGCGCTGGACGACACCGTGGCGGCGGTGATCATCGAGCCGATCCAGGGCGAGAACGGGGTGGTCGAACCGCCGTCCGGTTTCCTGGCGGCGGCCCGCGAACTCACCCTGGCAGTCGGTGCGCTGCTGTGGATCGACGAGGTGCAGACCGGGCTGGGACGCTGCGGCGACTGGCTGGCCAGCGCCGCCTCGGGGATCACCGCCGACCTGGTGACCTACGCCAAGGGGCTGGGCAACGGCTTCCCGATCGGCGCCTGCGTGGCCACCGGGAAGGCTGCCGATCTGCTGCAGCCCGGCAGCCACGGCACCACCTTCGGCGGCAACCCGGTGGCCGCCGCGGCCGGGCTGGCGGTGATGGGCATCATCGAGCGGGACGGCCTGCTGCAGCGCGCGACGGAGCTGGGCGAGCGGCTGGCCGCCGGCGTGTCCGCGCTGCGTCACCCGCACATCGTGACGGTGCGGGGACGCGGCCTGCTGCGCGGCATCGTCCTGACCCGGCCGATCGCCGCCGCGGTGGCGGACGCCGCGCTGGCGGCGGGCTTCGTGATCAATGCGCCGCGGCCGGAGGTGCTGCGGATCGCGCCCCCGCTGGTGGTGCCGGGCGAAGGCCTGGACGACTTCGTCGCCGCGCTGCCCGGACTGCTGGAGGAGGCGGGGTGAGTACCCCACGACGTTCCCCGCGTCCGCCGCGTTCCCCCGAACCACGTCGCGGGGGCCTGGCATGACCGAGTCACGCAGCCCGCTGACCAAGTCCGCCCGGCAGGCCAGGATCACCGAGCTGATCGAGCGCCAGGCGATCGGCAGCCAGACCGAGTTGGCCGGCCGGCTGGCGGACGAGGGCCTGGTGGTCTCCCAGGGCACGCTCAGCAAGGATCTGCTGGAACTCGGCGCCGTCCGGGTGCGCACCACGGGCGGCCAGTTCCGCTACGCGCTGATGGCCGGCGACGCTCCCGCCCCGGCTTCGGCCGCACTGGCCCGGCTGGCCCGGCTGTGCGGTGAGTTACTGCTCTCCGCGGAGGCCTCGGCCAACCTGGTGGTGGCCCGGACGCCGCCCGGCGCCGCGCAGTTCTTCGCCTCCGCGATCGACAGGGTCGGCTGGCCGGCGGTACTCGGTACCATCGCCGGGGACGACACCGTCATGCTGATCACCCGGGACCCGGCCGGCGGCCAGGCGATGGCCGACACCCTGCTGGGCCTCTCGACCGCCTAGGACGACGACGACCGCCACGCCGCTTCCAGCGGCGGGAAGGGAGTCTTGACCAGGACCGGGGGAGCGGGCCGGGGAACAGAGCCGGACGAAGGGTCGAAGGACCACCGAAGAACGACTGACTGGAGTAGCAATGGATTCCTCGATCGCCGACGGCCGCCTGTGGGGCGGACGGTTCGCGGGCGGACCCGCCGAGGCGATGTTCGCGCTCAGCAGGTCGACCCAGTTCGACTGGCGGCTGGCCCGCCACGACCTGGCCGGCTCCCGGGCCCACGCCCGGGCGCTGCAGGCCGCCGGACTGCTGACCGACGACGAACTCGCCGGGATGCTGGCGGGCCTCGATCAGCTCGAGGCGGACGTGGTGTCGGGCGCCTTCGGGCCGGCGGAGACCGACGAGGATGTCCACGGCGCGCTGGAGCGCGGCCTGATCGAGCGGGTCGGCGCCGACCTGGGTGGCCGGCTGCGGGCCGGCCGCTCGCGCAACGATCAGATCGCCACCCTGATCCGGCTCTATCTGCGGCAGGCCAACCAGGTGCTCTCGGCCGACGTGGCGGCGGTCGTCGAAGCGCTGGCCGGACAGGCCGAGCGGTACCTCGGCGCGATCATGCCGGGCCGCACCCACCTGCAGCACGCCCAGCCGGTGCTGCTCAGCCACCACCTGCTGGCGCACGCCTGGCCGCTGGTCCGCGACCTGCAACGGCTGCGCGACCTGGACGCCCGGTTGGCGCTCAGCCCGTACGGCTCGGCCGCGCTGGCCGGCACTTCGCTCGGCCTGGATCCCGAGCTGGTGGCGGCCGACCTCGGCTTCGCCGGCAGCGTCCCCAACTCGATCGACGGCACCGCCGCCCGCGATCTGGTCGCCGAGCAGGCCTACGTCCTGGCCCAGATCGCGGTGGACGTCTCCCGGCTGGCCGAGGACGTCATCCTGTGGTGCACCCACGAGTTCGGCTTCGCCCGGCTGGACGACGCCTGGTCGACCGGCAGCTCGATCATGCCGCAGAAGAAGAACCCCGACGTCGCCGAACTGGCCCGCGGCAAGGCCGGCCGGCTGATCGGCAACCTGGCCGGCCTGCTGGCCACCCTGAAGGGTCTGCCGCTGGCCTACAACCGCGACCTGCAGGAGGACAAGGAGCCGGTCTTCGACGGCCTCGACCAGTTGGCCGTCCTGCTGCCGGCGGTGGCCGGCATGGTCGCCACCCTGACCTTCAACACCGAGCGGATGGCCACGCTGGCACCGCGCGGCTTCTCGCTGGCCACCGACGTGGCCGACTGGCTGGTCCGCCGTCGGGTGCCGTTCGCGGTGGCGCACGAGATCGCCGGCGCCGCGGTGCGCTACTGCGAGGCCCGGGCCCTGGAACTGGGGGACCTCACCCCGGCGCAGCTGGCCGAGATCTCGCCCGAGCTCACCGCCGAGGTGCAGGCCGTCCTGACCGTCGAGGGATCGGTGGCCGCCCGGAGTGCCCGTGGCGGCACGGCCCCCGCAGCCGTGCGCGCCCAGTTGGCCGAACTGCGCGCCGCGGTGGCAGCACTGGGCCGGTCGTAATTCGGCAGCTCGATGCTGCGGGACGGCGGCGCCCGCGCCGATAGTCCCTGCCGTGGGCTCGGCGCGGCAGCCAGCGTCCACCGGAACGCCGGTACACCCGCAGCCCGACCGTCTCCGCCACCGGCTGCACGCCCTCGGCCATATCACCGCGGCCCCGCCACGCCCGGTCGTTCTCGTCGGCGTCGTTCCCGGTGGGCTCCAGGAACCGCACCACCACCCGCGGCACCCCGTCGCCACGCAGCACCGGCTCGACGTCGACGAACGCGTCCTCCACCACCCGGACGGCGGCCACGGCGGCCCGGGCGGTGTCCAGGACCGCCTCCGGCGGCACGCCCGGCCGGGCGTCGAGGATCCCCAGGCTGGCCCGGAATGACGGCATCGCTTCCTCCTTCCGTCCCTGATGACCCTAGGCCGCCCCTCTGACATCCGCTGTTTCGCCGACCGCCCGCGCCGGGGCGTGGCGCTCAGCGGGAAGGGTGGCGCTCGAAGTGGGAGAGGCGGGAACGACCGTCCGGACGCCGATAGGCTGCCGACCATGAACGCGGTACTCGACGAACTCAGTTGGCGGGGCTTCATCGCCCATTCCACCGATCCGGACGCGCTGCGCGCCCGCTTCGACGAGGGACCGCTCACCTTCTATGTCGGCTTCGACCCGACCGCGCCCAGCATCCACATGGGCAACCTGGTGCAGTTGATGCTGGCCCGCCTGATGCAGGACGCCGGCCACCGACCGCTCTTGCTGGTGGGGGGCTCCACCGGTCTGATCGGCGATCCCAAGCAGAGTTCGGAGCGCAACCTCAACCCCACCGAGTTGGTGCACGAGTGGGTGGAGCGGATCCGGTCGCAGGTCTCGAAGTTCGTCAGCTTCGAGGGCGACAATGCCGCCCGGCTGGTCAACAACTACGACTGGACGGCCGGGCTGTCCACCCTCGACTTCCTGCGGGACATCGGCAAGCACTTCAGCGTGAACCGGATGCTCGACCGCGAGGTGGTGAAGGCCAGGCTCGAATCCGGCATCTCTTACACCGAGTTCTCCTACGTGCTGCTGCAGTCGCTGGACTACCTGGAACTGCATCGGCGGTACGGCTGTGAACTGCAGACCGGTGGCTCCGACCAGTGGGGCAACATCACCGCGGGGGTGGAGCTGATCCGGCGGTCGGAGGGCGCGAGGGTGCACGCCCTGGCCACTCCGCTGCTCACCAAGGCCGATGGCACCAAGTTCGGCAAGACCGAGTCAGGGACGGTCTGGCTCGACCCGACCATGACCTCGCCCTACGCCTTCCACCAGTTCTTCCTGAATGCCGAGGACGCGAAGGTGGGCGAGTACCTGAGGATCTTCACCCGGCGGAGCGCGGCGGAGATCGCCGACCTGGAGCGGCAGACGGCGGAAGCTCCCCAGTTGCGGGCCGCCCAGCGAGCGCTGGCCGACGACATCACCGATCTGGTGCACTCGGTCGCCGAGCGGCAGGCGGCCACCGCGGCGGCCGGGGCGGTCTTCGGACGAGGAGAGTTGGCCGAGCTGGACGCCGGCACGCTGGCCGCCGTTGCCAGGGAGCTGGACGCAGCCACCCTCCAGGCGGGTGAGGAACTGCCCAGCGTGGTGGACGTCCTCGCCGCCGGCCGGGTGGTGGAGAGCAAGGGGGCCGCCCGACGGGCGATCGCCGAGGGTGGCGCCTACCTGAACAACCAGCGGGTCACCGACCCGAACGCGGTGGTGACCCAGCAGGATCTGCTGGCCGGTGAGTACCTGATCGTTCGGCGTGGCAAGCGGACTCTCGGGGCTGTCCGGGTGGTTCGGTAGCCGGGCCACGGCGGCGACACGCCCGGGCGTATCGCCGATTTGACCCCACCCGGCGAACCCCGTAATGTTCATTGAGCGCTGCCGGTGACACGGACGGAGCCGGGAGAGATCCCGACGAGGACGAACCGGAGCGCCGAACCCACCTTTATCAGCACGGATACGGTGTGCCTCCATGCCAGGAGCCGCCAAGATCCGGGTCTCGACGCGGGCGGGGGAGGGCCGAAGAGCTCAGTTTGACACTGAGAACCAAGCCTACTAAAGTAAGACGAGTTGCCCCAAGCGGCGGTGAAAGCCAAAGCGAGGTGCGCACCCGAAACTTGAGAACTCAACAGCGTGCTTAAAGTCAATGCACAATAAGGCACTCATGAAGTGCCAAATCAACCCCGTCACAGGGCGTGTGAGGCTGTAAAGCTAAACACAATCTAGACGGATTCCTTTGATTATTGAGCAGATTCAGCAATGAGTCTGCGTCAGTGTCAAACCGAAGTTGACGGTAACTGGGCCTTACAGCCCGCAACCGAAAATTTTCAACGGAGAGTTTGATCCTGGCTCAGGACGAACGCTGGCGGCGTGCTTAACACATGCAAGTCGAACGGTGAAGTGGAGCTTGCTCCACGGATCAGTGGCGAACGGGTGAGTAACACGTGAGCAACCTACCCCTGACACTGGGATAACAGTTGGAAACAGCTGCTAATACCGGATACGACCTCAGCAGGCATCTACTGAGGTGGAAAGCTCCGACGGTCAGGGATGGGCTCGCGGCCTATCAGCTTGTTGGTGAGGTAACGGCTCACCAAGGCGACGACGGGTAGCCGGCCTGAGAGGGCGACCGGCCACACTGGGACTGAGATACGGCCCAGACTCCTACGGGAGGCAGCAGTGGGGAATATTGCACAATGGGCGAAAGCCTGATGCAGCAACGCCGCGTGCGGGATGACGGCCTTCGGGTTGTAAACCGCTTTCAGCAGGGACGAAGCTAACGTGACGGTACCTGCAGAAGAAGCACCGGCTAACTACGTGCCAGCAGCCGCGGTGATACGTAGGGTGCGAGCGTTGTCCGGATTTATTGGGCGTAAAGAGCTTGTAGGCGGTTTGTTGCGTCGGAAGTGAAAACTCAGAGCTTAACTCTGAGCCTGCTTTCGATACGGGCAGACTTGAGGGATGTAGGGGAGAATGGAATTCCTGGTGGAGCGGTGGAATGCGCAGATATCAGGAGGAACACCAGTGGCGAAGGCGGTTCTCTGGACATTACCTGACGCTGAGAAGCGAAAGCGTGGGGAGCAAACAGGCTTAGATACCCTGGTAGTCCACGCCGTAAACGGTGGGCACTAGGTGTGGGACCCTTCCACGGGTTCCGTGCCGTAGCTAACGCATTAAGTGCCCCGCCTGGGGAGTACGGCCGCAAGGCTAAAACTCAAAGGAATTGACGGGGGCCCGCACAAGCGGCGGAGCATGCGGATTAATTCGATGCAACGCGAAGAACCTTACCTGGGTTTGACATATACCGGAAACATCTGGAGACAGGTGCCCCGCAAGGTCGGTATACAGGTGGTGCATGGCTGTCGTCAGCTCGTGTCGTGAGATGTTGGGTTAAGTCCCGCAACGAGCGCAACCCTCGTTCTATGTTGCCAGCGGTTCGGCCGGGAACTCATAGAAGACTGCCGGGGTCAACTCGGAGGAAGGTGGGGATGACGTCAAGTCATCATGCCCCTTATGTCCAGGGCTTCACGCATGCTACAATGGCTGGTACAAAGGGCTGCAATATCGCAAGATGGAGCGAATCCCATAAAGCCAGTCTCAGTTCGGATTGGGGTCTGCAACTCGACCCCATGAAGTCGGAGTCGCTAGTAATCGCAGATCAGCAACGCTGCGGTGAATACGTTCCCGGGCCTTGTACACACCGCCCGTCAAGTCATGAAAGTCGGTAACACCCGAAGCCGGTGGCCTAACCCTTGTGGAGGGAGCCGTCGAAGGTGGGACCGGTAATTAGGACTAAGTCGTAACAAGGTAGCCGTACCGGAAGGTGCGGCTGGATCACCTCCTTTCTAAGGAGCTAACGGCAGGCTTAATCAACCTGTCCAGCCAACTCGTTCACCGGCGAATGTCCGGTGCGAGGGCAAGCACCTAGTGGAGCATTGACCTAAAGTTGAGCCACCTGGCTCGTCAGTACAACCACCGGTTCGCCGGCGGAGTGGAACCTCGAAGCCAAGGAGTGACACCCAAGCACGCTGTTGGGTCCTGAAGGGTCGGTTGCCATGGGCAACGCCTTCGAC